>NZ_CBXX010000009.1 GCF_000577615.1 Herbaspirillum sp. RV1423
GCGTGCCGAACACGGCGGTCATGCCGGCGGTGGCCCCTGCGACCAGCAGCGTTTTGCGTTCCGCCGCGCTGACATGGAAATGCTGGGCGATCAGCGAGCCGATGGCGCCGCCGGTCATGATGATCGGCCCTTCGGCACCGAACGGACCGCCACTGCCGATGACGATGCCGGAGGCCAGCGGCTTGAGCAATGCGACCTTGCCGGACATCTTGCTCTTGCCGAACAGAATCGCTTCGATCGCTTCCGGAATGCCGTGGCCGCGAATCTTGTCGGAGCCGAAACGCGCCATCAGTCCGACGATGAGTCCGCCGGCAACCGGGACCGCCATCACCCACATGCCGAGCGTGTGTTCCGCCGGTGAACGGTCGGCGAGCGAAAACGTCTGAAAAAAGAACAGGTTGGTAAAGAAATGAATCAGGTTCAGCAGTACGAAGGCGGCGACGGTGGCGGCCATGCCGATGCCGACGGCAATGCAGGCGAGGAAAAGTACGCGGCGATCAAGGCCGAAGTCGCGTTGGTGGCGCATGGTGGAAGTTGTTCAAGAAGGATGAAAGGAACTGTTGTCGTCCAGGAATACAGGAAAATAAATATATCACATTGTGATGTATTTATCGGTCTGCCTGGTAAATCATCGATGAAGCAACTTCATTAATTTTAGAAAATGCAATATTTATTGGATTTGGCGGGAGATGGCAATGAATTCGTGTTTAATCCACGGGGTTGGTGATGGTTGGGAAGACGCTAAATACGTCGCCCGATTTTTATCACGACGAGGCGGAATTGTCTGACGAGAAAAATCATGAAGATTGAAACAAGCCAAAGCAATGAAGTGTTGATCGTTCGCGCGGCCGGCCGGCTGGACTCGGCCGGCGCGTCGGAGTTCGTGAGGCAATTGACCATGCGATGCGACGGCACGGCAAGGAGACTGATCCTGGATTTCAGTGAATTGACGGAGCTCGGGTCGGCGGGTTTGCGCGTGCTTTTCCTGCTCAGCAAAAAGGCGCAGGGCGCGCGCGACCGGTTACTCGTGGCGGGTATGCAGCCGGCGGTGCGGGAAGTATTCGACAATACCGGCTTCGCCGCACTCTACAAAGTCATCGAGAGCATTCAGGAATGTCCTTGGATCAATTGAATACAGCCGACTTCAGCGACGTTCCCGGAACGCGCGTTTTCCTTTCCCTGCGGTGAATCAGCTCCATGTGCCCATGGATTCCAGAAACGGTGATTGCACCGCCTCGCCCCAGCGCAGCGGAAGCACCGAACTGACCAGCTTCGCTTGCGTCACCTGAAAGCGCAGCAGCCTTTGCGCGCCTGCATAGGACTCCACGTCGGCGCCGCCCCAGATGACTTCGGCGACGACTGCCAGATAGAGCAGGTCGCCGCTGGCGAAATCGACGAACAGCAATCCGGCGCGCGGGTGCGTGAGCAGATTGCCGATGGTGTTGAAGAAAAAGTTGCCCACGAAGTCCGGCGCCGTCAGTGTGCGGTCGCCATCGATGCGAACGAATCCCGGCTTGCCGCCGCGATGCGAGACATCGGCGCCGTGCCGTCCTTCGGTGCGATTGGCTTCTCCGTGGACGGCGGTGGCAATGAAAAAGGTGTCGGCGGCGGCGATGATGCGCTGCATCGCCGGCGTCAGCACCGCGCTTTCCTCTACGGCGACGGCCGCCGCATCGATATCGACCAGCCGTGGCTCGCGCGCCTGTATGTATTTGGGACAATTGCCGAAGCTCTGGGCGATGGCGACCGAAAATCCGTCGCGGTCGAAACTGTGGGCAATGCCGTTGGCGCGATTGCGCCGCCGCGTGTGCGGTTCGATCCCCAGCAAACCGAGCGCCGCGCCTTCGCGCAGGTTATCGTGCAAAGGATCGGAGCGATGCGGTTGTGCGCGGATGTCGAGCCGCTGTTCGTCGGGAGATGAAACAAAGCCGGGCTCGCCGACCAGGATCGACGCCCAGGGTTGGCCGTCGTCGTCCTGGCTGCCGATCAGCATGAACGGCAATTGTCCGAAGAATTGCCGATGCTGCTCCGGCAT
This sequence comes from Herbaspirillum sp. RV1423, assembly GCF_000577615.1. Taxonomy (GTDB): domain Bacteria; phylum Pseudomonadota; class Gammaproteobacteria; order Burkholderiales; family Burkholderiaceae_D; genus Herbaspirillum. The sequence continues at coordinate 2,036 of NZ_CBXX010000009.1, forward strand.
GAAGGTGCGAATCACCTTGGAACCGATGGTCGCCATCTTCTCCAGCGCGCCGGCGCGCTGTTGCGCATGCAGCTCGCCGGAGTGGAAGGCGTTGTCGGGCGGCGGGGCGGGGATGAATTCGTTCATGGTCGGCTCCGGCTTTGTCGGTTCATCGCATCAACCAACGATCACGCCGCCAACGGCGAAGCGGGCATCGGCACGAAGTCCGGCAGGCTTTCGATACGGGCGACCCAGCCGCGCACATGCGGATAAGCATCCAGGCTGACGCCACCTTCGGGCGCATGCGCAACGTAGCTGTAACAGGCGATGTCGGCAATGGTCGGGCGCGTACCGACCAGGAAGTTGCGGCCGGCCAGGTGCGCGTCCAGCAGTTGCAGCAACGAGAATGCTTTTTCCTTTGCTTGCTGATAATCCAAAGGCGCGTTGAAGAGTTTCACCATGCGCGCCTTGGCCGGACCTTCAAGCACTTCGCCCGAGGCCAGCGAGAGGAATTGCTGTACGCGTGCTGCGTCGACGGGATCGCCGGGCAGCCAACCACCGTCGCCGTATTGCCTGGCGAGGTAGACCAAGATGGCAGTCGAGTCGTACAGCGTAATGTCGCCGTCCTCGATCACCGGCACCTGGCCGCGCGGATTCCTGGCGAGGAACGAGGCTTCCTTTTGCGCCTTGTTGGGCAGGTCGACATAGATGAACTCATGCGGCAAGCCGAGCATGTTCAGGAACAACTGCACGCGATGGCTATGGCCGGAAAGCGGAAAGCCGTAGAGGCGGATGGGTTGGTTGGGTTGCATGGCGGAATCTCCTCTGGATGATGATAATGACAACGATGGCAACGAAAGCGGCGGATCGGTCGTATCCTCAATAAACTGTACCGAACGATCGGTACAATAAACAATCGAAATCGTATTGTCAAATAAATTTATAATCCTTGAAAACGAAAACCGCGCCGTCACCTGTCCGCAAGCACGTAATCGCACGTAATTGCATCCGGGCGGCGCGTTGCGGACGCGTTCATGTCGCCTTCATGCAGTCCGTCAGCCTCACTTAATCTTGAAATCACGCTTATGCCCGCGCCTACCTTGTCCCGAGATGAAGTCGTCCAACGCATCCTTGCCGAGTTCCGGCGTTCGGGATATCAGGGGGCGACCCTGGCGAGCCTGTCGCAAGCCACCGGCCTGGGCAAATCCAGTCTCTACCATTACTTCCCCAACGGCAAGGCAGACATGGCTGAAGCGGCGCTGGAAGCGGTCGGCATCTGGCTCGGCGAGCATGTGATGCCGGCGCTGGCGGAAGACGCGCCGGCGGAAAAGCGCCTGAAGAAGTTCAGCGCCGGACTGAGCGAGTTTTACGCCAAGGGCGCCAAGCCGTGCCTGACCGACCTGTTCACCATCGGCGAAGCGGGCGATTTGTTTCAACAATACCTGAAGCAGCGCCTGAGCGGTCTGATCAAGGCGCTGGCCGCCGTGGTCGCCGAAACCGGCGTCGGCGCCGAAGAGGCCGCACGCCGCGCCGAGGACGCGATGATTTCCCTGCATGGCGCGCTGGTGGTTTCGCGCGCGCTCGGCAACACTGCGCCGTTCGTGCGCACCATGCGCAACTTCCCGGGCCTGCTGCTCGGCGAGTGATCCGCGAGTGATCCATTGCGTCCATCGGGCGCACTGCTTCGCCGGAAATATTCCGCGCAAGCACTTTCTGTCCACATCCGCATCTGCATTCTTCGCCGATGCGGAAAGAGCGCGTGCGTCGGCCTTAGCCATTCCCTATCGATCCGATTGAAATAGTGTGCTTGCTTGACATGCGTTTAGTTACTATTATAATGAAAGTAACTGTCCGAATGGTCGGGCATTACTTCTAACCTTTCGGAGAACAAGATGAGCAACGCAACAAGCAATAAGTCCGGCACCGCCGTGATCACCGGCGCCTCGACCGGCATCGGCGCCACCTACGCCGATCGTCTGGCCCACCGCGGCTACGACCTGATCCTGGTCGCACGCGACGTGCAACGCCTGGAAAAACTGGCGGAGCGCCTGCGTCGGGAAACCGCCGTGAAGGTGGAAGTATTGCCGGCCGATCTGGTCAACAAGGCTGACCTGCTTAAAGTCGAACAGCGCCTGCGCAGCGACGCCTCCGTGGCGATGCTGGTCAACAACGCAGGCATGGCGATCGCCGGCGAACTGGCGGATGGCGACGTTGAAAAATACGACGCCATGATCCAGCTCAACATCACGGCGGTGCTGCGTCTGGCAGCGGCGGTTGCGCCCGGCTTCATCGCGCGCAAGGGCGGCACGCTGATCAACATCGCCTCGGTGCTGGCGCTGGCGCCTGAAATGTTCAACGGCGCCTACAGCGGCACCAAGGCCTTCGTGCTGAACCTGAGCCAGTCGCTGCAAAACGAACTGGGCAAGCACGGCGTGCGCGTGCAGGCCGTGCTGCCGGGTGCCACGCGCACCGAAATATGGGAGCGTTCCGGCACCGATATCGAACATCTGCCGGAAGCCATGCTGATGGGTGTGGACGATCTGGTCAACGCCGCGCTGGCTGGTCTGGATCTGGGCGAGCAGGTGACGATTCCGTCGCTGCCGGACGTTGCGCAGTGGGAAGCGCTGACTGCGGCGCGCCAGGCCATGGGCCCGAACCTGTCGCTGAAGAATCCTGCTGCGCGCTATCGGCAGTAAGCCGGCGAGCACCGATATCGCGCATGCGCCACAAATGCATCGACGATCAGGAATGCCCAATCGCTTGCACGCTGCAGATGGTGGGCGAGTGGTGGAGCATCCTGATATTGCGGGATTGCCTGCGCGGATTGAGCCGCTTCGACCAGTTTCAGAAAAATCTGGCAATATCGCCGAATATGTTGGCGCGCCGATTGCAGACGCTGATCGATGCGGGGCTGCTGGAACGCCGCCAGTATCGGGAACATCCGCCGCGCTACGAATACATCCTGACCGACCGTGGCCGGGACTTTCATATTGTGATCGCCGCCATGTACGATTGGGGCAACCGTAATCTTCCCTATACCGGCGCCGGTCAAAGCGGTGTGCAGCATGTGACTGCGCAAGAATATCTAGAGGCGAAAAACAAGGAGACTTAGCAATGCGAACATTGGTGGTGGGAGCCGGCGCGGTCGGCGGATATTTCGGCGGCCGCATGCTGGCTGCGGGACGCGACGTGCACTTCCTGGTGCGCGCCAAACGCGCGGAACTGCTCGCGGGGAACGGTTTGCAGATCAGGAGCCCGGTGGGCGACCTGAACCTGCAACAGCCGCCGACGGTGCTGAAAGAGAACCTGGAGCAGAGCTACGACCTGATCATCCTCAGTTGCAAGGCTTACGATCTCGCCGACGCCATCGATTCCTTCGCTGCGGGGGTGGGGCCTCAGACGGTGATTTTGCCGCTGCTCAACGGCATGCTGCATCTCGATGTGCTGAGCGAACGCTTCGGTGCGGAGAAAATCCTTGGCGGCCAGTGCGTGATCGCCAGCACCGTCGACGCCGACGGCGCGATCCGCCATCTCAACACCTTCCACGGCGTGACCTTCGGGGAACGCGATGGCGCCATGTCCGCGCGCGTGGGCGCGATCGAAAAGGAAATGGCAGGCGTCGGCTTCGACGTGAACCCCAGCCCGGCCATCTTGCAATCGATGTGGGAAAAATGGATCATGCTGGCCTCGCTGGCCGGCAGCACCAGCCTGATGCGCTCCAGCATCGGTCCGATCATGGAAGCGCCGGGCGGATTGGAATTCGTCAGCGCCCTGCTCGAAGAATGCAGCGGCATCGCCGCCGCCAACGGCCACGCGCCGGGCGGACCGTTTTACGAACGCACCCGCAAGCTGCTGACCGAAGCCGGCTCGACGCTGACCGCCTCGATGTTCCGCGACATCGGCAACGGCGCGCGCATCGAAGCCGACCACATCATCGGCGACCTGCTGCGCCGCGGGCGCGAAGCCGCTGTCAAGACGGACCTGCTGCAAGTGGTCTATACCCATCTCAAGACTTACGAAGCACGCAACCGGGCCGCATCGGCCTGAAGCCTTTTTGCCTTTCCGCGCACGCTGTCTTGGCAGACGGCTGCGCCGGAAACGCCTTCCTTATCTTTACCAGCCTCCGCCCAAAGAACGGAATGCCGACACCGCAGCACGCGCGTCGTCGCCGCGTACTTGTGCCAACTGGTCGCGGGCGCGCAGCAGCAAACGGTCTTCTTCCAGCACTTCGCTCAGGCTGAGCACGCCGCCCTTGTAGGCATCCTCCGCGGTGCTGCGCGCGTGCTGGCGGGCAGCGACTTCATCAGCCAGTTCGGCGCTTTGCTTTTCCAACTGGACCAGCGTGACGATAGCATTCTCGACGTCTTCGGTGGCGCGCAGGATGGATTGCCGATAGCGAGCCAGTGCTTCGTGGTTGGCGCCTTTGGCGCGTTCCACCTCGGCATCGATACGGCCGAAATCGAACAGGCGCCAGCGCAATCCGAGCGCCGCCTGCGGCTGGAAGCTGTCGGCCGTGAACAGGCCGGCAGCGCCGAGGCTTTCAAAACCGAGCAGCGCCGACAGAGACAGCTTGGGGTAGTACTCGGCCATCGCCACGCCGATGCGCGCATTCGAGGCGGCCAGCTTGCGCTCTGCGGCGAGCACATCGGGGCGGCGGCGCAGCAGGCCGGCGCTGCCTTCGGCGACGCTGATGGCGGGCACGGCGGCGATCGCCGTATCGGCGCTGGCGTTCAGTTCACGCGCATAGGTGCCGGGCGCGGCGCCCATCAGGACGTCGAGCCGATTGAGCTGGCGTTCCAGTTCGATGCGCAGCGGCGGGATGGTGGCGCGCGCCTGCGATAGTTGCGCCAGCGCCAGGGCATCCTCGCGCTGGCTGGAAAGGCCGTCGTGCAGACGCAGCCGGACCAGGTCCAGCAACTTTCCGCTGGTCCGCGCCTGATCTTCCGCCAGGCGGATGCGCGCCTGCGCGCTGCGGATGCGGAAATAAGCGTCCGCCGATTCCGCCGCAATCGAAATGCGCACGCCCAGATGATCCGCTTCGGCGGCGTCGCGCTCGGCATTGGCGGCTTCGGCGCCGCGCTTGAGCGCGCCGGCCAGGTCCAGTTCCCAACTCGCGCCGACGCCGACATCGTACAGTGTCTGGGTGCGCTCATAACCGGGGAAGTTGGAGGCGATCTTGCCGAGCGGACTGTTGAGCGACTGGCGCTGGCGCACCGCTTCGGTGTCCAGCGATGCTTGCGGCAGGCGCTGCGCGCCGGCCTGTTGTGCGGCGGCCTGCGCCTGCTCCACACGCGCCAGCGAAGCGGCGAGGTCGAGGTTCTGTTCCAGCGCGCGCTGTACGATGCGGCTCAGGACCGGATCGTTGAAACCTTGCCACCATTGATCCAATTGCGGCATTGGCGCAGCCGCGTTGTGCTGCTCCAGCAGGGCGGCGTTGTGAAACGGCCCGGTCGCCGTGGTCGGCGCCAGGTAGTCGGGGCCGCTGGCGCAGCCAGCCAGAAAGATGCCCGCCGCCAGTGCAATGACGGAGAGTTTCGCCGATCCCGTGAGTCTGCTGCTGTCCATGTCGCTTCCCCTCAACAAATGTCGAAATGTGGTGTCTTGAAAAGTTACTTGCAAAATGATAGTGTCTAGTTTAATCTAACTATCAAAATGAAAGCAACTAGCAGTTGGAAAAATATTTGTGCAGTAAACAACTTGCCGCAAGGCGACTTTTCATTACCGGCCCCAAGCGGGCGAAACCAAAGAAAGACTGGGGTAGAACATGACGAATCAAGCAAGTGTTGCGGAAACAAGCGGGAGCGCTGCACGGACAGGGAAAAAGGGCGCGGTCAAACTGAGCGTGTCGGCGCTGGTTGCGCTGGCCGTGATCGGCTATCTGATTTACTGGTTCACGGAGGGACGTTATTGGGAGCACACGGACGACGCCTACGTCGGCGGCGACATCACGGTGATCGCGCCCAAGGTGGCGGGCAACATCGCGCAAGTGCTGGTCACCGATAACCAGCGCGTCAAAGCCGGCGACTTGCTGATCAAGATCGACGACCGCGATTACCGGGCAGTGCTGCTCAAACTCGATGCAGCCGTCCAGGCGCAGCAGGCAACGCTGGCCAACATCGACGCCGAGCGCCGTCTGCAGGAAGCCGTGATCGAGCAGAACAAGGCTGGAGTCGTTGCCAGCAACGCCGATGTGACGCGCACGCGCGACGACCAGACGCGCTATCAGAGCCTGTCGGCGAAAGCGGCCGTCTCGATCCAGAGCTTCCAGAAGGCCGATGCCGACTACAAGCAGGCGGTCGCCAACGGCCAGAAGGTGCAAGCCGGCCTGATCGCAGCGCAACGCCAGCTCGACGTGCTCGCCACGCAAAAGCAGAAAGCGCAGGCGGCGCTGCAGCAGGCTGTCGCCGAACGCAACCTGGCCGAACTCAATGTCGCCTATACCGAACTGCGCGCGCCGGTCGACGGCGTGGTCGGCAACCGGCGCGCGCGCCTGGGCGCGTATGCGGCCACCGGCGCACAATTACTGTCGGTGGTGCCGGCGCAGGGCTTGTGGGTCGACGCCAACTTCAAGGAAAGCCAGATCGCCCGTTTCCAGCCCGGCATGGCGGTGAAGATCAAGGCCGACATCCTGCCCGGCGAGGTCTTCGAAGGCCATCTTGCCAGCATCGCGCCGGCGACCGGCGCCCAGTTCAGCATCCTGCCGGCGGAAAACGCCACCGGCAATTTCACCAAGATCGTCCAACGCGTGCCGGTGCGCATCCTGCTCGACGGCGAAGCGGCGCGACTGGGCAAGCTGCGGCCCGGCTTGTCGGTGACGGCGGAAGTCGATGAACGCCCGGCCAAGCGGAGCTGAGCATGAGCGCCGCCGGAGTTTCCGCAGCCGAGTTGACGCAACGCGCCAAGATACTCGCCTTCGCCACGATGTGCGTTGGCATGTTCATCGCCTTGCTCGACATCCAGATCGTCTCGGCCTCGCTGGCCGACATCGGCGGAGGCTTGTCGGCCGGCGCTGATGAAACCGCCTGGGTGCAGACCAGTTATCTGATCGCCGAGATCATCGTGATCCCGTTGTCAGGCTGGCTGTCGCGCGTAATGTCGACGCGCTGGCTGTTCAGCGCGTCGGCGGTCGGCTTCACTATTGCCAGCATGTTATGCGGCGTGGCGTGGGACATCAACAGCATGATCGCATTCCGCGCGCTGCAAGGTTTCCTCGGCGGGTCGATGATTCCGATGGTGTTCACGTCGGCGTTCTTTTACTTCTCCGGCCATCAGCGCGTGATCGCCGCCGCGACCGTGGGCGCGCTGTCATCGCTGGCGCCGACGCTGGGGCCGACCGTGGGCGGCTGGATCACCAGCAATTATTCATGGCACTGGCTGTTCTTCATCAACCTGGCGCCGGGGATTTTCGTGGCGGTGGTGGTGCCGATGCTGGTGCGCATCGACAAGCCGAATCTGTCGCTGCTCAAGGGCGCGGATTATTTCGGCATGATCCTGCTGGCGACGAGTCTCGGTTGTCTTGAGTATTCGCTGGAAGAAGGGCCGCGCCTGGGCTGGATGGGTGACGAGGTGATCCGCACGACGGTGTGGATTTCCATCGTGGCCGGCGTCGGCTTCATCTGGCGCAGCCTGGTCTACGACAATCCGGTGGTCGACCTGCGCGCGCTCAAGGATCGCAATTTCGCGCTGGGCTGTTTCTTCTCTTTCGTCACCGGCATCGGCATCTTTTCGACGGTCTACCTGACGCCGGTGTTTCTCGCGCATGTGCGCGGTTTCAGCGCGCTTGACATCGGATTGTCGATTTTCTCGACAGGCCTTTTCCAGGTCTGCTCGATTCCGTTGTACGCCTATTTTGCCCGCCGCATCGACCTGCGCTGGCTGATGATGTTCGGCATGAGTTGCTTTGCGCTGAGCATGTGGAACTTCACGCCGATCACGCACGACTGGGGCTGGCGCGAGTTGATGTTGCCGCAGGCCTTGCGCGGTTTCGCGCAGCAATTCGCGGTGGCGCCGGTGGTGACCCTGACGCTGGGAGCGCTGAAGCCGGAGCGCCTCAAGCTGGCCTCGGGCTTGTTCAACCTGATGCGCAACCTCGGCGGCGCCATCGGCATCGCGGTCTGCGGCACGATCCTCAACGACCGCGCCAATTTGCATTTCCTGCGCCTGGCCGAACATCTCAACAGCACCAACGAAGCGATGAACACTCTGATTCAGGGCAACGGCGCCAACTTGCTGGCGTGGGGACTGGACGGCGGCAGTGCACCGACGGCGGCCCTGCAGCAGTTGTGGCGCCTGACCATGCGCGAAGCGCAGACGCAGACTTTCGCCGACGCTTTCATGGCGGTGATGGCCTGCTTCCTGGTGGCGGTCGCGCTGGTGCCGCTGATGCGCAAGGTGGGAGCGCCGGCAGCGCCGTCAGCCGACGCGCACTAAGCGCCGGTCACGCGCTGGCGAGCCAATTGGGCGGAACTTTGCCGCACCGCCCAGCGCACCGGTTTGGCTGCGACCGCAACGGCCTGATGCAGGATCGCCTGTTGCAAAGGCCGTAAGGCCTTCACGCCCAGTTGCTGCTTGGCCCAGTCCGGCAGCAAATCCACGCCGGCATGCATCATCAAGCGCGTCCAAGGCACCGCCAGCGCATGCGGCGAAGGCGCATTCATCACCAGCCCCAGCGTCTTCAGCGTGCGTTCTTCGCAGCGTAACTGAGGGCGCATGTTTTCTATATACTCCTGCATGTCTGCCAGGTTGCGTGGCACATTCCTTGCTCCCAATTTTTGTGCAATCAGGGCGATTTCGTCGAGATATTGGTTCTGACGTTCGGGGCTGAACGCGGGATGGCGATAGCGCACATAGGCACGCAGGAAACTCGATACTTCCGCCGCATGCACCCAGGTCAGCAATTCCGGATCGTCCGCCGCATAGACGCGCCCGTCTGCGGCAACGCCGCGCACAGCGCCGTGGATATGGCGCACGCGCGCGATCAGCCGCTCGGCATCGGCGCTGCTGCCGTAGGTGGTCCCCGCAATGAATTGCGCGGTGCGCCGCAGGCGTCCAAGCATGTCTTGCTGAAATGTGGAATGATCCCAGACGCCGGCCAGCGGCAACGGATGCAGCATCTGCAATAACAGCGCGCTGACGCCGCCGATCAGCATGGCGGTAAAGTCGCTGTGCACTTGCCAGCAGGCTGACGCCGGACCGAACAGCCCGGGGTCGCCCTTGGGCAGGCGGAAGTCCGGACTGCCCGGCGGCCGGCTGATACCGATGACGCTGGCCTCGATACGGGTGCGCAAGGCTTCCATGGGATGTCGTGGTGGCATGAGGTTGAAATGGTAAGGCTTTTGTGGGTCGGCTGCAGAAAGACGGCAATATAAAGGCAATAAGGGCGGAAAAGGCCCCGTGATAGTAGCTTTGCAGAAAATTATTCTGAGTATAATTAAAGTCTCACTTCAGGGAACCAACGTTCATGTCCATGGTCGAGCTGGCGCTACGTCGCCCTTACACCTTTATTGTGATGGCGATGCTGATCGTGCTGTCAACGCCGCTGGTCCTCATGAAAATGGCGACCGATATTTTCCCGGAAATCAATATTCCGGTGATCAGCATCATCTGGAACTACAACGGCCTGTCGGCCGAGGAAATGGGCCGCCGCATCTCGGCGCAGAATGAGCGCGGCCTGACCACGGTGGTCAGCGACATCGAGCACATCGAATCGCAATCGCTGGCCGGCGTCGCCGTCATCAAGGTATTCTTCCAGCCTAACGCCAACATCCAGAACGCCATCGCCCAGGTGGTCGCTTCGGTGCAATCGCAATTGCGCCAACTGCCGCCGGGCATTACGCCGCCGCTGGTGATCAAGTATTCGGCCTCCAGCATTCCGGTCATGCAACTGGCCTTGTCGAGTCCGACCTTGCCCGAGCAATCGCTGTTCGATACGGCCATCAACACCTTGCGTCCGCAACTGATCACGATACCCGGCGTCGCGGTGCCGTATCCGTACGGCGGCAAGAGCCGCCTGATCTCGGTCGACCTCGACACGCAGGCGATGCAGGCGCGCGGCCTGTCGCCGGTCGACGTGGTCAACGCCATCAATGCGCAAAACCTGATCCTGCCGTCCGGCACCGCCAAGTTCGGCGCCACGGAATATAGCGTCAAGATGAACGGTTCGCCTGAAGCGGTGGCGGGCCTCAACGACCTGCCGGTGCGCACCAGCGGCGGCGCCACCACGTATATCAAGGACGTGGCCTACGTGCGCGACGGCTTCTCGCCGCAAACCAATGTGGTGCGCCAGGACGGCGTGCGCGGCGTCCTGCTGTCGGTGCTGAAAAACGGCGGCGCGTCGACGCTGGACATCGTCAACAACCTGCGCGCGCTGCTGCCGCAGGCGCAGCAGACCATGCCGTCGGACGTCAAGATCACGCCGCTGTTCGACCAGTCGCTGTTCGTCAAGGCGGCGGTCAAGGGCGTGGTCGCCGAAGCGCTGATCGCCGCCGGCCTGACGGCCGCGATGGTGCTGCTGTTCCTGGGCAACTGGCGCAGCACGCTGATCATCGGCCTGACCATCCCGCTGTCGATCCTGGCCTCGATCCTGGTGCTGTACATGCTCGGCGAGACGCTCAACCTGATGACGCTGGGGGGGCTGGCGCTCTCGGTCGGCATCCTGGTCGACCAGGCCATCGTGACCATCGAAAACATCGAGCGTCACATGCATATGGGTAAGCCGCTGCATGACGCCATCATCGTCGGCGCCGGCGAAATCGGCGTGCCGGCGTTCGTTTCGACCGTGTGTATCTGTATCGTGTTCGTGCCGATGTTCTTCCTGTCCGGCGTGGCGCGCTTCCTGTTCGTGCCGCTGGCCGAAGCGGTGGTGTTTGCGATGGCGGCGTCCTATATCCTGTCGCGGACGCTGGTGCCGACGCTGGTGATGCTGTTGATGGGCAATGCGCATGGCGATGACGGCGGCAAGCCCAGCCTGCTGCAACGCGTGTACCGCGGCTTCGACAGTCGTTTCGAGCGCGTGCGCCGCGCCTACACGCTGGTGCTGTCGTCGCTGCTCTCGCACCGCCGCCGCTTCGCGCTGGCCTTCCTCGGTTTCTGCCTGCTGTCCTGCCTGCTGTACCCTTTCCTCGGGCGCGACTTCTTCCCCAACGTCGACGGCGGTCAGATCCGCCTGCACATGCGCATGCCGACCGGCACCCGCATCGAGGAGACCGCACGTGCCGCCGACCAGGTGGAGGCGGCCATCCGCGAAATGATCCCGGCGGAGGAGCTGGAAACCATCCTCGACAACATCGGCGTGCCCAACAGCGGCATCAACCTGTCATATAGCAACGCCGGCACCATCGGCACGCTCGACGGCGAGATCCTGATGTCGCTGCGTGAAGGCCATCGCCCCACCGAACGATTGGTCAGCATGCTGCGCGCCGAACTGCCCAAGCGCTTCCCCGGCATCGAATTCTTTTTCCAGCCGGCCGACATCGTCACGCAGATCCTGAACTTCGGTCTTCCCGCTGCGATCGACGTCCAGTTCACCGGACAGAATATGGAAGCGAATGCCGCGCTGGCCGCGGAGCTGACCAAGCAGATCCGCCAGATTCCGGGCGCGGTGGACGCGCACGTCCATCAACGCCTGGATGGGCCGAGCCTCGACATGCGGATGGACCGCACGCGGCTGCAGCAATTCGGTCTGTCGGCGGCCAACGTCGGCCAGAACGTGCTGATCGCCTTGTCCGGCAGCTCGCAGACGGCGCCGGCCTTCTGGCTTAATCCGCAGAATGGCGTGGTCTACAACATTGCGGTGCAGTCGCCGCAATACCGTGTCGATTCGCTCGACGCGTTGCTCAATATTCCGGTTGGTGCCGGCGGCGCGGCTGCCGTTGCCGCTGGCGCCCAGAGCAACACCCAATTGCTGGGCAACCTGGTGGAAGTCACGCCGGGCAAGCAATTGGCAGTCGCGTCGCGTTACAACATCCTGCCCGCCATCGACGTCTATGTCAGCGTGCAGGGCACCGACCTGGCGACCGTCGCCGGCAAGGTCGAAAAGCTGGTCGCAGAGATGCGTCCGAAACTGTCGCGCGGCAGCCAGATCGTCGTGCGCGGGCAGGTGCAGACCATGCAGTCTTCCTTCATCGGCCTGGGCGTCGGCCTGGCGATGGCGATCGTGCTGGTGTACCTGCTGGTGGTGGTCAACTTCCAGTCATGGATCGATGCCGCCATCATCATCGCCGCCTTGCCGGCCGCATTGGCGGGGATCGCCTGGATGCTGTTCATCACCGGGACCACGCTGTCCGTGCCGGCGCTGACCGGCGCCATCATGACCATGGGGGTGGCGACCGCCAACAGTATCCTGATCGTCTCGTTCGCGCGCCAGCGCAAGGACGAGGGCGCCACGCCGCTGGCCGCCGCGTTGGAATCGGGCGCCACGCGCATCCGTCCGGTGCTGATGACGGCGCTGGCGATGATCATCGGCATGATCCCGATGGCGCTGGGCCTGGGCGAAGGCGCCGAGCAGAATGCGCCGCTCGGCCGCGCCGTGATCGGCGGCCTCATCTTCGCTACCGTGTCGACTTTATTTTTCGTTCCCGTCGTGTTTGCGGGCGTTCATCAACGGCTGGCGCGCCGTCAAGAAGCACGCCGCCATCGCACGCCGGCAGAGGGTGGTACACATCAGCCGCAACAGCCGTAACAGGAGATTTGAAGCAATGTCGCAAGAACGTCATTCCCAGCTCGGCATCCATCCTCTCGATCCGGGCGAGGCAGGAGAACTGTTGAAGCGCCGGCAGATCGTGCGTCGCACCAGAATCGTTGTGATCGTCGTCATGCTGCTGCTGGCGGCCGGCGCTGCACGCACCGTCGTCAGCCGCGTGTTCAATGCGCGCGAGCTGGAAGCCGGCACCGTCGAGCGCGCCAGGCAATATGTCAAGACCGCCACCGTCAACAGCAGCGGCGCGAGCCAGACGCTGTCCTTGCCCGGCACCCTGCAAGGCTATGTGCAGTCGCCGATCTCGGCGCGCGCCGGCGGTTATCTGAAGCGCTGGTACAAGGACATCGGCAGCCGCGTCGAAAAGGGCGAGCTGCTGGCCGAACTCGATACGCCGGAAACCGATCAGCAACTGTCGCAGGCCATCGCCGCACGCCAGCAGGCCGCCTCCAGCCTCGATCTGGCCAAAAGTACCGTTGATCGCTGGGAAGCGCTGCGCAAGAAAGACGCCGTCTCGCAACAGGAACTCGATGAACGCCGCAGCGCCTTCGCACAGGCCGGCTCCAACCTTGCCGCCGCCGACGCCAATGTCGGACGCCTGCGTCAGGTGGAAGGTTTCAAACGCATCGTCGCGCCGTTCGCCGGCGTGATCACGCGCCGCAACGTCGACGTCGGCGATCTGGTCGATCCGGGTTCGGGCGGCGGCGCGGCGCGCGCGCTGTTCATGTTGTCGCAGACCGATCCGCTGCGCGTCTACGTCAACGTGCCGCAGTCCTACGCCAATCTGGTCAAGCAAGGTCAGAAGGTCGTCGTCACGCAGACTGAATTGCGCGGCCAGAAGTTCGAAGGCAAGGTGGCGCGCACCGCTGCTTCCATCGACACGACCACCCGCTCGATGCAGGTCGAAGTGGCGCTGCCCAATCCGGACGGTATCCTGTTGCCGGGCGCTTTCGTCCAGGTCGCGTTGCCGCTCAAGCCCAGCGGCGCGCTGGTTGTTTCCACCGACACCTTGCTGTTCCGCCGCGACGGCACGCTGGTGGCGACGGTCGACGCCGGCAACCGGGTACGTCTCAAACGCGTGCAGATCGGCCGCAATTTCGGCCAGACCGTGGAAGTGCTGGACGGCATCAGCGGCAACGAGCGCCTGATCCTGAATCCGTCGGACTCCGTGGCCGAAGGCGATGAAGTCGCTTTCGCCACCGAGGCGCAACCGAAGCCGGCCGCCAAGCCGCCTGCCGAGCAAGGCAAGTCGTGATGAAGCTGCGTCCTCTCGTTCTGACCGCCATCGCAGCCGCTGCGCTGGCCGGCTGCGCGGCCGGCCCCAACTACCGCAAGCCCGATGTCGACATGCCGGTGAGCTGGCAGCTCGACGCGCCGTGGCGGCAAAGCACGCCCAGCGACGACCAGGCCAAGGGCGCATGGTGGGAGCGTTTCGGCGATGCTCAACTGAATGCCTTGCAAGAAAAGGCGATGCAAGACAACCAGACGCTGGCCATCGCCAGCGCTCGCCTGATGCAAGCCCGCGCCGCCGCCAACGCCACTTCGGCCGGCATGTTCCCGCAAGTCGGCGTCGGCGCGCGCGCGTCGCGTCTGCGCATTTCCGGCAACCGGCCGCTGACCAACTACAACTCGCCTAATTTCTCGACGGTGCAGAGCGACTTCGCGCTCGGTCTGAACGTCAATTATGAGGTCGACCTGTTTGGCCGCGTGCAGCGCAGCGTCGAAGGTGCTCGCGCCTCGGCCCAGCAGTCGGCTTCCGACCTGCAAAACACGCGTTTGCTGTTGAGCGCCGAACTGGCCTCCAGTTATTTCAACCTGCGCGAGCTGGACGTCGAACTCGACGTGCTGTCGCGTTCCATCGATCTGCAAAGGAAAGCGCTCGAACTGGCGACCTCGCGCCATGATCTGGGTGCCACCTCAGGTCTTGATGTCGCCCAGCAGCAAGCGCTGCTCGACACCACGCTGACCCAGGTCGACGTGCTGCGCAAGGCGCGCTCGCAATATGAGCACGCCATCGCGACACTGGTCGGGACGCCGGCGCCCAGCTTTTCGCTGCCGTCGGCGCTGGTGCCGATGACGCCGCCGGCGGTGCCGGTCGGCGTGCCGTCCGATCTGCTGGAGCGCCGTCCCGACATTGCCGCAGCCGAACGCGCGATGGCCGCCGCCAATGCGCAGATCGGCGTGGCCAGCGCGGCGTTCTATCCGAGCATCATGCTGGCGCCTTCTTACGGCGTCGACAGCCGTTCCTTCGGTGCCTTGTTCGATGCGCCCAGCGTGCTGTGGTCGCTGGGCGTGTCGGCCACGCAGACGCTGTTCGACGGCGGCCGCATCAGCGCCGGCGTCGATTTCGCCAAGGGCGGGTATGAAGCCTCGGTGGCCAATTACCGCCGTGTGGTGCTGACCGCCATGCAGGAAGTGGAAGACGGCATCACCGGCATCGCCGCGCTGGACCGCGCCTATACGCAATCGCAGGCTGCCATCGTCAGTGCGCGCCGCGTACTGGACCTGGCCGACAGCCGTTACGTTGGCGGCGTCGCGACATATCTGGATGTGATCACGGCGCAGCAATCCTTGCTCAACAGCGAACGCCAGGCGGCGCAACTGATGGGTCAGCGCATGCTGACGTCGGTATTCCTGATCAAGGCGCTGGGCGGCGACTGGCCGGACGCCAGGATGGCACTCAAGTAGCGTCGGCAAACATATTCGCCGGAACCGGCCGCCTCTCCGGTTCCGGTTCCAATTGCGCTTTCGGCGGGCGGCGGCTGCGCAATGCATGTTGCCGGATGTGACTCAACGTAAATTTTTGTCTCAAATTTGTAACAATTTATTCAAATAATAACGATTATCACCTAGAATTCGTTCGAGTGAAGAGTGTTGGAATATTCATCTCTCGACGCCGTTCTCTTTGAGCGCCTTGCCAGCCACAGCGGTTTTTTCTTCCGTCCAGCCCGTTTGCGTCGTGAACGTATCGAGCCATCGATACAACAATTAAAACCATTCATCCCCGTGTAGCCCGCCAGATCTGTGTTGCAGATGTAAGCCAGCCAGTCCGAAACTTTTACTATGAGTTCCGTTCATGACTTACATAAGAAATCGCAAACATGCACAGCCTCGCTTCAATCCAAAAGTGACAGCGGCGATTGCCGGCGCGCTTCTGCTGCCGGCGGTCGCCCATGCCCAACAGGCACAATTGCCCAGCGTCGAAGTGACCGCGACGCAGGACAACGGCTATAAGGCGGAGCGGGCTTCTTCCGCCAAATATTCGCAACCGCTGGTCGATACGCCGCAGACCATCTCCGTGATCAAAAAGGAAGTTCTGGCAGACCAGCACGCAATCACATTGACGGACGCAGTACGGAATACGCCTGGCGTCGGTACTTTCTACCTCGGTGAAAACGGCACGACCAATACCGGCGACGCCATCTACATGCGTGGCTTCGACGCATCCAGCAGCATCTACGTGGACAATGTCCGCGACCTCGGTTCGATTTCCCGAGACATGTTCAATATCGAACAGGTCGAAATTCTGAAAGGGCCGGCCGGCACGGACAACGGCCGGGGATCTCCGACCGGCTCGATCAACCTGGTCACGAAACAGCCCGAACTGGTCAATTCTTTCAACTCCTCGGTCTCCTACGGCAGTTGGTCGCAGAAGCGCGCAACCGCCGATTGGAACAAGGTTATCGATGATGAGAAGGGCATGGCCTTCCGCTTGAACCTGATGAAGCAGGATAGCGGCGTCCCAGGCCGCCATGAAGTGAATAACGAGCGCACGGGCATTGCCCCATCGTTTGTATTCGGCCTGAACACGCCGACACGCATCTATCTCGACTATCTGCACGTCGAACAAGACAATACGCCTGACGGCGGAGTGCCTACAGTCGGTTTGCCGGACTATCGGACTCCTGATGCGACGCGTCCCTTCATCAGAAATGCGGGGAGAGTCAGCTCATCGAACTTTTATGGCCTGAGCAGCGATTACGACAAGGTGAAATCCGACATGTTTACCGTCCGGGTCGACCACGATTTTTCGCCCAACGTAAAGCTGCAAAACACCACGCGCTACGCCAGGACGACGCAAGATTACCTGCTGACCGGTTTCATGGGCAGCGCGGCCAACCTGTTGACGCCGAATCCCGCCAATCCGGCGACATGGACCATCGCCCGTTCCAATCCGACGCGCAAGAACCAGGAAAATGAGATTCTGACCAATCAGACCAATATCACGACCGAGCTGGAAACAGGTGCGCTCAAGCACACGCTGGTGGGCGGCGTCGAGGTGACTCAGGAAAAGCAGCACGCGCTCTCGTTTACCCGAGTCGGCAATTTGCCGGCCGCGAACCTCTACAATCCGAATCCCAACGACGCCATTCCGGCCGGATACAGCTTGAACGCGACCGGCTATAACGACGGGAAGACAGATACGGCATCGGCTTACCTGTTCGACACGGTGAAGTTCAATGAAAAATGGTCGCTCAATGGCGGCGCGCGCGTGGATCACTATCGCACGACTTATTTCGCCAACGCCGCCGGGGCGATCACGAACCTGTCCACCTCGGGCAACCTGTTCAACTGGAAGTTGGCCGGCATCTATAAGCCGACGGATTACAGCAGTGTCTATGCCTTGTACGCCACATCGCAGCAGCCTCCCGGCGGCGCGAATTTTGCGCTGAGCGCCGCGGCCAATAGCGCAAGCAACGCCAACTACGCGCCGCAAAAGACAAAGACCGCCGAAGTCGGTACAAAGTGGGATCTGTTGAATAAAAAGCTGGCGCTGACGGCTGCCGTTTATCGTACCGAAGTCGAAAATGAAGTCGAGCTCGACGCCACCAGCGGTCTCTATTTTCAGACCGGCAAAAAGCGCGTCCAGGGTCTTGAACTGGGCGCAACAGGCGAAATTACCTCGAATTGGTCGGTAAGCGCAGGCTATTCGTTGATGAATACCAGTGTCCAAAGCGGCGCGGTTGTGACGCAGGCAGGCGAAAACAGCCTGAGCTATACGCCTCGCCAAGCCTTCACTTCCTGGACGACCTACAAGCTGCCGCACGGTTTCACCATTGGCGGTGGCGGCCGATACGTCGGCAAGCTCTACCGCGGCACCGACGGCCCGGCGGCGTCGCCGACGCCGACACCTCAATATGTGGAGTCCTATTGGGTATGGGACGCAATGGCGAGCTATGTCGTCAGCAAGAATCTGACGCTGCAATTGAACATGTACAACTTGTTCGACAAAGACTATGTGGCAGCGATCAACAAGAGCGGTTATCGATACAATCCCGGCCTTGCACGATCAGCCGTGCTTACCGCCAACATCAAATTCTGATGCGGTTTTGATTCGGCGCAAACTGTCGGTTTTCCCGCATGGTTTATAGTGGGCAGCCGTACAGGCGAATGCATGGAATCTGGCCCCTCCCGCACGGAGGGGCTTTTTACTGGAGAGCGATCATGATGTTGCATATTCCGGAAGTGCTGACGGCAGCCGAAGTGGCGTTCATCCGGCAGGAACTGGCCGGTGCCGACTGGGTCGACGGCAAGGCGACCGTCGGCGAGCAGGGCGCCAAGGTCAAGCGCAATCGCCAACTGCCGGAGTTTTCGCCGATGAGCATCAAGCTCGGCGAGATCGTCCTGGCGGCGCTGAAAAAGAGTCCGTTATTCTTCGCTGCCGCATTGCCGAGAATGACAATACCGCCCTTGTTCAACAGCTACGAAGGCGGCGAGCATTACGGACTGCACATCGACGGCTCGGTGCGTGCCGTGCCGGGCACGTCGCTGAGCATCCGAACCGATTTGTCGTCGACCTTGTTCCTGTCTGAGCCGGAAGAGTATGAAGGCGGAGAACTGGTCGTCGTCGACACCTACGGCATGCATGAAGTCAAACTGCCGGCCGGCGATCTCATCCTGTATCCGTCGACCAGCCTGCACCGTGTGGAGCCGGTTACCAGCGGCGCCCGCGTGTGTTCTTTTTTCTGGACGCAAAGCATGGTGCGCGACGACTGGCAACGCAGCCTCCTGTTCGAACTGGACCAGAACATCTCAAGCCTGCGCGGCAAGATCGGCGACACCGAAGAAGTCCTCGGCCTGACCGGGCATTATCACAATCTGCTGCGCCAGTGGGCTGAGCTGTAAGTGTTGCTGCCGGTCTGAGCAAGAAGTGAAAAAAGGATGCCCTCGATGAAACGGCATCCCTTTTTCTCTCTGGCCGGGTGCGATCTCAGTGAGCGGCCGACGTATCCGCGACCCGCGTCGGCTTGGGCGCAAACCATACCGCCGTCGCCGCCAGCGCGAACGAAATCGCCGCCATCATGAAAATGTGATTGGTCGACAGCATGATGCTTTGCGACTGCAGGATCTGCTCCATGTTTACGCGCGCCTGATCGATCGACATGCCGGCCTGCGTCAACGCATTGCTGACGTCGCCGAACTGATCGACCATGCCGGCCAGCTCCGCATGATAGTAGATCGACTTGTTTTCCCAACTGGTGTTGACCAGCGAGGTGGCGATTGCGCCCGACATGGTGCGGCAGAAACTCATCAGGCCGGCGGCGGAGGCGGTCTCCGATTCGTCGACGCTGGCCAGCGCCAGACCGGTCAGCGGCACAAAGAAGAGCGGCAGACCGATGCCTTGCAGCAGCAGCGGCCAGCCGATCTGGAAGTTGGTCATGTCCGAAGTGTTGAAGCTGCGGAACAGCGTCACCGCGCCCAGCCACATCACGCCGATGAACACCAGCTTGCGTGGATCGACTTTGGTCGACAACCTGGCCACGAAGGGCGCCGTCAGCACCGCGAGAATGCCGCTCATGGCGGTGGTCTCGCCCGAGTGCGTCGCGGTGTAGCCCATGTAGCCTTGCAGCCACAGCGGCGTCAGCACGGTGGCGCCGAAGAAGGCGCCGAAGGCGAGGCAGATAGTGGTCACGCTGGCGGTGTAGCCGCGGTGGCGGAACACGCGCAAGTCGACGATGGGATTGCGTTCGGTCAGTTCCCAGATCAGGAAGGCGATGAAGCCGGCGACGGCAACCAGCGCCAGGATGATGATTTCATTCGAGGCGAACCAGTCCTTCTCCTTGCCTTCATCAAGCATGATCTGCAATGCCGCGACCCAGACGATCATGAGGATCAGGCCGATCTTGTCGATTGGCAGTTTCAGCAGCGGCGACTCGTAGCGCTTGAGCATTCTCCAGCCGATATAGCCGCAGACCAGCGCCACGGGAACGTTGATGTAGAAGATATAAGGCCAACTGTATTGATCGCACAGCACGCCGCCCAGAATCGGTCCGGCGATCGGCGCAATCAGCGTGGTCATGGCCCACAGGCCGATCGCGGCAGGTGCTTTCTCCTTGGGGAAAATGCGCAGCAGCAGGGTTTGCGATAGCGGCATCAGCGGACCGCCGGCCAGGCCTTGCAGCACGCGGAACGCGATCAGCATGCCGAGCGAACCGGCCAGGCCGCACAGCGCCGAGAACACGCCGAACAGGATCATCGAAGCGATGAATACGCGCACCGTGCCGAACCGGTTGGCGAGCCAGCCGGTCAGCGGCACGGTGATCGCTTCAGCCACCGCATATGACGTGATGACGTACGTGCCCTGGCTGGACGAAGCGCCGAGCGCGCCGGAGATCGTCGACACCGACACGTTGGCGATGGTGGTGTCGAGCACCGCGATGAAATTGGCAGCCGCCAGCAGCAGGCCGGCGCCGACCAGTTGCGCGCCCTCCAGCGGCTTCATGGCGGCGTCGGAAAAATGGGATGACATGGGTGCCGCCTGTTTACAGAGTCGGAGATTTGATCGCGTTGTCCGCCGTCACTGCGTTCATTGCGGTGCCGCCGGTAGCGGTTGTACTGCTCTTGCCGCGCGTGTCGATCGAGACATCCATCGACAGGCCGACGCTCAGCGGCTTCTCCACCAGTTCCTTGCGATCGATCGAAATGCGCACCGGCAGGCGTTGCACCACCTTGATCCAGTTGCCGGTGGCGTTTTGCGCCGGAATCACCGCGAATGCGGAACCGGTGCCGCCGGCCACGCCGACCACCGTGCCGTGATATTCCACCGCGCTGCCGTAGATGTCGGCTTTCATCGTGACCGGTTGACCCAGATGCACTTGCGACAACTGGCCTTCCTTGAAGTTGGCGTCGACATGCAGCGCGCGTGTCGGCACCACCGACAGCAAGGCGGCGCCGGCCTGCACGCGCTGGCCGACCTGAACCTGGCGACGCGCGATCACGCCTTCGATCGGCGCGCGCAAGACGGTGCGCTCCAGATCGAGTTTGGCCTGGTCGCGTTTGGCGCGCGCCAGCGTGACTTCCGGATTGGTGTCGACAGTGGTGTTGGCGGTCAGCACGGTGCTGGCCTTTTGCGCGCCGATGGTGGCTGCGCGGTTGGCGTCGGCTTGCACTCCGGCGGCCTCGGAGGCCTTCAGATTGGCTTGCGCGGTCAGCACGGCGGTGCGCGCGTTGGTCAGTTCTTCGCCCGATACCGAACCGGATTTTTCCAATGCCTCGCGGCGACGCAGATCGAGTTCGGCGCGCTGCAGGTCGGCTTGCGCAGACAGCAGTTGCGCTGCCGAGCGTTTTTGTTCGGCTTCGCGCGCCAGCACTTGCGCGGCCAGTCCGCTGTCATTGGCGAAGTAGCTCTGGACACGGCGTTCGGCGCGGCTCAGGTCGGCTTCGGCCTGGGCCAGCGCGAGCGCGGCGTCGCGGTTGTCGATCACCACCAGCACGTCGCCTTGCCTGACGTATTGGGTGTCGACCACTTTTACGTCGGCGACGATGCCGTTGACGGCCGGCGTCACCTGCGAAATTTCCACGGCGGTGTAAGCATTGTCGGTGGTGACGTAGCGCGAACCGATGAAATACCAGTAGGTGGCGTAACCGATTGCCGCGACGGCGATTACGCCGGCGAAGATGGTGAACAGTTTCTTGCGCTTGTTGCCGGCATTGCCGGCGGCGCTGCTGTCCGCGATGGTCTGGATTGCCTGGGAATCACTGTGTGACATATCGTTTCCTTCGTAATCTTGTGGATCGTATTGAGATGACGCGTTCAGCCGGCGTGCTGGTAGCCGCCGCCGAGCGCGCGGACCATCGAGACGTCGAGCGCGAACATGCGCGAACGCAGGGTCGACAGCTCGCGCAGATTGGTCAGCAGCGTGTCCTGTGCAGTGAGCACGTCGAGGTAATTGGCGAGGCCGCCTTCATAACGGTTGCGCACGATGCGATAGGCCTCTTCGGCCGCATGCGCGGCGGCTTCGACGCGGTCGAGACGTCCGCTTAGCGCTTTTTCACTGACGGCGACATCGGCGACATCCTGCAAAGCTTGCGTGACTGCGCTGTCGTAATTGGCGACGGCTTCGTCATAGCTGGCGCTGGCCGAACGGAACTGGCCGCGCAGACGGCCGCCTTCGAAAATCGGCAATGAAATCGCCGGTCCGACGCTGCCGATGTCAGAACCGGCCGAGGTCAGCAAATTGGTGCCCAGCGACTGGAAGCCGAAATAGGCGGTGAGATTCACGTTCGGATAAAACTGCGCGCGCGCCACCTTGATCTGCTTGGCGGCGGCTTCGGCGCGCAGGCGTGCGGCGACGATGTCGGGACGGCGTCCCAGCAGGTTGGCCGGCAATTCCTGCGGCAGGCTGAACGGTTTTGACATGTCGATGACCGGGCGCGCCAGTTGCAGACCGCGGTCCGGACCCGCGCCGGCCAGCGCGGCCAGCCTGTTGCGCTGCAGGGCGATCGATTCGTCGATGCTGAGCAGATCGGCTTCAGCCATGGCGCGGCGCGCTACCACTTGCTTGACGCTGCCTTCGGTTTCAAGGCCGTTGAGGCGGCGTTGTCCGAACAGGTCTTCGGTTTCCACGCGCACCTGCAATGCCGCTACGGCAGTATCGCGCTGGCTGAACAGGCGTTCCAGTTCGGCATACGCGGCGGCAATGGAAGTCGCCAGCGCGATGCGCGCCTGGGCCGCGTCGGCGCGCGCCGCCTCGAGATCGGAAGTGGCGGCCGCCAGCGCGGCGCGGTTCTTGCCCCAGAAGTCGATCTCATAGCTGAAGTCGAGGGCGACGCGGGTTTCGTTGTTGTAATTTTTGGGCACGAAGTCGGGCGGCACGCCGTTGTTGTAACTCTGCTTCATGCGATCAAGCGAGGCGTTGCCGGTGACTTGCGGCAATAGCGCTGCGCCTTGCTGTTGCGCCACGCCTTCGGCTTTCAGCAGACGGGCGCGCGCCACCGCCATCGACGGCGCGCCGCGCAGGGCCTCGCCCATCAATGCGTCGAGTTGCCTGTCGCCGTAGATCGTCCACCAGTTGTCGTCGGGCCAGGCGACTGCGGCTGCGCCGTTGAGCGATTGAGCAGTCTGATAGGCGTCGATGGCCTTGGGCTCGGCGCGTGGGCCGAGGTCGGAAAACTGTGCGCAGCCAGCCAGCGTCAAGGTCGCAAGCGCTAGTGCGGAGAGCGCGGCGACGGAGCGCGAACGTTTTCCTCTGCCGAAAGAAGATTGAACTTGCATGATCGAATTCATTCATAATTAAACTGTACAGTTCAGTATAGTATTTGATTTTAAAGACCGTCAAGCAAAACTGGGCGAAAATAGAACTCGGCAAATGCTGCGTTGGCACAAAAAGCAACAGCCTTGGGGAAACCAGGCGGGACCGAGGTTCCGCCGCATAAGCAAAGAATTGACATGCGCAAGAAGAGTGAAGAGCGACGCCAGGCGATCATCGATGTCGCCGCGGAATTATTTAATGAAATCGGATTCGATCGCGCGTCGATGGCGGAGATATCTGCGCGCCTGGGCGGGTCCAAAGCGACGCTGTACAACTATTTTTCTTCCAAGGAAGAAATCTTTTTGCAGGTCATGAAGCAACAGGCCGGCATGCAGTTCGAGTCATTGTTCGCCATCCTTGGGGAAAGCGGAAAGGGCGATACACGTACGACGCTCAAATTGTTCGCCAACAAATATCTGCATCTGGTGCTGTCGACCGAAGTCATCGCGATCAGGCGTTTGTTGTATTACAACGCCGAGCGCTCGGATCTCGGTTGCATGTATTACGAAAATGGTCCGAAGCGCGGCTGGCTTGCCATCGCGGACTTCATGAAACGGGCAATGGCAAAAGGCGACCTGCGTGAAGCTGACCCGTGGCTGACAGGCATCCAGTTTCGCGCGCTGGTCGAGGCCGAATGGGTCGAAGGCCGTATTCTCGGCGTGATCACCAGCGTGCCGCCGGCCAAGGTCAGGGAATCAGTCGAGCGTTCACTGGACGCCTTCTTCCGGATTTACGGAGTCTGACGCCAGCCTGACTGCATCAGGTCATTTGCTCATCACATTGCCGTGTGAGAATGCCTCAGCGGCACTCTCGCATCGGATCGCTCGCAAGCCAGCAGCGACGGCTCTTGCATACGGATCGCCCAGTACAAATGAATGGTAAACAACCGCCTTCTTCCGTAATGAAGACGGCGGTGGCGTGCGTACCATGAGTGGGCGCAATGCGCCGATTGACGGCGACATTTTGCGCAAACGGTGTAGGTCGCACACCTTATTTCAATTTCTCACCCGCGAGGCAACAATCATGAGTTGGTTCTATAACCTGAAAATCGCCAAAAAACTGCTCCTCTCCTTCTTGGTCGTCATTACGTTGACAGCGGGCTTGGGAATTTTTTCCATCGTCGAGCTGGTCTCGGTCAACAAGGCATCGACCGAAATCGCCACCAACTGGATGCCAAGCATCAAGCTGGGTCTGCAATTGCAGACTTCCATGGCGCGTTACCGCATATCCGAATTGCAGCATATCGTGTCGACCGACGAGAAAGGCTACAACGACGCCGAGCAAGCGATGAAGACGCGCATGGACATCATCCGCAAGGACCTGTCTTCCTATGAGCAACTGATTTCCGAACCCGAAGAGCGAGTGCTGTATCCGCAATTCCAGCAGACCATGGAAAAGTATCTGGCGGAGAACAAGAAGATCATGGCATTGTCCCGCGCCAACCAGAAAGACGAAGCGCGCGCGCAATTCAAGGGCGACTCCAACAAGCTGTTCCGCCAGGCGGTCGATCAACTGGGCGGACTGGTCAAGATCAACGACGACGGCACCACGCGTTCCAATGAGGGGGCCGACCACACATTTGATCTCGCGCGCGGCTGGATCCTCGGTCTGCTGATCGCCATCGTGGTGATCGCGCTGGCGCTGGCGATCTGGGTGGCGCGCATCGTCTCGGTGCCGCTCAACAAAGCGGTAAGCGTCGCCCGGCGCGTGGCCGAAGGCGACCTCGGCGCCGACATTCGCCCTGAAAGCACGGATGAAACCGGTGAACTGATGGTATCGCTCAAAGCCATGAATGACAGCCTGCTGAAGATCGTCGGCGAAGTGCGTACCGGCACCGACACGATTGCCACCGCATCGACGCAGATTGCCAGCGGCAATCTCGACCTGTCGTCGCGCACCGAGCAGCAGGCAGGTTCGCTGGAAGAGACGGCATCGGCGATGGAAGAACTCACCTCGACCGTCAAGCAGAATGCCGATAACGCCCGCCAGGCGAATCAACTGGCCGTCTCGGCGTCCGAAGTCGCGCAGCAGGGCGGGGCCGTGGTGGGCCAGGTGGTCGACACGATGGGTTCCATCAACGAATCGTCGAAGAAGATCGTCGACATCATCAGCGTGATTGACGGCATCGCTTTCCAGACCAATATCCTGGCGCTCAATGCCGCGGTCGAAGCAGCGCGCGCCGGCGAACAGGGCCGCGGCTTTGCCGTGGTGGCAAGCGAAGTGCGCAGCCTGGCGCAACGCTCCGCAGCAGCGGCGAAGGAGATCAAAGTGCTGATCGACGACTCGGTCGACAAGGTCGATTCCGGCAGCAAGCTGGTGGAGCAGGCCGGCACCACCATGGCCGAAGTGGTCGCCAGCGTGCGCCGCGTGACCGACATTGTCGGCGAGATCAGCGCGGCCAGCACTGAGCAGAGCACCGGTATCGAAGAGGTCAATCGCGCCATCACGCAGATGGACGAAGTAACACAGCAAAACGCCGCGCTGGTGGAGCAGGCAGCAGCGGCGGCGCAGTCATTGCAGGAACAGGCCGGGAAGTTGGCGCAAGTGGTCAGCGTGTTCAAACTGACGAGGTCCTGAAGTCCCGGATATTGAACAAGGAAGCAGTTTCGAGAGACCCGCATCGTCTGATCGCGGGTCTTTTTTGTCTGAAAAATGCGAGTAGATAAGAGAAATATCATGCCGTGAGTTGTAAATGCGGCTTGGTTGTTGTTTTGGCAATGTGAAGCATGACCCCCGATGGCGATAGCTGGCTAACGTAGTCACAGTCAAATTCAGCGCGGTACGCTTTCCCCGGACAAGGACAAAATGACAGCCGGAAAACATGTCATTTAACAACCAATTTCGTTGTGGGCAAGCGATTTCTTTGTTAAATAAGCAATATGAAAATTTGCGACTAAAGAAGGGGGCACGGAAAGACTACCTCGCGATAATGGTCAATTCGATTGCTGAGTGGAAACTATTTGTGAGATTATATAAATAGAGACGGCATGTGCCTGCCAATTACGGAGAAATACGAGCAAACGCCAAACTTGGCGTGACCGAACCCGATGGCCGCGTTGAACGGCATCAGCGCAAACGTCACAACGATGGCATTGGCCTTTCGTTGTTTTCTTCCGGCTTGTATTTATCCTAGACAGGTCAGGCGCCGTCCGCCGCGTCATTTTCGTTCCCACGCAAAGATAAAAATAATGTTTCAGTGGCTACTGCTTAAAGAGAATTCGCTGAGCGCAGCAGAGAACACGGTCTGGAAGGAGAGCGCTTTGCGCATCATCCTTGTCTCCGGCTTGCTGCTGGAGTTTTGCATCGGCGTGCTCAGCGTCATTGACGCGTTCAAGGTGGGGGCTTATTACATCCTCCTCGTCGTTCTCGGCTTTTTCGTTGCGCTGTCGCTGGCCGTCTATGCTTCGGTGCGGCGTCCCGTCATCGGCAGCGCGATACTGATCGCGACGATTTACGCGGCGGCGTTTTGCATCGTCTATTTCATCCACGATCTCGAGATTGCCAAGCTCGGGATCATGTTTGTGTACACCGCTCCCCTGATCGGCCGCATTTTCTTCGGCTCGCGCGTTGCATTGATGCTGATGACGGTCAATATCTTTCCGTTCATGCTGCTGGTCCGCAACGAGCCTCTGCCGAGCTATCCCGATCTGGGTCCGCCGCTGGCCAACGCGAATGCCTACATCCAGTCGCTGCTGTTCCTGTTCTTCAACATTTGCGTGCCGCTCGGCGTATTCCGCTTGCTGCATGCGTTGGATGCGGCGATCAAGCGGCATCGTGCGGCGAGCATGGAACTGCAAAGCAGCCACGCGCAGTACCAGGAGATTTTTGAAAATGCCGGCGGCGCTATAGTGCTTTGCGACGCGCAAGCGCGCATTCTCAAGGCCAATACGCTGGCCGACAACCTCATCGGCCGCACCGGCGGTAAAAGCGGCAAGGCGGCAAACCTGTTTGCACTGCTCGAGCACAAATGCCGGAACAAGACGGAGAAAGCCGCCGACATTCTCGACCTCAAGCGCGGGCAGGAGTTTGAAACCAAGGACGGTCGCCTGATCGCGATCGAGAACATCTCGCCGACGTCGGCGCGTCACTATATCGTGCTGTTGCGCGACATCTCGCAGATGCGCCGCATCCAGGAAGCGCTCGACCGCAGCAAGGCGCGAGAGACCTTCCTCAGCAGCCACGACCAGTTGACGCAGTTGCCGAACCGCGATTTGCTGTGCCAGCAACTCGAGGAGCGGATGTCCGCGATGTCGCCGCGTCGCCAACTGGCGCTGATCGTCATTCGTCTCGACAGCATCAAGTACGTCAACGACGCGCTCGGCAGCGCCGCCGGCGATGCGTTGATCGTGGCGTTCGCCGACGCGCTCAAGCGTCTGCTGCCCGGCAGCAGCCTGATTGCACGGCTGCGCAGCGTGGTGTTTAGCTTCACCATTGAAAACGCAGACGCCAGCGGCGACGCGATTCCGCAGATCGAACACATTCGCCGCAGCCTGCCTGAGGAAATCATCCTCGGCGAAGAGAAGCATCCGGTGCAGATTTCAATGGCGGTGGCGTTCTCCCGTCCCGGCGAAATCGGCGGCGACGAATTGATCCAGCGCGGCAAGATGGCGCTGGACACGGCGCGCAAATCGGGCACGCAGGACGTTGCCGTGTTCGACGATGAAGCTGCGGCGCAGATCCGGCGTCGCCTCAACATCGAGCAGGCTATCGTCATGGCGCTGCGCGAAAACGAACTGCGCCTGGTCTACCAGCCGAAAGTGACCCACGACGGCGACATCGTGGGGTTGGAGGCGTTGATCCGCTGGCGCTCGCCGACGCTGGGCGATGTGCCTCCCGCGGAATTCATCCCGGTGGCGGAAAGCAGCGGCGCCATCCATTTCATCACAGCGTTCGTGGTCGACAAGGTTTGCGCCTACATCCGGCAGACGCTGGATGCCGGCCGGCGCTGCCTGCCGATCGCCATCAACCTGTCGGCCATCGATATTGTGCGCACCGATCTGCTGGACCTGGTCAATGCGTGCTGTCAGAAATACCGCATCAGTTCCGACTACCTTGAATTCGAGATCACCGAGACCGGCCTGGTCGGCAACGAGAATCTCGCCATCCGGCATCTGGAAGCGCTCAACGCCAAAGGTTACGGCATCACCATCGACGATTTCGGCACCGGCTATTCGTCCTTGCAGAAGCTCAGTCGCTTCCCGACGAAAAGTATTAAGATAGACCAGTCTTTTGTCGCGCAAATCGGCATCAGCGAGAAGAGCGAACTGATCATCCGCGCAGTGGTGTCGCTGGCAAAAATCCTTTCCTGCACCACCGTCGCCGAAGGCGTGGAGACGCTGGTGCAGGAGAAATTCCTGAAAGCGATCGGTTGCCAGTTTTTCCAGGGCTTCTACTACTATCCGCCGATGGAATTCCAGCAGGTGAATCAACTGCTGAAAGGACGCTGACGCCGAATTCCCGCTTTGCCCTGCCGATGGTGCCGACAAAGACAAGTGGAACGCATCTCACGCCTATTGATGAAATGAGTTCTACATAACAAAACCAAAGAGAGACGACACCATGAGCAAGAAAACACCTCCGGCCGCTTCCGCTTCTGTTCCTGTCTACCGCGGCGTTTTCCCGGTCGCGCCGACCATCTTCGACGACCACGGCGGCATCGACCTGGAAGGGCAGCGCCGCTGCATCGATTTCATGATCGATGCAGGCTCCGACGGCATTTGTATCCTGGCCAATTTTTCCGAGCAGTTCGCGCTCGCCGACGACGAGCGCAGCGCCCTGATCAGCACGGTGCTGGAGCATGTTGCCGGCCGCGTGCCGGTGATCGTGACGACCACGCATTTCAGCTCGCGCGTCTGCGCCCAGCGCAGCCGCGATGCGCAGGATGCCGGCGCGGCCATGGTCATGATCATGCCGCCCTACCACGGCGCCACGATCCGCATCGGCGAACGCGGCATCCATGAGTTTTTCAGCGTTGTGTCGGACGCAATCGATATCCCGATCATGATCCAGGATGCGCCCGTCAGCGGCACCAGCGTGTCGCCGGCTTTGCTGGTCAGGATGGCGCAGGAAATCGCCCATGTCTCCTACTTCAAGATCGAGGTGCCGCAGGCAGCCAACAAGCTGCGCGAGATTATTGCGCTCGGCGGCGACGCCATCGTCGGTCCCTGGGATGGGGAAGAGGCGATCACGCTGATGGCAGACCTCGACGCCGGCGCTACCGGCGCCATGACCGGCGGAGGCTATCCCGACGGCATCCGCCGCATTCTCGATGCTTATGTTGCCGGCGACGTTGAACTGGCGGCGCAGCATTACCAGCAGTGGCTGCCGCTGATCAATTATGAAAACCGCCAGGGCGGCCTGGCGTCGTGCAAGGCGCTGATGAAGGAAGGCGGCATCATCAAGTCCGATGCGGTGCGCCATCCGCTGGCGCCCATGCATCCGGCTACGCGCGAGGGCCTGATCAGGATCGCGCGCCGTCTCGATCCGCTGGTGCTGCGCTGGGGCAAGTAAGACCGCCTAGGCGGAGTCGGCGAGCGGACGATGCGGCGTCTTTTGTGGTTGCATCGTCGCGCGTGATCGTGTCATCGCAAATACGGAGCGACTTCTCCGGTTATTTCATCCGTCACTTTCTTATATGTCGGCGATTTCCTATTTCATTCCATCGCCGACGCATGAAACACGCTCCTCCTTTCATGACGATCCAATGACACCCGGTCGACATTGACGACAGAAATCCGTGCAGCTCCGATGCCATAGCGAAGTTCAAACAGGGGGCGATGCCGCGCAAAGTCATATGGGTCATCCGATATCAGTTCTTTGAATACCTGATATGCGTTAATTAAATCACTGCAAGTACTTCCGCTTTATTTCTTTGCGGCTATATTTCCCTCACGGAGAAAAATTTTGCAGTGCGTCATTTTCCTCTTTTCACCGAGGTGCATTGCTCCAAAAAACACAACGGGAATCTGAGAGGCTTACATGACCAATCAGTATAGGGCGGGAAAAAAAGCATTGGTGATCGGCGGCGGCGCGCCGAATTCCACCTTGATTGCCGGCGCATTGACGGCGTTTCTGGATGAGGGCATCGAATTCGATGTCATCTCGGCTTCCGGAGCGGGCGTACTGATGGGGCTACTGTACCAAGCGCCGCTGGACTGCTCGCCACGCGAGGCGCTGATGCGCTGGGCCGAGGTCGGCGTGGCCGATAGCATCTACAAGCTGTTTCCCATCAACTACAAGATTTTCAAAAAGCCGGGACAAGAGGCGCGCAGCTTCCGCGACACCGTGCCGCCCGTGGCCGGCGTCTCTGCCATGCCGGCAGCCAATCCTTTCCTCGACGTGTTCACGCAGCATTTCGCGGAAGCCTCGGGCGCATGGAACGACTGGATGCACCTGATGCTGTCGGCATTGTCGCCGTCGGACCTGTCGTCCAAGAGTCTGGGATTGTGCGCGCATCATCCCTTCCTCGAACAGTCGATCGACTTCGACGCCATCGCACGCATGAAGCCGGAGTTCTACATCAACGCCTACAACATGAGCAAAGGCGAGATGCAGATCTGGGACAAGAATGAGATTGCGCCGATCCATGTGCGCGCCGCGCTGTCGTTTCCTTTCCTGTATCCGCCGACCGAAATCGACGGCGACGACTATATCGAAGGCGCGGCGCTCGACACCCTCAACTTCAATCCGCTGCTGGCGGGCGGCAAGCACGGCGACATCGACACGCTGGTGGTGCTGGACATCCTCGGCGAAGACCGCCTGATCCGCAAGCCGCGCAATCTCTACGACGCCTGGGTACGCTCCATCATCACGCCGCTGGTGAAGATTTCAAAAACGGAAATGCGCCTGTTCGAACTGGAGCACAACACCCATCCGGACACCGGCGAACCCTTGCGCCGCCTGTTGAAGGTCGATCTCATGGGCGGCATTCCGGAGCAGCATTGGCCGGAAGTGCTGGACTGGTCCTCCTCCAACATGCAGTTGCTGTTCGACGTGGGCTATCGGGCCGGGCTCAAATTCTGCCTCGAACATGGCGAGTCGTTGCAGGAGGCATTGGAAGGAACCTCGCTGGCGGCGTGACCGCCACAGGTTCATCAGCCGGTCATACGCCATCGTTAATATGGCGTTCCGGCCGGCAAGTGCAACACACGTTGCCAATGAGATCGCCAGCATCGCTTCCGTCGCAGAGGAGGCAGCGCCAGTCCCGTCGCCGACGAGGCAGCGGATCCCATTCACTTTCTTGAGAAACGATACGACCATGACAATCACCAAACGCCTGATTCTTACGCTGTCGATGGCCTTGCTGGCTCTGCTGTTCGTCGGTGTCGACGGACTGATGCAATTGCAGCGCGCGCAGCAGCGTTTCGACACCGTGCAGAACCGCATCATCCCCAGCATCCACGGCCTGAACGCCGCCAAGGGTTTCCTCGCCGACACGCGCCTGGCGGGTTATCGCCTGTCGGTGTTCTCCAATCTGGCGGACAAGAGCGCGCTGGACAAGGCGGTGGCCGACGCCAACAAGGCGTTCGATGATATCGTCGCCAAGTATGAAAAAGAACGCATCTACGATGACACCGACCGCAAGATGCTGGAAGCGGACAAGGTCAACATGGAGGCATATCGCAAGGCGCTGATCCCGTTCTTTGCGGCTGCGCATGCGGGCGACATGGACGGCGTGCGCGCCACGCTGGTCGCCGGCAGTCCGCTGGCCGTATCGGCGGCAGGCGTGAAGAAGGGGATCGATGAGCACATCGACTACAACACCAAACTGGTCAATGACGTGCGCGCGGAAAGCGTGGCCGCCTACGAATTCGCCTTCAAGAGCATGATCGCCGTGATCGTCGTGGCCATCCTGCTGACCGGCACGCTGGCGTTGACCCTGTACCGCAACATCAGTGGCAGCCTGCGTAACATCCGCAACACCTTTGAAGAAGTCAGCGCCTCGCTCGACCTGTCCCAACCCATGCGTGTCGATCGCATGGATGAGATCGGCCGTACCGCCACCGCGTTCAATAAATTGCGCGGACGTATCGTCGACGTGATCGCAACCGTGCGCACCTCGACCGACTCGGTCAGCGTCGCGGCCAAGCAGATTGCCGTCGGCAACATCGACCTGTCTTCGCGCACCGAACAGCAGGCGGCGTCGCTGGAAGAAACCGCATCCAGCCTTGAACAACTCACCTCGGTCGTCAAACAGAATACCGAAAACGCCAAGCAGGCCAACCAATTGGCCTTGTCGGCGTCGCACATTGCTTCGCAAGGCGGCGACGTGGTGCGCCAGGTGGTCGACACCATGAATTCGATCAACGAATCCTCGCGCAAGATCGTCGACATCATCAGCGTGATCGACGGCATCGCGTTCCAGACCAACATTCTTGCATTGAATGCGGCAGTCGAGGCTGCTCGCGCCGGTGAACAGGGCCGCGGCTTTGCCGTGGTGGCGTCGGAAGTACGCAGCCTGGCACAGCGTTCTGCCGCCGCCGCGAAGGAAATCAAGACACTGATCGACGATTCCGTCGACAAGGTCGGCTCGGGCAGTAAACTGGTGCAACAGGCAGGGACCACGATGAGCGATATCGTCTCCAGCGTGCAGAAGGTCACCGACATCGTCGGCGAGATCGCCAGCGCCAGCGAAGAGCAAAGCAACGGCATCAGCCAAGTCAACCAGGCGGTGTCGCAAATGGACGATGTCACGCAGCAGAACGCCGCGCTGGTGGAAGAAGCCGCTGCAGCGGCGCAAGCCTTGCAGGATCAGGCCGAGACACTGGAGCAGGTAGTCAGCGTGTTCAAGCTCGACGCCGCCCGCCTGGTGACCAGCGCCGCCTCACAGTCCTCCAGGCAATCGCTCAAGCGCGCCATCGACATCACGCCGCCGGCAGCGCGTCTGGCCAATGCAGGGCCACACCGTCTGGAGCACGAAGCGGAAGTTTAAGTTCCTTCTGCCTCTTCCATCGCCGCAGGCAGGAAGGCCGCACGTGTGCGGCCTTTTTTGTGTGCAGTTTTCTCGATGGATCTTGCGGCTTCATCGGCATCGGGAAGGTCGTGCTGCGATCACAGACGCCTTGCCGTCGCTGCCTTTTTATCTGTCGTAATACACGTCGCGGTATTCGCGACGATATTCACGATAGACCGGACGTTCGCGATATTCGCGTTCGACATACACCGGCGCCGGGCGCACGTAGACCGGGGCCGGTTGATAATAGACCTGCTGTGGTGCTGCCTGGTACACCGGCTGGTACGCGGGTTGGTATGCCGGCTGGTATGCCGGCTGGTATACCGGTTGCGGTGCATAATTCGGCGCTGCGTTGGCGTTGGCGATGATGGAGCCGATCGCAACGGCGCCGATGATGCCGGCGGCGATGGCAAGTCCGTTGTTGCCGTCGCGATCACGCGCGAAGGCGGAAGTGGAAACCGATGCTGCCAGCACGGCGGTGATGAGCAGGGCGGGGATGATTTTCTTGGTGATCATGATGATGTCCTTTCTGTTGAGGCGCATCCGATTTGTGTCGCCACGGTTTGAATATAGGGGATTTCCGTCGCGCCGGAAGGTTTGGCATTACTTGCTTACAATTCTTACCAAGTCGGCGAACTCGGCGCACCGGAATCGGACCGCGCGCTTCGCGTTAGAATGCAGGGCTCGGTTTTTCGGCGGGAAAGACCACCCAGATTTTCCATTCGCAGATTTCCATTTGATGAATTGCACTCCCGGCCGCCCGATGGCCTTTGTTTGCCTCGCGCCCGGCATGTCCCTGGCGGGCGTTTACCTTGCCTTGACCAGGCCGTTGGCGGCGTTCGCCGTTGCGCTGGCCGGCATCGGCCATTCCTGAGTTTTCCGGGCCCGTTTCCGCATGGCGCGCCGCTATCACTATTCTGTCTATGTCGTGGAGCTGTCGGCGGACGTGCTGTACGAGGCGCGCTTTCGCAAGGCCAATCCCGACTACGTCACAGGCAAGCCCTGCGTCTATGTCGGCATGACCGGCCTCAATCCCGACCTGCGTTTCGACAAGCACAAGGCTGGCATCCAGTCCAACCGCTTCGTGCGCGAATACGGCCTGCGGCTGTTGCCGCATCTGTATGACATGTACAACCCCATGCCTTACGACGGCGCGCGCGACATGGAAGTCGAACTCGCCATCGGCTTGCGCGAAGCGGGTTACGGCGTCTGGCAAGCCTGAACTTTCATCCCGTCTTGTTTTTCTGTTATCCCTCTTATCTCCTCTTCACCTTGCCGGACAAGACTTGCACGTGTATTTGAAAATATTTTTATAACACGCTCAAAATTTAATTGACTTCTAAAAATCAAGAGTCAATAATGATCTAAATCAAAAATGAGCGTGTTATAAATTTATAAGAAATCATCAGCACGTTTCGCCAAGCGAGGCTGGATATAAGAATTCGCGCCGAGAGCGCCATTTAATGTTGGGAGATAGAAATGAGAATTTGCCGGTTTAACAACAACCGTGTCGGTCTGGTCGAGGATGGCTACGTATTCGACGTCACAGCAATCACCGGCGAACTGCCGCCGCAGGCATGGCCGCTGGCGCCGGGCGATCAGTTGATCGCCATGCTGCCGCAACTGAAAGGCAAGTTGTTGGCTCTGAAAGCGCAGGCCGAACGCTTGCCGGTCAAGGACGTCAGGCTGTTGAGCCCGGTCGCCAATCCATCGAAGATCATCGCCGCACCGCTGAACTACCATGCCCACGTCGCCGAATCGGCCGCTGACAAACAGATCCACAATGGCGTCCATTTGCCGGGCTATGACGGTTACGACTCTCCGGTGGCCAAATTCGGCGTGTTCCTGAAATCGCCGTCGTCCATTATCGGCGCCGGCGAAGGCGTGCGCATCGCCTATCCGGGCCGCCGCAACGACCACGAAGTGGAGCTGGCGGTGGTCATCGGCAAGCAATGCAAGGACATCCCCGCCAAGGACGCCTTCGATGTCGTCGCCGGCTATGCCATCGGCCTCGACATGACCGTGCGTGGTCCGGAGGATCGCAGCTACCGCAAGTCCGCCGACACCTATAGCGTGCTCGGACCGTACCTGGTCAGCCGCGACGAAATCGCCGATCCGGACAATCTGGATTTTTCCATCACCGTCAATGGCGAGCCGCGCCAGTCGGCCAACACGCGCGACCTGATTACCGGCGTCGCCGACCTGATCCAGGTGGCCTCGCATGCCTACACCCTGTATCCGGGCGACATCATCATGACCGGCACGCCGGAAGGCGTGGGCACCATCGTGGCGGGAGACGTCATGCATGCGCGCATCGCCGGCATCGGCGAGATGGATGTAGCGATCCGCGCCTGACTTCCCGGCGTCCTGACACGGAGACAAGACGATGTCCAAGAACAACGCAGCGACAGCGGTCGATGCAGCAGCAGCGCGCCGCGATTTTTACAGCAGGATCGATCCCGCCAATCTGGCGCCGTTGTGGGAGCAACTGCACAACCTGGTGACCCGGACTCCCGCTTCGGCTTGCCAGGCAGTGCACTGGCCGTATCGCGAAGTACGCGGCTACCTGCGTGAAGCGGGCGATCTGATCACGGCGGAAGAAGCCATCCGCCGCGTCCTGATCCTCGAAAATCCCGGCATGCGCGGTCAGGCGGCGGCGACCACCTCGTTGTACGCAGGCCTGCAACTGATCCTGCCCGGCGAGATCGCGCCGCCGCATCGCCACACGCAATCGGCGCTGCGCCTGATCCTGGAAGGTGAAGGCGCCTACACCTCGGTCGAAGGCGAGAAGACGCCGATGAAGCGCGGCGATTTCGTCATCACGCCATCCTGGACCTGGCACGAACACGGTAACGAGACTGACCAGCCGATGGTCTGGCTGGACGGCCTCGACGTGCCGCTGGTCGCCATGCTGGACGCCAGCTTCGCCGAAAACACCGGCGAGCTCAAAGCGCCGCTGCCGCAGAAAAATCCCGGCGACAGCCGGGCGCGCTACGGCAGCAATCTGCTGCCGGTCGACTACGTCGCGCCGACGCCGGCATCGCCGCTGTTCAGCTATCCCTACGCCGATACGCTGGCGGCGTTGCGCACGCTGGCGGCAGGCGAGACGGCGGACGCCTGCCACGGCTACAAGCTGCGTTACGCCAATCCTGTCACCGGCGGCTATCCGATGCCGACCATCGGCGCATTCATCCAGTTGCTGCCGGACGGTTTTGCGACCGCGCCGTACCGCTGCTCCGCCGGCACCGTCTATGCGGTCATCGACGGCGCGGTCAAGGTCACGCTGGACGGCAAGGAGTTCGTCGCGCAGCCGAACGACGTGTTCGTGATCCCGAGCTGGGCCGGCCATCGTTTCGAGGCGCAGGGAGAAACCACGCTGTTCAGTTTCTCCGACCGTCCCGTGCAGGAAATGCTAGGCCTGTGGCGCGAGCAGCGCTGACGAGACATTGCTTGGCCGTTCTCCCTATTAATCAATGCCGGTGCCGCTGTCGCGCGCGCCGGTCGCATCCCGGAATAGAAACATGGAAAAAAATCCCGTAGTAGTGGCAGGCGGCGGTCCGGTCGGACTGGTCACTGCGCTTGCATTGGCCCGCCAGGGCGTCGACGTCATCCTGCTCGAAGGCGAAGAAGCGATCCCGCGCGATCTGCGCGCGGGCACATTCCATCCGCCGACGGTGGAAATGCTGGAAGCGCTCGGTCTCGGCGAAAGGCTGCTGCAAGAAGGCATCAAGGTGCCGGAATGGCAGATCCGCGACCGCCGCAGCGGCGTTGTGGCGCAATTCGATCTCGGCGTGATCGGCGACCGCACCCCCTATCCGTTCCGCCTGCACTGCGAACAACACAAGCTGTCGCACATCGCCTACAAGGCGCTGCGCCAGTATCCGAACGCCCGCGTGCTGTTCTCGCATCGCTGCACCGGCTTCACCCAGGACGCCGACGGCGTCACAGTGGCCGTGCAAACGCCGGCCGGTGTCGAAGAAATCCGCGCCTCCTATCTGATCGGCACGGACGGCGTGCGCAGCACCGTACGCAAAGGCATGGACATCGAATTCGAAGGCTTCACCTGGCCGGAACGCTTCCTCGTGTTCGCCACGCCGTACGATCTGCGCGAACAGGGTTTCACCGGCAACGCCTACATCGCCGACCCGGACGAATGGTGCGCGATCTTCATCCAGCCGCACGAAGGGCCGCCGGGCATCTGGCGCATCGCCTTCCCGATCCAGCCGGAGATGGAAGAGGAAAAAGTCTTGTCCGACGAGTTTGTGCAGAGCCGCATCCAGGGTTTCCTGTCGCCGGAGCAGACCTACGAGATCGCCTACCGTAGCGTCTACCGCGTGCACCAGCGCGTCGCCTCGACATTCCGTGTCGGGCGCGTGCTGCTGGCAGGCGACTCGGCGCACGTCAACAATCCATTGGGCGGCATGGGGCTAAACAGCGGCATCCATGACGCCGTCAACCTGACGGAAAAACTGGTCGCAGTGCTGGGCGGAGATCA
This sequence comes from Herbaspirillum sp. RV1423, assembly GCF_000577615.1. Classification (GTDB taxonomy): domain Bacteria; phylum Pseudomonadota; class Gammaproteobacteria; order Burkholderiales; family Burkholderiaceae_D; genus Herbaspirillum. The sequence goes on from NZ_CBXX010000009.1 coordinate 39,688, forward strand.
GCCGCAGGACGATCTCGACCGCTATGTGCGCCAGCGCCGCCAGACCAACATCGAATACGTGCAGGCCATCACGATCCGCAACAAGCGCCTGCTGGAAGAGCGCGATCCGCAAGTGCGCCGCGAGCGTCTCGACGAAATCCGCGAACTTGCCGCCGACAAGGACAAGGCGCGGACTTACCTGCTCAACTCGTCGATGATCGAGAGCGTGCAGCGCGCCAGCCAGATTCAATAAATGCAGGACCGCAGTCGCAGAAACAACAAGCAATAAGTAATGAGCAACAAGTGATAAGTAAATAAGCAAGACAGGGGATCGATTGAAAGCGGACGCGCGGGCGTCCCGTACACCTATCAACAGGAGGAGAACAAGTGAAGACCAAGAACAAACTCATCGCGACGGCCGCGATGTCGCTGGCCGGCGTAGCCAGCGCACAAAGCAACGTCACCGTCTACGGCAGCGTCGACGCCGGCGTCAGTTACGTCAGCAACCAGCGCGGCGGCAGCAGCGTGCGCCAGGACTCGGGCAATCGCTCGCCCGACCGCATCGGTTTTCGCGGCGTGGAAGACCTGGGCAGCGGCTACAAGGCGCTGTTCGTCGTCGAAAACGGATTCAACGTCGATGACGGATCGATGAAGAGAGCAGGCGTGCTGTTCAACCGCTACTCGATCGTCGGGTTGTCGACGCCTGCGGGCACCGTGACCATGGGCCACATGCCCGAATTCATGTACGAATACCTGCGCTTCCAGAGCAGCGGCAACATGGGCTCGGCTTACTTCTTCCATCCGGGCAACCTGGACAACATGGCCAACCAGTTCCAGCTCGACAATGCGATCAAGTACGAATCGCCGAACTTCGGCGGGTTCACGCTGGGTGCGATGAACGGTTTCGGCGAGCAGGCCGGTTCGTTCAACAAATCGCGCAGCTACAGTTTCGGCGCCAAGTACCTCGGCAATGCGCTCAACGCCGGGCTGGCCTATACCGTATCGCATGATCGCGCCATCAACGTCGGCGGCACGCTCGGCATCGGTTCCCTGCTGGGCCAGACGCTGAGTGCCAATCCGGTGGCGCCGAACGCGCAATACGCGAATTTCAATGCCGATGTCACCACCAGCATGGGCATCAATGCTTCGTACAAGATCGGCGACTTCGTGCCGCATGCGATGTACTCCCGCGTCAAGCTGGAGAACAAGGCCGGTTCGGCGGCCGAGGCCAATTATGAAATCGGCACCGACTACAAGGTCTCGGTTGCCGACACCGTCGGCGTCTCGGTCTCGCGCAGCACTTTTCAGAACATCCGGTGGAATCAGTTCAATTTGATTAACATGTACCGTCTTTCGAAACGCACGACGCTGTATGTAGCCGGCGCGTATCAGAGAGCGTCCGGCGGCTATGCGGTGATCAACAGCTTTCTTCCCTCCAACAGCCAGTCGCAAGCGGTTTACCGCGTCGGCATCCACCATCTGTTCTGAGCTGGTGGTCCGACGGCCGGCGCGCATCGCTCGTCGGCCGGAAACGCTGCAATGGACAGTACGAAGAGGATAGAGGATGAACACGAGACTTAAAAAAATTGACGTTGTCGACTTGCTCGACAATTCGAAGATCACCAGATTCCATGTGCAACTGATCTTCTGGTCGTTCCTGATCATGGTGGTGGACGGCTTCGACCTGCAGGCCATCGGCTATGTGGCGCCGTCGCTGATCAAGGCCTGGCAGGTCAGCCGCGCATCGTTCGGCGCGGCGTTCAGCGCGGGATTGGTCGGCATGATGATAGGCGCAACTCAGGGCGGCACGCTGGGCGATCGCTGGGGCCGCAAGCGCACCGTGCTGGCCGGCGCCGTGTGCTTCGGCCTGTTCACGCTGGTCACGGCATTCGCCACCGGCCTGAACGGATTGATTGCGCTGCGTTTCTTTGCCGGCATCGGCCTGGGATGCGCGGTGCCCAATGCGATCGCGCTCAATACCGAGTATGCGCCGAAGAAATACCGCGCCACGCTGGTGACGGTGATGTTCCTCGGCTACACCATCGGCGCCGCGCTCGGCGGCGCCGCGGCTTTGCTGATTCCGCGTTTCGGCTGGCAGTCGGTGTTCGTGGTCGGCGGCATCGCGCCGCTGGTGGTGGCTTTCCTGTGCTATTACTTCTTGCCGGAGTCGGTGCGCTTCCAGGTGTTGCGCCAGGGCGCCGTCGAACAGGCGCGGGAGCGCATGCGCAAATGGTTCCCGCATGCCGGGATCACCGACGACAGCGTACTGGAAGTGAAGGAAGAAGTCCGCTCCGGCATGTCGCTGCCGCATCTGTTCAAGGAAAATCGCGCGCCATTCACCGTGCTGCTGTGGATCTGTTTCATCGCCAACCTGATCACGCTGCACTTCATCGCCAACTGGCTGCCGACCGTCATCGAGAGCACCGGCGTGCCGCTGCAGCGCGCCGTGATCGTCACCTCCCTGTTCCAGGTCGGCGGCACCTTCGGCGGCATCGTCATCAGCCGTTTGCTGGATCGCGGCAGCCTCAGGCCGCTGGTGGTTTTCTTCGGCCTGGCGGCAATCACCATCGCATCGATCGGCAAGTTCAGCAATAGTGAAATCATGCTGGAAGTGATCGTGTTCGCCGCCGGCCTGTTCGTGGTCGGCACACAGTTCGGTCTGAACGCGCTGGCCGGCAGCTCCTACCCGACCTTCATCCGCGCCACCGGCGTCGGCTGGGCGCTGGGCATCGGACGTATCGGCTCCATCCTCGGACCGGTCGTGGGCGGCGTGCTCATCGCGCTCAAATTGCCGTTGCCGCAGATATTCCTGTACGGCGCCATTCCCATGCTGGTCGGCTGCATCTCGGCCTTCCTGTTGTTGCGATTGCGCAGCGAAGCGATCCGACGAGGGGAAAAACTCACGATGGTGGCAGGTTCACACTAAAAAGCAAATATTCAAGGACGCACGATCGATTGATCGTGCGTCTTGCTTTGGAAGTTGCGTTTTGGCAAAACAACAAGTCGGCAAGGAGAAAGACAACATGAAGGTGTCGGACATGAAGATAGCGACGCGGCTCGGCATGGGATTCGCCGCGTTGCTGATATTGATGGCGGCGATGTCGGCGGTCGGGATGGTTCGTCTGCGCGAGGTCGGCAACGCCACCGAAATCATGGTCAACGATGCATTGGCCAAGGAAAGACTGGCGACCGAATGGATGAAGATCATTGAAGGCAACGGCATTCGAACACTGGCGCGCATCAAGAGCCCCGACCCCGCCACGCAGAAATACTTTGCCCAGCAGATCGGTGTCCAGACCGTGCGCGCCAACGAGATTTTCAAACAGCTCGAAGCCAGCACGCCGGCCGGCGACAAATTCCTCGCCGACGTCAAGACCCGGCTCGAGCGTTACAAGAACGTGCGCGACGCCGTGCTCAAGAAAAAAGAAAGCGGCGACGAGGAAGGCGTGCGCGACGCCACCGAAAAAGAGTTTGTTCCCGCCATGCTCGGCTATAACGAATCGGTGTTGCGCTTCGTCGACGCGCAAAAGGAGTTCATCAATACATCGGCAGGCGCCATCGCGACGCACTACAACACCGGCCTGATCGTCTTGTCGTCCCTGTCCGCGCTGGGGCTGGCGGTCGGCGCCATCCTTTCGCTGCTGCTGTCGCGCAGCATCGTCAGGCCGCTGACGCGCGCGGTCGACATTGCCCGGACCGTGGCTGCGGGCGACCTGAGAGCCGACATCGCGACGTCGGCAAAAGACGAAACCGGCCAACTGCTGCAGGCGCTCAAGGAAATGAACGAGAACCTGCTCAACACCGTGACTGAAGTACGCGACGGCGCCGTCAACATCGCCGGCGCTTCCGGTCAGATTGCCACCGGCAACCTGGACCTGTCGGCGCGCACGGAACAGCAAGCCAGCGCCTTGCAGCAAACCGCATCCGCCATGGAAGAGCTGACCTCGACGGTGAAGCAGAACGCCGACAATGCGCGCCAGGCGAACCAACTGGCCTTGTCCGCGTCCGCGGTGGCGATCAACGGCGGCGACGTCGTGGCGCAGGTGGTGACGACCATGGGTTCGATCAACGAGTCATCGAAGAAGATCGTCGACATCATCAGCGTGATCGACGGCATCGCCTTCCAGACCAACATTCTCGCGCTGAACGCAGCGGTGGAAGCCGCCCGTGCCGGCGAACAGGGCCGCGGCTTCGCCGTGGTGGCGAGCGAAGTGCGCAGCCTGGCGCAGCGTTCGGCGGCGGCCGCCAAGGAAATCAAGCAACTGATCGACGATTCGGTCGACAAGGTAGGGCAGGGCAGCAAACTGGTCGGACAGGCTGGCGTCACGATGAACGAGATCGTCGTCAGCGTCAGGCGGGTGACAGACATCGTCGGCGAAATCAGCTCGGCCAGCCAGGAGCAGCGCGACGGCATCGAGCAGGTCAATCTCGCCATCACGCAAATGGATGAAGGCACCCAGCAGAACGCCGCTCTGGTCGAAGAAGCCGCTGCCGCGGCGCAGTCATTGCAGGATCAGGCGGCGCGGCTGGAGCGTGTGGTCGGCTTCTTCAAACTGGACAACCAGGTCGTGTTGAAGCCGGCGGCAGCTACTGCGGCCGCAACCGCGCCGCGCATGAAGGATATTGCACCGCTGCCTCGGGCATTGCCGACGGCGGACAAGGACAATCTGCGCTTGCACAATCGCAGCGATGCGGAGGATTGGGAACAGTTCTGACGCCGCCGTCAGGTCTCAGGCGTCGGCTTCGCCCGGCGCCGGTTTGACCCCGCACAGGGCAATCAACATCAGCTTGCGCAGGTGTGAGATGCCGGCGTCGACCTGCGGATGCTCGTCGCTGAGCCAGCGCCGTACCTCGGTCAGGTAGATGGTCATGAATAGCGACGCGATTTCATCGGGGCCGTATTCCGTGCAGATCTTTCCGGCGTCCTGCTTGTTCTTGATGATGGCTGACAGCAGGTCGACGATGCGGCCTCGGCGCGCATAGAAGCGCGCGGTTTCCGGTCCCTGTCCGGTCGAGCCCGACAGGAAGTCGAAGGTCTCTTGCACGGCGGGACGCGACAAACGCGGCTCGCTGGCCCAGTACTGATAGCGCCGGCTGAAAAAATCGGTGAGCTGATCGATCAGGGGCGCGTCCTGCAGCGCGTCGGTCAGTGTCCGGTTCAACTGGTCCAGGTCGTCATTGATGATCATCATCAGCAGGTCGCGTTTGTCCTTGGCGTAGACGAACAAGGTGCCGATGGCGACATCGGCGCGCTCGGCGATTTCACGCGTGGTGGCGGCGTCGTAGCCCTTCTCCAGGAAAACATCACGCGCCGCCTGTTTGATGCGTCGTCGCTTTTCCTGCTTGCCGCGTTCGCGCAAGCCGAGCTTGACCGGTGCTGGTTCTGGTTCCGTGGACGGTGTTGGCGGTATGGATTTGCGCATGAGTGACGGCAGGTTGATCGGCAGCGGAACGAGTGCTGATGAGGCGTTCCGGCCCCGATTATAGCGTGCCGATGGGCGTGAAAATAGTTTGATCAAAATTGATCGCGTATTATTTTTCTCCCCGGGAGCGGCTTCCGGTCTGGATTTGATGCCCAAAGGAAATCTTCCGGATAGCTATCCGACGAAGTCGAAGCCCGTCTCATTCGACAACCCCGGCCGAAGCCTGCATGAGGCCCTGCGCAATCCCGCTGTCCTGCAAGGCCGGAGATGCCCCGTCTTTCGCCCTCATTTTTCCTTTTTGCAACTACTGGAGGCGATGATATAACTGTCCATGTCGCGCGCACACAATTAAACCAGCGCGATGTCGAAAGGACGGGACACATGGAGAAACAAGGCAAGCGCGGCATCCTGCTGCTGGCCGCGGCGGCGCTGCTCGTATTTCAGTTGCCTGATGCGGCAGCCGGAAAGATTGTCTCCATCGGATTTGCCGGGCCGCTCAGCGGTCTCAGCAGCGCCAGTGGAATCAGCATGCTCAATGCCGTCAAAATGGCAGTGGACGATGTCAATAACGCCGATCTCCGCATCAATGGCGAGAAGCTGACGCTCAAATTGCTGGTGCAGGACGACAGGTCCAATCCGCGCATCGCCGAGATGGCCGCGAAGTATTTCGTCAAGAGCGACGTCGCCGGCGTGGTCGGCATTTTCAACAGCGCGGTTGCCGTCAGTTCGTCGGACATTTACCAAAAAGCCGGCATTCCGCATTTCGCCGTCTCCGGCACGCGCCGCTTTACCCAGCAGGGGCATGACGCGGCCTTTCGCATCGCTGCCTATGATGAGCAACGCGCGCATGTGCTCGCGACCTATCTCGCGGAGGAATTGCACAAGATCCGCGTTGCCATCATCCACGACGACAGCGTCTTCGGTCGCGACTACAAGGAAAAGTTTGAAAGCGCCTTCACCAAGCTGGGCGGCAAGATCGTCAGCGTCAATTCGGTCAGCGCCACTACCTACGATTTCAACGACATCCTGAAAGGGATACGCGTCGGCAAGGCCGATTCCATTTTCTTCGGCGGCCTCGGATCGCAGAGCGCCATGCTGGCGCAGAACATGTACCGGCTGGGCATTAACGCCACGCTGGTGACGGCATCGTCGGTGGTCGGTCCGATGTTCCTGCAGACCGCCGGGCCCGGCGCCGAAGGCACGGTCTCGATCATGCCGGGATTTCGTCAGCGCAGGAGCAAGCAGATGGAAGGCTTCGAGAAGAATTACCAGCAACGCTACAACGCCGTCGCAGGACCGTATTCCGCTGTCGCCTACGACCAGGTCCAGGTGCTGGCGGCCGCCGTCGTGCGCGCCGGTTCGGCCAATCCGCGCAAGGTCGGCGCCGCCTTGCACGCAATCAAATACAACGGATTGACGGGGACCGTTTCCTTCGACGCGCATGGCGACCTGCACGAACTGACCTTCTCCACTTATCAGGTAAAGGGATCGGTCTGGACCATGTTCAAGCAGTATCACGTCGGCACCGAGCGATGAGGCGAACGCCGAGACGGTCGTGTCATCTGCAATGAAGAGGTTTTTTCAGCCTGCATCCAGCCTTCATCCGAACACGCATCTTGAAGGCGATACTTCCCGTCGCCGACCCTCTCCGGTATTCGCGGCGAAAGCGGCTTTCAACGCCGTATCGACGTTCTTCCCGTTCTCCTTCCTGTCCTTTCGAAGCAACGATTGTTCCGGAAATAGAAATAGAGCATTGCTTTCATCCCGGTTTTTCTTTGCTGTTGCAACAGATAGGATGTTCTCCATGGTGAACGCAGCGATGAAACAGGATATTCATGGGAATGTCCGGCTGCAGAAACCCGTTGGAGTCAATCATGAACATCAAGAAAATTTCCGCCGCCGTCTTTCTGTTGAGCCTCGCCGGAGCTGTACTGGCAGAAGCACCTTATCCGGAAGACACCAAGTTCGTTTCGACCAAAACTCGCGCGGAGGTCATCGCCGAGCTGGCCCAGGCCCGCGCCAATGGCGAACTGCCGATCAACGACGTTTCCTATCCTGACAAGGCCATCGTTACTGCACCGGTGTCGACCAAAACCCGTGCACAGGTGCTCGAAGAACTGAAGCAGTATCAGCAGGCGCACGCCAACCCAGGTGATGCCGACATGATGTTCCTGCGTTAATTGATGCGCCGTGCATGCCGTTTATCTCGCCAGCGGTCTGGCTCGTGGCGGCAAGCTCATGCTGTGCCGCATCCAAATTACTGTCTTGCGTAGTCATACCGCGACAACGAATATGCTGTCGTGCGAATCTTCAAGATGAAAAAACGCCGTTGATGCAATGCACACCGGCGTTTTGGTCCTGCTCAATTTTTTCGGCCGAGCCGATTTCGACTGCAATGGCGCTGGACGGTCAGGTCACGCGTCTGACGTACAACCTGTCCAAGCGTACGGCGTTGTACAGCTCGCTCGGTTATTAGAAGAACGGCGGCACCGTTGCTACGGGCAAGGAACAGCTCGACATCATGACCGGTATTGGCCACACGTTCTGATGCAAGTCTGAGGAAGTCTTGAGGAGGATAGCGCGTCATCGAACAAGGCGCACCGGCATCCGCAGTATCGACAGGCTCTTATGCTTCGTCTTCAGTCCGGCGACCGCAAAGGTCGTCGGACTGATTTTTTGTGAAGTGCGTCGTCGCTTACGGCAACAGCACGGACAATTCCTGCGAGCCGCGCAACAACACCGGCAGGAACTCTTCCTCCATCTGGCGCCGGCTGACGCGCGCCGCCTGCGCGCCGACGTTCAATGCAGCCAGCACCGTGCCGGAAGCGCCTCGCACCGGTACCGCGATGGAGCGCAATCCAATTTCCAGCTCTTCATCAATGACGGCGTAGCCGGCTTCTCGCACCTCGGCGAGGATGTCGCGCAGGCGCTTTTGCGACACCACGGTCTTGTCGGTGAAGGCGCGCAGCTTGACCTTGTCGAAGTACGCCTTGAGCGCTTCTTCCGTCATATGAGCCAGCATCACGCGTCCGAGCGACGTGCAATATGCAGGCAAGCGGCTGCCTGTATTGAGTGCTACCGACATCACGCGTGCAGTGGCCGAACGCGAGACATACAACACTTCATTGTCATCCAGCACCGCCAGCGAGCAGGATTCATTGAGCGTGCGCGTGATGTTGTTCAGGCAGGGCTGGGCCGATACCGTCAGCGGCGTCGACGACAGATAGGAATAACCCAAGGTCAGGATCTTCGGGCGCAGCGAAAAATTGTTCATCTCGGAGTCGGCATAACCGAGCTGCTTCAATGTATGCAGGCAGCGGCGCACCGCGGCGCGCGGGATGCCGGTCTTCTGGCTGATCTGGGCAATGGTCAGCGTACGGCGGGTGTCGCTGAAGGCGCGCACTACCGCCAGGCCGCGCGCCAGCGACGTCATGAAGTTAGGATCGGTGAGGGCGTCGATTTTTTCGGCAATGGTGAGTTCTTTTTCTTCATTCTGCTCGTCGGCAGCGAGGGCGGCATCGGTATCCGCAATCGCGGACTTTATGGATTTTGCGCCAGTCTTGCGAGGCTTGGCGGGAGCAGGTGTGTTGGACATAGGCGTTCGAAAAATGAGAAAGGGCAATACGCCGGACGGTATGGTCAACGCGAGTGCGTCGGCATGCCAAGGATTCTAATCTGTTGTGCGGATATCGCACAGCCTGTGATGCTTGCTTCGGGTTTCTTCTTGACGCCGCAAGCCGGGTATCGCTACACTAATGTGTGCGAAAAACAAACATTAGTTCGTTTATCGCACACTTTGATTGTATGTGAAAAGATTTGCGTGCGCACGCTTTTTTACTCTGCACAAGAGTCGAAACAGCAGTCTGAAAAGCGCGGGAGCATAGAAAACAAGGTGGAGACAATCCATTCCAGCACGCCCTGGCAGCAGAAAGATATTGTCGGGAGATGGCAGGACAACTTTTATGCATTTGCTGTTCAACGAACGGACTCACGAAAGAGACGCAAGGTGATCGACAAAATTATCGGTTCATTGGAACAAGCCGTGGCCGACATTCATGATGGCGCGACCGTCATGATCGGTGGTTTCGGCAATGCCGGCATGCCGGCGGCGCTGATCGACGCGCTCATTGCACAAGGCGCGCGCGACCTCACCATCGTCAACAACAACGCCGGCAACGGCGACACCGGCCTGGCCGCGCTGCTCAAAGCCAGGCGCGTGAAGAAGATCATTTGCTCCTTCCCGCGCCAGACTGATTCTTACGTATTCGATGCGCTTTACCGGGCCGGCGAAATCGAGCTGGAATTGACGCCGCAAGGCAACCTGGCCGAGCGCATTCGTGCCGCCGGCGCCGGCATCGGCGGCTTTTTTTCGCCCACCGGCTACGGCACCATGCTGGCCGAAGGCAAGGAAACCCGCCTCATCGACGGCCGCCACTATGTGCTGGAGTCTCCGATCCATGCCGACTTTGCGCTGATCAAGGCGCTGCGCGGCGACCGCTGGGGCAACCTGGTGTACCGCAAGACCGCGCGCAACTTCGGTCCCATCATGGCGATGGCCGCCAAGTGCGCCATTGCCCAGGTGAGCGAAGTCGTCGAGCTGGGCGGGCTGGACCCGGAAAACATCATCACGCCGGGCATCTTCGTGCAACGCGTCGTGCTGCAGAAGGCACAGGAGACCAGACCATGAACCGCTTCTCTCGCGATCAGATCGCCGCGCGCGTCGCGCAAGACATTCCCGAAGGCGCCTACGTCAACCTCGGCATCGGCTTGCCGACCAAGGTCGCCAACTACCTGCCGCTGGACAAGGAAGTTTTCCTGCATAGCGAAAACGGCCTGCTCGGCATGGGACCGGCGCCGGCGCCCGGCGAAGAAGACGAAGACCTCATCAACGCCGGCAAGCAGCCGGTGACCTTGCTGACCGGCGGCGCCTACTTCCATCACGGCGACTCATTCGCCATGATGCGCGGCGGCCATCTCGACATCTGCGTGCTGGGCGCCTTTCAGGTGTCCGCGAGCGGCGATCTGGCCAACTGGCATACCGGTGTACCGGACGCGATCCCCGCCGTGGGCGGCGCGATGGATCTGGCCATCGGCGCCAAGCAGGTGTTCGTGATGATGGAGCACCAGACCAAGACCGGCGAGAGCAAGATCGTGTCGCACTGCACATATCCGCTGACCGGCATCGGCTGCGTCAACCGTATCTATACCGATCTGGCCGTGCTCGATGTGACCGGACACGGCTTGCGCGTGCGTGAGATCGTCGAAGGCTTGTCCTTTGAAGAACTGCAAAAGATGACCGATGCGCCCTTGTTGCCCGCAGCGTGATCGAGCAATCCATATGAAGAGAAAACATCATGAATGAAGCCTTTATCTGCGACGCCATCCGGACTCCGATCGGGCGCTACGGCGGCGCGTTGAAAGACGTGCGTGCCGACGACCTCGGCGCAATTCCGTTGCGCGCCCTCATTGCACGCAATCCGCAAGTCGACTGGAACGCCGTCGACGACGTCATCTTCGGCTGTGCCAACCAGGCCGGCGAAGACAATCGCAATGTTGCGCGCATGTCCTCGTTGCTGGCGGGGCTGCCGCAGTCGGTGCCGGGCACCACGATCAATCGTCTGTGCGGCTCCGGCATGGATGCCGTCGGCACGGCGGCGCGCGCGATCAAGTCGGGTGAAGCGCAACTGATGCTGGCCGGCGGCGTCGAGTCGATGACGCGTGCGCCGTTTGTCATGGGCAAGGCCGACAGCGCCTTCTCGCGCAATGCCAATATCTACGACACCACCATCGGCTGGCGCTTTCCGAATCCGCAGATGAAGGCGCTCTACGGCACCGACTCCATGCCGGAAACCGGCGAGAACGTCGCCGACGACTTCAGGATCAGCCGTCTCGATCAGGACAGGTTCGCCGTCGCCAGCCAGGCCAAGGCCGCTGCGGCACAGGCCAACGGCACGCTGGCGCAGGAAATCACGCCGGTTGTAATTCCGCAGAAAAAGGGCGACGCCGTCACCGTCGCCAATGACGAACACCCGCGCGCCACCAGCATGGAAGCGCTGGCAAAACTGAAAGGCGTGGTGCGCGCCGACGGTAGCGTGACGGCGGGCAACGCCTCCGGCGTCAACGATGGCGCATGCGCCTTGCTGCTGGCGAGTGCCGACGCGGTCAGGCAATACGGCCTGACGCCGCGTGCGCGTATCGTCGGCATGGCGACGGCCGGCGTCGCGCCGCGCGTCATGGGCATCGGTCCCGCGCCTGCGACCAGGAAACTGCTGCAACAGGTCAGCCTGACGATCGGGCAAATGGACGTGATCGAACTGAACGAAGCATTTGCATCGCAAGGCCTGGCGGTGCTGCGTGAACTCGGCGTCGCAGACGACGACCCGCGCGTCAATCCGAACGGCGGCGCAATTGCGCTCGGCCACCCGCTCGGCATGAGCGGCGCGCGCCTGATCACCACTGCAATGTATCAGTTGCAACGCAGCGGCGGCCGCCACGCCTTGTGCACCATGTGCATCGGCGTCGGTCAGGGTATTGCGACGCTCATTGAGCGCGTCTGAGGTTATCGATACCCGTTGCGACGCAAGAAGATAGAAGCGAAGACAAAACCGCCTGCCTCGAAGAGTCACGAAAATACAGAGCAGCGTTTGCGCAAGAGATTGAGAGGAGGCCTCGCCCTTCCAGCAGCAGATCCAGCGCGCGGAACTCGATAATGTGGTCAATTCGCGCGCCTTGTCGGCGACATTGGCGGAGAATTACGTGGGTACGTTCTAAGCGGGCCTGCCCGCCCGGATATCTTGCGCCGCGCGGGCAATGCCTGTGAGACACGGCGGGGGTCGTTATACTTATCTCCTTTATAGAGAACAAGACCATGAACTCGCGCATCCACTTCATGCAATACGCCCTCGCGGCTGCCTGCCTGGCAGGCATGATCACTGCCGACGCCTCGGCCCAGGCCACCATCAGGATCGGTGAAATCAACAGCTACAAGGCGCAGCCCGCTTTCCTCGAACCGTATCGCCAGGGTTGGGAAATGGCGCTGGAAGAGATCAACAACGGCGGCGGCGTGCTGGGCAAGAAGCTGGAAGTGATTTCGCGCGACGACAACGGCAATCCGGGCGATTCGGTGCGCGTGGCCGAAGAACTGGTCAAGCGCGAGCAGGTGTCGCTGCTGTTCGGCGGCTTCTTGTCCAACACCGGCCTGGCGCTGACCGACTACGCGAAGCAGCGCAAGATATTTTTCCTCGCGGCCGAGCCGCTGACCGACAAGATCGTCTGGCACAACGGCAACAAGTACACCTACCGCCTGCGTCCTTCGACCTACATGCTGGTGGCGTCGCTGGTCAAGGAAGCGGCCAAGCTCAAGAAGAAGCGTTGGGCCATCGTCTATCCCAATTATGAATACGGCCAGTCCGCCGTGGCCAGCTTCAAGACGCTGATGAAAGCGGCGCAGCCGGACATCGAATTCGTCGCCGAACAGGCGCCGCCGCTGGGCAAGATCGACGCCGGCGCGGTCACGCAGGCGCTGGCCGACGCCAAGCCGGACGCGATCTTCAACGTGCTGTTTGCGACCGACCTCGGCAAGTTCGTGCGCGACGGCAATACGCGCGGCTTGTTCGAAGGACGTGAAGTCGTTTCGCTGCTGTCCGGTGAGCCGGAATACCTCGATCCGCTACGCGCCGAAGCGCCGTCGAACTGGCTGGTCACCGGCTATCCCTGGTACGCCATCAACACGCCCGAGCACAAGAAGTTCGTCGACGCCTATCGCAAAAAATACAACGACTATCCGCGCAACGGCTCGCTGGTCGGCTATAGCGCGTTGATGTCGATCGCGGCGGGGTTGAAGAAGGCCGGCAGCGCCGATTCGGACAAACTGGCGGCAGCGTTTTCAGGTCTGAGGGTCGAGACGCCGGTGGCGTCCATCGTCTATCGCGCGCAGGATCATCAGTCGACGCTGGGCGCTTTCGTCGGGCGCACCGGCGTCAAGGACGGCAAGGGCATCATGTCCAGCTTCGTCTATGTGGACGGCTCCAGCTTGCAGCCTTCGGACGCCGAAGTGAAGAAGCTGCGCGCAGCGGACTGATCCGGCGTCAGGCCAGCGCTGCATTTCCGGCGCCGGCCGCATCGGACGGCTGCTCGGCGTCGCACAGCGATACGCGATTGCGTCCGCTGTTCTTGGCGATGTACAGCGCGCGGTCGGCGCGTGCATTCAGGCGGTCCACCGTTTCGCTACGAACTGCCGTGGCGATGCCGATGCTGATGCTGTAGCGGCACTCGCCGAATTCGCCGCAGACCACCTGTTGTTCCGCATGCATGCGCAAGGACTCGCCCACCCCGTTTGCTTCGGCCTGGGCGGTTGCCGGCAACAGCAGCCCGAATTCTTCCCCGCCCAGTCGTCCCAACGCGTCGCCCGGTCGCATGAAGCCGCACGTCATCTGCACGAATGCGCGCAACACTTCGTCGCCGCCGGCATGGCCATAAGTGTCGTTGATGCGCTTGAAGTGATCCAGGTCGATCAGCAGCAGCGTCACCGGCCGCGTGGGCTGCGCCGCTTCCAGCAGTTTGCGCGAGACGGTTTCAAAACGCCTGCGCGACAAGGCGCCGGTCAGGTGGTCGTGATTGACTGCCTCTTCGACGCTGGCCATCATGTTGTCGTGGACCATCATGACGGCAATCATGGTCAGGGTCGGCATGATGATGGAGCCGACGGTCAGCAAGCCGATGTTCCACATGTTGTTGAGCGCGAGCGCCGCTTCGGCCTGCGGCACCGGAAGGAAATACAGGCCGCGCGCGATTTGCGTCGCGGCGAACAGCAGCGCCATCACGGCGGCGAACCAGAAGTTGTATGGGCTGCGATCGGCCGGGCGATGGCGCAGCAGGATCGCGGAGATAGCCAGGCAGATCGCGGCGCTGAAGGCGCTGCTGGCGACCACGCGCATCGGCAGGTTTTCTTCGAGGTAATGCCAGCCCGCCATCGCCGCGCCCACCAGCACGACTCCCGCGAGCAGCCGCAACCAAGGCACGGGCCGGTTCAAAAAGCGCGCGCAGCCGGCGTAGTAGAGCGCGCCCGCAAGCGCCAGCACGGTATTGGCGACGACGATGGAAGCGAAGTCGGAAATCGATCCGCGCAACGCCAGCAGCGGCAATGAAATGACCATCGCCAGATTGGCCGCGAACCACTCCCGCACGCCGGCTACCGGTGAGCGTAACAGGGACCCTAGCACCAACAGCATTGCGAGGCTGAACAAGGCGGTGGTGGTCAGGATCGAGGCAACAGTAAGCATGATGTACGGCAATATATAGGATAACTACGCATCATAGTTCGCAAAAATGACAAGGCATAGATTGAGATGCTTCCGTGCAGACGCGGCGACCGCCATTTTCTCTTCATCGCCCATCGGCTGCGCGCCGATCTGATTTGTACAGGATGCGTTCTGCAACCGAAAATCCGAGGCAAGTCCGCGTCCGGCTTGTGCGCCGGTAAAAAGCTATTGAATTGATTCAAACTATCAATTTTCTCTAATTGCAGGTTCTCTCTAGAATTGCTTTCCGTAAAGTCTGCTTTGCATCCCAGCGTGCAAATCGCGGGAAAAATATGACAGGCGCCAGCCGTCGGGCCGGTGCATAACCTTCAGGGAGCATTACCATGAGTCAATCTTCACGGCCTGCGATCAGCGTCGCAGCGCGCCTCGGCATCAGCTTCGCCATCGTGCTGGCAATGATGCTGGCGCTGACCGTCCTCAGCATCATGAAGGTCAACGCCATCGAAGGCAGCCTCAGCACCGTCAGCGACGACAACAACGTCAAGCAGCGTTACGCCATCAACTTCCGCGGCAGCGTGCATGACCGCGCCATTGCCTTGCGCGACCTGACCCTGGTCGGCGACGCGGAGGTCAGCGACGTGGTCGGACTGATTGCCAAACTGGACGGCGATTACCAGAAATCGGCGCAGCCGCTGGACGCCATTTTCGCTGGCGAACCGGGCAGGAAAGTCCGTCCCGAAGAGCGCGCCGACCTGAGCACGATCAAGGCCATCGAAGCGCGCGCCATGCCGCTGGTGCAAAAGATCATCGCCGCGCGCACCTCGGGCGACATCGACGGCGCGCGTCAGATCATGCTGCAACAAGGCAAGCCGGCCTTCATCGAATGGCTGGCTGCAATCAACAAATTCATCGACCTGGAGGAACAAATGACGCAGACCGAGTCGGCCCGGGCGCGCAGCGTCGCGCATGGATTCCAGGCGCTGATGCTGGTGCTTCTGGCCATCGCCATGGCGACCGGCGTGGTGCTGGCGACCCTGATCACCCGCCACATCCGCCGCGCGCTCGGCGCCGAACCGGCGCAAGTCAAGGAACTGGCCTTTGCCGTCGACCGCGGCGAGCTTTACCACGCCATCGAGCAGGACAATGACCTCGGCAAAGGACGCGACAGCATCATGGCCGCACTGTCCGAAATGAGCGGCAACCTGCGCCGCACCGTCAGCGAAGTACGCGACGCCGCCAACGGCGTGACCGAGATCAGCGCCCAGATCGCCGAAGGCAACCGCGACCTCGCCGCGCGCACCGAAGACCAGGCCGCTTCGCTCGAAGAAACCGCTTCGGCCATGGAACAACTGACCGCCACCGTCAAGCAGAACGACGACAATGCCAGGCAAGCCAGCCAGTTGGCGCGCAACGCTTCCGAGATCGCCATGCAGGGCGGCGCCATCGTCGGCCAGGTGGTGGATACCATGGACTCGATCAACACCTCCTCGCGCAAGATCGTCGACATCATCGGCGTGATCGACGGCATCGCCTTCCAGACCAACATCCTGGCGCTCAACGCGGCGGTGGAAGCCGCACGCGCCGGCGAGCAGGGACGCGGCTTTGCCGTGGTGGCGACCGAAGTGCGCAACCTCGCGCAACGCAGCTCGGCCGCCGCCAGGGAAATCAAATCGCTGATCGACGACTCGGTCGAGAAGGTCGACACCGGCGCCAGACTGGTCGGGCAAGCCGGCGAAACCATGGAGCAGATCGTCGCCAGCGTGAAGCACGTCACCGACGTCGTCGGCGAAATTTCCGCTGCCGGCCACGAACAAAGCATCGGCATCGAGGAAGTGCACCGCGCCATTGCCCTGATGGATCAGGTCACCCAGCAGAACGCCGCCTTGGTGGAGCAGGCTAGCGCCGCCGTCGGCACCTTGCAGGATCAGGCTGTCAGGCTCAACCAGGCGGTCGGCGTGTTCAGCCTGGAAGACCCGGCGCTGGCCGGTTCGGCCAGGATCCTGCCGCTGCGCCCGGTCGGCGCCGCGGCCAAGGTGATCAATCCGGCTCCGCAGCTCAAGGACCAGCGCCGCAGCGCATAAGACCTCTGTCCCGCAGGCAGCACCTGCGGCTGGCGTCTCGTCGATTTTCAACCGTCGGAGCGGCTTGGCTGATCGTCACTATTTTGCTTCGCCTCCTCTTCATTTTGTCGGTCGGCCAGCCGATAACGGCTGGTAGGTTCGCCATGCGTGGCGACCGACAGAACAATCCGAGGGGGCGATGCATGATCCAATTACTCCGTTCATCGTCTTCTCTGGCGAAGGTGCTGATCCTGCCGTTTGTCGTCCTGATACTGGCGTTGTCGCTGCTGGTTGGCCTGCTGTCCTATCTGGCAGGCCGCCATGCGGTGGTCGCGGTGGCCGAGCAAATGCTGGGGCAGACCGCCGAGCGCGTCGCTCTTACCGTCGAACGCCATGTCGCGGGTGCGGCGACCGTGCTGGAATCGGCGTTTCCGCGCGGAATGCCGGCGGCGGTCGATGTCAACACCGGTCTTGATGCACTCCGCTCGCGCTTCTGGATTGCCACTTCGCTGCACCCCGAGTTGAATAATTACGTCTATTACGGCAATCGCAGCGGGGACTTTGTCGGCCTGTTCCGTTACAGCGCCGAGGATGCCGAATTGCGCGTCAAGCGCGCCGCCGTCGACTTTCGCAGCGCCTATCGTTTCGACGGTATCGACGGCCAGCTCAGCATGCCGAAGAACGACAGCACCGATTTCGACCCGCGCACGCGGCCCTGGTATGCCGCCGGGCAGAACAGCGATCGCGACACCTGGAGCCAGATCTACATCAATTATTGGGACAAGGACCTGGTCGCCACCCGGGCGCGTCGCGTCCTGGCGGCAAACGGCCAGTTCGAAGGCGTCGTCGCCACCGACGTCTCGCTCAAGGCGCTCAACGATTTCGTCAGGGACCTGCACGTCAGCCAGCACGGCGTCGCCTTCATCATGGAAGCCGACGGCAACCTGATCGCCTCTTCCGAAGGCGAGAACATCTATAGCAGCCGGCAAGGCCAGGTCGGGCGCCTGGACGCCGGGCACAGCCAGAGCCTGATCATCAGGAATGCCTATGCCACGCTGCAAAAGCATCTGGCCGAAGCAGAGAATATCGGCGGCGTCGACAGTACGTTCACCTTTGAGGGCAAAGACGGTGAAACGATCTACGCCGCCTACGCATGGGTGCGCGACAACGCCGGGCTGTCATGGATCGCGGTGATTGCGGTGCCGCGCGGCGACTTCCTTGAAACGCTGGATACGAATGCGCGCTGGACCGTGGTGATCGCCGTGCTGGCCATCGTCATTGCGCTCGCGTTCGGCCTCGGTATCGTGCGCTGGGTGGTGCGCGACGTGCGCCGCCTTTCGCTTGCGGCGGCGCGTATCGGCAAGGGGCAGATGAACGTGGCATTGAAGATCGAGCGGCGCGACGAGATCGGCCAACTGGCGCGCAGCTTCATGGAAATGCAGAGCGAACTGAGCACCGACAAGCTGACCGGCGTTACCAGCCGCGGCGCCTTGCTGCGCTATCTCGACGCTGCCGTCCACAAGCGCGGCCGGCGCGCCGCCGAGCTGTTTGAAAAATTCACCGTGATGTTCATCGACCTCAATCGCTTCAAGGCCATCAACGACAAACTCGGCCACGAATACGGCGACCTCACCCTGATCGAAGTGGGCCAGCGTCTGCGAACCATCATGCGCGAGGATGACGTCGTCGCGCGCTTCGGCGGCGATGAATTCGTGCTGGTGTTCTGGGGCATCGCCGATGCAGCCTTCGCCGACAAGGTGCGCAAGAAAATCGAAGAGGCGCTGGCGCCGCCGCTGCTGTGCCTGCAAGACGTCGAAGGCGCCGCCGGCATGACCGTGGGGGCCTCCATCGGTGTGTCTTTCTATCCGCAGGACGGCCAGGACGTCGAGACGCTGATCAAGCTCGCCGATCACGGCATGTACGAAGACAAGGCGGCTGGACGCAAGGACGAGAGAGACGGCGGTGTGAGGCGCTGAAATCTTCGACGAGAAGTCAAAAATCCCCGCAGGGCGACCTGCGGGGATTTTTTGCGTGGGTGTTGCGCGTAAACTATTTACTTTTTATAACTATAGATGCCGATGCGCGCATTCGGATCGATCTGGCGGAGATAAAGCTGATACGTATCGCCACTGCTGGTCTTGAGCTTGGCCATCTTGGTTTGTTTGCAACATGACGGGCAGGCCACTTTCTTTTCCTGTATCGGACGCGCGTCCGGCGACAGTTGCAACATGAGCTGGCCGCAGTGCGGGCACGCCAGACTGATATCTTGCGCATAAACGGTCGCGTGGGCTTTCGCGGGGGTGTTGCCCGGAGTGTTCGATTTCATGGTCGATTATTCTTATAAGGGTTGCCGGAGAAAACCAAAGTCGGTAAACGAAACTCCCGAATCCATGTGGAGCAAGTCGGTGAATGTATCACATTTTATTGACGTGTCCATGCGATTGGCGGAACCCTCCGTTTCGTCTTGTTTTTATATACGCGGCTCATCGCGCGAGATGAGGGGCACGCGGAAAATAATTTGATGGAAGAAGTACGGAATCCGGCCGAAAATTCGGCACCGCGACTTCCGCTCACGCGGCAGCGACGAGCGAAGGAATGCGGAGAATTGCAGGCACTGCGGAGGCAACGGCGAGCGTCACTGCATGGACACGAACGGTGGCGGCGTTACTATCCGCCGGCGACGCATGGCCGCGGCGGATCGTCTGTCATCGGCATGTGCGAGAGTCGATTAATACGAAGAACTGTTGATGTAGTTGGCGCGGGCGACGTTGCCGCCGGCCTGGTTCAGTTCGGCGATGACTTCAGCGCGTGTTTTGGTGGATGCGACAGGTTGGGGATTGAAAGTGTCTTCATAGTTCTTGCGACCGAGATTGCCGCCGGCTTGCTGGACTTCTGCAATGACTTCGGCGCGGGTCTTGGTGGAAACGAAGGGTTTCTCGGCTGGATAAGGCGTTTCGGCGAGTGCGGAGCCGGCAGCGGCGATCAGGGCGGTGGCGGCGATGATTTTTGCGATGTTCATTTTCAATTCTCTCTGATAAAGGTTGAAGCCGGAGGCGGCTCATGACCGATATAGGGTTGCGGTTTCGTTTTGCAACCATCTTCGCGAGAGTTATGGGAAAATAGAATGACTGATATAACCACGGCATGTCATCGCATGCCGGATTGTTCTCGAAATGGGAACACAGAATCCGCGTGGGTGATTGCGACGCGGTTGCCGGGTAGCTCCTGTGTCCCGGCTGAGAAATCATTTACGCCGGCCGCGACAGCAACTCCTCGACGTAGGCAATGAAAGCGCGCGCCTTGGCGCTGGCCATGCGGCCGCCGGGATAGACCGCCCACAGGTCCAGCGGCGGCAATTCCCATTCCGTCAGTACGCGTTTGAGCGCGCCGCTTTTCAGTTCCGGTTCGAACATCCATTCGGAAACGATCGCCAATCCCATGTCGGCCAGCACTGCGGCGCGCACGCCTTCGGCGGCGTTGACCTTGATGCGGCCGGACACCGCCACGGAAATCCGGTTGCCGCGGCGGCGGAATTCCCAGGCATGGCCGCCGCTCGGTCCATGGATGACTGCCGCGTGGCGACGCAGATCGGCCGGGCTGGCCGGCACGCCGGCCATGGCGAAATAGGCAGGCGTGCCGACCACCGAGCGCGGGCTTTGCGCAATCTTGCGTGCCGTCATGTCCGAGTCGCTGAGCGTGCCCATGCGCAGCGCGACGTCGATGCCTTCTTCCAGCATGTCGATATGCCGGTCATCGAGCACGACGTCGATGTTCAGATCCGGATGCGCATCGAGAAAAGGTTTCAGATAGGGCAGGATGCGCAGGCGTGCAAAAGTCACTGCGGTACATATCCTCAGCGGCCCCGCCAGGCCTGCGCCTGCATCGCGCGCGCTGCGGTCGGCTTCATCCGCTTCGTCGATGGCGCGCCGCGCGCGCTCGTAAAAACGCTGGCCCGCTTCGGTCGGCGCCAGGCCGCGCGTCGAACGCAGCAGCAGTCGCACGCCGAGCCGCTTTTCCAGTTGCGCCACGGTTTTGGAAATCGCCGGCTGGCCGACATTGAGACGGCGCGCGGCGCCGGAAAACGAGCCTGCCTCGACCACATTGGCGAAGGTTTCCATGGCATTCAGACGATCCATTCAATATTCCTTCCTGGAATTTACGATAGCGTTCCATTGGCGAAAATTGCCGGTTTTAGTATTGATTATTCCTTGAAGGAATGAATGATATGCCTTTCGCCTGCGTTCCGGGATGCTTTTATTTGCACGAAAATGACGCCATCAATCGCATCGAAGCGATCGCCGCCGGGCCGAAATCGCCGGGCCATTTTGTACGCGGAGCCGGCTGCTTCGCGTGGAGAGAGAAAGGAATCATCGTGAACGTCATTCCCATGGCGGCCGGCTTCGGCGCCCGTATTGAAGATATCGATTTGACCGGCCTGGACGCCGGCGCGCGGGAAACGCTGCGCGTAGCGCTGCTGGAGCATGGTCTGTTGGTGGTGCCGGCGCAGGCGCTCGATCCGCAGGCGCAAATCGCAGCGTCAGAAGTGTTCGGCGCGCTGGAAACCTTCCCGCCGACGCCGAGCCAGATTCCCGGCTATCCGCAAATCTTTCGCGTCGCCAGCCGCGCCGCCGACGGCCATACGGAGGTCGGCCGCTACTGGCATTCAGACGGTTCCTTCCGGACCGTGCCGACGCCGATCTCGGTGTGGCATCTGGAAGTCCAGCCCGAGCAAGGAGGGGATACCTGGTTTGTCGATTTGCAGGCGGCGTATCGCAGCCTGCCTGAACAGATCAAGGCACAGGTCAGGGATCTGCAGACCATGCATCGCAATGGCGTGCTGCATCCTTTGGTCATACCGCATCCGCGCACGGGTGTCGCCGGACTTTATCTCAACATCGGTTTGACCGCTGGCATTGTGGGAATGGGGCGCGAAGAATCGGCGGCGTTGATTGCCGCCATCGATAGCCATTTCTCAAGGGAGGGCGCGGTGTATCGCCATCAATGGCAGGCCGGCGACTTCGTCGTTGCAGACAACTTCCGCATCGCGCACCGGGCCACGCCGCTGTCTCCTTCGCAGCGGCGCATCCTGAACCGCACCACGGTGCGCGGCGACGGCGCGTTCTGGGACGGCGCACGCGTTGCCGGATCGCGCCTGGCGGCCGGTTGATCTGCAGCGCGCAAGTTACTGCAGCAAGCCGCTGTTCCTCGGCGCCGCCTGCTGCGCGCCGCTGGCCAGTACCGCCGCCGCCGAGCGCGTCTCCACGCCGAGTTTGATGAAGATGTGTTCGAGATGTTTGTTGACCGTGCGCGGACTCATGCCGAGGATCTCGGCGATGTCGCGGTTGGTCTTGCCCTTGCCCAGCCACATCAGCACGTCGCTTTCGCGCGGCGTCAGGTGATAGTTTTCCAGCGCCAGCGGATTGACCGCTTCCGTTGCGGACGACGGCGACGATATGGATGGCAGGTCGTCGGAGGGACTGTTTTTTTCTTCCAGCAGCAGCGTGATTTCATGTCCCTGGCCCGCCGCCGACAGTGCGATACGCAGTTCGCTGCCGCCTTGCGTCACGACCAGCGGCCGGATGTCGCCGCTGCCCTGGCGCTGGCGCACCAGGCTTTCGTTGAGCCAGGATTGCAGCGGCGCCGGCAGTTTGTGGCTGGCGCCATTGGCATGCATGTTGACCGGAAAGTATTTTTCCAGCCACATCGAGGCCTTGCTGGTCTGCCATAACGGCAGGCCGTTGCCGCCGAGGACGATCACGGCGTGCGCCGCGTGTTCGAGCATGCCGCGCGCCTGCGACATCATGCGCGCGGTCTTGATGTGCGCGCCGATGCGCGCCACCACTTCCTGCGGTTTGATCGGCTTGGTCACGTAATCGATGCCGCCGACCTCGAAGCCGCGCACCACATGTTCGGTCTCGGTCAGGCCGGTCATGAACACCACCGGCACATGGTTCATGCTCTTGAGCAGCTTGATGCGCTTGCAGGTCTCGAAGCCGTCGATGCCGGGCATGACGGCGTCGAGCAGGATCAGGTCCGGCGTGATGTAGTCGAGCCGCTCCAGCGCGCTGATGCCGTCGGTCGCCACCAGCACGATGTGGCCGCTTTCGTCGAGCGAGTCGGACAGCATGGCCAGGTTGTCCGGCTTGTCGTCGACGATCAGGACGACATGCCTATCGAACGTTGTTGACATCATGGCGGATCATCTCCTTGATACGGGTGACATATTCGTTGAGGCGGAACTGCTTGACCAGTTGCCGCAATTCGGTGGTGAACGGCAGGTAGGCGGAATTCTGCTGTTCCATGTCGTCGAGTTTTTTCAGGATGCCCTTGGCGTAGCCGATGGCGCCCAGTTCCAGCAGGGCGTGCAGTTTTTCCTGCGAGGGCACCAGCATCATGGGCTTGGACTCCAGCGGGGGCGATTCGCTTACGGGCGTCGGCAAGGATACCCAATCGATCTGCAGATGCAGTTTGATCTTGGACAGCAATTCATTATAGGAAATCGGCTTGACCACGAAGTCGTTGTACAGCGGCGGGTCGACGCGTTCGTGCGCGCTTTCGAAGGCATTGGCGGAGACGAAGACGATCGGCAACTGCACCAGGCCGCGCGCCCGGATCGCACGCGCCACCGACCAGCCGTCCATCAGCGGCATGGCGATGTCGAGCAGCACCAGGTCCGGTATCTGCCGCGTCAGCTCTTCGAGGCAGGCGATGCCGCCGTCGGCTTCGATGATCTCGAAGCCGAGAGGCCGCAGCATTTCCTTGAGCAGCAATCGTTGCGAGGCCTGGTCGTCGACCACCAGCACGCGTTTGCACGGACCGACGTAACCCGACATCTGGTCTTCCAGTTTGAGACGCGGGCGCGGTACGTGGACTTCCGGCAGATAGATTTTCAGGTGGAAGCTGCTGCCTGCCCCGACCTTGCTCTTGACCGCCAGTTCGCCGCCCATGATGTGGGTCAGCATGCTGCTGATCGCCAGGCCGAGGCCGGTGCCGATGTCTTCGCGCAGGTTGGCGGCATTGCTGCGTTCGAACGGCAGGAAGATGCGTTCGAGGTCGTCGTCGGCAATGCCGATGCCGGTGTCGATGATGTCGAAGTAGGCGATCTCGCGCACGTAGCGCACGCGTACCGTGATGCCGCCGCGGTCGGTAAACTTGACGGCGTTGCCGAGCAGGTTGATCAGGATCTGGCGCAGGCGCTTCTGGTCGGCGTGGACGATATGCGGAATGCGTCCGGTCTTCTCGAAGCGGAAACTCAATCCCTTCTGCTCCGCCTGCGGCGCGAACATCTCGGCGATCTGGTCGAGGAATTCGGACAGCGCCAGTTCGTCCGACGCCAGCCGCATCTTGCCGGCCTCGATCTTGGCGATGTCGAGCAGGCCGTCGATCAGGCTCAGCAAATGCTCGCCGCTGCGGCGGATCACCGCGATCGCATCCTTGCGCGCCGGCGGGATGGTGGCGTCGACATGCAGGATCTGCGCATAGCCGAGGATGCTGTTCAAGGGCGTGCGCAACTCGTGGCTCATGCCGGTGACGAAGCGGCTCTTGGCCAGATTGGCGGACTCGGCGGCTTCCTTGGCGCGCTGCAGTTCGGCGTCGGTCTGTTTGTGCGCCTCGATTTCCTGCAGCAGCAGGTTGGTCTGGCGTTCCGATTCCTCATGCGCGACGCTGCGGCTTTCGTTGGTCAGGATCAGCCACCACGAGCCGACGCCGATCAACACCAGCAAGGTGCAGAACAGCTTGATGAAGATGCTCTGGATGGAATCGGGACCGCTCGGCGTCAGGCCGGAGATGCCGGCCATCTGCTGGAAGTAGAGCATCCACAGCACCACCGCCAGGCCGCCCGAAAGCAGGCTGAAGACGATCAGGTAATGGCCGATGCGCGTGTTCAGCTTGAGCGTGAAGCGCGCCGGCAAAAAGCTGCTCAGCGTATTGAACATCTGATTCGGCAGGCGCGACGCCGGCGTCTTGCAGCGGTCGTTGCAGCGCGCGTCGAGCGAACAGCACAAGGAACAGATCGCGCCCTGGTAGGCCGGGCAATGGGCCATGTCGGGCATTTCAAACCGGTTGCCGCAGATCACGCAATCGAGTTCGGCGTGTGCGTTGCAGGCGTCGTGCGGCGCATGCAGATGCTCGAGCAAGGTATCGTGACGCGCAATGTAGTAGCGGCTTTTGGTGGCGATCGCGATCAGCGGCGCCGCCAGCAGGGCCGTGCCGAGGGCGATGAAGGGCGACAGCGCATGCGCCAGTTTGCCGAACACGCCGGACATGGCGATGGCCGACAGGATCGAGGCGATCGCCATGGCGCCGACGCCGACCGGATTGATGTCGTACAGATGCGCGCGCTTGAACTCGATGTGCGCCGGGCTGAGCTTGAGCGGCTTGTTGATCACCAGGTCCGACACCACCGCGCCTATCCATGAAATCGCCACCAGGCCGTACAGCGCCAGCACATGCTCGAGCGCGTTGAACACGCCCAGCTCCATCAGCAGCACCGCGATCAGCACGTTGAACACCAGCCACACCACGCGGCCCGGATGGCTGTGCGTCAGGCGCGCGAAGAAGTTGGACCAGGCCAGCGAACCGGCATAGGCGTTGGTGACGTTGATCTTGACCTGCGACACGATGACGAACAGCGCCACCGCCGCCATCACCCAGGCCGGATTGGAAAACACATATTGATAACCGATCAGATACATCTGGGTCGGCTCGACCGCCTTGCCCATCGGTACTTCGTGCTGGATCGCGAGGAAGGCCAGCAAGGCGCCGCCCAGCATCTTGGCGCCGCCGAGCAGGATCCATCCCGGTCCTGCCAGCAGCAGCGCGGTCCACCAGCGGCCGCGATTGGCCGGCGTCTTCTCCGGCAGGAAGCGCAGGAAGTCGACCTGCTCGCCAATCTGCGCGATCAGCGAAAACGCCACCGTCGCGGCTGCGCCGAACAGCAGGATGTTGAACGAGCCGCCGTCCTCGGCGCGACCGGTGAAGGTGATGAGATTGCTCAACGCTTCCGGCTCCTTGTACAGCACGCAGGCGTAGGGCAACAGCAGCAGCACGATCCACAGCGGCTGCGTCCACATCTGCAGCCGGTTGATCAGCGTGATGCCGTACGCCACCATCGGGATCACGATCAGCGAACACAGCACGTAGCCGTACACCAGCGGCAGGCCGAAATAGATTTCAATGGCCTGCGCCATGATGGCCGCTTCCAGCGCAAAGAAGATGAAGGTGAAGCTGGCGTAGATCAGCGACGTGATGGTCGAACCGATATAACCGAAGCCGGCGCCGCGCGTGAGCAGGTCCATGTCGACGCCGTACCTGGCGGCGTAATAGCTGATCGGCAGGCCGGTCAGGAAGAACAGCACCACCACGCACATGATGGCCCAGAACGTGTTGGTAAATCCATAACTGAGCGTGATGGCGCCGCTGATTGCCTCCAGCGCCAGGAACGAGGTCGCGCCCAGCGCGGTGTTGGCCAGGCGGAACTCGGACCAGCGCCTGAACGAGCGCGGGGTATAGCGCAGCGCGTAGTCTTCCAGGGTTTCGTTGGCAACCCAGGTGTTGTAGTCGCGGCGGACCTTGACGATGCGTTGGATGGCGGGATTGGTCACATTTTGCTCGCATTGATCGGGAAGGCTGCGCCGGACCGGAAGCTTGCTCCGCATTTGCCCGCGTGATGCTGCAGGGCGGAAAAGACCGGCTTCGTGGACAGCAGGAGCAACTCGTTCTCCATGAAGCAATTTTCAAACCAATCGCACCGTCCTGGCATACGTCAAATGACGTATGCCGAAACGCCGCCGCGCCGCCGATTCACCAAAACGCAGCGTCGGCGCGGGCAGGAAATTCACCGGCGGCAACGCGCCCGCCGCAAAAACGCACCAATACCATGCCGCGCGTGGGCGAAACCTGTGCGGGCGGGTGCTTCCCCGGGCGCCCGGGTTTTACGTTAAACGACGTATTGTTGCGCCGCATCGCAAAACCTATTCTTCGTCCCAGAACGAGCGGAAAGCAAACCGGCAGGGAGAAAAACACTCGCATGTACCGCACTGCATCTGCATGCAGGCGGCCGGCGGTGGAGATGGGTCGGTCTTTCGGTTCGTTTTGAAGCTGCCCAATCCGACAGGCCTGATAAGCCCGACAACGTCCAATAACGCTCGAAAGGAGTACCGCATGTCGCACCGTTCCTCTTCCAAACCGCCTTCATCGCAACGACGCAAGATCATGATGGGCATCGTTGCCGGCGCCGCCGGTGCTGCCATGGCGCTCCCTGGCCTGGCCGTGGCGCAGCAGTTCCCGACCGCCAAGATCAACACCACCAAGCTGGCCATCACCGACACCGAAGTCACCGTCGGCCAGTTGCACTCCGCCACCGGCACGATGGCCATCAGCGAAACCGGTTCGATCCAGGCCGAACGCCTGGCGATCGACCAGATCAATTCGATGGGCGGCATCCTTGGTCGCAAGATCAAGATCATCCAGGAAGACGGCGCCAGCGACTGGCCGACCTTTGCCGAAAAAGCCAAGAAGCTGCTCGAGAACGACCACGTCGCCGCCGTCTTCGGCTGCTGGACTTCGGCCTCGCGCAAAGCCGTGCTGCCGGTGTTCGAAAAGGACAACGGCCTGCTCTACTACCCGACCTTCTATGAAGGCCTGGAGCAATCCAAGAACGTCTTCTACACCGGCCAGGAAGCCACGCAACAGGTGCTGGCCGGCCTGAACTGGGTGGCCAAGGAAAAGAAGGCCAAGACCTTCTTCCTGATCGGTTCCGACTACATCTGGCCGCGCACCTCCAACAAGATCGCCCGCAAGCACATCGAAAACGTGCTCAAGGGTTCGGTGGTCGGCGAAGAGTACTACCCGCTCGGCAACACCCAGTTCGGTTCGCTGATCAACAAGATCAAGCTGAAAAAACCTGACGTCATTTTCGCCGACGTGGTCGGCGGCAGCAACGTCGCGTTCTACAAGCAGTTGAAGGCGGCCGGCGTCACCGCCAAGACGCAGAACCTGCTGACCATTTCGGTCACCGAAGATGAAATGCTCGGCATCGGCGGCGAAAACGTCGAAGGCTTCTTCGCCTCGATGAAGTATTTCCAGAGCCTCGACAATCCGAACAACAAGAAATTCGTGGCCGAGTTCAAGGCCAAGTTCGGCGCCAATTCGGTGATCGGCGACGTGACGCAGGCGGCCTACCTCGGCCCGTGGCTGTGGAAGGCCGCGGTTGAAAAAGCCGGCAGCTTCGACGTCGACAAGGTGGTCGCGGCCTCGCCCGGCATCGAACTGAAGACTGCGCCGGAAGGCTACGTCAAGGTCCACGCCAACCATCACCTGTGGAGCAAGACGCGCATCGGCGAAGCACAGAAGGACGGCCAGTTCAAGGTCATCTATGAATCGGACCTGATCGAACCGAATCCTTTCCCGAAGGGTTATCAATAAGCCTCATCAACCACAACATCCGTCGTCCTGACGAAAGTCAGGACCCAGCGTCGTGAAGAAGGCCGTAGCGCCGGGCAATGGGATGCGCCAACGCCACTGGGTCCCGGCGTGCGCCGGGACGACGGTGGTGGTTGAGGTGTGCATCGGTCTTGCTGTCGTCCTGACGCAAGTCAGGACCCAGCGTCGTGAAGAAGGCGATAGCGCCGGGCAGTTTGATGCGTTAACGCCGCTGGGGCCCGGTGTGTGCCGGGACGACGGCAGAACCGGTTCGGCGATCGCAGTTGATTTGTTGGCAGCAAAGCGGCGGCGCCTGTAGTGACATGCGGGCGCTGCCGCCCACGTAATTGAAGCACTCAAGGTTTTTATTTTCCTTTTCATCACCCAGGGCGGGAGTCAATATGGTTTCTCTATCCGAATTCGGCGCCATCTTCGCCATGCAGGGCTTCAACGGCCTCTCGGTGTTTTGCGTCCTGCTGCTGATGGCGCTCGGCCTGGCCATCATCTTCGGGCAGATGGGCGTGATCAACATGGCGCATGGCGAATTCCTGACCATCGGCGCCTACATCACCTACCTGCTCTCGCACCTGACGACGACTTACGCGCCCAGCCTGCAGCCTTTCTATTTCTTCGGCGCGGTGGTGCTGTCCTTCATCGTCGCCTACGGCGTTGGCTATCTCACCGAGCTGCTGCTGATCAGCCGCCTGTACAAGCGTCCGCTCGATACGCTGCTGGCGACCTGGGGCCTGAGCCTGGCGATGCAGCAGACTTTCCGTTCCATCTTCGGCGCCAAGGAGGTCAGCGCCACCTTGCCCGACTGGCTGCTCGGTTCGTTCAAGCCGACCGAGAACATCGACATTCCCATCAACGGCCTGTTCATGATGGGACTGACGGTCTTGCTGACCGGCACCATCTTCGTGCTGCTGTTCCGCTCGCGCTGGGGTTTGCAGGTGCGCGCCACGATGCAGAACCGCGTCATGAGCGGCGCCGTCGGCATCAACACGCGCAAGGTCGACCGCACCACGTTTGCGCTCGGTTGCGGCGTGGCGGGCGTGGCCGGCGCGGCGTTCACCACGATCGGTTCGACCGGGCCGACCAGCGGCTCGCTGTACATCGTCGACACCTTCCTGGTGGTGGTGTTCGGCGGCGCCCAGAGCCTGATCGGCACGATCGCTTCGGCCTTCTCGATTGCGCAGACGCAATCCACCGCGGAGTTCTTCCTGACCGGCTCGATGGCCAAGGTGCTGACGCTGTCGGCGGTGATCCTGATCCTGATGCTGCGGCCGCAGGGATTGTTCTCCGTGCGCGTGCGCAAGTAGAGCAAATGAGCGCCACGTTTTCCAGACTTCCCATCCGCGAGGTTCAACGATGAATGCAGCATACGAAAAAATATTGGGAGGCAGATCCGGGCTGGCCGGACTGCTGATACTGGCAGTCCTGTTGCTGGTGGTGTTTCCGCTGGGCCTGGACATCTTCCGTCTCAACCTGGTCGGCAAATACCTGTCCTACGCCTTCGTCGCCGTCGGCCTGGTGCTGTGCTGGGGTTACGGCGGCATCCTCAGCCTCGGGCAGGGCGTGTTCTTCGGCGTCGGCGGCTATTGCATGGCGATGTTCCTGAAGCTGGAAGCGTCCGACCCGATCAGCACCAAGATCCAGTCCACGCCCGGCATTCCCGACTTCATGGACTGGAACCAGATCACCTCCTTGCCGGCCATGTGGCAGCCTTTCCACAGCTTCAGTTTCACGGTGCTGGCGGTGCTGGCGGTGCCGACGCTGCTGGCGCTGGTGATCGGCATGGCGATGTTCAAGCGGCGCGTCGGCGATGTGTATTTCTCCATCGTGACGCAGGCGATCGCGGCGATCCTGTCGATCCTGATCATCGGCCAGCAGGGCCTGACCGGCGGCGTCAACGGCATCACCGACCTGAAGACGCTGATGGGCTGGGATATCCGCACCGACAGCGCCAAGATGATCCTGTATTTCGTCAATGCCGGCCTGTTGTTCGCCTGCATCCTGTTCGGCCGTTTCATCCTGACCTCCAAGCTCGGCCGCCTGCTGATGGCGATGCGCGACAAGGAAGAGCGCGTGCGCTTTTCCGGTTACGACGTCGCCAGTTTCAAGGTCTTCGTGTTTTGCGTGGCGGCGATGTTCTCGGCCATCGGCGGCGCCATGTTCACCTTGCAGGTCGGCTTCATGTCGCCGTCCTTCGTCGGCATCGTGCCGTCGATCGAGATGGTGATCTATGCGGCGGTCGGCGGACGCATGTCGCTGCTCGGCGCGGTGTACGGCACGCTGCTGGTCAACTTCGGCAAGACCTATTTCTCCGAAACCTTTCCCGAGCTGTGGCTGTTCCTGATGGGCGGCCTGTTCATCGCGGTGGTGATGTACTTCCCCAACGGCCTGGCCGGCGTGTACGAAAAGCAGGGCAAGCGCCTGGCGGCCAGGTTTTTGGCGACATTCACGCGCAAACCAGCCCCGGCCGACGAGCCCGACGCGGCAAAGGCGAAAACAGCAGTCAAACCGGATGCCGCCGGGATCGCGATCGACGGCGCCAACCTGGAGGCCAGCAAATGAACAACGCACCCATAGGATTCGAATCGACCGACCATCCGGTGCTGGCGATCGAGGACCTGACGGTTTCCTTCGACGGCTTCAAGGCGGTCGACAAGCTCAACCTGTATGTCCAGCGCAATGAAGTGCGCGTGGTGATCGGCCCCAACGGCGCCGGCAAGACCACCGTGCTGGACCTGATCTGCGGCAAGACGCAGGCGACCTCGGGCAGCATCCGCTTCAACAACCACGAGCTGACCAAGATGAGCGAGCACGCCATCGTGCGCGTCGGCGTCGGCCGCAAGTTCCAGACGCCGTCGATCTATGAAAACCTCAGCGTGTTCGAGAACCTGGAGATGTCGTTTCCGCGCGGCCGCAAGGTGTTCGGCGCGCTGATGTTCAAGCGCTCGCCGGACGTGGTGGCGCGCGTGGAATCGGTGGCCGCCGAGATTTTCCTAGACCAGTATCTGTATACCCAGGCCGACTTGCTGTCGCACGGCCAGAAGCAGTGGCTGGAGATCGGCATGCTGCTGATGCAGGAGCCGGAACTGCTGATGCTGGACGAACCGGTAGCCGGCATGAGCGTGTCCGAGCGCGAAAAGACCGCGCAACTGCTGGGCCGCATCAGCCAGGGGCGTTCGGTGGTGGTGATCGAACACGACATGGATTTCGTCAAGAGCATCGCGCACAAGGTGACCGTGCTGCATCAGGGCAAGATCCTCGCCGAAGGCAGCATGGACAAGGTGCAGTCGGATCCCAAAGTCATTGATGTCTATCTGGGTCACTGAGTCAATCACCAATTAATCCACGGAGCCAGCCATGTTCAACGTATCCAACCTCGCCTCCGGCTATGGCCAGAGCGCCGTCATCCACGACATCAACCTGTCGGTGGCGAAGGAGGAAATCGTCGCCGTCATGGGCCGCAACGGCATGGGAAAGACCACGCTGTTCAAGACGCTGATGGGCATCCTGCCGCTGCGCGACGGCAGCATCAAGATCGACGGCGTCGAGCTCGGCGCGATGGAGAGCTATCAGCGCGTCGCGCGCGGGGTCGCTTATGTGCCGCAGGGGCGCATGATCTTCCCCGGCATGACGGTGCTGGAAAACATCCAGACCGGCCTCGCCGCCGAGGCGCGCGGCAAGGTGCCGGACGAGTTGTACGCGCTGTTCCCGGTGCTGTACGACATGCGCGGCCGCAAGGGCGGCAACCTCTCCGGCGGCCAGCAGCAGCAACTGGCGATCGCACGCGCGCTGGCGACCAATCCGCGCGTGCTGCTGCTGGACGAGCCGACCGAAGGCATCCAGCCGTCCATCATCAAGGACATCGCGCGCAGTCTCAAGGAAATCCGCAAGATCCGCCAGCTCACCATCATCGTGTCGGAGCAGGTGTTGAGCTTCACGCTGGAAATCGCCGACCGTTTCCTGGTGATCGACAAGGGCCGCTTCGTCTACGAAGACACGCGCGCCAATGTCGATGCGCCGACCATCAGCAAATATCTGTCCGTTTAGTTTTAGCGCAAAGGAGCAACATCATGAGGCATGGGGACATATCGAGCAGCAAGGACGCGGTAGGCGTGGCGGTCGTCAATTACAAGATGCCGCGCCTGCACAACCGCGCCGAGGTGATGGACAACGTCCACAGGATCGCGGCCATGCTGGTCGGCATGAAGCAGGGTTTGCCCGGGCTCGATCTGGTGATTTTTCCCGAGTACTCGACGCACGGCATCATGTACGACGAGAAGGAAATGTACGACACCGCCGCCACCGTGCCCGGCGAAGAGACCCGGGTGTTTTCGGAAGCCTGCCGCATCGCCGGCGTCTGGGGCGTGTTCTCGCTGACCGGCGAGCGCCATGAAGAACATCCGCACAAGGCGCCGTACAACACGCTGATCCTGATCAACGACCAGGGCGAGATCGTGCAGAAGTACCGCAAGATCATGCCGTGGACGCCGATCGAAGGCTGGTATCCGGGCGACACGACCTATGTCTGCGACGGACCCAAGGGCCTCAAGGTCAGCCTGATCATCTGCGACGACGGCAATTATCCGGAAATCTGGCGCGACTGCGCCATGAAGGGCGCCGAGCTGATCGTGCGCTGCCAGGGCTACATGTATCCGGCCAAGGACCAGCAGGTGCTGGTCGCCAAGGCGATGGCGTGGATGAACAACGTCTATGTGGCCGTCGCCAACGCGGCCGGTTTCGACGGCGTGTATTCCTATTTCGGGCACTCGGCGATTGTCGGCTTCGACGGCCGCACGCTGGGCGAATGCGAGACCGAAGAGATGGGCATCCAGTACGCCGAACTGTCGGTCGGCGCGATCCGCGATGCGCGCCGCAACTGGCAGTCGCAGAACCATCTGTTCAAGCTGCTGCATCGCGGCTATACCGGCAAGATCAATTCCGGCGAGTCGGCGGCGGGCGTGGCCGATTGTCCTTTCGATTTCTACAAGACCTGGGTCAACGATCCGCAGGCCGCGCGCGCCAGGGTCGAGGCGATCACGCGCAAGACCGCCGGCACGCCGGAATGTCCGGTGCCTGGCATCCCCAACGAATAACCGTCATTCCACACGAGAAGGAGAGTCGCATGCAACACTTCAAGATCAAGCCCGGCGTACCGCTGGCGGAGCAACCGGAGCTCGGACACAATCGCTGGCATCCCGACCTGCCGTTCCTGTCGTCGGTCAAGCCGGGCGAATCGATACTGATCGAATCGCTGGATTTCCTCGACGCGCAGATCAAGGATACCGACGATGTTTCCGACGTCAAGAACGTCGACCTCACGCGCGCGCATCCGCTGACCGGTCCTTTCCACGTCGAAGGCGCCGAGCCGGGCGACCTGCTGGTGATCGACCTGCTCGATATCAAGCCGGTGACGCCGGTCGGGTTCTCGGGCGTGTTTTCCAAGGAAAACGGCGGCGGCTTCCTGGCCGATTATTTTCCTGACGCGGACAAGGCGATCTGGGACCTCAAGGGTTTGTATGCGACTTCGCGCCATATCCCCGGCGTGCGCATCGCCGGCCTGACGCATCCCGGCCTGATGGGTTGTCTGCCCTCGCATGACCTGCTGGCCGAGTGGAATCGCCGCGAAGCGCCGCTGGCCGCCAAGGGCCTGGCCAAGCCGCCCGATCCGAGCACCGCCGTCTTGCGCGGCCTGACCGGCGCCAAGTTCGACGAAATGGCCAAGATCGCGGCGCGCACCGTGCCGCCGCGCGAACATGGCGGCAATACCGACATCAAGGACTTGTCGGCCGGCACGCGGATTTTCTTCCCGGTCTACGTCAAAGGCGCCGGCTTCTCGATGGGCGACCTGCACTTCTCGCAGGGCGACGGCGAAATCGGCTTCTGCGGCGCGATCGAAATGGACGGCGTCAGCCACGTCGGCTTCGACCTGATCAAGGGCGGCATGGCGAAGTACAACATCACCTCGCCGATCTTCATGCCCAGCATCGTCAAGCCGCATTACGAACAATGGCTGACCTTCGAAGGCATCAGCGTCGAAAACGGCGTCAACTACTACCTCGACGCCACGGTCGCCTATCGCCAGGCTTGCCTGAAAGCGATCGACTACCTGACGCACTTCGGCTACACCGGCAGCCAGGCCTACATGCTGCTGACCGCGGCGCCGGTGGAAGGACGCATCGGCGGCATCGTCGACATTCCCAACTGCGCCTGCACGGTGGCCTTGCCGACCTCGATCTTCGACCAGGACATCACGCCCAAGGGCATGCTCAACGACAAGTCGTACTGGGGCCGCAAGCCCTAGTTGCCGAATGTGCGGACGGCGGCAGCGTCGTCCGCACGGCAGCGCATTGAATCAACGTCACACCGGAGGAGAACATGCCCTTATACGATATCCGCTGCAGCCACTGCGAAGGCATCTTCGAGAAATTCCTGAGCATGCAGGCCCTGCATGGCCAGGTGGCGTGCCCTTACTGCAAAACGGATACGACCGCCGCGCCGCTGCTGACCGGCGGCCGCGTCGGCCTGCAGGTCACCGAACGCTGGCGGCCGCGCAACGGCGCCGAACAACTGGCGGGGCAGGGCGCCGCCGGACCGGGGGCGCACGCCGGCGCCGGCCGCAGCAGCGTGCTGCACAATTGCAAGGGACATAGTTGCAGCATTTGCGCCACCTGAACATCTTGCGTTGATGGCGGCATTCAGTGCGATGAGACGAACTGCGCGCCTTCATCCTGCGGCGGCATGGCGAAACGCTTGCGCATGCGCTCTACTTCATCGACCGGCGTGCGGCCGAACAGGCGTTTGAATTCGCGGCTGAACTGCGACGGACTTTGGTAGCCGACGCGTGCGCTGGCGGCGCCTGCCGTCATGTCGTTGCGCAGCATCAGCAGGCGCGCCTGGTGCAGCCGCGTCGACTTCAGGTATTGCATTGGCGAGGTGTCGGTCACGGTCTTGAAATGGGCGTGGAACGTCGGCACGCTCATGCCGGCTTCCTGCGCCAGCATGTCGATGTCGAGCGTCTCGCCGTAGCTGCGATGGATCATGCTGATGGCGCGCGAGATCTTGCCGAACTGGCCCTGCATGGTCAGCGCCGCGCGCATCGATCCTCCCTGTTGTCCGGTCAGCACGCGAAAGTAGATCTCGCGCACCAGCGACGGACCCAGCACTGCCGCCTCCAGCGGATCCTGCATCGCTTCCAGGAAACGCAGCACCGATATGCCGAGTTGCGCTTCCATCGGCGTCGATACCATGCCGCGCGGCCTGGCGTCGCTGGGGCCGACGCGTTCGTCGATCTGCAGCATCAGTTGCGCCGCCAGATTGAAGTCGAGGCGCAGGTAGATCGCCAGCATCGGTTCCTTGGCGCTGGCGTCGGTCTCCATCGAAAACGGCACCGGCACCGATACCGCCAGGTAATGCTGGGCATCGTACAAATACACCTCCGATCCGAGATAGCCGCGCTTGCGTCCCTGGGCGACAATCACGATGCCGGGCTCGTACAGCACCGGCATGCGGCGCAGCGGACGGTTCGAGCGCAGGAAACGCACATCCGGCAGCGGCGACAGGTTGTAGCCTTCCAGCGGCGTCAGCGCCGCCAGCAGGTCGACCATGCCTCGTCGTACTTCCTTGGGAGTTGAAGCTTGTGTCATGTCATCGGATCCGGCAAGCTGGAATGCGGCCACTTTGCCACTTTCTGCGACGTTTTTCCAGTTCGTCAGAGGATCAGGCAAACATAGGAGAAAAAACGGCAGTTGCGGGCAGCGGTGCAAATCGATAATGCGGCATCCGTTCTTCAACGCACCGCAAAGGAAAATGCCATGTCTGCAGCAAAGACCTTCTTCATCACCGGCGTCAGCAGCGGTTTCGGCCGCGCGCTCGCCGACGCCGCCATCGAAGCCGGCCATCGCGTCGTCGGCACCGTGCGCAACGGCGACGCCTGCCGCGAGTTCGAGTCGCGCCATGCACAGCAGCCCGGCCGCGCATTTGCGCGCATCCTCGACGTCACCGATTTCGCCGCCGCGGAGAATATCGTCCCTGAAGTCGACGCAAGCATCGGCGCCGTCGACGTGCTGGTCAACAATGCCGGTTACGGACATGAGGGCATCTTCGAGGAATCCGACATGGATGCGCTCAGGCGCCAGTTCGACGTCAACGTGTTCGGCGCGGTCGCCGTGACCAGGTCCTTCGTCCCTTTCATGCGTCGCCGCCGGCGCGGCCACATCATCAACATCACCTCGATGGGCGGCTTCATCACGATGCCGGGCATTGCGTATTACTGCGGCAGCAAGTTCGCGCTCGAGGGCATTTCGGAAACGCTGGGCAAGGAACTGAAAGCCTTCAACGTCTTCGTCACCGCGGTCGCACCGGGTTCGTTCCGCACCGACTGGGCGGGGCGCTCGATGGTGCGCTCGCCGCGCAGCATCGCCGACTACGATGCGCTGTTCGATCCCATCCGCACGACGCGCAGGGAACGCAGCGGCAGGCAGCCGGGCGATCCGCGCAAGGCCGCGCAAGCGATGCTGACACTGGTCGATAGTCCGACGCCGCCGGCGCATTTGCTGCTCGGCAGCGATGCACTGGGATTGGTGAGGGAGAAACTCGACGAACTGACGGCGGAATTGTCGCGATGGGAGGCGCTGACGCGCTCGACGGACGCCGACGATATCTGACGCCCACGATATCTGACGGATTGCTGAATTCGCTTACAGATTAATACAACTTTCCCGTCTCCGTTCCCGGGCTTTCCGGCGTTAAGGGGAGCAGCGGCGGCAGTGCGCCGGCTTGTATGGACCGCACTGCCGCGTTGAAACCGTAACCGCAGTTTCCCGAAGAGGAGCACATGACATGCATACCAGATTGATCAGATTGGCAGGACTGCTGTCGGCGGCGGTCGTCGTTGCCGCCGTCAGCGGCTGCGTCGTCACGCCGCCCACCATTCGCCCCGCCTACGTCGCGCCGCCCGGGGTGGTTTACGTGGAACCGACTTACGCCTCGCCCGGTCCCGGCTATGTGTGGGCTTATCACGCGCAC
The DNA here is from genome assembly GCF_000577615.1 of Herbaspirillum sp. RV1423. Classification (GTDB taxonomy): domain Bacteria; phylum Pseudomonadota; class Gammaproteobacteria; order Burkholderiales; family Burkholderiaceae_D; genus Herbaspirillum. Next base: position 76,870 of record NZ_CBXX010000009.1, read on the forward strand.
TACGGTTGGGGTTGGCATCATCCGCAATACGGCTGGCATCGCGGCTGGCGCTGATCGGTATCGATATACCCCGACGCCGTAAAAGACGCGGCCTCAATACGGCCCCGCACTCCTTGTATCCGGAATGCGGGGCGTTTTCATTGCAGGGGCGTCGACGTGTGGGCGCATCGAAGTACGCAGTCGCGCTGCGTACTTCGGATGTCCTGATAACTGGAACTAGAACGAATAGCGGCCTTGCACATAAATTGTGCGCGGTGCGCCGACGATACGGCCTTGATTGCCGTCGCGGGTGCGCGTGTAGTAGCGGCGATCGGTGAGGTTGTTGACGCCTGCAATCACGTCGAAGCCTTTGGCGTCAGGAACCTTCCAGTCCACTTGTGCATTCCAGACGCGGTAGCCCGGAATCTCTCCATCCTTGCCGTCCGTCGTTTCGGCGATGCTGTTGGCTTCGTTGGAGAATTGCCGGCTCTGGTGCGTTGTCGACAGGTTGATGCCCCACGGACCGGTCTGGTAGCGCGCGCCGATGGTGTCGGTCGTGCGTGAGTAGAACGGCACGTCAAGCCCGGCGGTGGCGCCCGATTCCTGCAGCGCGCGCGTGTAGGTGTAGTTGGCGTAGACGTTCAGGCCGCGCAACAGGCCATCCTTGTCGAACGTGTAGTCGACGGCTGTTTCCACGCCGTCATGCTTGGTCTTGCCGATGTTCTGGTACAGGTCGGTGCCGACGTTGATGATCTGATTGTCGAAACGGATATCGAAGTAGGTGAACTCTGCCGACAGCCTGCCGTCCTTCCAGCGCGCGCCGGCTTCGACCGTCTTGGCCAGCTCCGGAGCAAGCGGATTGCCGGCCGACTGCGCGGTAAGCTGGGTGTTCTGCACCACGCCGAACGAGGTGTTGTAGTTGGTGAACAATGTCAGTTCGGGATTGAACAGATAGGCGATGTTGAGCGACGGCAGCGGCTTGTTGTTGGTGACTTCGAATTTGGTGGCCGAGGCCGTGCTCTGGCGCGTGGAGTTGATGTGTTCGAAGCGCACCCCGGGCGTAATGCGCCATGCACCGACCGAAACCTTGTCGTCGACATAGACGGCGTGTGCGTCGGTGGTGTTGTTGAAGCGGCTGGTCGGGCCGACGGCGCCGGTCGCAATCGATTCGCTGAAGCTGTCGTCGTGGCCGCGCTCGCGGATATAGCGGTAACCGACGGTAACGTCGTTGGTGAGTTTGCCGGTAGTGAAACGTTGCGTGAAGCGCGGTTCGATGCCCAGGGTCTGATAATAGCGCGGCTGATGCGTCAGGGTTGTGGTGGATGAACCGATCAGCGCGCTTTCACGCATGCTTTCGTTGTAGTAGGTACGGATTTCAAATTCCTGCGTATCGGAAATCGTATTCAGGTAACCGAGGTCGATCGCCTGGCGATTGCCCTTCCAGTAGTCGCGCGTACGCGTGTTCTGGAACGGATCGGCATTGTATTGCGCCGGCGTCAGTCCGCCCGGGGTGTGCGACATGACGTCGTAGTAAGAGATCTTGCCGTAGATCTCCGCACTGGGGCTGATTTCATAGCGGAATTTCAGCGCGAAGTCGTTGATGCGTTCATTGCTGTTATCGCGCCAGCCGGAACCGTCCGTGCCGGAATACAGCATCGCGAGGCCGAGGCCGTTGTCGAGCTGGGTGCCGGCAAAGGCGCTGTATTGGGTGCTCGAGCCGCCTTCGCCGTAGCTGTTGTAGCGCACGCTGGCGTCGCCCGTGATGCCGGGGGCGGTCGGGATGGCGCGCGTGCGGAAGTTGATGATGCCGCCGACGTTTTGCGGGCCATAGCGCACCGCGCCGCCGCCGCGCACAACGTCGATCGCTTCAATGTTGTTCAGGCTGACCGGCGCAAACGAGATCTGCGGTTGCCCATAGGGCGCAGAAGCCATCGGGATGCCGTCGAGCAGGATCGTGGAGCGCGGCGAATAGCGGCCGGCCAGGCCGCGCACGCCGATATTGAGCGACATCGCGCCGCCGGCGGTGCCGGAGTTATCGGTAACCTGCACGCCCGGGATGCGGCGCATCACATCGCCGATGTTGATCGCACCGGTATGTTCGATCTCCTCTTTTTTGACCACGGTGCGTGCGCCCGGATACGTCTTCACACCGCTTTGCAAGCCGGTGCCGAGCCAGTCGCCGCTGACCTGGATGGTTTCCAGGGTGTTGGCGCTATCGGCGCCGGCATCGGTTTGCTGCGCATGGGCGGAGCCGGACAGTGTCATGAGTGCTGCAGCAATGGCAACGGCGCAGCGGTTGGGTGCGGCAATGGCGCGGGGGAGTCGGAGCGAGGTCATGGTGATTTTTTTGATGAAAAAGCGGGAAATACAGGAAAAGCAATACCAGCCGCGATAGCGGCGTATGCCGAACAGGTGTAAGGATTTTTATGGAAATTGTAATTAATGAGAATAATAACGATTTGTGTTCGTCTCATCAAATAGAACATGCGGATTAGTATGTATTTCCGCCTGTTTGCTGTCGCCAATGTTCATCGGCAGACGTTTTCCGCCTGACGGAAGGCGCTTTTCCCCCGTTTTTCTTACCCTTTGTCCCTGCACCGCGAAAGATCGCGGTCGGCGCATTCGTAGTGCACTGCACTGTAAATCCCTTCCAAGTCGCACCGTTTGCAAGCGAAATATCTAATCTTGCATTGCATATAGACAGGCACATTAATTGCTGTAGCATTTAATGTCGTAATAAAACATTACTTATTGCATAGGAATAGCTATGGAAAAATTCATCAAACTGACGTTCGACGGCAGCGTCGCCATCCTGACCCTCAACAGGCCGGAAAAACTCAATGCCTGGCACACCGAAATGCGTAACGAGATCATCGCCGCGCTCAAGCGCTGCGATCAGGACGGGCAGGTCGGCGCGGTCATCATGACCGGCGCCGGCGACCGGGCTTTTTGCGCGGGGCAGGACCTGGAAGAGGCGCACGGCTTCGATCCGCAGCGCGCCGACGAATGGATGACCGAATGGGAAAACTACTACCGCACGCTGCGTGCAATGAAGAAGCCGCTGATCATGGCGTTGAACGGGACCGCCGCCGGTTCGGCGTTCCAGGTTGCCCTGCTGGGCGATATCCGCGTCGGCCATGCCGGCTCGCGCATGGGCCAGCCTGAAATCAATTCCGGTATCCCGAGCGTCACCGGTCCCTGGATCATGACGCAGATGCTCGGCCTGTCGCGCACCATCGAACTGACGCTGACCGGCCGCATGATGGAAGCGGAAGAGGCGCACCGCCTCGGCCTGATCCATCATCTGGTGCCGGCCGCCGAAGTCATGAGCAAATCGCTGGCCATCGCGCGTGAACTGGCGGCCAAGCCGCCGGTGGCGATGCGTCTCGACAAGCAGCGCTTCTATGAGATCACCGAAGCCGGTTTTGCCGACGCCATCAGCGCCGGCCGCCGCATCCAGGGCGAAGCCTACGCCACCGGCGAACCGGCCCGCATGATGGAAGAATTTTTCAAAAAGCGCGGCCGCGCCATCGCAAGCTGAACGGCGTATCGCGTCAAGCAATCGCAGGTCTGAGGTTCCTCTAACTAATCCAAGGGAGTACGTATGACTGAGCTTCTCAACAGTAATCGCCGCAACGTGCTGAAAATGGCGGGCGGCCTCGCGGTGGCGGGCGTCGCGCCGAGCGTGCTGGCGCAAACCAAACAACTGGTGGTGGCCGACCCGGGCGGTCCGTACACGGCCGCCTATCGCAAGGCTTTCTACGATCCGTTTGAAAAAGCCTCCGGGGTCAAGATCGTCAACGTGGCGCGTGAAGCACAGCCGTTGGCGCAACTGACCGCGATGGTGCAGACCAAGAATTTCGTATGGGACGTGACCACGCTGACACTGCAGCAAGATGTCCCGATCCTTGAAGAAGCCGGCATGCTCGAGCCGCTCGGCATCGCGCCGACCGACTTCAAGAACATGCTGCCGGGTTCGATCACGTCGAGCTTTGTCGGTGTGGACGTGTACGCCACCATCCTGGCCTATCGCACCGACAAGTACGGCAAGAACGCGCCGAAAACCTGGGCCGACTTCTGGAACGTCGAGAAATTCCCCGGCCGCCGTTCCCTGCGCCGCAATGCCATCGACACGCTGGAACAGGCGCTGATGGCCGACGGTGTGCCGATCGACAAACTGTATCCGCTCGACCTCGACCGCGCTTTCAAGAGCCTCGACCGCGTCAAGAAACACGTGGCCGTATGGTGGACCAGCGGCGCGCAAGCGATGCAGTTGATCCAGTCGGGCGAAGTCGACATGATCTCTACCTGGAACGCCCGGGCGCAGACTGCCATCGAAGGCGGCGCGCCGGTGGCGATCAACTGGAACCAGGGCCTGTATTCGGTTGAAGGCTGGGGCGTGCCGAAGGGCAATCCGCGCGCGGCCGTCGCCAGGGAGTTCGCCAAGTTCTGCGCCGACGCCAAGCGCCAGAGCGGTTTCACCGATACGCTGGCCTACGGTCCGACCGCGCTGGAAGCCTACAAGGACATTCCCGCCGCGCGCGCCGCCATCCTGCCGACCGCGCCCGCCAACATCGGCCAGATGCGTCCGCCGAACGGCCCCTGGTGGCACAAGAACCGCAACGCCGTATCGGATCGCTTCAACGCCTGGTTACTCTCCTGATCATCACGACATCATGACCGCCAGACTGCAAACCTGCGCAATCAGCAAGCATTACGACAACGTCATCGCGCTTTCTCCGACCGATCTCGACGTGCGGGACGGCGAGTTCCTGACCTTGCTCGGGCCGTCCGGCTCGGGCAAGACCACGCTGCTGCAAATCCTCGCCGGGCTGGTTGAACCCAGCGGCGGCACCTTGCTCATCAACGGCAAGGACGCCACCCACGCCCCTGCCGGCGAACGCGGCATCGGCATGGTGTTCCAGAGCTACGCGTTGTTCCCGCACCTGTCGGTATGGGAAAACATCGCCTATCCGCTGCGCATGCGCAAGATGGACAAGCCCGCGATGGCCGCCGCCGTCAGGGATGCGCTGGAAATGGTGCAGATGGGAAGCTATGCGAACCGCTTGCCGCGCGAGCTGTCCGGCGGCCAGCAGCAGCGCATCGCGCTGGCGCGCTGCTTCGTCTACAAGCCTTCGGTGATTTTGCTCGACGAACCGCTCGGCGCGCTCGACAAGAAATTGCGCGAGCACATGCAATCCGAGATCCGCAGCCTGCACAAGGATCTCGGCGCGACCTTCATCTACGTCACGCACGACCAGGAAGAAGCGCTGAACCTGTCCGACCGCATCTGCCTGATGAACCAGTCGAAGATCGAGCAGATCGGCACGCCGGAAGATTTGTACGATCGCCCGGCGACGGCGTTCTCGGCGCAGTTCATCGGCTATTCCAATCTGCTGTCGGGCCGCATCGGCGAAACCTCCGGCGGCGCGCAGCTCGGCAACGGCCGCTTTGCGGTGCCGTTGCCGGCGCAGCGGCCGGCCGGCGCGGTCGATGCGGCCGAGATATCGCTGGTGGTGCGCCCGGAAGAAGCGCGCCTGGCCAGCGTCGACGATGCCTACCTGAAGGGCATCGTCACCGACGTCGTCTTCGCGGGTTCGGATTGCCGCGTGCTGGTCGATATCGGCGAAAGCCGGCCTTTCCTGCTGCGTTGCGGCCGGCGCGAGACGCCGTCGGTCGGCGCCGGCGTCGGCGTGAGATGGAATCCGGAACACGCCGCAATTGTGACCTGTTAAGTCCACGGGAAATAGTCCATGTCCAACTCTTCGGCCAAAAAATCGCTGCGCGCCTGGCTGCCGGCCTTGCCGTGCCTGGTGTTCCTGATCTGTTTCTTCTGCGTGCCGGTGGTGGAGATCCTGCAGACCGGCATGTACGATGCCGGCGGCCACGTCACGCTGGACCAGTTCCGCCGCATGACCAGCGATCTGGTGTTTGCCAAGGTGCTCGGCAATACCTTCCTGATTTCGGGGCTGACCGCTTTGCTGTCGGTGCTGCTGGGTTTTCCGGTGGCCTATTTCCTCAGCCAGTTGAGCGACAGGTTCCGTGAAAGATGGATGATCTGGATCATGGTGCCGTTCTGGACCAGCTACCTGGTCAAGACCTTCGCCTGGATCCTGGTGCTGTCGAAGACCGGCATCCTGCTGACGCTGGCGTCCGGCCTGGGACTGGTCGACGATCCGGCGGCGCTGGCGCCGTCGATGACGGGCGTGATGATCGGCATGGTGCACGCCATGCTGCCGCTGGCGGTGATCAATATGCTGCCCATCATGCGCGGCGTCAATGCCCAGCTCCTGCAGGCGGCCGAGACCCTGGGCGCCAATCGCTCGGTAGCTTTCTTTTCGGTGTTCCTGCCGATGGCCGGGCCTGGCATCGCCGCCGCCGGATTGCTGGTGTTCATCACCAGCCTCGGTTTCTTCATCCTGCCGGCGCTGCTGGGCACGCCCAGGGAAACCATGGTCGCGCAGATGGTGATCTCGGCGATCAACGATCTGTTCAACCTGCCATACGCCGCGGCCTTGTCGACCATCCTGCTGATCTTCGCCGTGGCGGTCTTCATGCTTTACGACAAGCTGGTGGGGCTATCCTCGCTGAGCGGCGAGGCCCGCGCCGCGCCGAAGAAGAACCGATCCGCGGCGACGGCCGTGCTGATCCGGGTGGGCCGCCTGTGCGGCAGCGGCTACGGCATGGCCGGGCCGGCATTGGCGAAGGTCAGGGGCTTGCGGCTGTACAGCGTGATGGTCGTGGCCCTGCTGTCGTTGCCGATTCTGGTGGTGTTCCCGATCGCCTTCACCGATTCGCCGTTCCTGTCGTTCCCGCCGCGAGGCTTCAGCCTGCGCTGGTTCGAGGCGTTCATGCTGTCGCCGGTGTGGCAGGCTTCCTTCCTGCGCTCATTTGGGGTGGCCATCGTCACGGCCGTGGCGTCGACCGCGCTCGGCATCGGCGCCGCGCTGGCGCTGACGCGGCTGCCGGCGCGGTGGACCAAGCCGGTGTTCGCTTTCCTGCTGGCGCCGCTGATCGTGCCGCGCATCGTGGTGGCGGTCGGTCTGTTCTATCTTTTTTCCCGGCTGGAGCTGGTCGGCACCGACCTGGGCCTGGTGATCGGCCATACGGTGCTGGCGATTCCCTACGTGGTGGTCACCATGGCGGCGGCGCTCAAGCGCTTCGACTGGCGCATCGACGACGCCGCGAAGATCCTCGGCGCATCGTCCTTCGCGCGGCTGCGCACGATCCAGTTGCCGATGATGATCGGCAGCGTCGCGGCGGCCTTGCAGATGGCCTTCATCATTTCCTTCGACGAACTCACCATCGCGATCTTCGTCAGCGGCGGCATGAAGAACACGCTGCCCAAGCAAATGTGGGACGACATGATCCTGCAAGTCAATCCGACCCTGGCCGCGGTGTCGCTGGTCATGGTCATCGTGATCGCGCTGCTGGTGCTCTTGCCTGCTCTCTATAAAACCGCGCGGCGCCGCGCATCCACTTCTTACTGAACAACGCCATGCATCGCTACACGAATTATTTCCCGTCCAGATCCGGCGACGACAATCTGGACGTCGTCCCTCTGCTCCTGAAAGGCCTACTCGATAACGGCGAGCGCACGCTCATCGAATTCAACGGCAAGAAAACTTCCTTTGCGGATATGGGCGCGCGCGTCGCGGCCATGCAGCAATGGCTGTCAGGCCGCGGCGTCAAGACCGGCGACCGCGTCGCCCTGATGCTGGAAAACGGCCTCGACCATATGGCGCTGATCTATGCGCTGATGCTGTCCGGCGTGGTGTGGGTGCCCGTCAACACGCGCCTGAAAGCGCCTGGCATCAGCTACCTGCTGGGGCATTGCGCGCCGGATCTGTTCATCGCCCAGCGCAGCTTCGCCGAACCGTTGGCCGAACTTGCCGACCTCGGCGGCAAGCTGGTCTGGCTGGACGAGATCGACGTTGCGCAAGACGCGTCGCTGCGACCCGCTGCCGCCGTCATTGCGCCGCGGGATACGCTGTGCCTGATCTACACTTCGGGCACCACCGGCGCGCCCAAAGGCGTGGTTTTCACCCATCGCATGATGCGCATCGCCGGCGAAGGCACGCTGATCGTTTCCGACGTGCGCCCGGGCGAACGCATGTTCGTGTGGGAGCCGCTGTGCCATATCGGCGGCGCGCAAATGCTGCTGGTGCCTTTCCTGCAATCGACTGAGCTGCATATCGTCGAACGATTTTCCGCCAGCAAATTCTGGCGGCAGGTGGCAGCGGCGCGGGCTACCCATCTGCATTATCTCGGCGGCATCCTCGACATCCTCATGCAATTGCCGCCCGAGGCGCAGCCGCAGCGGCACACCCTGCGCGTGGCATGGGGCGCGGGCGTGTCGGCGCGCGCCTGGAACGGCATCCTGGAACGCCTGCAATTGTCGCTGCGCGAATGCTACGGCATGACGGAAGGGTCGAGTTTCACCACGGTCAACGCCAGCGGCAAGGCTGGCTCGATCGGCCGCGCCTTGCCGTGGCTGAAGGTGGAATTGCTCGACCATGCGGGCGCGCCCGTGCCGCTCGGCGAGATCGGCCAGATCGTGGTGTCGAGCGAGGTCGAGGGCTGCTTCCTGCCCGGCTATCTCGACAATCCCAAGGCCAGCGCGGACGCGATCCAGAGCGGCAAGCTGCACACCGGCGACCTGGCGCGCATGGATCAGGACGGCGATCTGTATTTCGTCGGCCGCAAGAGCGACAGCATGCGGGTGCGCGGCGAGAACGTCTCGGCCTGGGAGATCGAGCGCGTCTTCGTCATGCATCCGGCGATCGCCGCCGCCGCCGCCGTCGGCGTTGCCGGCGAGATCGGCGAGCAGGAAATCATGCTCTACGTGCAGTGCAAGGAGGGACAGGAAGCCGCCTTCCCGGCGCTGGCGGAATGGGCGAAGTCTCGGTTGGCGAGTTATCAGGTGCCGCGCTACTACGTGCAGGCGGAGGGATTTGAAACCACGCTGAGCGAACGCATCAAGAAGCATTTGCTGAAGCCCGACCTCGCAGCGGCGTGGGACCGGCTGGCCCGGAGCGTGTGATGCACTGGCCCGGCGACGGCGGAACGACGATAATAGGGAGCTTAATGCAGGGAATGTAATCCCCGGTATTCAATCGCCTACGCTGCAAAAGCAAAAAGCTGACAAGCCATCACATGAAAAAAAATACCGACGCCGCCGACATCAAGGCCCGAGCAAAACCCGCCAAAAAAGCAGCCCCGGAATCCGCATCGGCGCAGGCCGTCGACAATACCGGCGTCAACTCGCCGCTCTACGTCAATTCGGTGGAAAAATGCATGCGCGTGCTGATGGCCTTCGACGGCCAGCAGCGCCAGTTGTCGCTGTCCCAGATCGCGGCGCAGACCGGCTTCGACCTGAGCACGGCGCAGCGCTTCACCTACACGCTCATGACGCTCGGCTACCTGACCAAGGACGAAGAGATCAGGAAGTATGAACTCGCGCCCAAGGTGCTCGATTTCGCCTATCACTACCTGACCTCCAGTGAACTGGTGCGGCGCGCGACGCCCTATCTGCAGCAACTGAGCCAGGAAACCGAGGAAACCACCAACCTCACCATCCTGGACGGCACCGAGGTCGTGTTCGTACAGCGTATCGTCAGCCGCAACGTGCTCAATCCCAACGTCGTGACCGGCACGCGCCTGCCGGCTTATTGCACCGCCTCGGGCCTGGCGCTGATGTCGACGCTGGACGAGGCGGAGGTCGACCGGATACTCGACCAGAGCGATCTGAGAATGTATACCCCGTTCACCATCGCCGATCGCGGCCAGATCAAGAAGCGGCTGGCGCAGTTTCGCGAGCAGGGTTATGCGCATATCCGCGAAGAGTACTTCCTCGGCGACATCTCGACCGCCGCCGTGGTCACCGACTCGCGTCTCGGCCGCGCGGTCGGCGCCGTCAACATGGCGATCACCACGGCGCGCTGGGGCGGCGACGGCGACGAGCGCCGCCATGCCGACCTGGTGATGTCGGCGGCGCGGGCGATTTCCATCCAGGGACGATAATTTGCCGCCATCGCCGCAGCTTTGAGCTACTTCTCCCCCTCTCCAAAAAAGCGACGACTCTTGTCAGCCCGGTAACCATGTTGCAACCGAAGTTGCAACATGGCAATTCCGTATGAATTTATTTACGGAAAGTGAAGCAAACGGCCAGGCCGGCCTGATGCCGTTCAGCTAAGTCCATTTTCCTCAAGCCGTCGCCCCAGCGGACGCTGGGGCCCAGTGTCGCGAAGATGGTCGATACGACACTGGGTCCTGACTTTCGTCAGGACGACAGTCATATACAAGAAGCTTAATGAACGGCATCAGCCAAACCGGCCGGTTTTTTCCGAGATGATGGCGGGCAATATCCGCCTGTCCGGCATGCGCGCGCGTGAGCGGCGTTTCGTCATGGTTTTGTCATATTCGCGTGTTGCCGCATGGCAGACATCTTGCTTCTCGGAATTGACATTTTTTGAGGGTAGGTATGCACCAGACATTACAGACTGCGGAGTTTTTGCGATACATGCCGGCCGTTGCGGTATGCGAACGCTCCTTGCGCGAACTCAATTTCGCATGGCGCCTGATCGAGTCGACGGCCAAAATGGTGTGCCCGGTGGAAGCCAAGACCATCTTGCCGACCATGAAGGTCACGCGCGAAGGCTTCAATCATCTGGAACAGCAACTGATCGCCAATCTGGTGCAGCAAAACATCACCAAGTCGGTGCAGGAGCTCGATTTTAAGGCGCAGGTGATTATCGACATCGTGGTGCGCAACCTGTTCGAACGCACCGCCGATGTTGGTTTCCTGGCAATGGACGACGCCATCCGCGCCTTCATCCTGGATGAAGAACGCGACTCCGCCGAAATCGTCGAGCGGCTGCGCGCCTATCGCGACAAATATACGGTTTACGACGAAATCCTGATTCTCGACACGGAAGGCCGGATTCTCGCCAACCTCGACAACGGCAATGAGGTCACGCGTTCTTTCGATCCGCTCGTGATGCAGACGCTGAAGTCGGACCATTACGTCGAAACCTTTGCGCAGTCGGACCTGCGCGCCGGACCGGAACGCGCGCTGATCTACTCGCACAAGATCGTCAATCCCGCCGACGGCGAAGCGATCGGCGTGTTGTGCCTGTGCTTCCCGATCGCGGTCGAGATGAAGGACGTCTTCGACGGCCTGCACAAGGACGGCGACCGCTCCGTCATGCTCATGCTGGACGAGGAGGGCTGCGTGATTTCCAGCAGCGACCCGGAGCACATCCCGGCCGGCCGCACCGTCCCGCTGGCGCTGGAGGGCGAATACCAGATCGTCATGTATGCCGGACGGGAATATCTCGCCCGCACTTGCGCGGCCCGCGATTATCAGGGCTACGGCGGCCCCGGCTGGTATGGCCATGTCATGATTTCCTGCGAAACCGCATTCCGCCGGGAGACCCTGGACGTCCTCGCCGGGCACGATCCGGCGGTGCTGCGCGGCGTGATGTCGCATGCCAAGTCGTTCTGCCCGCCGCTGCATAACGTCACGGTCATGGCGGAGTCGATCAATCATTCCCTGCGGCGGGTAGTGTGGAACGGCAAGATCATGTCTTCCGGCGAAGACCGCGATCTGCTGCGCCTGAAGTCGATCCTGCACGAGATCAGCCAGACCGGCGACGAAACCAACAGCATCTTCCGGGACTCGATCCAGGACCTGTATGCGACGGTCGTGTCGTCGAGCCTCCAGGACATGCAGTTCATCTCGCGCCTGATGATCGACATCATGGACCGCAATCTCTACGAGCGCGCCAACGATTGCCGCTGGTGGGCGCTGACGCCGGACATCCGCCGCATTCTCGCGGATCGCAAGCGCAGCGCGGAAGATGCGCTGCGCATCACGCAGATCCTCGCATCGATCAACGGCCTCTATACCGCCTATGCAAGGCTGGTGGTGTTCGATGCCAACGGCGCCATCGTCGCCGCATCGGATCCGCATGGCGACGGCCTCGACATGTCGGGACGCTCGATGGATGAAAGCCTGGTGCGCCGGACCTTGCAGTTGTCCGACAGCCAGGCTTATTGCGTATCGCCCTTCGAGCCGACCTGGCTGTACGGCGACCGGGCCACCTATATTTATTGCGCGGCGATTTTCCATCCGGACCATGCCGGACAGGCCGTCGGCGGCATCGGCATCGTATTCGACGCCGCCCCGGAATTCCGCAACATGCTGACGGCATCGCTGCCGGAGCAGGAACATGCCTTCGCCGCATATACCGACCGCGACGGCAACGTCATCGCCAGCACGCATGACGACTATCCGCCGGGCAGCGTGCTGCGTCCCGCCGCCGCCGTCATGGAAGCCGGCAACGGCGTCAGCGCCGCCGCCATCCGCGTGCATCAGCAGCAATACATGATGGTCGGGAACACCACCTCGTTCGGCTATCGCGAATACAAGAATGCGGACAACTACGCCAACGACGTCATCGCCATGATCTTTGTGCCGATCGGCGAACAGAACGACGAAACCGTCAGACAGACCGGATACACGCCGGTCGAGGTGATCGAACACAGCGGCGGCGCGCGCGAGTTCGCGACCGTACTGGTCGACGGCAACATCTTCGCCATGCCGGCGTCGAGCGTGGTCGAAGCGCTGGAAGCCGATCGCATGCTCACGGCCTCGACGCTCAAGCCGCTGATCGCGGGCGTCCTGAATTACCAGGACAACAGCGGCAGCGCATCGGCGTTCGTGCCTGTGATCGACATGCGGCAACTGCTGCACCCCGGCGCGCTCAAGCCCGAAGCGGCGAAGGAAATCGTCGTTGTACGGCACGGCCGCCATACGCTGGGATTGCTGGTCGACGACCTGCATAATGTGCTCGAGTTCGGCAACGCGCAGATCGATCCGCCGCTGCAGATGTTCGGCAAGCGCACCAACTACATCTGCAATATCATCCGCACGGCCAATTCGGGCCAGATGATTCAGGTAGTGGATATCGAAAGCATCATCAACAACGTATTCGGCGGCAGCGTGGAGGATTTCACCTGCGAGGAAGTGCTGGAAGGGAAGGAAGTCGTTATCAGCGCAACGCTGTGAACGCTATGAAGACGCCAGAAAAATAACCAGGCCGATGATTGTCAACGTGCCCATGATCGAAACGATCTCATAGTCGGCACAATCGGCGCTGCGTTACCCGATATCGCCCGCAGCGCAGATCCCGGTTCAGGTCTTCTTGCGGGACTTGTTCAAAGATGAGCAGGACGGCGGCGGGTAAGTAAACAGTAAGACAGCCTGGCCGATGATCGTGGCGCACTTTTCTTCAACACGATCCCGGGAGTCTTCATGCAGCGTTATCAGTCAGTTCTTCGCATCATCGTACTTGGCGTTTCCATGGCAGGGGCCGCAGCGGCGCAGGCGCAGGAAACCGGCGACGCCGGTAAAACGCAGGAACCGACCTGGGGACTGGGTATCGGCGTCGGCGTGCAGCGCAGCCCTTATCGCGATTTCGGCAACAAGACCAGGGCGCTGCCGGTGATTTTGTACAATAGCGAACACTTTCGCGTGGCGGGCACGACCGCCGATGTCAAGCTCGGCAGCGTCGGCAGCTTCGATTTCACCTTGCGCGCGAAATATTCGGATGAAGGTTACAAGTCCGGCGACGCCAGCGTGCTCAACGGCATGGATGAGCGCAAGGACGGCTTCTGGCTCGGCGCCAGCGCCGCCTGGCGCACGCCGTTCGCCAGGCTGACGCTGGAATGGCTCAAGGATGCGTCCGGCAACAGCGGCGGCCAGACCGTCAAGCTGGGTGCGGAGCGCGGTTTTACTTCCGGCCGCGTCAAGTTCACGCCGCATCTCGGCGTGGCCTGGATGAACAGCGATTACGTGGATTACTACTATGGCGTCAAGCAGTCCGAAGTCGCCGCGACACGCGCGGCGTACAGCGGAAAATCGACCACCAACGCCAGCCTGGGTCTGCGCACCGACTACAGCCTGACCGCGGCGCAATCGCTGTTCCTGGACCTGAGCGTGACACACTACGGCAGCGCGATCACCGACAGCCCGCTGGTCGATCGTTCGACTTCGCCGTCGCTGCGGCTGGGGTATATCTACAAATTCTGACACGGGGTTTCGACCCTGAAGGCTTGCAATGAATCGCATCGCGCTGCTGGAAGATCATGAACGGATGGCTGCACTGGTCGTGAAGGCGCTGGGTGCGGTGGGCATCGAAGTCGATGTCTACGCCACCATCGCGCATGCCGCCGACGGCTTTGCCCAGATCGCCTACCCGTTGCTGGTGCTGGACCGCAGCCTGCCCGACGGCGACGGTCTGGAACTGGTCAAGCAGTTGCGCGCACGCGGGATCTTGACGCCCTGCCTCATGCTGACCGCGCGCGACGCTTTGCACGACCGCGTCGCCGGGCTGGAAGCCGGCGCCGACGATTACCTGCCGAAGCCGTTCTCGATGGAGGAATTGGTGGCGCGCGTGCGCGCGCTGATGCGGCGGCCGCCGCAGTTGCAAAGCCTGTCGCCCGAGTATGCCGGCATACTCGTCGATCCCGAAGCCGGGCGCATGCATTGCGGCGAGGAATCGGTGTCGCTGGCCGCCGCCGAAATGCAGTTGATGCTGAGTCTGGTCAGGGCCGCCGGCAAGACGGTGCGGCGTTCCGCGCTTGAAGCCGCAGCATGGGGATTGTCCGAACCGGTCACGCCGAACGCGCTGGACGTGGCGCTGCATCGCCTGCGCCGCAAGCTCATGGCCATCGATTCGGCATTGCAGATCGCCAACATCCGCGGCCACGGTTACGCTTTGCAAGACGCCGACGCGGCTGGGCAGATACGCCCATGACCGCGGCAATCGCAAAGCCTGTCCGGCAGACCAGCCTGTCGTATCGTCTGCTGACGACGACGGCGGTCGTGTTGGCGCTGATCAGCGGCATCGTCGTGCTGGCTATCGCCCTGTTGCTGCATTGGGGGCCGGAAGCCCTGATCGAGCGGGAACTCGATGTCAATGCCGAGCGCGTTGTCAAAGGGCTGGGCTACGATGCCGCTGGCATGCCTGACCGGCTGAAGATCGATTACAAAATGCAGGCGGCCTATGACGCGCTGCGTGTCGATATGGTCTATCGCATCCTCGACCAGCGCGGCACGGTGCTGATGTCTTCGGACCATGTCGCGGATGCATATGCTCCCGACGGCTTGTCTTTCAATCCGGCGCGCAGGCGCTTACGTCTGGTGCGCAACGGCGAGGCGCTGCAAGTGCTGACCATGCCGTTCATGCATGGCGAGCGCCGCTTCTATGTGCAAATCATGCGTAGCGAACGCATCCATAAGGTAATGCTTGGCAGCGACAGCGAGAGGGGCCAGAGATTCGCCATCGCGGCCGCCCTGATTGCCATGCTGCTGTTCAGCGTGGTGGTGGTGGCGACGCTGCATCGCACGCTCAAGCCGTTGCGCAAGGCCTCGGCCGCCGCGGCGCAGATCCAGCTCGACAACCTGTCGGCGCGGCTGTCGCTCGATGGCGTGCCGACCGAATTGGCGCCGCTGTTCAACGCTTTCAATCTGGCCTTGCAGCGTCTCGACGACGGCTACCGCGCCCAGCGTGAATTCCTCGCCACCGCCGCGCATGAACTCAAGACGCCGCTGGCCCTGATGCGCGGCCAGATCGAACTGGACCAATCCGGCAACCGCGCCGGCCTGCTCATGGATCTCGATCACATGACGCGTCAGGTGCATCAGTTGCTGCATCTGGCCGAGGTCAGCGAACGGCAGAATTATGCGATGGAAGAGATCGACGCCGGCGATGTCGCGGCGGCGGCAGCGGCGCAACTGGAACGTCTGGCGCAGCGGCTGGAGGTGCGCGTGGTGACTGCCGCACACGATACTTCGGCGGTGGTCGCGGCCGACCGCGGCGCTCTGTTCGTCCTGCTGCGCAACCTGATCGAGAACGCCATTCACCATGCCCCCGCCGGCAGCGCCGTCGACGTCGACGTGAGCCCCATGGGCATTGCCGTCAGGGATGTCGGTCCCGGCATTCCCGAGGACGCCATGCCTTTGCTGTTCCGGCGCTTCTGGCGCGGCCCGCACCGGCGCGACCAGGGTGCCGGACTGGGGCTGTCGATCTGCGAAGAAATCGCGCGGGCGCACGGCTGGACGTTGCGGGCGGAAAACGCCGCGCCCGGCGCGCGCTTCGTCGTGGCGTTCCCGTCCGCGCCCGCCGCATAGGCCGGCAGCGCCGGTATTTGGTTGTTGTAACGCCAATTTTTTCGCATGGTGGGAAAGCGGCCGCAAGGTGTCCGCTTTACTACAGACATGCGGCGTGCTTTTCTATATCATCCGGCCTTTGCAAAAATACGGCAGGGATAAGCATGTCAGACGCTTGCGGCGTGGATTTCGGCACTTCCAATTCCACCATGGGCTGGAGCAGGCAGGGACAACCTTCCTTGCTGGCGCTGGAAGACGGCAAGATGACCTTGCCGTCGGTGGTGTTCTTCAACGCCGACGAAAACGAATTCAGCTACGGCCGCGCCGCCTTGGCGACCTACCTGGCCGGCTACGAGGGCCGCCTGATGCGTTCGCTCAAGAGCCTGCTCGGTTCCGGCATGATCGACGGCCAGACCGAGGTCGGCGGCCGCGCGTTGCCGTTTCGCGCCTTGCTGTCGCAATTCATCGGCGAGTTGAAGCAGCGCGGCGAGCGCGCCGCCGGCCGCGGTTTCGACAGCGTGGTGCTGGGCCGCCCGGTGTACTTCGTCGACGACAACGCCGACGCCGACCGGCTGGCGCAAGACACGCTCGAAGAAATCGCGCGCGCGGTCGGGTTCCGCCATATCGACTTCCAGTACGAACCGATCGCCGCCGCCTTCGATTACGAATCCACCATTGCCCGCGAAGAGCTGGTGCTGATCGCCGACATCGGCGGCGGCACTTCCGACTTTTCGCTGGTGCGCCTGTCCCCTGAGCGTGCAAAAAAGACCGAGCGCCGCGACGATATCCTTGCCAACGGCGGCGTTCACATCGGCGGCACCGACTTCGACAAATACCTCAGCCTGTCCGGCGTCATGCCGCTGCTGGGCCTGGGCGGCAAGCTCAGCAGCAACAGCGAAGTGCCGTCGAGCTATTACTTCAATCTGGCGACCTGGCACACCATCAACGTGATCTACACGCGCAAGTCCTGGCAGCAATTGCAGGATGTCTATCGTGAAGTCGCCGAGCGCGACAAGTTCGCCCGCCTGCTCGACCTGGTCGAACAGCGCGCCGGTCACTGGCTGGCGTTGCAGGTCGAGGCCGCCAAGATCGGTCTGTCGGCGGAAGAATCGATCGCACTGGAACTCGACCGCCTGCGTCCGCCCGACACGGTGCATCTGTCCCGCGCCGATTTCGACGCCAGCATCGATCATCTGGTGGCGTCGGTCGAGCAGACCGTCGGCAAGCTGCTGGTCGATGCCGGCGTCGGCGCCGACGCCATCGATTCGGTATTCTTCACCGGCGGCTCCAGCGGCGTGCCGCTGTTGCGCAAGCGCATCGCCGCACTGGTGCCCAACGCTCGTCAGGTCGAAGGCGACCTGTTCGGCAGCATCGGCTCCGGGCTTGCTTTGGATGCCGTGCGGAAATTTTGCTGATTTTTTCCTGACGCCTCTTCAACGATACTGTCGTCCCGGCGCACGCCGGGACCCAGCGTCGTTTGCCATTGATCGCGCGACCATGCGCGGCGCCGACGCGCGGTACGCCGCTGGGTCCTGACTTTCGTCAGGACGACGGGTTGTTGGTAATACGTTCTCCCACGTAAATTCCATTGTGATCGGCCATGACTGCTGGCATCATCGCAACAAAATATTCTCAGGGGAAAGCTGTGCGTCGTCTCTTCGCAAAACATGGTGCGCGCTGGCTGCTGGCGCTGGTGTTGACGCTGCTGGCAGGCGCCCAGGTGATGGGCATGCTGCCGGCGCTGCTCACGGACCGCATCGACCTGTTCTTCTACGACATGCGCATGCGCATCGCCAAGGTCGAGACCGACCCGCGCATCGTCATCGTCGACATCGATGAGAAGAGCATCGCCGAAATCGGCCGCTGGCCGTGGAGCCGCGACGTCGTCGCCGAGCTCATCGGCAAGATGGCCGACGGCTACGAGGCGCAGACGATCGCTTTCGACGTGCTGTTCGCCGAACCCGACAACAGCTCCGGCTACGCCACCCTGGAAAACCTTGCACAAGGTGAACTGAAGTCGCTGCCGCAGTTCGGCCGGCAATTGCAGGCGCTCAGGCCCAAACTCGATTTCGATGCGCGCATGGCGACGGCCATCCGGGGCCGGCCTGTGGTGATGGGCTACAACCTGTCCAACGAACCGGACGCCATCGCCAAAGGCCGTTTGCCCAGGCCGGTATTCACCACGGCCGATCTGGGCGGCCGCCGTCTTGATGTCACTCACTGGAAAGCCTATGGCGCCAATCTGCCGCAGTTGCAGGACGCGGCCGGCGCCGGCGGCTTTTTCAATCCGCTGCTGGACAGCGACGGCCTGATCCGCAAGGTGCCGTTGATCGCGCAGGTGGGCGACAACTTCTATGAATCGCTGGCGCTGTCGGCCGCGCGCATGGCCCTGGGCGCCAAACGCATGAAACCGATTTTCCTGCAGCAGGATGCGGTGCTGTCGGAGCAGCAGTTGCGCGATTACGGCGCGCTCGAATCGATTGCGCTCGACACCAGGCCGCGTCCGACGTTCATCCCGGTCGAGCGCCACCTGACCACGCTGGTGACCTATCGCGGGCGCGGCGGCGTGCATGGCGGCGCGTTCCGCTACGTATCGGCGGTCGACATCCTCAAGGGCCGCATTCCCAAGAACGACCTGGCCGGCCGCATCCTGCTGGTCGGCACCACCGTGCCGGGCTTGTACGATTTGCGGGCGACGCCGGTCAGTCCGAACTATCCCGGCGTCGAGATCCACGCCAACATCATCGCCTCCATCCTCGACGGCGACTTCAAGCAGCGGCCCGAATTCGCCGTCGGCTTCGACCTCGTGCAGATCGTCGCCATCGGCCTGGTGCTGGGACTGCTGCTGCCCCTGCTCGGTCCCCTATGGGCCATCGTGCTGTCGTCGGCGGCGGCATTCGGCATCGGCGCCTTCAACTTCTGGCTGTACGACAGCGCCGGACTGGTGCTGCCGATGGCGACCGCCTTGCTGCTGATCGCCGCGCTGTTCATCTGCAACCTCGGCTGGGGTTACCTGTTCGAATACCGCAACCGCCGCGCCATCGTCAATCTGTTCGGCGAATACGTCGCGCCGGAACTGGTCGCCGAAATGGCCGCCAACCCGACCCACTACAACATGGAAGGGGAGAGCCGCGAACTGACCGTGATGTTCTCCGACGTGCGCGGCTTCACCACGATTTCCGAAGGCTTGCCTCCGAACGAATTGCGCGAATACATCAACGCCTACCTGACCGCGATGTCGGAAGACATCCGCGGCAATCGCGGCACGCTCGACAAATACATCGGCGATGCCGTGATGGCGTTCTGGGGCGCGCCGGTCGCATTGCCCGATCACGCCGCGCGCGCGGTGGCGACGGCGCTCAAGATGCAGCAGACCGTCGTCACCCTGAATCAGGATTTCCTCAAACGCAACTGGCCGCCGCTGAAGATCGGCATCGGCCTCAATACCGGCGCCATGCGCGTGGGCGACATGGGGTCCAAGATTCGCAGGGCGTACACGGTGATGGGCGATGCGGTCAACCTGTCGTCGCGGCTGGAATCGATCACCAAAGTCTACGGCGTCGGCGTGCTGGTCGGACAGGCCACGCGCGCCGCCGCGCCGCAGTTCGCCTATCGCGAACTGGACAGCGTGCGCGTCAAGGGCAAGAACGAGCCGGTGCCGATTTTCGAACCGCTGGGACTGGAAGCCGAGCTGACGCCGATGCAGCGCGAGCAGCTCGACAAATGGCATGCGGCGCTGGCGCTGGTGCGTCGGCAACAATGGGATCAGGCCGAACAAGCCATCCTTGCTTTGCAGCAAGAACAGCCGCACGGTTTGTACGAACTCTACCTGCAACGCATCGCCTATTTCCGTGCGCATCCTCTGCCTGCGGACTGGGATGGCGTGACCACGTTCGAGACGAAATGATCGGGCACGACGATCACGATCGTCTCATTCCGCACGTTTAATTTCCGAGTGGAAATTTTACCGACGATCCGTTGTAAGTTAAGCCAAAACCGATACCGAAAATCGACGATTTTTGTCGACAGGAAATAGACTCCCTCTCTATACTTCACGGTATGTCGCGCCGTTCAGGGACGGGGGCGCGATATGGTGGTTGTCGGCGGTTGTCGTTGCAATGCCGGGAGCAGCAGGCGCGAAGAAACAGGATGCGCCGGATTCTCGCGCGCGGCGATGATGATTGCCATCGCACAATATTTTCTCCTCCGAATCGTCGTTCGCCACGCAGAAATGCGCGGTCGTTTGCGGAAGATTCGGCGAGTGGAGATACGGGGCTGCCGGCGTGAGCGCACGCCGGCGGAAAGAGGGTAGGGAAGTTCACGATAAATCGAGACGATGGCCGCTTGCTGTGGGCCGCTGTCGTCCTGAACCAAGCAAAAAAATGAAACGACGTTTAATGCAATGTTTACTGGGGATGACATTGACGGTCGCGGCCACGAGCGCGCTGGCTGAAGACGACCATTTCAATATCACGCGCTTCCAGGTGGAAGGCAACACGCTGTTGCCGGCTGACGAAGTCCAGAGCGCGGTGGCGCCGATGATCGGACCCGGTCGCGTCTACGGCGACGTGCAAAAGGCGCTCGAAGCGTTGGAGGCCGCGTACCGCAAGGCCGGTTACAGCGCCGTGCAGGTCTACGTTCCCGAGCAGGAGCTGACCGGCGGCGTGGTGATCATCCGGATCACCGAAACGGTCATCGGCAAGCTCGTCGTCAGCGACAACAGGTACTTCAGCGAGGAGAATATCCGCGCCAGCCTGCCGCAACTGCAAAGCGGCAAGGCGCCCAACCTGAACGCCATTTCCCAGGCGGTGCAACTGAGCAACGACAACCCCGCCAAACAGGTCAACGTGACACTGGGCGTGAGCGACGACGAAGGCAAGATCGATGCCGACGTCAAGGTGGTCGACAACAATCCGCTGCGCGTCTTCATGACGCTCGACAATACCGGCGCGGCGGCGACCGGCAAGTGGCGCACCGGCGCGGCGATCCAGCACGCCAATCTGTTCGGCCGCGACCAGGTGGGTACGCTGGCGTATACGACGTCGCCGGATAAGCCGAGCGGCGTGAATGTCGACCTGTATTCGGTGGGCTACCGCATTCCTCTGTACAGCATTGGCGACAGCATCGATCTCATCTACGGTAAATCGAACGTCTCGACGGGATCGTCGCCGACGCTGGGCGGCGTCCTGGGCTTTACCGGCAAAGGCGACGTCTACGGTGTGCGCTGGAATCATTTCTTCGCCCGCGAAGGCGAAACCAGCACCAAGCTGGTGGTCGGCCTCGACTACAAAAGAATCGGTTCGCAATGCAACTTCAACGGCAGCGCCATCGAAGGCGTCGGCACCTGCGTGCCGTACGACACCATGCCGCTGAGCGTCACCTACAGCGGCCAGCGTCGCGGCGTAATGCAGAATGTCGACTACAACATCGGCATCGCCCGCAACTGGGCCACCGGCCCGACTTATACGGCGGGCGATCGTACCGACCACTATTCCTTCGTTACTCCAGGCGGCCGCAACACCAACGACAACTTCGTCATCCTGCGCGGCGGCGCTTCGATATTCCAAGGATTTGCCAACGACTGGCAAATGCGCGTGGCGGGCACTGCGCAATACGCCAAGGATCCGCTGGTCTCCGCGGAGCAGTTCGGCATGGTCGGCGCCACCGCCGTGCGCGGTTTCACCGAGCGCGCCGTGGCGGCCGACAGCGGTCTGATCGTCAATGCCGAAGTCTATACACCTGAACTCGCCGCCAAAGGAAACCTGCGTCTGCTGGCCTTTTACGACATCGGCCGCGGCTACAACAACAGCGTCGTCAGCGGCAACGGCCTTCCATCGAGCCTGACCGTATCGAGCATCGGCATCGGCGCGCGCTATGCATTGGGACGCGATTTCAATGTGCGGCTGGACGTGGCTCGGGTAGCAAAAGCCGGTACCTCGACCACCGAAAGCCGCGGCGATTTGAACGCGCACCTGAGCGCGACATTGGGGTTCTGACATGGACAATCAACATCAGACGCAAGGCATCGAAGTGCTTCCTCCCTCGTTCACCATGCGCGTCGGCAACCGCCGGCTCACGCTCAGTTGGCGTCCGCGCAAACCGGTGCCGGGTTTGCTGGCCGGGTTGTTGCGCCGCGCATGGCAGGCCATGTTCGGCACCTCGTTGCGCATCACCGTGGCTGCCGCCGCCGTCTGCGCCGCGTGGAACGCGCCGGCGCTGGCCGCCGCGCCGCCAGGCAATGCGCTGCCCGCCGGCTGGAACGTCGCCGCCGGCAGCGCGACCTTCGCGCAAAACGGCAATACGCTCACCATCAACCAGAGCACCAACAAGGCGATCGTCAACTTCAACAGTTTCAGCATCGGCGCCAACGCCGTGGTGGACATCAGCCAGCCGAGCGCAGCCGCGGCCTTCCTGGCGCGCGTGACCGGTTCCGATCCGTCGCTGATCTACGGCATGCTGAAGTCGAACGGCAGCGTCGCGCTGATCAACCAGAACGGCATCCTGGTCGGACCGACCGGCGTGGTCGATGTGGCGCGCTTCATCGCCAGTACGCTCAATATCAGCGATAGCGATTTCCTGGCCGGCCGCCTGAACTTCACCAACGGCGGCAATGCCGGCAATGTCGAGAACCAGGGCGCGATCAAGAGCGCGACAGGCGGCAGCGTCTACCTGATCGGCGTCAATGTCGACAACAGCGGCATCATCAGCAGCGCCAACGGCGAGATCCTGCTCGCTGCCGGCCAGACCGTGCAACTGCTCGATACCGCCACGCCGGGCGTGTCGGTGAATGTCACCGGCACGGCGGGCAAGGTCACCAATATCGGCACCATCAGCGCCGAAGCCGGACGCATCGGCATCGCCGCCGGCCTGATCAGCAACAGCGGCAACATCAACGCCAGCAGCGTGGTCAGCGAAGGCGGCCGCATCTTCCTGCGCGCTTCGCAGAATCTGACGACCTCGGCGACATCGAAGATCGCCGCGGACGGCGCCAAGGGCGGCAGCGTCGTGCTGTATTCGGACGGCGCCGCGTACATCGACGGCGACGTCTCGGCGCAGGGCGCGCCCGGCAAGGGCGGCTATGTCGAGACCTCCGGCAAGCAGACGCTCGACGTGGTCAAGGTGCCGACCGTGGGCAGCGGCGGCGAATGGTATATCGATCCTTACGACCTGGAAGTGATTGCCGGCGACAGCAACAATGTGTCGGGCAGCAACGCCATCAGTTCTTCCGGCGCCAGCTCCAAGATCAAGGCTTCCACCATCGTCGGCCTGCTTGACGCCGGCACGGACGTGACATTGACGACCGGCAGCGGCGGCGCCGATGCGGGCAACATCACGGTCAGCGCCGACATCGCCAAGATCGGCGCGGTCAACTCCAACCTGACGCTGAACGCCTACAACAATATTTCCATCAACGCCAACATCACCAGCAGCGGCAGCGCGTTGAACCTCAGTCTGAACAGCGATTATCAGGGCGACTCCGGCAGCGCGCACGACGCGACGCTGACCAACGCCAACATTTCGCTCAACGGCGGCATATTGAATGTCACCAACGGCAATACCTCGGCCAATTCAAACAATGGCGGCCTGAACATCGGCAGTAATTCCCGCGTGCTGATCACCGGCGGTTCCGCGCAGTTGAATGCGGGCGCGGTGACCGTCGGCAACACCGGTTCGCTGGTCATCACCGGCGGCAACACCACGATCGATTCGTTCACCAACAACGGCAATTCCAGCGTCAGCGGCGGCAATATCACTGTCGCGTATAGCCTCACCAACAACAACCTGCTCAACCTCAGCGGCAGCGGTTCTGTCGACATCGGCGGCAGGGAGGGCACCATCACGAACGCCAATACCGGCACGTTGAATATCGATGCCACCTCGCTGACGTTCGCGCGCGCGAACAGCCTGACGAACGACGGCACGTTCAATCTCAAGGGCGGGTCGCTCAAATTCAGCAGCGGCCACATTGCCGGGCTGGTCAATATCGCCAGCGGGGCGACCCTGAACCTGGATTACCTGAGCATCGGCAGTGCAACCTTCACCGGCACCGGCAACATGGTCTGGACCGGCAACGTCAGCCTCGACTCGACACTCACGCTCGCGGCGGGCGGACCGAGCCTGACCATGGATGGCGGCAACAACACGCAGTTCGTCCTCGCCAGCACGGATATCCAGGCGCCGGCGACATTGAACACCAACGGCGCCGTCACCGCGCGAGGCGACGTTTCGCTCGACCCCGGTGTGACATGGAACAATGGCGGAACGCTCAACGTGGTGACCGGCAACGGCGAAGCCAATCGTCTGACGGTCGGCGGCGACGGTTTCCTCAACAATCTGGGCGGCGCCACGATCAACATGAGCGGCCCCACCGGCATCGTGGCCACCTCGGGCAGTTTCGTCAACAACGCCAATGCAACGCTCAACCTGGGAACGTGTTCCACGCTGTCGGTCGGTTCGTTCACCAATAACGGCACGATGAACCTGGCTGCCAATTCGACGATCAACTCAGGCGAGTTTTCCTTCGTGAACAACGGCACCATCACCGGCTCGGGCAAGTTCACGGCAGGGCAGGGCTTCACGAACAACGGCGTCGTTGCGCCGGGCGGCGCGGGCACGGTCGGCACCCTGCGTATCGAGGGGACCTACAACCAATCGTCGCAAGGCGAATTGAAAATCGACGTGGCTGGCGACTATAGCTACGACCGTCTGGAAGTAACCGCCAAATCCTATCTCGGCGGCACCTTGCGCACGAATCTGCTGGGCGGTTACGTGCCGACGCTGGGAACCACCTTCCAGGTCATTACCGGCAGCAGTTTCGCCGCCGACGGTTTCTTCCGCACCGTAACCGGCAGCATCGTCGGCAGCGGCGACAACAGACAGATGCTGAAGGCCAGATACGACGCGGTGGAAGTGCCGTTGCAACTGGAGATGAAGGGCAGCGAAAACGTCCACTTCGTCGGCAACGCCGACCATACGCAATGGGATTCCAATACCAACTGGTCCACCAATGCATTGCCGACCGAGATCGACCACGTCTACCTCGACAACGGCCTCACGGTTGTGCATGCGAACGGTACCGACCTTGTCGACAAGCTATCCGTCACCTCGGGTTCCGGGCTGAGCGTGAGCGGCGGCCAGCTTGACGTCAATACGCTGGATTCGGCCGGCACGATCACGATCGGCAGCGGCACGCTGGCGCTTAGCGGCGCTGCGCGCATCAGGTCCCTCGTGATGGATTCCGGCACGGTGACCGGTACCGCCGGTTCGGTGCTGAACGTGACCGACAATTTCTCGCAAGGCGAAGGCATCATCCAATCCAGCGGCGACGTGTCGCTGAGCCAAGCGAGCGGCGACCTGGTCGTCGGCAACATCAGCGCACGCAACCTGGTGCTTGAATCGCAGGCTCAGGCGATCCGCCAACAAGGTCCTGGCCTGCACGTCACCAAACAACTGATCGCCTCGTCGGCGACCGGCACCACGCTCGACAACACCGCCAACCGCATCGCCGCTTTTGCTGCCAACAACCGCGGCACAGGCGACATCGTGCTGGTCAATCATCTGGAGCGTGCGGACGCGTCCGTCGTGACGCTGAACGGCATCACCAACAGCGGCGGCAATATCAGCGTCAACAACACGGGCGGCTTGGCGACCGCAGCGCTGGGCAGCAACGCCGACTTCCTCGGCAACCTGCCGACCGAATCGGGCACACCGAATACGGCGGCGTCGCAACTCGCCACGCTGGGCGTGACTTCCAGCGGCATCGTCAAGTCGAGCACGGGCACGGTGTCGCTGATCACGCATAGCCCGCTGACCATCGGCAGCGGCGGCGTCAACGCTGCCGGCAATATCGTGCTGACCGCCGGCAATACCGGCTCCAACACCGACAATCTGATTGTCAACGGCCTGGTTACTTCGGCCGGCGGCAACATCACGCTGTTCGCCGGCAACAACCTGTCCGTCAACGCCAACATTTCGACCTCGCCGCCAGGCCAGGCGATTTTCAGTGTAGCCAATGGCGTGATCAGTTACTCGCCGGGGGTCAGCATCACTGACGTCAACGGGACGAAGATACCTGTCGCGGTCGCCGTCAACACGCTCATTGCGCCGGTTGTGGCGCCGTCGATCAACCAGATCGTGACCAGCACGCTCAATCCGCAGGTGGTGAACGTCAATACCGTTCCTCCTGTGTTCGCCAGCGGCAACGCCCCTGTGGCGACGCCGGTAAGCACCCAGACCATCGGCGGCACCAGCGGAAACTTTGGCGGCGAAGACGATAAGACCCCGGTCAAGAACAAGCCATTGCCGGTGTGCACCTGATGTCGCGAGGAATCGAGAAAATGGAACACGCCATCCACATGGGATATCGCTGTATGAATCAAACGATGAGAAAAAATTGGCGCCTGCTTGCGCTGATGTTGTTGCTGGGATGGGGAAGCCTGGCATATGCGCAGGTCGTCGGCACCGTGACGAATCTGTCCGGCGTGCTGACGGCGCGGCATCCCGACGGCAGCGTGCGCGTGATGGGATCGAAGTCGGAAGTGTTGCAGGGCGATACGCTGATCACCCAGGCCAACACCTATGCGCGCGTCAAGTTCATGGACGACGGCGAGATCGTGCTGCGGCCCGCTTCCGAGCTGGTGGTGAAGAGCTATCTCTACGATGCTGAAAAACCGGAAAAGAACAACGTTGCGATGGGCCTGGTCAAGGGCGGGCTGCGCGCCGTCACCGGCCTGATCGGCAAGCGCAACCACGATGCCGTCAGCTTCGATACGCCGACGGCGACCATCGGCATACGCGGCACTCACTTCGGCGCCTTGTTCTGCCAGAACGACTGCGGCGGCGTGCCGACGCCGAGCGGAGCGATGCCGGCCAACGGTTTGTACGTCGATGTCGCGCAGGGGGCAGTGGTACTCACGAACAACGGCGGCCAGCAGGTCTTCCAGGCCGGCCAGTTCGGCTATGTCGCCAACTTGAACACGCCGCCGGTTATTGTGCCACCGACGCAGGGCGTCCCGGTGACCATGCCGCAATCGATCAGCAGGAATTCACCCAACCCGCAGTCGATCGGCAGCGCCAGGGTCAACGCCTGCATGGTGCAATGAGGCGCGCGCGAAATCGTAGTACGGAAAAGATCAAAACTCGAACACCGACTCCGCCGTCAGCATCCTGATGTTGCGGTCGCCGACGCCTTGCCGCAGTTCGCGCTCGATCTGCCCGAACAGGCCGGGTTTGGCGTGGGTGACGAAGATGTCGGGGGCGGATTTCAGCTTGACCAGTTCTTCCAGCAGCAGGCTGGGGCAGAAATGTTTGGACAAGATCGCCAGTTCGCGTTCGCTGTCGGGAAAGGCGGCTTCGATGATCAGGTAGCGCAGGTCGGCAATGGCGTTGACCATTTCCCACAGCGGGTCGCAGGAGGTGGTGTCGCCGCTGAAGACCAGACTGGCGTTGCTGCGCAGGTCTTGCAACTGGTAGCCGACGGCGGGTACGGTATGGTTGGCCGGCAACGCGGTGATGCTGCGTTCGTCGATCACCAGCGACTTGCCGACTTCGATGGTGTTGAAGCGCAGGAACGGGTTTTCCGGTGAAGGAATTTCGCTGAAGTCAGGCCAGATCTGCCAGTTGAAAATGTGCTTGCGGATGATGTCTTGCGTCGCTTGCGTGGCGTGCATGGTCAGCGGCGTGTTGCGCATGTCGCCGACGCTGTCGAGCATGAAGGGCAGGCAGGTAATGTGGTCCAGATGCGCATGCGTGATGAAGACATGGTCGATCGCGGCCAGCGCCGGCAGCGGCAGATCGTTGACGCCGGTGCCGGCGTCGATGAGGATGTCGTGGTCCACCAGCAGCGAGGTCGTGCGAAGGGCATTGCCGCCTATGCCGCCGCTGCAGCCGAGAATTTCTACGCGCATTGTATGGACTGGATGGTGATGATTGTTGTGACCGGAAATATATCCGAGCGGAAATTTTTCGCGGTCCCCCGTAATTGGTGTGTCTTGTTTTTGTGCATGAAAATTGCCGCCTGGAAGCAGAATGTGGCAATTTATGCAACATCGTTCGATGGTAAGTTATCCGTCGATCTAAATCAATAAAAAGCGGCCCGGACGCGCGGCGCATGCAAGGAAAAATGACATAAATCAAAGAGACGGCGCAGGGCGAAAAATCGATTTGCCGTACGTCATTGTCATGGAGAGAAAGAGTGTGGCGCGTGCCGCCTGCAATGCACGTCCAGATCGATGGTCAATCTCACTTCGCGGACCGGCGCGCAATGCGCCGGGGCGTATCCGGCAGGTCGCCTTGCCGTGCTGTCGCGTGACGGTAACAAACGGGCAAAAGACGTTCTGCTCGACATTTCGTTGTCAGCATTGAAGCGTATCTTTTCAGGATCGCAAGCAAAAGCATTCGCGCCGCGCCATGTATGCGTGCATACGTACATGCGGCGCGGACCAGCCATTTCCATTGAGCCGACGAACAACATGAAAAACCTGCATCTCGATATCGCCCACCGCCTGGAAAAACTGACCGAGCTCAGCGTGGAGCTGAGCACCAATCGCAATATTCCCCTGTTGCTCGAACGCATCCTGCAGACCGCGCGCAGCATCACGCTGGCCGACGGCGGCACGCTCTATCGCACGGTGGAAGAGGAAGACAGCCTGGCGTTTTACATCTCGATCAACGATACGCTGGGCATGCACCAGGGCGGCAGCAGCGAACAGAAGGTCAGCATCCCGAACATCCGCCTGACCAATGCCGACGGCACCAAAAACCTCAGCGCGGTGGCGGCCTATGCCGCCAACACGCGCAAGTCGGTGAACATTCCAGACGTCTACCAGGCCGAGGGATTCAACTTCTCCGGCATGCGCATGTTCGATGAGAAGTTCGGCTATCACTCGGAGTCTTTCCTCACGGTGCCGATGCAGGATCATGAAGGCGAACTGCTCGGCGTGTTGCAACTGGTCAACGCGATCAATCCCGAGACCGGCAAGCCGCATCCGTTCTCCGAAACCGATCAATATTTCATCGAGGCGCTGGCGTCGCAGGCGGCCATCGCCATCACCAACCAGCAATTGATCTATCGCCTGGAAAACCTGTTCGAGCATTTCATCAGGCTCATCAATATGGGCATCGATGAAAAGTCGCCGCATACCGGCCGTCACTGCGAACACGTGCCCGAACTCGCGATGATGCTGGCGGAAGCGACGCATGCAACGACGGAAGGCCCAATGGCGGCATTCCAGATGAGCGAGCGCGACCGCCGCGAGTTGTGGGTCGCGGGCCTGCTGCACGATTGCGGCAAGATCACCACGCCCGATCATGTGGTGGAGAAGTCCACCAAGCTGCAAACCATTTACGATCGTATCGGCCTGATCGACACGCGTTTCGAAGTGCTCAAGCGCGATGCCGAAATCGCTGTCCTCAAAAAGAAGCTGGCGCTGGGTGCAACGCCCGATGCCGCCAAGAGTGAAGCGCTGGACCGCGAATTGGAGGAGCAGTGCGCGCAGCTCGACGCCGACCGCGACTTCCTGCGCAAGGCCAACATCGGCAGCGAAGGCATGAAGCCGGAAGACCAGCAGCGCGTGACCAGCATCGCCGCGCGCCAATGGCGCGCTCCGGACGGCCGCGAGAGTTCCGCCCTGACAGAGGATGAAATCACCAATCTGCGCATCCGCGCCGGCACGCTCAACGATGCCGAACGCCAGGTGATCAACAACCACATCGTCGTCACCATCAAGATGCTGGAGTCGCTGCCGTGGCCGAAGCAACTGCGCAACGTCACCGAGTATGCCGGCGGCCACCACGAGCGCATGGACGGCAAGGGTTATCCGAGGGGATTGACGCGCGACCAGATGTCGCTGCAGGCGCGCATGATGGCGATCGCCGACATCTTCGAGGCGCTGACCGCCGCCGACCGTCCCTACAAGAAGGGCAACACGCTCAGCGAAGCGCTGGAAATCCTCGGCGGCTTCCGCATGCGCGATCATATCGACCCCGACCTGTTCGACGTCTTCGTGCGCAGCAGAGTCTATCAGAAGTACGCCGACCGTTTCATGAACCCGAGCCAGATCGATGCCGTCGATCACAGCAAGATTCCGGGCTTCGTGCCCTGAGTCCTTTGCGCCATGGCATGACATCTGCTCTCGGACGGACTGGTAACATGGTCCATGCGGATAAAGACGGAAGAGGAGCGGCAAGGTGCATCTGATTTGGCTGGAAGATTTCATCGAGCTGGCGCGCACGCGCAGTTTTTCGCGTGCGGCCGAGAACCGCTTTGTGACGCATCCGGCCTTCGGCCGGCGCATCAAGGCGCTGGAACAGTGGGTCGGCGCCGAACTCGTCGTGCGTTCGCACCCGGTGTCGCTGACGCCTGCAGGCCAGTTGTTCCTGGACGCGGCTTCCCATTCGGTGGATGTGTTGCATGCGGCCAGGGCGCAGTTGCAGGACAATGCCGGTCCCCGTGAACAAGTCTTGCGCGTGGCCACCGGCCGCACGCTGGCGCGGACGTTTTTGCCCGACTGGTATGAGAGCATCAATCGGCGTTTCGGGCCTTTCCCGGTATCCGTCAGCACCGGCGGCGCGCAGGACGTGATCATGCGGCTGGCCGCCGGCGAGGCCGATTTGCTGCTGATCTATTCGAGCCCGACCACGCGTCTGCTGATCGATCCCCTGCGCTACGAATCGTTGACGCTGGCGCGCGAAGTCCTGTTGCCGGTCAGCGCCGCCGATAAAAAAGGCCGGCCGAAATTCAAGCTGTCGACCCTTGCCGGCGCCGCGGCGGCGACGCCGTGGCTGGGCTTTTCGCAATCGCTGACCTTGCGCGGCGTATTGGCCAAGCATCTGGCGGGGCTGTCGCGCAAGCCTGCGTTGCACATGGTCTACGAGGCCGACTCCTATGAGGCGATCCTGGAAATGGCGCGGCGCGGGACCGGCGTCGCATGGCTGCCGCAGCGCCTGCTGCAAGAGGATATTGCCGCGCGCCGCTTGCTGGTGATCGGCGACGCCGGGATGCGCGTGAACTTCGATATCTCGCTGTATCGCATGCGCGGCAACGGCAATCCTCTGGTCACCGCCATCTGGGACGGCGTGGTGTCGGACGCCGTCGACTGAGCAGATTCCGCAGCCCGCGCAGCGGCGCTGAAAAAAGCACGAAGCTGTGCCGAAACGGCAATAAGCGAAAAATCGCGCTTACTATACTCCCCCTCTCAACAAGTCTCCGGAATGCCTTCCGTCATGCCGATGCGCACCGCAACCAGTGTGCCCCGGCCACGGCAACGATGGTTCCGGACATCAATACAATAACCGGCCTGCAGCGCCGGAACGAGAGAATGGGAGTCGCCGCATGTCAGTCGAACCGGAATCGCAACACATACAACATCCCGCCGTACAACGCCACGCGCAGGCAGTCAGGCGCAAGAGTCCCTGGAAAGAGATTTGCGCCGCCAGCATCGGCAACGCGCTGGAATTCTACGACCTGCTGATCTACGGCTACTTTGCGGTGGTGATCGGCAAGCTGTTTTTCCCGACTCAGGACGAAACGACTTCGCTGCTGCTGAGCGTCGGCACCTTCGGCATCTCGTTCGTGATCCGTCCGCTGGGCGCCATCGTGCTCGGTTCCTACGCCGACCGCGCCGGCCGCAAGGCGTCGCTGACGGCGTCGATTCTGATCATGATGGTCGGCACCGCGATGATCGCGTTCGCGCCGACGTACGCGCAGATCGGCATCGCTTCGCCGCTGATCATCATCGTTGCGCGTCTGCTGCAGGGCTTTTCGACCGGCGGCGAATTCGGCGCGGCGACCGCTTTCATGGTGGAGCATGCCGACGCCAAGCGGCGCGGCTTCTTCGCCAGTTGGCAGTTGTCGACGCAAGGTCTGGCGACGGTGCTGGCTGCCGGCGTGAGCGCGCTGCTGAGCTTTAATCTGAGCGAGGCGCAACTCAACGACTGGGGCTGGCGCATCGCATTCTGCTTCGGCCTGCTGGTGGGGCCGGTGGGCATCTATATCCGCAGGCAGATCGACGAAACGCCGGAGTTCAAGCAAATCGCCCGCTCCACAGCGGAAAAATCGCCGCTGGCGACCGTGTTGGTGCGCGACCGCGTGAAGCTCTTGCTCGGCATCGGCGTGGTGGCCGGTGCGACCGCCTTCAACTACGTGCACAAACTGTACATGCCGACCTATGCGCTCAAGCAATTGCATATCCCGGCGACGTCGTCCTTCATTGGTGCATTGATCACCGGACTGGTGCTGATGCTGACTGCGCCGGTATTCGGCACCTTGTCGGATCGCTACGGCCGTTTCCGCGTGCTGACGATCGCCATGCTGGCCATCGGCCTGACTTCCTACCCCTTGTTCATGCTGCTGAACACCTGGCCGAACGTGACCACGCTGATTCTGGTGCAAGGCATTGTGGGCGTGCTGATCGCGGCCTGTCTGGGGCCGATCCCGGCGATGTTGTCGGATATTTTCCCGACGCAGACGCGCGGCACGGGTCTTGCACTGAGTTATAACTTCTCGGTCACGCTGTTCGGCGGTTTCTCGCCGCTGATCGTAACCTGGATGATCGCGGCCACGGAGAACAAGATGGCGCCGAGCTTCTATGTCATGGCCACCGCGCTGATCAGCCTTGTCGCGGTCGTCGCGCTGGGGCGCAGGATGGGCCGCAACCAACAACCTTAAGCTGGAGTCTTTTGCATGAAAACCCTGGAACAAGTACGCGCACAATTGAAACACTATCCGGTCGAGGTGGCGTTTCCCGACATCGACAAATGGCGCGACGGCAACACCGGCGTCGACTACGTACACAGCATCGACAGCGGCGTCGCCGGACCGCACGTAATGATCCTGGCGCTGATGCACGGCAATGAAGTCAGCGGCGCCATCACCGTCGAGCGCCTGCTGCAGGCCGGTTTGCGTCCCCGGAAAGGGCGCGTCACGCTGGGCTTCGCCAACGTCGAGGCATATCGCCGTTTCGATGCGCGCGATCCCGACGCCAACCGTTTTGTCGATGAAGACATGAACCGCGTCTGGTCGCCGTCCCGGCTCGACGGCGCCGAGGACAGCGTCGAACTGCGCCGCGCGCGCCAGTTGCGTCCCGTCATCGACACGGTCGATTACATGCTCGACCTGCATTCCATGCATGAAGAGGCGCCGCCGCTGATCGTCAGCGGCCCGCTGGAAAAAGGCATCCAGTTCGCTGCCGACGTCGGCGCGCCGGGACATGTGATCATCGACGTCGGCCATCCCAACGGCAAGCGCATGCGCGACTATGCCGGTTTCGGCGATCCGGCCAGCGCAAAGAATGCCCTGCTGATCGAGACCGGCCAGCATTTCTCCGCACGCAGCAAGGATGTGGCGATGGATTCGGCATGCCGTTTCATGATCGCCACCGGCGTCATGCCGGAAAGCGACCTGCGCGCCCTGATGCTGCCGGGCGATCCGCCGACGCAGCAATTCTTCCGCGTCACCGAACCGGTGGTGGCGACTTCTTACGATTTTGAATTCGCCGACGACTACCGCGGCATGGAAATCATCGCCAAAGCCGGCACCGTCATCGCCCGCGAAGGCGAGCGCGAGTTCGTCACGCCTTACGACAACTGCGTCATCGTCATGCCGTCGCTGCGCCAGCTCGGTCCTGGTGTGACGGTGGTGCGACTGGGGTATGTCGTCGCGCGCTGAGCGCCATCGGGAAAGGTCGCCGTCGATACGGTAAAATGCCGGGCGGGCGGATTTCTCTGCCTGTCTTCGGCGCAGGCCTTTCCTGCCTGACAATGCAATATTCCCACGACTTCCCCGCTTTTTTGCGACGCCTTCTTTCCTGACGCGTTCATTCACAGTTTGTCGTCGATCGGCACTGCGCCGGCGCAGGTGTGGATATTGCATGCGCCGTTGCCGCCGCTGCCGACGTCTGTCGCTGCGGCTTCAGACTACGGACGGCAATCGATGAAACTGAATTCCCTGCGCGACGCGTGGTTCGCGGACGCGCAAAAAAATATCCTGGCGGGCCTGACCTCATCGTTCGCGCTGGTGCCGGAGTGCATCGCCTTCGCCCTGGTGGCGCAGCTTAATCCGCTGATGGGTTTGTACGGCGCCTTCATCATCTGCACCGTCACCGCCTTGTTCGGCGGCCGGCCCGGCATGATTTCCGGCGCGGCCGGATCGATGGCGGTGGTGATCGTGGCGCTGGTGGTGCAACACGGCGCGCAATATTTCCTGCTCACGGTGATTCTGAGCGGACTCCTGATGTTGCTGTTCGGGGCGCTGCGGCTGGGCAAGCTGGTCCGCATGGTGCCGCATCCGGTGATGCTGGGTTTCGTCAACGGACTGGCGATCGTCATCGCCATGGCGCAACTTGAGCATTTCAAACAGGCCACGCCGACGGGCGCGCATTGGCTGCAGGGAACGCCGTTGCTGATCATGGGGGCGCTGGTGGGCGTGACCATGCTGATCGTCTATCTGCTGCCGCGCGTGACGAAAGCGATACCGCCGGCGCTGGCGGCCATCGTCGGCGTCGGCATCGCCAGCCAGTTGCTGCATCTGCCCACGCGCACGCTGGGCGACATGGCGCATATCGCCGGCAACCTGCCGATTTTCCATTTCCCCGACGTCCCGCTGACCATGGAAACCTTGCGCATCGTCGCGCCCTACGCCGTGCTGATGGCTGTCGTGGGTTTGCTGGAGACGCTGTTGACCTTCAACCTCACCGATGACATTACCGGGACGCGCGGCCAGCCCAATCGCGAATGCCTGGCGCTGGGCGCCGCCAACCTCGTGTCCGGCCTGTTCGGCGGCATGGGCGGTTGCGCCATGATCGGCCAGACCATGATCAATCTCGGTTCGGGAGGGCGCTCGCGGCTGTCGGGCGCGGTCAGCGGCGCAATGATCCTGCTGTTCATTCTGTTCCTGTCGCCGCTGATCGAGCGCATTCCACTGGCGGCGCTGGTGGGCGTGATGTTCGTGGTGGCGCAGCAGACCTTTGCCTGGGGATCGCTGCGCGTGCTGGGCAAGGTGCCGCGCAACGATGCGCTGATGATCGTGGCGGTCACGGTGATTACCGTGTTCACCGATCTCGCGGTGGCGGTGTTGTGCGGCATCGTGATCGCCGCCCTGAATTTCGCCTGGCAGCATGCACGCGAGATTCGCGCCGATGTCGAGGCATCAGCGAACGGCGAAAAAACCTACGTTCCGCACGGCACCCTGTTTTTCGCTTCGGCCGCGCATTTCCAGGAATTGTTCGACCCGGCGCAGGACCCGCGTCGCATCGTCGTCGATTGCCGCCACCTGCACGTGGCCGACCATTCCGCGATCGCGGCGCTGGAAGCCTTGACGGAGCGCTACGCCAAGGCCGGCAAGCAATTGCAGTTGCTCCATTTGTCGAGTCGCTGCCGGCGCATGTTGCAACGCGCGGGCATGGCGTTCGAATGAAAAAACGGCTCGCGCCGCTCGGTCCGTTCAGTGAAGCCTGACAACGTTCTTCCCTTGTTGCCCTCCTGCACCACTGTCGTCCTGACGTATGTCAGGACCCAGCGTCGTATCAGCCGTCTCCACGACACTGGGCCCCGGCGTTCGCCGGGACGACGGCAATGGACGGCGCGAGCCGTTTTTATTGCCGGCTAAAACCCCAGATAATCCAGCTTGCCGATCTTCACGCCCTTGTGGCGCAGGATGTCGTAGGCGGTCGTGACGTGGAACAGGAAGTTCGGCAGCGCGAACGTGAACAGGTAGGACTGGCCGGTGAGGCGGACTTCGCGGTCGCGCAGTTTCATGACGATTTCACGGTCTTCGCTGCCGTCGATCTGTTCCGGTTTCAGTTCTTCAAGGAAAGCGATGGTCTTGGCGATGCGCTCCTGCAATTGCGGGAAGGTGGTTTCTTCGTCCGCAAAACTCGGCGGCTGGACGGCGGCCAGGCGCGCCGCGCCGAACTTGGCGGCGTCGCTGGCGCGCTGGATTTGCGCGGTCAGCGGATACATGTCTTCGAACAGGCGGGCGGTGAGAATGCTCTCGGGATCGAGCTTGTCTTCCTCGATGTGGGCGACGGCCTTGTCGAGCAGTGCGGACAAGACATTCAACGAGCGGATGAATACCGGGACGGATACCTGGTGCATGGAAAGCGACATGGAAATCTCCTGGGAGGGTGAGTTCGGTTGATCGTGCCTGCGCGTATGGTTGGCGGCTACGGCAATTGCATCATAGCCAGAATACGCCGCAGTCACAGGGAATAAAAAAAGCCGACCAGTTCGGCATGGGCAACCGCTCCGGTCGGCAAGGGGACGAAACACATTACATGGCTTTTGTATCGGCCTTGTCGGCAGCCTTGGTCATATCGTCGTTTTTTGCTTGCGTGTCGCTGGGTGCCATCGCTTGCGCCTGGTTGTGCCAGCCGCCGCCGAGCGCGCGGATCAGGTTGACGGTCGAGCGCGCGCGTTCGCCGTCGAGCTGGACCGCAGCGCGCTGTTGTTGCAGCACGGTGCGGTCGGCGTCGATCACGTCGAAGTAGCTGACCGAGCCTTCGCGGTATTGCACATGCGACAGCGTGGCGGCGCGGTTGGATGCCTGCACCGCATTGTCCTGCGCCTTGGTCTGGTCGCTCAGGATGCGCAGGCTGGCGAGGTTGTCTTCCACTTCGCGGAAGGCCGTGAGCACGGTCTGGCGATAGTTGGCGACGTCTTCTTCATACGCGGCGCGGGCGCGGTTGACGCCGGCTTCGCGGCGGCCGCCGTCGAAGATCGGCAAGGTCAGCGCGGTGCCGACCAGCGGGCCGAGCAGGAAGGTGCGGCTGGACCAGTTGAACAGGTCGCCCAGTTTGGCCGACTCATAACCGAGACCGCCGGTCAGGTCGAGACGCGGGAACCAGGCCGAGCGCGCCACGCCGACGCGCGCATTGGCGGCAGCCATGGCGCGTTCGGCGGCGGCGATGTCGGGACGGCGCTCCAGCAGTTCCGACGGCAGGCCGGGCGGGATGCTGATCGCCAGGCGCGACAACGGTTGCGGCGTGAACGAGAACTCGGCCGGCGTCTTGCCCAGCAGGATCGCCAGCGCATGTTCCGCGTTGGCGCGCTGGCGCGCGATGCCGAAGGATTCCGATTGCGCCGATGCCAGTTCCGACTTGGCGCGGGCGACATCGACTTCGCTGATGTCGCCTTCATCGAAGCGGCGCTGGACCAGCTTCAGCGATTGCGCGCGCAGTTCGACGGTGCCGCTGTACAACTCTTGCTCGGCATCGAGTTCGCGCAGCAGGAAATACTGTTGCGCGACGTCGGCTTGCAGCGCCAGACGCACCGACTGGAACAGCGCTTCGCTGCGCTGCGCGTCGGCGGTGGCGGCGTCGACCGTGGAGGCGACGCGGCCGAACAGGTCGGCTTCATACGACACGCCGAGCTGGGCGCGCCACAAGGTGGTCGGCGAAGTGTTGGCGTCGGCCGGCAGGTTTTGCGAAGCGGGCGACTGGCGTTGGCGGGTCGCGCCGAAGCCGGCGTCGATTTGCGGGAACAAACCGGAGCGGGCGTCCTGGCGCAGCGCGCGCGACTGGCTCAAGCGGGCTGCGGCGGCCTTCAGGTTCTGGTTGGCGTCGAGCGCCTGGGCTTCCAGAGCATTAAGGCCTGCATCGTTGAAGATTTTCCACCATTCGCCGCGCGCCAGTTCTTCCGCCGGTTGCGCGGTCTTCCAGTCGGATGCGGCCTTGGCGTCGGCGGCTTCCTTGAAGGCGACCGAGGTGTCGACGGCGGGGCGTTCGTAAGTCGGCGCCACCGAGCAGCCTGCCAGCACCAGCATTGCCGCCAGCAGGGCCGAACCTATCCTGGCGGGCTTGAGCAGCTTGCCGCCCAGGCCTCCGAGGCTGTTGATTGTGCGTGTATTCATTTTATTTTCCTTTGCTCATTGACCGGATCAACGGCCGTCGTGCGGATCGGCCGCAGCAACATGTGTTCCACTAGTCAGCGGCGCTTCGTGCTTGTGCGCGGTGTGCAGCTTCTTGCCGCCGCCGATGCTACGCAGCAGCACATAGAACACCGGCGTCAGGAACAGACCGAACAGCGTCACGCCCAGCATGCCGAAGAACACCGCGATGCCCATCGCGTGGCGCATTTCCGAACCGGCGCCGGTGGACGTCACCAGCGGCACCACGCCCATGATGAAAGCGATCGAAGTCATCAGGATCGGACGCAGGCGCAGGCGGCTGGCGTCGATGGCGGCGCGGATCACGGTGCTGCCTTGCAGTTCCAGTTCGCGGGCGAATTCGACGATCAGGATCGCGTTCTTCGCCGACAGGCCCACCAGCACCATCAGGCCGATCTGGGTGAAGATGTTGTTGTCGCCCTTGGTCAGCCAGACGCCGGTCAGGGCCGCCAGGATGCTCATCGGCACGATCAGGATCACGGCCAGCGGCAGGGTCAGGCTTTCATACAGCGCAGCCAGCACCAGGAACACCAGCAGCACGCTGATCGGGAATACCCACACGCCGGCATTGCCTGCGAGGATCTTCTGATAGGTCAGGTCGGTCCATTCGAAGCGCACGCCGCGCGGCAGGGTGGCGGCGGCCACGCGTTCGGCGGCTTTCTCGGCTTGGTCCGACGAGTAGCCGGGGGCCGGGCCGCCGTTGATGTCGGCAGCGGTGAAGCCGTTGTAGCGCACCACCATTTCAGGTCCGAACGTCGGCTTGACCTTGACCACCGAAGACAGCGGCACCATCTCGCCGGCGGAATTGCGGGTCTTGAGCATGCCGATGTCGTCGGCCGTGGCGCGGAACGGCGCATCGGCCTGGGCACGCACCTGATACACGCGGCCGAAACGGTTGAAGTCGTTGACGTACAGCGAGCCCAGATAGATCTGCATGGTGTTGAACACATCGGTCACGGGAATGCCGAGCTGCTTGGCTTTCACGCGGTCGAGGTCGACGTCCAGTTGCGGCACGTTGATCTGGTAGCTGGAGAACATCGGACCGAGCGCAGGCTCCTTGGCGGCGGCCTTCATGAAGGCTTGCGCCGCGGCGTCGAGTTCGGCGTAGCCGACCGAGCCGTGGTCTTCGATCTGCATCTTGAAGCCGCCCAGCGTACCCAGGCCCATCACCGGCGGCGGCGGGAACACGGCGGTGAAGGCTTCCTTGATGCCGCCGAATTTCTTGTTGAGCGACATGGCGATGGCGTTGCCCGACAGTTCCTTGCTCTTGCGTTCCTCGAAGGGTTTCAGGCCCACGAACACGATGCCGGCGGAAGAGCTGTTGGTGAAGCCGTTGATCGACAGGCCGGGGAAGGCGATGGCGCTGTCGACGCCGGGTTCCTTGAGCATGATGTCGCTCATCTTGCGCATCACGTCTTCGCTGCGGTCGATCGAGGCGCCGTTGGGCAACTGCGCGAAGGCCACCAGGTATTGCTTGTCCTGGCCCGGCACAAAGCCGCCCGGCACGATGTAGGCGATGCCGACGGTCGCGGCCAGCAGGATGGCGTACACGCCCATCACCGAAGCCTTGCGCGAAATCACGCCGGTCACGCCCTTGCCGTAGCCTTCCGAGGCGCGATTGAAGAAACGGTTGAAGCGGATGAAGAAACCGCCGAGGAAGCGATCCATCTGACGCGTCAGCCAGTCAGGTTTGGCGCCGTGGCCCTTGAGCAGCATCGCAGCCAGCGCCGGCGACAAGGTCAGCGAGTTGAACGCCGAGATCACGGTCGAGATCGCGATCGTCATTGCAAACTGCTTGTAGAACTGGCCGGTCAGGCCCGTCATGAAGGCCAGCGGCACGAACACCGCCACCAGCGTCAGCGCGATCGCGATGATCGGGCCGCTGACTTCCTGCATGGCGCGATAGGTCGCTTCACGCGGCGACAGGCCGGCGGAAATGTTCCGTTCGACGTTTTCCACCACCACAATGGCATCGTCGACCACAATCCCGATGGCGAGCACCATGCCGAACAGCGACAGTGCGTTGATGGAATAACCGAAGCCCAGCATCAGGGAGAAGGTGCCGATGATCGACACCGGCACGGCCAGCAGCGGGATGATCGATGCGCGCCAGGTTTGCAGGAAGATGATCACGACGATCACGACCAGCGCGATCGCTTCGAGCAGGGTGTGCACCACCGCTTCGATACTGGCGCGCACGAATTGGGTCGGGTCGTAGACGATGCGGTATTCCACCGATGCCGGGAAGTCCTTGGCCAGGTCCTTCATCGCCGCGCGCACCTGTGTCGAGACGTCCAGCGCATTGGCGCCAGGGGCCTGGAAGATCGGGATCGCTACCGCCGGCTTGTTGTCCAGCAGCGAGCGCAGGCCGTATTCGGAGGCGGCCAGCTCGACGCGGGCGACATCGCCCAGCTTGGTGACGGCGCCGTCCGGCGCGCTCTTCAAGATGATGTCGCGGAACTCTTCCTCGGTCTTCAGGCGGCCTTGCGCGTTGACTGACAATTGCACCGGCACGTCGGGCGAACTTGGGGATGCGCCGATCACGCCGGCGGCCACCTGCACGTTTTGTTCGCGAATCGACTTGATCACATCGCTGGCGGTCAGGCCGCGTTGCGCCACCTTGTTCGGATCGAGCCAGACGCGCATGGCGAGTTGCCCGAGCCGAACAGGCCGACTTCGCCCACGCCCTGGATGCGCGCCAGACGGTCTTTCACGTTCAGCACGGCGTAGTTGCGCAGGTAGGTGGTGTCGTAGCGATTGTCGGGCGAGATCAGGTGGACCACCATGGTCAGCGTCGGCGAACTCTTGATGGTCGTCACGCCGAGGCGCTGCACGTCTTCAGGCAGGCGCGGCAGGGCTTGCGAAACGCGGTTCTGCACCAGTTGCTGGGCCTTGTCGGGATCGACGCCGAGACGGAAGTTGACGGTGATGGTCAGGTTGCCGTCGCTATTGGCCTGCGATTGCATGTACAGCATGTTTTCCACGCCGTTGATCTGCTCTTCCAGCGGCGAGGCCACGGTTTCGGCGATGACTTTCGGGTTGGCGCCGGGATACTGCGCGCGCACCACCACCGACGGCGGCACCACTTCCGGGTATTCGGAAATGGGAAGCTGGAACATGGCCAACACCCCGGCCAGCAGCAGCAGTATCGACAGCACGCCCGCAAAAATCGGGCGGTCGATAAAGAATTTTGAAATATTCATGGGAATTCCCCGTTAATAATCTTTTGAAGCGATCTTTTGATGCGATCTTTTAAAGCCGCGCTTTCAGGACTTGCCGTCAAACCTTGCTCTTGTCGGACTTGGCCGGTGCGGTAGTGTCGGCAACCTTGATCATCGGCACCACGGTCGGCGCCACGGTGTCGCCCGGACGGATGCGTTGCAGGCCGTTGACGACGATGCGCTCGCCGCTCTTGAGGCCGCTTTCGACTACGCGCAAGCCGTCCTGATTGGCGCCGACGCGGATCTGACGGTAGGTGGCATGGTTGTCCTTGTCGAGCACCAGCACGAAGCGTTTGTCCTGGTCGGTGCCGATGGCTTTTTCATCGATCAGCAGGGCCTCGCGCGGCGCGCCGCCGCCGAGGCGGATGCGGGCGTACAGGCCCGGGACCAACTGGCCGTCGGCGTTGTCGAACACGGCGCGCACGCGGATGGTGCCGGACGAGGTGTCGAGGCGGTTGTCGACCGAGCCGACCTTGCCTTCGCGCGAGTAAGCGTCTTCATTGGCCAGGCCGAGGTAGACCGGCACTTGCGCGCCTTTTGCACGGGCGGGATTGACGTACTTGAGGAAGCTTTGCTCATCGACGTCGAACGCGGCGTACATCTTCGACACCGACACCAGCGTGGTCAGCGGCGGCGTGCTGGAGCCGACCGAGACGATGTTGCCGATGGTGACTTCGGCGCGCGAGATGCGGCCAGCGACCGGCGCCACGATCTGGGTGTATTCCAGATTCAGCTTGGCCGAACGCAGCGCGGCTTGGGCCGCCTGGACGTTGGCGGCGGCTTCGCGCGCGGCGTTTTGCTTCTCTTCATAGTCGCGGCGGGCGATCGCGTTGTCGCCCAGCAGGCGCTGGCCGCGCGCGACGTCCGATGCGGTGTAGGCGGCGCGGGCTTCGGCGCCGGCCAGTTGCGCTTGCGCGCGGGCGACTTCGGCGGCGTAAGGACGCGGGTCGATGGTAAACAGCACCTCGCCTTTCTTGACCAGCGCGCCGTCCTTGAAGTGCACGGCGGTCAGGGTGCCGGATACCAGCGGACGGATTTCGACGCGGTCGACGGCTTCCAGGCGACCGGAATATTGCTGCCAGTCGGTGATCTGTTTGCTGATGACTTCGGCGACGTCGACGCCGGCGGCTTGCGGCGCCTGTTGCGCGTTGGCGGTGGAGTCGACGCCGATGGCCGAGAGGGTGCCGGCGACGGCGATGGCGATGACGGCAAGGGCTGCCGCGGTGACGATGTAGCGATTGCGCAAGGTGAAGTTGCTGGACATGATGGACCTCATTAGGAAGGTTGGAAGGCAAGATTGGTAGGGGCTGAACCGGTCGCACTGAAGCGGCGGCGCAGGAATTCGACGATTTCTTTGAGCAGCGGAATATGTGTGCGCAGCGCGCCGTGCGTGAGCCCGGCAAAGCGCGCCACCTGGGTATGCACGCCGGCGCGGATCAGTGCGGCAGCGTATTTTTCCGCTTCGGTGTGCAGCACGTCGCATTCGGCGGTGGCGATGAAGGCCGGCGGCAATCCCGCCAGGCGGCTGGCTTCCAGCGGCGCGGCGTAGGGATGCAGGCGTTGCATGGTCTGCGGCAGGTACTGACGATAGCGCAGGGCGCAGGCTTCGGCGGTCATGTCCGACTTCAGGCGCTTGGCGTCGCCCAGCAGCGTCATGCTGGGATCGAGCATGGGGCTGATCAGCACTTGCGCGGCGAACGGCGCGGCGCAGCGGTCGCGCGTGATCATGGTCAGGCTGGCCGCCAGGTTGCCGCCTGCGTCGTCGCCCGCGACCGCGATGCGACGCGGATCGATGTGCAGCATGCCGGCGTTCTTGACGGCCCAGCAGGCGGCGGCGTAGGCGTCTTCCGGCGCGGCCGGGAACGGCTTGGCCGGAGCCAGCGCATAGGCCACCGACAACACCACGGCGCGGCTGTGGCGCGCAATGTATTGCGCTTGCAGGTCGGCGTCGTCGAGTCCGCCCGAGACGAAACCGCCACCGTGGAAGTACAGCACCAGCGACTGCAAGTCGCCGGTTTTCACGCGTCCCTGCGGTTCATACAGGCGCACCGGGATAGCGCCGATCGGACCGGGGACGGTGAAGTTGGTGACGGTTGAAGCTTGTTCGACTTCCATGATGTGGTCGCGGCCGTTAAAGCCGGATTCGCTAAGTTGAAGCGGATTGTGCGGCACAGCATGGGGGCGGATAAAGCCATCAAATTCAACAACACTGTTCGCCGGTTCCGAACAATCGGCGTAAAATACCCGAATTAGTTTTGCCGAAAAACGCTGCCAGCCACGGCTGACGCGGTTTTTCATTAGTTTCGAGAACTTGTGCCAAAGCCGGGAAAAGCCGTTCGATGGCAACAAAAGATAGCAATTTGGCAGCAAAAAACCACTTGTTGCAAAACAATCGGTGGCAGGTTTTGAGGCAAATTCGGCCACAGAATCGCTGTCGCCAGGGAGAATGAAATGGATCGTTTCCAAGCAATGCAGGTTTTTACGGCGGTGGTCGACGCCAACAGTTTCACGCGCGCCGCCGATAACCTGAATTTGCCGCGCACCACGGTGACCACCATCGTCCAGGGACTGGAAAGCCTGCTGCAGGTGCGCCTGCTCAACCGCACCACGCGCCGCATCAGCCTGACGCCGGACGGCGCGGCTTACTATGAGCGTTGCGTGCGCATCCTGGCCGAGGTCGATGAGACCGAGGCATCGTTCCGCAATGTCACGCGCGGCCCGCAAGGGCGTTTGCGCATCGACGTGCCGGCATCGATCGGGCGCCTGCTGCTGTTGCCCAATCTGTGCGATTTCTATAGCAAGTACCCGGATATCGAACTGGTCATGGGCATGAGCGACCGTCCGGTCGACATGGTGCAGGAGGCGGTCGATTGCGTGATCCGCGTCGGCGACCTGCAGGATTCGAGCATGGTGGCGCGCCGCATCGGCACTTTCCAGGCGGTCACCTGCGGTTCGCCGATCTACTTCGAACGGCATGGCATGCCGTATGTCATCGACGATCTGCAGAATCACCAGTCGGTGCATTACTTCTCCAGCCGCACCGGCCGCACCATCGACTGGGACTTCATGGTCGACGGTGCGCCGGTCGAGGTGAAGATGGCCGGCAAGCTGTCGGTCAACGATGGCGACGCCTACGTGGCGTCCGCCTTGCAGGGCTTCGGCCTGGTGCAGGCGCCGCTGTACATGATCCAGCCTTATATCGAGGATGGCCGCCTGGTGGAAATCCTGTCGCAATGGAAGCCGGTGCCGATGCCGATTTCGGTAGTCTACCTGCACAACCGCCATCTTTCGCCCAAGGTGCGCGCCTTCGTTGACTGGGTTGCCGAACTGTTCGCCACTTGCCCGTTGCAAAAGGGCTGCCAGGGCGGCATCGGCGCCGAAGCCAAGGAATGCCATTTCGCCACCAAGCCGGAAAGCAACACCATCCGCGCCGTCATCGAACAGCACAACATCGCCGAAAGCGTGTTCTAAGCCTGCTTTTGTCGTGCCATGGAGCGACGCGCCTGTATTCAGGCGCGTCGCTGTTTTTACGCATGCGAGGGATGCCGATCGGTACATGTGCGCTTTCGTTGTCGGATCAGAAGTGAAATCAATCGCCGCCGCTGCGATAAAAAGCGGCGGGACCTTCCGCCGGCAGAGCCGGCAGTCGTCAAGTCAATGTCTGGAAAGTTGCTGGAGAGCCGGGACTTCGATGCGAACGCTCGCAGCGGTCGCCGGCGGTTTTGTGATGCACTGTCTTT
The DNA here is from genome assembly GCF_000577615.1 of Herbaspirillum sp. RV1423. GTDB lineage: Bacteria > Pseudomonadota > Gammaproteobacteria > Burkholderiales > Burkholderiaceae_D > Herbaspirillum. Next base: position 121,867 of record NZ_CBXX010000009.1, read on the forward strand.
GATGGTCGATGATGCTGCCCGACAGACAGTCTGAAACTCGGATGAGATTATGCGCGCAGTGCAGCAATTTTCGTTTGCTGAAAGCTGTCGATTATTTGCCTGATTCTCCAATGTATCGGTGAATCGGGCAGTTTTGCCGATAGTCTGGCCGAAACGCGGCTCGCGTTGCCTGGCTTGTTCAGTGGTCGAATTCGCTCAAGCAATCTGATTGCAGGAACGCGAGCGGGCAACTTGAACAGCTTCGCGAAACAGGCTGGAAAAGGCCTTTTGGCGAATGTCCAAAACGGATGTTGGAATGCAAGGCCGGATCGCACAGTTTTGGTTTCAAGGAACAAGGGCAACGGAAATCCGGTTCAAGCACACGGCTTGGATACCTAATTCTCCTGATTATTTGCCTATTTCTCCAGGTGTCTGCGATGGAGATTCAGGCAAGTCGGGAATCTGGAGTAAGCTGGACATCTCCTCCCTCATCCCGAACCGCCATGGATCTGAACGACATTCCCGCCGACCTCGACTATGCCTGCGCGCCGGCAGCGCCGGGGCCGTCCGTCGCGGTGCTGCATGCCGACGCCGATGCCGACGCCAGATTGCAGGCAGCGCAGCGCGAGCTGGTCACGCTGATATCGCGCTTGACGGAGGGGACGGAAGGCTCGCTGGAAACAGCGATCGACGGCGTCGCCATCCACCGCATCGTCAATCCCCAGGGCCCCAAGCATGCCGTGCAAAAGCCGGCGTTCGCGGTGATCGCCCAGGGTTCCAAGCGTCTGTATGTCGGCGACGACATCTACGATTACGACCCCATGCATTATCTGGTGTCGTCGGTGGACCTGCCGATGGTGGGCAAGGTGACGACCAGCAGCCCGGCAGAGCCTTATCTGGGCTTGCGCATGGACCTCGACACCAAGGAGATCGGCGCGCTGATCGGCGATGAAAACCTGCCGCAGGGGATCCCTTCCGACGCCTCGCGCGGCCTGTTCGTCAACCGGCTCAACACCACCTTGCTGGATGCGGTGCTGCGCTTGTTGCGCCTGCTGGAAACGCCGCGCGACATTCCCATCATGGCGCCCATGATCAAGCGCGAAATCCTGTACCGCCTGCTGATGAACGGCCAGGGCGCCTTGCTGCGCCAGACCGTGCTGCAGGACAGCCAGATGAACCGCATCGCCAAGGCCATCCGCCTGATGAAGGAAAGCTTCACGCTGCCGCTGCGCGTGGACGACATCGCGCGCGACGTGCACATGAGCGTGTCGTCGCTGCATCATCATTTCAAGGTGGTGACGGCGATGAGCCCGTTGCAATACCAGAAGAACCTGCGGCTGCAGGAAGCGCGCCGCCTGATCCTGGCCGACGACGTCAGCGTGGCGATCGCGGCGCAGACGGTAGGATATGAAAGTTCTTCGCAGTTCAGCCGCGAATACAGCCGCATGTTCGGCGCGCCGCCGCTGCGCGACAAGCGCCGCTGGCTGGAGGAAGAAGCGCCGCTGCTTTGACCTGTCGACGCATTTGCCGGCCTTCGGCGGGATTTGCCGCAAGGCGCTAGAATCGTCGACTTCGATCTCACCTCACCCAGAACGGAGACTCATCATGCAATATCGACGCCTCGGCAAAAGCAACCTGAAAGTCTCGGCCCTGTGCCTGGGCACCATGATGTTCGGCGACCAGACCGCGATCGACGAAGCGCGCAGCATCGTGGCGTCGGCGCGCGAGCATGGCGTCAATTTCATCGACACCGCCGATGTCTATACGAAAGGAAAATCGGAAGAAATGGTCGGCAAGCTGTTGCAAGGCCAGCGCCATGACTGGGTGCTGGCGAGCAAGCTGGGCAACGTCATGAGCGATGCGCCGAACCGTTCGCATTATTCGCGCCGCTGGATCGTCAGCGAAACCGAAAGCATCCTGCGCCGCCTGGACACCGATTATCTGGACGTGCTGTACATGCATCGCGACTTCCACGAAGAGAATCTGGAAGAAGCCGTGCAATCCCTGGGCGACCTGATCCGCGCCGGCAAGATCCGTGGTTTCGGCGTGTCCAATTTCCGCGGCTGGCGCATCGCCGAGATCGTGCGCCTGTGCGAAAAGAACAACGTGCCGTTGCCGCTGGTATGCCAGCCGTATTACAACCTGCTCAACCGCATGCCGGAAGTGGAAATTCTGCCGGCCTGCGCCAATTACGGCCTGGGCGTCGTGCCTTACAGCCCAATTGCGCGCGGTGTGCTGACCGGCAAGTACAAGCCCGGCCAGAAGCCGGATGAAAACACGCGTGCAGGGCGTGGCGACAAGCGCATCCTGGAAACCGAGTTCCGAGAAGAATCATTGGCCATCGCCGCGCGTCTGCAGGAACATTGTGCCGCGCGCGGCATCAAGCCGGGTCATTTCGCGACGGCGTGGGTGCTGGCCAACTCGGCGGTCAGCAGTGTGATTGCTGGGCCGCGCACGCTGGCGCAAATGGAAGATTATTATGACGCCGTCGACCTGAAAATTTCGGCGGAAGAAGAAGCGCTGGTCGATAGCCTGGTGACGCCGGGTCATGCCTCGACGCCAGGTTACAACGATCCCGGCTATCCGTTTTTCGGTCGCGTTACGCAGAAGTAAACAGGCGTGGCTTTGCACGTCAGGAAATCAGGAAGAGGGAGTCGGCGTAGCGGCTTTTTTCGGAAGCGGCAGCAGTTCTTCCTGCTGCGCCTCTTCGGCGCGGCGTTCTTCGTGCCAGCATAAATTGAGCATCATGAAATGGCTTTGCAGGCTGACGTCGCGCATGAGCGTACAAGCCGGCGCGGGCAGCGATTTGCGGCTGATGGCGAGCTGGATCACGGCCTGACCGGGAGGCAACTCGCGCGCTGTCAGGTCACGCGCGACGGTGCGGCCGGTTTCGTCGACAGTGGCGCCGCCGTGCGTATCCTCCGACGCCACGTCGACGCTGACGCTTTTGACCACCCGCGCGGTGCAGCCGTTGTCGACGTGCATGTTGTCGATGGCGACTTCGGTCTGTTCCGATCTCTTGAGGCGCTTGCCGTCCTGTGTGAGATAAGTGACGCGTTCGCTGGTCTCGGGGAATTCCCGGACCGGCAAGTGGCGTAGCGCTGCTTCGTGTGCGCAGGCTCGGTAGGCTTGTTCCGCCGCACGCAGCGCGTCGCCGTCGGCCAGCCTGTCCCATGAAGCATGGGATGGCGTCGCGGCTGCGGGCGCAAGGTTGTCGATCAGATTCTTGTCTGTACAACTGCTCAGCAGCATGGCGACGGACAGCATGGCTGCCGCAGCCGGTAATGCATGTTTCCTTGATGGCGTCATGATGTTTCCCCTTCGTTCCCTTGCAATGACGAGGCGCGAACTCAAGACGAGCTAGCCAGTCATCGATGTACGGGTAGCGATTATGCGAGTTACAGCATGAGGCTGAAATAGGATAATTCTCAAAAACCTGTTTTTCGTCCGAAAAATAAAATAATTACCATGACGCGTTGCGTGGCTTACGATTTATATATCGAATAAAAATGAATTCCGGGTTTTCTCTTGCAATGTGGCGGAGGGAGCGGCTGCCATCCCGGCGGGACAGCAGCACGACGACGGCGCGTCAGCCGCGCAGGATATCGAGCCGGCGACTGGTTTCCGCACGCAGCAACTGGACATCGGTGCCCGGTGTGAGCATGTCGACGCCGTAGGCTTTCATGCGTTCTGCCATGTCTACCGAGCCGCAAAAAATGCCGACATATTTGCCGTGTGCATGCGATGTCGCGATGAGATGTTTGATCGCCTGATCCAGCTTGTCGTGGCTCCATGCATCGGGCGCCAGGCCAAGTTCGATGGCGAGGTCGCTGGGGCCGATGAAGATGCCGTCGAGGTCGGGCACGCCGAGGATGTCTTCGACAGCGTCCAGGCCTTGCCGGGTTTCGATCATCGCCAGCGTGAGCACGGTGCGGTTGGCATGTTCGAAATAGTCCTTGCCTCCATACAGTACGCCGCGCGCCGGACCGTAGCTGCGGCCGCCGCGCGGCGAGTAATGGCAGGCGCGCACGAAGCGTTCGGCGTCTTCCCTGGTGTTGATCAGCGGGCAGATCACGCCGTAGGCGCCGGCGTCGAGCAGCTTGTTGATTTCGCCGAGGCTGTTTTCGGAACAGCGCACCAGCGGCACGGCCTTGGTGGTGGAGATGGCCTGCAGCATCGGCACCGCCGACTCGACCGAGAACAGGCCGTGTTGCAGGTCGACCGTGACGGCGTCGTAGCCGCAATCGGCGATCACTTCGGCCAGGAAGGAATTGCCGATGGACGCCCAGCCGTTGAGTGCCAGTTTCTTTTGTGCGAACAGTTGGCGCAGAGTATTTTCCCGCATTCCGGTCTCCATATCGTTATTGATGAATCGGGATATGGTATTCGGATTACGGCGATTGTGCCGGGCTTAGCGTGCGTAGCGGAACGGCGCGTCGTCGATGGCCGTTTTGCGGTCGCCGATCTGTGCGGCCAGCATGGCGGCACTGCCGCAGGCCAGCGTCCAGCCGAGCGCGCCGTGGCCGATGTTGAGGTATAGATTCCTGACCGGCGAGGCGCCGATGATGGGTACGCCGCTCGGCGTGGCGGGACGGAAGCCTGCCCACGGCGACAAGCGTGCGGCATTGCCTGCGCCGATGCTGCCGGGGAACAGTTCGTTGGCGCCGTCCGTCAGTTCGTCGATGGCGCGTTGGGGAATGCGTTTGTCCATGCCGACCAGTTCGACGCGGCCGGCCACGCGCAGGCGATTGCCTAGGCGCGCGTAGACGATTTTTTTCGCGATGTCGGTAATCGATACTTGCGGCGCCGCTGCCTGCGCGCCGGCGTCGTCGAGCGGCACCGTGATGCTGTAGCCCTTGAGCGGATACAAGGGCAAGGTGAAACCGGCCTGGCGCGCAAACGTCGCGCTCTCCGCGCCGAGCGCCAGCACGAAGGCGTCGGCGTCGATCGATATCCTGTCCGCGCCGGCCTGCACCGATCGGATGGCGCCATCGTTCATTTTCACTTGCGTGATCGTGGTGGACGGCAGGAAGCGGAAACCGCGCTGGGCCTGCATGATTTTCACCAGGCCCAGGCAGAACTGGGCGCAGTCGCCAGCTTCTTCGCTCGGCGTATATACGCCGCCGGCCCAATGGCGGCTGGCGTTGGCCAGCGCCGGTTCGATCTCGATGCAGCGGTCGGCGTCGATGACTTCCTGTTCGCAGCCATGCTGCGCCTGGAAGGCGACTTGCCGGCGCGCCGACGCCAGACCTGCCGGGTCGGTGTACATCACCAGTTTGCCGGCGGTGCGATGGCTGAAATCGAATGGCGCAACCTGCTGTACTTGCCTGAGTTCGTCGCGGCTGTAGAAGGCCAGTTGCAGCAATTCGATGGTGGTGCGCTGTACGCGCCCGGCATTGCAGGCGCCGAGGAACTTGAACAGCCAGCGCCATTGTGCGGGATCGGGTTGAGGTTTCAGGGTCAGCGGCGAATCGGCGCTGAACAGGTAATGCGGCCAGTGCGTCCATACCGACGGATCGGCCAGCGGCGCGACATAGGAGTAGCTCAACTGGGCGCCGTTGCCCAGGCTGGTGCCGGCGCCAGCCTCGGGGCGCGCGTCCAGCAAGGTCACATCGTGGCCGTCTTGCAGCAGGCGATAAGCCGATGTGACGCCGATGATGCCGGCGCCTAATACGCAGATATGCATTGCCTTTTCCTGTGATGCGGGGATGTTGCCGATTCGAAATTTCAACTATACGCAATTCCGGTTTACCTGTCGCATGCCAAATCGGCATGGTGGATGCGCCGTGTACGGCCAGCGGCTGCTTGTCTACTCGCTTACTTGCTGCCGAAGCTTTGTATCGGGACCCATTTTCCGTCCTGCGCCTGATAGATGGTGTAGGCCGGACCGTTCAATGTTCAATGCCGGCGACGGCGCTGCTATCAGGCCGATTATCGACAATAAGACGGCGCCTCTGAAGCGAAAACGTTGGATATTCATAAACTGTTTGTGCGGCGAGCCTCTCCGGTCCGGCAGGCGGCTGAGGTACAATGACGGCCGAAGCAAGCCAGACAGCCGCTGGCCATCGCGTAATGCGGTGGCGGGAGGAAGGTCCGGACTCCACAGAGCAGGGTGACGGTTAACGGCCGTCCGCTGAAAGCCGCAAGGTATAAGGCGAGGAACAGGGCCACAGAGACGAGCGTATTAAGTTACGGTGAAACGCGGTAACCTCCACCCGGAGCAATTCCAAATAGGCACGCATTGAGGCGGCTCGCGGAGCGTGCGGGTAGGAAGCTTGAGCGCTGGAGCAATCCAGCGCCTAGAGGAATGGCTGTCATAACGGGCAACCGTCGTAACAGAATCCGGCCTATCGGCTTGCTTCATTGAATTGATACAACATGGACCTTCCGGCTCACGAGGCCGGCGAGTCCGGCAAAAAACATCAGAGACGATCAGGACCCCCATGAGCCAACCGGTTTTGTTTGAAGAACTGGCCACGCAAAACGGCCGCCGCATCGGCGTCGCCACGCTGGCTTCCGAAAAAACCTTGAATGCGCTGTCGCTCGGCATGGTGCATTTGTTGACGCCGCAATTGCGGCAGTGGGCGGCGGATGCCGGCATCGCCATGGTGCTGCTGCAAGCCCAGGGCGAAAAAGCCTTTTGCGCCGGCGGCGACCTGCAGCAGTTGTACCGCACCATGCGTGAGCACCATGCCTCGCCCGAGCGCGACGACATTCGCGCCAATCGCTACGCGGCGGAATTCTTCGAGCACGAATATCGTCTCGACTACGAAATCCACACCTATCCGAAACCGATCCTGTGCTGGGGCCACGGCATCGTCATGGGCGGCGGCATCGGCCTGATGGCCGGTTGCAGCCATCGCGTGGTCACCGAGCGTTCGCGCCTGGCCATGCCGGAAATCAGCATCGGCCTGTATCCCGACGTCGGCGGCAGTTGGTTCCTGAGCCGCGTGCCGGGCAAGCTCGGCGCTTTCCTGGCGCTGACCGGCGCCTCGATGAACGCCGAAGACGCCAAATTCACCAAGCTGGCCGATTACCGCATCGCGCATGCGGACAAGCAAAAAGTCGTCGAATCCCTGCAATTGCAGAATTGGGGCGAGGGCGACGACAAGGCCTTGCTGGGTCGCGCGTTGCAGAAGGCCGAAAGCGAAGTCGCCGCCGATGTGGCTTTTGCGCCGTCGGCCTTGCGCGAGAACTTCGATCTGATCAATACATTGTGCAGCGGCCAGACCGTGCCGGACATCGTCGACGCCATCCTCGCGCTCAAGAGCGACAATCCGTGGCTGCAAAAAGCCGCCGCCACGCTGGCGGCCGGCGCGCCCGGTTCGGCATGCCTGTCGCTGGCCTTGCAGCAGCGCGTGCGGCACATGTCGCTGGCCGACGTATTCCGCCTGGAATTGGTCGCGTCGCTGCATTGCGCCGCCCGTCCCGATTTCGTCGAGGGCATCCGCGCGCTGATCGTGGAAAAGGACCAGAAGCCGAAATGGAACCCGGCACGCCTGGCCGACGCCACGCCGCAATGGGTGGAAGGCTTCTTCGCCGACCCGTGGCCGGCGGCGCAGCATCCGCTGGCCGACCTCGGCGCCTAGCGGTCAGCCTGCAGCCGCCGCTGCAGGCGATCCAGCGTGCGCACAAAGACGGCAGGATCGTCGATCGCGCGCGCCAGCACCAATGCTCCCTGAATGCCGGCCAGGATTTCCTCGGTCAGGCCGGCGGCTTCCGCCTCATCCCTGCCGCTACGCAACAGCGCGGCGTTAAGCGCCGCAGCCCAGTCGACGAAATAATCCCTGACCTTGTCGGCAAAGCGGTCGCGTACGTTGACCAGCGCAAACACGCCCACCAGGCACACCTTGCGGCCCGACAGGAAGTAGCGCTTTACTTCGTCGAACATGCGATCGATACCGGCGATGGCGTCCGTGGTCTCGCGCAGCGGCGCGAACACTTCGCGCTGGAACCAGCCGTCGATATGGCGCAAGACCGCGTTCGCCATTTCTTCCTTGCCGCCCGGGAAGGCGTGGTACAGGCTGCCCTTGCCCAGCCCGGTGCCTTCGGTGATGCGCGCCAGGCTGGCGCCTTCGTAGCCGTAGGCGCGGAAGATTTCCGCCAGCACCGGGATCAATTCCTCGCGTTGCGTCGTCGTTGTTGCTGTTGCATCGCTCATCGTGCGCGCATCGCCTTCATCACAGTCCCAAGTCGCTCAGGCCAGGATGATCCGCCGGGCGCGGGGCCGCCTGGTCCCAATGGAATTTGCGGTCGCTTTCCTTGATCGGCAGATCGTTGATCGAGGCATGGCGCACGCGCATCAGGCCGTTCTCGTCGAACTCCCAGTTCTCATTGCCGTAGGAACGGAACCAGTTGCCGGAATCGTCGTGCCATTCGTAGGCGAAGCGCACCGCAATGCGGTTGCCGTCGAAGGCCCATAATTCCTTGATCAGGCGGTATTCCTGTTCGCGCACCCATTTCTTGGCGAGGAAGGCGACGATCGCTTCGCGGCCTTGCAGAAAATCGGCGCGGTTGCGCCAGCGACTGTCCGCCGTATAAGCCAGCGAGACTTTTTCGGCGTTGCGGGTATTCCAGCCGTCTTCGGCGGCGCGGACTTTCTGGATGGCGGTTTCGCGGGTGAAGGGTGGAAGCGGAGGGCGGGTCGTCGTCATGGGGCACCTTTAAGTAAGTTGTGGACTGCTGGCGATGATGTGCTGTTTGAATGCACTTTTGTACCGATCGGTAAACAAAGTCTAGTGCGGGGTAAAACCGCAAGCAAGCGGTTTTGGCAATGAAGGGTGACGGGATCAACTGTGCTTGGTTTCCATGCGGCGAACTGTAATCCACGCATGTGCGGGCCAGGTGGGTGAAGCTTGCTTGTGCGTCGTATGTGTACAAATTGTCATCAGTCATCGGATGACATGTCGACATTGTTCCGCAGGCTGCGCAACCCAGTAACGACAAGGGCTGCAAGGCAGTTTCTTTACCATGATGGATGTCACCGCAGATGAAAAATAGTCCTCGCTAAATCTTCTTGCGCTGAGAATTTTCATGTTGTACGATGACTGTCAATTAAAAATAATGACATCATCGGAGACACGCCATGCCCACTTTCACACGGTTCAGCAGCTAAGCATCCCGCGCGGCCGTTGCGGTTCCGGCGGCGCGTCAGCGGTTTCGTTGTATCTGGTTTGCTGAACGACCAGCCTGGCCGGTCAGCTTCGGCGTCGCCTTTGCCCGGTTATCGTCTGGCAGGGATCGGACGCCGGCATCCTCAGCCCTCGTTGTCCAACCTGAGACGATTCATCGACATGAGCAATCCGCAAGACCATCCGGCGCAGTCCGCCAAGCCTTTCCGGCGCCTGTTGCTGACCGGCGCCGCCGGCAATCTTGGCCAGGTGTTGCGCCAGCATGCCAAACCGTGGACCGCAGTGCTGCGCCTGTCCGACCTCAGCGATCCCGGCGCAGCCCAGGCCGGGGAAGAAGCCGTCGTCTGCGATCTGGCCGACAAGGCGGCGGTATACGACATGCTGGAAGGCGTCGACGCCGTGCTGCACTTCGGCGGCCGCTCGCTGGAGGCGCCGTTCGAGCAACTGATGCACGCCAATATCCAGGGCACCTATAACTTGTATGAAGCCGTGCACAAGCGCGGCATCCGGCGTGTGATTTACGCCAGTTCCAGCCACGCGGTCGGCTATTACCCGACTACCGAGCGTATCGATGCCGACAGTCCGCTGCGTCCCGACGGCTTGTACGGCCTGAGCAAATGTTTCGGCGAATCGCTGTCGCGCTATTACTTCGATCGCTTCGGCGTGGAAACGGTGTGCCTGCGCATCGGCTCATGTTTTCCGGAACCGCGCAATGCGCGCATGCTGGCGACCTACCTGAGCTACGACGATTTCGTCGAACTGGTGCGCTGCGCCTTGTTCGCGCCGCGCGTCGGCCACACCATCGTCTATGGCGTCTCCGACAACCGCATCAATTGGTGGGACAACAGCAAAGCCGGCCATCTGGGCTTTGTCGCGCGCGACAGCGCCGATCCGTTTGCCGAACGCTTTCCCTTCGGTGGAGCCTGGCCGGCAGCCGACGATGCGGGCAACTTCCAGGGCGGGCCATTCATCCTGGCCGGTCCGCAATACGAATGACAAGGGTAAGCACAATGTCGATATTGCCGCTCAACGACAACCGCTACGACGTCGGGGAAAGCCCGTTCTGGCACGCCGCACAGGCGGCCTGGTACTGGGTCGACATTCCGCGCAAGTTGATTTGCCGTCAGAGCGCCGCCGGTGTTTACCGGCAATGGCAACTGCCGGAAATGGTGGCCTGCATCGCACCCGATACGGATGGCGGCCTGATCGCAGGCATGCACAGCGGCATCTTTCGCGTGCGTCTGGCGGACGACGGCAACGCACAACTGGACAAGCTTGGCTCACCCGCCGGTCTGCAAGCCGACCAGCGCTTCAACGACGGCCGTTGCGATCGCCAGGGCCGCTTCTGGAGCGGCGTCATGTGTCTCGACATGTCGCTCGCGCGCGCCGACGGCAAGCTGTACCGCTATGACGGCGCGGGTTTGTCGGCGCCGGTCGTGGATGAATTGATCGTGCAAAACGGGTTGGCCTGGTCGCCCGACGGCAAGACCATGTATCTGTCCGACTCGCATCCGTCGCGCCGGCTGATCTGGGCGTTCGACTACGACATCGCCAGCGGCACGCCGTCGCGCCGCCGCGTGTTCGCCGATCTCAATGACCATCGTGGCCGGCCCGATGGCGCGGCGATGGATGTCGACGGTTGCTACTGGTCGTGCGCCAACGACGGTGCTTGTCTGCTGCGTTTCACGCCGGCCGGCAAGCTCGACCGCGTGATTGAACTGCCGGTGAAAAAGCCGTCCATGTGCGCCTTCGGCGGCGACGATCTGAAGACCATGATCGTCACCAGCATCAGCCTCAACGCGTTGCCTGAGGATGTCGGCGCCGGGCTGGTCTGGACGCTCGACCCCGGCGTCGCAGGCATGCCGGAAACGCCGTTTGCGAAGGAGTAAGCAGGCAGAGACCGCGCAGCGGACGGGAATGGACAGGCATCAGACGTAATCAACGCAGGTTCCGATAAAACCACAGGAGACATGATGAACAGCACCAATGCATCCAAACGGCAGTTTCTCAAGGCCGGCCTGGCCATCGGCACCGCCGCGGCGCTGCCGGGAAATCTCGCCTTTGCCCAGGACAAGCCGCTGGTCACCCTGCGCATGTCGTCCACGTTGCCGCTCGACGCCAACTCCGCGCACTATGTCTGGTATAGCCGCTTCGCCCAGAACCTGAAAAACGCCGTCGGCAACAAGATCGTCGTCAATTATTTTCCCAGCGACCAGCTCGGCAAGGAGTCCGACGTCGTCAACCAGGTGCGCATCGGCAGCGTCGACATGATGATTTCTGGCTCGTCGATCTGGTCCACCACGGTGCCGGAAATCGGCGTACTCGACATGGGCTATCTGTTCACCGGCCTCGACCATTCGGCACGCGCGCTGGACGGCAAGGCGGGCGCCGTGCTGAGCAAGCTCATGGTCGACCGCATCGGCGTACAGGTGCTGGGCTGGGCGCATTCGCTCGGCGCGCGCAATGTCTTCACCAAGAATCCGGTGCGCAGCGTCGCCGAACTCAAAGGCATCAAGCTGCGGGTGCTGCCGGTGAAGAATTTCGTCAGCACCTTGCGCTACATGGGCGCGGTGCCGACGCCGATTCCGTTCGGCGAGATCTATACCTCGCTGCAAACCGGCGTAGTCGACGGCTTCGAGCACGATGCGCCGACCGCGCTGGCGGGCAAGTTCTTCGAAGTCGCCAAGTATTGCGCGCTGACGCAGCATATCTACAACCCGCAGACGCCGGTGATCGGCAAGCGTTCGCTGGCAAAAATTCCCGCCGACTTGCAAAAACCTTTCCTCGATGCCGCCGCCGAGGCAACCGGCTATCAGCGCCAGCGCGCCGCCGACATGGAGCGCGATGCTTTTGAAAAGCTCAAGGGCCTGGGCCTCACGGTCTCCGCCGTTGACCGCGAGGCGCTGCGCAAGGATGTCGCGCCGCTATGGAGCGAGTTCACCGCCCAGTATCCGGCGGTCAAGCCGGTGGTCGATGAGATTGTCGCCGCGCGCGGCTGATGTCGCATCCGAGTCAAAGGAAACCATGATGAAGACGATGACCGCGCCGCTGGCGCCGGTGGAAGAAGCGATGCATCCGCTGCATGCCCCGCCCGACGCCGCCGTGGACTATCCGCGCCTGCAACGCCTGTTGGAACTGGTTGCCGCTGCGGTGCTGGCGATCGATGTGCTGGTAGTGTTCTCTTCAGTGATCTGGCGTTACGCCTTGCATGATCCGCTGGAATGGTCGGAAGAAGTGGCGCGCGCGCTGATGATCACGCTGGTGTTCTTCGGCGCGGCCAGCGTGCTGGGACGCAGCCGGCATGTCGGCATCGACAGCCTGCGCGGAATTTTTCCGAAGTCGTGGACGCCCTATGTCCTGCGGCTGTGCGACTGGGTAATCGCCTTTGTTTCCATGTCGCTGGCGTACACCACCTGGCTGTTGCTGGAAGTATCGAGCGACCAGACCACGCCGTCGGGCTTGCCGCAGACCATCTTTGTCCTGCCGGTGCTGATCGGCAGCCTGCTATTGTCGGTGTTCGCCATGACGCATGCGCTGAAGAAATTCGGCCGTCATGCCCTGGTGTCGGGTTTGCTCGGCGCGGCGGCAGTTGGCGGCGTGCTGGCCTTGCAGGCGTTCTGGCCGGAGCATGCCCTGCGGCCCATGCATGTACTGTTGGGCGGCTTCCTGTTCTGTCTCGTGGCGGGCGTGCCGATCGCGTTTGCGCTGACCTTCGGCGCGCTGATGTTCTTCTTGCTGGAGCCGTCGCTGTCGGTGATGGTGTTTGCCCAGCAGGTGGCGGCTGGCACCGATCACTTTGTGATGCTGGCGGTGCCGTTCTTCATCCTGGCCGGCATGGTCATGGAATACAACGGCATGTCGTCGCGCCTGATCGAACTGCTGCTGCGCATGTTCGGACGGCTGCGCGGCGGCCTCAACCTGATCATGGTCACGGCGATGGCGTTCTTTTCCGGCGTGTCGGGCTCCAAGCTGGCCGATGTCGCCGCAGTGGGCGGGATCCTGATGCCGGCGGTGCGCCAGACCAGGCAAAATCCCAATGAGGCCGCCGGTCTGCTGGCGGCTTCGGCCATCATGGCGGAAACCATCCCGCCCTGCATCAACATGATCATCCTCGGCTTCGTCGCCAACCTGTCGATCGGCGGCCTGTTCTTGGCCGGGATACTGCCGGCGCTGGCGATGGCGATCGCCCTCTGCATCCTGGCCTACTACACGGGCCGCAAGGTCGACGTCAGCGTCGTGTTCATCAGGCCGCGCCCGATGGGCAAGCTGATCGGCGGCGCGCTGGTCGGCCTGATCATGATTGTGATGATCGGCAAGGGCGTGGCTTCCGGCATCGCGACCTCGACCGAGATATCCGCGTTTGCGGTAGTCTATGCAATCGTGGTGGGTTGGCTGGCGTTCCGCGAACTCAATCGCAAGGTGCTGGTCAAGCTGTTCGTCGACGCAGCGTCGATGTCGGGCATGGTGCTGTTCATCGTGGCTGCCGCCGGCAGCGTGGCGTATGCGCTGACGGTGGAACAGATCCCGCACGCGCTGGCGGAACTGATGGTGAGTCTGGCGCACGATTACGGCCGTTGGATGTTCATCCTGATTTCGGTGTTGGCGCTGATCCTGTTCGGTGCGGTGCTGGAAGGCGCGCCTGCGCTGATCATTTTCGGCCCGTTGCTCACACCGATCGCCGTCCAGCTTGGGTACAATCCTCTGCACTTCGCCATCATCCTGGTGATTTCGATGGGTATCGGCTTGTTCTCGCCGCCGTTCGGGCTGGGCATGTACGCCACCTGCGCCATCGCTCAGGTGCGCCTGCAGGATGTGGTCAAGCCGTATCTGAAATATCTGGCGATGCTGCTGGCGACTTTGATCGTCATCATCGTCTGGCCGGATCTGAGTTTGTGGCTGCCGCGCCGTTTCGGGTTTTCCTGATAGGGCGGGCCTGAAAGATTTCCAACCAACGGCGCCTGTTCCGGCGAGCGCCATTTCACTATCAAGCAAGTCATGGACACACAAAAAATCAAAGCGGCAGCCGACCTGCTGCTCGCGGCCCGCAATCGCAAAATTACGCTCGCGCGCTTGCCCGACGAATGTATTCCGGCAGATGCCGAAGAGGCCTACGCCGTGCAGGACCTGGTGTCGCAGGCGCTGGGACCGGTCGGCGGTTGGAAGGTCGGCGCCAAGGCGCCGGGCGCGCAGCCCAGTTGCGCACCGATGCCGGCGCAATTTGTCTTCGCCGCGCCTTATCATTTTTTCGATCTGCTGACCGCCGGTTCGCGCGGCATCGAGGTGGAAATCGCCTTGCGCATGAAGCATGACCTGCCGCCGCGCTCGCGGCCCTACACCCAGGAGGAGGTGGTGGCCGCCGTCGCCACGGTGCATCCGGCCATCGAGCTGGTGTCGTCGCGCTATACGGATTATCCGGCCCGCGATCCGCTGGCTGGCCTGGCGGATGCACTGAGCAATTGCGCCTTCATTTACGGGCCGGGCCGCAGCGACCTTGGGCAGATCGACCAGAGCATCCAGCACGCCGAGTTGTATTTCAACGGACTGGAAGTCGCCAGGACGGTCGGCGGCAACCCCGTCGTCGACATCTGGCCGCTGGCCGTGTGGCTGGCAAATCATGTCGGCGCGCGTTGCGGCGGCCTCAAGGCGGGCCAGTTCATCACCACCGGATCGTGCACAGGCCTGCTGTTTGCCGAAAAAGGCAGCAGCGTGAATGCTTTGCTGGAGAATATCGGCAAGGTCGACATTTCGTTCGCGCAGGAGTGACCGCGGCGATGCGATTGTCCGACAGGCGGGAGAGTTAAGGCTTGGCGCGGAAGGGGAAATGCGGGTGAGACGGGAAAGCGGGAAGGTGAAATGGGGGATGGCGTATTTGAATGCCGTGAGCTCTGGCTCACGGCATTCAAATCGAACCATTATTTCTTCTTCTTGTTCACTGCTTCTTTGAACGACTTACCAGCGGAGAACTTCACTGTTGTTGCAGCAGCGATCTTGATTTCTTCGCCAGTTTGCGGGTTACGGCCGGTACGAGCAGCGCGCTTGCCTGTGGAGAAAGAACCGAAACCAACCAGTTGCACGGTGTCGCCCTTGGTAACTGCCTTGATGATGTTTTCAACGACGGAGTCCAGAGCACGTTGTGCAGCAGCCTTCGAGATTTCAGTATCAGCAGCGATTGCGTCGACCAATTCGGATTTGTTCACGTTAAAATTCCTTTCACTGTTAAGGTGCCGAGATTTTAGCATTGGAATGCGCCTATTCCGCAAGCCCCATCTGATGTTTAATTGAATTGTCATGATCTATTTCGCGAGAATTTCATCGGATTGAAAGAAACGCGACATGCATTGGATGATTTTTGCGTGATCGGGCTCCTGGTTTTTGCTGTTGTTCCGATTGATTGAGCCGGATTTTTTTCAGGCATACTCTGCAAATCGGCAGAATTTTCCTTGATCCTCATCCCACGTTTTTGTGTTTGTTGTGTTTGTATTTTTTGATTGTCTGCAAAATCCCCTCACAACCCGGTCAGGCGTTTACAGACTGGGGCCGTTCCCCAGAACCCGCACGGAATCCGAGATAAACACATGTGTATATCTCAAGTGAAACATTTAATACCTGTCCTAAGTCCTTAATTTTTTAAGGGAAAGCGCTTTTATACGCTTTTTAAGTAAGTGCGCTAAGTCTTTGACTTTATTAAAAAAATCCCTGTTTTCAGCCATGAATATCGCTTGACCTGTATTAGTGCATCCTCTAAAGTGGGCGACAGTGTGAAAAAGTGTTTTTTTGTGGGGTATTTTAAGTATCCTGCACCAAAGCGCTTCATTCATTCATGCCAACAGCGACAGCAAAAAAGGTCAAGCACAGTGTTTCAGGGCGCCTCAGCGATCAATCTCGATGCCAAAGGACGGATGTCTATCCCGGCCAAGCATCGCGACGCCCTCGCGGTTCAGTGCGAAGGACGCGTCACATTGACGCGTCATCCGCATGGTTGCTTGCTGTTTTTCCCGCGTCCGACCTGGGAAAGCCATCGCGAACAGATTGCCGCCTGGCCGATGTCGGCGCGCGCTTGGCAGCGGATTTTCCTGGGCAATGCCTCCGACGTCGAGCTGGACTCGGCCGGCCGCATCCTGATCGCGCCGGAGTTGCGCGCGGCGGTGGGCCTTGAGCGCGACGTCATGTTGCTGGGCATGGGCAGTCATTTTGAAATCTGGGATGCCGCCAAGCTGGCCGAGAACGAATCGGAAGCGGTTGCTGCGGGTATGCCGGATGTGTTGAGCAATTTTTCCTTCTGACGGCACGGCGCGATGACTTTGCAATCGGTGCCCGATTTGCAGCACCGCACGGTGTTGTTGGATGAAGCGGTGGACGCTCTGGCGATAACAGGCGCGCGCGCCGACGGCGTCTATGTCGACGGCACCTTCGGTCGTGGCGGTCATAGCCGCAAGATCCTGGAACGCCTGGGCGCGCGCGGACGGCTGATCGCGTTCGACAAGGATCCGCTGGCGATCGCCACGGCGCAGACGATCGCGGATACGCGTTTCGCGATCGTGCATGACAGTTTCGCGACGCTGGATCAGGCGTTGGCGGCGCGCGGCGTGGCGCAGGTCGACGGCGTGCTGATGGATTTGGGTATTTCGTCGCCGCAGGTGGATGATGCGGCGCGCGGTTTCAGTTTTCGGTTCGATGGCCCGCTGGACATGCGCATGGACACCACGCGCGGCGTGTCGGCAGCGGAGTGGCTGGCAACGGCGGACGAACAGACGATAGCAAAGGTGATACGAGATTATGGGGAAGAACGGTTTGCTCTTCAGATTGCAAAGACGATTGTTGCTCGCCGGGCAGTCGAGCCAATTTCAACCACACGACAGCTTGCCGCGCTCGTGGCACAAGCCGTCAAAACCCGCGAGAAAGGCAAAGACCCGGCCACTCGTAGCTTTCAGGCTATACGGATTTTCATCAATCAAGAGCTTGAAGAACTCGAAATAGGACTGGAAAAAGCATTTCGGCAGATGGCGCAGCATGGGAGATTGGTTGTGATCAGCTTTCACTCGCTGGAAGATCGCATCGTCAAGCAGTTCATGGCGTCCAAAGCCCATGTGCCGCAGCCCGACCGCCGCCTGCCGATTCGTGCAGTCGACCTGCCGCAGCCCCTCGCAACATTGCATCCCCGCATCAAACCGAGCGACGCCGAAGTCGCCGCCAATCCGCGCGCACGCTCCGCCGTGATGCGTTCGCTTGAGCGTATTTCCGTTGAGGCCGCAGCATGATCGGCCGCATGAGTTTCGTGATCACCGTGGTGCTGGTGCTGTGCGCGCTGTCGCTGGTCAATGCGCAATACCAGGCGCGTCGCCTGTTCATCGAACTGGAGCGCGCGCAGTCGGCCGCGCGTCAGCTCGACATCGACTGGGCCCAACTGCAACTGGATCAGTCCACGCTGGGCAAGAATTCGCGCATCGAGGCGCTGGCGCGGCGCGACCTGAACATGGTGGCGCTCACCCCCGAGCGGACCCAATATCTGACGGTGGGGAATAAATGACGCGCATGCCGCCCCGCACAAACGTCGCCGGAGGGCGCGTCGCCGCCTCGCGCGGCGTTGCCTTTTCTGCCAGTCCGGTCTTGCAGGTCCAGATGCCGGCCTGGCGTTCGCGCGTGGTGCTGTTCGTATTGTTCATGGCCTTCCTGGCGCTGGCCGGCCGCGCCTTGTGGCTGCAAGGCGTGTCCACCGATTTCCTGCAAAAACAAGGCGCTTCGCGCTACGCGCGCACGCTCGAGTTGCCTGCCACGCGCGGCAAGATCACCGACCGCAACGGCCAGGTTCTGGCTTCGTCGGTGCCGGTCAAGGCGATCTGGGCGATTCCCGACGACGTCCAGGAAGCGCCTCCGGAGAAGCTGCGCGAGCTGGCCAAATTGCTCGGCATGAGCGATGCGGAATTGCGCAAGAAGCTCGATTCCGATCGCAATTTCGTTTACCTCAAGCGCCAGGTCGAGCAGGACACCGCCGACAAGATCGTCAAACTCGGCATTGCCGGCATCGAGACGCGCAAGGAATACAAGCGCTTCTACCCCGAAGGGGAAGTCATGGCCCACGTGGTGGGCTTCACCAACGTGGAAGACGCTGGCCAGGACGGCATGGAGCTCGGCTCGCAGAAGACGCTGGCCGGCGTCACCGGCAGCCGTCGCGTGATCAAGGACCGCCTCGGCCGCATCGTCGAAGACATCGAGGCCGTGCGCGAGCCGCACGACGGCAAGGACCTGACGCTGTCGATCGACAGCAAGATCCAGTACATCGCTTTCACGCAGTTGAAAGAAGCGGTCGAAAAGAACAAGGCCAAGGCCGGCGGCATCATCGTGGTCGACGTCCGCACCGGCGAGGTGCTGGCGCTGGCCAATCTGCCGACCTACAATCCCAACGACCGCTCCGTACTGACCGGCGCGCAGTTGCGCAACCGCGTGCTGACCGACACCTTCGAACCGGGCTCGACCCTGAAACCGTTCACTGTGGCGCTGGCGCTGGATACCCATCGCGTCACGCCGAGCACAGTGTTCCAGACTTCGCCCGGCAAATTGACCATCGGCACCGCCACCATTGGCGACTCGCACGCGCACGGACCGCTGACGGTAGCTCAGATCATCGAAAAGTCATCCAACATCGGCACCGCCAAGATCGCCCTGGAAATGCCGCCGCAGGAAATGTGGGAGATGTTTACCAGCGTCGGCCTCGGCCAGCAACCGAAGTTCGGTTTCCCGGGCGCGGTGGCCGGCCGTGTACGTCCTTACAAATCGTGGCGGCCTATTGAGCAAGCCACCATGAGTTACGGCCACGGCATTTCGGTATCGCTGATTCAGTTGGCGCATGCCTATACGATTTTTGCCCGCAACGGCGACCTGATTCCGCTGTCGTTCCAGAAGGTCAATGACATGCCGGTCGGGCATCGCGTGATTTCCGAAAACACCGCTTTGCAGATGCGCCGCATGCTGGAGACCGTGGTGGCGCCGGGAGGCACCGCGCCGCAGGCCCAGGTGCCGGGTTATCGGGTCGGTGGCAAGACCGGTACGGCGTACAAGATTGAGGGCGGCAAGTACGTGAAGAAATATGTGTCTTCCTTCGTCGGTATTGCGCCGATGTCCGATCCACGCCTGATCATTGCCGTGATGCTTGATGAACCCAGCGCCGGCAGCCACTTCGGCGGCACCGTCGCCGGTCCGGTTTTTGCCAACGTGACGGCCAATGCCTTGCGCGCGCTTAACGTTGCGCCGGATTCCAGCGTGACCAACATCATCATTCCCAAAGACGCCATAGAGGAGAGCATGTAATGCCTGCGACCATGCTTTCGGCGCAAAAGATCGTCACCTGGCTGCGGGGTGTTGTTGCCGCCGACGCCAATCTGACGGCGGATTCGCGCCGCGTGCAGGCTGGCGATGTGTTCTTCGCCTATCCCGGCGACAGCGCCGACGGCCGTCGTTACATCGGCGACGCCATCGAGCGCGGCGCTGGCGCGGTGGTCTATGAAAAGGCCGGCTTTGCCTGGGACGACAAGGAAAATGTGCCGCATTTCAGCGCCGCCGGCCTGAAGCATTTGGCCGGTTTTGTCGCCAACGCCTATTACAAGCAGCCGGACAAGGACATGTTCACGGTCGCCGTGACCGGCACCAACGGCAAGACTTCGTGCTCTTACTGGCTGGGCATGGCGCTGTCGCGCCTGCAAAGCTCGGCGGCGCCGACCACACCGGTCGCCGTGGTCGGCACGCTCGGCGTCGGCACGTTCCAGAATGGCAAGCCGCATGCTTTCGATGTCACCGGCTACACCACGCCGGATGCGGTGCTGTTGCAACGCAATCTGTCCGACTTGCGCGCCGCGCGCGCGTCGGTGCTGGCGATCGAAGCATCGTCCATCGGCCTCGACCAGGGGCGCATGAACGGCTTGCACGTCGATGTGGCGCTGTTCACCAATTTCACGCGCGACCATCTCGATTATCACGGCGACATGATCGCTTACGAAGCCGCCAAGATTCAGTTGTTCGATTCGCCCGGCCTGCAGTATGCCGTCATCAATCTGGACGACCCGATGGGGCAGCGCCTGATTCCCTATGTGCAAGCCAAGAATATTCCGGTTATCGGCTATTCGCTCGGCACAGCGGGTAATGTCGCCTTCGCCGATGTGTCCGTGTTGCGCGCTTCGGCGATCCGCAGCACCAATGCTGGCACCAGCTTTCACATTGATGCGCCGTTCGGTTCGGGCCAGGTCAAGACGCAACTGGTCGGACAATTCAACGTCAGCAACGCCTTGGGTGTACTCGGCGTGCTGCTGGCCAAGGGTATCGGCTGGGATGCGGCGCTGGCCGCCATCGCTGCGCTGACTGCGGTGCCGGGACGCATGCAGCAATTCGGCGGCCAGGAAGCGCCGCTGATCGTGATCGATTATGCGCACACGCCGGACGCATTGGAAAAGACGCTGAGCGCGTTGCGCCAGGTCGCCGAGCAGCGCGGCGGCGAGTTGTGGTGCGTGTTCGGGTGCGGCGGCGACCGCGATCCCGGCAAACGTCCGCAGATGGGCGCCGTCTCGGAACTGGCCGATCATGTGGTCCTGACCAGCGACAATCCGCGCAGCGAAGATCCGTCCGTCATCATTTCCCACATCAAGAGCGGCATGGCGCGCATCGTGCCACACGTGCTGGAAGATCGCGCGACGGCGATCCTGTGGGCGGTGCGCCATGCGGTCAAGCAGGACGTCGTGCTGCTGGCCGGCAAGGGACATGAAACCTACCAGGAAATCGCCGGCAAAAAAAATCCCTTCCTCGACGCCGACCATGTTGCGCTGGCCTTGGCTGCGCGCGCCACAATGATGGGAGGCGCCTGATGGACAACCTCATGCAGGCGACGCTTGAACAATTGCAGCAATGGCTGGACGGTGCGTCCGTGTATAACGCGCACGGCGAACTGACCGTGCGCGGCGTCGCCACCGACAGTCGCGCCGTCGCCGCCGGCAGCCTGTTCGTCGCTTTGCGCGGCGAGCGTTTCGACGCGCATGATTTCCTCGACGCCGTGGCGGCGCAAGGCGCAGCGGCCGTGGTGGTGGAACGGGTTCCGGCCGGACTGACGATTCCGGCCATTGTCGTGCCCGATACGCGCGTAGCGTTGGGGCAGATTGCGCGTCACTGGCGTCAGCAATTCAAGGTGCCGGTGATTGCCGTCACCGGCAGCAACGGCAAGACCACGGTCAAGGAAATGATCGCCTCCATCCTGTCGGCCGCTTTCGGCGAAGACGGCCGCCTGGCCACGCGCGGCAATTTCAACAATGAAATCGGCGTGCCGCTGACGCTGTTCCGCCTGCGGCCGCAACATCAGGCGGCGGTGGTCGAACTGGGTATGAATCATCCCGGCGAAATCGCCGTGCTGGCCGACATCGCCCGTCCGACGCTGGCGCTGGTCAACAATGCACAGCGCGAACATCAGGAATTCATGGCCACCGTGGAAGCCGTGGCGCGCGAGAACGGCGCCGTCTTTGCTGCTTTGCCGGCCGACGGGGTTGCGGTGTTCCCGGCGGAAGACGACTACGCCTGGGTCTGGCGCGAGATCGCCGGCGCGCGTCCTGCGATCAGTTTCGGACTCGGCAAAGAGGCCGATGTCAGTGCGACGTACCAGGCGCAGCAGTTCGGCAGCGTCATCGACGTGATCGCGCGCATCGGCGGCGCGGTGCGACAGTTCCAGGTCAGGCTGGCCGCCGTCGGCGAGCATAATGTACGCAACGCCCTGGCAGCCGCGGCATGCGCGCTGGGTGCCGGCATTGAGGTCAGCGCCGTGGTGTGCGGCCTGGAAGCATTTGCGCCGGTCAACGGCCGCCTGCAACGCAAGTCCGCGGTGAGCGGCGCGCTGGTGATCGACGACACCTACAACGCCAATCCGGATTCGGTGCGCGCCGCCATCGACGTGCTGGCGCAGGCCGCCGCGCCGCGCGTGCTGGTGCTGGGCGACATGGGGGAAGTCGGCAACGAAGGCATCAGGTTCCACGAAGAAATCGGTGCCTATGCGCGTCAGCGCGGCATCGAGCATTTTTTGGGGTTCGGCGATGCCATGCGCGACGCCGTCAACGCATACAACATATATAGCGCCGCACCGGAAGCAGCGTTCCCGGCTCGGCATTTCGACACCATAGCCGCGATCGGCGCGGCGGCTCAAGAGGCTGCGACGGCGACGGCGACGGTATTGGTAAAAGGTTCGCGTTTCATGAAGATGGAGCGCGTTGTGCAGCATTTGGTCGGGGCGCAGTCCACCGCGCCACTTCACCAGGAGAATCATTAACATGCTGCTTTGGCTGGCTCAGAATTTTCAGCAGGATTTCAGTTTCCTGCGCGTGTTCAACTTCATCACCTTCCGCGCCGTGTTTGCGACGTTGACGGCGCTGTTGATCGGTCTCGTCGCCGGTCCGGCGGTCATTCGCATGCTGACCTTGCTCAAGGTCGGCCAGGCGGTGCGCACCGACGGTCCGCAGACGCATCTGGTCAAGTCGGGTACGCCCACCATGGGCGGCGTGCTGATCCTGATCGGCATCGGCATCGCGACCTTGCTGTGGGCCGATCTCAGCAACCGTTTCGTCTGGATCGTGCTGATCGTCACGCTCGGTTTCGGCACCATCGGCTGGGTCGACGATTACCGCAAGGTGGTCTACAAGGATCCGAACGGCATGCGTTCGCGCGAAAAGTATTTATGGCAATCGCTGATCGGGCTGGTGGCGGCGTTTTATCTGGCGTTTTCCGTGTCCGAAGTCAGCAACATGAAGGTGCTGGACCTGTTCTTCGCCTGGGTGCAGTCCGGCTTCAATCTCGACTTGTCGCCCAAGGCCGACCTGATCGTGCCGTTCTTCAAGACCGTCAGCTATCCGCTGGGCGTGTGGGGTTTCATCGCGCTGACCTATTTCGTCATCGTCGGCACCAGCAATGCGGTCAACCTGACCGACGGCCTGGACGGCCTGGCGATCATGCCGACCGTGCTGGTGGGCGGCGCCCTCGGTTTGTTCGCTTACCTGACCGGCAGCGCCAACTATGCCAAGTATCTGTTGATTCCGCATATCCCGGGCGCCGGCGAATTGTTGATCTTTTGCGGTGCCATGGCCGGCGCGGGCCTGGCCTTCCTTTGGTACAACGCCTACCCGGCCCAGGTGTTCATGGGCGACGTCGGCGCGCTGGCGCTGGGCGGCGCGCTCGGCACCATCGCCGTGATCGTGCGCCAGGAAATCGTGTTGTTCATCATGGGCGGCATTTTCGTGGTGGAAACCTTGTCGGTGATGATCCAGGTGGCGTACTTCAAGTTTACGAAGAAGCGCTATGGCGTCGGCAAACGGATTCTACTGATGGCGCCTCTGCACCATCACTATGAGCAAAAAGGCTGGAAAGAAACACAAGTCGTGGTGCGCTTCTGGATCATCACGATGATGTTGGTGCTGTTCGGTCTGTCGACGCTGAAGTTGCGTTGAACGGACTCGCTTATCAAGAAAGACTCAGGTAACACAGAATGAATTACGTCGATAAACACGCTCTGGTACTCGGACTCGGTGAATCCGGTCTGGCGATGGCGCGGTGGCTGGTCCACTGCGGCGCGCGCGTGCGTGTGGCCGATACTCGCGACCAGCAAGCCGTGGCCGAACGCCTGGAGGCCTTGCGTGCAGCGTCGGCGGACAGCGAATTCGTCGGCGGCAAGGCCTTGTCTGTCGAGCTGCTGGACGACATCGATTTCATCGCCGTCAGTCCGGGTCTGGCGCCGGAGCGCGATCTTGCCGTGCTGTCCGACGCAGCGGCGGACAAGAATATTCCGCTGTGGGGCGAAATGGAGTTGTTCGCACAAGCCTTGGCGACATTGCGCGGAGAGCGCTCCTATGCGCCGAAAGTGCTGGCGATCACCGGCACCAACGGCAAGACCACGGTCACCAGCCTGACCGGCATGCTGTGCCGCCGTGCCGGCCTGACCACCAAGGTTGCCGGCAACATCAGCCCGGCGGTGCTGGATGTGCTGCGCGAAGCGCTGATCGAAGACGAAGCGCACGCAAAGCTGGTTGCCGAGCAATTGCGCATCGAACAGGAAGCCGCCGCACTGCAGGCCGAAGCGGAAGCTGCCGAGGCGGCTGAAGCGGCCGCCAATGCCGCAGCCGAGGCCGCGCCGGCGCAACTGGAATTGAGCGAGCAAATTCAGCCGGTCGAATCGGCTGAGCCGCAAGTCGAGATTGCGGAAGAAGGCGCGGACAAGCTGGACGCGTTCGAAGAACCGGCGCTTCCCGCAGCGCAGGCTGCGGTGATCCGGTCCGACGATGTCCTGACGGTGGAGGCGTCCGTCGCGCCGGACGAGAAAGAGCCGGCCGAAGCGATTGCCGCCGATGCTGAGCCACACGCATCGGAAGAGCTCATATCGGAAGAGCCGGCGCCTGCCGACGACGCTGATGCTATAGCCACGGAAACGGCGGACGATGACGATCACGCGCCGCTGCAACTGGAATTGCCGCCGCCGGAACCGGAAAAGGTTTATACGGGCATCCTGCCGCAGGCCTGGGTGCTTGAGCTGTCGAGCTTCCAGTTGCACGCGACCTGCAGTCTGCAGGCCGATGCCGCGACGGTGCTCAATGTGACGCAGGATCATCTGGATTGGCACGGCAGCATGGAAGCCTATGCTGCCGACAAGGCCAGAATTTTCGGCCACGACACCGTGCGCATACTGAATCGCGACGATCCGCTGGTCATGCAGATGGCCAAGCCGGGCGTTGCCCTGTCCAGTTTCGGCATGGACGAACCGGACAGGGCCGGCAACTTCGGTCTGGTGAACGAAAACGGCATGTTATGGCTGGCCAACGCCGTGGCCATCGAGGATGAAGAAAAACCGGAAGGCCGCCGCCGCAAGAAGGATCCGAAAGAAGCAGTCGAGCAGCCGTTCCTGCTCAAGCGCCTGATGCCTGTCGACGCGCTCAGGATTCGCGGTTTGCATAATGCGCTCAATGCACTGGCCGCGCTGGCGTTGTGCCGCGCCGTCGACCTGCCGCTGGCGCCGTTGCTGCACGGCTTGCGCGAATATGCGGGCGAGCCGCATCGCGTCGAACTGGTGACGACCATCCAAGGGGTTGAATACTACGACGACAGCAAGGGCACCAACGTCGGCGCCACTGTTGCGGCCCTAAACGGTCTCGGCCACGGCGGCAAGCCGAACCGTCTGCTGCTGATTGCCGGCGGCGACGGCAAGGGCCAGGATTTCTCGCCGTTGGCGGAACCGCTGTCGAAATACGGACGCGCTGTGTTCCTGATCGGCCGCGATGCCAGTGCAATCCGTAGCGCAATCGGCGACACGGGCATTGAATTGATCGACTGCGTCACGCTGGAAGAGGCCGTCGAAAAAGCCGGCGCCATGGCGCAAGGCGGCGACGCCGTATTGCTGTCGCCGGCCTGCGCCAGCCTGGACATGTTCCGCAACTATGCGCATCGCGCCGAAGTGTTCGTCGACGCCGTGCGCGAGCTGGCATTGTCGCGTGGCGAGGTAATGCCATGAAACTGACCCTGCCATCGATCACCGGCTGGTTCGGCTCCAGGGATGAACCCGGCACGCGCGGCAGCACACGCGAAAGCGCGCGCGGGGGAAGCCTCAAGGGTATCAGCGGCATCGAGCAGCGTTCGCGCATGATGGAGTACGACCAGCCGCTGGTGTGGGTGGTGCTGCTGCTGATGCTGTTCGGCATGGTGATGGTGTATTCGGCATCGATCGCCTTGCCCGATTCGCCGAAGTACGCCAATTACAAGACTTCGCATTTCCTGATCCGCCAGGCCATGTTCATCGGCGTATCGCTGGTGGTCGGCCTGATGGTGTTCCGCATCAGGATCGAGACCTGGCAGAAGTGGGCGCCGTACCTGTTCGTCGGCACGCTGATCCTGCTGGCACTGGTGCTGATTCCCGGCATCGGCAAAGGCGTCAATGGCGCCAAGCGCTGGCTGTCGTTCAAGGTATTCAACCTGCAGCCGTCCGAGTTGATGAAGCTGTTCATCGTGCTGTACGCCGCTGATTACACCGTGCGCAAGCAAGAAGTGATGCACAAGCTGACCAAGGGCTTCATGCCGATGACGCTGGCGGTTGGCGTGGTCGGTCTGTTGCTGTTGCTGGAGCCCGACCTCGGCGCGTTCGGCGTGATCGTCTGCATCGCCATGGGCATCCTGTTCCTGGGCGGCATCAACGGGATCTGGTTCGGCGGCATCGGCGCCACGCTGGTCGGGATATTTTCGCTGGTGATTGTTCTATCGCCATGGCGGCGCGAGCGGATTTTCGCCTACATGAATCCATGGGTGGAAGAAAACGCGCTGGGCAAGGCCTATCAATTGTCGCACTCGCTGATTGCCTTCGGGCGCGGCGAGCTGTTCGGCGTCGGTCTCGGCGGCAGCGTCGAAAAGCTGCATTATCTGCCGGAAGCGCACACCGACTTCCTGCTGGCGGTGATCGGCGAAGAGCTTGGATTTGCCGGCGTGCTGGTGGTGGTCCTGCTGTTTTACTGGCTGGTCAAGCATGCCTTTGAAATCGGCCGTCAGGCGATTGCGCTGGACCTGACCTTCGCCGGCCTGGTCGCCAAGGGTATCGGCATCTGGATCGGCGTGCAGGCCTTCATCAATATGGGCGTGAACCTCGGCTTGCTGCCGACCAAAGGATTGACTTTGCCGCTGATGAGTTACGGCGGTTCTGGCGTGCTGCTCAACTGCGTCGGCCTGGCGATTCTGCTGCGCATCGATTATGAAAACCGTGTGCTGATGCGCGGAGGCCGCTTATGAGTGCGACGAGCAAGCGGCTTCTGATCATGGCGGCAGGCACCGGCGGGCATATTTTCCCGGGATTGGCGATTGCCGACACCATGCGCGCGCGCGGCTGGCAGGTTTCCTGGCTGGGCACGACGCACGGCATGGAGCGCGATCTGGTGCCCAGGCATGGCATCGAGATGGACACCATCGCCTTCGCCGGATTGCGCGGCAAAGGCCTGGCGCATACGGTCAAGGGTGTGTGGCGCATGGTCGCCAGCTTCGGCGCCTGCTTCCGCATCCTCGGCCGGCGCCGTCCGGACGTGGTGCTGGGCATGGGCGGTTACGTGACGGTGCCGGGCGGCGCGATGGCGCGCTTGCGCGGCGTGCCGCTGGCGCTGGTGAATGCCGATGCGGCCTTGCTGTTGTCGAACAAGACCCTGGTGCCGCTGGCGGACACGGTGCTGTTCGGTTTTCCGGCCGATTTCGGCAAGGCGGCCGGCAAGGCGGAAGTCACCGGCAATCCGGTCCGCAAGGAAATCATCGCGCTGGGCGAACCGGCGCCGCGTTATGCGCAGCACAGCGGTCCGCTGCGCATCCTGGTGGTCGGCGGCAGTCTGGGCGCCAAAGTATTGAATGAATGCGTGCCGGCCGCGCTGGCGAGATTGCCGGCGGACCGGCGGCCGCTGGTCACGCATCAGTCCGGCAAGCAACATGTGGATGCACTGCGTGCGGCGTACGCGCAGGCCGGCGTCGAGGCGGAAGTGGTGGATTTCATCGACGACATGCCACGCCGCTATGCGGAAGCGGATCTGGTGATTTGCCGTGCCGGCGCCATCACGGTGTCGGAACTGACGGCGGCGGGCGTGGCCAGCGTGCTGGTGCCGCTGGTCGCATCGACGACTTCGCATCAGCGCGACAACGCAAAGTGGATGGCGCAAAGCAATGCCGCGGTGCATCTGCCGCAGACCGAGCTGACGCCGGACAGCTTGGCGGCATTGCTGCAAAAGCTGGATCGGCCTGTCTGCCGGAAGCTGGCGCAGGCGGCGTATGAACAAGGCAGGCGCAACGCCAATGAGGCGATTGCGCAGGTGCTGGAAAGATTGGTAAAGCAATGAAACATCGGGTTAAAAATATTCACTTCGTCGGCATTGGCGGCAAGCCGCGCGGTCGCGCGGCGTTTCTTAACCTGGGGCGTAGCCGGTCCGCCGGCGAGTAAAGAACATGAAACATAGAGTCAAAAATATCCATTTCGTAGGCATCGGCGGATCCGGCATGAGTGGTATTGCCGAGGTGATGCTCAATCTGGGCTACGGCGTGTCCGGCTCGGACCTGGGCAGCAATACCGCCACGCAACGCCTGGCGCAGTTGGGCGCGCGCATCCTCTACGGCCACGCGGCGGAAAACATCGAGAATGCCGACGCCATCGTCACGTCGACCGCCGTCAAGGGCGACAATCCGGAAGTACTGGCGGCGCGCAAGAGGCATATTCCCATTGTGCCGCGCGCGGTGATGCTGGGCGAACTGATGCGCCTGAAGCAGGGCATCGCGATCGCCGGGACGCACGGCAAGACGACGACAACCAGCCTGGTCGCCAGCGTACTGGCGCAAGGCGGACTCGATCCGACCTTCGTGATCGGCGGCCGCCTGACCAGCGCCGGCGCCAACGCCAAACTGGGTTCGGGCGATTTCATCGTGGCCGAGGCGGACGAATCGGATGCGTCTTTCCTGAACCTGACGCCGGTGATCGAAGTCATCACGAACATCGATGCCGATCACATGGAAACCTACAATCACGATTTCGCCAAGCTCAAGCAAGCCTTCGTGGAGTTCACGCAGCGCTTGCCGTTCTACGGTGTCGCCGTACTGTGCCTGGACGATCCGCACGTGCGCGAGATCATGCCGATGATCTCCAAGCCGATCCTGACTTACGGTTTCCATGCGGACGCGAACATCCGCGCGATCGACGCCAAAGCGGTCGACGGCAAGATGGAGTTCACGGCGATCCAGGACGGTTATCCGCCGATGCCGGTCAGCCTGAACCAGCCCGGCATGCACAATGTGCAGAACGCCTGTGCCGCGATTGCGATCGCGCGCGAACTGGACGTGGCCGATGCGGATACGCAAAAAGCCCTGACCGAGTTCAACGGCGTCGGTCGCCGCTTCACGCGCTACGGCGACGTGTCGCTGCATGACGCCGCCGGCAAGCCGGCCGGCTCGTTTACGCTGGTCGACGATTACGGCCATCACCCGGTCGAGACTGCGGCTACCATTGCGGCCGCGCGTGGAGCGTACCCGGGGCGCCGCCTGGTGTTGGCGTTCCAGCCGCATCGCTACACGCGCACGCGCGACCTGTTCGAAGATTTCGTCAAGGTGCTGTCGACGCCGGACGTGCTGGTGCTGGCCGAAGTGTATGCCGCCGGCGAGCAGCCGATTGTCGCCGCGGACGGCCGCGCCCTGGCGCATGCATTGCGCGTGGCAGGCAAAGTGGAGCCGGTATTTGTCGAAGACATCGCCGACATGCCGGCAACGATTCTCAACGTGGTGCGCGACGGCGATGTCGTGATGACCATGGGAGCCGGATCGATCAGCGGCGTTCCCGCCAAGTTGGCGGTGCAAGGACAGGGGGCATGATGACGCAGGCGAATCAATTCGGCAAAGTCGGCGTGCTGTTCGGCGGTCGTTCCGCTGAGCGTGAAGTGTCGCTCATGTCCGGCGCCGGCGTGCTCAAGGCATTGCGCAGCAAGGGCGTCGATGCCCATCCTTTCGATCCGGCCGAGCGCAGCCTGGCGGAATTGGCGGCGGAAAAATTCGACCGCGTTTTCATCGCGCTGCACGGCCGCTACGGCGAGGACGGCACGCTGCAAGGCGCGCTGGAACAGCTCGGTATTCCCTATACCGGTCCGGGCGTGATGGCGTCGGCGATTGCGATGGACAAGGTCATGACCAAGCGCATCTGGCTTGGCCTCGACCTGCCGACACCGCGCTTCGCGGTGCTCGACAGCGCTGCGATGCCGCGTGAAGCGTTGCGTCAGGTGCCCGACGTGCTCGGTTTGCCGCTGATGCTGAAGGCGCCGCATGAAGGCTCGACCATCGGTATTGCCAAGGTGGCCGGCTATTCCGATATGCAGGATGCTTTCAAGCTGTGTGCAAAATACGATGAGGTGGTGCTGGCCGAGGAATTCGTCACCGGCCGCGAACTAACCGTACCGGTGTTGGGCAAGGGACGCGACGCAAGGGCTTATCCGGTCATCGAGATCCGCGCACCGGAAGGAAATTACGATTATCAGCACAAGTATTTCACCGACGACACCAAGTATCTGTGTCCGGCGCCGATCGACGAGGCATTGACGCAACGCGTTCAGGAGCTGGCGGTCAAGGCATACAACGCGCTGGGTTGCCGCGGTTGGTCGCGGGTGGATTTCATGCTGCGGGCATCGGACAACGAGCCGTTCCTGCTCGAGATCAATACCTCGCCGGGCATGACCGGGCACTCGCTGGTGCCGATGTCGGCCAAGCAGGCAGGCATGAGCTACGAGGATTTGTGCTGCGAGATATTGAAGCTGGCGGCGCTCGACCTGAAACCGTCGAAGGACTGGAAGCCGCATTCCTCGACAGATGCCGACGTGTCGGAAGAAGGGTAAGACGCGACCATGTGGCAAGACGTCAAAATGCTCAACGCAATCACCAACGCCCTGCTGGCGCTGGTGCTGCTGGCATTGTTGGCGTCCGGCCTGTGGTGGCTGGCGCAGCGGCCGATGTTTACGCTCAAGACGATCCGCGTCGAAGGTGTGGCGGAGTCGTCGTTGCGGCGCGTGAATGCGTTGACCATACGCGCCAGCGCGGTGCCGCGCATCAAGGGTAACTTTTTCACGGCCGACCTCGACGCGGTGCGTTCCGCATTCGAATCGGTGCCTTGGGTGCGCAAGGCCATGGTGCGCCGCGAATGGCCGAACAAGCTGATCGTGAGCATCGAGGAGCATCGCGCGCTCGGCACCTGGGGCGACGAGGGGCGCTTGTTGTCGGTCAAGGGCGATGTGTTCACCGCCAACCTGGCGGAAGCGGAAGACGACGGCGACTTGCTGGAGTTCGACGGGCCGGACGGCAGCGAGAAGGAAGTGGTGGCGCGCTTCGACCAATTTCGCGACTGGCTGGCGCCGATCAAGGTGGTGCCCGAAGCGGTGGCTTTATCGAATCGTTATGCTTGGACCGTCAAGCTGGACAACGGCATTACCGTTGAGCTGGGCCGCGCCGAAAGCGATGCCACGCTGAAAGAAAGGATTGGCAGGCTGGTCTCCGTCTATCCGCAGTTGATGGAGCGCCTGCAGGGGAAGAAAATTGAAAATGTCGACATGCGCTATCCGAACGGTCTGGCGCTGAAGGCGGACGGATTGGTACTGGCTGCATTGAACGGAAAGAAAAAATAAGCGGAACGATATGACAAAAGACGCAAAAAATCTGATTGTCGGTCTCGACATCGGCACCTCCAAGGTGGTCGCCGTCGTGGCGGAAGTCCTGCAGGACGGACGCCATGAAGTGATCGGCCTGGGCCAGTCCGAATCCAAGGGGTTGAAGAAGGGCGTGGTGGTCAACATCGAAGCCACGGTCGAGTCGATCCAGCGGGCGCTGGAAGAGGCCGAGCTGATGGCCGATTGCAAGATCCGCAATGTTTACACCGGCATCGCGGGCAGCCATATCCGCAGCTTCAATTCGAGCGGCATGGTGGCGATCAAGGACAAGGAAGTCAGCGCTGCCGACGTCTCGCGCGTTATCGAAACCGCCAAGGCCGTCAACATCCCGACTGACCAGCAATTGCTGCATACCGTGCCGCAGGAATTTATCGTCGACAACCAGGAAGATGTGCGTGAACCAATCGGCATGAGCGGCATCCGACTCGAAGTGAAGGTGCACATCGTGACCGGCGCCGTGTCGGCGGTGCAGAACATCGTGAAGTGTGTGCGCCGCTGCGGCCTGGAAGTGTCGGACCTGATCCTGCAGCCGATGGCTTCGGCCGATTCCGTGCTCACGCCGGATGAGCGCGAACTGGGCGTGGTGCTGGTCGATATCGGCGGCGGCACCACTGACGTGGCGGTGTTCACCGAAGGCGCAATTCGCCACACCGCAGTGATCCCGATCGCCGGCGACCAGATCACCAACGACATCGCGATGGCCTTGCGCACGCCGACGCTGGAAGCCGAAGAAATCAAGCTGCGCTACGGCGTGGCCAAGCAGATCCTGGCGGATCCGACCGAGACGCTGGAAGTGCCCGGACTGGGCGACCGCAATCCGCGCACCCTGTCGCGCCAGGCGCTGGCGGCGGTGATCGAGCCGCGCGTGGAAGAGTTGTTTGCATTGGTGCATCAGGTGGTGCGCGAGTCGGGTTACGAAGAGGTGCTGTCGTCAGGCATCGTCCTCACCGGCGGTTCCGCGATGATGCCGGGAATGATTGAGCTGGCAGAGGACATTTTCCTCAAGCCGGCCCGCCTGGGGACGCCGGAGTACAGCGGCCAGTTGGCCGACGTGGTGCGCAGTCCACGCTATTCGACGGTATTGGGGTTGTTGTTGGAAGCGAAAAAGCAATATCTGCGCGGTTACATCGTGACCCGGCAGGAAGGTTCGGTAAAGGCAATCTGGCAGCGTATGAAGGAATGGTTCTTGGGTAATTTTTAAACGGTCGCTTAATTTGTAAATTCGTTATTTTTGTTTATTGGATCAGCAACACGCAGTTCTCAGTTGCTAGTCGTCACACCGCGTGATGCCTATCAACTGCTAGCTGCACAACATATATTGAAGGAGTCATCATGGAAATAGATATGCTCGACAATGCCACTCTCGGCACGATCATCAAGGTCGTGGGCGTAGGCGGCGCAGGCGGCAACGCGGTGCAGCACATGATCAACAAGGGCGTGTCCGGCGTTGAATTCATTGCGGCCAATACCGACGCGCAAGCGTTGAAACAGTCGAAGGCGGACAACGTCATCCAGATCGGCGAGACCGGTCTGGGCGCCGGCATGCAACCGCAAGTCGGCCGTCGCCTGGCGGAAGAAACCCGCTCGCGCATCGAAGACGCGCTGCGCGGCGCGCACATGGTGTTCATCGCCGCAGGCATGGGCGGCGGCACCGGCACCGGCGCTGCGCCGGTGGTGGCGGAAGTCGCCAAGTCGCTGGGTGCGCTGACCGTTGCCGTGGTCTCCAAGCCGTTCTCGTATGAAGGCCAGAAATGCATGGACATCGCCGACCAGGGGCTGGAAGAACTGGCGCAGCATGTCGATTCGCTGATCATCATCCTGAACGAAAAGCTGGAAGAGATCTATGAAGACGACAGCATGATCGAATGGCTGGGCCATGCGGACGACGTGCTCAACAACGCCGTCGCCGGTATCGCTGAAATCATCAACGTGCCGGGCCACATCAACGTCGACTTCAACGACGTCAAGACCATCATGGGCGAGCAGGGCAAGGCCATGATGGGCACGGCCACCGCTTCCGGCGTCGACCGCGCCCGCGTGGCGGCCGAGCAGGCTGTGGCGTCGCCGCTGCTCGACGGTATCGACCTGTCCGGCGCGCGCGGCGTGCTGGTCAACGTCACCGCCAGTCGCAACCTGAAGGGTAAGGAAATCAAGGAAGTCATGGCAACCGTGCGCGCCTTTGCCGCTCCCGATGCATCGATCGCGCAAGGCATCGCGTACGACGACGGCATGGGCGACGACATCCGCGTGACCGTGGTGGCGACCGGCCTGGGCCGCTCGCGCAAGTCGGTGCAACTGGTGCAGACGCCGATGCTGCGCACCGGTACGCACAACGAGCCGATGATGGCCGGCACCGGCGGCATGAATGGCGGCGCGCAAGCCGGCGCAGCTTTCGGCGGCATGAAGGCGCCGGCGGTATGGCGTCGGGAGTCGGCTTCCGACACCGTGCGCGCGCTGGAAAAGAACGGTATGGAAACTTACGACATTCCGGCTTTCCTGCGCAAGCAGGCTGACTAAGCAATATCGGACGTCGGCTGAGGCCCGTTCCCGCGGGCAGCAACCAACTTCGTAAACAGGCATACTATCGCCTGCGCGCCGCGCCTCCGAGCGCGGCGTTTTTTTGCCTGTTTTCCATGGCATCCTCCGTACTCCCGAATTACTCACAAGAAGGAAATCATCATGACCATCAAAGTTGGCGATCGCCTGCCGGAAGGCGCCCTGGCGGAATTCATCGAGACCGAAACCGAAGGTTGTTCGCTCGGCCCCAATACCTTCAAGGTATCCGACCTGGTCAAGGGTAAGAAGATCGTTCTGTTCGCGCTGCCCGGCGCCTTCACCCCTACCTGTTCGGCCAAGCACGTGCCGGGCTATATCCAGCACGCGGCGCAGTTCAAGGCCAAGGGCGTCGATGAAATCTGGTGCCTGTCGGTCAACGACGCGTTCGTGATGGGCGCCTGGGGCCGTGAACAGAAGGCCGCCGGCGTCGTGCGCATGCTGGCCGACGGCAGCGCCCTCTTCACCAAGGGGCTGGGCATGGAATTCGACCTGACCGAGCGCGGCATGGGCATCCGCTCGCAACGCTATTCGATGCTGGTCGAAGACGGCGTGGTCAAGCAGTTGAACCTGGAAGCACCGGGCAAGTTCGAAGTGTCGAACGCCGAAACCTTGTTGGCGCAATTGGGCTGATCGATATACCGAAGCAGTCCAATGTTGCAACAGCAGCATCAGGGCGCGGCGAGTCGCTTTGCGAAGGCGGCCGTCGCGCTTTTTTGCATTCTTTTGCAATGCGGAACTTTTTTGCAACAGTGCGCAAGCTCACTGCGGGCCTGATGGCATCTTGGCTATAATGACGGGATGTTAAAACAGCGCACCATCAAAAATCTCGTCCAGACTGTCGGCGTCGGTTTGCATTCCGGCACCAAGGTGGAACTGACCTTGCGGCCGGCCGCCATCGACACCGGCATCATCTTCCGCCGCGTCGATCTCGACCCGGTCGTGGACTTTCCCGCGTCGGCGACCGGCGTGGGCGATACCCGCATGGCCTCGGTGTTGTCGAAGGACGGTGCGCGCGTTTCCACCGTCGAACACCTGCTGTCGGCCTGCGCGGGTCTCGGCATCGATAATTTGTATATCGACCTGACCGCGGAAGAGATTCCGATCATGGACGGCTCGGCGTCGTCCTTCGTTTTCCTGCTGCAGCAAGCGGGTTTGCAAGAGCAGAACGCGCCGAAGAAATTCATCCGCGTCAAAAAAACCGTGGAAGTGCGCGAAGGCGAAGGCGACAAGGAAAAATGGGCGCGCCTGGAGCCGTACAACGGCTTCAAGCTGAAGTTTTTCATTGAATTCAACCACCCGGCGGTCGATGGCACCGGCCAGACCGCCGAGGTCGATTTCGCCATCGAGTCCTACGTCAAGGAAATCGCCCGCGCGCGCACCTTCGGCTTCATGCAGGACGTCGAAACCTTGCGCGGCATGGGCCTGGCGCGCGGCGGCTCATTCGAGAACGCGATCGTCATGGATGAATACCGCATCCTGAACGCAGACGGCTTGCGCTATGACAACGAGTTCGTGCGGCACAAAATTCTCGACGCCATCGGCGATCTGTACCTGATCGGCCATCCGCTGCTGGCCAGCTACAACGCCCACAAGTCGGGCCACGGCATGAACAATCAACTGCTGCGCGCTTTGCTGGCGCAGCCGGATGCCTACGAGATCGTCACTTTCGATAACCTGGAGTCTGCGCCCCAGACCTATGTCATGCAGGCCAAGCAGGAGTGGGCGCTGAATTAAGCGCAGCGAGAGCCGGTTCAAAAACCGGCGCTGCGGCGAAGTTTCTTCCATCAGCGCAAGAACAGGGCGGGGTTTCTTTCCGTTTTCTTCCTATTTGACGCCGCTGTTGCGGCGTACCATGTTCGCCAGCGCTGTCTTCAGCGCCTGATTGCGCGGCGAGTCTTCCAGCGCGTCGTTGAGATCGGCAAAAGCCGAGACCGCCTGCTCGGATAAAGTCAGTTGGCGTCTGACGACCGGGACGACATAATTCTTGCCAACTTGTACTTTGATGCGGATTGCATTAACCTGCCATCCATCTTTTAGCAGACGTTCTTGTAATTTCGGCAACTGTTGTTTGAGCTTGGCGGCAAGCGCCGCATTGGGCATGCTCAGCACCAACTGGCCGCCTTCGAAATTCATGACGTCGCACGATTTGAAAATAGCCGGCAGAATCGCTGCGCAGCTTTTTTGCAGCGACGCCATGCGGGTAATGGCTGGCATCAAGGTCGCCATCGCATTGTCCGACCGCAGAAAATCTGTCGCGTCCCTGGGCTTGCGCATGAGTTGCGCAGCCGAAGGACCTCGGCGATAAGGGGTAAATGTGGAGGGATACTTCATCTTTAAACCTTATCACATCTCGTCTTTCCGAGGACGGGAGTCAAAGGAGTAAAGATGCAAATTATTTTGCTGCACCCGCGCCTTACGCGCGCGCGGTCAGTCACGCTGACTTCCAGGCATGTCGTGCTGCTGCTGCTGTTCCTGTTTGCTTGCATTGCCGGTGCCGCCGCGGGTTTGTCGTATCTGGTGCTGCGCAGCGCCGCCGACGGCGAGAGCCCGCCGATGCTGCGCAAGCTGCTCGTCTCGATGAACCAGCAGGAAGATGATCGTCAGGAAAAATACCTCAAGGAAAACCTCGCAGTCATGGCTGTCAAGCTGGGCGAAATGCAAGCCCAACTGATGCGCCTGGATGCGCTCGGCGAACGCGTGCAAGGCCTGGCCGGCGTGCGTCCGGAAGAGTTCAATTTCAAGGAGAAGCCCGGCCGCGGCGGTGCCGAGAGTTCATCCATCGGCGGCGCCAGCCGCGAGCTGAGCATGAGCGAATTGCAAAAGATGCTCGACGCCTTCTCGACCGACGTCGGCTATCGCTCCGACTACATGAATGCGGTCGAATCCGCGCTGATGGGAGACAAGATCAAGTCGCGCCTGTTGCCGACCAATCCGCCGATCAATGTGGCGTACAACTCGTCGAGTTTCGGTTGGCGTCTCGATCCTTTCACCGGTCAAAACGCGTTCCACGAAGGGCTGGATTTCCCCGCCTCGATCGGCACGCCCATTGTCGCCGCCGCCGCCGGCGTGGTGATCGCCGCTGAATATCATTACCAGTTCGGCAACATGCTGGAAATCGATCACGGCAACGACATCATCACGCGCTACGCCCATGCTTCCCAGCTTTACGCCAAGGTCGGCGATATCGTCAGGCGCGGCCAGCACGTCGCCGACGTCGGCACCACCGGGCGCTCCACCGGGCCGCACCTGCACTTCGAAGTGCGTATCCGCGGCGTGGCGCAGGACCCGCGCAAGTTCCTCGCGCTGGGCAGTCCCGGCAATGCGCCGAAAGCCGCGCCAGTCTTCGTCGCGGGGCGCTGACGGACTTGCCCCGGGCGGGCGATATTGAATCTTTGCGCGCCAGCCCAATCTATTGGCAGTGCTTCAGCGCGAGCGCCGTCCCGGCAAAGGCGTTTTGCCATGGATGTTGCACCAGAGGAAATATCCGGCCGGCCTTGACGGCGGCGTATGCGTGCAAGCGGGTCCACGCCCGGCAGGAACACTGTCTCCGGGCGCTTGCATGCTAAAATCCAAGGTTTATTGGCCTCATTCCGGTTCCGTGCGGGCAAAACCGCCGCGCAGAGTCATTTTTCGGCGCTTTTTTAGAATCCAAGCATGTCATTACTGACCCAGATTTTCGGTAGCCGCAATCAGCGGTTGCTCAAACAATATCAAAAAATTGTCCGTCAAATCAATGCGCTCGAAGCGGACGTCGAGAAACTGTCGGATGCCGAGCTGCAAGCCAAGACGCCGGAATTCAAGCAGCGCGTGGCCGCTGGCGCCAAGCTCGACGACATCCTGCCGGAAGCGTTCGCTGTCTGCCGCGAGGCCAGCAAGCGCGTGCTCAAGATGCGCCATTTCGACGTCCAGTTGATCGGCGGCATGGTGCTGCACTTCGGCAAGATTGCCGAAATGCGCACCGGCGAAGGCAAAACCCTGATGGCGACCCTGCCGGCCTACCTGAACGCCTTGTCCGGCGAGGGTGTGCACGTCGTCACCGTCAACGATTACCTGGCCCAGCGCGACGCTGAATGGATGGGCAAGCTGTACGGCTGGCTCGGCCTGACTACCGGCATCAACCTGTCGCAGATGGACCATGATCTGAAGCAGGGCGCTTATGCGTCGGACATCACTTACGGCACCAATAACGAATTCGGCTTCGACTACCTGCGCGACAATATGGTGTTTGATGCCGAGGATCGCGTGCAGCGCGGCCTCAATTTCGCCATCGTCGATGAAGTCGACTCGATCCTGATCGATGAAGCACGCACTCCGCTGATCATTTCCGGCCAGGCCGAAAACCATACCGACCTGTATCACAAGATCAATGAAGTGCCGCCGCTGCTGACGCTGCAGATCGGCGAAGAAACACCGGACGGTAAAGGCAAGGTCGAAGTCCCGGGCGATTACACCAAGGACGAGAAGGGCCACCAGGTCCTGCTGACCGAAGCCGGCCACGAAAAGGCCGAACAGATCCTGACCAGCATGGGCCTGCTGCCGGAAGGCGCCTCGCTATATGACGCCTCCAACATCTCGCTGGTGCATCATCTGTACGCCGCATTGCGCGCCCATACGCTGTACCACAAGGACCAGCATTACGTGGTGCAAAATGGCGAAGTCGTGATCGTCGACGAATTCACCGGTCGCCTGATGACCGGTCGCCGCTGGTCAGACGGGCTGCACCAGGCCGTCGAAGCCAAGGAAAAGGTCAAGATCCAGAACGAGAACCAGACGCTGGCTTCGATCACCTTCCAGAACTACTTCCGCATGTACGGCAAGCTGTCCGGCATGACCGGCACCGCCGATACCGAAGCTTATGAATTCCAGGAAATCTACAACCTGGAAACCGTGGTCATCCCGCCGAACCGCCCGAGCGCGCGCAAGGACCGCCAGGACCAGGTCTACAAGACCGCGCAAGAGAAGTACATGGCGATGCTCAAGGATATCCAGGATTGCTATGATCGCGGCCAGCCGGTTCTGGTCGGCACCACCTCGATCGAAAATTCCGAGCTGCTGTCGGGCATCCTGAATCAGGCCAAGCTGCCGCACAACGTGCTCAACGCCAAGCAGCACGCCCGCGAAGCGGAAATCATCGCCCAGGCCGGCCGTCCCAAGATGATCACCATCGCCACCAACATGGCCGGCCGCGGCACCGACATCGTGCTGGGCGGCAATGTCGAGAAGCAGATCCAGATCATCGAAGCCGATGCCGGCTTGCCGGATGCCGACAAACAGGCGCAGGCGCAAAAGCTGCGTGACGAATGGCAATCGCTGCACGACCACGTGGTCGGCGCCGGCGGCCTGCACATCATCGGCACCGAGCGCCACGAATCTCGCCGCGTCGACAATCAGTTGCGCGGCCGCTCCGGCCGCCAGGGCGATCCGGGTTCGTCGCGGTTCTACCTGTCGCTGGACGACGCGCTGCTGCGCATCTTCGCCGGCGACCGCGTGCGCGCCATCATGGATCGTTTGAAGATGCCGGAAGGCGAGCCGATCGAAGCCGGCATCGTCAGCCGTTCGATCGAATCGGCACAGCGCAAGGTCGAAGCGCGCAACTTCGACATCCGCAAGCAATTGCTGGAATACGACGACGTCGCCAACGACCAGCGCAAGGTCATCTATCAGCAACGCAACGAATTGCTGGAAGCGACCGACATGTCGGAAATGATCACATCGCTGCGCGAAGGCGTATTCACCGACCTGTTCCGCACCCACGTGCCGGAAGAGTCGGTTGAGGAGCAATGGGACATCCCGGCGTTGGAAGCCGCGCTCAGCAGCGAATGGCAACTGGCCGTGCCGCTGCAGGCAACCTTGGAAGCCGAGCCCAACCTGACTGACGAGGAATTATTGGAGCGCGTGCTGTCGGCGGCCCGGTCAGCGTACGACGCCAAAGTCGAGACCGTCGGCAAGGAAGCCTTCAGCGGTTTCGAACGCAGCGTCATGCTGCAAAGCATCGACAGCCACTGGCGCGAACATCTGGCGGCGCTCGACCATCTGCGCCAGGGCATCCATCTGCGCGGCTACGCGCAAAAAAATCCGAAGCAGGAATACAAGCGCGAAGCCTTCGAATTGTTCGCCCAGATGCTGGACCTGATCAAGAACGAAGTCGTCAAGATCGTCATGACCGTGCGCATCGAAAGCCGCGAAGCCATCGAAGCTGCGGAAGAGGACATGGCGCAATCGCATGTCGAAAACGTGCATTACCAGCACGCCGACTTCGACGCCAACGCCGCACCGGAGGAATTGCTGGCGCCGACGGCCAATGCCGGCAACGACAGCGCGCCGCAACCGCAAGTCAACGGTCTGCCCAAGGTCGGCCGCAACGATCCATGCCCCTGCGGCAGCGGCAAGAAGTACAAGCAATGCCACGGCAAGCTGGTTTGATTTCCAGTTAGCCGTTGCCAAGCCGCTCCCTTGTCCGGAGCGGCTTTTTCTTTGGTTCTTCGGAACGGCGGCTGGCGTCGGCGCCGTCGGATTGCAGGTTTGAAAATAGTGTCGCTTGAACAGAAAAATAAGAAGGAGCAAGACAATGAGGTCCGTGTCCATGGCGTATCGGCGCATAGTGCAGACATTGCGGCAGGTGCGCGTGCAAAGATTCGGCGCCTTCCTGTTGGCGTTGACGCTTGCGGCATGCGGCGGCGTTCCCATGGCGCCGGCCGTGCGTCAGGACGCCCCGCGCCGAGCGGCGCTGCTGGCCGTTGCCGAAACCGAATGGTCCTTCTTCGACCGTCAGCAGATCGATATGCGCGGCGAATTCTTGAGCGCGCCGCGCCTGGGGTTGCTGGAGGATGAAGGCGAAGCGGTCCAGCGCGTCGGCATGTACTGGCAAGCTGTCGGCAAGGACTACACCGGCGCCGACACCCAGCAAGCCTGGTCGGCGGCCTTTATTTCCTACCTGATGCAGACGGCGGGCGTGTCGTCCGACGATTTTTTGCCCAGCGACGTGCATTTCAATTACCTGAGCTATCTCAAGGCGCGCCAGACCTTGCCGGCGCCGCTGTTC
This sequence comes from Herbaspirillum sp. RV1423, assembly GCF_000577615.1. Taxonomy (GTDB): domain Bacteria; phylum Pseudomonadota; class Gammaproteobacteria; order Burkholderiales; family Burkholderiaceae_D; genus Herbaspirillum. The sequence continues at coordinate 162,783 of NZ_CBXX010000009.1, forward strand.
GTGCTGCGCCCGGCCGCGAGCGAACCGATTGCGCCGGGCGACCTGATCTGCGCGCCGCGCGACACCAATCAGACCGCGACGCTGGACGATATCCGCCCGGGCTTGCCGGGGCATTGTGATCTTGTCTACGAAATCCATCCGGAACAAGGTTGGGCCGGCGCGATCGGCGGCAACGTTTTCAATTCGGTATCTGAATCGCTCATTCCCATTGACGCCAACGCCCGGCTGCTGCCGCTGGCGCGGCGGCCGTGGTTTGTGGTCGTCAAGAATCTGATGCCGTAAAAGGCGTTTCACGATTATTGATGAAATGCGTTCTAAAAATATTCCCGTCATCCGATCCGATTACAATAGCGCTCTCCCGCATCCCCTTTTATCCCTTATACCGCTGACTAGACAATCATGGCCGTCAATTCTCCTATTCCCGTTTCCGCCGATCTGAAACCCGTTGCCGGCATTGAGCTGGGCTACGCCGAAGCCGGCGTGCGCAAAGCCAACCGCAAGGATTTGCTGGTCATGAAACTGGCGCCGGGCGCCGCCATCGCCGGCGTGTTCACGCTCAATCGTTTCTGCGCCGCCCCGGTCCAGGTGTGCAAGACGCATCTGGCGCAGGCCGACGCCACCGCACCTATCCGGGCGCTGGTAATCAACACCGGCAACGCCAATGCCGGCACCGGCGAAGAAGGCCTGGCGCGCGCCAATGCGACCTGCGCCGAACTGGCGACGTTGCTGGGTTTGAAGCCAGAACAGGTCCTGCCGTTTTCGACCGGCGTCATCCTCGAACCGTTGCCGGTCGAGCGTATCAAGGCCGGCTTGCCGGCTGCCATCGCCAATCTCAAGGCCGACAACTGGTTCAGCGCGGCCGAAGCGATCATGACCACCGACACGCAGCCGAAAGCCGCTTCGCGCACGCTGACCATCGGCGGCAAGAAAGTCGTCATGACAGGCATCAGCAAGGGCGCCGGCATGATCAAGCCGAACATGGCGACCATGCTCGGCTTCCTGGCTTGCGACGCCAAAGTGCCGCAGGCGTTGCTGAACCAGTTGGTCAAGGATGTCGCCGACCAGTCCTTCAACTGCATCACGATCGATGGCGACACGTCGACCAACGACTCCTTCATGCTGATCGCCACCGGCGCCGGTGAACTGGACATTACCAGCGCCGACAGCGCCGAGTACAAAGAACTGGCCGCCGCCGTCAGCGCGCTGTCGCAGAACCTCGCGCACCAGATCGTGCGCGACGGCGAAGGCGCCACCAAATTCATCGAAGTCACGGTGGAAGACGGCAAGAGCGTCGAGGAATGCCGCAAGATCGCCTACTCCATCGGCCATTCGCCGCTGGTCAAGACGGCGTTCTTCGCCTCCGATCCGAATCTGGGCCGTATCCTGGCTGCCATCGGCTATGCCGGCGTCGACGATCTCGACGTCTCGACACTGAACCTGTACCTGGACGACGTGTGGGTCGCCAAGAACGGCGGCCGCAATCCCGACTACAAGGAAGAAGACGGCCAGCGCGTCATGAAGAAGAGCGAGATCGTGGTACGCGTGAAACTGGCGCGCGGTACGGCCAGGGCCTCGATCTGGACTTGCGATTTGTCTCACGACTATGTAACCATCAACGCCGACTACCGCTCCTGAATTCGTTCAGGGCCTACTGCGCGGACCAATCTCGGGACTGCGATGCTCGCCGTACTCAAGTACGGCTGCGCTTCTTATCCCGACCTTGGCCCGCTCGCTACGGCCCTGAACGAATTCAGAGCCTGAGATGTTTTTAGTTGAACGGCTTGCGGTTTTCACGAATTTTATTCACGTGCGGCGGATCGGGTTTCCGTCACAATGCGACGTATCGATTCACTTTGCCAATTTGTCATGACTCCATTAGATCAGTTTCTGCAGCGCGCCGAGGCCTTGCTGTCTCGCATCGAATCCATCCTGCCGCCCTCAAGCGCGGCGACCGAGTGGGACAAGGGTGTGGCGTTTCGCTGGCGCCGCCGTAATGGCAATGGCGGCGGCTATCTGCAGTCGGTCGGGCATATTTCCAATATTGCGCTGTCGGATTTGCATAACATCGGACCGCAAAAGGAACAGATCGACCAGAACACCAGGCAGTTCGTGGATGGCCGTCCGGCCAACAACGTGCTGCTGACCGGCGCGCGCGGTACCGGCAAGTCGTCGCTGATCAAGGCTTGCCTGAACCAGTATGCCGATCGCGGCCTGCGCCTGATCGAAGTGGACAAGGACGATCTGCACGACTTGCCCGATATCGTCGACCTGGTGTCGGCGCGGCCGGAACGCTTCATCATTTTTTGCGATGACTTGTCCTTCGAAGAAGGCGAGAGCGGTTACAAGGCGCTGAAAGTAGCGTTGGACGGCAGTATCGCGGCGCAGTCGGACAATGTGCTGATTTACGCGACGTCCAACCGCCGCCACCTGATGCCCGAGCGCATGTCGGACAACTCGAGCTACACGCACACTGACGACGGCGACCTGCATCCCGGCGAGACCGTGGAAGAGAAGATTTCCTTGTCCGAACGTTTCGGCCTGTGGGTGACTTTCTATCCGTTCAAGCAGGACGACTACCTCGACATCGTCGCCCACTGGCTGCGCCATTTCGGCTGCAACGCGGCGCAGATTGAAGAAGCGCGCGGCGACGCTCTGCGTTGGGCGTTGCAGCGCAGTTCGCGTTCCGGTCGTGTGGCCTGGCAGTTCTCCAAGGATTACGCCGGAAAGCTGAAGGCCTGATGACTGTTGCCTCTGAAACAACATCGCCGCCGATCGACGTCGCCGTCGGCATCCTGATGAAGCCGAACGGCGACGTGCTGCTGGGGCAGCGTCCCGAGGGCAAGCCGTATGCCGGTTACTGGGAATTTCCCGGCGGCAAGGTGGAGGCCGGGGAGTCGGTGCTGGATGCGCTCAAGCGCGAATTCATGGAGGAGCTTGGCATTGAAGTGATCTCAGCCGAGCCGTGGTGCGGCGTGCAGCACATTTATCCGCATGCCCATGTGCGCTTGCACTTTTATATCAGCCGGGAATGGCGCGGCGAGCCGCAAAGCCTGGAAGGGCAGGCGTTCGCCTGGCAAGGCAGCGTCGAAGTTGCGCCCTTGCTGCCGGCGACGGTTCCCTTGATTGAGTGGATAGACAAGTTACGCTTACCGGCCTGAAGCCGGCCTCGGCATTACCGAAGGGCGTTTATTGTAGCGAAGAATTGTCGTCATCCTGCTCCTGCGGCAGGTTGACGGCGGGAATGGTATATTTTTCTTCGGCCCAGGCGCCGAGATCGATTTGTTTGCAGCGTTCCGAGCAAAACGGCCGGTATTTGTTCTTTTCGGTCCATTCCACCTTGGCGCCGCAAGTGGGGCAGTCTACGATTGTTGCCATGACTTCTACCTAAAATCTTTAGTACTCAGAATCCGCACAGCGCCAGCTCGAACGGCACTTCGCCTTCGAACGGCTTGGGTTTCATGTCGCCGTCCTGCGAGGTGAAACGGACCCACAACATGTATTTGTTGGCTGAAATCTCGGGAATCGCGCCTATTTCCTCGTCGATCACCAGACGCAGCATCTGGTAGATTTTACCCTGCAGCATCTGCTGATAGCTACCACCGTCGGCATTGATCTTGACGGGGTGGCCCGACTCGCGCAGCAGGCGCATGACGATGACGACCGCGTCAAACAGCGGCACCAGCGGCGCAAACCAGTGGGAAATGTCGTTGAAACGTTGTTCCGCAGTGCGCTGTTGCCAGGCGTAGTACGACGGCAGGTCGAATTCGCAGGCGCCGCCCGGGATGATGGTGCGGCCGCGGATGCTCATGAGCCATTCATTCTCACGGATGTTCTGGCCGGTCCTGCCTTGCGAGGCCGCCAGCGCTGTACTGGCGCGGTCGACTTCGCTGAGGATGGCGTTGAGCATCTCGGGTTCGACGTTGGGATTGGATTGGTAAGCCAGCAGGACTTGTTTCTGGCGTTCCAGTTCTTGCAGCAGATCGGATTTGAGGTCGGCGCGTCCCGCCACTTCGAGCATTTCGAAAATAGTGGACAGGGCGACATGATGTTGCAGCGGACTTTCCTGATGCAGGAAGAACACGAACTTTTCGTGCAAATCCTCCAACCGCAACAGCGTGCGAATACGCTCGTTGAAAGGGTATTCGTAAACGATCAAAGCGCGTCCCTTTAAAGTTGAATCGGATTCGACAACGCGCTTTATGAATATGTCTTTAAATATCGAAGGATATTGAGGATATTGATAAAGCGCGTTTAATTTACGTGATTCTGACCCATGCAGCGGAAAATTACAAATGCCCGGCGCGATTTGTTTTGGCCAGCGACAGGTAGAGCGCGTGCAGGCGTTCGATTTGCGGCAGCAGGGCGGCGGTATCGAGATTGTTTTCGATGACGTCGTCGGCGACAGCGAGTCGTTCCGCGCGCGTGGCCTGGGCCGCGATGATGGCCTGCACTTGTTCGCGCGTCATGCCGTTGCGCTGCATGACGCGGGCGATCTGGACCTCTTCTGTGCAGTCGACCACCAGGATGCGCGAGGCGCGCTTGCGCCATTGTTGCGATTCCACCAGCAGCGGCACCACGAAGATCAGGTAATCGCCGTGCGCCTCGCCTGCGGCGCGCACGGTTTCGCTGCGGATCAGCGGATGCAGGATGGATTCCAGGCGTTGCCGGGCGCCGGCGTCGGCAAACACATGGGCGCGCATGCGTGCGCGGTCCATGGCGCCGTCGGCGTCGATGAAGCCGTCGCCGAATGCGGCGCGGATGCTTGCAATGGCCGCGCCGCCCGGTGTCGTCAGTTGATGTGCGATGGCGTCGGTGTCGATCAGCGCCGCGCCGCGTTCGGCGAACAGATTGGCAACGGTGGTCTTGCCGCTGCCGATGCCGCCGGTCAGGCCGACGGAAAAAGGCCTTGACGCTGCCGTGAAGAAGGTATCGTTCATCAATACAGTCCGAATGACAGGAAGGATTTGCCATATAGCAGCATCAGCATGCCCGCCAGCGCCAGATATGGGCCGAAAGGAATGGCCTGATCCGAACTCTGCCTGCGTAGCGCGACTGCGGCGAGGCCGACGGCGGCGCCCAGGCAGGACGCCAGCGCCAGCACCAGCGGCAGCGCCTGCCAGCCGAGCCAGGCGCCCAGCGCCGCCATCAGCTTGAAGTCGCCGTAGCCCATGCCTTCCTTGCCGGTGGCAAGCCTGAAAATCCAGTAAATAGCCCAGAGTACAAGATAACCGGCCGCCGCACCCGCCACGGCGTCGCGCAGCGGGACAAAAGCGCCTGCCAGATTAACCAGCAGGCCGAGCCACAGCAGCGGCAGCGTCAGGCTGTCGGGCAGCAGTTGGGTCCGGGCGTCGATGAAGCTGAGCGCAATCAGGAAATATGTGAACGCCAGCGCGGCCAAGCCGGTCGTGCCGAGGCCGAAACGCCAGGCGACCCAGGCCGACATCAGCGCGCTGACGGCTTCGACGACAGGGTAGCGCAAGGAAATCGCTTCCCGGCAGTGCGCGCAGCGGCCGCGCAGCAGCAGGTAACCCAGCAGCGGGATGTTATGCCGGGCGGCGACCGGCGTTGCGCAGCGCGGGCAGGCCGAGCGCGGCGTCCACAGGTCGTAGCGTTCGCGGTGCGGCAGGCTTTGGCCGGTTTCGCGGGCCAGGTAGTTTTCCGCTTCGCGCTCCATCATGTGCGGCAGGCGATGGATTACCACATTAAGGAAACTGCCGATCAGCAGCCCCAGGCACGCCGCGACCGCAGCGACGGCAACGCTGCCGCCTTCCTGTACACCTGCAAGAGTCAGCAATTCGAACATCAGATAACGGATCCCAGTTTGAAAATAGGCAAATACATGGCAATGACCAGGCCGCCGATGACGACGCCCAATACCAGCATGATAAAGGGTTCCATCAAGGTCGAGATGGATGCGACGGCCTCATTGACCTCGATTTCATAGAAATCCGCCACTTTGGCGAGCATCTGGTCGAGCGCGCCGGACTCTTCGCCGACGGCCACCATCTGTCCGACCATGTCGGGAAACAGGCCGGTGTGCTCAAGGGCGGCCGCCAGGCTGGCGCCGTCGCCGACCTCCCGGCGGACGACGTCGGTGGCGTCCGCGTACGCCGCGTTGCCGGCGGCGCCGCTGACCGATTGCAAGGCATCGACCAGCGGCACGCCGGCGGCGAACAGGGTCGCCAGGGTGCGGCTCCAGCGCGCCAGCGCCGCCTTGCGCACGATATCGCCGAATACGGGCAACTTCAGCAGCCAGCGGTCGGTGCGGGCTTGCAGCGCGACAGAGCGCCGCCATGCGCGGGCGAACAGATACGCGCCGCCGCCCAGCATGCCGGCCAGCGCCCACCAATATGCCGTCATGAAGCCGGATATCGCGATCACGACCTGCGTCGGCAGCGGCAATTCGGCGCCAAAGCTGCGAAACACTTCCTTGAAGGAAGGCACCACCCAGATCATGATGATGGACGTCACCAGCACGGCGAAGGCGACGATGGCGGCCGGATAGACCAGCGCGGCGCGCACCTTGCTCCTGGTCTCCAGGATTTTTTCCTTGTAATGCGCCAGGCTGGCCAGCAATTCGTCCAGCAGCCCCGCCTGTTCGCCCGCCGCCACCAGGTTGCAGAACAAAGCATCGAAATGGCGCGGATGGCGGGCAAACGCCTGATGCAGGCTGCTGCCGCTTTCCACGTCGGCGCGCAGCCCGAGGATCAGCCGCCCCAGCGCCGGATTGGCGTGGCTGCGGGCGACGATGTCGAATGCCTGCAGCAGCGGCACGCCGGCCTTGAGCATGGTGGCGAGCTGGCGCGTAAAGAGGGCGATGTCCTTGCCGCTGATGCGCTTGTCGCGCTGGCGGCCCTTGCGTTTGACCGACGTGGCTTGTATCCCTTGCCGGCGCAGCGTGGCGCCGACGATGGCGGGGCCGCCGGCGCGCATTTCGCCGCGCACCGTTTTGCCCTGGCGGTCCCTGCCTTGCCAGGCGTAAAGTTCTTCACGCGGTTCTTCGCGCGCCGGGGCGGCGTTGTTGCGCTGTGTGGATGTCATGTCCCGACTCCTGAAAGACGCGTTACAGGTTGGTGCAGGAAATGACTTCTTCCAGGCTGGTCAGGCCCTCGCACACCTTCCGCAGCCCGGCCTGGCGCAGCGTCAGCACGCCTTCCTGCTTTGCCTGGGCCTCGATCTCCAATGCGGTGGCATGGGACAGGATGAGGCGTTCGATGGCCTCGCTGATCGGCATGACCTGATAGACGCCAATGCGCCCCTTGTAACCGCTGCCGCCGCAGCGCTGGCAGCCGGCGGCGCGATAAGGCGTCCAGCCGCCGGAGAGATCGGCGTCGCCGAAGCCAGCCTCGCGCAACGCCTGTGCCGGCACATCGGCAGGCTGCTTGCAACGGCACAGGCGACGCGCCAGCCGCTGGGCAGTGATCATGATGACCGACGAGGCGATGTTGAACGGCGGCACGCCCATGTTCATCAGCCGCGTCAGCGTCGACGGCGCATCGTTGGTATGCAGCGTGGAGAACACCAGATGCCCGGTTTGCGCCGCCTTGACGGCAATGTCGGCGGTTTCCAGGTCGCGGATTTCACCCACCATGACCACATCTGGATCCTGGCGCAGGAAGGCGCGCAACGCCACCGGAAAAGTCAGCCCGGCGCGTTCGTTGACATTCACCTGATTCACGCCGGGAAGATTGATTTCGACCGGATCCTCGACCGTCGAGAGATTGGTGCCGGGCTGGTTGAGGATATTCAGGCAGGCATACAGCGACACCGTCTTGCCGGACCCGGTCGGGCCGGTCATCAGCACCATGCCGTAAGGGCGGCGTATGGCCTGCAGCAGCAATGCCTTCTGCGCGGCGTCGTAGCCCAGCGCATCGATGCCCATCTGCGCCTGGCTGGCGTCGAGGATGCGCATGACGATCTTTTCGCCGAACAATGTCGGCAAGGTCGATACGCGGAAATCGATGGAACGCGTCTTCGACAGCGCCAGTTTCATGCGTCCGTCCTGCGGCACGCGCTTTTCGGCGATGTCGAGGTTGGAAATCACCTTGATGCGCGAGGCCAGCTTGTCCTTCATCGATAGCGGCGGCGCAGCGATGTCGCGCAATTGGCCGTCGATGCGGAAGCGGATACGGTAATACGTTTCAAAGGGCTCGAAATGCAGGTCCGAGGCGCCGAGACTGATGGCGTCGAGTAATATCTTTTGCAGGTAGTTGACGGCCGGAGCGTCGTCGAGGTCGGAGAGAGGCGCGTGTCGGAGCATGGAACGATGTCGGCAAGAGGATGGCTGGAATGCATGAACGGGCATGCGCCGGCGTCTTGCTGGCATTTCCGTGTCGCTTGTGAAACCTGAACGACGATGATGCGGCTTGTTTGCTGCTTTGTAAATCGTAGCTATTCGGATTTGACGGCTTTTGGCGCGATCAGTTTGACGACCTTGATCGCCTGGTTCTGCACCTGGACGATTTCGATGATGCAGCCGGCGATCCTGACGGAGACATTGGCTTCGGGAATGTCGCGCAGCCATTCCAGCAGGAGGCCGTTGAGCGTCTTGGGACCGTCCAGCGGCAAGCTCAGGCCCAGGCGCTTGTTGATGTCGCGCAAGGTGGTGGCGCCTTCCAGCAGGCACTCGCCGTCCTTGTTCCAGGCGAAGCTGTCGGCGCGCGCGGCGCCAGGCACCGAAGTGGTGAATTCGCCGATCATTTCTTCAATGATGTCTTCCAGCGTCACCAGGCCCTGCACCTCGCCGTATTCGTCGACGATGATGCCGAGGCGCTCGTGGTTTTCCTGGAAGTACTGCAACTGGGTGAAGACATCGGTTTCCTGCGGGATGAAGTAGGGTGCGCTGAGCAGCGCGCGGATGTCTTCGCTGGCGATTTCCTCGTCCTGGCTCAACAGCGCGATCGCCTTGCGCACATGCAGGATGCCCGCGATCTGGTTGATTTCACCCTCGTAGACCGGCAATTTGTTGTGATAGCAGGTCGCCAGTTGATGGCGGATTTCATCGATGGACACCGACAGGTTCAGCGCCTCCACCTGCGCGCGCGGCGTCATCACGTCCTCGACCGAAATTTTTTCCAGGTCGAACAGATTCAGCAAGATGCTCTTGTGCTTTTGCGGGATGAAGTTGCCGCCTTCCAGCACGATCGAACGCAACTCTTCCGGCGACAGGCGCTGTTCGTGGGAACGGCCGCTGGCCTTGATGTGCATGATGCGCAGGATGCCCGACACCAGCAGGTTGACCGCCCACAGCAGAGGCTTGGCCAGCGCCATCAGCGGCTTGAGGACGTAGCTGGTGAACAGCGAGATGCGTTCCGGATAGGTGGCGCCGATGATCTTGGGCACGATTTCCGCAAAAATGATCAACAGGCCGGCCACGCAGGCGGTGGCGATGGTGATGACTTTTTCGTGGTTGCCGAAAGCGGTGATGGCCAGCGCCGTGACCAGCGCTGTGGCGAGCGCGTTGATCAGCGTATTGGCGATCAGGATCAGCGACAGCAGCTTGTCGGTGCGTTCAAGCAGCCACAGGATGGTAATGGCGCGCCTGTTGCCATGCTTGGCTAGATGCCTGAGGCGATGCCGGTTGGCAGCCATCAGCGCGGTCTCGGTCATGGAAAAGAAAGCCGAGCAAAGAATCAGAAGTGCCAGTGCAAGAATTTGCACCCATATGGGCACGGTCTCCAAAGGGTCACCGTAAGGGAAGTTGATGTCGTGTTCGTTCGCCCCGGGAAGGATCAAAGCCCTTTGCCCATGATGCAAACGAAGCTGGATTCTATCATCAATTCGGCCGGTCGAAACTGGCCGGAACCGGCCGAGGCCGTCTTGCCTCAGCCGGAGAGAACGTAAGTCCTATATACCCGATGTCGCGGCAATGACGCCGGAGATCGCGCGCGCCACATAGTCGATATTGCCGGAGTTCACCGCCGCGACGCAGATGCGGCCGGTGTCGATCGTGTGGATGGCGAATTCCTCGCGCAGGCCGCGCACCTGTTCCTTGCTCAGTCCGGTATACGAGAACAGGCCCGACTGCCGCGTCAGGAAAGAAAAATCCCGTCCGGGCAGACGTTCTTCCAGGCGCAGCCGCAACCGGCTCCGGGTATCGCGGATGCGCTCGCGCATGTCCGCCAGTTCTTGCTCCCACAAGGCGCGCAGCGACGGCGAACCGAGCACGGCAGCGACGATATGGGCGCCATGCTCGGGCGGGCTGGAGTAGTTGGTGCGTATCGTGCGCTTGAGCTGCGACAGCAGCCGGTCGGCTTCGTCACGATCGCCGGCCGCCACGCTCAGCGCGCCGATGCGTTCGCTGTAAAGCGAAAACGATTTGGAAAACGTGCTGGACACGAACACCGTGAGGCCGCTATCCGTGAAGCGGCGCACCACCTTGCCGTCGGCCGCCAGGCCATCGCCGAAGCCCTGGTAAGCCATGTCGAGGAAAGGAATCAATCCGCGCCGGCCGACGATGTCGAGCACTTGCCCCCACTGACTGTCGTCGAGATCGAGTCCGGTAGGATTGTGGCAACAGGCGTGCAGCAGCACGACATTGCCGGAGGGGATGATCTCCAATGTTTCGCGCATGGCGGAGAAATCGATGTCGTTGGCGGCCGCGTCGTAATACGGATAGCTCTTGACGGTGAAACCGGCGGACTCGAACAGCGCGGCGTGGTTCTCCCAACTGGGATTGCTGATCCAGACCTGCGCGTCAGGAAAGAAGCGTTTGAAGAAATCCGCGCCGATCTTTAGCGCGCCCGTGCCGCCGGCGGTCTGCAACGTGACGACGCGTTGTTCCTGCAGGGCGAGGCAACCGTCGAACAACAGGTTCTGCACAGCGTTATTGTAGGCGGCGAGACCATCGATGGGCAGATAGGAGCGCGCCTTCGGATGCCGCAACAGTTCGGCCTCGGCCTGACGCACGCACTCCAGCAGCGGCACCTTGCCGCGGTCGTCGTAATAGACGCCCACGCCGAGATTGATTTTGTCCGGATGCGTGCTTTGGTTGTAGGCCTCGGTGACACCGAGAATGGGATCGCGCGGCGCCATCTCGACAGAGGACAGTAGCGATGCAGTTGTGGGTTTGTGCATGGGAAAACGGATTCTGAAATGAGTGATTGGTGGCGGTTCAGCCAAGCCGGGCAAGCAGCTCCGGCACGATCTCAAACAAATCGCCGACGATGCCGTAATCAGCCACGGAGAAGATCGGCGCTTCCTCGTCCTTGTTGATCGCCACGATCACCTTGGAATCCTTCATCCCGGCCAGATGCTGGATCGCACCGGAAATACCGATGGCGATATACAACTGCGGCGCGACGATCTTGCCGGTCTGTCCCACCTGCCAGTCGTTGGGCACATAACCCGCATCCACCGCAGCCCGCGAGGCGCCCATGGCGGCGTTGAGCTTGTCGGCCAGCGGTTCCAGGATCTTGAAGCTCTCCGACGAACCCATGCCGCGTCCGCCCGAGACGATGATCTTGGCCGCCGTCAACTCCGGACGGTCCGACTTGGCCACTTCGCGCGAGACGAAGCTGGACTTGCCGGAGTCGGCCACGGCAGCCAGCGGTTCCACGGTCGCGTTGCCGCCGGCGGCGGCCGCATCGAAACCGGTGGTGCGCACCGTGATGACCTTGATGCCGTCCGTCGATTGCACCGTGGCGATGGCGTTGCCGGCGTAGATCGGACGCTCGAAGGTGTCCGGGCTGTCGACCCTGGTGATTTCCGAAATCTGCGCCACGTCCAGCCTGGCGGCCACGCGCGGCAGGATGTTCTTGCCGTAGGCGGTGGCGGGGGCAAGGATGTGACTGTAGTCCTTGGCAATGGCCAGGGCTTGTTCGGCAACGTTCTCGGCCAGTCCGTCGGCGAATTGCG
>NZ_CBXX010000010.1 GCF_000577615.1 Herbaspirillum sp. RV1423
CAATGCGCGGGTTCTCGGCGGTGGCGCGCATGGCGCGGCCCATCTTGGTCTTCTCGACAATCAGCACCAGACCGATCATGGCGGCCAGCGCCAGCATCAGCAGCATGATCTGCGTCGGCGAGATCAGCGCGCCGGCGATGTGCACCGGGTCGGAGGGCATGATTTGCGGGAATGGTACGGGGCTGCGGCCCCAGATCATCATGGCCAGCGTTTGCAGCAGGATCGATACGCCGATGGCGGTGATCAGCGGCGCCAGACGCGGCGCGTTGCGCAGCGGCCTGTACGCTACCCGTTCGATGATCATGCTGACGATCACGCATACCGGGATCGCGCCGAGGATGGCGATGATCAGCTTGACGATCCCCGGCAGCCCCGGCGCCACCGCCTGTACCAGCTTCAGGATGCTCAGCCCCGCCATCGCTCCGATCATCAGCACGTCGCCGTGCGCAAAGTTGATCAGGTTCAAAACCCCGTACACCATCGTGTAACCCAGGGCGATCAGCGCGTACATGCTCCCTAACACCAGGCCGTTGATGATTTGCTGGATGAATATGTCCATGAATGCGGCTTCCTAAATTTGTGTAACGAATAAACAAGATATGTCGCTGCAGGAAGTCCAAGCCTCTGCAATTGCATGCGAGCTTTAGAGCAAAAACTGTTCCTGATCGGGAAAAGGAAGAAAATGACCTGAAGCCGCGACGGATGTCGCTTTCAACGCGATGACACTATGAATGCAAACCAGAGGAATATGAGAAACGCGTCAAGATGGAGCGCGTATGGGCAAGGTGGGGCAGATTGTTGAAAATGCTCATGATCGGGGGCGTTCCTTCTTGGTCGAAAGGTATGACGGCAATCGAGAGGCGAGCATGCCCTTGTGGGGACTCGCCGGCTGGAGCGGGATTATACCTAAGCAGCCGAGGCAATACGAGAACGAGTGGACATGTCGGTCCGGCCTGGGCATGAGGACGATTACAGATACAAAAAAAGCGCGATGATGCGCACTTTTTTCTTCAAACTATTGCTGAACGGATATCGAAAAACTCAACCGTTGCTGACAGAGCGGCCGCTACCCAAACCCTTGGGCATCGGGAAAGTGACGCTCTCTTCAATACCGTCAAGAATGCGTACACTGCGTTTCGATCCTTCCTTGAGCCTGTCGATCACGGCCTGGACCAGTACTTCCGGTGCCGACGCACCGGCGGTGACGCCGATGCGTTGCTTGCCGACCAGCCAATCGGCATTGATCAGCTCGGCATTATCGACCATGTAGGCCGGGATGCCCTTTTTCTCGGCGACTTCGCGCAGGCGGTTGGAGTTGGAACTGTTAGGACTGCCGACCACGATGACGACATCGACTTGCGGCGCCATGAACTTGACCGCTTCCTGGCGGTTGGTGGTGGCGTAGCAGATGTCGCCTTTTTTCGGTTCGGCGATATTTGGGAATCTGTTTTTGAGCGCCGCAATGATGTCGCTCGTGTCGTCAACCGATAACGTGGTTTGCGACACATAGGCCAGCATCTCGGGATCGGCGACGTCGAGCTTCAATACATCGTCGACGGTTTCGACGAGGTACATGCCGGCTTCGGTCTGGCCCATGGTGCCTTCGACTTCAGGATGGCCTTCGTGGCCGATCATGATGATCTCGCGGCCTTCGCGGCGCATCTTGGCCACTTCCATATGCACCTTGGTCACCAGCGGGCAAGTGGCGTCGAACACGATCAAGCCGCGCTCCTGCGCTTCGGCCTGGACGGCCTTGGAAACGCCGTGCGCGGAAAAGATCACGGTATTCCCGGCCGGTACGTCGGCCAATTCTTCGATGAAAATCGCACCCTTGTTGCGCAGGTCGGCAACCACATAAGCATTGTGGACGATCTCATGGCGCACATAGATCGGAGCGCCGAATTGCTTCAGCGCACGCTCGACGATTTCAATGGCGCGGTCGACGCCAGCGCAAAAACCACGCGGCTGTGCCAATAAAATTTCAGATTCTTGCTTATCCATATCGAGTACCTTACAGAATCCCGATGATTTTTACTTCAAATCTGAGCGTTTGTCCGGCAAGCGGATGATTGAAATCGAATAGCGCGCCCTGCTCGTCGATCTCGCGCAGCACGCCGGCAAAGCGTCCGCCGCCCGGTGCGGCGAAATCGACGAGATCGCCGACGCGATACTCTTCATCCATGGAAGAATTTTCTTCCAGCGTGGTGCGCGAAATGCGCTGAATCAATTCCGGATTGCGCGGTCCAAACGCCTGCTCCGGCGCCAGATCGAAAGTCTGATGGGTCCCTTCCGGTAATCCCAGCAGACAGGCCTCAAGGAACGGCGCCAGTTGGCCTTGGCCGAATTGCAGCGTGGCAGGCTTTTCCTCGAAGGTGCTGACGATATTCTCGCCAGTCAGCGAGGCCAGGCGGTAGTGCAAGGTAAGGTAGGCGTTTTCGGTGACGACCGGGACGGATGCGTTGGACATGAACAATTTTCAGTAAGCGTGACAAATAAGCGGGTCACTTCAAGGTGACAGCCCATTATTGTAAGCCACGTTGCCTGACTCCGTAAGAACAACCCTGTATTTGTAAGGACTCTATGGCAATCACCGATTGGCCGGAAGACCAACGCCCGCGCGAGCGCCTGATCAAACAAGGAGCGCACGCCCTGTCTGACGCCGAATTGCTGGCCGTGTTCCTGCGCGTGGGCGTGGCAGGCAAAAGCGCTGTCGATCTGGGCCGCGAGATGGTCGGGCATTTCGGTTCGCTGCAGGCGCTGTTTTCGTCCCGGCTGGCGGATTTCGTCCGCATCAACGGCCTGGGGCCGGCCAAGTATGCTCAACTGCAAGCGGTGCTGGAACTGGCCCGACGCGCGCTCTCCGAGGAACTGAAAGCCGGCGCCTCGCTCAACTCGCCACAGGCGGTGAAGCACTACCTGCAATTGCTGTTTCACGGCAAGGCTTACGAGACCTTCGTGGTCCTGTTCCTAGACGTCAAGAACCGCCTGATCGAATCGGAAGAATTGTTTCGCGGCACGCTGACCCAGGCCAGCGTCTATCCGCGTGAAGTGGTCAAGGCAGCGCTGGCGCACAATGCCGCCAATGTCATCCTCGCGCACAACCATCCATCCGGCGAGGCAACCCCCAGCAGCGCCGACCGGCACCTGACGCAAACGCTGAAACAGGCGCTGGCGTTAGTGGACATCCACATTCTCGACCACATCATCGTGGCCGGGACGCAGACGCATTCATTTGCCGAGCATGGCCAGCTATGAAAAATAGCTGCCTCGATAGCACCCGCTGAATTGTTAAATAAAATTTAAAAACGAGACACAATTGTTTTTCGCAAGTCATTGAAAAATCAATGTTTTTTAGCTATACTCTCTTTTTTTCCAATTTCTGGAATTTTTAAGGAGCATTAACATGGCACGTGTCTGCCAAGTCACCGGGAAGGGGCCGATGGTCGGCAACAACGTTTCCCATGCAAACAACAAGACCAAGCGTCGCTTTTTGCCCAACCTGCAAAACCGTCGCATTTTCGTTGAGTCGGAAAACCGCTGGGTTTCCCTGCGCTTGTCCAACGCCGGCCTGCGCGTGATCGACAAAGTCGGCATTGATGCCGTTTTGGCCGACATGCGTGCTCGCGGCGAAAAAGTCTAACTAGCAGAGTAAAGGAAATCTATCATGGCTAAATCCGGCCGCGACAAAATCAAGCTGGAGTCGACCGCAGGTACAGGTCACTTCTACACCACGACAAAGAACAAGCGTACAACGCCTGAAAAGCTCTCGATCATGAAGTTCGATCCGAAGGTACGTAAGCACGTCGAATACAAAGAGACCAAGATCAAGTAGTTGATTTTTCTCTTGTCGGTAAAAAAGCCCCGCGATTTGCATCCGGGGCTTTTTTATTTCATGCTGTGATCAGCACCGAATTTGGCTGATCTACGCTGAGGCCCGCCACAGCGAGTTTCCCTAGGGATCAAGTGGATTCACCATACCCCGGTGCTTTCCGCAACCCGATCCGGTTTCCATCCGCTTGGCTCCCAGCCGACACCTGGAAACTGGCTCATTCCTCCTAGGAGTCAGCATGGCCAAAATCAAACTCACCAAGACCGCTATAGACGCGGCGCAACCCCAGGCGCAGTCCGTCGAACTGCGCGACACCCTGGTGCCCGGCTTCATGTGTAAGGTTACACCAGCAGGCCGCAAGGTGTTCATGCTCCAGTACCGGACCAATGCCGGGGAGCGGCGCAAGCCCGCCATCGGCCTGTACGGCGAGCTGACCGTCGAGCAAGCCCGCTCGCTGGCGCAGACCTGGCTGGCCGAGGTCCGCCGGGGCGGCGACCCCGGCGGCGACAAGGCCGAGGCGCGCAAGGCACCGACCGTCAAGGAACTGTGCGGACGCTTCATGTCGGACTACTCCAAGGTCCGCAACAAGCCGAGCACGCAAAAAGGCTACCAGGGCAACATCGACCGCAACATCATCCCCATTCTGGGCCGCATGAAGGTCCAGGACGTCAAGCGCCCGGACGTTGCGACGATGATGAAGAAGCTGGAACCCACGCCGATGGAGGCCAACCACACGCTCGCCGTCATGCGAAAGATGTTCAACATGGCCGAAATTTGGGGCTTGCGGACGGATGGCACGAACCCGTGCCGGCACATCCCCCAATACCCTCAAGGCAAGACCACCCGGCTCATCACCGACGAGGAAATGGGCAAGTTGTTCCGGCATCTGGACAAGGTGGAGGCCGAAGGCAGCGAGCCACCCATCGTCACGCTGGCCATCCGCCTGCAGTTCGAGTTCGCGGCACGCCGCTCCGAAATCCTATTGCTGGAGTGGACCTGGGTCGATCTGGAGAATCGGCGCGTGGCCTGGCCTGATAGCAAAACCGGCGGCATGTCCAAACCGATGAGCGAGGAAGCGCACCACCTGCTCTCGACAGTACCGAGGCACGAGGGCTCGCTCTATGTGCTGCCGTCGCTGCGCGATCCGCTCAAGCACATGACGAACGGGGAGCACTACAACGGCTGGAGCCGCATCCTGAAAGCTGCCGGCGTGCAGCACGTCGGCACACACGGTATCCGGCACCGTTCGGCCACCGACATCGCCAATTCGGGCATCCCGGTCAAGGTCGGTATGGTGCTGACCGCGCACAAGACGGTGGCGATGTTCATGCGCTACATCCACACCGAGGATGCGCCGGTGCGTCAGGCGGCCGAACTGGTGGCGAACCGACGCAAGACGGTGGTGGCGGGCACGATTGCCACACCAGTCTCTGTATCTTGACTGTCATTCGTTTATAGACGAAAATGGCAACCTACGAGATTGAGCACTACCTGAGTCCCGGTGAGCACAAGGACTTGTACATCGACTGGCTGAAGCGGTTACGCGACACGCAAGTCAAGGTTGCGGTGGTACGGCGCGTGACCCGCATCGAGCAAGGCAACTTCGGTGACCACAAGTTCTGTCGCGAGGGCGTGTGGGAACTGCGCATCGATGCGGGGCCGGGCTACCGGGTGTACTACGCCTTGTCGGGCCGGCGTGTGGTGTTGCTGCTGTGCGGCGGCGACAAGAGGACTCAGGACGCGGACATCGCCCGGGCGGTGGATTACTGGCAGGATTGGCAACGGAGAACAGATGATGAGAAGTAGACCCCATGACGATGCGATGGCTGAGTTGTACCGCAACGATCCCGCGTTCGCGCTGGAAGTGGTCAACGGCATTCTGGAAGACGGCGACCAGGCCGAACTACTGATCATGTTGCGCCAGATGGCCCAAGCCTTCGGTGGCGTTCAGGCGGTGGCCGAACAGGCGCACCTGAACCCGACGCAACTCTATCGCACGCTCTCGCCGAAGGGCAATCCGGCGCTCAACAGCTTGCTGGCAATCCTCAAGGCGATGGGGCTGCGGCTGGCGGTGCAGCCGTTGACTGCGCCCGCCGCGCCGGCGCATGCCACCTGAATGTGGCGTTGATGTCGGTCTGCGACATGACGGCCATGGAGATGACAACGCCTGATGGCGGCTTTGAATCAGTCCCTGGGCTGCGCGCCTAGCCAGCGCTCCATGACAAAAATAACCACCGTATGCGATGCGTGGACTGCCAGCCGGGCCTCGGATGCCACGATCTGCGGCGGCTCAATGCCGCGTCCATGCGCTGACCCGATGTGCGTCCGGTAAGCGCCAACGCCATCAACGATCGAGGCCAAGCCTTGCAAAATCCTTTTCTGATCGTCCTGCAAGGTATGGTCAATGTTGAGGCCAAGATGCTGCTGCACGACTTTCCAGAGTGGGCCAATTGTCTGCTTCGCTGGCATTTCCAGTCGATTTGTTTCGATATAGGTCTTGCACAGTGCTTCGATGATGGCGCTGGATGCCGTGATCGCCGCATGAGGGTCACGATCAATTTGTGAAATTGCGCGACCAAACTCCGACTCAATGGACGCGAAGTCCCTGGTCTTGAAATAGTCAGCGAGTGTCTTGGCGGCCGGACTCGATCCCGCCAACGTAATGAAGCCATTCGTCTGGTACGACAACTGGTTCTTGGCCAAATTAGCTCTGATGCGTTCTTGATCTGCGCCGACGTGGGGCGACAGATCGGATACTTCTTGATCCATGAATCGCTGAATGAGCTGACCGAGAACGTGCAGCGCATCGATGCTTGAATCGTCGTTGCAGCGCTTAAGCCAGGTACTGCACTTGGCTTCGAGGTTCCCTTCAGGTGGATCTCCTGGCGCACCGCTCTCCCTCAGAAGGGAATCCAGTTTGGAGTGGCTGTAGTAGGCCGCAGCAATGACCGGGGCAACTGCGCCGATGACCGAATTTGGAATCTTGTTGTTCAAGGTGTGCTCCCTCTGGATTGAGACGAAATACCTCCAGTTTCGCGCAATCCGGGCATCCCGGCGTGCCGCCGTCGGGCTCGCGGGCGTTGCCCCGCGCCTCGTGTCGAGTCGCGGCCGTGCGGCTTTGATCCCTGACGCCTCCAGCCGTCTCTGCGTTCCCGGCCTGCGCGCTGCGCTTGCCCTCCAAGGGGTCGGCTGTTCAGCCCATCCCCGCCGCACTCTGTTTGGCGCCCCTGACAGCCGCCGAACAGGCTGTGCCTGATCGGACTGCGCACCACGATGTGCTCACATCGATTTAGATGACGCAGCTATGTTGCTTTTTCTTTGGCGCTGCGTACCGATATGAACCTGAATGACGTGACCGAATGGCCGACACGATCGACAGACACAGCGACTGAGCACTCTGAACCCATGCCTGCGGTTCAACGGCCGAACCACCAAAACGTGCATGAAGCCTGTTACCATAACAACTGTTTATCTTGTTACTGGCAACAAGATATTTGCGGGGACAATATCACGATATGCTCAAGCTTACCCCACAACAAGTTGTGCAGGTTGCACAACTGTCGGACCAAACCCTTCGCCACTGGCGTCGGGTTCTGCCGCCGCTGGCCGGTTTGAACGGCTATACGCCGTGCTTTGCCCCAGGCGACGCACTGGCGCTTCTTGTCGTGCGTCATTTGGTCAAGGTTATGGGCATCAGTGTGGGAGCCTTGGCTTCTGCCTCCACGGGTCTTTTTGACCTTTGCCGCAATACCAGCTGGCCGCACCTGTCGGATCGGAGCCTTCTCATCCAAGTGGAGCTTGGTGCAGTGAACATCCTGACACGCGCACCTGATTTGGAGGAGCCCGCAATACTGGTTCCGATGCGCCCCTTTGCCGAGCAGCTTCAGGCTGCTTGGGCGAGCAGCTTTCCCCCCATCGATCAGCTCCCACTTCAATTCCCCGCGCCTGTCGTTTCGCGCCCAGCTCGGATGGCAGGCGCATGACTGAGTTGATGATCGAGCTTCGAGCTGAAAAAGCCGCGACTGCGCTATCCCCACCAGTGCTGGAAGGGGCTGGCACCGTCACTGCGGATTTGGGCCCAGTTTGGATTCTCGAAGAAGCGGCCGGCCATCTGCGTTCACAGGGCAAGAAGGGGGACGCACCACGAATGCAGCTCTATCGGCTCAACGGCGATGTACTTACCGCCGAGCACGAATTGGCCCTTGATGCAGATGCCAAGCGTGCCGATGTAGCCATGTCCCTTCTGGATCTCGCGAAAGCGCGCCGCGGCGTATTGGTCTGCAGCTATCGAACGGTCGCTACGGCACAACTCGTTGAACGCCTTGAGTCGGGCAATAGCGGGCTCCACTACGTCCTGGAGATTGATCCGACCCGCCGCGTCGCCTTTGCGCGCGCTCGTGACGGAGTTCGCTCCGCCCCGCCCAAAGAGCGAGTCGAGACGGCCAGCTGGCAGCCGGTCAGTCTAAGCAAGCCTGCCGGCGCCAGCGAGTGCTTTGCGACCAATCTCGGAAAAGCCTCGTTGGGAGACATTGAGGATCTAACTTGCTTTGCGCTGTCCATCGGCGGCATCAAGGGATACCAGCGCGGCGTTCTCGTTGGCATGACATCGTTGGAGCTGGATGACAAGCTGAAGAGACTTGCCCAACTACTCGCCTGGACTCGCTGGATTCGACTCGCAGTGCGAAAGGAAAAACGAACGCGAGCACAGCCTGCTTCAGGCCGCCTGCGCTCGAACGAAGCAGGAGAAGGCACCGCGTCTCTTGACATACTCGTACGCGCGAACCGGAGAATCGCGGCCGATCATGATGTGCGGGCAGCCGAGCAGCGCTCACTGCTTGCTGAGCGCCCGCCGCAATTGAAGCGCCGTCTCACAGCCGGCAAAAAAACTTTGAACGTCGTTGAGCTGTTCGCGGGTGCGGGTGGCATGGGTCTCGGGTTCCTCGGCGCGCGTGCTTCGGATGGCAGGGGCTACCGCATCGCAGGGTCGGCCGAGATACACCCCATCTACACGCAGACGATGAAGCAGAACCATGCCTACATGGAGAAGACCGGGTTGACGCCGGCCGGCACAACACCGTCCGAATATGCACCCATGGACCTTTGCTCAGACAAAGTTAGGGAGCGTTTGGGCGCGATGGCCAAAGGGCATGGCGATGTCGACGTGCTTATTGGAGGCCCGCCGTGCCAAGGTTTTTCGAGCGCGAACCGCAATAGCTGGTCGAGCTCCAATCCCAACAATAGGCTGGTGGACGCATTCTTGGACTGCGTCTCTCAAATGGCGCCCAAAGTTCTGCTGATGGAAAACGTCCAAGGAATATTGTGGACGCCGCGGGACGAGTCGGCTTCCGATTTAAGCGTCGCCGCACATGTGCTGGAGCGCTTGGCAGACATGGGCTATCTCGTATTTCCCAAGCTGCTGGACGCAGTTTGGTATGGCGCGCCGCAGAACCGCAATCGGTTTTTCCTTCTCGGCATTCACAAGGACGTGGGATACACGCCCGAAGAATTTGGACAATGGGGGCCATTCCCGCAGCCAAGCCATGGACCAGGCACAGGCAAAGCCTTCGTGACTGTTCGCGATGCTATTGCTGACCTCCCCAAGCTTGGGAACGGCGACGATCTTTCCGAGCGTCCGTACGAGCAGGACGCCGCACGCCTTCAGCAAAACCCCTTTCTTCGAGCCATGCGCGCCGGCGCGCCGAAGGGCATTATTTGGGACCACGTCACTTCCCGACACGCCGAATACGTCATCGACCGCTACAAGGGTATTGGCCAGGGACAGAACTGGCAGGCAGTACGCGAACTGATGACCAACTATGCCGACGTAGAGCGAACGCACAGCAACATCTACAGGCGACTTGCCTGGACCGAGCCGGCCATCACCATCGGCCACTATCGCAAGAGCATGATCATCCACCCGTCGCAGCACCGGGGGCTTTCTCTTCGCGAAGCTGCCCGGCTGCAGAGCTTCCCGGATTGGTTTCGTTTTGCCGGCTCGGCATCGGGCAGCCCCGGAGGGCTGATGCACAAGCAGCAGCAACTCGCCAATGCGGTCTGCCCAAGTGTGACAAAGGCCGTCGCAGAATTCATTCTCAATCTTTAGAGCAACAAAATTAAAGGGGGGCGCATGGCGCTGAGCAACGGAACAAACGATCAGATCGGCCAGCTGGCCGAACAAATCCTCGACTCTGTTCGCGCGGGAAGGACGCCCGAGGAAGCCGCTACGCGCCTATCGACACTCCTGCCCGCCAACTTGGTTGAACAAGCGTTGCTGCGCTACAGAGATGCCAGCCGTCGCGTTTGGACCATGAAGGAGCCGGGCAGCATTCACAAGAAGCACTTCGACCCCTGGTATCTTGGGCCAGACCCATCGGACAAACTGTGGCATTCCTATGCCAAACATCTGCACGACAAGGGATGGGACCCGGCCGCCATCAAAGACATTGATGACGCGTCGACGCGGGTTGTATCGTTGCTCGACCCGCCGGGGAAGGCGCAGATTCGGACGCGTGGGCTCGTACTCGGCCATGTGCAGAGCGGCAAGACCGCAAGCTTCACAGCCGTCATCGCAAAGGCCGCCGACGTAGGCTACCGGTTCATCATCGTGCTGTCGGGGATGAACAACGTCCTGCGCTATCAGACGCAGTTGCGCATCGACGAAGATTTGATTGCTGCCAACCTGGAGCATTGGATCACGGTCACCGACATTCAGGACGATTTCGCCGCAAAGACCAACGTCAACTCGTTCCTTACTGAAAAGCATTCGACGAAGGTGCTGGGCGTCGTGAAGAAGAACAGCGCCCGCCTCAAACGCCTTCACAAATGGCTCACTGGCGCACGGCCTGAAGTTCTGCGCGCATGTCCTGTGCTGATCATCGACGACGAAGCCGACCAGGCCAGTCCCAACTCGCATCCAAAGCCGGATGAGCGAACCAAGATCAATGAGCTGATCCTCAAGCTGCTGGCCGACCTCCCCAAGGCGGCGTACGTGGGCTACACCGCGACGCCGTTCGCAAATCTCTTCATCGATCCATCACTGCCGGAAGACCTTTACCCGAGCGACTTCATTGTCGACCTTCCCCGCGGCAAGGGTTATTTCGGCGCGGAACAAATCTTTGGCCGCGCACCGCTGGACGAGAACGAAGAGCCGGTAGACGGCCTGAACGTCATTCGGCTTGTACCAGATCAGGAAGCGCTGCAGCTGAGGCCGCCGAGCAGGGACGCTCGCTTCACGTTCACCCCGGAAATCACGCCCACGCTGCGCGAAGCGACGCTGTACTTCTGGATGGCCACGGCCGCCCGGCATACGCGCGGCCAGCGGGGCAAGCACGCCACGATGCTCATCCACACCACACAGTACGCAGTGGTCCACCGCAACGCCAAAACTGCAGTCGATGCGTTTCAGGCCGCTGTTCTAAAGCAGATTCAAAAGGGCGATGCCGCGTTGACCGCCGAACTGGAGGCGCTCTGGCTGCGGGAACAATCTGCCCTACCTTCGCAAGAATTGAACGAAAACCCGGTTGCGTTCAGCGACGTGATGACGAAGCTCGCCCAAGTCGTCAAGCGCACCGAATCGAAGGTGGAGAACGGCACCAGCCCAACGCTCGACCGGGTCGACTATCAACCGGACGCCGACGGAAACGGCCGCATCTACATCGTCATCGGCGGCAATGTGCTGTCGCGCGGATTGACCTTGGAGGGGCTGACCGTCAGCTTCTTTATCCGCTCTGCCTCGGCGTACGACACGCTCCTTCAAATGGGCCGCTGGTTTGGGTACAGGCCTGGCTACGCCGACCTTGCAAGAGTATGGATGACGAAGGAGCTACGCGACTACTTCTTCGATTTGGCCAGCGTCGAACGCGAAATCCGCCAGGACATCTCGCGCTACAAGCATGGAACCGTCACGCCGATGGAATTTGCCGTTCGGATTCGACAGCACCCCGCGCTCGCCATAACGGCCAAGTTGAAGATGCAGCACGCAGTGCAGGCCAAGATGGCTTTCAATGCCAGGGAAGTGCAGACGATCGTGTTCCGCCATGAAGATCTGGCTTGGCTTGACCGGAACCTTAAGGCCGCACGGGATCTTGTCGGCCGACTGCGCCAAGACGGGATGCAGCCCACCACCGTAGCCGACAAGCCGCACCGTCTGTTCCTGAACGTACCGTCGTCCCGTGTGCTTGAGTTCCTCGGTGAATACGAGATTGACCAGAGCAACAGTGAAATGCCGAAGGCTCTGCTGCGCAGCTACATTCAAGAGCAGAACCAGCGCGGCCACATTACAAGCTGGACGGTCGCAATTGTTACGCGCAAGCAGCCTATCGCTGAGCTTGGGACCATCGATCTCGGCTTTGACGACGAAGTGCCGCTCGTGAACCGCGCTCGATTCCTGCGTGAGCGGAATCCTCAGGTTGTCGACATCAAGGCGCTGATGTCGGAAACCGACGTCGCCATCGACGTGCCGCTGCAGTCTTCTGAGTTGCGCGGGCGGGACCGCGACCAGTTGCGAGACCTGAGGGACGGCGCGTCCCCGGATAAGGGACTTCTTTTGATCTATCCGATCGCAAAGAACTCCCAGCCTCGCAAAGACAGCAAGGAGCGTGCGCCGCTCGGAGCCGTGCAAAACGTCATTGGTCTCGCTTTGGCCTTCCCCGACGTGCCTCAGAACGACCTGACGCCGCAGAACTACATGACGGTAGAGCTTCCAGATTCCAGCATCGAGCAGATCGACATCGACGACCTCGAAGACATGGCAGAGACAGAGGAATGACAAGCAACAGCCAATGGAGTGCAGAAGACGGCTGGCGCCAGCTGGAATTGGCCTCGACAGTCCCAACGCAGGGCGAGTTTCGGGTATTCGACACCACACTGCATACTGTGCAGGGTGCGGTGCTCCTGGCGCTCGATGCATCGGGACTCCGTCATGTCCTCGTTCCCGTCGGCGACGACTTTCAGCCCGTCCACGATCGGCGCAGCGGCGGTGTTCATTTGACGACGCACCCGCTGGTCGATGCAGCCGGGCAGCGGCAGTTTCTTGACCTTGCCTGTCAAAAGCAGCATCTCAACGGCGTCTTTACGCACTTGGCCGACGAGGTGCTTGCCGCGCTTCGCGAAAACTCGGACAGGCCGTTCCAGACGTGCCGAGAGACTCTGCAGCGATGGCGCGAGCTGCTTGACCGCGAGATGCCAACCATCCTGTCCATGGAAGCGCTGTGCGGATTATTCGGCGAGCTCTGGCACCTTGCTCGCGTTGCAGAGATAGATCCTCTGGGGATCTCGGCCTGGCAGGGTCCACATGGCGCAAGGCACGACTTCACAGTCGCGGGCTGTGCTCTGGAGGTCAAGACAACGATCCGGCGCGACGAATGGAAGTTTCGCGTTCATGGCCTGAAGCAGTTGGAAAAGCCTGGCGATGCAGCGCTGTACCTGTGCGCGATGCGCTTGGAATTGAATGGCGCTTCTGGCACCACTGTCCCGGATATTCTTCAGCAGATACTGCAGGCCGGCGTCGATCGACGCGACCTGCTGGGCCGCCTTTCCCTGGCCGGATACGACATGCGCGACGAAGCCCACTACCGGCAGTTTCGTTTCGATGTCATCGACCTTCGAACGTACGAAGTGGCTGGATCGTTCCCCCGGTTGATCGAGCCGTCTTTCGAGCCTGAGGGCGTGCCTGCCGGCGTCTCCGACATCCACTACACCATTGATCTGGCAGCTTCGCCTACCCCGCCTCTTCAGGCAAACTTTCTAGGCCGCGTGCACGCCGGGCTTGCAGGAGTCCGCGATGCCGGCACCTCTGGACCTGCAGTCTGAACTGTTCTCCGCCACAGGCGGTGCGGCCGCTGAAGGAGTTTCAAACCAGCTGGGCCGGCCGCGTGCTGACCGCTTCAGCCTGCTGGTGCGCGAGGCTGTCCAGAACAGCTGGGATGCAAGGCTGGCTCCGGTCGGCGGCGTGCGGTTCCAGGTGGATGGCTACACGCTCGGCCAGAACGCGCGGCGGGCGCTGGCTGACCAGGTATTTGTGGATACACCATCCTCCGTGGGTATTCGCACCCGCCTCCTCACCGATGCCGACTTCGCGGTGCTCGCCATCAGCGACTTCGGCACGCGCGGGCTCAGCGGTCCCACGCGCGGAGACGTGGTTCCGCAACCCGGCGAATCGACCAACTTCGTCGATTTCATGCGCTACATCGGCCGACCACCGAACCGTGCATACGCGGGCGGAACCTACGGATTCGGAAAGGCTGCCTACTTCCTTGCCAGTTCCCTGAAGACCATCTGCGTCCATACGCGCTTCAGCACAGGGACGAGGGTGGAGCAGCGCTTCATGGCTGCCGCGCTGGGGTCTCAGTTCGAAACAGATGGTCCTTCTGGCCAGCGATTCACCGGCAGGCACTGGTGGGGCCGCATGGCGCAGGATGGAGTTGTCGACCCGATCATCGGCGCAGATGCCGATCAGTTCGCGCAGTTGCTCGGAGGCATCGGCCGCGCGCCGGACGCAACGGGCACCACCATCTATGTGCTTGCCCCTGACTTCCAAGAGGCACAGCCACAAGTCGTGCTGGCCGATATGGGTCGAGCTTTAATGGACTATTTCTGGCCAAAGCTGGTCGATGGCCCGGATCAAACCCCCTCCATGACATTCAGCGTGCGATGGCAGGGCACCGAGTTGCCGTTGCCGGAGGTTAGCGAACCAGAGCTGGCTTTGTTTGTGCAGGCTTTTGTCGCAGCGTCCGCCAAACAGCCTTCCGACAGAGCAAAGCTGGAAGCCATCGCTTCCCAGCGGCCCAAGAAGCTTCTTGGTCATGTCGCTCTTGTGCGCCAGCCGGCGGCCTTGATGAAAAGTGCGGCCTCCGCTGCGGAGCCTGAAGATGTCGACTCAAGCATGTACCAGCGCGCATTGCGACGGCCGCTGCACCACATTGCCGTCATGCGGGCACCGAACTTCGTTGTGAAATACGTGGAAGGGCCTTCAGTACCTTATGAGCTTGTCGAGTATGCCGGCGTGTTTCGGGTCGATGCCGAGGCAGATGCAGCATTTGCACGTGCGGAGCCGCCGACGCATGACGATTGGATTCCCGATCTTTTGCTCGATGCCGCCGAGAAAACCTACGTGCGGGTGGCCCAGCGCAAGCTGAAGGAGGTAGTCCAAGCATACGCCGCACCCCATGCAATCGAAGCGGCAGGCGGTGGCATGCACTCAGTAGCGGCCTTCTCGCGCCTTCTCGGCGGGCTCGTACCATCGTTGAATCCTGATGCCAACAGGCCGACTCGTCCGCCTTCCACTCCCCGCGGGGGTGAGGGCAAGCCTGGCGCCGGCGGACGAGCCGCCCCCGCTCCTCAGATTGCATTTGTCGATGAACCGACCACCGAACTGATTGACGGCGTCCCAGCCATGGTCGCCCGCTTTCAAGTATCCGGACAAGCTTCCCAGCCTGTCCAGGTTGTGGCGCTGTCCAAGGTAGTCATAGCCGATGGCTTCGAGAGTGATCCGCCTGAAGGGTCTGAGCAGCCACGGGTCTTGAAATGGGTAGCGCCGGACGGCCAGACAGTAGCGGCTGGCACCGCCAGTTGCGAGGTTCCTGTCGACACCGGCATATGGGCAGTTGTTGTAAGCATTCCCCCTGATGCCATGATCTCCGTTTCCCTCAAGGCAGAGCCCAAGGTGGGCCAGTGAAGACTGCAACCGCAGTTCCCTATAAGCGCGCGGCGTCGCACCGCCTCACGGCCAGTCAGTGGGAAGTTATTTCGACTGAGCCTCCCTCTCCCCTTCCGCCGATTCTGTCGGGACTTGACTACGGTTCGGTGCTGCGCATCCGCCGAGAGGTAATCGTCGACCTGTCAGGTCTGCGCGCCGACTGCGGTCTTGCAGCAGATGTTCCGCTTCTTGTGGCAGCGAGCTGGTCGAGCGCCGGCACGATGCTCCGGCGCAGCCTCGGCAGTGTCAACCTCTCCAGCGATGACGACGCATGCCTGGTGGAAATCGCGGGAGACATCTCTGGAGGCGACATCGCTGGAACGCTGCACATCGATACCAGCATTCTGGTAGCTCATGCGCAAGACAGCGGCGCGCCGCTGGCAGCGCGGCATGCGGGAGCCGTGCTGCTGCAGGAGCGCCAGACAGTCCAGCTAGACACATCCACTTCGTTCTTCCCGGTCGAGGTTGTCGACTTCAACACCGGCTTATGGGCCAATCCGGATGCCGGCTGGAGACTCTCCTGGAATACGTTTGCCCTGGAGCAGCCGTTCCTTGGATCAGTGCGCCTGCTCATCAACGCCGCTCATCCACGGATTGTGCATGCTGTTTCGGGAGAAGCGCCAACCGCAGAGGCTTCGGCCATTCGCTCTGCCATTTATTTCGATGTCGCCAGAGCACTGGTGCTGGGGGCGCTGGCGAGCGAGGATTTTGTTGAACGAGACGGCGACTACGCTGACGGCAGCTGCGGCAAGGTTGTCTATACGATGATCCAAATGCTGTTTCCTGGCGACGGCATCGGCGGCCTGGCAACTGCTGCCGGCCAACGGGCGGATCATTTCAACTCCGACCTGCAAGGCAGGCTCAGGGTCTTTTGGAACTGAACCATGACCCTCTTTCCTCAGCTACCCCATCACGTCGCGCTTCAGATTGCCGAGGCCGCATGCTCAGCATCCATCCAGTCGCTCGCGGAAGGAGCGGCAGCCCAACATCTCGCCTGCGAGTACACGCCCACCGGGGGGACGCGCGCAACCACAGCGGCTTTGGAAAAGCTGCGCAACGATCTCCTGCGATTAGCACTTGCTGCCGGCTATCCGAACGACCCAAGCCAGCAGCAGGCAGCGGACTTCGATGCCGAAGCTGCTGTTGTACTCGCACAGCAGATGCCAATTGCGCCTGCGGAAGCCGCAAAGGGCGGGGTCTGGGAGTTCATTTCCTGCGTGCTCCTGCCAGATATCATCCGCTGGCGTTTTGGTGGAGCCGCTGGCGCCACCTCGATTGAGCGTTTTGTTTCGGGGCGCCGCAATGTTTATCAGCGCCTCTGGTGGCGTGCCTATCATCTGGCGCCGCGAACGGGCGATGGTCTCCGGCTTTCCCAGCTTCTGCAGTCGCTTGGAGAGGACGAGCTTGTCCAGTTGATGGAGCGCCCGTCGCTCGCCGGCATAGAAGGTCTGCCGGGTGCAATAGCTACGGGACTTTTGGCTGCATCGAAGCAGTATTCCGACCTGACGCGGCGCCAGTTGATCCGTGAGGCGCAGAAGCGGTTTCTCCGTCTCTCGTCTTTCCTGTCATTGGAGTCGATCGCCCCTGAAGAGGTTGATCGACACGTTGAAAGCATCTTTGATCAGGTTGCGGCCTCGCTTCCTCGCGCGCAGTCCACACCAGCGCCCTCTTCCAACCATGGCTGACAACATGACGCCCGAGCAGCGGCGGCTGACGATGTCGCGCATTCGCGGGCGCGACACCAAAGTGGAGCTGCTTGTTCGGAAGGAGCTGCACAGGCGCGGATATCGCTATCGAGTGAACGCAGCATGGCTGGTCGGCAAACCTGACATTGTGTTCACCAGAATTCGGCTTGCTGTCTTTGTGGACGGCGACTTTTGGCACGGCTGGAAGTTCGACCAATGGTCCGAAAAGCTGGCTCCCTATTGGCGCGACAAGATCGCTGGAAACATGGCCCGCGACCACAGGCACATGGTGCGGCTGCGCCGCGAAGGCTGGACGGTTATGCGCGTCTGGGAGCATGACGTCGAGAAAAACTTTGCACGCTGCATTGAGCGGATCGAGCAAAAGGCGGCCCAACTGCGCCAAACGTGAATTGAATCAATCGTTCGCTGTTTCGGCGATATTTACTGTGCAGTGAATATCTCCTTTATCGAAGCGTGGGCGTCCCGGCGTTCCGCCGTCAGGCTCTCGGGCGTTGCCCCGTGCCAGGCTGTGCCCGTCACGGCCCTTCGGCTTCGATCCTTCACGCCTCCGGCCGTCTCTGCGTTCCCGGCCTGCGCGCTGCGCTTGCCTTGGGGCAATGGAGTGTGGTGGTGGGGTGGCCTTGCTGTTCCCTTCAACGTACCACGCTGTTCTCGCTGTCAAGGTCTGCGCGCACGGTGTGCGCTTGCGTCCTTGCGGCCGTCTGCGAACCCTGACACCTGCGCTGCAGCGTGCTGGGGCCGGTCTCGGGCAATTCCGCCCGCTACAGACCGGAGCAGACCATGTCGCAACTTTCTCTTTCCCTCGATTCTTCCCTTCTCGTTCGCGATGTCGCGGGCGACTACCGTCCGGCCAATTCTGACGAGGTGCTGCAAGCCGCTCAGCGGCTACTGGGTGCGCAACTGCGCGGGCGTGAGGTGCTGACTTCGCCGCAGGCAGTGCGCGACTTCCTGCGCGTGAAACTGGGTGGTTTGGAGCACGAGGTGTTCGCGGTGCTGATGCTCGATGCGCAGAACCGCCTGATCGAATACGTCGAGCTGTTCCGGGGTACGGTGAGCCAGACATCGGTGTATCCGCGCGAGGTGGTCAAGGAATCACTGGCGTTCAACGCCGCAGCGGCGATTTTTTGCCATAACCATCCGTCGGGTGTCGCCGAGCCATCGCGGGCCGACGAGGTGTTGACGCAGACGCTGAAAACGGCGCTGTCGCTGGTGGACGTGCGGGTGTTGGATCACCTGATCGTCGCGGGCAACGACGTACTGAGTTTTGCGGAACGTGGGCTGCTATAGCCCGAGGGGGCATCGCCCCCTTTTTTGCCTCATCCGTATACCGCTGCGCGCTGCGCTTGCCCTCCGGGGGATCGGCTGGTCAGCCCATCCCCGCCGCACTCTGTTTGGCGCCCCTGCAATGCCGCCGAACAGGTTGCACCTGATCGGCCGACCGACACCTATCTAGGCGTGCCAGTAGCACGCAGGGGCGCTCGCCGCACGGCGTTGGTTTCAGCGCATCCCTGGCCCATCGGCCGCTGTTCGTCTTTCCCCAAGTCCATCGCTTTCTACCGCGACCGTAGCCCGCAGTGCCTGGCCGTCAAGGCGCGCAGGGCCGAGTCCTCGCCGTTGGCTGCGGGCCGCACCAACCCTGCGCTTCTTCCTTGACGGCCACGCCCTCGCTGGCCCGGTTTTTCGCGGGCGATGAACTCAGGAAAGACGGCGGCAAACAGGGACCGGCCCAGGTCTCTGCGCCGAACCAACCGAAGCCACAACGGGCTCCGAATCTTGGAATCCGGTCAGCTTTGAAACCACAGCATTTTTTTGGAGAAAGATCATGCAACTTGCAACCCGCTTCGCATCCCGCTCCCCCGTACTGCGCGCCGATTACCCGTTATCGGATGACCAGATTCGCGCCGTAGCCCCGTCCATCTTCGCCGAGGACAAACACGCCAGCCGCTCAGACCGCTATGCCTACATCCCGACCGGCGCAGTGCTGTCCGAACTGCGCAAGGAAGGGTTTCAACCCTTCATGGTGTGCCAAACCCGTGTGCGCGATGAAGGCAAGCGTGAGCACACCAAGCACATGGTACGGCTGCGCCATGCAGACCAGATCAACGGCGCGGAAGCCAACGAAATCATCTTGCTGAACTCGCACGATGGCACCAGCAGCTATCAAATGCTGGCAGGCATGTTCCGCTTCGTCTGCAAAAACGGACTGGTGTGCGGCGATACCGCGGCCGATCTGCGCATCCCACACAAAGGTGACGTGGTCGGGCAAGTAATCGAAGGCGCGTATGACGTGCTGGATGGTTTCGACCTTGTGCGCGAGCGGCGCGACGAAATGCGCGCCATCACGCTGGATCGGGGCGAAGCCGAAGTGTTCGCCCATGCCGCGCTGTCCCTCAAATACGACGACCCGGCTACACCCGCGCCAATCACTGAATCGCAATTACTGATGCCGCGCCGCCGCGACGACGACCGGCCCGACCTATGGAGTGCCTTCAACCGCGTGCAGGAGAACCTGACGCAAGGCGGGCTGACGGGGCGCAACGCCAACGGACACCGCCAACGCACCCGGCCCATTCAGGGCATTGACCAGAACGTCAAGGTCAATCGCGCCCTGTGGCTGCTGGCCGAGGGCATGAAGCAGCTCAAGGCCTGAACGAGCCCACCCGAGGGGGCTAGCCCTCTCGATCACCCGCCCATTTTTTCAAATCTTAAACGTCCCGCATGGGACAGGAGCTATCACCATGAACACCGTTACCCATCAAGAAGTCCAAGCCCTTGAAGCCGCCGCGCCCTCGCAAAACATGCTGCTGGTGCCGCTGTCGCAGCTTCGTCCGTCCAAGTGTGAACGGCTGTCAGTTTCCGCGTAAATCTGGTGTCGAGAACCTTACGGTCGTGCTCACCCGCTGAGTTCGTCGGCTCTTTGAACTTCCTTTGAATTGAATTGAGGTGCCCGCTGCGTTGGGCACGGAGGTGTCCTTTTCGAAGCTGCTTTGGACTGGGATGGCGGGAGGGAGCCAAGGCTGTGGCATGGCGCAACGCCGGTCTTTTGCGATACAAATCGCTTTGCCTGTGTAAGAAGCAGGCGCGACAGTGCTAGTAACTTGCAGGTCAACACACTGCCGCGCCCCGAGGCCCTACTGGAGAGCGACGTTGCGCGCGTAGTATTTCACAAAGCGTGTGAGGCTGTCCAGACACTGATTTCACGCATGGGCAGGACTGCCCATGCAAACCGATCAACCACCGCCGAGGCTCTTTCTTTGCGCCCGCTGCCGCAGCGCCGTAATCATTTGCAGCCACTGCGACCGTGGGCAGCGCTATTGCAGCGCCGCTTGTTCGCACCAAGCCCGAACTTGCGCCCAGCGCGCAGCCGCCAAGCGCTATCAGGACAGCCGCAAGGGCCGTCACGCCCACGCCCGGCGCCAGAGGCAATGGCGCTCGCGTCAACAAATAGTGACGCATCAGGGTAGCCCACCACCGCCCATTTTTGATGTACTCCCAACCGACCAAGCAACAGCCTCGCAAGTCGGCGTAAATCAGAACTGCAAGTGCCACTTCTGTGGCCGTTCGGTCTCTGTTTTTGTACGCCAGGACTTCCTGCGCTGTCGTTTTCGTCACCCATTGAGCCAACCAGCATGGAGTACCGATTCACATGAGCATTACCCCTGAACTCACAGCGCAAATCCTGCGCTACCACCACGCCGAGCACTGGCCGGTGGGAACCATCTCGTCCCAGTTGGGCGTGCACCGCGAGACCATCATGCGCGTTCTCACCCAAGCCGGCGTGGCCCCAAATGTGCCGGCACAACGAGCCTCGGGCGTGACCCCCTACATGCCCTTTATCGAGCAGACCTTAAAGCAGTTCCCCAGTCTCACTGCCAGCCGCTTGCACGCCATGGTCGTGGAGCGTGGCTATGGCGGTCGCCCCGACCACTTCCGCCACATCATCGCCAGGCACCGCCCGCGCCCGCCAGCCGAGGCCTACTTGCGCCTGCGCACCTTGCCCGGCGAACAATGCCAATGCGACTGGGGTCACTTTGGTCACATCCAAATCGGTCAAGCCAAGCGGCCATTGATGGCCTTTGTGATGGTTTTGTCCTGGTCCAGACGCATCTTTCTGCGTTTCTTCCTGGGTGCACACATGGAGAACTTCCTGCGCGGCCACGTCCAGGCCTTTGAATCCTGGGGTTCACTGCCCAGGGTCGTTTTGTACGATAACCTCAAGAGCGCGGTGCTCGAGCGCAAGGGGCAGGCCATCCGCTTCAACCCCGCCTTGCTGACACTCGCGGGGCATTACCACTTCGAGCCACGACCAGTAGCACCGGCCCGCGGTAATGAGAAGGGACGGGTGGAGCGCTCGATTCGCTACATCCGCGACAACTTCTTTGCCGCACGCGCCTTCTCCAGCCTCGACGACCTCAACGCACAGGCCGATGCCTGGGTGGCAGGCGCTGCAAGCCAGCGCCGCTGCCCCGAAGACACCAAGCTGTCGGTGCAGGAGGCCTTTGAGCAGGAGTTGCCCCAGCTCAGGGAACTACCAGCGACCCCGTTTAGTTGCGAGGAGCTCAAGATCGTCTCTGCCAGCAAGACGCCCTACATTCGCTTCGATCTGAACGACTATTCCATCCCCCACACCCATGTGCAACGCAGTCTCACCGTGCACGCCAGCCTCAATGAGGTCCGCATTCTGGATGGCCAGCAGGTCCTGGCCACCCACCGACGGTGCTGGGACAAGGGCGCGCAGATCGAGATCGACGCCCACCTGGACGAATTGGTGCAGCACAAGCGGGCCGCGCGGGTCCACCGCGATACCGACCGCCTGGTGCATGCGGTGCCCCAGATTCAGACTTTGCTTAACGAGGCAGCCAAACGGGGTGAGCCGCTGGGACGCACCGCCAGTCAGTTGCAGGAACTGCTCGATGTGCATGGGCGCACGCCGATGACTGCGGCCGTTGCAGATGCCCTGGATCGCGGTGTGCCACACCCCAATGCCGTTCGCCTGGCGCTTGAGCGCCAACGCCAGCAGCAAACCCCACCCCCGTTGGGTGTGGCGCTGCCAGAACATGTGCGCGAGCGTGACATCGCAGTGCGCCCCCACAGCCTGGATGGCTATGACCAACTCATTGGGAACCAAGACGATGCAAACGACTGAT
The DNA here is from genome assembly GCF_000577615.1 of Herbaspirillum sp. RV1423. GTDB lineage: Bacteria > Pseudomonadota > Gammaproteobacteria > Burkholderiales > Burkholderiaceae_D > Herbaspirillum. The sequence goes on from NZ_CBXX010000010.1 coordinate 22,378, forward strand.
CCATCAACACTCAAACACCGCGCCCACGTCCTGCAACTGCACGGGGTGCTGGCCAACTGGAGCGCATGTTGCACTGAATCCTGGGTGGCCACGTTGCTGGACTGGGAGGAGCAGGAGAGGACCCGCCGCTCCATGGAGCGCCGGCTGCACAGTGCGCACATCGGGCGCTTCAAGCCTTTGGCCGATTACGACTGGAGCTGGCCCGAGCAGATTGATCAGGGGGCCGTGAGCGATTTGATGACGCTGCAGTTCATGCACAGCGCCAGCAACGCCATTCTGGTGGGCCCCTCCGGTGTTGGCAAGACCACTATCGCTCAGAATATCGCGCACCAGGCGGTGCTGCAGGGGCACACCGTCATGTTCACCACCGCCGGCAAGCTGCTGGGCGAGTTGGCCAGCCTGGACAGTGATTCGGCACTGCGAAGCCGATTGCGCCTGTATGCCAGGCCAGCCCTTTTGGTCATTGACGAGGTTGGCTATCTCTCGTATTCCAGCCGCTATGCCGACTTGTTGTTCGAGTTGATCAGCCGCCGTCACGAACAAAAGAGCACGCTTATCACCACCAACAAGTCCTTTGCCGAGTGGAATGAGGTGTTCCCCAACGCAGCCTGCGTGGTCGCACTTGTGGACCGGTTGGTCCACCATGCCGAGATCGTTGGCATCAAGGGCCAGTCGTACCGGCAGAAGGAGGCGCAGGAACATGCCAAGGCACGCTCTGGCAAGCGTAAATCTTCAAAGGGGACAACATGAAATCATGGAATCAACCCTCTGGCCTGCAAGCAGGGTTACCGTTCACGGTGGATTCCACCTGGACGCCGGAGCAGGCATTGGCGGTGTGGGAGTTGCTCGATGACCTGCGCGACCGCGTTTGGACCCATTACGGATGGGCCATTCAGAACCTGATGCGTGAACAGCACATTACCCTTGAGTCACTTGACGACTATGACCAGGACTTGCCGTTTTAAATAACGAAGAACTTCCACCCCCAATGGATAGGGCCCCTCATGGGGCCCTATCCATTGGGGCTCTGTGAACGCCAGATTCAGCCGCCAGAATTCGCCGCCATAAACGACCACCAAATTCGGCAGCCAATTTACGCCGCCATTTACCACCGCCAGATTTCTTCGGTTTTAGAGCGCCGCTAACAGTCCAAGCGCAATGTGCGCAAGACCTTGGGCACTTCCATCAACGAACTAGCCGCCAGCATAGAGCGCGTAGGCCTGCTGCAAAACCTGACCGTGACTCTTGCCAGCGATGGCGAGCATTACGAAGTGGTGGCCGGTGGTCGCCGCCTTGCGGCATTGAAACTGCTGGCGAAGAAGCGGCGCCTTGCCAAGGATTACCCGGTGCCTTGCCTGCTGGTGGCCGATGCCTCGGCCCGCACTGCCAGCCTGTCCGAGAACGTGCAGCGCGAAGCTATGCACCCCGCCGACCAGTTCGAGGCGTTCGCCGCCCTGATCGCGGAGGGTCGCCCCATCGAGGACATTGCCGCCGATTTCGGTGTCACGCCTTTGGTGGTGCAGCGCCGCTTGAAGCTGGCGAACGTTTCGCCGCGTTTGATGGCCGACTACCGGGCCGATGCGGTGAACCTTGACCAGTTGATGGCGTTGGCAATCACCGACGACCACGCCGCACAGGAGGCCGCGTTTTACGATGCGCCGAACTGGCAGCGCACCCCGACCGCCTTGCGCGAACGGCTGACCGAGCGGGAGATTGATGCCCACCGTCATCCGCTGGTGCGCTTTGTCGGGCTGGAAGCCTACGAGGCCGCAGGCGGTGGCATCCGGCGCGACCTGTTCGCGGATGCTGACCAAGGTATCTATTTGACCGATGCGGCATTGATAGACCGGCTGGCACAGGACAAGCTGGCAGGCATTGCCGACGAGGTGCGCCGCGAGGGCTGGGCGTGGGTGGAGGCCGTGCCCGCCGCTACCTATGCCGACCTGCAAGCCTTCCAGCGCGCGCCGAAGGAACGGCGCAAGCCCCATGCCCGTGAGGCCAAGCGCATCGCCAAGCTACAAGCGAAGGTGCAGGAAATCGGAGAAGCCTTGGATGCCGCCCTTGATGCCGAGGACGAAGAAAAGGCCGATGCCCTCAACGACGAAGGTGTCCGGCTTGGGGAGCAACTGGAAGCACTGGAAGCCGAATTGCTGGCCTATGGCTCGACTGTTCGCGCTGCTGCCGGTGCCATCGTCACCCTTGATCGGCAGGGCGAGCCTGTCATTCATTGCGGCCTGCTGCGTGATGCCGAGGCCAAGGCATTGCGCACGCTGGCGAGGGTGCAAGGCGGTATCGACCCGGAAGACACTGAGGACGAGGACAGCTCGGAGCCGAAGAAGGCCGGAATCTCCGAGAAGCTGGCACGCCGTTTGAGCGCCCACCGCACGGCGGCGCTGCAAATCGAGCTGGCACGCAATCCGCAGGCTTCGCTGGCCGCGCTGGTGCATGGCATGGTGCAGCGGGTCTTGCAGGACGGCTATGCGGTAGAGCTGCCCATCGGCATCAGCGTCCGCCCACAGGACAAGCTGGAAGGCTACGCCCCGGACTGGCCGCAATCGCCCGCCGCTGTCGCCTTGCGGGAACTACAGCAGGCATGGGGCGAGAAGCTGCCGGAGGACGATGCCGAACTGTTCGCCGTGCTGCTGGCAATGCCACAGGATGAACTGGTGCGGTTGTTGGCGGTGTGCGTGGCCTCAACGGTGGACGTGGTTTCCTCGCGGGAACACGATGCGCCGGGCAAGGTGCTGGCGCAGGCGGTCGGGCTGGACATGGGGGCATGGTGGAAGCCGACTGCCGAGGGGTATTTCTCCCACGTCTCCAAGGCGGTGATTCTGGAAGCTGTGCAGCAGTTCGCGCCGCAACACGTCACCCGATTGGCGAAGCTCAAGAAGGCCGACATTGTCAGCGAGGCCGAGCGGTTGGCAGTGGGGACAGGCTGGATGCCTGCCATGTTCAAGAGCGAGGACAGCACTGGCGCGGCGCAGGACGACACGCCAGAGGAGGCCCCACAGGATGCCGCCGCCGAAGTGGAGGAAGGGGCCGAAGCACTGGCCGCGTGAGGTCGCAACGACAAATGGCCCCGGAGCAGAAATGCACCGGGGTATTTTTTTGAAAAATCGGGCGCGGCAAGTGTGCCGCGCCCGGTCTAACAGCCGACCAGCCACCCCAAAAAACCAAAAACGCGCCCCGCCGCCATGGCGGGGCGTCAAATCGACAGGCACTCCGGCCCATGCCGGGCCTGCGCGTGCGATGCACTTGCCCAGATGGAGCCCCCGCCACGTTGGGCAGGGGATGGGGTGCGCTGCACCTTGCTGCGGCAGGTTGTACAAATGCGTGCCGCCCGCGATGCTGACGGTTGGCCATTTTTGCATCACGAAGGACAGTTCACCGACACGCCGCACAGCCTTGCCATGAAGATTCCACGCCACGCTTCAACCCGTTTGCCGTCTGGTGCAGGGAGCGTTCCCGCCAGTCGTTCCGAGCCAGACCTTGCCAGCATCAAGGTGCATGCCGGCGCAGCCTGCTTGCGGGGATGCCGAGTTGACCATCGTTCCATTCGGGCCAGTTCGACCCCTGCGTCCTTGGCTTGTCGTGAATCCTGGCGAGGGCACGGCTTGCGCCTCGGGCTTCATGGCTGCAACCGTCCGGCCCAAACAATTTCCCCGGCGCTGTGCGCCTTCCTCGCGCAGCAAATTCTTTGGGCCTCCCGGTCCTCCACGCTGTTGCGGCCGCTGCGCGGTGCGGCCAGCCCGTCCCGCGCCGGGCGGATCACCGACAAGGACGCGATGGGCGCGATCTTGCAACCCCGAAAGGAAATTCATCATGGCTAACATTGGCACCTTCACCGCAGACAAAGACGGCTTCACCGGCACGCTTCGCACCCTGACGCTCAACGTCAAGCTCAAGTTCATCCAGAACGACAAGACCAGCGAGAACGCTCCCGACTACCGCATCCAGGCCGCCAACGGGCTGGAGGTCGGCGCAGCGTGGAAGAAAATCAGTCAGGCCGAGCGGCCTTACCTGTCGGCGAGCCTGGACGACCCTTCGTTCCCGGCTACCATCTATGCCCGTCTGATCGAGGGCGAGGACGTCACGCACAATCTGATCTGGTCGCGCAGCAAGGGCGACTGATCGCCGCCCCGACGCCCCGCCCATCGTGGCGGGGCTTTCCCTGACGGTCAGTGCTCAGGATCGGAAGCCGTCAAACGGCTTTCCGTCTCCGTCATCAAGTCGGCCGAACTGCAACCCAGCGCCCGTGCGATCTTGAGGATGATCGCCAGCGTGGGCATGTGCTCGCCACGCTCGATCTTGCCCATGTGTGAGCGCTCGATGTCGGCCAGGTTGGCCAGCGTCTCCTGGGCGACCCCTTGCTCCGTTCTCAGCGCGCGCACTGCCGCGCCGAAGGCTTGTGCCGGTTCGGCCTCGAAAGTGGTGGCGCCGACCGGGCGGCCACGCTGGATTGATCGCTTCTGCATGCACAGAAGCGTCGATTAACAGCACAATTAAAACCACGTTATCTTTAACTCATTGGTTATTTCGGCCTACCATATTGGGTAGCGGTATCTCGCTCGTCATCGTGCTTTTACGCTTCTGCGTAAAGCCGGATTCGTATTTCTGTGCTTCCGTGGATTCGTTGACTTCCATCTGTACGCTTTTACGATCTTCCGTAAATCCTTAATGGCACATCTGAGGCTTTCCGTGCATCCAGCAATACGGCTTCGTGCGTCGTCGGCTTTGTGGGCATCCTGTCCGCTCTCGGGTTCACTCCACAGCGGACAAGTACGCGAGTCTGGCGCACGCCGCTTGCCGTCAACCCCGGCCCGCACCGGACCGTGTTGGGGTATGACGGCTGCGCTTGGCGCGTGCGCCCCAGTCGCCTCGCTCCGCCGTGGAGTGAACCCTTCAAAGGAAGCGACCATGACCCACCCTCTCATCACCGACGAACAACGCGCCCAACTGCTTGCCAATGGACAAGCCACTGCCGAAGGCCAGGGCATTGACCCGCCGCCCGTCGTCAAGCTGTTCACCCCGGACGCGCACGCGACCTGGCTGCTCACCGAACTCGATCCCGAAGATGGCGATACGGCCTTTGGCCTGTGTGATATCGGAATCGGCATGCCCGAGCTGGGCACCGTGCGGATATCCGAGCTGGCGTCCATCGTCGGACCGTTGAAGCTGCCCATCGAGCGGGATCTGTATTTCGTTGCGCAGCGCACGCTGTCAGACTATGCGCGGCTCGCCCGCATCAACGGTTCGATCATTGACTGATAGAACCGCATGGCCCGCTGCGGCGGGCCATCCAGGCGCTGCCGCCTCCGGCGTACTGTGTCTATTTCGGTCTCAGTTCAGACCCTGATCGCATCAATCCAGACTATGCACCGTAGCGGTGCAAACACGACCCAAACAGTCACGATGCCTGGTGAGCCTTGCGGCACCGTGTTCGGATGCTGCGCACCATCTCCGGTTGCGCAGCCGTCGCATTCGGACGCCCACTGCAACGCTTCGGAGTCCATCGGGTTTGACATTGCCAGTTTATTGAATACCCCATGACGTTTTGACGATGACTCCATAGCTTCGTAGCGCCGATGCCCGTGGCGACTGTTCCTGCTATCCGACAGGAGGTTGCGCCATGGCTGAGTTGAGTTCCGATCATTGGCATCCGAGCGCCGCGTATCTCTACGTCCTGCATCTGGACGGCCCGGCCTTGGCCTGGGAATACTTGCGGCGCGACCTGGACTACCAGCGTGACTGGTTACGCCGTCACCGCCACCCCGGCCAGGCGCAGCGCTGGGGCCTGCGTCTGCTGGAAGACCCCGACCAGGATGCGCGGGACGTGCACCCAGTCTGGTTTCCCGACCACGATACCGTGGTGCAGCTCTATCCCGATGCCGATCCGCCACCCAATGCCAGCCTCTTCGAATTCTGGTGTATCCCCGGCCACAAACAACTGATCCATGACGGTCGACGCCTGGTGCTGGTCGTCCGGCAACCGGGTTGCTGCCTGCGCTTGGCACTCGCGCCAGCGCTGGAGGACGGCATGGCCTATGTCTACGCCATCCGCGCCTGCCAAGCGCCTTGCGTCCGCTATCGCGCGCTGGCGGGCGAACTGAACAAGCTGCAGGAGGCCAGCAACACCACGCCTGCGGGAGTGGTCAAACCGCGTCCATCCCCGTCGTCATTGCTGGAACTACACACCCTACAGGCGCTCGACGGCACCCTGGCGGGTGCGTCTTTGCGCACGGTGGCCGACGTGCTGTTCGGCCCCGATGCCGTGGCCGAGGGCTGGCACGCTGATGGCGATCTGCGCGCCCGCGTGCGCCGCCTGGTGCAGCGCGGGAAAAAGCTGATGCGCGGCGGCTATCGCCGCCTCGCACAGCTTCCGCCGCTTGAGCAGGGACGTTTTGCATCGGACGCGAATCGTCCCTGAGCAAAACGCCGTGCTTTCTTGAGACTGGCCTCCATCCGGTCGCGCTGTTGTGGCCGGCGACCCTGACCGATGGAGGTTCACACCATGAGACCAGCTCCTTTGCGGCCCGCTACCGCACCCACAACTACTGCCACGCAGCCAGCCCGCTACCTCACCAATGACGAGGCCGCAGAGTTTCTGCGGCTGTCGCCGCGCACGTTAGAAAAACAGCGCGTCATCGGCGGCGGACCGCGCTTCCGCAAATTCGGCCGACGTGTCATGTACGCGGTGGCCGACCTCGAAACCTGGGCGGATGCCCGCAGTTTCGAGGCCACCTCTGATCCCGAATACGCCGAGCGCCATTCTGGCGACAGCCGCGATGGTCAACATGGGCGCCGCTGAGGTTAGACAGGCCAGGCGCGCCGGTGGCCCTCACCATGTCCAGCCCATCGCTGCCGCCAGCGCAGCCGATGCAGCAGCGCGAACAGCTCGACCTGTTTCGCGCGCTGCCGGGCGACATGGCGCCTCGCGACGCCCAGGACCTGATGGCCTATCCGTTTTTCTCGCTGGCCAAGTCGCGGCGTATCGCGCCGATCGACTTTCGTTCCGGTGGCGTGACCGTACGCGTGGAGGGAACACAAGAGCACGGCATCGCCACAATCTGGGATGCCGACATCCTGATCTGGGCGGCCAGCCAGATCGTGGAAGCGCGGGATGCTGGCATCCGCAGCTCCCGCCGGATGCAGGCCACCCCCTACGAGATCCTGCGTTTCATTGGGCGCGGTACGTCGTTGCACGACTACCAACGCCTGAAGGCGGCGCTGGACCGCTTGCAGTCCACCAGCGTGGCAACCTCGATCCGGGAAACGACAGGCCGACGCCTGCACCGCTTCTCATGGATCAACGAGTGGAAGGAGCGGGCCGACTGTTAACGGCGGCGTAAATCCGCTGAAAAATGGCGGCGGAAATTGGTGTCGAGCAAATTTTGTTTGCCAAGGTCACAAAGGGGCTTTGTGACCCAATGTGATTGTTTTCCCCTGTGGGCCGCATCAAGGGTACGCTTCGCCGGGCTGTCGCCCGCCCTTGACCCGACCCACAGGGCATATTTCGTGCCTGCTTTTATGCCGCCACCAGATTTACGCGGAAACTGACAGCCATCGACAGCCGACAGCAAGGGGGTTCCGCTGGGCCTCGAATTGATTCTGCCGGACTGGTTCTATGCCGGCGTGCTGGACGAAGCCCTGGTACTGACCATCGACCCGGCGTATTTCAAGCTCACGGGCGGCATCGAGCGCTGGCTGTATCGGCTGGTGCGCAAACACGGTGGCAAGCAGCCCGGTGGCTGGCAGTTCGACTTCCCGCACCTGCACCGCAAATCGGGCAGCTCGGCACGCTTCTCGGACTTCGCCTACGACCTGCGTGCCTTGGTGGCACGGCAGTCGTTGCCGGGTTACACCCTGAGCATCGAGCGATTGCCGGGAGAGCCGGAAATCCTGGCTTTCCGGCCCGTGCCGCAAACGGCACGGGGATAAGTCGTGGACAACCTGTGAATGGCCTCGTGCTATCAGGCGCAAGGTGGCTCGTGCTATCGGGAGTACGTCTCTCGTGCTATCAGGAGTACGAATCGCCCGCAAAGCCAGTAACGGCGCTGGTTCCCGCCTCCCTTAACTTACCTAACTTAAAACCTCTAACTTTTAATATCAATCACAAGGTTAAATCCACCGGCTTCCAGCCGGTCAGCTTCAGCAGTGAAAATGAGGGTGCTGGGGGTGTAAATTGTTCGAAGAATTTCCGCATCTGAAGAAGCGGTAACGGGGGGGGGCGACTCATTTGGGCGCGGGCTACTTTTGTGCCACGGTAGGGCAGATAACTGAAGAGATGATCAAGAACTATTTGGAGCATCATTTTGAGCCGAACCCGAACGATGATTTCAAGACGGAACCGTAGAAGGACGCGTCGTTCAGGCGACGCGTATCAGGACTTCCAGTCCGCAACCCAAACCCACCAGCTTCAGCTGGTGGTTGTTTAGTAAGAGCGTGCCGGTTCGGTGGATAAGTGCTGAAACCGGCTTTGAACCCCGCTTTCAAAACCGTTTGCCAGCAGGAGCAAGGCCATGATCATCGCCTTGCTCAACCAAAAAGGCGGGGTCGGCAAGACCACGCTCGCCACCCACATCGCCGGTGAACTAGCGATGCAGGGCAAGCAAGTCATCCTGCTGGATGCCGATCCGCAAGGGTCATCCCTGGATTGGACACAACGGCGCAGCCAGCAAGGGCTGCCCAGATTGTTCAGCGCAGTCGGCTTGGCAAGGGAAACCCTGCACCAGGAAGCGCCAGAACTGGCCAGGCGCTGCGATCACATCGTTATTGATGGGCCGCCCAGAATCGCCGCACTCGCGCGCTCCGCGCTGCTGGCGGCCGACTGCGTGCTGATCCCGGTGCAACCCAGCCCTTATGACGTCTGGGCCAGCGCCGAGATGGTAGCGTTGATCCGCGAGGCCCAGGTCTTCAGGCCAACGCTGCGCGCGGCCTTCGTCATCAACCGGCGTGTCAGTACCACGGTCATCGGACGCGAAGCGCGCAACTCGCTTGCCGATCAACCGCTGCCCGCACTGCGCGCAGAGGTGCGCCAACGTATCGTCTTCGCCGACAGCGTGGCGGCTGGCCGGCTTGCACGCGAGCTGGTGCCGGACAGCGCTGCTGCGCGCGAAATCACTGCGCTGGTGGATGAGCTGCTGCGGTGGTCGCCATGAGCAGCAAGCGCATCGCCATCGGCGCACGTCCACCGGCGAATCCGCAAGCCGAAGCCTGGATTCGCCAAGGGGAAGGTGCAGACATCAACAAGGGCGACCTCTACACCGCACGCCTGACCCTCGACGTGACGCCCGCGCTGCGCGCTCGCATCAAGGTCTCTGCTTTCACCCAAGGCACCACGGTGGCCGAACTGCTGCGCGCCATGCTGGAACGGGAGTTTCCGGAGAAGACGTCATGACTACAAATACGCAGAACCAAACACCAACGAAAGCAGCGGTATCGCCGTCATTACACGCTGTCACTGGCCACGCAGGCAACATGCCGTTGACCCGCGTGGCGCTCGCTTACGTGGACAAGCGCATCAATCTCTATCTGCGCTTCGGCAACCCGGCGCGCACCATCCAGCTTGACCGCTGGCGGCGCAGCGCGGTGTTCCTGGCGGCATCCATCTTCTGTCGCATTCGCTGGGAGTCCAACGACTACGGTACGACACGCTGGCAACTCATGGTGATGCAGGCCTGCACGCCGCTGGACGAGGTGCAGCGCATTCCCGGCATACACCCCGGCGCGCGCATCCTGCTGCACGCCGAAGGTGAGCGACAGGCGCAGTCCCTGCTGCCATTGATCGACGCCATCGAGGCGCTGGGCATCAACCCCATCGACGTGTCGCCCGCGTACTGGCGCACGCTGGGCAACCGTCTCTCTGCACACCTGGCGCTGCCGCAATACACCGCCGAGCGGCATGCCGCCTGGCTCGCCGGGAGGGAATTGCAATGACTGCGGCAACGATCAAACCTCGCTCGCGCATGCGCACTCACCTCGTGCTGGCAGTGCTGTCCGCTTGCGGCCTTGCCGCGCTGGCCTGGGCATCCTTCGTGACGCCTTCGGCACATGTCGTCTACAACCCGTCCAACAGTGTGCCGGTCGGCTGGTATCGCATCGAATCGGTCAATTCGCCAGCCGACTCGCTGCACGTCGGCAGCATCGTGCTGGCCCAGCTTCCGGCAGAAGCGGCCGCACTGGCTGCGCAGCGTGGCTACTTGCCGCCGCACATCCCGCTGCTCAAACGTGTTGGTGCGGTTGCATCTCAACACGTCTGCATCGTGAATGGTGTCGTGCGCATTGACGGCGTGCCCGTGGCCGCCGTGTTGCGCGCCGACCGGTTGGGTCGCCCTCTACCTTCCTGGCCGCAGTGTCGGGCGCTTGCCGAAGGTGAATTGTTTTTGCTCAGCGCGACTAATCCGGCGTCGTTCGATAGCCGGTATTTCGGGCCGATTGCTGCATCCACCGTGATCGGTACGGCGCAGCCGATTTACCTGGAGAAGCAACCATGAAATCGACCGGCTGCATGCAGACTGACCGGGGGTCTTTACGGTTTCGTTTTTGCGTTGACGTGCTATCGGAGCTGTCGTTGCCGATACTGGCGCAACGTCATTGTGCGTGCAGCTTGAACGCATTTGCGCCGCGCTTTTCCCTGCATCCGTTGCTGCGTTTGAGGAACAGTTCTTCGCACGCTTTCGCGCACGTTTGCGTGCGCTCCAACGTGCAGATGGCTTGCCCCGAGCGCGCCATGCCGCAGGCATGGCTGGCGCTCGTCGGCCGACAGGCTGCGCGGGACGCAGCGCCGCCGGGGCACCGCAGACCCGTGCCGCGAGGCCGGGGAAAGGTGCAGGGCAAGATAAAAGGACGCGGCACTTCGGCGCGTCGAAAGCCTTGTCTGCACGTGGGTTGGAGCGGCACGCGCTTTGAGTGGCTCTGTGCCGTGATCAGCGCGAAGACCGCGCCCGCATTGATCGAATGGCGTGCTTCGCCCGCTGGGCTTGGCAGTGCTGCGCTGGAGTTCATGCCATGAGCAACCAGGACGATGACCGGTTCCGCGTCCGCCCCGGCGCGCCCAAGAACCGTCAGCAGAAGTTCGTTTCGCAGGTTTTGAAGGAAGTCAGCAAGGCTGGTGGGAAGTCGGTACGCAAGTCGGGGGCGCGGCCTGGCGCACGCCTCGGTCGCGGGCATGTGGCCGCCCAGTTTACTAGCCGCACTGCGCAGCCGGGTTCACGGCACGTCACCATCAAGACCCGGCTGGTGAATCTTAAGCAGGCCGGATCGCGTTCGACCACCACGCACCTGCGCTACATCGAGCGCGAGGGTGTCGGCCGCGATGGCGAACCGGGCCAGGCCTATGGACTCACGACGGACAACGCTGACTTAGCGCCTTTCGAGGAACGCGGCCGGGAGGATCGGCACCAGTTCCGCTTCATTGTTTCGCCCGAGGATGCCGAGCAGCTCGACGACCTGCGCCGCTACACGCGACACCTAATGGGCCGCATGGAGGCCGATCTGGGAACTAACCTGGACTGGGTGGCGGTGAACCACTGGAACACCGACAACCCGCACACCCACATCGTGCTGCGCGGCAAGGACGACACCGGCAAAGACCTCATCATCTCCCGTGATTACATCTCGCAAGGAATGCGCGAGCGCGCCTCAGAACTGGCGACTGAATGGCTGGGGTTGCGTACTGAGTTGGAGATCCGGCAGAGCCTGCGGCGGGAGGTCGATCAGGAACGCTGGACCGGCTTAGACCGCACACTGCAACGAGAAGCGCAAGGTGGGTTGGTCCACATCAATCAACCCACCGAAGACCCCAAACGCAGGCAGCAGCGCGTGCTATTGAACGGACGACTGCAACGCTTGCAGCGCATGGGGCTGGCGCACGAGTCAGCACCCGGTGTGTGGGCTCTCCACGCCGAGACCGAACAGGTTCTGCGGACGATGGGCGAGCGTGGCGACATCGTGCGCACGATGCAACGAGCCATGGGCGGCGTGCCACGCGACTTGGCGGTGTTCGAGCCGGGCGAGAACACCCGACTCGTGATCGGTCGCGTGGTGGCCAAGGGCATGGCCGACGAGATGTATGACCGGGGCTATCTTGTCGTCGATGGCATCGAAGGCAAGGCACACTACGTTGCATTGAATGCCAAGGTGGAACTGGAGCAGTACCCGGTGGGCGCCGTGGTCGAAGCTCGTGGTTCAGCCGACATTCGCGCAGCCGACAAGAACATCGCCGCACTCGCAGTCGATGGCGTGTACCGCACCGACCATCACCTGACGATGGCCAAGGTTCAGGCCACGTCTGGGCGCGATCCTAAAGAAGTGGTCGATGCCCATGTGCGCCGCCTGGAAGCACTGCGCCGGGCGGGCATTGTGGAACGTATGGCCGAAGGCGTCTGGCGCGTGCCAGCAGACCTGCCCGAGCAAGGTCGGCAATACGACATGCAGCGGCTGGGTGGTGTGGCAGTCGAGATGCGTTCGCACTTGCCCATTGAGCGGCAAATGCGCGTGATCGGCGCGACCTGGCTGGATCAGCAATTGATCGGTGGTGCCAGCGGTATAGCGGACAACGGGTTCGGCAGCGAGGTACATGACGCGCTGCGGCAGCGGTCGGATTTTCTGATTGAACAGGGTCTGGCCGAGCGACGCGGACAGCACGTGATTCTGGCGCGCAATCTGTTAGCGACGTTGCGCGGTCGGGAAGTCGCGGTGGCGGCGCAAGACATCGCCGCCGAAACCGGTTTAGCTCATCGCCCCGTGGCCGATGGTGAGCGCATCACCGGTGTCTACCGGAGCAGTGTGATGCTCGCGAGCGGACGCTTCGCGATGCTCGACGATGGCATGGGATTCAGTCTGGTGCCGTGGAAGCCGGTGATTGAGCAGCGGCTGGGGCAGACCATCAGCGCCGTGGTGCGCGGCAATAGCGTTTCATGGGAGTTTACAAGGCAGCGGGGGCCGTCGATTGGCTGAGACGGTCGGGCAGTGAATCTCTCAAGCGATATCCCAAGGCGAAACTGGCAGGAATCCGGAAACCAACTCATCCACCACCACACGCACTTTGCTCGACAGGTGCCGCGTTTGCGGCCACAGAGCATGAATCGGGAAGCCCTGAGTTTCAATCTGCGGTAACACGGCCTCTAGCCGGCCGGATTTCGAATGCTCTGCGACCAGCCAGTTGGACAGCAGCGCCAGACCATGGCCCGCCAGTGCGGCATCCAAAATGGCTTCGCTATGGTTGAACCACAGGCGTCCACGAACGGGGGGCGACAGCGGATGACCGTCGGCACCCACAAACAGCCAGGGTCTGGCATTGCTGCCGCGCTCGAAGGTGATGCACGCATGATTTGCCAGTTCTTCCAGGTTTGTCGGGCGGCCATGTGCGTCCAAATAGGCCGGGCTGGCACAGACCACCGCCTTCTGTACTCCAAGATGCCGGGCTACCACGGTGGCTCTGTCATCCAACGGTCCGATACGAATCACGAGGTCGATCCCTTCCTCGACCATATCGACCCGCCGGTCGGTTAGGGTTACCTCAAGTTCCAGCGCCGGATAGCGAGAGGCTACATCGAGCAGAACGGGCAGCACCCAGCGCCTGCCGAAGACCACAGGGAGATCGACCCGCAAGCGGCCGGTCGGCATCTGCTGGTGGGTGGTCACCGCCGACTGCACGCCCTCCAGTTCCGCGAGGGCACGAACACAACCCTGATAGAAAGTCTGCCCCTCATTCGTCAGGCTTAAGCTGCGCGTCGTCCTGTTGAACAGTCGCACGCCCAAGTGGTCCTCCAGGCGCGCGACGCTCTTGGCGACACCGGATTTGGAAATGCCCAACCGCTCTCCCGCGAGGGTGAAACTGCCGGCGTCGGCTACCTGCACGAAGACACCGATGCCCTTGAGGTGCTCAGTCATGATCAATTTGAGGTCTCAATTGGAGAATTCTTGTCAACTCTGATTGTAATATAGGCCTATTTATCTTTCAATAGATCGTCAATAAGATGGCAACCATCATAGAGGGCGCTGTCCGCGTCCTCTTAACATGGAGCACGCATCTTGCCGACGACGGTCCCCCATCCCACCTCTGAACGAACCAGTTCTCCCGTAATCCGGGGACAGGTATTCCTGCTGGCGCTAGGCGCGGGTGTTGGGGTCGCCAACGTCTACTACATCCAGCCGGGTCTCCATCTAGTCCAGCAGACGTTCGGCGCAGATGCCGATGCGGTAGGCTGGGTGCCCACGCTGACTCAGGTCGGCTATGCCCTGGGTATGCTATTACTGGCTCCGCTCGGCGACTTGATGGACCGCAAGCGCCTGATCCTGGGCAAGGCATTGCTACTGGCCCTGGCGCTGATCGCATCAGCCCTCGCGCCAACCCTGGCTTTCCTCGCCACGGCAGGAATCATCGTCGGACTGCTGAGCAGCATCGGGCAGGATTTCATCCCCATCGCGGCACAGCTCGCATCCGAGGAACACCGCGGTCGCGTGGTGGGAACGGTAACGACCGGCCTGCTCAGCGGCATCTTGCTGTCCAGGACATTGGGTGGACTGGTGGCACAAGGCCTGGGCTGGCGGGCCATCTACTGGATCGCCGTCAGCCTGCTGCTGATCGTCGCGGTGGCGGTATGGCGTTTTCTGCCACATCTGCCGGCTGCTACGCAGGGGAACTACGGTCGGCTGCTGCGAAGTCTGGCGGCGCTTTGGCAGCAACACCGGGCCTTGCGCCGATCCGTCTCCACGCAAGCGCTGCTGGCGGCTTCGCTGGGCGCGTTCTGGTCCACGCTGGCACTAATGCTGGCGGGGCCACCTTTTCAGCTTGGTGCCGGCGTGGCGGGTGCATTCGGCCTAGCGGGTGCCGCTGGTGCGCTGGCCGCACCGCTGTTCGGCCATTTGGCCGACCGCACCGGCCCGCTTCCTGCAATCCGGCTGGGAGCCCTGCTAGTGATGCTGTCGTTTGGCGGCATGTGGTTGCTCTCTGGCTCGCTGCCAGTGCTAATCGCCGGTACCGTGTTGTTCGACCTGGGGGTCATGGCCGCTTTGGTGTCGCACCAGACCATCGTCAATGATCTGGACCCTTCCGCGCGCAGTCGCCTGAACGCGCTGTTGATGACCGGCGCCATGTTCGGCATGGCGGCAGGTGCCTGGGCGGGTAGCTGGGCTTGGGCGCACTACGGCTGGCCAGGCATCTGCGCGGTTGGTATGGCGGTGGGTACCGGCGCCCTGGCGCGTTCGTTTTCTCGTTAATCATTCGGAGACTTTTATGACCCCATCGTTTGCACAGGAAAAACTGTTGCGTGCCCCCTATCTGCAACCCCGATCGGGCACCGACGAACCGCTGATCGTGCTGTGTTCCTTCCTGTCACGGGCCGACAACACCCCGTTGCAGGAACGTCGGCGCGGCGATGGCCATATGCTTGACGCGCAGGGCCAAGTGATCGCCGACCCGGCAGTTGATCCCGCCGCCAACGCCTTCGAGGGCAACCCCAACCTGAACTTCGAGAAATGGGGGGAATATTGGCGCAAGGTGCACGGCGTGCGCTTCACCTACGTCGAGGAGCCGGACGACCGCAGCCTAGAGCGTTTGCAACGCTATGATCAACTACATCGGGTTGCGGCGGGTCCGACGGAGAGCAGTACACCGCCTTACGCCGCTCCGATCGATGACGACGGTCGCCTGTTCCCGACCGTCGTTGGGCATATAGCGCCATACCGGCGTCCTCGCTGGGACGGAATCGCCTATCTCAACTTCGCCGGCCCCGAAGACATCGCCGCCGCGCTAGCCAACAAGCGCGTGCGCTCGAAGATATTGCCGGAGGATCAAGCGATCTTCCGCGATATCGGCCCGGTACTGTCGCGCCAGTACATCCTGCTGCCCAGCGCTAGCGGCAACGATGCCATCACTTTGGTGAAGACGCATGTCCGGCGTCCTGACAGCAGCCGCGCCGAATTCCAGCGCTGGTGGTTGCAAGAGCATGCCGACACAGTGCTCGCACAGCCGGACACACCACGTCTGGTCAAGCGTTACGTGCAGCTCCACAACATCGGTCCGACCGAGACTGGCCAACCGTTCTTCCATCCAGAAACCAGCGGGATCGACGGCGTGACGCTGATGGCGTTTGCCAGCATGAACGATCTGGAGGACTTCCTGCTAACAAATAGCCAGCGTGTGATCGCCGACAGCGAAGCGACCATGACTGCGGCAGGCTCAACCGAATACTGGACGGCGCTGGGGTTTGTGCTGGTCAACCGCATTGCGCCGGAGCAGGTATCTCGACGTACGCAGGTCGGGGCTTAGCCCTCACAGTGGCGTACTCGTGGCGTGCGGGAAGCAATACCGACGACTTTGTGATGACCTTCGAACTCGATCCTGAGCAGGCTTATACAGCGTCATCCCTGTACGTTGCGGAATTCAACATTGGCATCGGTGCCGGCGCCTGATTGGGGAAGCGGCGCTCGTAGTCAACAGCGTCGTATCCATCTTGAAGGCAACGTTGCTACCGGAGTCATCGCGTTACTTGGGCTCACGATTCCGTGGCCATTGCGAAAACGGAGGGAATCGGCCGCGTGAAGATTCGACGCGCCGTACAGACACAGTATGGAGATCCGCCATTTGCGCTATTTCATTGCCGTAGCCGAAGAGTTGCACTTCGCGCGCGCAGCCGAGCGCCTGCATATCGAGCAGTCGCCGCTGTCCCGAGCGATCAAGGACCTGGAGTATGACTTGGGCGTGCAGTTGTTCGAGCGAACCACGCGCAGCACTCGTCTAACTTGGGCCGGACAAGTATTCCTGGACGAAGCTCGCCGCGTGCTGTCCACGTTGGAACAGGCCGTGGCCAGCACTAAAGCCGCCGCCACCGGCTATCGCGGCACGTTGCGCATTGCGTTGTCCGATGGCATTGATCCGCTGCGGCTCGCTGCGCTGTTGGCGCAATGCCGCGAGGATGAACCTGATGTAGAAATCCGCCTGTTCGAAGTGCCCCTGGCCGAGCAGCTAAAAGGCCTGCGCGGCGGCTTGTATGACGCTGGATTCGCCCAAGCATCCGATGTCGGCGAAGACATCGTCGTTCAGTCCGTATGGAACGATCCACTGGTGATCGCTGTTCCGGCGCGTCATCCACTGCTGGCGCGCAAGCGCATTCCGTTGGAGGAATTGATCCGCTACCCGCTGGTGCTCTGTCACCCGGAGATTTGCGAGGGCTGCTATCGGCAGATCGAGCGCATCTTGCGCACTGTCGATGTAGAACCTCTAGTCGCCGAACATGCGGCGACCTTCGACCTGATGATGACGCTGGTGGCCGCTGGCTATGGACTCAGCTTTGCCAGCGAGTCCCACATGATGGTCTGCCGTCACCCGGAGGTTGTGGCTCGCCCACTGGCGGGGCGAGCCCTCATGCTGAGCACCTACCTGCTGCGTCCCAATACGGAATCCTCCGAACCGTTGAGCCGCTTCATCGCCCGAGCGCTTGAGGCAACCGTCAGCTCCACCATCATCCAATGAGAGGTCATGCAATGAAGACATTCCCAGTGTTGATTATCACCATGGCGCTAACTGCCTGCGGTCAGTCAGCGAGCACCGATACGGTCGAATCGTTGGCGGCTAACCCCGAACGATTGAAGGAACTGCGCACGCAATGCAAAGCCGACCGTGCGAAGCTGGGAGACGCGTTGTGCAACGCAGTGGCCGAAGCCACACGCAAACGCTTCATGGGCAACGGCACGCCGTACACGCCCGAGTCGGCCCCAAAGAACTAATTCCACGCAAGTAGCGACACTGCGGCCGGTCAATGCCCGCCGTATGGCTCGGTACATGTCGGTTCTTCACATCGGCAAGAAATATTTCAGCAAATCACCCTACACGCCGCAATGCACTGTCCTTTGCCGCGATGCGCTCCATTTTCCCCCAGCTAGAAATCTTGTTTTCTTCGTCTTCGCTATCCCGATAACGGTCTTTGACCGGCACTGAGTTGACACCGAACCTCACGTCTGCGGCACGTCTTTGTGCGCGTGATGTGCAGAAGAAATTCGGAGGTCAAGATGCAAGGGACCAGTGTGCTGTTCGGTCAGGTGTTGACGGTGTTCGGCATCGTCATCGCCGGCGTGTGGGGTGCCACGCAATGGACCGCCGCTGCCCTAGGTTACCAGCTACGCCTGGGCGCGCCCTGGTTCGATTTTTTCGGCACGCCGGTCTATCACCCGTGGCGGCTTTTCGAGTGGTGGTTTTTCTTCGACGCTTACGCGCCGCACATCTTCAACACGGGTGGTGCCATCGCCGGTGCCAGTGGCCTGGCTGCCATGGTGGTCGCCATCGGCATGTCGATCTGGCGCTCGCGGCAGTCCAAGCTGGTCACGACCTACGGCTCGGCCCGCTGGGCCGATGCCAAGGAAATCCGCAAGGCCGGGCTGACCGGCCCGGCCGGTGTCTTCCTCGGCTTGCATGACGGCCGGTATCTGCGTCATGAAGGGCCGGAACACGTCCTGACCTTCGCGCCCACGCGCTCGGGCAAAGGCGTGGGTCTGGTGGTGCCGACGCTGTTGTCATGGCCTGCATCCGCAGTGATCCACGACATCAAGGGCGAGAACTGGAACATCACCGCTGGCTGGCGCTCGCGCTTCTCGCATTGCCTGCTGTTCAACCCCACTGATCCGAAGTCGGCCGCGTACAACCCGCTACTGGAAGTCCGTCGCGGTGCGCATGAAGTGCGCGACGTGCAGAACATCGCGGACATTTTGGTCGATCCCGAAGGGGCACTGGAGCGGCGCAACCACTGGGAGAAGACTTCGCACGCGCTGCTGGTCGGCGCGATCCTGCATGTGCTCTATGCGGGCGAAGACAAGACGCTACGCGGCGTCGCCAACTTCTTGTCCGATCCGGCGTGCCCGTTCGAGGTGACCTTGCACCGGATGATGAGCACGCGGCACCTGGGCGCGAGCACACATCCTGTTGTCGCATCGGCCGCGCGCGAAGTGCTCAACAAGAGCGACAACGAGCGCTCGGGTGTGCTGTCCACGGCCATGAGTTTTCTGGGTCTGTACCGCGACCCCACCGTGGCCGAAGTGACTTCGCGCTGCGACTGGCGCATCGCCGACCTGATCTCGGCCGAGCATCCGGTGTCGTTATATCTGGTGGTTCCGCCTTCGGACATCAGTCGCACTAAGCCGCTGATACGTCTGATCTTGAACCAGATCGGACGACGGCTCACCGAATCACTGGACGGCAGCGATGGCGTGGGGCGCAAGCACAAGCTGCTGCTGATGCTCGATGAGTTCCCGGCGCTCGGGCGTCTCGACTTCTTCGAATCGGCTCTGGCCTTCATGGCCGGCTATGGCCTGCGCGCCTTCCTGATCTCGCAATCGCTCAACCAGATCGACAAGGCCTACGGCCAGAACCATTCGATCCTGGACAACTGTCATGTGCGCGTGACCTTCGCCACCAACGACGAACGCACGGCCAAGCGGATTTCAGAAACACTGGGCACCGCTACCGAGCTGCGCGCGCAACGCAACTATGCAGGCCATCGTCTGGCGCCCTGGCTGGGCCACCTGATGGTGTCACGCCAGGAAACGGCAAGGCCACTATTGACGCCGGGCGAAGTTATGCAACTGCCCTCCGATGAGTCGGTGGTGATGGTGTCCGGGCATGCGCCGATCAAGGCCAAGAAGTTGCGCTACTACGCGGACGCCAATTTCAAGCGGCGGGTGTTGCCACCGCCTGTGCTCTCGCTAGGTGGATACGCCGATGTCCCACCGGCTCGCGCAGACGACTGGAGTGCATTGGCTGTCCCTGCCATGCCGGTCGCTTATGCGACGGCTGGGCTGGGCGGAGCGGCCGATGACGGCGGCCCGCGCCAGCAGCCGGAGCTGTCCGAAGTCACCACCTACAGCCCTGAAACCGAACAGCCCAGCAGCGACCTGTCGCTACTCGATGACGACGACTTTCCGCTTCCCCTCCCAAACCAGCTCGACCCGCGCTTGCAGCGCACGGCACGGCTGGCCGCGCTCGACCCTGACGACGGAATCCAGCTATGACCCAAGCCCGCCTGAATCTCTTTATCCAACACGAGCACGCCAAGCGCCTGGACGAACTGGCCGCCAAGAAAGGCGTGTCAAAATCCTCCATCGTTGCGGCGGCGCTCGCGTCCTGGCTCTCACCGGACGCGGGTGACCAGCGCGAGGCGGCCACCGCCAAACGGCTGGATCGGCTGTCGCGCCAGTTCGAGCGTCTGGAGCGTGACCAGAACATCCTGATCGAAACGCTGGCGCTATACGTGCGCTACTACCTCACGGTCAGCACGCCGGTGCCGGAGGCCCATCAGGAAGCCGCAAAAGCACAGGGCAAGGCGCGCTTCGAGCAGTTCATCGAACAGCTCGGTCGCCACCTGCTGCGCGGACGTAGCCTGGTCAAGGAGGTCTACGAGGAAATCCAGCCTGATGCCGCACGGCTGGCAGAAGCAGCGATGCAGGAGGACGGAGCATGAGCTCCGTCCCCAAGCTGCCATCTGCGCCGCCATCATCCGCCGCCACGTCGCTGGACCGGCGTATCCGAATGCTGCGTACGGCGATGGGGCCGCTGATCGCCGCTGCGCTGGAAGACCCGGATGTGGTGGAGATCATGCTCAACCCGGATGGCTCCTTGTGGATTGATCGGCTGTCGTCGGGTCGCTCGCCGACAGGCGTCAAACTGTCTGAGGCCGATGGCGAACGCATCATCCGGC
Source organism: Herbaspirillum sp. RV1423 (assembly GCF_000577615.1). Lineage (GTDB taxonomy): Bacteria > Pseudomonadota > Gammaproteobacteria > Burkholderiales > Burkholderiaceae_D > Herbaspirillum. The sequence goes on from NZ_CBXX010000010.1 coordinate 43,068, forward strand.
TGGTTGCCGCGCATGTCGGCACCGAAGTACATCGCGGTCAGCCGCTGCTGACCGCCGAGCTGCCGGAAACCGGCGAGCGCTTCGAGGGCATCTTGCCGCCCGCCGCGCCGGGACCGGCTTTCGCCTTGCGCAAGCGCGCTGTGAGCATCATTGGTCTGGAGAGCTATGTTGCCGACGGCATCCTGACCGAGGAGCAAGCCGAGTTCCTGCGCCGCGCGGTGCGCGAGCGGCTGAACATTCTGATCGCTGGGGGCACTAGCACGGGTAAGACCACGCTGGCCAACGCCTTGCTGGCCGAGATCGCCGCCACTGGCGACCGGGTGCTGGTACTCGAAGACACCGTGGAGCTGCAGTGTGCCGCCCGCGACCACGTATCGCTGCGCACGCGGGCCGGCGTGGTGTCGATGGCCGAACTGGTGCGCGCCACGATGCGGCTGCGGCCTGATCGCGTCGTCGTTGGTGAGGTGCGCGGCGGTGAGGCACTGGACCTCATCAAGGTCTGGGGCACAGGCCACCCCGGCGGTATCGCCACCATCCACGCGAGTTCCGCCCACGGCGCGCTGCTGCGCCTGGAACAACTGATTCTCGAAGTCGCCTTGACCCCGCCACGGGCGCTGATCGCCGAGGCGGTGAATGTCGTTGTCTTCATCGCCGGGCGCGGCCGTGCCCGCCATGTCCAGACCATCGCCCGCGTTGTCGGTTTCGACGGCCACGGCTACCAACTCGACGACGCGCTCGTGCCGCCACTCCCTTCCATTTCCTTAACCACCCCTGGAGAACTGCCATGACGCGTACCCCTGCTCATACCGATACACTTGCCTTTCGTATTTCTGTAAATCCACATCTGCGGCTGGCGCTACACGTTGCCGTGCTCGCCGCACTGATGCTGTGCCTGGCAACGACTGCCCACGCGGCCGGCTCCAGCATGCCCTGGGAAGGGCCACTGCAATCCATCCTTGAATCGATCCAGGGACCGGTGGCCCGGATCGTGGCGGTAATCATCATCATTTCCACCGGCCTGGCGCTGGCCTTCGGCGATACGTCGGGCGGCTTCCGCAAGCTGATCCAGATCGTGTTTGGGCTGTCGATCGCGTTCGCCGCGTCCTCGTTCTTCCTGTCGTTCTTCTCGTTCTCGGGCGGGGCGGTGGTCGCATGAGTACCGAGATCGAGTTCGCTTCCGGCTTTGAAGTGCCGCTGCATCGGTCTTTGACCGAACCGATCCTGCTGGGCGGCGCGCCGCGCACCGTGGCGATCGCCAACGGCACGCTGGCCGCTGCCGTTGGTCTGGGCCTGCAACTGTGGATTCCCGGTCTGGTGCTGTGGATCGTCGGCCATTCGCTGGCGGTCTGGGGGGCGCGGCTCGATCCGCAGTTCATGGCTGTGTTCGCCCGGCACATCAAGCACCGCTCACTGCTGGATGTGTGAGACCGACAAGGACACACCATGATGAATCTCGCTGAATACCGCAAGCGTCCCGCGCTACTGGCCGACTGGTTGCCCTGGGCCGGGCTGGTCGCTCCGGGGGTTGTGCTCAACAAGGATGGTTCGTTCCAGCGCACGGCACGCTTTCGCGGGCCGGACCTGGACAGTGCCACGCAGGGTGAACTGATCGCCACGTCGGCGCGGCTGAACAATGCGCTGCGCCGGTTGGGATCGGGCTGGGCCTTGTTCGTCGAAGCCGAGCGGCGTGCCGCCGCCGACTACCCGCACTCGGATTTTCCCGAGCCGCTGTCCTGGCTGGTGGACGAGGAACGCCGGGCCTCGTTCGAGGAAGACCACAGCCACTTCGAGAGCAGCTACCACCTGACGCTGGTGTACCTGCCCGCCGAGGAATCGCGCGCCCGCGCCGCCAAGCTGCTGTACGAGAACACGCCGCAGGGCGGCGTGGACTGGCGCGAGCGGCTGGAGTCGTTCGTCTCGGAGACGGATCGTTTTTTTGACCTGCTCGATGGTGTCATGCCGGAGATCGTCTTGCTGGACGACAGCCAGACGCTGACCTATCTGCATGCGACCGTTTCGACGCGGCGCTATCGGGTCGCTGTGCCGGAGCATCCGCTCTACCTCGATGCCTTGCTGACCGATTCCGCGTTGGTGGGAGGTTTGGCACCCATGCTGGGTGACCAGCACTTGCGCGTGGCATCGGTGCGCGGTTTCCCGACCTCGACCTGGCCGGGGCTGCTGGACGACCTCAACCGGCTCGGCTTCGCCTACCGCTGGTCCACACGCTTTCTCTGCATGGACAAATCCGAAGCAGAAAAGGAGCTCACGCGCCTGCGCCGCCAGTGGTTCGCCAAGCGCAAGAACGTCGTGGCCTTGTTGCGCGAAACGATCTTCCAGCAGGAAAGTCCGCTGGTCGATACCGACGCTTCGAACAAGGCGAACGATGCTGATTCCGCCTTGCAGGAACTGGGCAGCGATCAAGTCGCCTTCGGCTATGTCACCGCGACGGTGACGGTACTCGATGCCGATGCCGGCGCAGCCGACGAGAAGCTGCGCAGAGTGGAACGTGTCATCCAGGGCCGTGGCTTCGTCACGATCCCGGAAACGCTCAATGCCGTGGAGGCGTGGCTGTCCTCGATTCCGGGCAATGCCTACGCCAACGTCCGTCAGCCGATCATCTCGACGCTGAACCTCGCGCACCTGATGCCGGTATCGGCGGTGTGGGCCGGGCCGGAGCGCAATGACCATCTGAACGGGCCACCATTGATCGTGACGCGCACCGATGGCGCCACGCCGTTCCGACTGGTGACGCACATCGGCGACGTGGGCCACACGCTGGTGGTCGGCCCGACCGGCATGGGCAAATCGGTGCTGCTTGCCACGTTGGCGATGCAGTTTCGTCGCTATCCCGGCTCGCGCATCTTTGCCTTCGACATGGGGCGCTCAATGCGCGCCACCATCCTGGGCCTGGGCGGCGAGCACTATGACCTGGGCACGGACGGCGAGATCGCCTTCCAGCCGTTGGCCCGCATCGACCAGGAGAGCTACCGCACCTGGGCCGCCGAGTGGCTGGAAGGGCGATTGCTGCATGAAGGCGCAGTTGTCGGCCCGGAAGAAAAGGCCGCTATCTGGTCGGCACTGGGGAGTCTGGCGGGTGCACCGGTGGAGCAGCGCACCTTGACCGGGCTGTCGGTACTGCTGCAATCGAATGCTTTACGTCAGGCCTTGCAGCCTTACGTGCTTGGCGGCGCGCACGGCAAGCTGCTGGACGCGGATTCGGATCGCTTGGGTTCTGGTTCCGTCCAGTGTTTCGAGATGGAAGAGCTGATGCATAGCAAGGCCGCTGTGCTGGCCGTGCTGGGCTATCTGTTCGCGCGTTTCGACGAACGCTTCGACGGCGCGCCGACCTTGCTGATTCTTGACGAGGCCTGGTTGTTCCTCGACGACCCGGTGTTTGCCGCGCGCATCCGCCAGTGGCTCAAGACGCTGCGCAAAAAGAACGTCAGCGTCATTTTTGCCACGCAGTCGCTGGCCGACATTCAGAACTCGTCCATAGCCCCGGCCATCGTGGAGAGCTGCGCCAGCCGCATCTTCCTGCCGAATCCGCAGGCGACCGAACCGCAGATTCGCACGATCTACGAAGGCTTTGGTTTGAACCGTCGCCAGATCGACATCGTGGCCGAGGCGGTTCCCAAACGCGACTACTACTACCAGTCCCGGCTGGGCAACCGCTTGTTCGACCTGGACCTGGGGCCGATCACGCTGGCCTTTGTGGGTGCCTCGACGCCGCAGGACCAGCGCGACCTTGATTCGGTATCCGGTTCAGTGCCGCCTCCCGACTTCGCAGCCGCCTGGCTGCGACATCGCGGCCTCGATTGGGCCGCCGACCTTGTTCCGTCCTTTCCATCCATTCCACAGGAGAACGCACCATGAAAAAGACCATCCTCGCCATTGCCGCCGCAGCGTTGGTGACCCTGATGCCCGTCGCACACGCGCAGTGGGTCGTGATCGATCCGTCCAACTTGGCCCAGAACATCATGACGGCCGCGCGCACGCTGGAGCAGATCAACAACCAGATCAGGCAGCTCCAGAATCAGGCGCAGTCGCTGATGAACCAGGCGAAGAACCTCACCGGTCTGGACTTCAGCGCGTTGAATGAACTGCGTGCGTCGCTGTCGGCGACCAACCAGCTTATCCAGCAGGCGCAAGGCCTGGCGTTCAACGTGTCGCAAATGGAGACCGAATTCCAGCGGCTCTACCCTGACGCGTATTCCGCCTCTATTCCGGGCGCGCAGATGGCGACCGATGCGCGTTCGCGCTGGCGCAATTCGCTGGAAGCGCTGCGCACCGCGACCAAGGTGCAGTCGCAAGCTGTGCAGAACTTCGCGTCCGACGAGCAGACGCTGACGGACCTGGTGAACCGCAGTCAGTCGGCGGTCGGCGCTTTGCAGGCCACACAGGCGACCAACCAGTTGCTGGCCTTGCAGGCCCGGCAGTCGATCCAGGCGCAGCAACTTCAGATTACGCAAGACCGTGCGACCGCGCTGGAGCAGGCGCGCATTGTTGCCGTGCAGGAGCGTGCCCGCGAAGTGCGGCGGCGTTTCATCGGTGACGGAACGCCGTACACCCCGCAGACCATCGATTTCTACAGGAACTGAGAGGCGATGCCATGAACGACGTTTCCGTCATCGACCATTTCCTCAGCGTCTTCTCGCATTACATCGACTCCGGTTTCGGTTTGCTACGAGGAGAAGTGGCTTTCCTGACTACCACGCTGGTGGTGATCGACATGACGCTGGCCGGCCTGTTCTGGGCCATGAGCCACGCCAGCGGTGGCGGCGATGACATCATTGGAAAGCTCATCAAGAAGGTGCTGTATGTGGGTACCTTCGCCTACATCATCGGTAACTTCAATCTGCTGGCCGGCATCGTGTTCCGGTCCTTCGCGGGCTTGGGGTTGGTGGCGTCCGGCTCGATGATCACGCAAGCCGAGTTCCTGCAGCCGGGGCGGCTGGCCAAGGTGGGCATCGACGCTGGTGCGCCGATCCTGAAGCAGATCGGCGACATGGCGGGCTTCCCCGAAGTGTTCGTGAACCTTGACGCGATCGTCGTTTTGTTCCTGGCCTGGCTGGTGCTGATCGTAAGTTTCTTCGTACTCGCGGTGCAGCTCTTCGTCACCTTGATCGAATTCAAGCTGACCACGCTTGCAGGCTTCGTGCTGGTGCCGTTCGCTCTGTGGAACAAGACCTCGTTTCTCGCTGAAAAAGTGTTGGGCAACGTGGTGTCGTCAGGCATCAAAGTGCTGGTGCTGGCGGTCATCGTAGGGATTGGCACGGGGTTGTTTGCCGAATTCCAGGTGACGCCGGATGAACCCTCCATCGACCACGCGCTGACCATCATGCTGGCCGCATTGGCGATGCTGGGCCTGGGAATCTTCGGGCCAGGCATCGCGACTGGGCTGGTGTCTGGGGCACCGCAGTTGGGTGCAGGTGCCGTTGCCGGAACCGCGTTGGGCGTAGCGGGAGCAGCGGTCGCCGTGGGTGCTGCCGCCACCGGCGTGGGCGGCGCGGTGGCGTCCGGTGCGCGTATGGCGCCGGGTGCCGCAAAGATGGCCGCGAGCGGTGCTCGCTCGATGACCTCGACCGCCAGCAGCGCGAAGTCCGCGTTCCAGGCCGGCTCTGCCGGTGCAGGTGGCGGACTCAAAGGAGCGGCAGCAGGCCTGGGCAACGTCGCCAAGACGGGTGCGCAATCGGTGGGGCAGAAGGTCGCCGCCGGAGCCAAGTCGATGAAGGACCGGGCGGCGGCGGCCATCAAGCCGGATGCCCCGGCATCCGGGGCTGGAGCTGGTGCCGGTGCCGGTGCGGCCAGCACGGCCAATGGCCCGGCCGCTCAAGGCGGTGCCGATGCCGCCCCCACTGACACCCAACAACCCGCGTGGGCCAAGCGCCTGCATCGCCGCCAGCAGATCAGCCATGCCGCCTCGACCGTCGCCCACACGCTGCGCGGTGGAGACGGCGGCGGCTCGGGCAGTAGCCCCAGCCTGCGCGACCCCTCGGATTCATAAGGAGAACATCTCATGCGATTCAAACGTTCATTGGTGCGCTATGCGGACACGCCGCAGCCTGCCACTCCCTACCAATCTGCCGAACAGGTTTGGGATGACCGTATCGGCTCGGCCCGCGTGCAGGCAAAGAACTGGCGGTTGATGGCTTTCGGTTGCCTGGTGCTGGCCTTGCTGATGGCTGGCGGCCTGGTCTGGCGCTCGGCGCAGTCCATCGTCACACCCTTTGTGGTGGAAGTGGACAGCGGCGGGCAGGTGCGCGCAGTCGGCGAAGCCGCCACGCCCTACAAGCCCAACGACGCGCAGACGGCCCACCACTTGGGGCGCTTCGTCACGCTGGTGCGCTCGCTCTCCATTGACCCTATCGTCGTGCGGCAAAACTGGCTGGATGCCTACGACTACACCACCGACCGCGGCGCGGCCGTGCTCAACGACTACGCGCGTACCAACGATCCCTTTGCCCGCATCGGCAAGGAGTCGGTCACGGTGCAGATCACCAGCATCGTGCGCGCCAGTGACGCGTCGTTCAACGTGCGGTGGACCGAACGCCGCTATGTCAACGGCGCAGCCGCTGGACTGGAGCGCTGGACCGCTGTTGTGTCCGTCGTCCTGCAAACGCCGCGCACCGAGGAACGGTTGCGCCGCAATCCGCTGGGCATCTACGTCAATGGGTTGTCGTGGAGCCGTGAACTCGATTCTTCCGAAGGAAACAAGCCATGAAACCGTCTTTGCGCATTTACGTATCTCTGTCCCTTCTGGCCGCCCTTGCTGGCTGCGCCACGCAGGGCAAGCCGCCACCGTCCATCACGCTCGATGAGCCGGTCGCGGCGCAGCCGCTGCCGGAGTTGCCCAAGCCCATCGAGGTGGTCGCGGTTCCGCAGCCCTTGCCATTGCCCGAGCAGTTGAAGCTGTTGCCGGAACCGGCTGATGAAAAGTCCAAACCAGAACCTGCCGACGAGAAGGTGCGCGTCTCACGGGCCAATCTGGAGGCCCGAATTGCGCCGACCCGCGAGGGTTACGTCAATGCGATCCAGGTCTGGCCGTTCACCGATGGTGCGCTGTACCAGGTCTATGCCAGTCCGGGTCGGGTGACCGTCGTGTCGCTCCAACCCGGTGAGGAACTGGTGACGGTCGCCGCCGGCGATACCGTGCGCTGGATCGTGGGCGATACGTCCAGCGGCGCGGGGGCCGGTCTGCGCGTGAGCATACTGGTCAAGCCAACGCGCAGCGGTCTCAAGACCAATCTGGTCGTTACCACTAACCGGCGCACCTACCTGATCGAGCTGACCTCGACTGAGAAGGCATGGATGGCGTCGGTGTCGTGGGACTACCCGAAAGACCGCATGCTGGCCCTGCAGCGCCAGGCGCAGGCGGCACAAGCCGCTGCACCGGTCGATGCCGGCTTGTCGCTGGAGAATATCCGCTTCCGCTACGCGATCACGGGTAGCAATCCGCCGTGGAAGCCGCTGCGCGCCTTCGACGATGGCGAGAAGGTCTATATCCAGTTCCCCGGTGGCATCGCCCAAGGCGAACTGCCGCCGCTATTCGTCATTGGCACGCAGGGCGATGGGCAACTGGTCAACTACCGCTTCCGTTCGCCGTACTACATCGTGGACCGGCTGTTCGGCGCAGCCGAACTGCGCCTGGGCGCGGACAAAGGCGACGTGGTGCGGATCGAGCGCACCGATGGCGTGCGGAGGAACTGACCATGAGCCAAGCGGACAATACCCCTGACACTCCGGTGCCAGACGTGCCGCCCAAGGTGGCCCCGGAGAATGTGACGCTGCGCTCCCAGCCACGTCCAGTCACACGCCTGAACCGGCGCATGCTGGCAATCCTCGTTGGCGGGCTGGCGACCGCCGTGCTCGGCGGCACCATCTGGTCGTTGCAATCGACGCAGCGCCGTGGCAATGCCGTGCCGGCGGAGCTGTACAACGTCGATCGCGTGTCGCGGTCCGAAGGACTCGACCGACTGCCGGCCGACTACTCCAAGCTGCCGCCTGCGGTGCCGCAGTTGGGTGCGCCGCTGCCAGGTGACCTGGGTGGCCCGATCCACAAAGCCGAACAGCAGGCGCAGGGCTACGGCAACCCGCAATCTGGCCCCAATCCGGCCGAAGCCGAACGCCTGGCGCGCCTGAAGCAGGCCGAGGAGGCGGCTGCTTCGTCAGTGTTCTTCCGTTCAGGTGGCCAAAAGGTGACTGCTACCGCGCAGCCGCAGGCCTTGCCTGTGGCCACAGCGCTGGCCGGGAATGCTGCTTTTGATCCGATGGCCGCTGGTCCTGCCTCGACAGTAGCGCAGTCCGCCGATCCCACGACAGTACAGAACCGGCAGGACCAGAAGGAGGCGTTTCTGTCCAAAGCCGGTTCTACGGAAACCCGTAATTCCGGTTCTCTGCAAATGCCCGCATCGCCATATCAAGTCATGGCCGGTACGGTCATCGCCGCTGCGCTGGTCACGGGCATCAAGTCCGACCTGCCGGGCGATGTGATTGCCACGGTGACGGAGCCGGTCTACGACACGGCCACCGGCAAGTACGTGCTGATCCCGCCGGGCTCGCGCTTGCTGGGCAAATACAACAGCCAGGTGAGCTATGGGCAGAGCCGCGTGCAGGTGGTGTGGAATCGGGTGATCCTGCCGGATACGTCTTCGTTCCAGCTCGACAAACTGGTCGGCACCGACCCGGCCGGTTATGCGGGCCTGGAAGACGGAGTGGATTGGCATTGGGATCGCGTCTTTGCAGGTGCTGCGCTCACCACCTTATTGGGCATCGGTGCCGAGCTGGCCGCACCGGAGAATCACAATGGAGGGGATCGCGTGATCATCGCCGGGCGCGACAGCCTGAAGGACTCTGTGAACCAGGTAGGCCAAGAGATGACCCGGCGCAACATGAACATGCAGCCAACGCTGACCGAGCGACCCGGCCTGCCGGTGCGCGTCATCGTCAATCGGGATCTGGTGTTGCGGCCGTATCAGCCACTTTTTTTCGTGCGTGGGGGATTACGATGAACGCATTACCCAAAAAATTGCGCCTTGGGCCGCTACCGAAGACAGAAAGCACAAAGCTGACCTTTGCCTGCCCAGCCAACCTAAAGGCCGACCTCGACCACTATGCGGCACTGCATGCGCAGACCTATGGCGAATCAGTGGAAGCAGTGACGTTGATTCCGCACATGCTGGAAGCGTTCATGGCTGGGGATCGGGGATTCAAGAAAAGGGACGCATCAAAGCCGGCGTTGCAGAAGTCACCCCAGCGAGAAGCAACACCTCCGTAGGCAAAGTCACAGTCAAAAGCACCCTCGAACGCGCAGTCTCCGAACTGCGCGTTCGCATTTTGGGGATCAGCCTTATGTATTGGTGGCATATGATTACGGAGGAAGTGGCCGACGCCTCCATCCGTGTTGCCCGCTGTGGCACGCCAAGACCCGCAACCGCAAGGCTCCTATGTGGCCCCCAGCCTACAAACCTACAGTGGGCTGAAGTCCCCAGGGAACACCATAAACTGTTGCTTTATATAGGATTTTCTCGTCATGCCCGCCATCAAAAAAGGCTTGACAGCGGACATTTTTTATTGCGAAAACGAAAACAATTGAGCAGAGAATCTGGAAGCAACCTCCAGTCCATCCGAACTGTAATCGCCGTTACCACTTTTCGATTTGCTTGCACTCTTTCAGGATCGGCTCCGCGTCCTCTCCCAGTGTTTTATCGGCGAGAAACCCTTCATTGCCTTGGTCCACCATATGTAGTGCCCGGCAGCGTATTTCGCCCCTGAAGCGGCCAGCACGCTGACGAACAACTGCCTTCTTCCCGCCACTGGCAGATAGGCGAACGATCCGGCATTGGTATTGAGATAGCGCACCGGCAAGCGAACCTCGCCGGCGCAACGGTAGATCAACCGCTGCTGGCTTTGAATCTTGACGTCGGGGAGACTCAGACCGGACGGTTTCGCCAATGTTGCACCGGGAAGCGCCGCCAGAGCGGCGACGCCTGCAACCAACGTGACAAACGGACGCATGCTCACAACCAGTCTTGCAAAATCAGGCGTAGCTGCGCAGACGCAATGCGAAATCGCGCAAAGCCTTGATGCCGGACGCTTCTGCGCGCACGCACCAGTCTTGCAATTGGTGCAGCAACTGTTCCCGGGTCGAGTTGGAACGGCCCCAGATCGCACCCAGTTCCACGCGCATTTCATGCATGGTTTGCAGGGCTTTGCTATGCGTGAACAGTTCCGACAATTGCTGCTTCTGGCCGTCTTCCAGGTTGGCCGGCTCGCGTTGCAGCAGCTTCTTGGACGACTTCAGAAAACGTGATTCGAGCTTGGCCTTCTCCGCCAGGTGCTCCAGTTCGTCAGCCCAGGCGCGCTTAAGCGACTTGGCGTACTTGGACATGACGTCATAGCGATTGGCGATCACGGATTGCAGCGTATCGAAATCGGCCACCAGCTTCTGACGATCGAACTTGGGCGCAGGAGCGACCTTCTTGACCTTGGCCAGGCCCACCGTTTCCAGGATGCGGATGTACATCCAGCCGATGTCGAATTCATACCACTTGGACGACAGTTTGGCCGATGTGCCGAAGGTGTGGTGGTTGTTGTGCAACTCTTCGCCACCGATGATGATGCCCCATGGGAACACGTTGGTCGCAGCATCGTTGCAATCGTAGTTGCGGTAGCCCCAGTAGTGGCCGATGCCGTTGATGATGCCGGCAGCGGTGATCGGAATCCAAAGCATCTGGACAGCCCAGACTGTCAGGCCGATGACGCCGAACAACATGACGTCGATGATCAGCATCAGGCCTACGCCTTGCCAACCGTACTTGCTGTAGATATTGTGTTCGATCCAGTCGTCCGGCGTGCCATGCCCATACTTTTCCATGGTTTCAGCGTTTTTGGATTCGGCGCGATACAACTCGGCGCCTTCCAGCAGGACCTTCTTGATGCCGCGCACTTGCGGGCTGTGCGGATCTTCTTCGGTTTCGCACTTGGCGTGGTGCTTGCGGTGGATCGCGGCCCACTCCTTGGTGACCATGCCTGTGGTCATCCACAACCAGAGACGGAAAAAGTGGCTTGGAATGGCGTGCAGGTCCAGCGCACGGTGCGCCTGGCAGCGATGCAGGTAAATGGTCACCCCTGCAATCGTGATGTGCGTCATGATCAGGGTATAAAAGAAAATCTGCCAACCGGATGCGTGCAGCAAGCCGTTCGAGAGAAAGTCCAGGATCGAATCTACAGTCATTACCACTCCAAAAGAAATACATCACGGCAATCGAAGTTGCCAAACCAGCTTGCCACCGATTTTTCCACCATCTACCACTTATATTCTTTTATTTCCCGGCATTGTACGCTGATTGTGCATCCTTGTGGGTGGAAGATGCCATTCCGGAAACACTTTGTTCAAAACTGCGCTCATCCATCACGCGGATGTCGCGTTTTGGATGCGCCACCTGGATGCCGTGGGTCTTGAATACTCTCCAGATAGCTCTGTTAACGTCTGAGAGTACATTCAGACGACCGTTTTCGGGATCGGTGATCCAAAAACCTATTTCCAACTGCAAACCGTCCTCGCCGATCTTGAGCAACAAGGCCTGCGGCAGAATCTGGTCGGATACCCGCTCCACTGCGATCACGGCCTTCTCCAGCATAGACAGCACTGTTTCGATATCGTCCTGATACAGGATGGTAACTTGTGTTGCCAGACGTATAATTTTCCGGTTCAACGAATAATTCTGCACCGGACTGGACATGAACATTTCGTTGGGCAAGACCGATTCGATGCCGTCAAGACCTTCCAGGATCGTGTAGCGCGTGTTGATTTGCGTCACTTTCCCGAAATAACGGTCCACATTCACCATGTCGCCGATCGCCAGGCTGCGTTCGAGCAGGATCACAAAACCGGAGACATAGCTGCTGGCGATTTTTTGCAAGCCGAGGCCGAGGCCGACGCCGAGTGCGCCGCCGAACACCGACAGCACCGTCAGGTCGATGCCGACCAGCGACAGGCTGACCAGGATCGCCACCAGAATCAGGACTGCCCGCACCAGCCGCGCCACCACCGTACGCAGCGACGAGTGCATGGTGTTGAGTCTCATCAACCGGTCTTCCAGCATAGCGCCGGCCCACAGGGCAATGATCAGCGTCACCAGCACCGATGCCGTGGCTTGCAGAATGGTCAGCAGCGATGCCTTGTGACGACCCAACGGCAGCGTGGTGGCGTCGAGATAGTCGACCAGGTCGGGCCACAGTCCGGTGATATAGAGCAGCACGCAAACCCAGACCAGCGTCGCGAACACTTTCTCGAACAACTGGAGAAAGGCGCCGGCGGTGGTCTCCTTGACGAAGATGCGCCGCAGCACATAGAACACGAAACGCATCGCCGCCTGCGAAATCATCAGCGGGATCATGACATGCCATAAGGTCACCGGCAGCTTCAAGCGTATCAGGAGCAGCCTGGCCAGCGCCAGCAGGACCAGAATCAGCAAGGGCGTGAGCACGCGCACGAAACTTTTGATGCCGATGTGCATGACGCTGCCGTCGTCGCCCGCGAATGTAAAGAGCTTGCGCAACCAGCGCGACAGCCCCCAGCCACACGCGATGCAGAGCGCGATGACTGCCAGTTGACGCATCAGTTCCGGCAGCGCCAGGTCGCCGAACAGGTATTCATACAAATCGGATAGCAAAGTCGACATGATTCTTTGTGGCTATGACTATGGAGGCAGATGCGCTATTTACTGGACAGATAGATTTCGGCTTCCTGGAAATGACGGGTCCAGTTGGCGGCGTATTTGGCGGCCAGAGGTGGATTCTTGCGCGCGATCAAAATGTTCTCGGCATTCTTGTTCTGGGCGGTCCAAGTGAAATTATAGCTACCGGTAATCACCGTAGCGTCGGCGCCGGCGGCATCGATGACGATGACCTTGTTATGCGCATTCTTGTATTTGGTCTCTTCTCGGACCTGAATGCCCGCCTCCTGCATGGCGGCGATGCGGTCGCGTCCCGTCTTGTTCAACTGACCGGCATCGACCAGCACGCGCACATCGACACCGCGCTTGTAGGCGGCGATCAGCGCATTGGTCAATGGCTTGCTGGTCAGGATATAAGCCTGCACCAGCACCTGGCGACGCGCCTTGCCGAGCGCATCGAGGATCAGGCTTTCGACGTCGTCCCACGGAGCGAAGGCGGCATCGAGCGTTCCCTGCGCTGGCGTCGGACGGTCGCCCGGATCGAAGGCGTGCGCAGAAAATCCCGCAAAAAACAAGGACAGCGCCAGCGCGATGGCGCGACCGTGCTGTCGCTTCAACTGCCGCATTATTTTTTGCGTTCCAGTACGGCTGCGAAGAAACCGTCGGTCTGATGCAGATGCGGCAACAGCTTGAGATAGTCGCCCATGTCCAGCGCGATCTTTTGCTCGGCCAGCACGGTGCTCATCGGCACCAGCGCATAGTCCGGATTCGCTCGCAGGAATTCGGCGATGACGTCTTCATTTTCTTCGTTGAGGAAACTGCAGGTGCCGTACACCAGGCGGCCGCCGGCCTTCACCAGACGTGCTGCGCTGTTCAGGATGCTGATCTGCTTGGCGTGCATCTCGGCGACGGTTTCCACAGTCTGGCGCCACTTCATGTCGGGATTGCGGCGCAGCGTGCCGAGGCCGCTGCATGGCGCATCGACCAGCACGCGGTCGATCTTGCCGGCCAAACGCTTGACCTTGGCGTCGTTCTCGTGGGCGATCATGACCGGATGTACGTTGGACAGGCCGCTGCGCGCCAGGCGCGGCTTGAGCTTGGCGAGGCGCTTTTCCGACACGTCGAAGGCATACAGGCGGCCGGTGTTGCGCATGCCGGCGCCAAGCGCCAGCGTCTTGCCGCCAGCGCCAGCGCAAAAATCGACCACCATTTCGCCGCGCTTGGCGCCGACGATCTGGGCCAGCAATTGGCTACCTTCGTCTTGCACTTCGATGGCCCCGTCCTTGAACAGCGGCAGGTTTTGCAACGTGGGTTTTTTCTGCAGGCGCAGGCCCAGCGGCGAATAAGGCGTCGGTTCGCACAGGATCGGCGCGGCCGCGAGTTCGGTCATGACGTCGTCGCGATTGGCCTTGACGGCGTTGACGCGCAGGTCCAGCGGCGCCGGCTGGTTCATGGCTTCAGCAAGTTCCATGGCGGCGGCTTCGCCATCGCGCGCGATCAGCTTGTCGAGCAGCCACGGCGGCATGTTGGCGCGCATTGCCAGCGGCAGCTTGTTGCGATCGATCTGCGCAGTGCGCGTAAGCCAGTCGACTTCTTCCGGCGACAGGCCGGCAATCGATTCGATACTGACCGTATCGGTCAGGCCCAGCAGGGCCATGCGACGCATCATCGGACCGACGCCTGCTTCTGCGAAATTGGTGTAGACCGACTTGTTGCGCAAGAGGCCGTAAACAGCTTCGGCGATGACGCCGCGTTCGCGGCCGCCAAGCTTGGGATTTTCGCGGAAATAACGCGACAGCGTGACGTCGGCCGGGCCGGTGAAACGCAAGATTTCGCGCAAGACTTCTTCCGTGTGGGGAACGATTGCGGGTGGCAATCTCATACTGCTTCCTTCAAAAAATGTGATTCAGGCTTGCTCGGCGGACGGATCGACGCGGACGCGACCGCCGTCCAGGCTAAGCTTGCCTTCGACGAACCAGCGCACAGCGCGCGGGTAAATAAGATGCTCCTGTTCCAGCACGCGTTCGGCCAGCGTCTCTTCCCTGTCCGCGCCAAATACAGGCACCGCAGCCTGCGCCACGATCGGACCATGGTCGAGGTCTGGCGTGACGAAATGCACCGTGGCGCCATGCAATTTGACGCCTGCGGCCAAAGCTTGCCGGTGCGTCGCCAGTCCCGGAAAGGACGGTAGCAACGACGGATGAATGTTAAGCATCCGACCGGCATAGTGATCGACGAACGGCGTGGTCAGGATACGCATGAAGCCGGCCAACACTACCAGATCGGGCGAAAAACCATCGATCACGGCCCGCAGGGCAGTATCGAATTGCTCGCGCGAGGGGTAGTCCTTGTTGGCGACAACCGCAGTGGCGATGCCATGCTGCCGGGCAAAATCGAGACCGGCCGAATCGCTTCGGTTGCTGATGACTGCTGCGATGGAAACAGGCCAGTTTTCTGCCTGTGCGGTCCGGACGATGGCTTCCATGTTGCTGCCTCGGCCGGAAATCAGGATAACAATGCTTCTCATGGTCGGCATTGTAACCGCTGCCCGCAACCTGATTGCCAAAAATTGGCGCAAGCAAGACGGCGGGCGAGGGAATTTTTACTGAAACGAGTAAAAAACGCGGAAAGCGACTTTTTTGTCGGCCCAGAAGTCGGCGGCATCACGAAACACGTCTAGCAAGGTTTCACGAGCTTCCTTGTCAAATTTCTGGGTATTCGGCAATTGCTCGATAACAACAATGAAGCCGGGTTGTGGGCCAGCCTTGTATGTCAGGTCGGTAAGGCAGTCACCGAGCGCATCGAAATTCTTGCCGAAATGGCGAGGAAAATGAAAAGCGCCGGCAATGATCGCAAGGACCTGCTGCTTGGTCGTCGCCTCGGCACAATAGGCGTACAGAAAGTGCTGGCCAAGACGAGCAGCCTCTTCCTGCAAGTCGTTCACGCGAAAGGCGCGGATAGACTGCACAACATTTGGCGGCACCGTTTTAAATAAACTCATTTCTCCCTCAGATTTTGCAATGAATGCTGCAACCAGGATCGCCTCCTCATTCCCTGATGCGCTGGAATGTCCGGTAATGATCCCCGGTGTAATAGTACTCACCCGACGTTTGCGGATTGCCGCCGGAAATGATCCGGCGCGCGCCGCGATTACGCGCTTTAGGCGTTTTCACGGTGAATTCGTGATAATACCCGCGCTTCTGCCTGGGTAAAACCCCTTCGTAGTTGCCAAAAACAACACCGTCCTTCGCGTACGGATAAGGTCCGCCCTGCCTGATCAGGTCTAGGGTCTGCCGCGCTTCAGGCGGCAGGGCGCCGGCCGCGATATCGCCAACGGCCAGCGGGCCTTTTGCGAATACGGAGCAAGATAACAACAGCGCAGCAAGGAAAACAAACCACTGTCTTACAAATGTCGTCTTCAAGAGCAGGCTCGCATTTTTATGTTGCAGAAGTATTAATTTTTCGCAATACCATTGCGTAGAGTAACGTTTTGCTTCAAACCAAGCAACTCGAATCTTTGTCGGGACATGCTTGACGCCGGGCTCAGGCTTGGAGCGCAGCGACCCGTTCTGGTTCAAAAAAAGCAAGAACCTGGTCGCGCATGGCGTAAGTGTCGCGTTCGCCGAGACTGATCAATTCCTGGGTAAAACTTTGTTCGAACAACAGGTAAGAAGCCAGCGCGGCGCCGCGCGCTTCGGTGGCGCCAATGCCTCCCAGCATCACACGCACCGGCCGCGGCAGGCTGGTGACATGGCGGCTGGCGATTTCGTCGATACGCTGTGACGGGGAAATCACCAGCACTTCGATCGGCTTGAGCGGCGTTTTGGCAAGCTGCTCCGGGGTCAGCATGGACAACGTCTGGTTGACCCGGTTGGTGCGCTCGATATCGGCGGCCAGGCCATCGAGGAAGATGCTCGACAAGGCATGCCCGGCCACTTGCGCCAGGCTGGGGTACTGCGCCAGTTGGGTCGGCGCTTCGGAACGCTCGCCCATGCGGCCGGCGCCTATCACCAGGATCTTGCTGGCGCCGAGATGGATGGCCGGCGAAATCGGCGCAATCTGGCGCATCGAGCCGTCGCCGAAATACTCGCGCCGACCTTCGTAAAAAATCGGGATCGCGGGAAAGATAAACGGAATCGCCGACGACGCCAGCAAATGCTCGACGCCGATCTGGTCGCGAATGGCGGCGCGTTGCGTACGCCGCCACGGCTCGATTTCCTGCATCGACTGATAAAACGTCAGATGCTGGCCTCCGCTATAGGACGATGCCGTTACCGCCAGCGCATGCAGGTTGCCGCTGGACAATGCGTCATCCAGCCGCGGCAAGTCCAGAAGACGATGCAGCATGGTCACCAGCGGCGTGTTGTCGAGCAAGGAATTGGGTGGATTGGCCTTCCATTTGCGCAGTAGCCAGCCGAACGAAAACAGCGACAGCCAGCGCGCGCCCGAGCGGATGACGCCGAGCGAGTCGGCGCGGTAGACCTGCTCGACCTTGAAATGGGCCCATACGCTCATCAGTTCGCGCACGCCTTCGCCGAAATCGTCGGCGCGGCAAGCCAGCGCAGTGGCATTGATGGCGCCAGCCGAAGTGCCGCAAATGATCTTGAAAGGATTCTGATGCGCCGGCCAGCCGGACTCCAGCAAAATCATGGACAAAGCGTTGAGGACGCCAACTTGATATGCCGCGCGTGCGCCTCCTCCGGTCAGGATCAATCCCGTTTTTTTATCTATTGACTCCATGCCAACAGCTTAGCAGGGCGCACGCTCTTTAGGCAGCAAAAATTCCAGATACCACCAAAAATATACAGGCAAAAGTTACGTAATTATTCTATTTTGGCGGCATCCGGATGGCGCCGTCGAGACGGATGGTTTCGCCGTTGAGCATGAGGTTTTCAATGATGGTCCTGGCCAGGTGAGCGTATTCCACGGCCTTGCCCAGGCGCGGCGGAAACGGTACGGCGCCGCCCAGCGAATCCAGCACTTCCTGCGGCATGGACATCATCATCGGCGTTTCGAAAATTCCCGGTGCAATGGTCATCACGCGGATGCCGCTGCGCGCTAGGTCGCGCGCCATCGGCAACGTCATGCCGACGATCGCGGCCTTGGAGGCGGAATAGGCAACCTGCCCGATCTGGCCGTCGAAGGCTGCCACCGAGGCGGTATTGATGATCACGCCGCGTTCGCCCTGCTCCAACGGTTCCAGCTTGCTCATGGCATCGGCCGCCAGGCGCGCCATGTTGAAGGTGCCGACCAGGTTGATATTCAGGGTCTTCTGGAACAAGGCCATCGTATGCGGGCCGTCCTTGCCGATCAGCTTGGCGCCCGGAGCGATACCGGCGCAATTGACCAGGCCGCGCAGGCTGCCCAGTTGCCGTGCCGCCTCGATCACCTTCAAGCCGTCTTCTTCAGTCGTCACATCGCAGCGCACAAATTTGCCCTGCAACTCGGCCGCCAGCTTCGCGCCGGCCTCTTCCTGCACATCGGCCAGCACCACCTTGCCGCCGTTTTCCGCCAGCATGCGCGACGTCGCCGCACCCAAACCCGATGCCGCGCCCGTTACGATAAACACCTGTCCTGCAATCTGCATGTCTCTGTTCTCCAATATTCCAATATAAAACCGGCATGGAATACCCATGCCGGTCGTTTTGTGATCATCCTCGCGGGATGGGAGAGCTTATTTTCCCACGGGTATGGTAATCACGACAGCAGTCGATGCGTCGGCCGACGTCGCAGTGGCTGCCGGTATCGGCAACAAAGGAACCAGCAGCAAGGCGACGATGTTGATGATCTTGATCAGCGGGTTGACGGCGGGGCCGGCGGTATCCTTGTACGGATCGCCGACGGTATCGCCGGTGACTGCCGCCTTGTGCGCGTCGGAACCCTTGCCGCCGTGGTGGCCGTCTTCGATGTATTTCTTGGCGTTATCCCAGGCGCCGCCGCCGGTGGTCATCGAAATCGCCACGAACAGGCCGGTGACGATGGTGCCCATCAGCAAGCCGCCCAGCGCCGCCGGTCCGAGCAGCAGGCCGACAATGATAGGCACAACCACTGGCAGCAAGGAAGGCACGATCATTTCCTTGATCGCCGACGACGTCAGCATGTCGACCGCCTTGTCGTATTCCGGCTTGCCGCTGCCGTCCATGATGCCCTTGATCTCGCTGAACTGACGACGGACCTCGATCACCACGGCACCCGCTGCGCGGCCCACCGCCTCCATCGCCATGGCGCCGAACAGGTAGGGAATCAGGCCGCCGATGAACAGTCCGACGATCACCATCGGATTGGACAAGTCGAACGACGTGCTCTTGCCGACCGAGTCCAGCGCATGCGTATAGTCGGCAAACAGCACCAGCGCCGCCAGCCCGGCCGAACCGATGGCGTAGCCTTTGGTGACGGCCTTGGTGGTATTGCCGACCGCATCGAGCGGGTCGGTGATCGCGCGCACCGATTCCGGCATGCCCGACATCTCGGCGATGCCGCCGGCATTGTCGGTAATCGGACCGTAGGCATCGAGCGCGACGATGATGCCGGCCATCGACAGCATGGCCGTCGCCGCGATCGCAATGCCGTACAGGCCGGCCAGCCAGTACGACGCCAGGATCGCCACGCACACCGCGAGCACCGGATACGCGGTCGACTTCATCGACACGCCCAGGCCGGCGATGATGTTGGTGCCGTGCCCTGTGGTCGAGGCCTGCGCAATGTGCCTGACCGGTTTGAAGTCGGTGCCGGTGTAGTACTCCGTGATGTAGACCATCAAGCCGGTCAGCACGATGCCGATCACCGCCGACCCCATCAATGGCACGCGCAGTTCCGGCGGCACCATGGTCCAGGTGACGACCGCAAAGCCGACCAGGCTCAACCCCGCCGCCCACCACAAACCGGTGTACAACGCCGACATGATCTTCTTGCCGGGCGCGACCTTGACCATCATGCAGCCGATGATCGACGCCAGGATCGAGACGCCGCCCAGCGCCAGCGGATAGAGCACCGCCAGCACCTCGGCCCCTTTGATCACCAGGCTGCCGAGCAGCATCGTCGCAATCAGCGTGACCACATACGTCTCGAACAGGTCGGCCGCCATGCCGGCGCAGTCGCCGACATTGTCGCCGACGTTATCGGCGATCACCGCCGGGTTGCGCGGATCGTCTTCGGGAATGCCGGCCTCGACCTTACCCACCAGGTCGGCGCCGACATCGGCGCCCTTGGTGAAGATGCCGCCGCCGAGCCGGGCGAAGATGGAAATCAGCGATGCGCCGAAAGCCAGTCCGATCAACGGCCGCAAAGCATCATGCAGCGACGCCGCGCGCCCTTCGCCATGCAGGAACAGCCACCAGAAAAAGAGCACCACGCCGAGCAGGCCCAGGCCGACGACCAGCATGCCAGTGATGGCGCCGCCGCGGAACGCCACGTTGAGCGCCTCGTTCATGCCTTTGGTGGCGGCCTGCGCGGTGCGCACGTTGGCGCGCACCGAGACGTTCATGCCGATGAAACCGCATGCGCCCGATAGCACCGCGCCGACCAGAAAGCCGATCGCCGTGATCCAGCCGAGGCCGGGTATCAATGCAACGAGGATGAAGAGCACCACGCCGACCAGGGCGATAGTTCGGTATTGGCGCGCGAGATAGGCTGCCGCGCCTTGCTGGATGGCAGTCGCGATGTCCTGCATACGCTGGTTGCCGGGGTCTTGCTTGAGAATCCAACTGCGGGAAATAAGACCGTAGATCACTGCGATAACGCCGCATGCCACGGCAAACCATAAGGCTCCTGCCATCATGTCTCCTCCTTGTTTTTCACGACAAAGCAACAATCACGACCTTCCGCGCCAACGACCGTTATGGCGTCATTGCGGACACTGCGCACTGCAATACTTTCCGTGGCCTTTTTTATGGATTTGCTGGGCCGCCCCTTGCTGCCGATTCTTCCGAGTTGCAACTCCCTGTATTCAATGGACTGCGAGCATTCGCTTCAGGCGTAAAAAAAGCGGACACATGGTCCGCTTCATTTTATGACGACAGTGCGGCAAATGCACTCTCTCTGATTTGCTCCACCGGTCCGACGCCGGCGATCTTGCGATATTTCGGCGCTCCCGGCTGGCCCGACGCAGCCCACTTGCCGTAATAACCGACCAGCACCTCGGTCTGTTCGTGATAGACCGACAGGCGCTTCTTGACGGTTTCTTCCTTGTCGTCGTCGCGCTGGATCAGCGCTTCGCCGGTGACGTCGTCCTTGCCTTCGACCTTCGGCGGATTGAACTTGACGTGGTAAGTGCGGCCAGAAGGCTGGTGCACGCGACGGCCGCTCATGCGCTCGATGATGGCGCTGTCGGGTACGTCGATTTCCAGCACGTAGTCAATCATGACGCCGGCATCCTTCATGGCGTCGGCTTGCGGCGTAGTGCGCGGAAAGCCGTCGAACAGGTAGCCGTTGGCGCAGTCGGGCTGCTTCAGGCGGTCCTTGACCAAGCCGATGATGATGTCGTCGGAAACCAGGCCGCCCGCGTCCATGACCTTCTTGGCGGCAATGCCGAGTTCAGTACCGGCAGCGACGGCGGCGCGCAGCATGTCGCCCGTCGAAATCTGAGGAATGTTGAATTTTTCCTTGATAAAAGTGGCTTGCGTACCTTTACCGGCACCAGGCGCTCCTAGAAGGATGAGGCGCATATGTTTTCCTAAATTGAAGTTTTGAATTCTGTTGCGATGGCGACCGATCTACAAACTGCCCACACCGCTGCCATCGAAGGCGATTGTCTCTGCTGACGTCGCTTGTATCTTTGCTCTGTACGAAACTTACCACAAAATCTTACCGAATCATGACAAACGCCTATTTTTTAGGCAACCCGGCCTCCTGAATTATCGTCGCCTAGAATGACGGCAGACTTACAAAACCGCGACAGGAGCGCGCTTCAGGCGAAACCTATCGTCTCGATCGGATTCGCCCGACTTACAGCGCGGAAATAGCCGCCACCAGCGGACTGTCCGGCGGAGCTTGGAAATGCTTGCGCACGCGCTCCAGATCTTCCGGCGTATCGACACCGGCTTCGGGCAGCAAGGAAGTGACGTGGACGGCGATCGAGTAGCCGTGCCAGAGCACGCGCAACTGTTCCAGCGCTTCGATGCGCTCCAGCGGGGAAGCTGTCAGCGTCGGGTAGATCTGCAGGAATTTGTTGGTGTAGGCGTACAGGCCGATGTGCCGCAGCGGCGCGAACTCATGGCTGTGCAACTCCGACAGACTGTCTTTCGACTGCGCAAAGCCGTCGCGATGCCACGGAATCGCGGCGCGCGAGAAATACATCGCCCGTCCCTCCTTGTCCAGCACCAGCTTGACGACGTTGGGGTTGAACATCTCCGGCAGCAATTCGATCGAATGCGCCGCCGTCGCCATCGGCACGTCGGCCTTGATATGGCCGGCGGTGGCAGCGATCAGGCCGGGATCGATCAGCGGCTCGTCGCCCTGCACGTTGACCACCACGGCGTCGTCGGCCAGATCCAGCGCCGCCGCCACTTCGGCGATGCGGTCTGTGCCGGACGGATGATCGGCGCGCGTCATGGCGACATCGATGCCGTGCTGTTCGCAGGCGGCATAGATATCGCGGTGGTCGGTCGCCACCACGATGCGCGCCGCGCCCGACAGCGCCGCCCGCTCCGCGACGCGCACGATCATCGGCTTGCCGCCCAGATCAGCCAGAGGCTTGTTCGGCAAACGGGTGGACGCGAGGCGCGCGGGAATGATGACGGTAAAGGACATGTCGGATGCAATCAAACGTTCAGCGGGAAAACAGGAGCGGGCCTTATTCGGCAATCGGCTCGGCGGCGGGTGCAGCGGGCGAAGCACCCAGATCGCGCGCTTCGTCGGCCCACATGATGGGGATGCCGTCGCGGATTGGATAAGCCAGCTTGTCGCCGTTGCAAATCAGTTCCTGGGCTTTTTTGTCGTACTCGAGCGGTCCCTTGCAGATGGGACAGACGAGGATATCAAGCAGTCGGGCGTTCACGGAGTTTCTCCACAATTTGTTCAGCCAGCGCGCCGTCTATGCGCGCCGTCACAGGCACGACCCAGATGCGGGGGTCATTTTTGATGGCCTCTATTGCCCTGCATTTTACTGCATCCTTCTCGGTGATCAGGATCACGGCGGCTGGCAGGCCGGCGAAGGGGTTGTGCGCGAAATCGTAGTGGTCAGGCAATGCCAGCGCCTCAAAGTTCAGGCCAGCCTGCGCCAGGGTGGCAAAGAAACGCTCCGGATTGCCGATGCCGGCCACGGCTGCGATGCCGTTCGCCGCGCTCAAGGATGCCAGCGGCTGTGTGCAGGACCGGTCCTGCAGGAGCTCGACCCGGTCCGCCGCCAGACGCATCGCGAAAGCGCCGGCAGGCACCACCGTGTCGCCGCTGCCGACATTGCATACCGTGAAATCACGCCGGCGCGAAACCGGTTCGCGCAGCGGCCCAGCCGGCAGTAGCCAGCCGTTGCCGTTGCCGCGCGCATCGGACAGGACGATTTCGACGTCCCGCGCCAGGGCATAGTGCTGCAGACCGTCGTCCGACACGATCACGTCGACCTCGGGATGCGCCGCCAGCAAGGCTTGTGCCGCGGCGACGCGGCCGCGTCCGACCATGACCGGGCAGCCGGCGCGCTCGGCGATCAGCAAGGGTTCGTCGCCGACGTCCTGCGCGCGCGACTCCGCGGTCACGGGCCGTGCTTCGGCCTGCGCCGAACCATAACCGCGCGAAATCACGCCGGGCGTATAACCGGCCTGGCGCAAGGCGTCGACCAGCCAGATCGCCAGTGGCGTCTTGCCGGTGCCGCCGACGAAAATGTTGCCGACCACCACCACCGGCGCCGCCACGCGGATCGCCTGCTTCACGCCGAGCCGATACAGCGAACGCCGCAGCAGCGCGACAAAACCGAACAGCAGCGACAACGGCCACAGCAGGCAGGCCAGCCAGCCGCGCCGCGTCCAGGCGCGCGTCAGCATGGATTCAAAGGATGAGTGGTCGGACAAAAGCTGGCCTGAGGGAGAACTACTTGCCGCTGCCGGTCTGGGCAGCGAATGTGACCTTGGCGAAACCGGCCGTACGCGCCGCTTCCAGCACGTTGATCACGCTCTGGTGGGTAGCCAGCGCATCGGCGTTGACGATCACCACCGGATCGGGCTTGGCGCCGCCGTCGGCATTGCCGACATTGGCCTGTTGTACCGCGCTTTGCAGCTCGCGCGCCAGTCCGGCGGCGTCGCGTGCGGCGACCTGCACGTTGTTGACGGCGTAGCGGCCTTGCGCATCGACCGCGACGTTCAGCTCGAAGGGCTGTTCCAGCGCCTTTTCGGCGTTGGCGGTCGGCAGCGTGATTTGCAAGGCGGTGAACTTGCTGTAGGTGGTGGTCACCATCAGGAAGATGACGATCACCAGCAACACGTCGATGAAAGGAATCAGGTTGATTTCCAACTCTTCCCGCGCGCGGCCTTTGCGAAAATTCATGACGCTTCCTTTACCGTTACTGGCGCGAGCCGTGCACGACGTCGACGAACTTGACCGCCTGCTGCTCCATATCGACCACGAAACTGTCGACCAGCGCGCGGAAGTGGCGGTAGAACACCAGCGAAGGCATCGCAATCGCCAGGCCGAATCCGGTGTTGTACAAGGCAATCGAGATGCCGTGGGCGAGTTGCGCCGGATTGGTGCCGGCGGCGTTTTGCGAGGCGAAGATTTCAATCATGCCGATGACCGTGCCGAACAGTCCCATCAGCGGCGCCAGCGAAGCGATCGTGCCGAGCGTGGTCAGGTAGCGTTCGAGCCGGTGGGCGGCAGCCTGGCCGGCCTCTTCGATGGCTTCCTTCATGACTTCGCGCGGCGTGTCGACATTGCGCAGGCCGGCTGCGAGCACCTGCCCCAGCGGCGAATTCTGTTCCAGCTTGTCGATCACGTCGTCATTGACGCGGCCGTTTTCATAGACGCGCACCACTTCCGGCAACAAGTCCCCCGGCAGCACGCGCGAGCGGCGCAGGTACAAGAGTCTTTCGATGATCAGCGCAAGGCCGATGACGGAGGCGATCAACAACGGCCAGATCGGCCAGCCTGCGGCTTGGATGATTGCGAACAAGAGGGACTCCTTTATTACAGATACGTGAGAATGCGGGTTGATTTTCCGGTGCAGAATGTAACGCGTTGCTCCCCGCCGGGCAAGGCCAAGATGCATTTCTCCGGACGGCGCGGCCAAACGGCTTTAAAATCGCGCTTTGAAATCCTGTGCAGGTTACCCACATTTTCTGTGCATAACTTTGTGCACAAGCTCCTCTCAAGCAGACAAGAGCTTTGATTTCAAAGCGTTTTCTCCTTCTGTACAGAAAAGACGCACAACGCAGGCAACATCACCGCAAGCCCATCGGATTCCAGCCAGCCCCATGACCTACGACGATTTTTCCAGTCCCGCCCCATCCGTGCCGCAGTCCGGGCCGCCGGTGCTCGCCGTATCGGCGCTCAACCAGGCGGTCGCGCGCGTGCTCGAACGAACCTTCCCTTTGGTCTGGGTGTCCGGCGAAATATCCAATTTTACCCGCGCTGCGTCCGGCCACTGGTATTTCACGCTGAAAGACGACTCCGCCCAGGTGCGCGCCGTGATGTTCAAGGGCCGCGCCCAGCATGCCGGTTTTTCGCCGCGCGAAGGCGACAAGGTCGAAGTGCGCACGCTGGTCACGCTGTACGCGCCGCGCGGCGACTATCAGCTCAACGTCGAAGCGATCCGCCGCGCCGGCGTCGGCAATCTCTACGAAGCCTTCCTGCGCCTGAAAGAAAAGCTCGAAAACGAAGGCCTGTTCGACCCGGACCGCAAACGTCCCCTGCCGGTCTTCCCGCGCTGCGTCGGCATCGTCACCAGCCCGCAGGCTGCGGCGCTGCATGACATCCTGACCGCGCTGCGGCGCCGTGCGCCGCATGTGCGCGTGATCCTGTATCCCACGCCGGTCCAGGGCGAAGGCGCGGGCGCAAAGATTGCCCACGCCATCCGGACCGCCTCGCAGCGCGCCGAATGCGACGTGCTGCTGGTCGGCCGCGGCGGCGGCAGCATGGAAGACCTGTGGGCCTTCAACGATGAAGCCGTGGCGCGCGCGATTGCCGCCTGCCCGGTGCCGGTGATTTCCGGCGTCGGCCACGAAACCGATTTCACGATTGCCGATTTCGCCGCCGACCTGCGCGCGCCGACGCCCACTGCCGCCGCCGAACTGTGCGCAATGCCGCGCGCCGAATGGTTGGCGCAGTTGCAGAATCACGCCGCCGACCTGACGCGCGCATTGAAGCGCCATCTCGCCGAGCGCGGCCAGACCGTCGACTGGATGTCGCGCCGCCTGGCCAGCCCCGCGTCATACATTGCGCATGAACGCGTCAAGCTCAACGCGTTGCAGGCCCGGCTCGAGCACGCCACGCGCACGCCGGTGACCAAGGCACGCTACCAACTCCAGCATTTGCAAACACGTTTGCACAACCGCCTGCCCGACACCCGCGCGGCGCGCCTGCTGCTCAGCGACCGTCAGCGCCGCATCGGCAATGCGGCCGCACTGATGACGCAGCGGCGGCGCCAACTGCTGACGGCGCAAACAGCCCAGCTCGAATTGCTCAACCCGCAACGCACTCTCGAGCGCGGCTACGCCATCGTCACCGATGCCAAAGGCAAGGTGCTGCGCGCGCCGTCCGAACTGCAGCCGCGCAGCAACGTCACGCTGCGCCTGGCCGAAGGCAGCGCCGACGTCGGCATCGCCAGCGTGCAACCGATGCTCGATTAACGGGATCGGCAATAGGGATGACAAAACGCCGCGCCGGATTCCTACGCCAAAATCAGGCGTAGGCCACCGGTTTGAGAGAGTGCAAAGAATCGCTATCCGCTTTAGAATCACAGTCTGAGAATAAAAACGTTTGTTTCAATCAACAATACCGAAAGGATTCACCATGGCACATACCCTACCGGCACTGCCTTATGAACTGGACGCACTGGCGCCAACCATTTCCAAGGAAACGCTCGAATACCACTACGGCAAGCACCATCAGACCTATGTGACCAATTTGAACAACCTGATCCCGGGCACCGAATTCGAAAACCTGTCGCTCGAAGACATCATCAAGAAGTCCTCCGGCGGCGTTTTCAACAACGCAGCGCAAATCTGGAACCACACGTTCTACTGGAACAGCCTGACGCCAAAGGGCGCCGGTGCTCCGAGCGGCGCCCTGGCTGACGCCATCAACGCCAAGTGGGGTTCGTTCGATGCCTTCAAGGCGGAATTCACCAAGCAAGGCCTGGCCAACTTCGGTTCGGGCTGGACATGGCTGGTCAAGAAAGCCGACGGCACGCTGGACATCGTCAACACCACCGGCGCCGGCACACCGCTGACCACCGACAGCAAGGCGCTGCTGACCATCGACGTCTGGGAACACGCCTATTACATCGACTACCGCAACGCACGCGCGAAGTATGTCGAAGCATTCTGGGGCATCGTGAACTGGGATTTCGCAGCGAAGAATTTCGCATAAGCAAATTCGTTTTTTGCGCGCCACGAAAAAGCCTGCTCGATGCAGGCTTTTTTATGCCCGGGGAAAAGGGAGTGTGCAACAATCACTGCACGTCATCCGCACCCTCATGTAAAGGAGCGATCACATCATGGCAACCGTACACCTGCACAACGACGCCGGCTATGCGCAACGGATCCGTGCGCGCACCCATCAACTCCAGGCCGACGAACCGTCCGACAACGGCGGCGGCGACACCGGCCCCGCTCCTTACGAGCTGCTGCTGTCGGCATTGGCCGCCTGCACTTCGCTGACCTTGCGCATGTACGCCGATCGCAAGGGATGGGAACTCGGCAGCATCCATATCGATGCACGCTTTTCGCGCGACGACTGCGGACTCGAAAATATCGAACGCACGATCACGTTCGGCAATGCGCTGACGCCGGAACAGCTCCATCGCCTGGCGGAAATCTGCGAAAAAACGCCGGTCACCAAGACGCTGCTGGAAGGCACGCCGATACGGACAGCCTTCGTCTGATCCGGCGACCAAAGAGATTTTCGATTTTTATCGAAAAACATCAAAAAATCGCCTCTAAAGTCGCAATGGAAAAGTCATTTAAAACAAATAAACACAATAAATATCAACGACTTACATAAATCATCGAATAATTCGATGATACCCCGCAAATCTTTCCGTTTTTCTTTTGATTTCCCTCCGCTCATACTCCGTTCTGTCCACTTGATCCCGCAAGCAAGAGGCGATTTCCGCAGAGGAAAACCGCCCTTGCCTGCACTAACCGACGGAGAAAATCATGCTTCAAATACGCAAGGGAAACGAACGCGGCGTCGCCGATCACGGTTGGCTGAATTCACACCATACCTTTTCGTTCGGCCATTACTACGATCCGCAACATCTGGGTTTCGGTCCGCTGCAAGTCATCAACGAAGACCGGGTGACGCCTGGCATGGGTTTCGGCACGCACGGCCACAGCGACATGGAAATCATTTCCTATGTCCTGGACGGCGCGCTCGAGCACAAGGACAGCATGGGCACAGGCTCGGTGCTGCACTACGGCGACGTCCAGCGCATGAGCGCCGGCAGCGGCGTGCGCCACAGCGAGTTCAATCACTCGAAGACGGAACCGGTGCACTTCCTGCAGATCTGGATCCAGCCGAACGTGAAAGGCATCGCGCCGAGCTACGAGGAAAAGAACTTCACCCCGGAGCAAAAGCAAGGCCAGTTGCGCCTGATCGCCTCGTCCGACGGCCGCGACAACTCGGTGCTGATCCATCAGGACGCATCGGTTTACGCCTCGATCCTGAACGGCGGCGACAAGCTGGAGTACGAACTGGGCCAGAAACGCCTCGGCTATGTGCACCTGATCCGCGGCAACCTGACCGTCAACGGCACCGCGTTGTCGGGCGGCGACGCTCTCAAGATCAGCGCCGAAAGCCTGGTCACGTTCGAAAAGGCCGAAGCGGCTGAATTCCTGCTGTTCGATCTGCCTTACTGATCAACGCAAGCCAACCCGATGCGTCGCCAACCCGGCGGCGCGTCGCCACACCTACCAACAAGGAAAACATCATGGCAAACATTCTATTCATCAACAGCAGCGCACGCAGCACCGGCTCGATCTCGCGCCAGGTCGCCGGCGAATTCGTCGCCAAACTGCAAGCGGCGCAACCGGGCAGCGTGGTGGTCGAACGCGACGTCGCCGCCAATCCGATTCCGCATCTGGACGAGCAAAAACTGGGCGCATTCTTCACCCCGGCCGACAAACGCACTGCCGAACAGCAAGCGCTGGTCAAACTCTCCGAAGAACTGATCGCCGAAGTCAACGCCGCCGACATCATCGTCATCGGCGCGCCGATGTACAACTTCTCGATCACCTCCACGCTGAAGACGTGGATCGACCATGTGGCGCGCGCCGGTGTGACCTTCAAGTACACAGAAACCGGTCCGGTCGGCCTGGTCCAGGACAAGAAGGTGTACGTGTTCACCTCGCGCGGCGGCGTCTATAGCGAAGGTCCGGCCAAGGCGATGGATTTCCATGAAACCTATCTGCGCGCCGTGCTCGGCTTCATCGGCATGACCGACATCACGTTCATCCACAGCGAAGGCCTGGGCATGGGCGAAGCGGCGGTCGAAAAAGCCGTCGCTCAAACCCGCCAGACCATCGGTACATTGATCGCTGCCTGATCCCGGGCTGTATCAATGAAAAAGCGCGGCAGCCACAAGCTGTCGCGCTTTTTTCGTCCGAAAATCTTCACAGTCCTTCGTCGGCGATCTGCGACAGCATGCGTTTCAGGATATCGGTTTCGCGCATGCGGTTGAGCCACCAGGTCAGCGCCGCGCCGTCTTCGCCGACGCGCCAGGCCAACGAAAAGGTTTCATCCGCGCGCGGCTCTTCGACTTCCTTGACGACCAGCGCGCCGGATGCGATCGCCTTGCGCACGCATGGTTCGGGCAAGAAACCGAAACCCACGCCCGCCAGTTGCAAGGCGTATTTGCTGCGCATGTCCGGCACCGTCAGCGTGTCCTGTCCGAACAGCAGGCCGACCGTGCGCGGCGCCATCCGGCGCGCCGAATCGGCCACGCTGATGGCGCGGTAGGGATGCAGGTCGGCCTTGCTCAACACCTTGTCCACTTTTGCCAGCGGATGGCTCGGCGCCACCACGAACATGAAGCGCACCGTACCGATCTGTTCGGCGACATAGCCGCCGCCGGCCGGCCCTTCGCCCGGCGCCGCGATCAGCAAATCCACGCGACGATCCAGCAAGGCTTCCCAGGTGCCGGCCAGCGACTCGCGCGCAATGCGCAGGCGCGTGCGGTCGGCGACCTGGTAAAACGCCACGATGTCCGGCTCCAGCGAAGCCGCGGAATACAACGAATCGAGGCCGATCGTGAATTCGGTCTCCCAGCCTGAGGCGACGCGACGCACCCGGTGCTCAAGATCTTCAGCGGCCTTGAGCAGGTAGCGCCCTTCTTTCAGCAATTCTTCGCCGGCGCGCGTGAGCGCCACTTTCGGTCCCTGGCGTTCGAATACCTGTACGCCGAGATCCTGCTCCAGTTTCGACACCGTATAGGAGATCGTCGACGGCACGCGGTGCAGTTCAAGACCTGCCGCCGAGAACGAACCGCGCCGGTCGATCGCATCGAGAATCAACAAGGCGTCGAGACTGATTCTGAACATGGAGATTCCTGCAAAAAGTGAGGTTGAACGCCGACGATCAGGCTTCGATGGAATAACCCGCAGCCACCCAGGCGTCGATGCCGCCGGTCAGCGGACGCACGCGCTTGTAGCCGCGCTGCATCAGTTGCTTGGCGACCAGCGCCGCCGAAGCTTCGTTGGGACAGGCGCAATAGACGATCACTTCATCCTCCATCGGCGCATCGAAGACGAAAGTATGAATCTCCTGATTGGAGATCGTCAGCGCGCCGGGAATGCGGCCGGTCTGTTGCGACGCCGGCGAACGCACATCGACGATGGTCGGACGCTCCCCGCTCTTCAACAAGCTGTCAAGCTCGCCAACCGAAATGCGCGCCATTTCCAGCGACTTGCGAAAACGCCGACGCTGCCACCATTTGCTCGCAACGAACACGGCAAAAGCAATCGCCACCAGCATCATTCCGTATTGACCCAGCTCGGCCAACACATTGAGCACATCGTCGATGGCGGTGTTGAACAACGCACCGAGGAAAATCGCCAGCCCGGCCCACAAGGCCGCGCCGACGCCGTCATACAGCAGGAACCTGCCGCGCGTCGTGCCGACCGTGCCGGCCAGCGCGCTGGCGATCGAAGCGAAACCGGGAATGAATTTGGCGACCAGCAGCGAACGCGCACCCCAGCGCGAATAAATCGACTCGGTCTGACGCACGCAGGAATCGGGAGACAGGGAAATGCGGCACAGCGTCGACATGATGCGACGGCCGTAACGCTTGCCGGCAAGATACCAGGCATAGTCGGCGATCAGCGCGGCAAACACCGCCACCGACAGCAGCAAGGCCACGGGATACTGGCCGCGGTAAGCCAGCGCCCCGGTGATCACCAGCGTCGGATAAGCAGGAATCGGCGCGCCCAACTGCTCGGTCAGCACGTTCACGAATACGATGATCAGACCGTACTGTTCAATCAGGTGGTACAAATAACTCATCGCCGCTCCACTGCCCTTGTGTTTACTTGCGTTCAACTATCCGAATGTTCGAATTTTGCCCCTGGCGCACATTATAAAGAGGAAGTCGCCGCCAGCCCGGCCTTTATCCCGATATATTCGGCCCGGATCATCGCGACCAGAATCGCAGCCGGCAACAGCAGCGCGAGGAACAACGCATAGCGGTAGGCAAACGCCCCGCCGATGGCACCCGCGCCGAACGCGACGATAGGCCAGAAGAACTTGATGCAGCGCTGGCGCACACCGGCGTCGGCCGCGCCGCGCAACACATCCACCACATCAATCACCAGTTGCGTGACGTTGCCAGTCATGACCGTAGTTGGCGTCAACTGCGGCAGAATCAAGCGGGAGGCGGCGTTTTGCACGCCCATGGCGGCGGCGCCGAACATACCTGCCAGCAAGGCCGCCGTCGCACGCGCATCGGCCACCGGGGCGATGCTCTGGCCGATGCTCATGAACGCCAGCAGGAACAGCAACTGCAGCGCCAGCACATAAGGCAGCGCCGGCTTGCCGCTGCGCTCCAGCCAGATCACCGCCATGCGCGTGAGCACCACCGAAGCGATGAAGGCAGGGAAAGCCAGGAACTTGATCAACACGCCGTGCGAGGGATTCGCCAGTTCGCTGCCGATCAAAACGAAGTTGCCGGTGACGTGCGCAGTGAACAATCCGAACAGGGCGACGAAGCCGACCGTATCCACATAACCCGCCAGAAAGCTCATGGCGATGCTCTGGCAAGTGGCGCGATTGAACTTGTCCATGTCAGTCCTCGATCTTCTGCGCCAGCGCCGCATCGATGGAATAGCGGCCGGCGCCCATCAACGTGATGCCGCCAAACACGATCATCAGCAACCAACCGAATTGGCCTTCCGCCACGCTCCAGTCGGCATGCACCAGGAACATCGACACCGCCAGCAGGAACAACACCGCGGCACTGGCAAGCCGCGTCAGGATGCCGGGCACAATCAGCACCGGGCACAGGACTTCGGCAAAGATCGCGAACCCCAGCGTGAAAGCGCGGCCGACGTGCAGTGGATCGTCGATATGTTGCAGCTCGCCGGCGAAGTTGATGATCTTCGGCAGGCCATGCACATACAGCAACAGCAAGGCGCCGCTCAGGCGCAAGAACAGCAGGCCGAGATCCTGGGCCGGCGCCCACAGCAGGCGCGGCAGCCAGGATTGTTTTGAAGTGTGAAAGGTTTGCATTGCAATTTTCCTCAATCAGAAATGTCCCGCCAGCACATAGCCGGCGACTACGTAACCCAGTGTCATGGCCACCACCAGCGACGCGCCGACCGGCGTCGGCGGCGTCGGCGAAGGCAGGCCGAACCAACGGCAGACGGCGCCGATCAGCGTGCCCAGCACGGCTCCGGTGAACAGCGCGCTCATGATGTCGCCTTCGCCTGCCTGGTTGCCCTGGCGGCCAGATAACGATCAGTCAGCCAGTAGCCGCTGCTCATCAGGAACACCAGCAAGGCGCCGCTCAGGACCGGCGGCGACGGCACCGGGATCTGCGCCAGATGGCAGCAGAAACCGACCACGAAGGAGAGTGCGAGGCCCCAGATGATTTTTGAATAAGTCATGACGTTCTCCTGCGCTCAGAAGGCGAAGCAACTGCAACCGAGCGCGCCCCAGAAGCCCGAAAAATTCGAGGCCGGCACCGACGAGCGGCGTGCGATGTCGTGCGAGTGCGCATGGACATTGCAGGCTCCCGCGCACTGGTGCGGCAGAATCAAACGGCGTTGCTGCTGCTGGCTTTGCGCACCTTGCTTGAGCGGCCGATAGTGGCCCGGCACGTTCTTGACCGGCGACCATTCCGGCAGCACCGGAATCGGCGGCGGCGCCAGCGGGTCGAACTCTTCGGCGCCGTAGACGATCTTGCCGCCGACCACGGTCATGACCGATTCGATGGCTTTGATGTCGTCTTCCGCGACGCTGAAGAAGTCGGACGACAGCACCGCGAGGTCCGCCAACTGGCCGGCCTTGATGCGGCCCTTCTTGTCCTGCTCGCTGGAGAACCAGGCGCTGCCGGCGGTCCATAATTCGAGCGCAGTCTCGCGCGGCAAACCGGATTCCGCCAATTGCAGGCCGCCTACGGTTTTGCCCGATACCAGCCAGTACAGCGCGGTCCACGGATTGTAGCTGGCCACGCGGGTGGCATCAGTGCCGGCGCCGACCGGCACGCCCATGTCCAGCATGCGCGCCACCGGCGGCGTGGCCTTGGCGGCTTCCTGACCGTAGCGGTCGACGAAATATTCGCCCTGGAAAGCCATGCGATGCTGGATCGCCAGACCGCCGCCGAGCGCGCGCACGCGTTCGATGTTGCGCGGCGAAATGGTCTCTGCATGGTCGAACATCCAGTGCAGGCCGTCGAACGGAATGTCGCGATTCACCTTTTCGAAAACATCGAGCATGCGGCTGATCGATTCGTCGTAGGTCGCATGCAGGCGGAACGGCCAGCGGTTGGACACCAGATGGCGCACGACTTTTTCGAGTTCGTCTTCCATGCCGGCAGCGAGTTCGGGACGCGGTTCGAGGAAGTCTTCAAAATCGGCCGCCGAGAACACCAGCATTTCGCCGGCGCCGTTGTGGCGGTAGAAATCGTCGCCCTGACCCGGCTTGACCAGGTCCGTCCAGCGCTGGAAGTCTTCCAGTTCCTGGCCCTTGCGCTGGGTGAACAGGTTGTAGGCGATGCGAATCGTCAGTTGTTGTTCGCGCGCCAGTTTGTCGATGATGGCATAGTCTTCCGGATAATTCTGGAAGCCGCCGCCGGTGTCGATGACGCTGGTCACGCCGAGGCGATTAAGTTCGCGCATGAACTGGCGCGTGGAATTGATTTGCTGATCGAGCGGCAGCGACGGGCCCTTGGCCAGCGTCGCATACAGGATCATGGCGTTGGGGCGGGCGATCAGCATGCCTGTCGGGTTGCCGGCGGCGTCGCGCTGGATCTCGCCGCCCGGCGGATTGGGCGTGTCCTTGGTGTAACCGACGGCACGCAACGCGGCCTGGTTGAGCAAGGCGCGATCGTACAGATGCAGGATGAACACCGGCGTATCGGGCGCGGCGGCGTTGATTTCTTCCAGCGTCGGCATGCGGCGCTCGGCGAACTGGAACTCAGTCCAGCCGCCGACCACACGCACCCACTGCGGGTGCGGCGTGCGCAAGGCTTGCTCGCGCAACATGCGCAGCGCGTCGGCCAGCGACGGTACGCCTTCCCAGCGCAGTTCGAGGTTGTAGTTCAGGCCGCCGCGGATCAGGTGGATGTGCGAGTCGTTCAGGCCCGGCACCGCGCTGCGACCGTTCAGGTCGATCACTTGCGTGGCGTCGCCGCGATGACGCATGGCTGCTTCGGCGTCGCCGACGGCGAGGAACTTGCCGTCCTTGATCGCTACGGCATTGGCCAGCGGTTGTTCTTTGTCGATGGTATGGAAACGTCCGTTCAGCAGAATCAGGTCGGCGCTCATGTTCACTCCTGGGTTGTTCGTCATGCGTTGTCGAGGGGACTACGAAAACTGCGGGATCCCGTTCATCGATGAAGCAGGATCCCGGATGAGGGCTTGATGGCCGATCAATGGCCTTCCGAAGCGTTGAACATGGTCTTGGCGTAGATCAGGCCCAGGCCGTATGCGCCGCCGTTGGCGATGGCGGTCGCGACGGTTTGATTGTAGGTCTCGGTGCGGGCCCAGTCGCGCTGCAATTCGAGCAGATATTGCAAGGATGTCATCGGCCGCGCGCCCAGTTGAATCATGCGTTCGACGGCGCGTTGATGGGCTTCGTTGGACACGTCGCCGCTGGCGTCGGTGATCACATAGACTTCAAAGCCCTGGTCCAGCGCCGACAAGGCGGGGCCGACGATGCACACGGAAGTCCACAGGCCGGCCAGCACGATCTTGCTCTTGCCGATGGCGTTGACGCGGTCAGCGATGCGCTGGTCTTCCCATGTGTTCATGGTGGTGCGGTCGATCACTTCCTGTTCGGGGAAAACGGATTTGATTTCATCGAAGATCGGGCCGGAAAAGGACTTTTCGGCGACCGTCGTCAAAATCGTCGATACCTTGAACTCCTTGGCGGCCTTGGCAACCAGCGCGGCATTGTTGCGCAGGGTGACGGCGTCGATCGAATGCGTC
This sequence comes from Herbaspirillum sp. RV1423, assembly GCF_000577615.1. GTDB lineage: Bacteria > Pseudomonadota > Gammaproteobacteria > Burkholderiales > Burkholderiaceae_D > Herbaspirillum. The sequence continues at coordinate 78,529 of NZ_CBXX010000010.1, forward strand.
GCAAACGACATCTGCGATTGGTGATCAATCATGATCAGGGTGTGGTTGGTTGGGTTCAGCAGGGTGCTGCCTGGTTGTGCCTTTGCGATTGCCATGATGCTCTCCTTGTAGGTATGTGCGATTAATTCGATAAATGGGATGAACCGTGCTGCCTTGTTTGATGTGCCGCTTTCACTGCGGCTTCATCAATGGAGCGAAGTATGGAGGAGTGGAAGACGAAAGAAAAACGGAAAGATTAATGATCAATTATCGAAATATTCGAAAATTAAATGAAAGGCGTTTTTTCACTCCAACTTTTGCTTTCCAGGCAATAAAGTTTTGCTTTCCAACCTATTTCTGCAATAGCGCTTTGCCCGCATACTGCACGACACGGCAATGCACCACCACCCATGCAAAGGAACCACATGAACACAATTCCCGCTTTCGGTCTCGGCACCTTTCGCCTGAAAGACCAGCAAGTCATCGATTCTGTCGCCAACGGCTTGGAACTCGGCTATCGCCACATCGACACCGCGCAGATTTACGGCAATGAAGCCGAAGTCGGCAAGGCGATCGCCGTCGGCAAGGTCGCGCGCCAGGATCTGTTTGTCACCACCAAGATCTGGACCGACAATCTGTCCAGGGACAAACTGATCCCCAGCCTCAAGGAAAGCCTGTCCAAGCTGCAAATGGAGCAAGTCGACCTGACGCTGATCCACTGGCCTGCGCCCAACGACAGCATCGCTGTCGCAACCTACATGGAAACGCTGGCCGAAGCCAAGGCGCAGGGCCTGACCAAGCTGATCGGCGTGTCCAATTTCACCATCGCGCATCTCAAGCAAGCCATCGCCGCCGTCGGCGCCGCCGAGATCGCCACGCTACAAATCGAGATTCATCCCTTCCTGCAAAACCGCAAGGTGGTGGAGTTCGCGCGCAGCCAAGGCATCCATCTGACGGCCTACATGCCGCTGGCCTACGGCAAGGTCATGACAGATCCGACCATCGTGGAAATCGCCGGGGCGCATCAGGCCAATCCGGCGCAGATCGCGCTGGCGTGGTCGTTGCAACAAGGCTTCGCGACCATCCCGTCGTCGACCAAACGCGCCAACCTGGAAAGCAACCTGGCGGCAAAGAACATCCGCTTGTCGGATGCGGAAATGCGAGTCATCGCCGCGCTGGATCGCGGCGAACGCCTGGCCAATCCCGGTTTTGCGCCGCAATGGGATTAAGCTGATTCGTGCGCAGCCCATCAGCCATCAATGAGCGGATGGGCTCTGCCAACCTCACCTTCCCTTCGACGCAAAAACTCGACTCTGCATTTTTTATTTAAATTGCTTGCAATTTAATTTTGTTAAATTTAATATTCGATCCATGCACTGACTCCACCGTTCAAACCTGCAAAGGTTTCCCCGATGAGAGAAGCGCATGCATGCAGCATCCAGCTCGTCGAAACATCAAATATATTGCACACAATTTAATTGCTTGATTTTAATCTACCCAACCACTGAAAGGAAACATCATGAAATCCATCAAACAGATTCTCGCCCTCAGCGCTATCGCTCTTGCCAGCGCCGCCGCCGTGCAGACCGCATCGGCAGCATCGGTCGAACCGCAAACCCAGGGTTTCCTCGACGCCCTCGCCGCTGCCGGCGGCCCGCCGATCTACACATTGACGCCTGAACAGGCGCGCAACCTGCTGGCCGGCGCGCAATCGGGCCAAGTCGCCAAGCCTGCCGCCGACATCGAAGACCGCGTGATTCCGGTCGGCCCCACCGGCAGCACCCGCATCCGCATCCTGCGCCCGCAAGGCAACAAGGAAACACTGCCGGTGGTGATGTATTTCCACGGCGCCGGCTGGGTGATGGGCGATGTCAATACGCATGACCGTCTGGTGCGCCAGATCGTCGACGGCGCCAAGGCCGCGGTCGTGTTCGTCGACTATGACCGTTCGCCGGAAGCGCGTTATCCGATCGCCATCGAACAAGACTACGCAGCGACCAAATACGTCGCCGAACATGCTGCCGAATTCAACATCGACGCCAGCCGTCTGGCGATTGCCGGCGACAGTGTGGGCGGCAACATGGCGGCGGTGGTGAGCCTGCTGGCGAAGGAACGCAAAGGTCCGACGATCAACTATCAGGTGCTGTTCTATCCGGTCACCGACACCAATTTCGAAAACGGTTCGTACAACCAGTTCGCCAACGGCCCATGGCTGACCAAGGAAGCGATGAAGTGGTTCTGGAACGCCTACCTGCCGGCCGGCGCCAACCGCAAGGATCCGCATATCGCGCCGTTGAACGCGACGCTGGAACAATTGAAGGATCTGCCGCCGGCATTGGTCGTCACCGACGAGAACGACGTGCTGCGCGATGAAGGCGAAGCCTATGCCGCCAAGCTGGCCAAGGCCGGCGTGCCGGTGACGCAAGTGCGCTACCTCGGCACCATCCACGACTTCGTGATGCTCAATGCACTGGGCGATACTGCCGCCGCGAAGAGCGCCGTCGAACTGGCGACGTCCAACTTGCGCAAGGCATTCGCCAAGTAATCAGGCCGACGCGGGCAACAAAAACCGCCCGCTCCCTTGATGGAGGCGGGCGTTTTTGATTAGATGCGGTGCTTTACGCTGCAACCGCCACCGGCTTGCCATGCTGCTCACCCTTGATGCGCAACACCATGACGGCGCCGATCAGACAAGCCACGCCCATCAGTATCGACGACGCCGTGTAATCGCCAAGGTTGGCGCGCATGAAGCCCGATATCGTGGTGGCAGTGGCAGCGCCCAGTTGGTGACCGGCGACGATCCACCCGAACACGATGGGCGCCGCCAGGCGGCCGAACACATCGTTGGCCAGACGCACGGTCGGCGGCACGGTGGCGATCCAGTCGAGTCCGTAAAAGATCGCGAACACGGTCAGGCCGAAGTAGTCCAGACCGAATGCATAAGGCAGGAAGATCAGCGCAATGCCGCGCAGGCCGTAATACCAGAACAGCAGCACGCGCGGATTGAAGCGATCCGACAGCCAGCCCGACAAGGTCGTGCCGATCAGATCGAGCATGCCCATCGCCGCCAGGATGCTCGCGCCGCCGACTTCGGAAATGCCGTAGTCGTTGCACATGGCGATGAATTGCGTGCCGATGTAGCCGTTGGTGCTCATGCCGCAGACAAAGAAGCTGAAGAACAGCAGCCAGAAGTCGCGCACCTTCATCGCCTGGCGCAGCGAATCGAAGGCAATCGCCAGCGGATTGCCCGCCTTGACCTCGGCATCGGCCGGCGCATCGGCGGCCTGGCCGTAACGGCGCAGACCGACGTCGGACGGACGCTCCGGCAAGAACAGCGCAACCAGCGGCACTGCCACGGCGGCAACGATGGCGACCAGGAACGCCACCGAACGCCAGCCGTAATGTTCGACCATTGATGCCATCAACGGCAAAAACACCATCTGGCCGGTGGCGGCGCTTGCCGTCAGCAAGCCCATCGCCAGGCCGCGGCGCATCTCGAACCAGCGGCTGACGATGGTCGCACCCAGCGTATTGGCGGCAACGCCGGTGCCGGAGCCGACCAGCAAGCCCCATGTCATTACCATGTGCCAAGGCATTTGCATCAACGTGCTCAAGGCGGTGCCGACCGACAGCAGCACCAGCGCGCCCATCACCACCGGGCGAATGCCGAAACGTTGCATCGCTGCCGCGGCGAACGGGCCGATCAGGCCGTACAAAGCGATATTGAAGGAAATCGCCAGCGAGATGGTGGAACGATTCCAGCCGAATTCATGTTCCAGCGGCAGGATCATGACCGACGGCGTGGCGCGGATGCCGGCCGAAGTCAGCAAGACAAGGAAGATGATAGCCACCACTATCCATGCGTAACTGAAACGGTGCGAGGTGCGCGTGGCGATGGCTTGCGTGATTTTATTCATGACGCTCGATCGGTAATAATGGTGAAAAATGGTGAATAAAAAACCATCAATGCAAGACACATTGATGGTGCTCATGGCGCGACGTCAAAACAAACGACCCGGACGTTGCCGGATCAGGCTTCCTGCAATCTGTCGTAGGCATCGTCGATCATGCCGGACAAGGCCGCATGCATGTCCTCGCCCAGCAGGCCGTCGATTTCCAGTTGCGCCTTTACCCAATGGGGGCGAGCCGCATCAAGCTTGGCCTTGCCTGCAGGACTCAGGGCCAGCCCGAAGGAGCGCTTGTCGACATGCTCGTCCGGCGGCATATCGACGGTCGCGATCCAGCCGGCGCTCATGAGCGGCTTGATGTTGCGGCTCAGGGTGCTGCGGTCCATGCCCATCTCCGCCGCCAGGCGGATATTGGCAATCGGACCGTGCCTGCCCACCCGGCTCAGCAGCGAGTACTGGCTGATGGTGAGTTCGTCCGGCAACAAATGCCGGTCATAAATCGACGTGATGCGCCTCGTCAACCTGCGCAAACGGGTACAAGTGCATTGGTTAAACATAGCGGATTCTGCCTCTCACAAATCAATGCATATGCATTGATGTATATGCATGCTAATGACCCGTCCCCTTCCTGTCAAGCCGTCTTTTTTATTCGTGGACAAAAAATGGCGCCGCAACGACGACGCCATAGAGATAAACGGAACTGGAAGAATCAGGCGCTACGCGATGCAGCCTTCTTGCGCGACGCCTTGACGGGCTTGGTCGGGGCGGAGGCGACACTTTCGGACTGCGTCGGCGCGGCGTCATTGGCCGCCGCCTCCACCGCCCGCTGACGCGCGAAATTGATGCGCGCTTTCATGCTCTCGTTGGCCTGCGGCCCCGGCGCAAACACGAAATCCGGCGAGGTCAGGCGTTTGCCGGTCTTGCCGTCGATCATCACCGGCTCGGCCACTTCGCCCGAGGTTGCATCGACCAGCAGCACGCTCGGGCCTTCCGGCGCAAAATGCTTGTTGCCCCAGGTGTTGAGCGCGACCAGGACGGAACGGAAATCGCGCCCCAGGTCGGTCAGGATATATTCGTAGCGCGGCGGCCGCTCGCTGTACTGGCGGCGCTCCAGCAGACCGGATTCGACCAGCGAGTTGAGGCGGCGCGTCAGCATGTTGGGTGCGATGTCCAGGCTCTTCTGGAACTGGTCGAAACGGGTCAGCCCGTGCAGCGCGTCGCGCAGGATCAGGATGCTCCACCACTCGCCCACGCGTTCGAGCGTGCGGGCTACCGGGCATTGCATGTTGCCAAAGCTTTTACGTTCCATAGACAACTCCCATCAAACTGACTATCATTTCCAACTAACTATCATTTTGCAATTAACATTATAGAACAATCAGGACCTGCTCGCACTCGCGGATTTAACGTGAACAGGCCCTTGGGAGACCTGCCATGTCCGTCAACTTGCTCTATCTGGAAGACTTCGCTCCAGGCCAACAATTCAGCCATGCCTGCGATGAGCCGCTGAGCGCCGAAGCCATCAAGGAATTTGCCGCCAGCTACGACCCGCAGCCCTTCCATCTCGACGAGACCGCCGCCGCGCAAAGCTTCTTCGGTGGACTGGCCGCCAGCGGCTGGCATACCGCGGCGCTGACCATGCGCTTGCTGGTCAAGACTCTACCGATCAAGGGCGGCATCATCGGCGCCGGTTTCGAGGAATTCCGCTGGCCGCGCCCCACCCGTCCGGGCGACCGCCTGCGCGTCGAAATCGAGGTGCTGGAACTGAAGTTCTCGCAATCGAAACCGCAGCAAGGCTTCCTCAAACATCGCGTCACCACCTACAACCAGGACAACCAGCCGGTGCTGGTCATGACCGGAAATTTACTGGTGCCGCGCCGGCCCCACAATTGATCAGTTCTCGAAAATGAACTGAGTAGCCTTGTCGGCCGGCAAGGGTCTGCCGTAGAAATATCCCTGGATTTCATCGCATCCCCAGCTACGCAACAACTCGCGCTGGGTCACGGTTTCCACGCCTTCGGCGATCACCGACAAGCCGAGGTGATGACCGAGGTTGATGACCGCCTGCACGATTGCCGCATCCTCGCTGTTGGGACGCAAATGACGCACGAAGGACTGATCGATCTTGAGCTTGTCGATGGAAAACCGCTTGAGGTAGGCCAGCGACGAATAGCCGGTGCCGAAGTCGTCGATCGCCAGCGTCAAACCGCGCTGGCGCAAGTCTTCCAACAACTCGATGGTGCGCTCGACGTCGCGCATGACAATGCCTTCGGTGATTTCCAGTTCGATAAAAGTCGGATCGATCATGCTCTCGCCCAGCGTCGTGGTGACGCGGCGCAGGAACGATGGATGGTGGAACTGGCGCGGCGAAATATTGACCGCGATGATGAACTTGCGCGAGGTTTCCAGGCTCCAGATCTTGGCCTGGCGACAAGCTTCGGCCAGCACCCAGTCGCCGATCGGCACGATCAAGCCGGACTCCTCCGCCAGCGGGATGAAATCGGCCGGCGGAATCAGCTCGCCGTTGCGGCGCCAGCGCACCAGCGCCTCGAAGCCGACCAGGCCATCGTCGACCAGGCCTTGTTGCGGCTGATAGTGCAGCTCCAACTCGTTGCGTTCGATCGCATGCCGCAACTGCGCCTCCAGCGCCAGACGTTCCTGCGCACGCGTGTTGAGCGCATTCGAATACGCCACGAAACAGTCGCCGCCGGCATCGCGCGCCGCCTGCAGGGCAGCATCGGCGTTTTGCAGCAAGTGTGCCGGCTCGGCGCCGTCGCGCGGATATTCGGCGCCGCCCATGCTCATGCTGGAAAATATCTCATGCTGGCCGAACTCGAACGGTTGGCGCATGTATTCCTGCAGGCTGGACAAGGCTTCCTGGAAGCTCGGGTGATCGCCCTCCGATTTGTACAGGATCGCCACATTGGCGCCGTCGAGGCGGAACACTTCGCCGCCGTGACGCTCGGCCGCGCGTTTGATGCGGCCGGCCATTTCCTGCATCAGGCGGTCGCCGAAGGCATGGCCGAGGCCTCCGATGACGCGCTCGAAGCGGTCGATCATGCCCAGCACCACCGTATGCGGCTGATCGTTCATCTTCCTGAGACGGCGCTCGAACGAGCCGCGGTGCGCCAGTCCGGTCAGCGGATCGTGCGCAGCCTGGAAGGCGAGCATATTTTCCGAACGGAAGCGCGCCCACACGTGATACATCATGAACAAGGCAGTCAGCAGCATGCCGACGCTGTAAATGTGCACGAGCCGCGTGATCTCATCAACGCCGGCGTTGGCCGTGTCGCCGACTTCGTACACACTCACCTCGACGTCGCGCTTGGCCTTGTCGAGCAGATCGCGGATGGTGTTGGTCTTGACATTGAGGTCGGTCAGCAGAGTGCGCGCCTGTTCGCGATTGACGGGCGCAGTCGTCATGATTCTTTCCAGCGTCGGGCCCATCGTCAGCACCGCGTCGTAGTCGCTGCGCAACGCACCCATCTGCACCGCCTGCGCGAGGTCGCGGCGCACCGACTCGAAATTGTCGGCCATCTCTCTCCCGGCCTGCGCTTCGAGATGATCGAAACGTTCGCGACCGATCGAGGCGACATAGTATTTGTTGAGAGCAAGCTGGTAGCGCAGCAGCGCGCTTTCAAAGTCGGAGAGATGGCGCAGCGTTGGAATCTTTTCCTGCAACAGCGGCGTCGTCGACGCACGAATATCCTTGGCTGTGCGCGCCATGGCGAAAAACAACGCAATACCCGCGGCGATCACGACCACCAGCAAACCGTAAATCGCCCAGCGATAACGTCGGCTCACCACTTGCATACTTGAACCCCTGCGTAGAAACCCATCCCCGGAAACGGCACTCGTCGCGCAACAAGCCGCTGTGATGCGCGCCCTGTAACGGTTAACCTGTATTTCCCTGAGTCAGGCTTGAGTCATTATTCGGCAGGCGCCCAGCCTGCAGCATTGTTTCTTGCCCGAAGCTCGTCTGTCGGAGCGTCTTGCTATTAAAACCCGTTTCATCGATAACTTGGCGCAAAAAATTATACCGGGAATAGCGGGACTTACGGCATTTCCGGCGGTCCGACTGTGATAAATCGGGCAATTTCCAGGAAGTTTCCGTCAGGCATCGTTGTGAGCAAAGAAATCGTGTGGCGCTTATGTGGAATCTATGCAGCGTCAGGCTGCGCCGATGGCTGGGCGAGCTGGAACGCCTTGAGGGTGTGGCAGGCCTCGTCGATCGCGGCCAGCGTGGGATACGGCGCCATGTCGACCTCGAAGCGGCGCGCATTGAAAATCTGCGGAATCAGGCAGCAATCCGCCATGGTGGGCGTGTCGCCGAAACAGAAGCGGCCACGCTGCGGGCTGGCGGCAAGCTGTCGTTCCAGCGCGGCGAAACCGAGATCGATCCAGTGCCGGATCCATTGTTGCTTGGCCTCTTCGCTCACGCCCAGTTCCTGCTTGAGCATGCGCAGCACGCGCAGGTTGTTGAGCGGATGGATGTCGCAGGCAATCGCCAGCGCAATCTCGCGCACATGGGCGCGGTCGGTCAACCCTGAAGGCAGAAGCGCCGGCGTCGGGAAACGTTCTTCGAGATACTCCAGGATCGCCAGCGATTGCGTGATGTGGCGTCCACCCTCTTCCATCACCGGCACCAGCGATTGCGGATTCAATGCGCTGAACGCCGGCGCAAACTGCTCGCCGCCGTTATTGAGCAGATGCACCGGCACGGTGTCGTAGGACTGGCCTTTCAGATGCAACGCAATGCGCACGCGGTACGAAGCCGAACTGCGGAAATAACTGTACAGATGGATGGTCATGGGCGCTGTCTCCTGGATTTTTTGAAACTTCTCAAATCGATCGCGCCGGCAGCACCGTGCCCGTCACCTCGCCGAAACCGATGCGCGGCAAACCGTCGCGCGCCGCCCAGCCGCGCATGACGACGGTATCGCCGTCTTCGATGAAAATGCGGGTCTCGCCGTCGGCCAGATGGACTGGATGCTTGCCTCCCGCGGTCAGTTCCAGCAGCGAACCGGCCGAGTCCGGCGTCGGCCCCGACAAGGTGCCCGAACCCAGCAGATCCCCCGCGCGCAGGTTGCAGCCGCCGACGGTATGGTGCGCCACCAGTTGCGGCACGGTCCAGTACGCGTCGCGGAAATTGCCCAGCGACAGGCGTTGCGGCGCAATGCCGGCGGCGCGCATAGCCCTGGTTTGCAACAGCACTTCCAGTTGCACATCGAATGCGCCGCTGTCGCGCAAGTCCACCGAATCCAGATACGCCATTGGCTGCGGATCGGCGGCGTCGCGCGTCCAGGCGGAGCGATACGGCGCCAGCGCTTCCAGCGTCACGATCCACGGCGAAATCGTCGACGCGAAATTCTTCGCCAGGAAAGGACCCAGCGGCTGGTATTCCCAGGCCTGCACGTCGCGCGCCGACCAGTCGTTCAGCAGGCACAGGCCGAACACATGCGACTCGGCCTGACCGATGGCGATCGCATCGCCGAGCGCATTGCCCTTGCCCATGAACACGCCGACTTCCATCTCGTAATCGAGGCGTTTGCAAGGACCGAACACCGGCGTGTCGGACGTCGGCGCCTTGGTCTGGCCGAGCGGACGGCGGAACTGCTGGCCCGACACCGCAATCGAGGACGAGCGGCCGTGATAGCCGATCGGCAGCCATTTGTAATTGGGCAGCAGCGGGCTGTCGGGACGGAACAGCTTGCCCACCGCCGTGGCGTGATGGATCGACGTGTAGAAATCGGTGTAATCGCCGATCTGCGCCGGCAAAGCGTGCTCGGCCTCGGCTTGCGGGACCAGGCAGGACTCCAGTTGCGACTGATGCACCGCCTCCTCGCGCAGCAAGGTCGACAACGCCAGGCGCAGGGCCGACCAGGATGCCGCGTCAAGCTCCATCAGCGGATTCAGATTGCTGCCCGAGGTTGCCGCCACGATGGCCTTGTGCGTGATTTCGCCAAAGCCGCCGAATGCGCCGCTCTCGAATGCCGCACGCAAGTCGAGGATCTGGTCGCCGATCGCCACGCCGGCGCGAAAATCCTCATCGTCGCCCTTGCGGCGGAATATACCGTACGGCAAATTTTGCACGGGAAATCCGCAACCGTCGCGATTGGCCGAGGCGACCCAGCTCTGCAGCGCGGGATCGTGGGTTTCGTTCAAGGAAATGCTCATGTTTGCTCCGGACGATGTTGCGGGTTGAAGTGCTTCCTGATATCCATCCAGCATCGATAATAGTCCTTCTGCAGCGTCGGCGAAGCCAGCGCATGGCGCGTCGGCTTGATGATATTGCGCGTCTCGATCATGAAGGCCATGGTGTCGGCCACCTTGTCCGGCTTTGTCGTGTCGCTGCGGCTGGCCTTCTCGAAGGTGGCGCTGTCGGGACCGTGGCCGGTCATGCAATTGTGCAGGCTGGCGCCGCCCGGAAGGAAGCCCTCGGCCTTGGCGTCGTACTCGCCATGGATCAGTCCCATGAATTCGCTGGCCACGTTGCGGTGGAACCAGGGTGGACGGAAGGTATGTTCCGCCGCCAGCCAGCGCGGCGGAAAGATCACGAAATCCAGCATATCCACGCCCGGCGTATCGCTCTGCGCCTGCAACACCAGGAAGATGGACGGATCGGGATGATCGTAGCTGATCGAACCTATCGTATTGAAGCGACGCAAGTCGTACTTGTAGGGCGCGTAATTGCCGTGCCATGCCACCACGTCCAGCGGCGAGTGGCCGATCCTGGCCTGCCACAGCTTGCCGCCGAATTTGGCGATCAATCTGAAATCGCCTTCGCGATCTTCATACCAGGCATGCGGCGTCAGGAAATCGCGCGGATTGGCGAGGCCGTTGGAACCGAGCGGTCCCAGGTCCGGCAGGCGCAGCAGCGCGCCGAAGTTTTCGCACACATAGCCTTGCGCCTGACCGTCGGGCAACCTGACCTGGAAACGCACGCCGCGCGGAATCACCGCGATCTCCTGCGGCTCGATATCGATCGTACCCATTTCGGTCAGCAATTGCAGACGGCCGGTCTGCGGCACGATCAGCAATTCGCCGTCGGCGGAATAAAAGAAACAGTCCGTCATCGACCGGTTGGCCGCGTACAAGTGGATCGCGCAACCGCTCTGTGCATCCGGCGAACCGTTGCCGGCCATGGTCATCAGGCCGGCAACGAAATCGGTCGGCGCGCCCGGCATCGCCTGCGGATCCCACCGCAACTGGTTGGGCGGCGCATCGACTTCATCGAAACCGCCGGCGATCAGACCGTTGTCGATACGTTCGAACGGCTCATGCATCGCCGCCGGGCGGATGCGATACAGCCACGAGCGGCGATTGTGGCTGCGCGGCGCGGTGAAGGCGGTACCGGAAACCTGCTCGGCATACAGGCCGTAGGCAACCTGCTGCGGCGAATTCTGGTTCGCCGGCAAGGCGCCGGGCAAGGCTTCGGTCGCAAATTCATTGCCGAAGCCCGATTGATAGCCGGCCGTCTTGCCGGCTGTTGTGCGATTGGCGATTGCCGATTCTGCAAGCGTATTCATGGTCTGTCCTTCTCAAGAATGCGAACGTTTACTGCGGTCGGTACCAATGCAGGCGCGCCACCATCAGCGCCGACACGATCGCCGGCACCGCCGCCGCGACGAACAGTGAACTGTTGGCCCATTGCATGGCGATCAGTTGGCCGCCGATGACCGGCCCCAGCACCGAGCCGATACGGCCGATGCCAAGCGCCCAGCCGATGCCGGTCGAACGCAACTGGGTCGGATAAAACGTGCCTGCCAGCGCATTGACGGCGGGCTGGCCGCCCACCACGCAAAAGCCGGCGACGATCACGCAGAGGAACAGCAGGACCGGCATCGTCGCCACACGGCCGATCAATGCAATGAAAATGCAGGCCGCCACGAAACAGGCGCCCAGCACCTTGGTGAAACCGAAACGATTGATGAACCAGCCCAGCGTCAGCGTCCCGACGATGCCGCCGACCTGCAGCGAGGTGCCGATCAGCACCGCCGTGCCGGTGGAATAACCGGCGTCCTTGATCAGCGTCGGCAGCCAGTTGGACAGGAAATACAGATTGATCAGGTTCATGAAACTGATCAGCCACAACAGCAGCGTCACGCCGGCACGACCCTCGCGGAACAGTTCCGCCACCGGCATGCCTTCGCTCCTGGCTTCCTTGACGACGACCGTGCTGCCCTGGTCGATCTCCAGGTCCGGCTGGACCTTGCGCAGCCAGCGCGCCACTTGCTGCATCGGGCGCTTGCGCAGCACCAGAAACTGGATCGATTCAGGCAGCCACGCCAGCATCGCCACACCCAGCAATGCCGGAATCAGGCCGCCGACCAGGAACACCGAACGCCAGCCGAATGCTGGAATCAACGCCGCACTGACGAAACCGCCCACCGCCGCGCCCACCGTGAAGCCGCACGACACCAGCATCATGCGCGTCACGCGCGAACCGTTCGGGCTGAACTCGCCGACCAGCGCCATCGCGTTCGGCATGATGCTGCCGAGGCCGAAACCGGTAATGAAGCGCAACACCAGCAATTCATCGATGGTCTGCACACGCGTGGTCAGCAGCATGCAGATGGCGAAGAAAAAGGTCGAAACAATCAGCACCGGACGGCGGCCGTATCTGTCGCCCACCGGCGTCAGCGCCAGCGAACCGAGCAGCATGCCGAACAGGCCCGCACCGAACACCGGGCCGAGGCTGGCCTTGTTGACCTGCCAGTCGCCGATGATGGCCGGTGCGACATAGCCCATGGCCTGGATGTCGAAACCGTCGATGATCAGACACAGGCCGCATAGCAGCAACAGGCCAAATTGAAACGCGCCGAAACGGCTTTGCTCGACGACCTGATCGACATTGATCACATCGGATTTCATTTGTACTCCTCCTGATTTTTTGTGGATGTGCTGAATGACGGCGACGCATGAACGACAAATGCGCCCGGCTGCAAGACAGCTTTATTGTTGTAAGACTCAGACTGTAGAGCAATGATCCTGTTTTTACGATATAAATGTCGAAATGTAGTTCATTGATTTTATGAATAGTAGGTCTCTCCACATGATCGAACCCAAAGATATCGACCTCAACCTGCTGGTGGTGTTTCAGGAAGTGTTCCAGGATCGCCAGATCTCGTCGGTGGCCCGCCGCCTGAACCTGTCGCAGCCGGCTGTCAGCAATGCGTTGGCGCGCTTGCGCCGCACCTTCGGTGACGAACTGTTCGTGCGCACCGCCCAGGGCATGCAGCCGACGCCGTTCGCCCAGCAACTGGCCGAGCCGGTGGCGGCGGCGCTGATCCATGTGTCGAAGGCGCTGAACCGGCAAGATGCATTTTCGGCCTCGGCCAGCAAGCGGCATTTCACGATCGCCATGACCGATGTCGGCGAGGTCTACTTCATGCCGGCGCTGATCGACGCATGCAACCGGCTCGCGCCGGGTATCCAGATCAGCACGGTGCGCGCCGGCGCCATCGACCTCAAGACCGAAATGGAGTCAGGCCGCGTCGACCTCGCCATCGGCGCTTTCGACAATGTTTCGGGCGCGTTATACCAGCGGCGGCTGTTCCGGCAAAACTATGTCAGCATGTTCCGCCAGGGCCATCCGCTGAGCGGCGGGAATGTGACCCTCAAGGAGTTCCTCGCGGCGCAACACCTCGTGGTATCGTCGCAGGAAAGTCCGTACGACCGCATCAACCAGAATCTGGAAAAGGCCGGCATCCGCGCCAACGTCAATTTCCGCGTGCCGCATTTCACCGCCGTGCCCTATATCGTCAGCACCACCGACCTGGTCGTGACGGTGCCGCTGAAGCTGGCCGAAAGCGCGGCCCGGCCGTTCAACCTACAATACATCCGTCCGCCGCTGCGGCTGCCTTCGTTGCAGACCAACGTCTTCTGGCACCGCCGCTTCAACCAGGACGAAGGCAACCAGTGGCTGCGCGGTTTCATTTCGGAGCATTTTGCCGAACAATAGGACAACGGGAACTTATTTCATAAATAGTTCAGGAGACATCATATGCAGTACCTGCACTACGACCGCGAACAACTCGACCGCCAATACAACGTGCGCATCGGCATTGCACGCTTCCAGGACATTTTCGACCGCTGGAATGCACAGGCAAAAGCCTATCGCCAGCAACACACGGCGCGCACCAACCTCCATTACGGCATGCACCGGCTGCAGACCCTGGACTATTTCCCCGCCGAGGAAGAGAATGCGCCGCTGCTGGTGTTCGTGCATGGCGGCTACTGGCGCTCGCTGGACAAGGACGGCTTCAGCCACGTCGCCGCGCCTTACCTGCAAGCGGGGATCGCGGTCGCCCTGCTCAACTATCGCCTCGCCCCCGAAGTCGACATGCCCGGGATCGTCGCGGATGTCTGCGCAGGCTTTGCCTGGCTGTACCGGCAAGCCGCGACGCTCGGCTTCGACCCACAACGCATGCATGTCGCCGGGCACTCGGCCGGAGGCCATCTCGCGGCGATGCTGGCAAGCACGGACTGGCATGCTTTCAACCTTCCCGCCGACGCCGTCAAAGGACTTTGCTGCATCAGCGGCCTTTACGATCTGGAACCTATACGCCTGTGCTACCTGAATGAAACGCTGCGTCTCGATGAACCGCAAGTGGCGCAATTCAGTCCGCTGCATCACCTGCCGCCGACGACGATGCCGGTTGTGCTGACCGCGGGCGGCACCGAGTCGGCGGAATTCCACCGCCAGATGGCCGCCTATGCCGAACGCCTGGCGCATGCGGGCTTCTCCGTGCAGCGAGTCAGACTGTCGGACGGCCATCATCTCGACGTGATCGACAAGTTCGGCGACAGGGACGGCGAACTGGCGCGCGCATTGGTTGCGATGATCGGAAACTGAGGCGGAGAACCCGCAACGCAGTGTTATCATGCCTCTTCTCCTGAATACGGTTTTCGGTTGCGCGCTGCCGTATTCCCCACTCTGCTTTGCTGTTCGTTATCGATGTCCCGTCCTCCCTTGCTGCAAATCGTCCCGCTCGCCGCGCTGACCGGCGTCGGCATGCTGACCACCGATCTCTATCTGCCCGCGTTGCCCCATCTCGCCCTTGATCTCGGCAGCGATGTGCCTGCCGTGCAGGCGACGATTTCCTCATTCATGATCACATTGGCGTTGTCGCAACTGCTGTGGGGCGCGCTGGCCGACCGGCTCGGCATGCGCAACACGCTGCTGGCAGGCATCGCCTTGCTGGCCGCCACCGGCGTCGCCTGCGCGCTGGCATCGGACGTCAATGCGTTGATCATCTATCGCGCCGTGCAAGGCATCGGTGCGGGCGCCGCGACGGTGGTGGTGCCGGTGCTGCTGCGGCGGCGCTTTGCCGACGCCGATGCAATGCGCGCGATTTCCTGGGTGAGCATCGCCGAATCCATCATCCCGGCGGTTGCGCCGGTGATCGGCGCCGGCATCCTGCTGGTGTCGGGCTGGCGCAGTAATTTCTGGCTGGTAGCGACGCTGGCGCTGGGCCTGTTGCCGTTCATCCTGACGCTGGTGCCGGGACGCCAGGTGCTGCATACCGAGGATGAAACCGTCAGCTACGCCGCGCTGCTGAAGAATCGCATTTATCTGCGCGACGCCACCGTATACGGACTGACCTTCGGCGCGCTGGTCACTTTCGTCGCCAGCGCGCCGCATCTGATCGAACAATGGAGCGGATACGGTCCCGGCATGTTTGCGCTGATGCAAGTCTGCGGCGTATCGGCCTTCATCGTCGCAGCTTCGCGCGCTGGCGCCATGGCGCATCGCTGCGGCATCTACAAGCTGATGCAGTCGGGCGCGGCCGTGCAACTGCTGTCGGTGGCCGGGTTGATTGCGCTGGGCTTGCTGGACCAACGCCATGTCGCGCCGCTGATCCTGTGCTGGATGCTGTTCTGCGCCGGCCTGGGCCTGCGCGGCCCATCCACCGTCACCCGCGCGTTGTCGGTGCCGAAATCGCTGACCAGCCTAGCGTCAGGTTTCCTGATGTTCCTGGCGCTGACCTTGTCGGGAATCGGCACCCAGCTCGCCGGCTTCCTGTTGCATCGCGGCCTGCTGCCCGTGGCCTTGCTGGTCGCCGCGATGATCCTCGCCAGCCTGCTTCTGCAGCGCGACGGCGCCGCAACCCAATGACAAGAAACAAACATTCGACCGGTATCTCGGAAACAATCCTGATACATATCGGAATAATTCTCATTCTCCAAATCATTTATAATAGAGCGCTTTAGGGAAACGCCTTTCCGCTCGCTGGCGCCAGACAAACTCGCCGCCAGCCTGCCTATCAAAGAAAAACATGTTCAAGAAAATCTGGTTCCAGGTGCACTGGTTCATCGGCATCACTGCGGGCACCGTCCTCATGGCGATCGGCGTTACCGGCGCCGTCCTGTCTTTCCGCGAAGAAATCATCGACTGGATCAATCCCGGCGTCGTCCATGTCGCCGCACGCCAGCAAGCAGTCCTGACCCCGCAGCAAATCATCGAACGCCTGCACGCCGCCGTTCCCGACGAGCGCGTAGCCAACCTCACGCTCTACGCCGAACCGGGCGCTTCCGCGCGCATCAATTTCGCCCCACCGCCCGGCGTGCGCCGCGGCGAACTGCGCTATGCCGATCCGTATACCGGCGCACTGCTGCCGCCGCCGGCCGGCAATGCATTCTTTGAGTTCATCGAACGCTTCCACCGCTGGCTGCTGCTGCCGGTCGACAACGGCAAGGTCGTCGCCGGCAGCCTGTCCATGTGCCTGCTGGTCCTGGCGCTGTCCGGCCTGTACATGCGCTGGCCGCGCCGCGCGCTCAACTGGCGCGCGTGGTTCAGACTGGATTTCGGCTTGTCCGGCCGCTCTTTTCTGTGGAACCTGCATTCGGTGATCGGCACCTGGGCGCTGGTGATGTATGTGATTTTCACGACCACCGGCATGTATTGGGCGTTCGACTGGTTCAAGCAAGGCGTGAATGCGCTGGCGGGCCAGGAGACGCCGATGCGCATGGCGCCGCCGCAGAAGAAGGACAAGAAAGACAAGGGCGAAAAAGCCGAAACCCCACCCGCCCCGCTTGACCTGACGCTGGCCTGGAGCGTCTTCCAGCGTGAAGCCGGTCCGTACACGCTGGTCAGCATGCGCCTGCCGGAAAAAGCCGCGCAGGCAATCCAGTTCACTTACCTGCCGCCCGATGCCGCCCACGAACGCGCGCGCGACCGCCTGACCATCCTGCCCCTGAGCGGCGAGGTCAGGCAGAATGAACGATTCGCCGACAAGAGTCGCGGCGGACGTTTCATCGGCGCCATTTATCCGCTGCACATGGGCACCTATTTCGGCCTGCCGGGGCGCATCGTCATGGCGCTTGCCGCGCTGATCATGCCGCTGTTCGGCATCACCGGCTGGATGCTGTACCTTGACCGCCGCCGCAAGAAACGCGCAGTGCGCGCCGAACGTGCGCTGCTCGATCAAAGCGGGACGGCGACGATCAGGCCCGCCGTCACGGCCGGAGACAAGGCTCCAGACGAGGAAAGCATCCTGCTGGCCTATGCCACGCAAGCCGGCCAGGCCGAACGCATTGCCCTGCACACCGCTGCCGTCCTGCAAAAAGCCGGTGTGACGGTGACCGTGCAATCGCTAGCGATGCTGGATCCGGAACGCCTGCGCCACTTCCACCGCGCGCTGTTTGTTGCGAGCACCTTCGGCGAAGGCGAACCGCCCGACAGCGCGCGCCGCTTCGCCAGACAACTCGCGCACCAGCAAGGCGGCGCGCTAAGCCATGTGCAATACGGCTTGCTGGCGCTGGGCGACCGCCATTACGAAAAATTCTGCGGCTTCGGCCACAGCCTCGACCATTGGCTGCGCAGCCAGGGCGCGCAAGCATTCTTCCCGATGATCGAGGTCGACAACAATGCACCGGCCGACCTTGCCAGATGGCAGCATGAACTCGCGGCGCTGACCGGCGGCGCACCGCTGGAAGAAGCGCCAGCAAAGGAACCGGAAGCCGCTTATGCCGGCTGGATCCTGCGTGAACGCAAACTGCTCAATCCCGGCAGTTGCGGTTCAGGCATCTACCATCTGGAATTCGAATCGCCGGCCGGACTAGACCCGCAATGGCAATCCGGCGCGCTGGCGGAAATGCTGCCGCGCCACGCGCCCGACCGCATTGCGCTGTTCCTTGAACGCGTCGGACTGGATGGCGATATCGCCGTGCGGCACCAAGGTGCGACGCGTAAGCTCGCCGATGCCCTTGCGCGCAGCGTGCTGCCCGCCGCCAAATCAGACATTACGGACATTGCTCCGCAAGCGCTGGCCGACAGCCTGCAGCCGCTGGCGTCGCGCCGGTATTCAGTGGCGTCGGTGCAGGAAGACGGACGCGTACACCTGCTGGTGCGGCAGGTGGCGCACGAGGACGGCTTCGGCCTGGCCTCGGGCTGGCTGACCGAATACGCGCAGCCGGGCGACGCCGTCGACATGCGCCTGCTGGAAAACAACAGCTTCGCGCTGGCGCCCGAACCCGGCCCGGCTATTTTCATCGGCAACGGCTCCGGCCTGGCCGGCCTGCGCAGCCACCTGCGCGCACGCATCGCGCGCGGCCAGCGCCGCAACTGGCTGCTGTTCGGCGAACGCAAGCGCGCCAACGACTTCCTCTACCGTGAAGAAATCGAGCAATGGATGCAGGACGACATGCTCAGCCGCGTCGACATCGCCTTCTCACGCGACCAGCCTGAACGCATCTATGTCCAGGACAAGCTGCGCCAGGCAGCCGACATGCTGAAGGCATGGATCAGCGAAGGCGCGGTGCTGTACGTCTGCGGCAGCCTCGACGGCATGGCCGCCGGCATCGACGCCGCCTTGTCCGAGCTGCTCGGCGAAGCGGCGCTGGACGATCTCATCGCCCAGGGCCGCTATCGCCGCGATGTCTATTGATAATTGTTATCTTGCTGCCGCAGCCCGAACTCGGCCTGCGGCAGCGCCCACATCACCGCATCCATTACAATCGGCACCGCTTCGGCCTGTACGCACAGGCACAGTTGCATCTTGCGTGCATGATCCAGCGGCGACATGCGCATGAAGCACACGCAATAGCCGCAGCTTTCCATGACGACGTGGCGCAAGCGCGTGACATCGCTGCTCTCCACCGTAATATGCATCATGCGTTCGCGCTGCTTGGGAAACGCCACCGGCTTATGCTGTCCCGATCCGTCCGGCCGGGAGGCGCCGGACGGCGCCGCCGGCGTGTTCGCCATCAGCGACGGCAACACCTGCGGAAACAGCAGCTTGTTCAGCACGGAAGAACGTTTTCTCCACACCATGGGATTCATAGCAAACCTGTCGTCGAGTAAGTGACGAGGCAAGCTTAGCCAGCTTTTTATAAAGAACATCTAAAAAGACAGACTGTCCGGGTAAACATCCGGTAAAAATCCGCTGCGCCGCCGCAACTGCAACCGACACTGTAGGCAACTTTCCCCTTTTACTGTAGGACTCCGCCGTTTCACGGTATCAAAGGCCACGGCAAGGCGCAAGTGCGTCGGGAGTGAGCCTATACTCAAGACATGATTCTTACCGCCGATCATTGCCTGCCGGATCGTCACGATGAAACCAACAACAGACAAGCACATGATTGACCGCGCCATTTCACGCCTCGCCTGCCCGCTGCTGCTCGCCGCTTCGCTGGCGCTGGCCGGTTGCGGCTCCTTGCCGCGCATCGTGCCCGACATGGGGATCCAGCCGGCCAAGACGATACAGATCAAGGGCGGTCGCGGCATCCTCAGCGCCGAACAAAGCCAGGCAGTGCTCGACAAGTTCAAAAACGCCAAGCAGGAAAACCTGATCCTGGAAAAACATCTGGCAGTGGAAGAAGCCATTACCGGTTCGCCGCTGGTCGCCGGCAACAAAGTCACGCTGCTGATCGACGGCCCCGCCACCTACGCCTCGATGTTCTCGGCTATCCGCGAAGCGCGCGACCATATCAATATGGAGACCTACATTTTCGAGAACGACGACACCGGCAAGCAATTCGCCGACCTGCTGATCGACAAGCAAAAGCACGGCGTACAGGTGAACCTGATGTACGACAGCGTCGGCACGCTCAACACGCCGCGCGAATTCTTCCAGCCGCTGATCGACGCCGGCGTCCAGGTGCTCGAATTCAATCCGGTCAATCCGGCTCTGGCGCGCAAAGGCTGGGAAGTCAACCAGCGCGACCATCGCAAGCTGCTGATCGTCGACGGCACGACCGCCTTCGTCGGCGGCATCAACATCAGCAGCGTGTATTCCAGCGGCTCGTTCCGCAAGTTCAGGAAAAAGGACGACGAAGGCAAGGACATGGCGCCCTGGCGCGACACGCAGGTGCGCATGGACGGTCCGGTCGCCGCCGAATTCCAGAAAATGTTCATCGACACCTGGGAAAAGCAGCACGGCCCGCAACTCGCCGCCAGGAACTACTATCCGAAAATCGCCAGCAAGGGCGGCGAAATCGTGCGCGGCATCGGCAGCTCGCCGGAAGATCCCTACAGCGTGATCTACGCGACGTTCATCTCCGCCATCCAGCACGCCGAGTCCTTGGTTTACCTGACCAATGCCTATTTCATCCCCGATCCGCAATTGCGCGCGGCGTTGAAGGATGCCGTCAAACGCGGCGTCGACGTGCGCCTGATGTTGCCGGGCAAGAGCGATTCGGCGCTGGTGCTGTACGCCTCGCATTCCTTCTATACTGAATTGCTGGAAGGCGGCGTCAGGATTTACGAACGCCAGGACGCCCTGCTGCACTCCAAGACGGCGCTGATCGACGGCGTGTGGTCGACCATCGGTTCGACCAACCTCGACTGGCGCAGCTTCGTCTACAACCAGGAAATCAACGCCGTCATTCTCGGCCCGCAATTCGGCGCGCAGTTGCAAGCCTTGTTCGACCGCGATCTCGCGGCATCGAAGGAAATCACGCTGGAAGCCTGGAAAGATCGCCCCATCAGCGACCGCATGAAGGAATTCGGCGCCGGCTTGTGGGCGCGCTGGCTATAGAGGAAACCGTATGCATCGTTCTTGTCCGTTGCCATCCCGGCACATGCTTGCGCACGTCGGCGCTTGTCTTGGAAAGTGCCTGGGCGCTGTCCTGGCCGCCGCATGGCTGGCATCGCTTTCCCCACACGCCGGCGCCGCCGACGCGCCTTCCGGCGCGACTGCGCTGCAAGAGCAATACCAGGCTCTGCAAACGCAATTGACGCACAACCAGTTCATGCAACCGCTTTACCTCAACTCGACCGAGAGTACGTCCAGCGTCAAGGGCGACATCTACGCCGTGGTCGATTATCCGTTCGCGCAGGTGCGCGGCGCGCTGATCTCTCCGGCAAGCTGGTGCGATGTGCTGATCCTGCACCTGAACACCAAATACTGCCGTGCCGGCGTCGGCCCGCATCCCGCAACATTGAGCATGCGCATCGGCAAGAAGCACGACCAGGCGCTGGACGACACCTACCGTCTCGATTTCAGCTATCGCATCGCGGCCAACAACGAGGATTATTTCGACATCCGTCTCGGCGCAGACAAAGGACCGATCGATACGCGCGACTACCGCATACAGCTAGAGGTGATCCCGATTGCCGACGGCCGCAGCTTCCTGCACCTGACGTATTCCTATTCCTACGGACTGGCCAGCCGCGTGGCGTTGCGCGCCTACTTGGCAACCATCGGCAGCGACAAGGTCGGTTTCACCTTGCAGGGAAAACCGGACAAAGGCAAACCCGATTACATCGGGGGTATGCGCGGCACCGTCGAACGCAACACCATGCGCTATTACCTCGCCATCGACGCTTACCTGAGCGGTCTGGCGATGTCGCCGACGCAACAACTCGAACAACGCCTGCAAGCCTGGTTCAGCGCCACCGAACGCTATCCGCGCCAGTTGCATGAGCTCGACAAGAATGAATACCTGGCGATGAAACGCAAGGAGTATGCGCGCCAGAACATGGAAAAGGCACCCGACTAGCGCGCGTTCAACATCGTGCGCCTGTCAGGCCCCGGCCTGCGTTGCACCAAGGTGCCAGCGCGCTTCGATCTCGCTGGCGGAAACCGGTTGCGAATGCAGGTAGCCTTGCATGATGTCGCAGCCGGCGGCGCGCAGGAAATCATGCTGTTCCTGCGACTCGACGCCTTCGGCGACCACCTTGAGATGCAGCTTGTGCGCGATGGCGATGATGGCTTCGGTAATGGCGATGTCGTCGGGATCGGTGGGAATGCCCTTGACGAAGCTGCGATCGATCTTGAGGGTGTCGAGCGGATATTGCTTGAGGCTGGCCAGCGACGAATAACCGGTGCCGAAGTCGTCCACCGAAATCGTCACGCCCAGTTCGCGCATGCGCTTCAACAGCACCACGGCCTCCTGCGGATTCTGCATGATGGCGCCCTCGGTGATTTCCAGCTCCAGCATGGCGGAGGGCAATCCGCTTTGCGCCAGCGCGTCGTCGATGGTCGCCAACAAATCGTCGGACGAGAACTGGCGCGGCGACAGATTCACCGCAATGCGCCCGAACTGATAGCCGCCATCGAGCCATGCCTTGCCCTGGCGGCAAGCCTCGCGCAATACCCAGGCGCCCAGAGGAACGATCAGCCCGGTCTGCTCTGCCAACGAGATAAACATGTCCGGCGCCACCATGCCACGCGTCGGATGGCGCCAGCGGATCAGCGCCTCGGCGCCGCAGACGGACCCGTCGTGCGCCGAAAACTGCGGCTGGTAATACAGCTCAAATTCCTTGCGCTCCAACGCGTGGCGCAGGCTGTTCTCGAGCAGCATCTGTTCCAGCGCATGATTGCTCATCTCCTTGTTGAACAACTGGAAGGCGTTCTTGCCGCGCTCCTTGGCATGGTACATGGCGATATCGGCGTTCTTGAGGATGGCGATCGCATCGTCGCCATGTTCGGGATACGCGGCGCTGCCGATGCTGGCGCTGATGAACATCTCGTGGCCGTTGATCACGAAAGGACGCAGGATGCTGCCGATCAGGCGCCGCGCAATCGCGGCGATGATGTCCTGCGGCGGTGAGCCGCCCAGCACCACCACGAATTCATCTCCGCCGAAACGCGCCAGTACATCGTCCGGACGCAACTGTTCGCGCAGACGTTCGGCCGCCGCCATCAGCAACTGATCGCCGGCATGATGGCCGAGCGTATCGTTGACGGTCTTGAAACGATCGAGATCGATGAAGAACAAGACCAGCGTCTCTCCGGCGAGCTGCGCCGCTTCGATCTGCTGCGCGAAAATCCGCATCAGGCTGTTACGGTTGAGCAGGCCGGTCAGGCTGTCGTGATCGGCCAGGAAAGCCAGCCTGGTCTCGGCTTCCTTGCGAATGGTGTTGTCGGTGAAGACGCCGACATAATTGGAGATCCCGCCCTGATTGTCGCGTATCGCCGAGATCGACAACCATGCCGGGTACCAGTTGCCGTCCTTGCGCCGGTCCTTCATCTCGCCCTGCCAATGACCGTCCGACGCCAGGCGCTCCAGCATGCCGCGATTGATCTCCGCCTGCGCGCTGGGTCCGGTCATCATGCGCGAACGTTTGCCCATGGCTTCTTCCGGGCGGTAACCGGTAATCCGCGTAAAGGCAGGATTCACCGCCAGGATACGGAACTCGGCATCGGTGATGAGGATGCCTTCGCTGGCGGACTCGAACACGCGGTCGGACAAGCGCGACTGCCATTCGGATTGCACCTGCTGGTTGACGTCCAATGCCATGTCCACCAGCGCGACCGTTCCCTGATGCCGGCACACACTGCCATGTACTTCCACCCAATGGCGCTCGCCATTGCGGCTGAGGATACGGTAGGTGGAACGCACATGCGTTTCCGCGCCGTCCAGACGCTTGCGCTGGCTGTCCCGCAGCAGCGCCAGATCTTCCGGCGCGGTCAGGTCGGCGATATGCAGGCCGACCAGTTCTGCGCCCAGTCCGTAGCCAAGCATTACCGCCATTTTATCGTTGGCCTGCAACACGCGGCCATCGCCGGCAAGCACATACACACCGACCAGCGACTGCTCCGCAAAATGCCGGAAACCGAGGCCGAGGTCTTCATGCGTCACCTGAGGCGGGACCGACGCGCGATGCGGGATGTGCGGGATGGCGTCGCTATGTATGCGGGGATGGATGGGCGAATGATTCGGCGGATGCGGCATCCTCGCCTGCGGCGAACGGCCATAGCGCGCCTGAATGGCGACAAACGCATTCGATAGTCGTCTCTGTAATGCTCTCAATCTGTTTCCCGTATCAGGCCCCGCTCCGATCTGTCGCCGGTCGCTGCGTGCTGCCTGTGTCTCCGATAATTATTTTCCGTTTCTTCCGTGTGGGTGGAAGATTGCCGACCGTTGGTCACGGTCGATGGCCGCAGTGGCGGCTCTTCGTCTTGTGCATCCAGCTTTTTATGGCGCGTGGTAACGCGCAGGCGCTAGATTAGCATGACGGCACGCCGCCCGAGGATTTCGCACGAAAATATCAGCGCGAGCTTACAAGCGCCTTGCAACATTGCCGTTCGTCATATCCGCTGGCCGGTGGGAGAATTTATTGCAGGTCTGTCAGGCCCAGCGAAATATATTGACGCATGCCCGGCTGCGCCATCTTCTTCCTGACCGCTTCGGCGATGCGGGCGCGATGTTCGGTGTACAGCGCCACGATGTTGTTGCTGGTCAGGCCGCCAATGGCGATCAATGTGGCGCGGGAAACGAAACCCGGCAGCACGGTGCCGTTGTTGCGGATGACAAAAGTCACGCGGTCGTCGCCGGCGTCCCTGGGATTTTCAAGCAAAAACTGTTTCGACATGCCGCTTCGGATAGACGTTTCTGAGGGGCCGCATCGTACCACATCCGTCGCCCGATCATCAGCGCATACGACGAATTTTCATCGCCATCGTTATATACGCTAAAATATAGCGAAACATGCCGCTCTAGAGACGGCAACCCATGTCGAATCAAGCCTAACGCCATCAGGAAGCAACCATGAAGAAAGCCCTGGCCTTGCGCCATGTCTCATTTGAAAACCTGGGACAGTTGGAACCGCTGCTGACGAAGCGCGGTTTCGATGTCAGCTATTTCGAAGTCGGCGTCGATTCGTTCTCGGCCATCTCGCCGCTCGACGCGGATCTGGTGGTGGTGCTGGGCGGGCCGATCGCGGTATACGAGGTGGAAGCCTATCCCTACCTGCGCGCCGAAATCGCCTGGCTGCGCGGGCGTCTGCTGGACGATCTGCCGACACTGGGAATCTGCCTCGGCGCGCAACTGATGGCGGCAGCCTTGCATGCGCGCGTTTATCCGGGCGCATCGGGCAAGGAAATCGGCTGGGGATCGCTACAACCGGGCGAACATGCCGACGCGCTGCCCTGCATTGATGAGTTGATCGGCGAGGATACCCGCGTGCTGCATTGGCACGGCGATACCTTCGACCTGCCGACGGGCGCCAAGCACCTGGCCGCAACCGACCGCTATCGCAACCAGGCGTTTTCGTGGGGACGCAATTGCCTGGCGCTGCAGTTCCATCCTGAATTCGACGTGCGCATGGTGGAGCAATGGCTGATCGGCCATGCTCATGAAATTGCCCACTCCCGGGAAGCCAGCCTGGCTGCCTTGCGCTCCGGTACGCACGAATACGGAAACCACTTCCAGCAAGCCGCGCGCGCTTTCTGGAACGGCTGGCTCGCCAGCATCGCCGCTGTCGCGGCAGAACCTGCTACAGCGGACCAGCCCTAAATCTTCCCCTCCAGCACCTGTTGCACCACGTCCGGCAGTTCATCAAGGTAATCCTGCGACTTGGGCAACACACGCGCGATGCCGCATCGCTGTGCTTCGCGCAAATGATCCTCGTCGGAAAAGCCGCTGCACATCACGGCAGGAATGGTCATGTCCTGCTCACACAACTCTTTGTAGAAATCCAGGCCGCTCATGTTTTCATCCAACTGATAATCGATCACCAGCAAGTCGAAAGCGCCGTCATGCAAGAGGCTGCGCGCCTGCGCGATGCTGCCGGCGCTGCTGACCTTGTAGCCGCGCTTTTCCAGACGACGGCGCGCCAGCATACGGAGGCCTTCATCATCGTCAACGATCAAAATGGCAGGTTCCGATACGCTCATATAACGCTACGCACCATGGACGGCACTTTGATGATCTGCAAGAAGAAACCGAGACGGCGCACGGCTTCGATAAAGGCATCGTATTCCACCGGCTTGGTGATGTAGAGATTGCAGCCGTACTCATAACAGCGCTCGATTTCCCTGGGATCATCGGTGGTGGTCAGCATGATGACGGGGATGCTCGACGTGGCTTCGTTTTCCTTCATGCGCTTGAGAACCTCGACCCCGCTCACGCGCGGCATGTTGACGTCGAGCAGCACCACCAGGGATTCAAACCGTTGCTGCACAGGCGCGCCGGTGGCGTTGAAAAAATAATCCAGCGCCTCCTGACCGTCCTTGAGACGCAGGAAACCGTTCGACAAACCAGCCCGACGCAGGTTTTTTTCCACCAGCAAGGCATGGCCGTCATCATCTTCGACAAGCACGATGCCCACTTCTTCTTTATCAGCCATGTGTCTTTTCTCCTTAAGCCAGTTGTCCCTCGGCCTGTTCGGCCGGCCGTATCGGCAGGGAGGTGTAGAACGTGGTGCCGACGCCTTCGGTCGACTCCACCCAGATCTTGCCGCCATGACGCATCACGATGCGTTTGATCAGGGCAAGGCCGACGCCTTCTCCCTGGGCGACATCGGCATGCAGGCGGTTGAACGCGGAGAACATCTTGCCCAGATAATCAGCCGGGATGCCCAGGCCGTTGTCCTTGACATAATAGGTGCGAAAACCCGGCTGGCCGGGGTCCGGGGGCAACGCACCGATTTCTACCGTACCAGGCCGTCTGGCATCAAGATAATTGATGGCATTGCCGATCAGGTTGCCGAAAATCTGCTCGATCGCAGTCGGGTCGCCGTAGCACGGCGGCAATGGCTGCGACACCACCAGCGCCTGGCGTTCCCTGATGGTATTACTCATGGCATCGATCACGCGCCCGACGACGTCGTCGACGTTGGTCAACTGTGGCTGATACTCGACGCGGCCGACGCGCGACAGCCGCAGCATGGAATCGATGATCGACGCCGAGCGCGTGACGGCGGTGCGGATGAATTTCAGCGAGACTTCCACGTCGTCCTCGATCAGGTCATGGATGCGCTGCTTGTCATTGTCGCTGAGATCGCTTGCCGAAATGGTGTCATGCAATTCGCGAATGGCGTGATGCAACTCCTTGCTGAAACCCTGCAGATTGACCAGCGGCGAGCGCAGGTCATGCGACACGCTGTAGATAAACATCTCATTGTCCTGCGTCTGGCGCTGCAAATCTTCATTGAGTGAGGTCAGCTCGCGCGCGTGCCGCTCCAGATCTTCCCGATACTGGCGCGCATTTTCCTCGGCCTGCTTCAGACGGGCGCTGCTTTCGTGCAATACCTTGTCGAGTTCGGAAATCTCGTCGTTGCCGCCGACGCGTTCGGCCAGCACGCCGCCTTCGCTGAGCTTATGCGCATTGCCGGTCAGCACGGAAAGACGGCCGCCGACGTCCCTGCTGAAAATCCGCGCGGCCGCGGCCGCTGCCAGAATCGATCCGATCAGAGCAACGATCAGTGCAATGTTCTGCAGCTTGCGCGCCTCCGCCACTTGCAGTTGACGCTCCTGATCCAGCCCGTCCTCGACTTTCATGAAATCCCGCAGTTGCCGCTGGATCACCTGAATCAGGAAGACTGCCTTCGGATCGCGCAAGCCCGCAATCAATTCATCGCGCTTGCCGTTCCTGAGCAAATCGCTCTGGATATCGGTCCATTGACGGTATTGCTCCACCGAAGCGCGAATCCGATCGACTGCCTGCGATTGCTGCGGATTGTCGACCACCAGATCGCGCAGTTCGCCGATTTCCTTTTCGATGCTGTCCCACAGGTCGCTCTTGCCGAGCTCTGAAGGGTTGCTGAGGATGATCGCCGCGCGCAGGCGGGCCGACTGCAGCAGCACCGGCTCGCGCACCTCCGTCGCCTGGATGATGACATTCTTGCTATGCAGGGACCACATCTCCGCCTGCCTCGCGTTTTCCTGACTCGTATAGAGTATCCCCAACAAACCCAGTTCGAATGCGCCGGGAATCGCAACCAGCAGCAGGCCTTTTTTGAATAGCTTCATAAACGGCTTCTCTCTCCGGAAAAACACGTCAGCAATGAATCGGCACGTCCCCTGATGGGCGGTTTGTCCCCTTGCCCATCTTCTTTTTCTTGATGGATTCTCGCGAGGATTTGCAAAGAATGAATCCCGCATCTTGCATAGACGTTACCGAAAGTTACGTCTATGCCAACAACGTTATTTATGGGCAATCGTCTCACAAACGATTTCAAACCGCCATGTATTTTTCTGGCGACGGGAAGGAAGGAAACAGTCTCTGCCGAAAGGAGGAAAGTTAGAACTCATTTCACGCCTATTGATGGAATGCGTTCTAAAAATGGCAGAAAGACAATACCGCCGCGTAGGCGGCGGGTATTGTCGTCAATCAGGCCGCACGCATGGTTTTGTGCGCTGCATAACGCTCATGCCATGACAGGGCCTCGGCCAGAATATGCGGCGTATGACCGCCGGCGCCGCTACAGGCGCGTGCGAAATAATCGCGCAACGGCTGGCGATAATCGGGATGAACGCAATGTTCGATGATCAGCGGCGCGCGCTCGCGCGGCGCCAGCCCGCGCAGATCGGCCAAGCCGAATTCGGTGACCAGCACGTCGACGTCGTGCTCGGTGTGATCGACGTGCGACACCATCGGCACCACGCTGGAAATATCGCCGTCCTTGGCGATTGCCTTGGTGACGAAAATCGAAATCTGGCCGTTGCGCGCAAAGTCGCCCGAACCGCCGATACCGTTCATCATATGGGTGCCGCCGACATGGGTCGAGTTGACGTTGCCGTAGATGTCGAATTCCAGCGCCGTATTCAACGCGATAATGCCGAGTCGGCGCACCAGCTCGGGATGGTTGCTGATCTCTTGCGGACGCAGCACGATGCGCGAACGATAGAAGTCGATGTCGCGCATGAATTTTTCATTCATGGCCGACGACAGCGTGATCGACGACGCCGAGGCGCAAACCAGTTGGCCTGAGTCGAGCAACTCGATGGCGCTGTCCTGCAGCACTTCCGAAAACATCGTCAGATTGCGGAACGAGGATTTCGTCAGGCCATGCAGCACCGCGTTGGCAATAGTGCCGATGCCGGCCTGCAGCGGCGCCAGGTCCGGTCCCATGCGCCCTGCGGCTACTTCGCCTTCGAGAAAAGCAATCACGTGGCCGGCGATAGCATTGGTTTCGGCGTCGGGCGGCAATACGCTGGAAGGACTGTCGGGAGTGTCGGTAACGACGATGGCCGCGATACGCGCCGGATCGACCGGAATTGCCGCGACGCCGATGCGCTGTTCAGGCGCGGTCAACGGAATCGGAAGCCGTCCCGGCCGGTCCTGCGGCAAATAGATATCGTGCAGGCCGGCCAGCGCCATCGGCACGCTGGTGTTGATCTCCACAATGACCTGCCGGGCCTGTTGGACGAAGCTGGCCGAGTTGCCCACCGACATGGTCGGAATGATGCCCTCGGCGGTGATGGCGATGGCTTCGATGACGGCGATGTCGACCGGCGCCGGCATGCCGGACCGCAACTGCTCGGCGGTTTCCGACAAGTGCTGGTCGATGAACATGACTTCGCCGGCATTGATTTTCTTGCGCAGCACGCTGTCCACCTGGAACGGCAGGCGGCGCGCCAGCAGTCCGGCTGCGGCCATCAGTCCGTCGCTGTCGTTGCCCAGCGATGCGCCGGTGATGACGGTGAAACGCAATTCTTCGGTTTTGGCGCGCTCGACCAGCGCGCGCGGGATGGCTTTGGCGTCGCCGGCGCGGGTAAAGCCGCTCATGCCGATAGTCATGCCGGTGTGAAAAAGACGGGCTGCCTCGGTAGCCGACATGACTTTATCGGCCAGCGCGGGCTGGATACGTTCGGAATGCATCAGGTTCTCCTACTCGTTTTTGGAAAGACAGAATGGATTTCTGCCATCTTTTTTGATCGAGTATAGAATCGGCAAATCATGCCCTGTATGATTTAAACTACTTCTTTTCAGTCGTTTTTCGCATACTTCTTTTCATCCCTCCGATATCCATGGACATCCGCACCCTGCGTTACTTTTCGGAAACTGTCAGGCTCAACAGCTTCAGCCGCGCCGCCGACATCCTGCATGTGACGCAATCGACCGTCAGCAAGATGGTGCGCCAGCTTGAGGAAGAAATCGGCACGCCGCTGCTGATTCGCTCCGGCCGCAATCTGCAACTGACGGACACCGGACGCATCGTGTACGAGCAGGCGCAACAGATTCTCGGCAACGTCCAGCGCCTTCATGCCGAGGTCGACAATACCAGGAACCTGCGCCAGGGCCATCTGGAAATCGGCATCCCGCCGATGGTCAACATCCTGTGCACGCCGGTGCTCAAAGCCTTTCGCGAACGCCATCCCGACATCGCCATCACGCTGACGGAAGATACCGGCCCGCAAATCGAGCAACGCGTTGCCGCCGGCACGCTGGAAATCGGCATGACGGTCTTGCCGGTCGCCCCCGAACTGGAACTGAACGTCACGCCGGTGGCGCGCTATCCGATCTGGGCAGTGGCGCAGACCGGACGTTTCCGGAAAAACCTGCAGACCCTGCCCTGCAAGGCGCTCGGCGGCATGCCGCTGGTCTTGCTGAACAATGAATTCGGCCTCACGCGCGCGCTGCGCAACATGTTCCGCAACGCCGGCATCGAACCGGAAATCGTCGCCCAGAGCGGCCAGTGGGACTGGCTGGTGGCGATGGCGCTGGCCGGCATGGGCGTGGCGCTGCTGCCCGAGCCTTTCATCCACCGCCTCGCCACCGATCAGTTGCAATCGGTGCGGCTGGCCGAACCGGAAGTCCAGTGGCAAGTCGCCTACGTCACGCGCGGCGGCTACCTGTCGCATGCTGCACGCGCCTGGCTGGCGCTGAGCGAAGAACTGTTTGCCGGCGGCAAGGCCGGGGCGCCCATGCCGGCATGAAAATTTCGACTGGATGAGCGCCATGTAAGTCATACCGGCACTGACAGGCTGTTTCTATACTGCCACATTGACGCCTCTTCGGTTTCCGCCATCCGCCAGCATGCCCCCGCTCCCCCTTTTCGCTTCTACCGTCCGGCGCTGGGCCGCCAGCTATCCCTTGCGCAACGCCAGCCTGTCGGAAGGCCTGCGCGCCGCCTTCGGTGCCGGCACCATGATTTTGCTGGGCGAGTGGCTGCATAATCCCCTGTTTTCATGGGCCGCCATCGGCGCCTTCCTGACCTGCCTGGCCGACAGCGCCGGCTCGAATCGCGCACGGCTGGCTTCGATGGGCGGCTTTGCCGTGGCGTCGACGCTGGGCGGCATGTTCGCCGCCACCTTGTCGGGCGCAGGCATGACGGCCGGCTTGCTGGCGATCATGTGCATCGCCTGCATCGCCGGCTTCGCGCGCATCTATGGCGCGGCAACCGGCCTGGTGCTGATGCTGGCAGCGGGCGTCTCGGCCATCCTGGCCGATTTCCCCATCGTTGCACTGCCCTTGCAGCAAAACCATGTGCTGATCTATTTTTCCGGCTGTGCCTGGGCCACGCTGCTGGGACTAACTGTGTGGCGCATCCATCCGTTCGCACCCGCGCGCAGCGCTGTTGCGCGCGTCTACGGCTCGCTGGCCGAGCTTGCCCGCCTGGGCGGCGATACGGGTCAGAGCGGCGCCACGGAAGAAAGCGCCGCCCAGACGCGCCGTCATGCGCGCGCCGACATCGCCGCTGCGCGTGCGACGCTCATGGCGGTGGCGGCGGACCGCGCCGACGCCCGGCAGTTGTACGAAAACCTGTTGATCAAGCTGGCGCGCGCCGATTCGCTGCTCGATTGCATCACGGCGCTCGGCGACCTGAATCTGTCGCCCTACGAAAGCCCGGATTCGCGCAGACGCATCTCGCGCATCCTGAAAGCCATGGCCCTGCTGCTTGAGGAAATCCAGCGCGGCATGGCGAACGCATCCGGCAAGGATGAAGGCGACAGCGCCGAAGATGCACGCGCCGTCCTGCGCCTGTTGCAACTGGTCGGACGCATGCCGCCGAAAGCAGCGCAACTGCTGCAACTTCCCGATCTGCATGACAGCAATGGCCTGTCCGTGCTGGCGGACTGGAAGCGCGCGGCGCGGCCTGACGTACCGCCGGCGTCGCTGAAGCAAGGCGCAATGGAATTGCTGCGCATCGCCGGCCTGCACCTGAGCGCCGGCTCCGCCGAAGTCCGGCATGGCTTGCGCTGCGCCGCGGCAGCCGGCGCGGTGTACCTGATCGTCCATGTGTTCGACCTGCCGTTCGGCTACTGGGCCACCATGGCCACCATGCTGGTCATGCAACCGTCGATTGCCGACAGTTGGACGCGCAGCATGGAACGCGCCATCGGCAGCGTCGTCGGCGGCTTGCTGGCGGTGGTGCTGTGCATGTTCATCCACTCGCCGCTGGTGCTGGCGCTGCTGGTGTTTCCGTTGTCGGCGCTGTCGATGGGATTGCGTCCGGTCAGCTACGGGCTGTATGCCACCTTTCTGACGCCGGTATTCGTCCTGATCGCCGATGTTGCCGGCGATCCGCAACAACAGTTGAGCAATGCACTGCTGCGCGCCGGCAACAACGTGATCGGCGCCGTGGCCGCCATTGCCGCCACCTACCTGCTGTGGCCGCGCCGGCAACCCGTCAATCTGCATCGCAGCCTGTCGGACATGATCCTGGTCAATCTTGCCTACCTGCGCAGCGCGCTGCAGTCGGCGCCGGACGCAGGGGAAATGCGGACGCGCCGACGCGAAGCCTGCGTGGCGAATATCGAAAGCGGCCTGTTGCTGCAAAGGATGCTGCGCGAACAGGGCATGAATGATCGCCTGATCCAGCGCGCGCGCACCAGCGTCGCCCTCTCGCGCCGGCTGGCGGGTGCGGCCACGCATATCTGGCTGAATGCAAGGATGGGAGAGGCAGACCATACCGACGCCGAACTCGATCGCTGGCTGCAACGCATGAGTGAACTGTTCGGGCGCCGCCTGACTGCCGCGACATCATGCACCGCGCTGTTGCAGCAACGACCGGCAATGCACGGTCCGGCACAGGCGGATGTGGTGGAAACCGTGTGCCTGCTGGCAGCGGCGATGTATCCGGACTTGCACCTGCGGTAAAAGCGACGCGCCGGACTTTGCCTATTTCGCCGATTGTTCCTGCAGTTGCGTCATCACTTCACGCGTAGGCGGCAAGGTTTGCACCGTGATCTTGACCATGACGCCCCATTCAGCCCAGTCGCGTACTACGCGATCGCAAATGGCGACCACATGGTCGACTTCTCCGCCCAAAGGCGGACCGGCGTCGAGCAAAGCCTGCAGCGCAGGCAAACGCGCCTCCTCGGAGGCGACGCAATAGTCGGCGATCGCAGCGGCGACATGCAGCATTTCTGCCAGCCGCAATTGACGCGACTCGCCATCGAAACTCGACTGCGATGGCAACTCGTGATGCAGGACCGCTTCGCAAAACAGGCGCGGAATATCCCAGTCCTGCATCATCGCCGCGGCCAGATCGAGATGTGTATAACCGAACGCCGCCGTCTCGGCGGCCGGCAATTCCCTGATGTCGACATGTGCGGCCAGTACCTTGGAATAAGCGTCCGGCCGCGCCGACGCCAGCCCCAGGCTGCCGATATTGGCGAGCAGGCCGCTGGCGAACATCTCGCTCGGCGGCGCTTCTCCGTAGTATTCCGCCAGCGCCTGCGCGGCACAGGCCATGGCCACGGTGCGCGCCCAGAAACGGCCGTAATCGAAACCGGCGCAGCCGCCATCGCGACGCTCGGCCGTCAGTGAAATCGCCAGCGCCAGTTGGCGCACGGCGTCCAGGCCGATCATCAGCAGCACGTCCTTACTGATGGCGATGATCGGACGGCCCTTGTTGACGGAGGCGCCGTTGCCGATCTTGATGATGCGGCCCGCCAGCACAGGATCGGCCTGGATCTGCATGACCAGATCAGGCAACGAAACCTCTTCCTGGCGGCACATGCGCATGATGTTGAGACGAACACCGCTGGGCGACGGCAGGGCGTCGTCCTGTTTCAACGCTTCGAAATCGGTAGGATCAATGAAATTGGACATGGAAGGGAAATGTTCTGGATGGCAACTATAACGGTCTTTGATTTCTTTTATTCCAGTTCGATTTCGCGATGTTAGCAGCTATCGGATTGCTTCAGCCAGAAGTCTTGCGCAGCGCCGTCGTCAGACCTGCAGCGCACGCGCATCGCGGCGGCGATGCAGCGATGCACACCACAGCACGCCGCTCACCAGGCAGACGATCGCCAGCACTTCAAGCCGGCTCGGCCAGCGCCGGTCCCACAAGAAACCGTAGAGCAGCGCAAACAGGGTTTCGAAGATGATCATCTGCCCCGTCAGCGTCAGCGGCAACAGGCGGCTGGCACGGTTCCAGAACGCATTGCCGACCACCGACGCAAAAATCGCCACCGTCGCCGCGACCGCCCAGAAGCGCAGCCAGTCGGCGCCGTCATGTCCTGCCATGCCATGCGAGAACGCCGGAATCACCAGCAGCAGCGCCAGCGCGCCGGTGACGATGCCGGTCAGCAATGACCAATCGTGCGACGAGATATCGGGACGGCGCGCCAGCCAGCGGCTGTTGCGCACCGAATAGACCGACCATGACGCCAGCGCGCCGAAGGCGCACAGCAAGCCTGCCGCGCGCGTGGCCAGGTCGCTTGCGCCGGTCTCGGTCGACAAGGCATGCACGCCGACCAGGCCGACGCCGAACAGACACAAGGCCAGCGGCGGCATCAATGCCGACAGCTTCATCGCCCCCTCGTCGCGCGCGCCGACCAGCGTCACCACCACGGGCAGGAGGCCGATGATCAGCGATGTCGATGCACCGCCCGCCCATTGCACGGCGCTGGCGAGAAAAACGTAATACAGGATGTTGCCGAGCAGGCTCAGATACACCAATGCGCCCCATTCGGCGCGCCCCAGACGCGGCGCCACCGCACGCCAGCGCGCCGCCAGCAGCAACGCCGCCACGGCGCCGTACGCCAGGTAGCGCGCCGCCGACAATTGCAGCGCGCTGAAATTGCCCAGCACCTGCGGCGCCAGGAACACCAGTCCCCAGAACGCTCCCGCCGTCACGCCGTTGCCCACGCCCACCAGAATATTGCTTTTCATGTGCCACCTCGTTTCACCATGCCTGGGAGGATAGTGAAACGTCCGGCGCGCGTCTTGACTGCGTCTCGCAAAAAATGGGCCGAGGCTATTGATGTAAAACCAGGGCGCTATTACCGATGCTGGCGACGATAGGCTGCCGGCGTCATGCCGGTGGTGCGGCGCATCGCGCGCGTGAGAGCGCTCTGATCGGAATAACCGGCGCGCAAGGCCAGTTCGGCCAACGGCAGATCCGAACCGGCCAGCGCATCCTGCACGAAGCGCACGCGCAAGTCGGACAGCCACTCCTGCGGCGTGCGACCGAGTTCGGCCTTGAACAAGGCATGCAAGCGGCTGACGCTGAGATTGGCGACGCGCGCCATGCGGGCTGCGGTCCACGCCTGTCCCGGCGCCGCTTCGATACGCAGGAGCAAGGGCTGCAAACGCGACTGCCGCTGCGGCGACGCGGTCAATGCCGCAAGCAGCAGCGGCGAGCAGTGGCGGATGACGGATTCCGGCAAGGCATGTCCGGCCGCGCCGTCAACGCGGCTCAGGTCGATGAATTCGACCAGCCGCCGCACCGCAGCCGGAATCGGCAAGAAAGTCTGGATGCGCAGGCGTTCAGCGGCGTCGTCGCCGATGTCGGCAAGCTTACAGTCGAGAATCAGGAAACGATTGGGACCTTGCGCCGATTGCGCATGGCCTATGTCGGGCGCGACGAATGCGGCACGCGTGAGATCGAGCCTACTGCCGCGTCCGCCGACCTCGATCTCCATCTCGCCTTGCATGGGCAAGACGATCTGCACATGGTCATGATGATGCAGCGGGCCATCGGCGCCATAAGTGCGCAATGTCAGAAGTTGCGGTGTATCCATAGCATTATTTTACGCCGCCCGCACAGCCTCTTCCGGTTTGCGCAGGGCATGCGATGCGAGACGCTGTGACAATTTGCCGCACCTGTCGCAGCGAGGATTTTTTTATAATTC
The DNA here is from genome assembly GCF_000577615.1 of Herbaspirillum sp. RV1423. Classification (GTDB taxonomy): domain Bacteria; phylum Pseudomonadota; class Gammaproteobacteria; order Burkholderiales; family Burkholderiaceae_D; genus Herbaspirillum. The sequence goes on from NZ_CBXX010000010.1 coordinate 114,617, forward strand.
GGCTTCGCTCTTCCATCGCCCCCTCATGCAAAACCAAGCCAACAACCCGCGCCGACCGGCGTCCGGACTATCCAATCTGCAAGTCGCTGCAATCCTGCTCGTCGTCGGCGCGTGCCTGATCAGTGCGGCCTGGGTCTTTGCAAAAGACATCGGCCGCATCCCTCTTCCCGTTTCGCTCTGGGACATCTGCACAACGCCGGCGCCGACGCCGGACAAACCTGCATCTCAGCCACTGCCAACCGGCGATGGCCTAGGAAAGTAGCCATTTCTTTGCGACAACGCTTTGTCGCCATCGCGTTTTCCGGACATCCGATTGATTCCTTAACGACTGCCTATCCGGGATTCATCCGATTGGATGACAAATATCTCATCCAATTGAGCGAAATCCTTGTCAGCAGCAGCTACTGTCACCATGATGAGAGCAACAGATCAAGTACCTCACTTGATCGAGGATAAGAACTTGGCGTTTTTAAAGAGAGGTGTGATCAGCTCCGACATCATAGACCCCATCTAAGGCTTCAAAATTTCTGGAAGCATCCAAATACCTATCTTCCAGATCACCGCTCACAGCAATGCCCTTGCGCCCAAGGATTTTCTTCCAGGCCTTGAAGGCGCCTCGCGCCGGAATGGTTTCTGAAACAACGCTACTGAACAAAGCGGGTCCATCGGTCTCGGAGCGAATTTTCATATACCTATAAAACCTGTCGCTCTGCTTATCCTTGCTCTTGCTATGATCAAAATATGGTCTGTTCTTAATCTCATTCCGATTTCCTTGAAATTTTTTATAGGACTCATTCGATAGCTTATCAAGCGTAGGATTTTTCTTTGATGAACCAAAAAAGCTATTATTGTATTCAAAACCCAAGCCCTCAAATGGCGGAAATACCACTACATCACCATTTTTTATCTTTCCAATATCAAGAGGCCCCATTAAAACATCATCCATATCCGAATAGATTCCACCTTCGTGGTAAATCATTCGATAGCGCAACACATTTGTTGCCCCTGCATAGTTCAGATTATCCCTCTCAAGATAAAATTTATACTGGTCAAAATATTTTTCTGATTGGAATTTATTGAAAAAATTCTCTGACTTCAACTCAACTACTTTTAAACCATCATCAATAAGAGGTTTTAATATCGCCATTGTCTTTTCGTGTGCCACAGGATCAGAAATATCGAGATGCAGCCGCAGCTCAAACTTCGAAGATCCTGCCTGTACCAGGGTGCGCCGCAGCTTTTGAATATTGGCTTCACTTATCGCCCTATCTCCAATCCATATTTTATGAATCACTCTAGGCGGTTCTTGGGAATTGTAGAATCTAGGTACGGGATATTTGGGAATAGGAGGAACTTCTCTGCCAAGGCCAAATTGCTCAAGCGCGTCGGCGCGCATTTGTGTAGTGGCAGGCTTGAGAAGGCTATCCCCAGCCGTGTATTCTTTCCATATCTCAGGCGTTGAATCAATTGCTGGAGAAAACACGAACTCTTTCCCCCCAGACTTAATTCCGCCAAGCCCGTCGGCTTCAACCCATCGACATATTGTCAAATCAAATACCACATCAATAGGCTTGGATGCATCAGGCAATTTCAGTCGATAAAAATTTTCACCGTTGACATGAAGTGATGACAACTGCGATGAGCCTAAACCAATATCATGCCTGGGCGGCGCCCCACCCAGTAATTTTGGCTCCACCATCCTCCATTTCCCATTGACCCTCTGTATGGTCAGCGTGCTGGAACCACCTGGTGGAAGTATGGCAAAAGTCCGACCATCCACATTTTTAATTGTATTTATCCGAACAGCCATGTCATCGATGAAAACATACTGCTTCCCATTGATGGTGTAAACATCATCGATACTCTTGACCTGAGCATTGCCGGGAAAAATATTTGGATCATGAAATCCTTTTAGAGAATTTTCCCGGTCGCCAACGAACATTTCAGGATATCTAAGATCATCTGAAAGTTCCTGGATATCCTGCTGCGTAAGCTTCTTTGCCTCCAGTAATTTATCGTTATTGCTCTCTTGTTTTGAGAATGCCAAGAGATTGGTTTCTCCGTCATCTCGTGCCTCATTGAGTAATTTCTTTAACAAGTCATCTGCATCTCCTACGACATCTTCTGGAAGATCGATTTTGGCAAACATTTCATATAATTTATCTTCCGCTTCCTTATTCTGCGCTTTTAAAATAGTCAGAATTTTTGCACGCTTGCCAGCCTCATTCAATTCCGGGGAATTGTTAATTAATTTTATCTTCGTGCGAAGGTCGCCGACTAACTCGTCCACTACATGAGAACCTTGGCGTGCAGCCTCCTGAAGAGGTTCTGGAATCTCCAGCAAACGCTCTACAGGATCAGACATGATCCGGGTCATTCCTTGCTGCTTAACGAGATCCGGGTCAAGATGAATTACTTTCATCAGTACGTTGGTTTTATCTGCACCATGTTTAGCGACTAAATCATCATAGTCTTTCTTGGAGGCGACAAGTTTCCTGTTATCTTTATGTTTATTCATAGGAAAGCCACCCAACAGCAGTTCCAATCCCGACTCGATCGCAAGCACCAGGCCCTTCGTCCTATCTGCCGGCCTATCTTGCATCAGATATTGCCGCACCCCACCCCCAAGCCCGGGGGTAGCTGTAGAAACCCCAATACCCACCGATAGCCAAGGAGGGATTACCTTAAACAAAAGCAGAGTCAATATTCCAGCATACTGTGTTACGTCAGACACAATACGGGTTCTCACGTTGGATTCATACTCATCGTGAGAGAACATGGATACTTTTACGGCCGACTCGACGTAACGCTGAAACATATCAGCCATTCTCAAAAACGGATTATTCTTGATATCGCGGCTGCGAGCGCTTTTTTGATTTATTTCGTATATGTCAGACCGGACAAGCTTGGTCTCATACGTCCAGCCATCCTCGCTAACGTCACGCCAATGCATAGCGCCGGGCAATCTCTTTAAGTGATAGTCGGCGCCTCTTTTATGAGTGTAGAACCCGTCTCTGGTGAAGAAGAAGTACGAGTCATCTATCCGGTCTTCCGCTTTAAATCGCGCCAGAAAATTGTTCCTGGGTTCGGTATGTATTGTTATTGAATGGATATATTCCTTGAAGGACTGCATATTCTTGAATATATAAAATGCGCGATTTTTGTAATTTTTTTGCGGCATCATATATAGGACAACAACACTATCCGTTTTTCGATAGACAATAAGAGCATCTAAAACGTCATACTCGTAGACATCGAGCGTTTCTATGTGAAGCGATTTGTCATTTTTTGACTCAGGATCAAGAACGGCAGAAGCAAGATCGTAAGCTTCCGAACCCATGTTCTTGGCTTCGCGGAGCAGTCTGAGTGCATAGATCTCTTTCAATCTATGCGCATGCTCCTCTTTTTTACCTGCAAAAAAGAAATCCTCTATCGCTTTAAGAGCTTTCTTTTGAACATCCACTTTTCTAAATTCACGATAAAAATCAATGAACTTAATTCGCTTTCCCCTGGAATCCTGAATGCGATTTTTGGAGTCAAATATCGCTGGTGAATCGGCCCCCGTCCAGGTATATATGCCTACATTGAAATACGGGGCCAGGATACTAAAGTTGTTAAGCCTGTAAATGGTTTCGGCAATGCCGTTATCTCCTGATGGGAAATTCCCAATAGCCAGACGATCCATTCTGATCACGCTATAGACTTCTGATTTCTCATATAAATTATCTCCGTCGGCTTGACGTCGTTCCCCCTCTACTATTGAAAAAGGTGCTCCTAATTTTGAATCCGCCTTCGTATGCACATATCTTTCAAAAAATACGATGTATGTTTCACTTGCATTACCGCGGAAACCAAACTTTTGAAGAAGCAGATCCTCCATCGCTGTACTCGCAATCTCATTCACATCTGGAAGTGAAACCAGAAATTTCAGTGAAGCATCTGCTGCATTTCTCCACATTCCTGCCAAGGAAAGCTGCAGAGAATCCCCCACAAGATCGTTAATCCGTGAAAGAGTAAAATCGTCGTCCGGTTTTTGTTTTACTCCTATCTGTTCGAATAATTCTTGGTCCTCTTTCGTCAGCGAATCTGGAAGAACACCGAGCGTCGGCGGTTCCCAGGCACGCGCATCGTTGGTCTCCTGCCACCGGCCATACCCGGCCATTTGTGTTTTAATTCCGCCCTCAATCATTTCTACCAAGGCGGCATCGCCAGCGTAAAAAAGCGACACCTTGGACGATTTTCCTTTAAAACGAATAGCACCTACCGTTTGGTCTTTCAAACTTCCTTTATCGTCAATATTCGATTCATTTATTTTCGATTTTGCGTCAGCAATCAATTCAATTTCAGTCCCTGCCATTAATGGCAAAGTAATGTCCATCACCTCATAATTCCTGGGATTCTCTCCTTCCCATTTAGGAAAGATCAACGCGGCATCTTTTGGAGGAGATTTGACAATAACTGCTCCGGCATAATCGTTATCAGGTATCTTATAAGTCGCGCTATCGATGGATTCATTGATTTCTCCGCCCAGTGTTTCAAGGGCCCAGCATGCAGGAGAATCCACGCAAGCCGCAACCTCGGAAAAGCCAAAGCGCCCCCCTATCGCATACCGCTCAAACAACGGATCGGATGCCTCGTACTTTTTCACTTCTTCCGTCGTATCTTCCTCCGTTGCCGTGCCCGCAGCCAAAGGCGTCTTCGTAATCTGACGCTCCGCCGGAACCGGTTGCTCTTCCGGGCCAGTTGTGCCGGCAACGTCAAATTTCGGAAGTAAGTCTCTCAGAGTGAGTAGTGGCAGCGAAAGCACCAGTCATTCGCGATTTAGAGACACCACTCAATGGCGCTTGAATACACCAACCTATTGCTAGATGCTCACCTCGTTCGACGAAATTAGTAGTTCTTCATTTGTTAGCGCCACCAAGTGGAGATTTTGAAGCACCGCCTAGTGGCGAACTGCGCCATTTGGCCTGCGTATTGGGCCGATTTGAACGCGGATAGATAGTCGATACGCTGACCGTTTAACGATGTCTCGTGCCAGGAAGAACCTGAAGCTACCCCATCCGCTTTACTGACTCTAGGTTAAGGTATGACTCAATTCGACGTATCAACGCCTGAAGGCCAATAAGAGAACGCCACCAGCGACCATCGCAATACCCGACCAATCGCGCAGTGATGGCCGCTCTCCCAAGAATGTGAACGCGAAAACGGCTACCAAAACAAGGCTGAGTTTGTCCACCGGCGCCACCTTGGATGCGTCACCTATCTTGAGTGCCCGGAAATAACATACCCAAGACGCGCCAGTGGCCAGGCCGGACAAGCCAAGGAACAACCAGGTCTTAGACGAAAGCTCGAGAGGATTGGACCACTTGCCCGTATAAGCCACAAACACTGAGAGTACGATAATGATGATTGCCGTTCGGATCAAGGTGGCCAGATCGGAGTCGACGCCCTGAATACCAATTTTTGCAAAAATGGCCGTCAGCGCCGCAAAAATGGCAGACAGAACTGCCCAATAGAACCAGCCGTTTGGTATCGCCATACATATTCCTTAAAATGGTTTTGCGAGCGGGACGAGCACACATACACAAAGGCCGGAATGCATCACTTCGTTTGAGAACCCTAGTTGAATCTCAGCGCCGATCCTATCTGCGATTGTCTTGACGATGGAAAGGCCCAGACCTGATCCGACTTGATCACTCCCAATGGTGCGATAGAACGGATCAAATACTCTGTCACGTTCGATGACTTGAATACCCGGCCCTGAGTCTTGGATTTTTAGTATTGCGCGACCATCTTCCGTGGTCACCGATAGATCTACCTTGCCGCCATCCGGCGTGTAGCGAATCGCGTTGTCAACTAAATTTTTGACTACAGCAATTATGTCCAACTCGTTGCACCAGATTGAGGAGTCTTGCTCTCCTTCGATACCAATGTCGATATGCTTGGCATTTGCCAATGGTAGGAGGTCCTCCAAGACTTGGCGATAGATTTGTAGTATCGAAACCGACGACTTGGGCCGGTCGAGCGGAGCCTGAGCCGTGGCCAAAGTCAAAAGTTGTTCCTGTAGATTCCGGCCGCGCTCGATGCCTCGGCGTAGTGTTCTGAGACGTTCCCTTGCAAGGTCGGACATATCCGCTTGGGCCAGTCGCTCCGCTTGCAACGACAAGGCTGTCAACGGGGATCGGAGTTCATGAGCTGCATCCGCGACAAACCTGCGCTGTGCTTCCATCGATTGATCAACTCGGGAAAGCAGACGGTTAATCGCCACTACAAACGGGCGTACTTCAGTAGGAAGATAACTTTCCTCGATTGGATGCAATTCCTGTTCGGCGCGCTGGTCAATTTCGGCCGACAACGAAGCGATAGGCTTGAACATCTTACGCACCATGTCAGCCACGATTAAAAGCAGGATGGGCATCAAGATAAGAAATGGTAACAAGGTGCGCAATGCACTGTCGCGTGCAATTTCATCGCGAACGCCGGTTTCTTGCGCCACTGCAATTCGCTCGCCACTGAGCGTTGTTTTGACCAACACGCGGAACGGTTCGCCGGTGACTTCAAGTGTATGTAGGCCATCGGCTAATGTGATTGGTAGTGGCAGCGGTGCTCCCGTATCCGCATTCTTCGCCATTTTGCGGCCATCTACTAGATACTGAACGATGACACGTGATTCTTCGTCGCTGTCTTTGTCGCGGCCATCATCCCCAGGATGAGCAGGCGGGACGGATTGCCGATCAAACAGTACGGCAACTTGGCGTAGCGTGTCGTCTTGCAACTCGTGAGCTTCATCGAATGCGAATACGAAGGAGAAGATACCCGCGACCACTGCAATGACCAAAATGGTCAGCGATAGCGAAAATGACAGTTTGAGCTGTACTGATTCGTTCAATCGTCTTTTGAAACCATCCATCCAGCGCCCCTAACGTTCTTGATGACTTGGCTGCCTAGCTTGCGACGCAGTGCATGAATCAGGAATTCAACAGCGTTGCTCTCGACTTCTTCGCCCCATCCGTAGATACGGTCTTCCAAAGCACTGCGAGAAAGAATAGCGCCTGGGCGTACTAACAAGGCTTGCAACAAGGCGAACTCTCGATTGGAGAGTTGCAGAGGTTCACTGTTGTTGACCTCTACCTCTCGCGTTGCCTGATCGAGTGACACAACGCCATTGGTGAGTATAGGCGTTGCATTTCCTCCTTTGCGTCGCAGCACGGCCCGCATACGTGCCAGTAGTTCGGCCATCTCAAAGGGTTTTAGTAAATAATCATCGGCCCCGCCATCTAGGCCGCGCAGTCGATCATCTAGGCCATCGCGGGCAGTGATGATGAGCAGCGGGACCGGATTATCTTTGGCGCGAATGCTGGTCAGCACCTCCAGTCCATCCTTACCGGGAAGGCCTAGATCAAGCAGTACCAAATCATAGTGCTGACAACTTAGCGTTGTGAGCGCGGTTTGGCCGTTTTTTACCCAGTCCGCAGCGTAAGAAGCGTCTTTTAACGCCCCTTGAATAGCTTCACCGATCATAGCGTCATCTTCGACCAGCAATACTCGCATTCTTCCTCCTGCCGTTATTGCCGCATCCCCGGCTCTATATGCATTCGAACTGTCAAGGTAGCATTGAAGTAAGGATGCCATCTTTCAGTTTGATGTGATGATATATAGCAGCTAAAGCATGAATTCCCGCTAACCATATGATGAGATCGCCAAGAAACTTGTGTACGTCGCCCCAATCGGCAAGGCCGGAAAAATAAGAGTTTGCGATGAAAGACATGTCGTTAATCCGAAAACCTCCTAGCAACGTCAAAGGATGAGCCTCCGTTCCCAGAGCCAGTAGAGCAGAAAGCGGTAACGCAAAAAGTAAACACCACAACACAAAATGCATTAGTCGGGATAGAAGACGCATCCATGTCGCCATTTGAAACCTGGGGGCATCTGGACGTACTGCAACCCAAACCAAGCGTAGGGATGTTAGTGTAAAGACGGTGAGGCCTAAGGTCTCATGCCAAACGATGTCATTTCGTGTACCTGGGTCGATACCGTTATGCAGTAATCGACCAAAGTCACCAGGTCCCAAAACGAACGCTATGACAACAGTGATTGCCGTAATCCAATGAAAAGCTTTGCTTAATTTGTCGTATTGATCAGCATTATTTTTCTTCAAGTTGTCACTCCATTTAAAAGTTTCTAGCCGCTAAATATGCGCGACATTATCAATGCGCAGTTCTAGCTGCACGCTGCTTAAAGAGTAAGATAGCTGTGAGCATGAAAGCCAAAAGCGCCGCCGATGCTGAATAACGACTCAGCGCGAGCCCGCCAGCGCTCAGGGGCTTGTCTAGAAAGTCACCTACCACTGCACCGAGAGGACGGGTCAAAATGAATGCAGCCCAAAAAAGCAGGGTCCGCGACACATTTGTCCAATAGTAGGCCGCAACGACCAAAGCCAACAACGCGCCGAACACAATGGCGGCACCTGTGTAACCCAACCCGGCCGTATCCGCTGTCCAATCTCCAAGTGCTGTTCCCAAAGTCTGAGAAAACATGATTGTTACCCAATAGAACATCTCGGCTTTCGGTGAATTGACAGTATTTATCGAAATTGATCCAAGCGATCGATACCAAATAAACAGAGATCCGAACAACAAAACTGTAAGTAAGGTCGTACCTCCAGTGTATCCAATGCCAAGGGATCGGTCTGCAAAATCGGCCAGCGTTGTACCGACCGTGGTGGTTGCAATGATCGTCATCCAGTAAAGAAAGGGATGAAATGCCTTAGCCTTGATTTGTGCCAATACTGCTGCCAAAAAGATGATCGCGAAAATGGCTGTGCCAATCAAGTAGCCTAGATTCATGGACATCGAGACGGCATCGCCCCCAGTTTCGCCAAGTGTGGTGGCTGCAATTTTAATGACCCAAAAAACGAGGGTCACTTCAGGGACTTTGCTCAAGACTTTTTCTGCTGAATTATTCATATTGTTTCGTGTCCGCTAGTTAGAGGGTCGGCTGGAGAGCTTCGAAAGTACTAAATAGTTCGGTCATTGCCTTCTTGCAGTCAGTTTGGTTGGGTTCGCTTGCACGCAGTGCACTGAGGGCATGGTCAATGGACTTGTCGAGCACGTGCCAATCGTCTGCTGCTCGTGGTTTCAAGCCTGCCTCCGCCGAATCCCAGGCGACCTCCAAATCTTTAATCCGTGTTCTAGCGGCTGGCAGATCGCCCTTATCCACTATGGCGGCGACGCTTGCGGCGATATTCCGAAATGCGGACAAGTCTCCCAATTTGGACGTGGTCTTTGCCTCTGGCGCGGAAGTGCTCTGACTTGTTGGTAATGATGTCGAGTTTGCCATATTGGTGTCGGTGGATTTGGAGCAGCCAGCCGCAAGAGCCAAGAGGAAAATGGCTGATAGAGCGGCAACGGGGCGAGTCAGGAAATACAGATCACGCATAATTTATCCTTGAATATTTGGACGTTACTTGACGGCGGGCGCATTCATGCGACTGCCTAGGCTGAACTGCGCGACAGCGACCAGCATCACGATCACAGTCAGAAATAGAGCGCTGGTCCACATGGCGCCTATGCCGAGACCGCCATAGATCTTAGCCTGCGTCAAAAGATCTCCCAGTGAGGCCCCGAAGGGGCGTGTCAGGATGTAGCCGATCCAGAAGGTCAACACTGCGTTGCCGCCCATGCGCCATAGCGTATAGGTGATAGCGATCAGCGCTCCGAACGATACTGCTCCCCATGTAAAACCAAGGCCGAGTGCCTCCGTCGCTAAATCACCAGCCGCTGTGCCCAGTGCAAAGGTGCAGAGGATGGCAGACCAGTAAAACAGCTCCCTGCGTCGCGTAAAAATCTGATGGATAGACAAGGTGCGTTCCACCCAAAACCAAACTGCAAAAATCCCTGCTAGCGCCACAGCGAATGCCGATGTGCTGACATAGAGGCTTACCCCTAGTCCATCGGTTAGCAGGTCAGTAATTAGAGTGCCAACCACGCTGATCAGAACAACCGTGAGCCAGTAAATCCAGGGCGTATAGCGCCGTGTGCGCAACTGCATGAATAAGGCAACAGCCAATAACGTGCCCATCATTGCGCCAGTTACGCCTTGGCCGAAGCCTGCATTGACAGCTAGAAAGTCGGCTCCAGTTTCGCCGACAGTCGTGGATAGGATTTTTATGATCCAGAACGAGAGCGTCACTTCGGGGACTTTGTTGAGCCAGTTTGATGCGGCGGGTGTGGACAACGTATTCATAGAGTTGTCTCCTTCCAATGGATATAGGTTTTGACACAAGTATGATCAGTCAAACTTAGCTCAGTCATAGTTGTGGTCATTTGCGCACCCATCCTCTCTGAATAAAATTTCCAAATAGCTTTCGATGAACGCGGAGGGCCACGTTGTAAGTGGCGGGTAAATATAAATGCACCTCACGAAACGCAAGCCAGGCACTCAGCATGGAGACCAAGCCCGCACCAACCATGTCTAGAGGAAAGTGAACGCCAAGGTAGATTCGTGCCCATGCAATAGGTAGCCCCAGCAATGCAAGCGCTATTCCCGCTAGGCGCGGGCTACGATGCATCAAGAAACTAAACGCGACAGCCCACAGGAGCGTCAGGTGGTCGCTCGGGAAAGAGGAATCGGCAGCGTGGGGAATCAGCGTATGTCCAAGCCCGATCATGAAAGGGCGAGGATGTTGCCAGACCAGGCCGATGATCTGGTTGATAAGTAAGCCCGCTAGGCCGGAAGCAGTGGCTTCGAGTAAAACTTTCCGTGTACGCTCGCTGCCTCGCAGCCAACCGATCGCTATGATGACCGGTACCACCCAAATGGCGTACTGCGCGAAGACAGTGGCGATGGCCAGCAGGAGCGTACCCGGATGCTCGGGGGCATTAAGCCAAAGAAATAGTGTGTGATTGAAGTTTTCCATGGAGTCTCCGTGTCCTGATCACTCATCAGGAATGACCCGGACACACTGGTATATAGTCAGTCTTTCTTGTCGTGGTCGTCATCGCGATCCGCTTTGTCTTCAGAGGACGAAATAACAGTCCCCTTGTCGGGATCGACTTTGACATCGAAGACCTTGGGCCCGCTAACTACTTCCACGTCATAGACCCAGCCGTGCTTCGTGCTCTCGTACTCAGCGCGTGCAGCCTTACCGTTGGCATGCTGCTCGGCTATAGTGACAGCTTGAGAAAGCGGGATTTTTGCCTTGGTTATGGACAGCGCATCGTTTTCCATGCCGCCTTGGGTGGCATAGGCGGCAGTACCCGAAGCGGCGATGATGGCAGTTAGAATGGAAATTTTAATGTAACGATTCATTGTGCTTCTCCAAAAAGAACGCAGGAATTTGCGTAAAGGAGAGACTACGGAAACTTACTTAGCTGGTACTGAGCCGCTCCCAAATCGCTTAACGTGCCTTATTTTCCGTTTCCTGAGAGCCTCTGATACCGGCTGGCTATGGTCTGACGCCCGTTTGGCAGACGAGGCAGCTTGGCCTTGAGTTTCGTCAATGCACCTCTGCTGAGTCGTTAGGCCGCTGATGCTCATTGGTATGACCACAAATATTCCTAGCCCCCTGGAACACACGTGGCCATCAGAATGCTACTTTTGGAAAATTCGTTGGCGCTGGTCAAGCCACGCACCCAGGACAGGAAAAGACCACTGATTCCAAGACGGAGCCCCCTGTAAGCAACCGATACCAACGGACACCATTGAGAGTCCGTTGGCCTGCGACAATCGATCGTTAATCGTCGGAGCTGGCTTTCTTGCTCCTCGGCTTAGTCCTTGGCGCTCGCGCGCTTCGCATTGACTCGCCTTTGAGTTTAATCTCGTAAGATGTGTTGATCACTCGATCCATGACAGCGTCAGCAATTGTTTTGTTATCGAACGTTCCGTGCCACTCTTCCAGAGGCAATTGGCTGGTGAACAAGAGGGATCGCGCCCCCATACGGTTCTCGATAAGTTCGAGCAGATCGCTTTGTGCCCGCTTACTGAAGGTATCAATGCCCCAGTCGTCCAGAATCAAAAGGTCAAACTTCTTGAGCTGCTGGAGTCGGTTTGCAAATGTTCCTAATGCACGGGCCGCTGTCATGCTCTCAATCAGAATAGGCACGCGGACAAAGTGTGCAGATAAACCATCTCGGCATGCCTGGTTGGCCAACGCGCAGGCAAGCCAAGACTTCCCGGTTCCTGTGGGGCCTGTGATGACTAGGTTATGCCGCTGGCGTACCCAGTCGAGACTGGTCAAACTGATGAACTGCGATTTATCCAAGCCTCGTTGTGCTCGATAGTCGATGTCCTCAATCGCCGCGCTTACCGGCAACGCCGCACGCTTAAGCATCACTTGTTGCCGACGATTGTCTCGCACTGTCATTTCGTGATCAACCAGGCTTCTGACACGATGCTCGAACGGTAGGTCACCGGTATTTGGCGTAGATATTTGTCTTTCGAATTCCGCTGCCATGCCCGACAGCTTGAGATGATGCATTTTTTCAATTGTGAGGTTGTTCATCATTTGGATGGTTCTCCTTCGTTATGACTCAGTACTTGTTCGTAATAGCTTGCACCACGGATATTTTTGTGTTCGAGAAGTGTCGTCGCCGGGGATGAAGAGTTTTCCCGCTCCAGCAGGTCCAACCCTTTGTTCAAGATGTCACGCAGCCGTGCGGTGCCAAGGACATGGTTCTCCCCGGCGTAACTGCATACAGACTCCATCCGTTGCTCCCCGCAGCTCTTCGCAATTGCCTGAAGCGCACATGTGGTACGGTAGCCAGAGTACGGCCCCCGCACCCGGTCAAGGAGTGCGGCTAATTGCCCTGCGGTTGCAGGGCCAATTTTGGAAGCCCATTCGAGCGCCTTCTCACTGGTCCACCCCGCAACAGCAGCATGAGCAGGCGGACGATGGTGTGGAAGGATCGTCATTTTCTCCCGTTTTCGACTGCGCTCATGCGTAACGATGGATTTTCCCAGTTGGAGTAGCTCAACAAATCTCTGCGTAAGTCGATAGTCGAACTCTTGGTTACGCTTCTCGCTGGGGACGCTATACCTATGTTCATCTATAAGAACCAAGTAGTCCGGCCCTGCGCGCACCTTGCCCCATTCCGCGAGTTCGTACGGTTGATCCGGCAACGGCATCAACAATGGTTTCTCTTCTGCAAGCCAACATGAAAACCGCGTTCCATTGCGCTTCTGAAATTTTCGATGATTGAACTCTTCCAAAAGCTCCCGAATGGCACGATTCAACTCTGCCATGGTGAAGAACTTTCTGTTTCGCAGCCTGAAGAGAATCCAGCGCTGAACCAGTAATACACTCATCTCAACATGCGGCTTGTCTTTCGGCTTACCGGCCCTTGCAGGCCACGGTGTGGTGCCGTAATACCTGCATAGCTGGAGATATGATTCGTTCATCGTCGGGTCATGGCGGTAGGCTTTGATCACTGCGGACTTGAGGTTGTCCGGGACAATTGACTGAGGAACGCCCCCGAAGTATTCGAACATATTCACGTGAGATCCCAAGAAATCCACGATACGCTGCGACCAGGACGCTTCCGCATAGACGTATTGCGAACCTCCCAGCACTCCCACGAAAATCTCCGCAGTCAAAATCTCGCCGGAATCCTGGTCATGAATTACGACCTTTTTCCCCGAATAATCGACATAGGCAGCTTCACCGTAGCGAGCCTCTGAGCGCATCGAGAGCTTTTGTGACTTCTTCCATTTGCGATATTTCCTGCAAAAAGTCGAATAGTCGAGTCGATGCTCCTCTGGGTCAACGGACTGCCACTCGACGTGAAGCTCTGCCAGCGTAGCCCCGGGCTTTTTCATCTCCTCATCAATATAGTTCAAGTCGAGCAGATTGCTTTTCTCATCAACCAAGCGTTTATGCGGGTTGAACTTGTGGTCTAGGAGTTCGTCGTCCAGCTCGGCCGGAAGTGGCCAAGGCAGTCCTAATTCCTTATAAGTTTGGATGATCCGATTGATGGTTTTTCGACTGATGCCGGTCACCAGTTCTATTCGTCGCTGAGAGTATCCCTTGTCGAGGTGATACTTCAGGACATCACGTACGATGCGCACGTTTGCTCTCCTTTGAATTCCCATGGTCGTAAGTTGTGCTGCGCACATTGGATACACCTCGCGAGCCAGAATGAACAGACGTAGACCGTCCTCTTCAGCCAAGCGAAGTATTGACATAGGTAGGGGGAAGCGGGATACTCCAGCGCGGAGGGTCAACTTCCAACGCTGTATCTAAAGGTCTGTAGGCTGCCACCTGCAGGCCTTTTTTGTATCCGCCTTCGCTTTTAGCGAATTAGGTCATTCCTCTTCTCCTTTCTTTCCTGTTTGCACGGCTTTGGTGCGCTCCGCCACCAACCAACGTGCAACGTCTAGCGTGAGCGCAAATTTCCCGCGTCTGTTTTCGAGTTCAAAAACTGGTACTGGAATGGACTTGCGGACCAAGGCCATTCGGTAGGCCTCTTTGCTGGGATACCCTAGCGCTATCCTCAAATTATCACCGGACAGCAGCGGTCCATATTGCCGCGTGAGTTCACGAGCCATCAAGACATCCAGATCCATATCGTTCTCATTGGCTTCGAATTCGTTTGTCACGGCTAGTTACCATTCAGGCAGGGTTAATGTTCGTTTTGCCAGCATAACGGTCTCAATAGGCGAAATCCACCCGATGAAATAATCGCAATTGACGATCATTTAGAATCCTGACACTTGCCTTTATCTCTTTGATTTTCAAATAAAAAAGCCGTGACTACTTTAAGACTGTACTAGTTAAAATATCGGGTAGGTATATGAAGATTCTTTATCTCAATGTTGATTAAAAATTAATCAACACACTTACATCCACCGCTAAAACACGAGAATGTTGGACGAAAAGCAGCCACGCAAAGACGAGGAAGTTGACCGTATACGCTCTATTTTCTGGTTCTATTTAATAGCCGCATCCATCGGATCAAGCAAAGCTACAGATGTGCGAAAGGCTCTGGAGCCGCATAAAAGCAGCGTGAACAAGCACGGGCAATCCGACAAAAACGAGAAATTTGCTCACTACCGTAGCGGCGAGCGAATGCCAAATTCCACCCTCGTGGATCTGGCGAATCGCAAGGTTCCAGGGAGCCGAGCATGCATTGATCACCCGCTTTGGAGGGTTCTGCGCTTTCGGGGCTCGATTCAATTGCAGGCAAGTTCTTGGATAGGTCGACTCAGCAGCCGCGTCCAAAACCTGATGTTCACCAATCAGCGAACATTGATCGAGCCTGCCTCCCAACTTCAGTTAGAGAATTTGGTTAGGGACAAGAGCCTAGATAGCTTAGCCGCGCTGACCGTCATTTACCGGTTGAGCCAAGAGAGAGAAGACGCAGATGCCATGTGGACCTGCGCGACGGCGATATTCCAGCTGTTAGTTATGATGAATGGGATGCTAAGTACGTTTCATATTGGGCAATTACTTTACGACCTCTACGCAGACCGTTTGTTACGTTCAGCCTCATGTGGAGGAAATATTCGCGCATGGGATGTTTTTCAATACGATGTAGGTGCCGAAGTAATTCACTTATATGCGCACTTATCGCAAAAGAAGATTAATGGCCGGCGACGCCATCCAGATTATTACGTCATGCAGGCGATGACTGAAAGTCATCCTCGCCAGGTTGACGAGTTCCTTCCAATACTCCTACCCAATCTTGGGCTTGGTCCGCCGACGTCCGAGGGCGCAGAGCTACTCCGAAAGTATCTCGCTTTACAACCACATTTGGCGTCAAAGGTTTCTCAAGCAGACTCAGCCGTGGATTAAAGATTGGTCGTTGTGGCGTTATCTGCCATTCGCTGGCGCACAGGAATGCCAACAGGTGGTTCCTTTATCGCACCATTCCATGGCGCTCTGTAGCGGCATCTTGATGGTGCCGTCGGCCATTGAGTGGCGCTTTACGCGCCATTACTCACAGAGAATTCAGCAATTCTTCGCGCACAGGCGCTTGCTCCAATCGCCCCAACTCCATCGCTTTATTAAACTTGGTGAAGATTCTCTTTGAGCGATCAATCGCAAACTGAGGATCGGTACCATCAGGAAAATCGGTGTTCAGGAAGTCCAATAAATAAAGAATCTTCCTCGCATCTTCATAATAATCGTCCTTTATTTCGCCGATCAGTTTCTTGTAATAACTCGAAATAATCTTTCGTGCCGAAGCACGCCCATCCACGAGATCTGTCCAATTTTCTATTGCATATTCAACGCTGGATTCATTAATAGATATGGCATCCCAAGTCCTGGCGTGCCAATTCCAATCCGTAGGAATGGCTCCGTCCTTTGTTTTGGGAACAAATCTGCTGCGATATAAATTGTCTGGGTTATGCTTTGATTCTTTTGGTATGGGAGTTGATTCCCAATCAATCAGTCCGCCCCATCCCGGACTGCCGGCGTTGCGAAATACAATCAGCGCACTGCGCGCGATATCGAACCGGACGTGCTGTACACCATGAGTATTCCCCCATGCAACGAATTTGCTCTCTTCCCCCGCCTTATCTTTATAAAAAGAAATCGCTTTGTTATAGGCCCAACCAGGTATTCCGTTCACCATACTATTGAACTCAACTATCGACTTTGCATCCTGAAATGCAGAGCCTCCAATCGATAAGCGAACCATCCATGCTTTAAATTCCTCCTCCTTTTCCTTCATGCATGACTCGACGTTATCGGCAAAATTGTCCACTGCATCTTTCGCGGACGAATCCTTAGCACTGATAATGAAATCCGCTCCACTGTCGCGTTCTTTAAAGTGCCTCGCGTAATTCGTGGTTTCGGCTTCAGCGTTAGTCGCGTCTTCTCGCAACCATGGCCCGTCAAACATGAGAGGCTTTTTTGCATGGCGAATAATGCACTGTCGATTTGGCCGCGGCCGAACAAACGGGGGAATTGACTGCGTTGGCACATACTCACCCACTACCAAGTTCACATCGTGTTCAATTGCATTTAGTCTAAAGACATCGTTTGCATTGTCCGTGTGAATTTTTAGCGGCCTTTTGCTGCTATCAATGTCATAAGTTCCGTTTGTGCTTGGATTCGGTTCAAACTCCGCGTCCATAAACGGACCGGCATAGGATGTATATGCTTCAAACCTTAACTTATTCTGTTCGCGGATTTTATTTTCGATGGACAGTAGTGTCTCTGTATTCCCTTCGTTTTTATTGGTCAGAGTAATCGAGAAGAATTTTCCGCGCTGGTTATCGTTGGTGTAGGTGACGGAACCAAGTCCTTTTTCGTCTATTTGTTTAGAAATCAGCCTCAGAGAACCACTGTCCGGGATATCTATTTTTGGAGTTTTTTTAGTATCGTCGATTGTTTTTTCCAATATTATTTCAAAATTCCCAAGAGGATCGTCTGGAAAATTGACAGTGTTATGACGGATATGAAGCTCAATTTTTCCGCTCGGAGCGGACGAGTATTTTTGAATTTGAATATCGCATTCATCGGTAGGCGGAGTGCGGACAACGGTAATTTCATTTTTCAGCAATTTCTCTTCCAACAGCCTGTCGTTCATTAGATGGCACTGGTTAACGACATCCTCAACATCCGGTTCATCTCGATCCTCATCTCGGTTCTGCGGAGGAGGACCGTATTTGCTATTTTCAATGCCTATATATTTGATGATCTGATCGACGTCTCCTTTTTCACCACGTATCTCGATAATGAAATATCCCATCTGTTTGCTGTACATCGTCACTGTTCGTACATAGACGCCCTTGTCGTAATGAAAATCGGAGAGGATTTCAACGCTGAACCCGGCCATCAGCAATTCGAACAATATGATCCGCCGCGTATCGCCGTGCTGCCACTTGGTACCGCTTACGTTACCCAAGTTGATAGTGAGCACTCGAAAGTTCGGTTTCAACAGTATAGCGATAGCGTGGTCGTGAGCGCTCAGAGAAATATTGTCCTCCGACATGGCTTCTACCGGCTCTCTCCCTTCGTTCAAGGTGCCATACGCCATTGTCTGCCGAGCTTCTGCGCCCAAGCTAGACGCATATTTGGAAACCATTCGTACCCATGTTATTTGACGCGCCACGGCACCTTCGTCGCCACGCAGCAAAAATGTCACATCCGCTTCTCCAGCCTTCGAGATGGTAAAGCGTTGCTCCATGCGGGAATTTTCCCTAAAAACAGGTCCGCTGATATCAATGGTGTAGCCGCCGTCCACCAACATTTGCAGTAACTCGATGTTCCGCAAATCGATTTCACCATCGACCAGGGGAGGAGAATCAACAATGATCAGCGAAAAGCCTGGCATCTCATCAACAACAAGTAGGTCGTCGGGTTGATCCATCAAAATGTAACTCGTCGTCACCTGAAGTCTACGGCCCGTCTCTGCATAGACTCTTATACCCGGCTTCGCTGCTGAATCTTTCTCCGGGTGCGTACCATCCGATTGATTTGAACGATCATCAAGGGGCTGGTCCCCTTGCTGCATCTCGTCCGGATCAAATCCGTCATATCTTCGTGTGCTGCTTTCGGCTACACGATTAATGCCTTCCGTGCCAAGCGTATGCGATGTGCCGCCACCAGTGGAATTTGCAATATCGCTTGCAAAAGACATTCCGGGCTTTGGAGTTTCCGGCTCGGAATTTACATCCTGCTCGAATTCATCAAGCTCATTGTCGTGAGCCATTGACTGTTTTTTCGTTGACTCCCGGCTACCGAAATATCCGAATGGCCATACCACCGTACCAAAGAAGATAGTCGACAATGCTGCAATTGAAAAAACGATATACGGAGTCGAGTTGATTTCAGGGTTAACGGCTCTTGCCGCTGCGACCCCGCCTCCCAGCATAGTAAGACGCATATAGTCTGCATCCTGATGCCGGTTTCTGCCTCGGGATGAGATCTGATTAAGTTCTTTAATGAGATCGAATTGACTGCCTGGTTTTGATGATTTATTTTTACGGCTTTCGTTTATCTCGAGAATCGCGTCAGATCCATTTTCCAACGCCGGATCGCCATTTTCATCGATGACATGCAAGGTGGTCTCGGCATCACTAAAAAGATCGAACGCCGGCGCCAGCAATTCTCTTGCAGGCTCAGACAAAACAATCGACTTCTGCGAGTCGCGTGCAGATGATTGAACCGCGGCGAGCAATTCTTCTTTTTGCTCTTCCGAGCATGGCATTTCCCATTGCCGCTCATGATCAACGCGAGATTCATTTCGGCTTGCCTGGTAGGCATGGAATATAACCAGATAAGGCTGCTTCCCCGCAACAGCTTGAAATTCAGCGTGAATTCCACGTATTGTATTTGTCTTACCGCCCCAATTAGCCAAAGCTCTTTCGACAAATGCAGGCCGGATCTGAGCCTGACGAGGCCGGACAAATGCGGGCCGAGCCCGACAAAGATGATCGACAGGTTCAATCGCAGGACGATGAACAACAACTGCTGTCGGCGGTTTTAAAAACGGAGCGACCTTTGACTCGAAGGCGCACACTGTCGATTTTTCGATAGGCTGTTGTCCGTCGACAGCGCACTGAAGGTAGCCGCCAGGCCCGATGAGCTCTTTCGAGCGTGTGACTTCTATTGTGCTGCTGTCTGCGGCAGAAGTCGGATACGAAGCTTCGGCACTTTGAAAAATAATGTCGCCTGATGTTGCTTCTTCATGCCCTACCGAAAACTGTACAGTGGCTGATTCTGCATCAGGAGCTGACGCAGTACTATTGATTGTGGCGTTGTGTGCAGCAGAGGCCGGGAGCCCGGCTTGAGCGCCTGGAGAAACCATATCGCCTGATGCGGCTTCTTCGGGCTTTGCCGAAGACTTTGCGGTAATTGATATCGCGTCAGGAACCACTGCGTTGTTTGCGAACGTCAGAAATGGCCTGCCCCACCGATACCATCCCCATATGCGAGGCATGTATTTCGCGAAGCCTGCAACCGCCCGCGCTGGCCATGACTTAGGTTCTTCGCGCGTCGGCGCGCCTATGTACATCGAATAGAGCACCCATACTCCCATGCATCCTAAGACGATGGGTGTCGATAGCAGCTCGTTCGCTTCTTCACCGTAGCTGTCAATTTTTCGCAGAACCTCCTGAACCCTCTCGGGCGTGAGATCGCGAAATGATTCAAGCAACATCGTATGCCAGGTTGAGCCAATCAACAGGGGAGCTGCCACATTGATGGCAGAGATGACCCTGTTTTGCCAATTCTGATTGCCACGAAAAAGATCAATGAATTGCGCGAGTGTTAAAAACGCCGCTGCGGAGCGGGGACGGGTCACTCCAAGTCTCGATGCAACGCCCCTCAGGAAGAACTGAGTGATGGATGGCGTCAATTCTCTCACAATGCTTTGCCACACTCTGCTCAGCTCCAGCCGCAAGCCTTTGTCGTTTTGAGTCGCTTGTGGAGTACCCGCTCGCGCTGATGTGCCCGACCGCTGATCACCTGAATCAACATTGCCCTGGCGCGCCCTTCGCGATGAAGACATGTCGCCATCAAATTTGAGCTCTTGCGCATCCCGATACTGCGAATCCCATCGCCAGCCATTACCGGCAATTTCTCTCGCCGCTCTGTCGGCTCTCGCACGGGCGCGCGATCTTTCCTCGATGATTGCAAACAACTGCTCTATGTCGGGCAACGCTTCATCGACATTTCCTTCCTCATCGTTCTCGTCGGAGGACGACTCGCCAGTCTCAACCCCATTGATGATAAGGACGGTTTCCGCTTGCGACTTCTTTTTATTTTTTGATTTTCCCCCTTCGTTTTCCTCTTTTGAATCCGAAATTTTTTCTACCATTGGCCAGCATTTTTTCAGTTAACGAATAAAACCTGGTGCTTCAAAAAAAGCCGTATAACCCCATCCAGGCCGCCAAGCAACACGTAACGGCAGCAAAGCGATGCGCCCGCTTTTCCGATTGTTGCCATTAATCAATATTACATTGATTCGCGCGTCTTAAACGGTTCCCTTCCTGCAATTGCCGGAATCAGAACGTTGCGAACGAGATGCTCATTGATGCGCTCAACACTACGATGCAAATGTTCTTGTCAATGCGTGACATGATCTCGACGCTGTCCGTCGTCCAACGTGAAATCAATTCTTGGAAACCGGTTGGCCTTGCTGCCGATCTTGCGGCCCGTCTCGCATTCTTGCAGTGCGTGCCTGAAAATTCCATTGCCCTGTACGCGTGCCGACGCACGCTCAAGCGTTATCTGCCCAAGCCGGTACAGTGAATGAAGGTGGAAAGCCGGACGTGTTACAACAGTGCGTACAGCGTCACGGCCGCGACTGCCGCGTCGATTGCGAGCACCGCCACGCCGGAAATGCGCCGTTGCAGGAAGGCGCCCAGCGCCCAGAAGGCGGCAAGCAAGGCCGAGCAGACAATCAGCAGTCGCGCGTACGACACGTCGTCGGCAATCCAGAGACAACCGGCCGTGGCGGCCAGCAACAGGGCGAACTGCAATACGGCGAACAGGCTTGCGCCACGCGGCAGGTCGGTATCGTAGCGGCGCCGCGCTGCCTCAAGGTCGAACTGCGGACCGCTCGCGACAAAGCCGGCGGGATACCAGCCCGGCGCCTTGAACCATACGCGCAGCTTGTCCTGCCAGCGCGGTAGTTGCGACGCGGTGCGCGCCAGTTGCCAATAACCGCTGACCACGGCCCAGAGCGGATCCCAGCTTTGCAACGGCGTGCGGGTGCCGTAGACGCAAGGCTCTTTCTCTTCCGCAAAGGTGCCG
The DNA here is from genome assembly GCF_000577615.1 of Herbaspirillum sp. RV1423. Classification (GTDB taxonomy): domain Bacteria; phylum Pseudomonadota; class Gammaproteobacteria; order Burkholderiales; family Burkholderiaceae_D; genus Herbaspirillum. The sequence goes on from NZ_CBXX010000010.1 coordinate 136,323, forward strand.
AACATCCGGTCCCAGATCACCAGCATGCCGCCATAGTTCTTGTCCAGGTACTGGTCGTTGACGGCGTGATGCACGCGATGATTGGATGGCGACGAAAATATCCTGTCGAACCAGCCGAGCTTGCCGACATGTTCGGTATGTATCCAGAACTGATAGACCAGCACGACCAGCCCGGCAATGGCGAATTGCTCCGGCGGCACGCCCAGCAGCGCCATCGGCAGGTAAAAAATCCAGCCGATGAAGATCACCGTGCTTTCCTGGCGCAATGCTGTGGAAAAATTGAAATCCTGACTTTGATGATGCACGGCATGCGCCGCCCACATGATCGCGCTTTCGTGCCCCATCCGGTGCAGCCAGTAATCACAGAAGTCGAATAATACGATGGCGACAATCCATCCCGGCACGCCTTGCCAGAAGCGGGCATGCGGAAAGATCGCCACGGCGTGGTACGCCAGTGCATACAGGCCGATCTGGAACAACTGGGTCACCAGCCCTACCAACTGGCTGATCAGTCCCTGGCTCAGGCTGCTGATCGCGTCGTTCAGGCGATAAGTATTGCGTCGGCGGTAATAGCCGTACGCCAATTCCGCGCAGATCAGCAGCAGAAACAGCGGAATGATGTAAACAATGATTTGTTCCATGGAATATCTTGAAAATGCGGGAAAGCGAGATCGCACCGCCGGGTCGGCCCGTAGCGGGTAACAGCAGTGCGCTATCCGATGGTGCATCGCACAACGGAATTGTACGGCAATTGGGAAATTTTGCGTTTTGTGTCTGTCGACCCAACACGGAATCTTCCGTCAATACCGTCTAACGCACGGCTTCCAGCGCAAAATCGATGAAGGCGCGCACCTTTGCCGGTGGTCGATGACGTGAAGGATGGAGCGCATAAAGCGGAAAACGTTCATCCGGCCAATCGGGAAAAATCTCCACAAGCTGCCCCTGCTTCAGCACGTTCTGCGCACCGAGCGCCAGTATCTGCGCGATGCCCGCACCGGCGCTGCACGCCAGCAGCATGGTGCCGGAATCGTTGAGTATCAGGCGGCCCGGCGGCTCCACTTCGATGACTTTGCGGCCCTTGTGGAACACCCATTCATACGGCCGGCCGGTGGTGGGATCGCGGAAGTGGATGCAGGTGTGATTGACCAGTTCGGAGGGATGGGAAGGACGACCGTGCCTGGCCAGGTAGCCCGGTGAAGCGACGGTCAGGATACGCGTCTCCAGCAGCTTGCGCGCCACCGTCGTCGAACTCGGCGGCTTGCCGAAGCGGATAGCGACGTCGATGCCGTCGACAACCAGGTCGCCGGCATGCTCGCGCGTGGTCAATTCCAGCGTGAGATCGGGATATTTTTCAAGGAAGGCGCCGAGATGCTCGGCCAGCAACAGGCGCGAAAAAAACGGATCGAGGTCGACGCGCAGCCGTCCGCGCACGGCGCTGGCAGAACCGGAAGCGTCGATGGCGGCTTCCTCGATGCCCGCCAGCAGCGGCGCCACCTGTTCATAGAAGCGCCTGCCTTCATCGGTCAGATTCATCGAACGCGTGGTGCGGTCCAGCAGCCGCACGCCCACGCGCGCTTCAAGACGGGCGACCGCACGGCTCACACCGGAGTCCGACATGTTCAACGCTTCCGCCGCGCGCGCAAAAGTGCCGCGCTCGATCACCGCCGCCAGCACGCTGACTCCCGCCAGCAAACGTCCATCGAACGACATGATTACCTCCCGCCAGACGGATGATTTCATGGCATGAATCACCCGGTAAAAGCGCTCTTGCGTCAAAGTTGGAGCGATCCGATCCTGTCTCCGCCACACTGCCGATCGTCAAAAAAATCGCCGGTCGTGCACCGACCGGCGATTTTTATGGAACGTATTGCCGACGACTGCTTAGCCGCGCGCAGGAATCGCCAATCCTTTGACGACGGCCGGGCGCGCCACAAAAACATCGAGCACGCGTTTGACGTTCTTGAAATCCTGAAAACCGACCAGGTCGCCCGCCTCATAGAAGCCGACCAAGTTGCGCACCCACGGAAAGATCGCAATGTCGGCAATGCTGTACTCGCCCATCACCCATTCGCGGCCAGCCAGGCGTTGGTCGAGCACGCCCAGCAGGCGGCGCGATTCGGCGACGTAACGGTCGCGTGGACGCTTGTCTTCATATTCCTTGCCGGCGAAGCGATGGAAGAAACCGAGCTGGCCGAACATCGGGCCGATGCCGCCCATCTGGAACATCAACCACTGGATGGTCTGATAGCGCTCGGCCGGATCCTGCGACAGGAACTTGCCGCTTTTTTCCGCCAGGTAAATCAGGATCGCACCCGATTCGAACAGCGGCAACGGCTTGCCGCCGGGGCCGTCGGGATCGAGGATCGCCGGAATCTTGTTATTGGGGTTCAGCGACAGAAACTCCGGCGACATCTGGTCGTTGGTCTCGAAGCCGACCAGATGCGGCTCATAGGCCAGGCCGGCTTCTTCCAGCATGATCGACACCTTGACGCCGTTGGGCGTCGGCAGCGAGTACAACTGGATGCGTTCGGGATGTTGCGCGGGCCATTTTCCGGTGATCGGAAAAGCGGAAATATCGGACATGCTTACTCCTCTAAAAATCAATTGTAGACAGGCCCTGGTATCGGATCAAATGCCTGGGCGAACTTTTCAAAATCCTCCAGGGGCACCGGCCGGCAGAAGAAATAGCCCTGATAGGCATGGCATCCTGCATCGGCCAGAAAATTGCGTTGCGCATCCGTCTCGACGCCTTCGGCAATGACTCCCAGGCCAAGGCTTTGCGCCAGCGCGACAATCGTCTTGGCAATGGAGGCATCGTTAGGATCGATCAGGACATCGCGCACAAACGACTGGTCGATTTTAAGCTGGTTTAGCGGCAGGCGCTTGAGGTAGGACAAAGACGAATAACCGATGCCGAAATCGTCCAGCGAGAACTCGACGCCCTTGGCCTTGAGTATGTACATTTTCTGGATGATGTCTTCGACGTTATCCACCAGCAGGCTTTCGGTCAGCTCCAGCTTGAGCCTTCTGGGATTGGCGCCAGTGCGTTCCAGGATGGCCGAGACCGTCTCGACGAAATCGGCTTCGCGGAACTGCTGCGCACTGACGTTGACCGCGATGCTCAGGTGCGCGGTCTCGAAGCGCTCCGACCAGCACGCAAGTTGGTTGCAGGCGGTTTCCATGACCCAGTTGCCGAGCGACAGGATCAGGCCGGTTTCTTCGGCCAGCGGGATGAACTCGGCCGGCGGCACCATGCCGCGCTGCGGATGCTGCCAGCGCACCAGCACTTCGGCGCCGGTGACGCGGCCGCCTTCCACCACTTGCGCCTGGTAGTGCAGGATCAACTGGCCGCCGTCGATGGCCTTGCGCAGGCCGGCTTCGAGCGCGGCCCGTTCCAGCACCACGGTCTGCATTGCCGGGTCGAAGAAGCTCATTGCATTGCGGCCGGTTTCCTTGGATTTGTACATCGCCAGGTCGGCCTGCTTCAGCAACTCGTCGATCGGGACCTGGCGGCCGCGGAACACGGTGGCGCCGACGCTGGCGGTGGCTCGGTATTCGACTTCGTCGAGCTGGTATGGCGTATCCAGCACGCTGAGGATTTTTTCGCCGATGGCCTTGGTCTGGTTGGCGGCTTCCTGCGGATCGCGATGCAGGCTTTCCAGCACCACCACGAACTCGTCGCCACCCACGCGTGCGACCGTGTCGTTGGCGCGCACGCTGATCGCCAGCCGCTGCGCCACCTGCTTGAGCAAAAGATCACCCTTGTCGTGGCCGAGCGTGTCGTTGAGTGTCTTGAAGTGATCGAGGTCGATGAACAGCAAAGCGCTGCACGTCTTGTTGCGCGTGCTGACGGCGATAGCCTGCTTGAGGCGGTCCAACAGCAGCGTACGATTGGGCAGGCGCGTCAGCGCGTCGAAGAAGGCAAGTTCCTTGATGCGCTCTTCGGCGATCTTGCGCTCGGTGATGTCGTGATGCGTTCCGACATAATGCGTGACCACGCCGTCGTCGCCCCTCACCGCCGAGATGGTCAGCCATTCCGGATAGACCTGGCCGTTCTTGCGACGATTCCATATCTCGCCCTGCCAGCCGCCGGAATGGCGCACGCTCTCCCAGATGGCGCGATGGAACGCCGGGCTGTGGCGGTCGGAGCGTAACAAGCGCGGCGTCTTGCCGATGACTTCCGCGGCAGAGTAGCCGGTGATTTCGGCGAAGGCCTGGTTGACGCGCAGGATTCTGTTGTCAGCGTCGGTGATCATCATCCCTTCGAGCGAATCGAAGGCCACCGCGGCGATGCGCAGTTCCGCCTCGGCCTGCTTGCGTTCGGTGATGTCGCGCCCGCTGGTGCGGAAACCCGTGAACGCACCGTTGGCGTCGGTGATCGGAATCCACGACACCGACAGCCAGACCAATGTGCCGTCCTTGCGCACGCAACGGAACTCCAGATCGTCGCCGCGCTCGCCCTGCAGCCCCTTGTCGAACCCCGTCGTCACGCGCGACAGGTCTTCGAGATAGATCAACTGCCTCTTGAAGTCCTGCATCGCCATGCATTCCTCGACGGTATAACCGGTGTAATGGAGCACCGACGGGTTGATCCAGCGCGGCTTGCCGTCCAGGCCCCACCAGACTTCCCAGTTGACGGTGCAGTCCGCGATGGCGCGGAATTGCTCTTCGCTGGCGCGCAGTTCCGTCGTCATCTTGCCGGCCAGGCGAATCGCGCGGCGGCGGCTCGACATCAGCAGCCAGGCCAGCAGCGCCAGCAAGAGGCTCAGGCCGACGCCGGTCAACGCGGTCTGCACTTCCGCGTTGCGACCGAAACGGCTGTTGAAGTCGTCCTGGGTATTCATCGTCAGCGTCCAGTTATGACCTGCCACCACCAGATATTCGGTCGCGGAAATCACCCCCGCCTTCTGTCCCGGACCAGGGTCGGCGCCGGCCGAGTGATACAGCATCGCATCCGGCGACAGCTCGACGCCGTCATAGATCGCAAACGCCACCCCCATCGGCTGCTCGCCGTACAGGCTGGCAATCATGTCGCTCATGCGGAACGAAGCATGCACCCAGCCGATCAGGTTGGCGCGGCGCTCGGCGATGGTCGATTGCGGCTTGCCGCGCGCATAGATCGGCAGATACATGATGAAGCTTGGTTGCGCCTCGATTTCGCTGTCGAGGTCCAACCGCACCTTGCCGGAAATCGCCGCCATGCCGGAATCGCGCGCCTTTTCCATGGCGCGGCGGCGATGCGGTTCCGACCAGGGATCGAAACCGAAGGGAGTCCGGTTGCGGCCGACGTAGGGCTCGCGCATGACGATGGGCGCGTACTCGCTGCGTTCGCCTTCCGGCCGGATGGCGTAGTCAGTAAAGCCCATACGCTGCATGTCCGCGATATGCCTGGTCTTGCCGGAAGCGGGAATCAATTCCTCCGCGCCGATGGCCTGGATGCCGGAAAAATTGGCGTCCAGGTTCAACGCCGCGACATAGTCGCGAAACGCCGCGCGATCGAAGGTACCGGTGGCTGCGAACAATCCCTGCACGCCATGCAGCATCTGCTCATAGCTGGCAACGCGCTGCTCGACCCGGCTGACCGCCTCGCGCAGCGAAAAATCGAATTGCGCGCGCAGTTCTTTGTGCGATGCTTCGCGTTCGTGATCCCAGGCTAGCCAGGTCACGCACAAGCCGGCAAACAGGATCGCCAACGGCAGCAGGAGTTGCCGCAACCAGTTCACGGCGCCGCCTGGAAGTTGACCATCGACGCCGCCAGCGACGAAGAAAAATACTTCTCGAAGATGCGACGGATGGTGCCGTCGGCGCGCATCTCGTCGACCAGCGAGCGCCATTTGTCGCGCTCGGCGCTCGGTAAAGCCTTGTTGGACATGATCAGCCCGTGCGGAACCGGCGGATCGTTGAATTCGATGATCGCGGTGACATCGCGGATGTGCTTCTCTTCCACCGCAGGATAATCGAACGGTTCCATGATCATGCCCTGGATGCGATTGGCCAGCAGCGCCTGGTAGAGCGGATCGAGACCGCCGGCCTGGGTCACGCGATTGGCGGCGGAGAGCTTGTCGACCAGACGGTTGGCCGATTCGCTGTAGCGGAAACTGCGGATCACGCCCAGCCGGAAAGTCTCGCTGCGCTCGAACTCGCCGAGCTGGCGCATACCGGCATCCTTGCGCACCAGCAGATAGTATTTGTTGCTGAAGTACCAGGCGAAGGAAGCGAAGCGGCGACGCTCCGGATCGGCGATGCCGGACAGGCTGAAATCGAGCGCGCCCGATTCGATCAGTTGCCAGATGCGCGCGCGCGACATCAGGCTGACGCCGACTTTGCAGCCACTGCGACGAATCAATTCATCGGCAAAGTCCTTGTCGATACCGGTGTCGGTATCGGCGGAATAGAGCAAGCCGTGATCGTGCAGGGCGAGGGTGTAAGGACGGGAACAATCGGGACCGGACGCCTGAGCAATACCGGCAATGCAACTCATGAACAACAGGCTGCAGACACAAGCGATGCGGACAAAGCGGCGGCGGATCACCGTCCCCCCGGCGGTAAGAATGACTGAAATACGGCCCCCTTCGTGTGCAACCGTTTTATGACTTGCTGACAACACTGCCTGGCTTGTCACTCATCTGCCTGGACGCAATATTTCCATTGCTGCAAACAAACATCATGACATCATGCGAATGGCATATCGCCGCCAATAATTTTCGCTAATAGTTTTATATACAGCGTCGGATATAGCGGACGGCTGATGTTACCCGACGACCATCGAAACTGCAACCAAGGAAATACCCTATTGACGGCTGTCCGGGCGATGTGCGGGCGAGCTGCCGGTGCGGTGGAAAACGGAGCGGCAGGTCAGCGAAACGTCAGCCTCGCCATGTTGCCGAATCGCATAATCGAGCGCCTCGCAAGCGCCTTGTTTGACAAACCCGGCGGCACTGCAAAACAATAAGGGCTGCCGCGAACTTGCATCGACAGCGGCGTCTTTGCATCCCCACACTCCCGAAGAGAGAACACCATGCACTACATTCTGTTCTACCGTTTCGTCAAAGACAGCAAGACCGTCAAACTGCCGTTTCGCAACGACCATCTCAAATTCGCCTGGAACGCCAACGCGCGCGGCGAACTGATCCTCGGCGGCGCACTCGGCAACCCGGAAGACGAAGCCATGTTGCTGTTCAAGGCGGACTCGCCCGACATCGTCGCCGATTTCGCCAGGAACGATCCTTACGTCATCAACGGCGTCGTTGCCGAATGGCGGGTGCGGCCCTGGACCACAGTTGTCGGCGAAGACGCCTGCACGATCATCCGCCCGACCTGACACACGAAGACCGTGCAGCAGACCGTGAACGGTCTTCAGTTTCATAATTGCACGGACTTCAAATCCTCCAGAAACGCCGCCACGATGGGTTCATTGGCGCTGGCGCGATTGGTCACCACGCTGATGCCGACTTCGTACGACAACTCACTGCGGTTGAGCGCTTTCATGGCGCCGCGCGCGACGTGCTCGCGGCCCATTTCTTCCGGCAGGTAACCCAGGTGCTGGCCTGACAGGATCAGGATCGACATCGCCTCCATGTTGCCGGTCACGGCCATGATGTTGCGTCGGTGGATCGGCACATGGCCGGGCGGCACCGGGTAGTCGCGCCAGGCCCAGCTATAGCCGGCGGCTTCCGCCGGTTCGATCTCATCTTCCTTGTAGAACAGCGGATGCGGCGGCGCGCAGTAGGCGACCTGGCGCTCCAACATCAGTTGCGTGTATTGCAAGGCCGTCACGCGCCGCCAGAAATAGCCGATCGCCACCTGGATGCTGCCGTTGATCAGCATCTCTTCCAGTTCGCTGGGCGTGCGCACGACGAGGTCGAGGCGCACCGCTTCGTCGCGCTGGCGAAAGCGCCGGATGACTTCGGACAGGCGCGTGTTCTGATGCGTCGGCGTGTGGCCGATCAGCCCGATGCTGAGCCTGCCGACCAGCTTCTTGTCGAGATTGCGCGCTTCCATGCCGAATTCGGACAAGGCCTCGATCATGCGCCGCGCCGAATCGGCGAACTTCTCGCCCTTGGCGGTCAGGCGGAAACCGGCGCGGCCACGCTCGCACAGGCGGTAGCCGAGTCGCGTCTCCAGCGCGCTGAGCTGCGCGCTGATGGTGGACTGGCCGACATTGAGCTTGGACTGCGCGGCCGACACGCCGTGCGCATCGACTACCGTCAGAAACACCCGGATCAGGCGAATATCCAGATCGAATACATTGTTGAGCATGAAACAATTCCGAGTGTGTAAAACCTTGAGTTTATACATCGATGCCAATCGATGCAAACGTCGCCAGATACGCATATTTGTTTCTTTAATCCGCCGCTACAATCGGAAAAACGGACTAAATTTACAAGGACTCTCATCGATGGAACATGCACTGTATCAGCCCATGGGGGGCAATGTGATGCCCCGTTTTGGGGGGATTGCCACCATGATGCGCCTGCCGTATGTCGAAGATCCGGCCGGCCTGGACGTGGGTTTCGTCGGCGTGCCGCTGGATATCGGCACGTCCAACCGTTCCGGGACGCGCTTCGGCCCGCGCCAGATACGCACCGAATCGGTGCTGCTGCGCCCATACAACATGGCGACCCGCGCCGCGCCTTTCGATTCGCTCAAAGTGGCGGACATCGGCGACATCGCCCTCAACCCCTACAGCCTGCTGGATTCGGTGCGCATGATCGAAGCCGGCTACGACCGCATTTACGCCACCGGCTGCAAGACCATCAGCATGGGCGGCGACCACACCATGACGCTGCCCATCCTGCGTTCGCTATACAAAACCTACGGCAAGGTCGGCCTGATCCACGTCGACGCGCACGCCGACGTCAACGACACCATGAACGGCGAAAAGATCGCCCACGGCACGCCGTTCCGGCGCGCCTTCGAGGAAGGTTTGCTGGACCCGCGACGCGTGGTCCAGATCGGTCTGCGCGGCACCGGCTATCACGCCGACGATTTCGACTGGTGCCGCACCCAGGGTTTTCGCGTGGTGCAGGCGGAAGAATGCTGGAACAAGTCGCTGGCGCCGCTGATGGAAGAAGTGCGAGCGCAGATGGGCGACGGCCCGGTCTACCTGACCTTCGACATCGACGGCCTCGACCCGGCATTTGCGCCCGGCACCGGCACGCCGGAGATCGGCGGCCTGACGGTGCAGCAAGGCATGGAGATCATCCGCGGCGCCAAAGGCCTGAATATTGCTTCCGCCGATATCGTCGAAGTGTCGCCGCCGTATGACCAGGCCGGCACGACGGCGCTGGTGGCGGCCAATCTGGCGTATGAAATGTTGTGCGTATTTCCCGGCGTGAAGTATCGGGCCTGATGCCGGCGTCACGTCCGATCAATATTGTTTAACCGAATTCCAAGGATGGCATTCCATGAATGAAACCCGGCTGTGGGGCGCACGTTTTCGCTCCGCCCCTGACGAAGCCCTGATGAACCTGTCGCGCGGCGGCATGGCGCATTTCCGGCTGACGCATTTCGACATCGTGTCGTCGCAGGCGCATGCGAGGGAACTGCTGCGCGCCAACCTGCTCAGCGAGGACGAATGCAGCGCCATCGTCGCCAAACTCGGCGAACTCGACATCGCCGTCGAACGCGGCGACATCGTGCCCTCGCCCGCCGATGAAGACGTGCACACCTTCATGGAGCGCATCCTGGTGGATGCGCTGGGCGACGTCGGCGCCAAGTTGCGCGCGGGCCGTTCGCGCAACGACCAGGCCGCCAACAATCTGAAGCTATATCTGCGTGCCGAGAGCCGCGCCATCGGCGCCTTGCTGCTCGACTTGCAGGACGCGTTGATGGAGCAGGCCGGCCGGCATATGCAAACGCTGGCGCCGGGCTTCACCCATTTGCAGGCGGCGCAGCCCATCGTATTCGCGCACCAGTTGCTGGCCCATGCGCAAACCTACAGCCGCGACATGTCGCGCTTCATGGACTGGGATCGCCGCAGCGCGCGCTCGCCGCTGGGCGCCGCCGCCATGGCCGGATCGGCAATTGCCTTGCAAGCAGAACTGTCCGCCGCCGACCTCGGTTACGAGGCCCCTTGCGAAAACTCCATCGACGCCGTCGGCAGCCGCGATCACGTCGCCGAATTCCTGTTCGTCGCCGCGATGCTGGGCGTGCATCTGTCGCGCCTGTCCGAAGAAGTCACGCTGTGGGCCTCGCGCCAGTTCCGGTGGATCGAATTGGACGACAGTTTTTCGACCGGCAGCTCGATCATGCCGCAAAAGAAAAATCCCGACATCGCCGAACTCACTCGCGGTCGCGCAGCGCGGCTGATCGGGATGCTGACGACGATGCTGGTGGCTTTGAAGGGCTTGCCGTTTTCCTACAACCGCGATCTGGCGGAAGACAAATTCGCCGCCTTCGAAGCGGTCGACGTCTTGCACAAGGTGCTGCCCGCCATGGCCGGTATGATCCGCACGATGCGCGTCAACATCGCCACACTGCGCCGCGACGCCACCCAGGGGTTCACGCTGGCGACTGAAGTGGCCGACTGGCTGGCACGGCGCAACGTGCCGTTTTCTTCCGCGCATGAAATCGCCGGCGCCATGGTCAAGCTGTGCGAAGACAAGCATGTCGAATTGCATGAACTGAGCGATGCCGAGATGGCGGCGATCAGCCCGCATCTGCTGCCGGAAGTGCGCAGCATGCTGACGCCGGAAGCCGCCGTCCAGGCCCGCAGCGGTTATGGCGGCACCGCGCCGGCGCAAGTCGCCGCGCAATTGCAGCGGCTGCAAAAAACCGTCGCTGCACAACGCGACTGGTGCGGCAACCCGGCGGCGTCTTCCCTCGCGAGTGCCGCATGATGACGTCGCCGTCCCCTTTCGCCGTCGATCACCTGAAGATCGTGCCGCGCCGCTTCTACGGACGCTGGTTCTCGGCTGCGCTGATCCTGCTGATCTTTGCCTTCATCATCAACGCCTTCGCCCACGGCCAGATCGAATGGAAGGTCGTCGCGCAATTCATGACCGCCAAGGTCATCATGCACGGCCTGCTCAACACGATACTGATGACCATCTATGCGATGACGATCGGCATCGTGCTTGGCGTGATCTTTGCGGTCATGGTGATGTCGCCCAATCCGATGCTGCGGGCGATCGCCGGGTTCTATATCTGGTTCTTCCGCGGCACGCCGCTGCTGTTGCAGATGCTGCTGTGGTTCAACCTGGCGCTGGTGTTCCCGATGATGGGCATTCCCGGCGTGTTCGAGGCGCGCACGGTTGATCTGATCACGCCGTTCGTCGCCAGCCTGCTCGGCCTGGGCATCGGCCAGGGCGCATACACCGCCGAGGTGGTGCGCAGCGGTATCCTGTCGGTCGACAACGGCCAGACCGAAGCCGCCAAGGCCATCGGCATGACGCGCCTGACGGCGCTGCGCCGGATCATCCTGCCGCAGTCGATGCGCGTCATCATCCCGCCGGTCGGCAATGAAGTCATCAGCATGATCAAGCTGACTTCGGTGGCCAGCGTGATCCAGTTTTCCGAAATCCTGCACAACGCCCAGACCATCTATTTCGCCAATGCGCGCGTGATCGAGTTGCTGATCGTGGCGACGGTATGGTATCTGGCTGTGGTGACGGTGTTTTCGATCGGCCAGCATTTTCTGGAAAAGGCTTTTGCGCGCAACGAGCGTCGCAACGTCAAGCCGAACAAGCCGCCTGCCGCAGCGATCCGGGCCATCACTGGCGAAGGAGCGCAGCCATGAGTGGATCGGGACCGACACCGATGGTGGTCGCGCACGACGTGCACAAATATTACGGCGCCTACCACGCCCTCAAGGGCATTTCGATGCAAGTCGCCGGCGGCGAAGTGATGTGCATCGTCGGACCTTCCGGTTCCGGCAAGAGCACCTTCCTGCGCTGCATCAACCAGCTCGAACACATCGACAACGGCGCCATCTGGCTGGGCGGCGAGCTGTGCGGCTACCGTCGCAAGGGCGACGAACTGCGCGAGCTCAGCGACAGCGAGATCGCCCGTCAGCGGCTGGCCAGCGGCATGGTGTTTCAACGCTTCAACCTGTTCGGCCACATGACCGCCTTGCAGAACATCATGGAAGGTCCGGTCGTGGTGCAACGGCGCAAGCGCGCCGAAGTGCGCGACGAAGCCGAAGCCCTGCTTGAGCGCGTCGGCCTGGCCGGCAAGGCGGGCGCCTATCCGGGCGAACTGTCGGGCGGCCAGCAGCAGCGCGTGGCGATTGCGCGCGCGCTGGCGATGCGGCCGAAACTGATGCTGTTCGACGAACCGACTTCGGCGCTCGACCCGGAACTGGTCGGAGAAGTGCTCAGCGTGATGAAGGATCTCGCGTTGTCCGGCATGACCATGATCGTGGTCACGCACGAACTGGGATTTGCACGGGAGGTATCGAATCGCGTGGTGTTCATGGATCAGGGGCAAGTGCTGGAATGCGGCACCCCGGCCGAAGTACTGACGCGTCCGCAGCATGCGCGCACCAAGGAATTTATTGCGGCAATTCTGGCCTAGTCGGCTTTTTACCAAGGGGAATCAAGTGAAACTGTTCAATCGACTTTCGACGCACAAGACATTGCCGGCCTTACGCGGCATGGCGCTGGCTACTGCCGCCATCGCCATCATGAGCGCCATGTCGGCGCATGCCGCCGATCTGCCGGAGCGCATCAAGAAGGCCGGCAAGCTGGTCATCGCCACCCAGGCCAACTACCCGCCGATCGCCTACAAGAACCCCGAGACCGGCCAGTTGATGGGGCTCGACATCGAACTCGGCGAAGCCATCGCCAAGGAACTCGGCCTCAAGGTCGAATACCAGGAAACCGCTTTCGCCCAGGTATTCAGCTCGCTGGCCACCAGCCGCGTCGATATCGCCATGGTCGCCATCAGCGACACCGCCGAACGGCAGAAAGTCGCCGACTTCATCGACTACATGAAGACCGGCCCGCAATTCTTCACGCTGCAGGCCAATGCCGCCAAGATCAAGGGCATTGCCGATGTCTGCGGCACCAAGGTCGGCGCCAGCCGCAACACCAACTGGCCGACGCAGATCGCGGCATGGAGCAATGACAATTGCGTCGCCAAGGGCAAGGCCGCCATTACCGTGATCGGCACCGAAGGCTCGGTCGACGCGCGCACCCAGCTCAAGACCGGCCGCATCGACGTCGCCGTGCAGGGCAGCGAAACGCTGCCCTACTTCCAGACCATGGAGGCCAACACCTACGTCCTGCTCGGTCAGCCGCTGTTCCAGCAGGAGACCGGCATCCCCGTCTCCAAGACCGAACCGGTGCTGCGCGCCGCCGTCATGACCGCGCTGCAAAACCTGCAACGCAACGGCACCTACGACAAGCTGCTGGCCAAGTACAAGCTGCAATCGTCGAGCATGCCGGTCGCGCTGAACCAGGGGAAATAAGCCATGCGCAACGTTGCCGGCGGTCCGACTATCGACGATGCGGAATGGAACACGCGCTGCGAGCTGGCCGCGCTGTACCGGCTGGCAGCGTATTTCCGCATGACCGACATGATCGACACGCACATCTCGGCGCGCCTGCCCGGGCATGAGGATCAGTTCCTGATCAACCGCTACGGCGTGCTGTTCCATGAAATGCGCGCGTCCGACCTGGTCAGGGTCGACCATGCCGGCCGCGAGCTGAAGACCGGCAACGGCGCTCCCGCCGGGCAGCGCGTCAACGCCGCCGGTTTCACGATCCATTCGGCCGTTCACCATGCCCGGCCTGACCTGCATTTCGTCATCCACACGCACACCACGGCCGGCATTGCCGTCGCCGCGCAGGAACATGGACTGCTGCCGATCAGCCAGCATGCGATGAAGTTCTACGGCAAGCTCGGCTATCACGACTACGAAGGCATCGCGCTCGATCTGTCCGAGCGAGAACGGCTGGTTGCCAACCTCGGCCCCCACAAGGCCATGATCCTGCGCAATCACGGCTTGCTGGCTGCCGGAGGAACCGCCGCGGAAGCCTTCCATGAAATCTATTTCCTGGAGCGCGCCTGCCAGGCGCAGGTGGCAGCCCTCTCTGGCGGACAGGGCGTACGCCTGCCGCCTGAGTCGGTCCGGCAACGCACCGCGCAGCAATTCGCGGGCGACAATGCAAGCGGCATCATGGACTTGGCGTGGCAGGCGGCGTTGCGGCTGATCGAGAACGACCTGCCGGACTATCGTCAATAATTCAGGCAAAAAATATTGCAGCCAGACATGACCAAAGTCGTCTTCCTCGGCGTCAGTTCCGACGTCCCCAAAATCGCGGAACTGGCGCGCACGCGTGCACGCGCGATCGAAGTGCTGCTGCCCGGCGACAGCGACGCAGCGCAGGCCGAAGTCGCCGTCTGCTGGTCGCCTCCGCCCGGCGCGCTGGCGCGCTACCCGCGCTTGCGCCTGATCCATGCGATCGCCGCCGGCGTCGACAACATCCTGTGCGATCCCGAGCTGCCGACGCTGCCGCTATGCCGCGTGGTGGCGCCCGACCTGACCGTCGCCATGACGGAATTCATTACCTGGGGCGTGCTCTACTATCACCGCGATCTGGACCGCGCCGTCGCCAATCAGCGCAACCGGATATGGCGCCGCACCGCGCCGGCCGCGGCGTCTTCATGCCGGGTCGGCATCATGGGCGTCGGCCGGCTTGGCGCGCACGTTGCCGCGGAATTGCTGCGCATGGGCTTCAACGTCCGCGGCTGGTCGCGCCAGCCCAAGACAGTCGACGGCATGGAGAGTTTCCACGGCGAAGCGCAGTTCGATGATTTCCTCGGCGGCACGGATATCCTGGTGTGCCTGCTGCCGCTCACCGAACAGACCCGGGGTATCCTCAATCGCACCACGCTGTCCGCGCTGCCGCCCGGCGCGGCGCTCATTCATGTCGGCCGGGGCGGCCATCTGGTCTCGGCCGATGTGCAGGCCATGCTGGACGAAGGACATCTGCGCGGCGCCATCCTCGACGTTTTTGAAAAGGAACCGCTACCGGCCGACAGCCCGTTCTGGTCGTCGCCCAACGTCATCGTCACGCCGCACATCGCTGCCGCCGCCAGTTACGACAGCGTGCTTGAGCAGATCGAAGAAAACATCCGCCGCTTGCAACAGGGTGAGCCGTTACTGAATCTGGTCGATCGCGGCAACGGGTACTGAGTCGGATATGCCGATGGATGATGGCTCGCGGAGAATAGCTGCGTTGCGTTTTTACTGAAGCCGCTCTGGCATATTTCCGCTCCGCGATCCCGGAAAATTAGCGAGTCGAAAAGCCTTATTGGGCCGATTCGACGATGATTTGGGGAGCCGGCTGCGATAGCCTCCTGCCGCCTTACTCGCTCTCCAGCAACAGCCCGTTGATCGCATCCCGCATCATGATCGACGCCAGCGAGGTGTGATCGTTCCTGACCATGTCCAGGTCGTGCAAACCATAGCCCGGAAGCATCAACTGTTTGATGTAGGCGCAATCGCTGTCGCAGGTGTAGCGGAGCTTGCTGGTTTTTTTCCTCACTTCCAGCGTGTATTCTCCATGCAGCTTGCCGCGATAGCGAACGAGGACTTCCGGTCTGGCGTCGAGCGAGGTGGCTTCGTTTGGATCTTCGTACACATATTCACCATCGACCACGCGCACATAGTGCGCTTGCAGCGGCACGGCGCGCGCCGGTTGCGGTGCGTCGTCAACCAGAAACAGATGGTTGCCGCGGTCCGGTTCGACGATCAACTTCTGCACCTGCGCCAATGCTGCCCGGACCTGCTCGGGCGTGACCGCTTGGACGCTGTCTGGCGCCGTCGATGCCTGCGCAGGCAAGGACTGCAATGCTGTAGGCGCAGCATTGATCCCGGATAGTTCTGCTTCCAATGCCAGTTGGCGCTGCCGGTACCAGTCAAGCAAGCACTCGCGGGTCTGACAATTCTTTTCGCGCCAGCGCCAGAAACCGTCCGAGCGCGCAGCGAACTCCCGACGGTCGGCGGCTTTTGCCTTGGCCTGTCGGTACGTCTTTCCCAGTTGATCATCAAGACGTGAAAGCTCGGCATCGCCGCAGATGATCTTCTCCGTCGCCGAACCGGCATTACTGCAATGAAAACTGGCGCCGAAGGCAGGCGTTGCAGCGCTGCCGGCGAGCAGGGACGCCAGCAATACCGCTCTTTTCCAGAACGGAACGCCTGTCGCAACAGCAGGCAAGCTGCTCCGTCCGCCGCGGTCGGTAAGATAAAAAAAGAAAGCGTTACGAGGGCGGGCGGCAACCGACAGAAACGGCGCCGCTGCCGATGCGAAGATACGTTGAATCTGGCTCATGATCTCGGGTGCTTGTCTGAGATGGTGGAAGCCGAAGGATGGCATTGAGGCAATGACGGCAAAATCGAAATGAAGCAGGCTTTCCCGGTAAAATCTTTACAAATACCGGCTAGCATTAACACCTGTTACAAGCCGTTTCAAATTGCTGTCATTCCTTTACCGATTCCTGCAGGCGCGGCGAATCCGCATCGGACAGGGGCGTAACATCAAAAGCACGACAGGCTTGCGCACTATTTATGCACGGACGTCGGACCTGAAGACGGAAATCGAAGTGGCTCTCGCTTTGTGGTCAAAGAAAGCCGACCAACTGTTCTGTACCAGCAAGGGAACAAGCTACTACAACGAAGACGAAGCGCATCTAGCGCCTCAAACCGGAGCCTTGTGCAGCTACTAAAAGAACGAGTAAATAACACAAGGGGCGCTAGGTGCTTGATTTCACTAGATCGGGTTTCGTCCGATAACCCACAAATAGCCAGGTGCCGCAGCCGGTTGAACCCGCCGCCAAAATCGGTCGCTTAGCCTCAGTTCGTCTTAGAAGGGCTCATTGCAAAAACGGGAATGAATGCAGAGTTGGGTAAGAGTGGCGACGTCGGCGCAGATATTTTTAGCGAGCCCACGTGTTTACCCGGCGGTTCAGGTTGGAGACGTACCCAATCCATCTCAAGAGCAATGAATTAATAGCAGCGCTGAAGAAACTACCGCCATTGAACATAGTTGAGTGAATTAGATGTAGTAGTCGCGATCTGATCTGACAGTCACCCGGTTTGACGTATGCAGTTGTCAGGTCAAATTCAGTTGTTCAGTGTGGTGATTTTATCTCGCCAGGCCTCCTTTCCGTCAATTAGCGTTTGCATCGGTGTCCGGCCGCAACACATCTTTCCTTGATGTGTGCGGTCGTTGTTGTAATACGCCAGCCAATCATCCAGATCGCGTTGCAGCTCTTCAAGTGAGTGGTAAATCTTGCGCCGGAAGGTGACCTGATAAAACTCCTGCAGAATGGTTTTATGAAAGCGCTCACAGATTCCATTGGTCTGCGGATGCCGGACCTTTGTCTTGGTGTGCTCAATGTCCTTGAGGGCCAAATAGAGCTGGTAATCATGTGCTTCCGGCCGGCCGCAATACTCGGTGCCGCGGTCGGTCAGGACACGGATCAG
>NZ_CBXX010000011.1 GCF_000577615.1 Herbaspirillum sp. RV1423
CCTCCTGCCGTCACAACGAAGGCACCATGCAGAAGATTTCTTTTGACCTGTATCGCATGTCGGTTGTCCTCGCCATAGTTGCCATTCCAGCACTACCCTTCGTTGCCCGCAAACGCAAGCTCTCCTGAAGAAAGCTCTTCGTATGCATGCACCAATCCACCGCCATGCTGACTGCGTGCCCACAATGAACCAGACTGGCCGGACAGTAAAACAGCTTGCCAGGGAAAGCGGCCTGCGCTATGTCAATGACGATACTCCCGGCATCCACCGCACGCGCGGCCACGGAAGTTTCGTCTATACGGACAGCGAAGGCCGGCCTGTCCGCGACGAGGCTGAGATCGCACGCATCGAGGCGCTGGCGATACCTCCCGCCTGGGAGGATGTGTGGATCTGTCCCTGGGCCAACGGCCACATCCAGGCTACCGGACGCGACGCCCGCCAGCGTAAGCAATACCGCTATCACGCACTCTGGCGCAGCGTGCGCGACGAGGTCAAATACCAGCACATGATTGCGTTCGCGCAGGCATTGCCGCAGATACGCACATGCCTGGAACGCGACCTGAAAAAACCAGGCCTGAACAAGCGGAAAATATTGGCAACCGTCGTTTATCTGTTGCAGGCCACGCTCATGCGCATCGGCAACGAAGAGTACGCGCGCAACAACCGATCGTTCGGCATCACCACGCTGAACAACCGCCATGTCAAGGCCGACGGCGCCGACATCAAATTCCATTTTCACGGCAAGAGCGGCGTGCAGCACACCATCAAGCTTCACGATCCCTACATGGTGCGCATCGTGCGCAAGCTGCTCGATCTGCCGGGACAGGAGCTGTTCCAATACGTCGACGAGGCCGGCGAAACGCACGCAATAGACTCAAGCGACGTCAACGACTACTTGCGTGACGTCACGGGTGAGAATTACACCGCCAAGGATTTCCGCACCTGGGCCGGAACCGTGCTGGCTGCATCGGCGCTGGACGAGCCCCGGCAATTCGACTCGCAGGCCGAGGCCAGGAAAAACATCGTGCAGGCGATCGCACACGTGGCCAAGAAACTGGGAAACACGCCGGCAATTTGCCGCAAATGCTACGTGCATCCGGACGTGATTTCAGCGTATCTGGACGGCGTGACCGTGGGCCAACTGAAACAGCAGGCGGACGACAACCCGATCGGCGACATCCATGCGCTGAGTCCGGAAGAAGCGACGGTATTGGCGCTGCTGCAGGAACAGAAGAAAAAGAAGGAAGGAAACAAGAAGAAAAACTGAAGCCCGCCGGCCTTCCGCTGCATGCGCGGAAAGCCGGCGAAGCCGATCATGCTGCGCGCGATTTCTCGAGCTTGGGCAGGAAAGCCGCCAGCAAGCCGATCAGCGGCAGGAAGGCGCAAACCTGATAGACGAAGAAGATATCGGTCATGTCGGCCAGCTTGCCCAGCAACGCGGCGCCGATGCCGCCCATGCCGAAGGCGAAACCGAAGAATAATCCCGACACCGTGCCGACCTTGCCCGGCATCAGTTCCTGCGCAAACACCAGGATCGCCGAAAACGCCGACGCCAGGATCATGCCGATGATCACCGTCAGCACGCCGGTCCAGAACAAATTGGCGTAAGGCAGCATCAGCGTAAACGGCGCCACGCCCAGGATCGACACCCAGATCACCAGCTTGCGGCCGACGCGATCGCCGATCGGGCCGCCGAGCACGGTGCCGATCGCCACCGCGAACAGGAACACGAACAAGTGGATCTGCGCATCCTGCACCGACAACTGGAACTTGCTGATCAGATAAAAGGTGAAATAGCTCGACAGGCTGGCCATGTAAAAGTACTTGGAAAAGATCAGCAGCAACAAAATGCCGACCGCCATGACGACCTTGTTGCGCGGCAGCTCGACATGGCTTGCCGCCTTCTTTTTCGGCTTGGTTTTGCCCGCCAGTTGCTGGCGTTGATACCAGTGACCGATCTGGCGCAGCACGACGATGGCGATCAACGCCGCGATGGTGAACCACGCGATGCTGTGCTGGCCGCCGGGAATGATGATCCACGCCGCCAGCAACGGCCCCATGGCGCTGCCGGCATTGCCGCCGACCTGGAACAGCGATTGGGCCAGGCCGTGACGACCGCCCGAGGCCATGCGCGCCACGCGCGAGGCTTCAGGATGAAAGACCGAGGAACCGGTGCCGACCAGCGCGGCGGCGATCAGCAGCACGGTGAAATTGGGCGCCACCGACAACAGCAGCAAACCGCACAGCGTCGAGCCCATGCCGATGGCCAGCGAATACGGTTTCGGGTGTTTGTCGGTATACAGGCCAACCAGCGGCTGCAGCAGCGAAGCGGTCACCTGGAATGTCAGCGTGATCAGGCCGATCTGGGCGAAGCTCAGATGGAAATTGCCCTTCAACAGCGGATAAATCGCCAGCAGCAGCGACTGAATCATGTCGTTGAGGAAATGCGAAAAACTGATTGCTCCCAATACGCGGAAGCCGGTCTTCTCTGCCGCTTGTTTTTCTATTGCCGGTGGGATCTCCGGAGGGTTAAGCGCTGTCTCCATGATGGCCTGTTTGTCTCTATGTGTGATGGGGAAAGAAAACCGGAATTTTAGACCTTATGCACCGGCTTGTCTTTTTGCGCCCCATTTTGGGGATCGTCTCGAAACTCAACAAGCTTTGCGAAAAGTCAAGTTGTAACGACACCTTCCGGTCAACGCATGCGCCCCTTCGGCCAGCGTGTCGACGCCATGAAACCGCAGCCGCGCCGGGCCGCCCCATACCACCACGTCGCCGCTTTCCAGGCACATGCGCACAGCTTTGTCGGACCGCGCCGCGCCGCCGAACAGAAACGTCGCCGGCAAACCCAGCGAGACTGACACGATAGGCTGATGCATGTCGCTCTCGTTCTTGTCCTGATGCAGCGACATGCGCGCGCCGGGAATATAGCGATTGATCAGGCAAGCATCCGGCCTGAAGCCGCTGAAACCGGCGGCCGTCGCCGCCCTTGCCGCCAGATCGCGAAATACTTCCGGCATGGCCGGCCATGCCACACCCGACAGCGAATCCTCGCGTTGATAGCGATAGCCGCGCCGGTCCGTTACCCAGCCGAACTCGCCGCAATTGCTCATGGCCACCGACATGGTGTAACCACCCGGCGTCTGCATTTGCCGGAACGGCGCCTGCGCGGTCACGTCTTCCAGCGCCTGCAGCAAGGCCGCCGCGCAATCGTCGGCGAAGGCGTGCAACCATGTCGCGCCATCGGCGATGGATTCGCTCGCCGGGACACGTAAGGCGGCGAACAGGTCGCCGCTCATTGCACACTCTCTGTCACGATCGCTTTCACGATCCGCTTTCCCTGTCGAGCAACGCCTTCTTTCGATCGACGCCCCAGCGATAGCCGGACAGCGAACCGTCCATGCGCACCACGCGATGGCAGGGAATCAGCACCGCGATCGCATTCGACGCGCAGGCGCTGGCGACGGCGCGCACCGCACTCGGTTTGCCGATACGTTCGGCAATGTCGGAATAGGTGACACGCGTGCCGGCCGGAATATCCCGCAACGCTTGCCATACGCGCTGCTGGAATGCCGTGCCGCGCACGTCCAGCGGCAGGTTGAGATCGCCTTGCGGCGCGTCGATGAAACCGATCACCCGGGCGATCAGCTTTTCGAATTCGGCATCGCCGCCGACCAGTTCGGCTTGCGGAAACTGGTCCTGCAAATCGCGCACCAGTCGATCGGGATCATCGCCCAGCGTGATGGCGCAGACGCCCTTCTGCGTGGTCGCCACCAGGATCGCACCGAGCCAGCACTGCGCCACGGCAAAATGAATTTGCGCACCGCTGCCGCCGGCACGCCAGGCACTCGGCGTCATGCCCAGCCGGCCGCCGGACTCGGCATAAAAGCGGCCGCTGGAATTGAAGCCGGCCTCGTACATTGCGTCGGTGACGGTGCCTCTTTGCGCCAACTCCTCGCGCAAACGCCGGGCGCGATGCGCAGCGGCATATGCCTTGGGCGTGACGCCGGTTTTTTCTTTGAACACGCGGTGGAAATGGAAACGGCTCATGCCGGCGATCTGCGCCAGTTCATCCAGCGAAGGCAATTCTTCGGCTTGTTCGATGGCGCGGCAAGCCGCGGCAATCACCTGCGCCTGGCGCTCGGCCAATGCCGCTTCGTTCGGCTTGCAACGCTTGCAGGGACGGAATCCGGCGTGCTCGGCTTGCATGCCGGTATCGAAAAACGCGACGTTTTCGCGGCGCGCCTGACGCGAAGGACACGACGGACGGCAATACACGCCGGTCGTGCGCACGGCGTAATAGAAGGCGCCGTCGGCGGTTTTGTCGCGCTGCGTTACCGCTTGCCAGCGCAAGTCGTCCGGACTGGCGGACGCCTTGGAAACCGCTTCGGAGGAAGAGGCATTACGGGTATTCATACTGGACATGATGACACCTTTTAGTTACACGGTCATCGCAGTATAAGAAGCCGACCGCAGCCCGGCACTCCGCGCCTTGCTTTCAAATCCGGCGTTGCAAATCAGGACGAAAACTTGATGCGCTGACGGCTTTGCGCCGGTTGCGTGACATGGTCCAGCGGCAGCACGTGCGAGTGCTTGATCTGTTTCATGGTGATGTTGGACTTGACGTTGGTGACGCCCGGCAGGCGCAGCAAACGCGTCATCATGAATTCGGAAAATGCCGCCAGGTCCGGCGCGACGATGCGCAGGATATAATCGGCTTCGCCGGTGATGGAAAAACATTCCATGATCTCCGGCATGTCCTGCACTGCCTTCTCGAACTGGTCGCCGCGCGTTTCGCCCTGGCGGTCGAGCGTGACGCTGGTGAACGACGTGACGCCAAGCCCGACCACCGCCGGATCAAGCACTGCGGTATAACGCTCGATGACGTGGGCCTCTTCCAGACGCTGCACGCGGCGGCTGATCTGCGATGTCGAAAGGTGCACTTTCTGGCCCAGGGCGCTGTTGGTGATGTGACCGTCGCGCTGCAATTCGGTCAGCAAGGCCAGATCAAACCGGTCTACGGTGATTGCACTCATAATTCCCTTTTTTAGGCACAAATACGAATAATTTGTGCATAATACCGCGAAAAATTTGGATATAACAATCACATTTTGCACTTTTACTGCAATAAACTAGCCTGACATACCACCCAGCACGGAGCGAGTGCAAAGGGTTCACAAGGCGCCGGCCCGCTCCGACCACCAGGAGACCATGATGGGCCAGACCACGCAGATTTCTTCCATTCGCAGCGCCACCGACCTGTTCGACAATCCGATGGGCACCGACGGTTTCGAGTTCGTCGAATATGCCGCACTGGATCCGCTGCCGATTGCCGCCGTGCTGGAATCGATGGGCTTCTCGGCGGTCGCCCGCCACCGCTCCAAGAACGTCACGCTATATCGCCAGGGCCAGATCAATTTCATCCTGAACGCCGAACCGGACAGTAACGCCACCGCGTTCGCCAAGGTCCACGGCGCCTCGGTCAACGCCATGGCGTTCCGCGTCAAGGATGCCGCCGCGGTCTACAAGCGGGCGCTGGAGATGGGCGCCGAAGGCGTGCCCGCCAAGCTCGGCCCGATGGAACTCAACATCCCCGCCATCAAGGGCATCGGCGGCTCGCTGCTGTACTTGGTGGACCGCTACGGCGAGCGCGGCTCGATCTACGACATCGACTTCGAATTCTTCCCCAACGTCGAGCGCCATCCGGTGGGCGTCGGTCTGACCTATATCGATCACCTGACCCACAACGTGATGCGGGGCGCGATGGATACCTGGTCGTCGTTCTATGAGCGCCTGTTCAATTTCCGCGAGATCAAGTACTTCGACATCGAAGGCAAGCTGACCGGCCTGAAGTCGCGCGCTATGACCAGCCCGTGCGGCAAGATCCGCATTCCGATCAACGAAAGCGCGGACGACAAATCGCAGATCGAGGAATTCATCAAGCAGTACAACGGCGAAGGCATCCAGCACATTGCGCTGGGCACCGACGACATCTACAACACCGTGCGCACGCTGTATCAGCGCAAGGTGCCGCTGCAAGACACGATCGACACGTATTACGATCTGGTGGAGCGCCGCATTCCCGGCCACAAGGAAGACCTGCAGGCGCTGCGCCAACTGAAGATCCTGATCGACGGCGCGCCGACCGAAGGCCAGGGCCTGCTGCTGCAGATCTTCACGCAGACGCTGATCGGACCGATCTTCTTCGAGATCATCCAGCGCAAGGGCAACGACGGCTTCGGCGAAGGCAATTTCAAGGCCTTGTTCGAATCGATCGAGCTGGATCAGATCCGCCGCGGTGTGATCTGAGCGGAAAGCGGAAGACACAGGGGCGCTTCGCCGTGGAAGACATTTTGCCGGCGACGACCTGTAGCGCCTGCACGGCGCTGCAATTCACGTCTTGTTGTTTTTCTCGGCCACCAGCGCCGCCATGGCAGCGGCGTCCGGCCGTTCCAGGCTGCGCAAACCGTCGATCACGCCCGCGCGATTTTGCGCCGGCTGGTTCTGGCTGACCTTCCATTTTCCGACCAGTCTTGTGATGACGATTTCGATGCCGACCACCGCGCCCAGCATCTTGTCGATGTAATCCGCAGGCGCATCTTCGATCGACCACGGCTGCGGCATGGAGGATTCATGACGCGCGGTCAGGCGCTTCAGCAAGCCGCGCAGCCACTCGGCATCATCAATGACGCGCAGCGGACCGGCAGCATGCACGACTGCATAGTTCCATGTCGGCACGACCTTGCCGTGTTCTTTTTTGGTCGAATACCACGACGGCGAGATGTAGCTGTCGGCGCTCTGGAAGATTGCGAGCACTTCGGTCGCTTGCACATATTCCCGCCAGAGCGGATTGGCGCGTGCGACATGGCCGCGCAACACGCCATGTTCGCCCTCATCAGGGCTCAGCAACAATGGGATATGGTCGGCATTCAGGCCGACCGGCGTCAGCGTAGTCAATGTCGACAAGGGATTTTCCTGCATCAGGCGATGCAGGGCGTTGCGGTCCGGTTCGGCAAAATGGCTGGGTAGGTACATGTGTTTACCTCGATGTGATCGGCTTGATGCTCGCTCGAAGCTGCTGGATAGCTGCTTCGCTCAAGTGATCTACTGTAACCGGCCCTGCCGGTTTTTTATAGCGGGCAAAACATTCGACAATGCCGGCCGCTCGTTGTGAAAAACTTGACAACGCGCGGCCGGAAATGTGATTTAAGCGCGGCCTAAATACGCTTTACGCACGACATATTTTCGCAGCCAAAGCTGACCGGCTAGACGATTGTAATCGGAGGTTTGTTTTTTCCATATTTGATATATCCCCCTGTCCAGCCGCCGTTAGCATCGTCCGAATATCGCATCATCTCGAGTTTCGTCTTTTGCGGAGACTCTCCCACAAAACAGCGCAGGTCTGATTCAATACTAGTGGCGTTTGCGCCAGAAGAAATTGGCAGAGAAAATAAGCACCGAGGATTACGATAATAAGTTTCATTTGGAGATGTGTGCCGGAACATCAATTTCGTCAAACGCTACGATCATCCGCAAGCGGAGTACATCCGATTATCTTTATTACGTCCCTAATCGCAGCAGAAGTGTTTGTTTTTTTCTGTTGAAGAAGTTCGTTGATTGAGTCGTTTTGCTTGCACTTATAAAATCCGTCTTTTGCAATTTTCACCAGTTGATAGGACGAAGTGAAAACTTTCTTAGGATCTTCAACGTCATATCTATACGTAGCATAATAATCGCTACCAATCTTGGTTATGATCGGCCTCCAAATTTTATTACAATTGGGGTATTCCATTTCCTCCGGCGACATTATCTCCAATAGGTTACTTTGGTTTTTTCTGTCAACAAGTGAGCAGGTCGGGGTACTTTGATCTTTCTTTATAAAGTGGTAAGCATTAGGCGTGTAAATGTCGTTCGTAATTTTTTCTGCATCTATTTTATGAATCACTTCACCGGCAATATTTTCACCTATCTTCAGGCTGTCAGAAATAGCAAAATTTGACGCAAAACATAGGAGAAATAAAACAAAGAATTTCATACACCTGCCTTTAATAAAAATTCTATGGTCATTCGCGTACGATGTAACTCGGGTCAGCCAGTCGATTTTATGTCAAAATTTTGTTTGTCGATAACCCACCCGCGCCCGTTTTTGCATTGCATCTCAGTGTGCAGATATACCTTCATGACAACGTCTCTCAAGGGAATACAAGCATCGCCTGCTGCTAGCGTGAACAGAATTTTCTCTTCCGTGTCGCTCTGAGATGCGTACACGGGGGTGCTTCGGGTTGCCACCCATACTTGATGCATTTTGTTCGAACAAGCTGACATGAGGACTCCCGTTGCGATGGCAATGAGCCGCTTCATGGGGTTTTCTCAGGTTGGGCTGTCCGTTCAGTCGCCATGCGCTGCATCTCCTCGAAGACTGCATAGCATGCCCGAATGTTATCTAGGCCGAACCGTACCCGGCAAAAGCCGGAAAGTTTTTCCAGCGTTTCTGGGGATAGCGTGGAAAAAGGTTCAACATCGCATTCGCCGCAGACTGCGGGATTACGATAAATAACCTGAAGACTTGGCATCTGCTTAGCGAAGAACTCGTAATCAGTGCGATGCTCACGAGGTGTCTCTTCGATGCCAAGAAAGAGCCATACAGTCATAACCAGAAGTAATGCCAGCGTGATGGACAACAACCGTTGGCTCATTTTGGGCCTCCCAGCTTCAGGTCGTTGCGCAACATATTCACCAGAATCATCCCGTACGCGCCAGGACAGGCTCTGCCTTCATGAGTCGCCAAACGCTGGTATTCTCGATGACCACCAAGACTGGTGATGGGAAAATAGGTCCGGAGTGCTTTCACCAAAGCGAAGAGCGCCTTTATTTGCACTTCTGGCGGCTCATCGGTCACGACATCCACCTTATCCGGAACCCAATCGAAAATTCCTCTCATCTTTCCAAGCAAGGACTTTTCGTGGTATTCCTCCTTGTACGCTTCGCCGTGTACGCTCAGGTCTGCCAGCATGACGATACCGATCACGCCTGTATTGCCTACCGCGATATGTGCCCCTTTGTTTCGAATATCGAGTGCTTCGTAGATCAATCCATCGCAGCCTATTGCATAGTGATAGCTGAGATGGCCGAATTTCTCGAAGTCAATGCGTTCCGCTTTTCGTAACTGCTCTGCGCTGTCCGCTTCACACGAAAAGCTGTTGCCCGCATGGTGGATCGCAATGCCGTGATAGTCCCAGTCGCGTTTCGGACTTCCGGGTGGTTCTTTCGCTTTCCACTGGGCACGGGTTTCAACGGTATAGCCTTCTCGCCGAAGCGACACGATGATCGCTTGCCGGGTGGCGGCTTTGTGATTGACCTTCACCTGCACGGTATTGACCGCAACAGCCCGTTTGGCTTTGATGACGGCCCAAGTGTCAAAGGTGCCCGTCTTGAGATCCTCGTTGCGAATGTCGCTCATGCTGCCAAGTCCTCTCGATCAATGGTTTCACCCTTGGGAGACTTGAACATGAAGTGGATGCCGATCTGTTCAGGCCGTGCGGTTTCGATGACCTCCGTGAAGCCCTCTCGATCCGTGACACCACCATGCTGAGCGCCGTTCTCGCGCATCAGGATGTAGGCGCACTTGGGCATAGGGTCGCCCGTCTCGGGATCGAGCGCTTGAAACCGGATCGCGTGAGTCTCGTCGTCACCAAGTGTTGAGCCAAAAAATTGCGAGGTTGGGGCGGTGGCAGCTACGTTCCGAGCCGCCCCGCCGCCCTGATAGGCGACTTCTTCGGCGGTCATCATCTGCCAATCACTATCCTGATAAGCGATCAGTTTTGGCGCCGGCCTGCAATCACAAACACATATATCGTCATTGAGGGCGGGACGCTTTCCCATCCAGTCGTCATTTAGACGCGCGCCTTGTCCAACGACCGTGCCGGTCTTCTTACACGCCGGGCAGTAGACCTTATCGTCAAGCATGATGTACTTGCGACCATGCCAGGTAGAGTGGTCTTGCGACGCTATCGGCGTCCCGCCAGATGAGGTCTTGTCACCTTCGAAAATGTAGAAGCGCTTCATCCCTGCAAGGCTTCCAAAGGAGGCGGTACGTATCCCTCTTCGAGGAAACCGGGGATGGGTGGCATGCCTGCTCGGATAACGATGCCGTAGCCTTTCTGGTTACTGGTTTCGATTCCGTCGCCATTGCTGACATGGCTACCCTCTACGGCAAGGCATTTTCCGTCATATATCGATGCAGCGCCCGCGCCTGAGGTGATGAAGGCAATTTCCCCGTTTGGATAGCGCACCTCATCGCCAACTAACGCCACCGAAATACCATTAATTGTTCGACCTGAGGTGGCTGTATGAACTACGCCGCCATTCTTGGTTTTTGAACCTAAAGTTATAAAATTATGTGTGCTAATGATGGGTAACGCTTTTATTCGCTGATTTTCTTCAATCCACCAAATCGCGTTTAGATCAGTTACTTCGATTCCGTCGTATAGCATACGAGCCCCTCAGCCTTGAGTTGTCAAATTAGCATGTTAGCCATATAAAAGTTTCCAGCAAACCCCTATGCTGTCCGGTTAAAACAAAAAAAGCGCCGCTGCGAAGTTATTCGGAGCGGCGCCTCTTATTTTTACGACTCTTTTCACTTCAAAAATCGAAGCTGATTAAGCTTAACTGAATGGCATTACCGGCAAGTCCCTTTTTTTCCTGTAGACAAGGTCAGTTTATTATAGATACAGCCCTTAATTCTTAAGCATGGCCCAGGTAGGCTTTACGCACGGCGTCGTTGGCCAGCAGGTTGGCGCCGGTGTCGGCCAGCACGACATGGCCGTTTTCCAGCACGTAGCCGCGGTCGGCCACGCCCAGCGCCTTGTTGGCGTTTTGCTCGACCAGGAACACCGTGACGCCGTTGTCGCGGATGGTGCGGATGATCTCGAAGATCTGCGCAATCACCAGCGGCGCCAGGCCCAGCGTCGGTTCATCCAGCAACAGCAGGCGCGGCTTGCTCATCAGCGCACGGCCGATGGCCAGCATCTGCTGTTCGCCGCCGGACATGGTGCCGGCGCGCTGGTGTGCGCGCTCCTTCAAACGCGGGAACAAGCCGAAGACATGTTCGATGCCCTGCTCGATCTCCTCGTTCTTTGCAAAGAACGCGCCCATCTTGAGGTTTTCGAGCACGGTCAGGCTCGGGAAAACACGCCGGCCTTCCGGCGAAATCGCCATGCCCATGCGCATGATTTCATGGGTCGAACGCCGGGTAATGTCCTCGCCCTCAAAAACGATCTTGCCGCTCGAGGCGCGCGGCTTGCCGCACAAGGTCATGAGCAAGGTGGTCTTGCCGGCGCCGTTGGCGCCGATCAGCGTGACGATCTCGCCCTTCTCCACATTCAGCGATACGCCATGCAGCGCCTCGATGGCGCCGTAATGAGTGTGCACCTGTTCAAACTGCAACATCACTCTTCTCCCAGGTAGGCTTTGATCACGCGCTCGTCGTTGCGCACTTGGTCCGGCGTGCCGGTGACGATGGGCTTGCCGTGCTCCATCACCAGGATGCGGTCGGAGATGCCCATGATCAGGCTCATGTCGTGTTCGATCAGCAACACGGCGACGCCGTGTTCGCGGCGCAGCTTGTCGATCAGTTGCTGCAGCTCCTGCTTCTCTTGCGGATTGAGGCCGGCGGCCGGTTCGTCGAGCAGCAGCAGGCGCGGCCTGGTGATCATGCAGCGCGCGATCTCGACGCGGCGTTGCAAGCCATACGATAAGGTGCCGGCTTCGCGGTTGGCCAGCGCCGTCAGGCCGAGCTGGTCGAGCCAGTAGACAGCGCGATCGAGCGCATCCTTTTCGGAACGACGATATCCCGGCAGCTTGAGCAGGCCCGATACCAGGTTGTTGTTGAGCTGGTTGTGCTGAGCCACCAGCAGGTTTTCAACCACGGTCAGGGTCTTGAACAGGCGGATGTTCTGGAAAGTCCGCACCAGGCCTTGCTGCGCCACTACATGGCTAGGCTTGCGCGCAATCGACGCGCCGCCCAGGCTGATGTCGCCGCTGGTCGGCTGATAGAAGCCGCTGATGCAGTTGAACACCGTGGTCTTGCCGGCGCCGTTGGGACCGATGATGGCGAAGACCTCCTTGTCCATCACCGACAGCGACACGCTGTCGACCGCCAGCAGGCCGCCGAAACGCATCGACAGGCCGGAGACTTCCAGCAAAGTATTGTTTGTCGTCATCGCCGTCATTTTGGCAACTCCACATGAGGACGCGTCGCCGGCAGCAAGCCTTGCGGACGCCACATCATCATCAGCACCATCACCAGGCCGAAAATCAGCATGCGGTATTCGGCGAAGCTGCGCGCGATTTCCGGCAGCACGGTCAGCAGGATCGCCGCCAGGATCACACCCAGTTGCGAGCCCATGCCGCCCAGCACCACGATCGCCAGGATCAGCGCCGATTCGATGAAGGTGAAGGATTCCGGATTCACCAGGCCCTGGCGCGCGGCAAAGAAGCTGCCGGCAAGACCGGCGAACGCCGCGCCCAGCGTAAACGCCGACAGCTTGATCTTGGTCGGATTGATGCCCAGCGAACGGCAGGCGATCTCGTCATCGCGCAAGGCTTCCCAGGCGCGCCCCATCGGCATGCGGATCAGGCGGCTGGTCACGAAATACGTGAACAGCACCAGCAGCAAGGCAAGGAAATACAGGAAGATCACCATGTGCCCGCCCTGATAGGTCAGGCCCAGCATTTCATGGAAGGTGGTGCCGCCCTCGACGCTGGCGCTGCGCGCCATTTCGATGCCAAACACGGTCGGTTTCGGGATGCCCGACACGCCGTCCGGACCGCCGGTCAGCGAGGTCATGTTGTTGAGCAGCAGGCGGATGATTTCGCCGAAGCCCAGCGTGACGATGGCCAGGTAGTCGCCGCGCAGGCGCAGCACCGGGAAGCCCAGGACGAAGCCGAACAGCGCCGACATGCCGGCCGCAATCGGCAGGCACTCCCAGAACGTGAAACCGAAGTACTGATTCAGCAAGGCATAGGTATAGCCGCCAACCGCGTAGAAACCGACATATCCCAGGTCGAGCAGGCCGGCGAAACCGACCACGATATTCAGGCCGAGGCCGAGGATCACGTAGATCAGCGCCAGCGTCGCCACGTCGACATTGCCGCGCGAACCGAAGAACGGCCACACCAGCGCGACTGCCAGCAGCACCAGCAAGCCGTAGCGCTGTTGGCGCGGCTGCAACTGCGGCAATGCGGGCAGGTGGATCTTCTTGGCGCTGCGCGCCAGGAACGGCTTGATCAGTTGGAACACGAACACCGCCAGCACCGCAATCAGCACCGGCGTCCAGTGCGCGTTGAGGACCACGCGATAGCCTTCGAGCTTCAATTGCAGGCCCAGCATCGGCGTGGTCAGGATGGCGGTCAGGATCGCCGCCGCCACGGCGTTTTTGAGTGTAATCGGCATCAGACTTTCTCCACGTCCGGTTTGCCCAGCAAACCTGTCGGGCGGAACAAGAGGATCAGCACCAGCAAGGCGAAGGACACCACGTCCTTGTATTCGGCCGGCAGGTAACCTGCGGCAAAGGTCTCGGCCAGCCCCAGCAGCACGCCGCCCAGCATGGCGCCGGGAATGCTGCCGATGCCGCCCAGCACGGCCGCAGTAAACGCCTTGATGCCGGCGATGAAGCCGATATACGGATTGAGCTTGCCGATGGTCAGCGCAATCAGCACGCCGCCGACCGCCGCCAGCATCGCGCCGAGCACGAAGGTGAAGGAAATCACGCGATTAGTGTCGATGCCGAGCAGGTTGGCCATGCCCATGTCTTCAGCGCAGGCGCGGCAGGCGCGACCCATGCGCGAACGCGCGATGAACAGCGTCAGGCACACCATCAGCAGCAAGGTGACGCTGACGATGATCATGCGCGAATAGGGAATCGTTACCGTGAAATCGCTGCCCATCTGGAACTCGACGGCGCCGGAAATCAGCACCGGCACCGACATGTCGCGCGAGCCCTGGCCAATCTGCACGTAGTTCTGCAGGAAGATCGACATGCCGATAGCCGAAATCAACGGCACCAGGCGCGGCCCGCCGCGCAGCGGCCGGTAAGCCACGCGCTCGACCGTCCAACCGTACAAGCCGGTGACCACCACCGAAACGATCAGCGCGGCGCCCAGCAACAGCGGCAAGGGATAGCCCGCCTGCACGCCGATAGCGGTGAGCGTCACCAGGCCGACGTAGGAACCGATCATGTAAATTTCGCCATGCGCGAAATTGATCATGCCGATGATGCCGTAGACCATGGTGTAGCCGATGGCGATCAATGCATAGATCGCGCCCAGACTCAGCCCGTTGACGAGCTGCTGGGTCAGTTGAGGGAGCAGTTCATTCATAGGAAACCCGGCAAATATAGATGTGCAAATGCCCCATTCTTACCGCAATGGGGCATTTGCATGGGACGTCAGTGAGGACGACTACTGCAAGCCGATGAAAAAATTACTTGGCTTCAGTCTTCGTTGCGTCTTTGTGCCAGGTGAACACGACGAACTTGAACGACTTCAGGTCGCCCTTCTTGTCATATTCGATGGTACCGATCGGTGTCTTGAAGGAATTGGCATGGATGTACGCGGCAACCTTGGTCGGGTCGGTCGACTTGGTGGCGGTGATCGCATCGGCAATCACCTTCACGCCCGAATAGGCAGGCATCTGGAACGGACCGTTTGGATCGCGCTTTTGTGCGGCGAAAGCCTTGACCAGCGCGGCATTGGCGGGATCGGCGGCGAAGTCGGCCGGCAGCGTCACCAGCATGCCTTCGGAAGCAGGACCGGCAATCGCGGTGATGTCCTTGTTGCCCACGCCTTCAGGCCCCATGAACACGGCCTTGACGCCTTGCTCGCGCGCCTGGCGCATGATCAGGCCCATTTCCGGATGGTAGCCGCCGAAGTAGACGAAGTCGACGCCTTGCGATTTCAGCTTGGTGATGACGGCGGAATAATCGCTGTCGCCGGCGTTCACGCCTTCAAACACGACAACAGGAATCTTCGCCGCATCCAGGCCGGCCTTGACCGAAGTCGCCACGCCCTGGCCGTAGGATTGCTTGTCGTGCAGCACGGCAGCCTTCTTCGGCTTCAGCTTTTCGATCACGTATTTGGCGGCGGCGGGACCTTGCTGGTCATCGCGGCCGATGGTGCGGAAGATGAACTTGTGCGGCTTGGCTTCAGTCAGTTGAGGCGCCGTCGCCGAAGGCGTGATCATGACCACGCCTTCGTTTTCATAAATGTCGGAAGCCGGAATGGTCGAGCCCGAGCAGACGTGGCCGATGACGAACTTGATGCCTTCGCTGACGATCTTGTTGGCGACCGCGACAGCTTGTTTCGGCTCACAGGCGTCGTCCATCAGGACCGCTTCGAACTTGTTGCCGCCAGCGCCGCCGGCGGCATTGATTTGTTCAATTGCCGTCAGTGCGCCGGCCTTGACCATATCGCCGTACTGGGCGACGGCGCCAGTCATCGGGCCGGCAATCGCGATCTTCACAGTTTCTGCCCGGGCCATGCCGGCAAAGGAAACGACGGATGCGGCAACACCAACAGCCAGGGCAATTTTTGTCAGACGGTTCAAGGATTTCATTGAATTTCCTCCAATTATTTATTGATTCAGGTAATAACGCGACCAAGCCACATTATCAACAAGATTCCTCATTTTTACCGATGTTTGGAATCATGGGTCAGGAGTGTAACATTTTCGTCATATCCGACATCT
Organism: Herbaspirillum sp. RV1423; assembly: GCF_000577615.1. Lineage (GTDB taxonomy): Bacteria > Pseudomonadota > Gammaproteobacteria > Burkholderiales > Burkholderiaceae_D > Herbaspirillum. Next base: position 15,746 of record NZ_CBXX010000011.1, read on the forward strand.
TTTTTTAAATTTTTGTCGTTTTACCCAATTTTTGCCCGAAAAATCAACCCCTTCCTGCACTTTTTGTCCACGGAAAAGAAACTCGCGCCACAAAAAAATGCCACCTTTCTTGCGACAAGGCGGCGTCGGCGGCAAAAACATGACAACCCTGCTCAGAACTGCGCCCATTCCTCATCGTCATTGTTCCTGGGCGGCGCCAGCTTGGGCGCTGTCTGTCCCTTCAGCGCGGCCGCGCGCGGCGAAATGTCCACCATCTGCTGCTTGAGCGGGTTGATCGGTTTGGCCGTGCCGGGCGCCTGCAATTGCTCCTGCTCGATCTTGAAAATGCCGACAATCCCGGACAATTTGCCGGCCTGGTCCTGCAAGGATTGCGCCGCCGCCGCGGCTTCCTCCACCAACGCCGCATTCTGTTGCGTGACCTGATCCATCTGCGTGATGGCCTGATTGACCTGCTCGATACCGGCGCTCTGCTCCTGGCTGGCGGCGGTAATCTCGCTGACGATGTCGGTCACGCGTTTCACGCTGGCCACCACTTCAGTCATGGTCTGGCCGGCCTGCGCGACCAGCTTGCTGCCCGAACCGACCTTGTCGACCGAATCGTCGATCAGCCCCTTGATTTCTTTCGCGGCGGACGCCGAACGCTGCGCCAGACTGCGCACCTCCGACGCCACCACCGCAAATCCCCGTCCCTGCTCGCCGGCGCGTGCGGCTTCCACCGCGGCGTTCAATGCCAGGATGTTGGTCTGGAAGGCAATCCCGTCGATCACGCTGATGATGTCGACGATTTTCTTCGACGAGTCGTTGATGGCGCCCATGGTGTCGACCACCTTCCCGACCACGCTGCCACCCTGGATCGCCACTTCGGAAGCGGAAACCGCCAGTTGATTGGCTTGGCGCGCATTGTCGGCGTTCTGCTTGACGGTTGAGGTCAGCTCTTCCATCGACGAGGCGGTTTCCTCCAGAGAACTGGCTTGCTCCTCGGTGCGGCTGGACAGATCGGAATTGCCGGTCGCGATCTGGGTGGAGGCCGTGGCGATCATGTCGGTCCCCGTCCTGACCTGTGAAACGATGTTCAGCAGGCTATCGTTCATCGCCTTGAGCGCCTGCATCAACTGACCGGTTTCATCTTTCGATTGCACGTCGATGTGTGCAGTCAGATCTCCCTCGGCAACGCGCCTGGCGACCTCGACGGCCACATTCAACGGGCGTGAGACAATTCTTGCAATCCAGAAAGCCAGCAGCATTCCCAGGATAATGCTGCCCGCCAGCAAGCCCACGATCCAGATGCGTGAACTCTCATACATCGAAATGGCGGCCTCATCGGCCTTGGCGCTGCCGGCTTCGCTGATTTCCCCCATGCGATCGAGCTGATCGTTGATGAGCCGGTACAGCCTGGTCGAATCGCCGCGCACCAGTTCGCGCGCTTCATCGACTTTCTTGACGCGCGACAGACCCAGCACCTTCGCGTTTTCGGCCAGATACATATTGAAATTCTTCTTGAATTCGGTATACGCTTTTTTCTCTTCCGGTTCTGAAACCAAACTGAGATACTTGGCATCAAACTCCTTGAACTGCGTCAACTGGGCTGCAATCGCGCGTTCGTAAAAACCGAAATCCTGATCGTTGTCCGACAAGATATGCTGCAACTCCGAAGCCCGGATCCGGCTCAACGCGGCTTTCATCTGCAACGCGGAACGCATGCTCGGCATCCAGTTGGTGCTGATGTCCGTCGAGGCCTGACTCACGCGGGACAGTTGAGCAATGGAAAAAACACCGAGAATCGCCGTCAGGATAAGCACGCCAACAACCGAAATGACCAGCTTGTTCGCTATTCTCAAGTTATAGAACCATTTCATGATCACTCTTTCTCATTCTTGTTAATGGGAATTGCAAAATTGATGGCACTCGCACTCATGCTGAACAAGCCGCTGCATGACGTTCAGGACCGGCATCCCTTCATGCCTGTCTGATGTCTCGCCGCGCGACGTCACGTCTTTATCTGCACCGCGTTTCCTTTCTGTCTGATTTGTGCGTCTGGTCCTGTCTGTCGGTATAAAAAATAAAAAAACGTTCACACAGCGCACTCCTGGCGACTGACATAGCAAGAATATTCTCAAATGGAATATTCCAATTTGGAATATAGCATAACCATATGCTCTACACACCTCGATACGAAGCGTTACGCCTGCAATTGCAAGCCGTGCGAATAAAGGCGCAACTGACCCAGACCGATCTTGCGCAGAAAATGCGCAAGACGCAGTCGTACATATCGAAAGTGGAAAATGGCGAACGCTACGTCGACGTCATGGAATTCATCGATTGGTGCGAGATTTGCCAGGAGCCTCCCAATCGCATCCTGCAGAAGATTCTGAAATCCCCCAAAAGCTAGCAACCAACTGGCAACGGAAGACGCATATGGACATGCGGATTCCTTCCTTCTCCCGCGACAACCGATATGCAAACATGGCCCTACCCTTTGCAGGGTGTTTGCCTATACATATCATCGGGAGAAAAAATGCATCGCTGGTCAATCAATGTGCTGGCCGTTTTGCTGGCATTGAGCCTCAATACGGCATCGGCTCAGGACAAGACAAAAATCAAGGTGGGCGTCTCGGTCGGCAATGCCGAGCAGACGTTTGAAGTCGTGAAGAAAGTCGCCGCACGCGACGGCCTGGACATCCAGATCGTCACCTTCAGCGACTACTTGCAGCCCAACGAAGCGCTGGCCGCAGGCGACCTGGATGCCAACGCTTTCCAGCACAAGCCTTTCCTCGACAGTCAGATCAAGGCGCGCGGCTACAAGATCGTGCCGGTCGGGCTGACCATCACGGCGCCGCTGGGCATCTATTCGAAAAAGTACAAATCTGTGGATCAATTGCCGCAAGGCGCGAGCATCGGCATCCAGAACGATCCCTCCAACGGCAATCGCGCCTTGTTGCTGCTGCAAAAATACGGCCTGATCAAACTGAAGCCGGGTGTCGGTGAAAACGGCGTCAATGCCACGCCGCTCGACATCATCGAAAACCCGAAGAAACTGAAGCTGGTGGAACTGGACGCCGCGCAACTGCCGCGTTCGCTCGACGACCTGGCGGCGGCATCGATCAATAACGACTATGCTGAGAAGGCCGGCCTGTCGCTGAAGCGCGACACAATCGCCGTCGAAGACGCCAAAAGCCGCTATGCCAACCTGATCGCCACACGCACCGAAGACAAGGACAAACCCTGGGTCAAGAAACTGGTCAAGGCATATCAATCCCCTGAAGTGCGCAGTTTCATCGAGACCGAATTCAAGGGGTCGCTGGTGCCGGCCTTCTGAAGCGGGTTATCCATAAAAAAAACCCGCAGACATAGTCCTGCGGGTCAAAATCCCTTTCAAGAGGGAGGTTGAAGGAACAGTTCAACCATTTTTAGGATTCCCTCGTGCGAACAAAGTTCGCATTTATTCCAAACACATCCACAATATTTTTGAGGTGCCTGAAGCGCCCGTATGCAGGGTCTTTCCCTGTATCGTTTCCTTAGGGCTTCTTGTCGGTATTCGTACTGCTGTCAGCCGGGGGTGTCGCTGGCGGGGTTGCGTTGCTGCCGGCGTCCGGTGCTGGCGGCGGCGCAATGGCTGGCGGGCTGGGCACGGCCGGCGCCGGCGCGGCGCTCGATGAATCGCTGGCGGCGGGTGTTGACGGCGCCTCATCGCGCTTGTTGCAACCGGCCAGAAGGGCCGTGAACATGACCGAAGCTAACACTGCGTGGCGTACTAACATAGATGCCTCCAAGAGTTGTTGAACACGAATGGGTACGACAAGTACCTCCACAAATTTAGATACCCTCGTCTTCAATCGTTCCCGCCACAAAGGTAGCGTCTTGTAGGAGAATGACGCATCTTTGCGTAAGTATTCGCGACGAAATCTTTCGATAATTTCCTGTCCGCCATCGCATGCCGCTGCCATTCCCTCATTTTCCAAAGATCATTTTCCCCGCCATGGCGGCACTGATGTCCTGCACCGGCGCAGCGGCCGGCGTTGCGCCGTTGACACCGCAGCAATGTGCACGGATGCAAGAAACCAAGGTGCTCAGCGCGGAGAATCCGGCACCCTGTGCGCGTCTGGCGCAAGTCTCGTTCCGTTATCGCGATTTCCAGGGCAAGCTGCACGATGATGGGCGCGTCGTCGTCCTCGACGCCGTCGCGCCGCAGGTGCAAGACATCTTCGACGAACTGCTGGCGCGCGGATTTCCGTTGCAGATGGCGCAACCGCTGGAGGCGTACCGGGGCGACGACGAAGCCTCGATGCGGGACAACAATACCTCGGCATTCAACGGCCGTCCGATGACCGGCGGCGGCGCATGGTCCAAGCATGCCTATGGCGTCGCGATCGACATCAATCCCTTGCAGAATCCTTATATCGGCAAGAATGCCGCGCAAGACACCGTCGTGCTGCCGCCTGCGGCAAATCCGGATTACGTGACGCGCAAGCCTCGGCCGGGCATGGCGGAAGCAGTGCGGGATGTCTTCTTCCGGCACGGCTTCCTGGTCTGGGGGGGGTACTGGAAACAGCCGATCGACTACCAGCACTTCGAAATCGGCAGCCGCGATTTCATCAAGCGCCTGCTTGATCTGCCGACCGCCGCCGCACGCGCCGAATTCCGGTCTTATGCCGAGGCTTATCGCGCTTGCCTGAAGCGTGACGATATAACCGCCCTGCCCGGCTTGTCCGTGCGGCAAAAAGCCTGCGCCGGACGAAACAAGCGCTGAACCGACGCTACTCCAATAGAACGCGCAACGCTTCCGTTCGCACGGCGCCATCGGCGTCGCCCCGCACCAGCGCAGCGCCGCGCTGATACAGGTACTGCTTTGCCGACGCCTGCGGCAACAATGGCCGCACCTGATTCAACGCCGCAATCAGCAAGGGCGTGAGCCGATCCAGTTCGGGACGAATATCGCGCGCCAGATCGGGAGGATTGGCGAAACGCGCATGCGCTTCCCGCCGCCATTGCGCGTGCAGGGTCAGTTGAATGATCTTTCCGGCATCGAATTGCGCCTGGAAGAAGCGGCGCATGAACGCCTTGTCGGCGTCGCCGGCATCTTGCAGCGATGCCGTGAGATCGTCCAGGATCTGCCGCTCGCGTACGGGGTCATTGATCGGCGCGCCGGAGTTCCACTTCGACTGCGCCACCTTCGCCGCCACATCCAGGCGCTGATCGATGAGCGTCAGCAGATGATCGATTTTCTGCCGGTCGGCGACGCCCGGCTTCGCCGGCATGGACTGGCAAGCCGCCAATATCAGCGACAATGCGAGAGCCTGCATCAGGCCGGCGATCCACGGCAAGCAACGAAAAGAGGTCATCGTTTTCTCTTTCACTTTCAGGAAACAGGAAGCCGCCATTGGAACATAAAACTGGCTAACGTCGCTTTCCGTGCGAACAGGAAAGGCCTGCCGTCGGCTTCACTCTCCCGAAATCGAGTTTGAGATTTTTCCTATATTGTCCGGCGCCGGGACTGCGGACAATGCATGGCATGTTCATTCAACCCGCCAATGCCGTCATGCAATTCCTTTTTTTGATCTGGCCGATACTGCTGCTGCCGGTCCTCGTCGCCTGGCTGACCCGCCCGGACGCGCCTTCCACACCTCCGGCACCGCGCCCGCAGCGCCGCCCCGGAACCGCCGCGCCTACCGCAACGCAACGCGCACAGATACCATCGACGGCCGCTCGCCAGCGAGCCGATCGCGCATACAAAGAGATGCAGCAACTGGCCGCCGACGAACGTCGCCGCGAATCGCCTGCATATCGCCGGGCCGCGCAGTCCGCCTATGAGGAAATGCTTGCGTTGGCGGCGGAAGACGAGGCGTAGTTGCGAAGAAAAGACGCCAGCATGTCATGAACGTAAAGCTGTGTAAGTTTCACGGCACGCCATCAACCGCTCCGATTTCCTCGCCTATACTGGCCTCGCTGGAACCGACCACGAACTCGTCTTTCTATAGAGGTGACCACCATGACGACCAATACCGTTTCATCGAGCACAGCCGCTGCCACTGTCCACGCGCAGCAAGCTGCCACAAAACACAAATCCACTGTCGATTTTGCCAAACTGATGGCCAATGCGGGCGGCGACATCAAGACCGACGTGAACTCCACATCGAAAACCGGCTCGACCACGGCGATCGTGCAAAACGGCGATGGAGCCAAGACGACTGCTTGATAAGCTCTGCAAGCTGAGATAGAAAAGACCTCGGCGCGAACTGAACCCCGAAAGTTGGCTCCCCACTTTCGGGGTTTTTCATTGACGAAATACACGGCACAATTCAAGTTAGAAGTTGTCCCAAGCTATCTTAAGACAGCACGAACTGGGCTACACTCAAGAAATCGGACATCGCTCGCGAGTTCAACGTTTCGCCCAACACAATTGAGGCATACTGCTAGCACATCAAACAGAAACTCGATATCGCCACAGGGACAGAGCTGATGCGAGTCGCATTCCTACAATTTCAAGAAGAGTGACCTGCCCAACGAAAGCCTCGCCCCTCGCTTCTCACCACCGTCCAGTTTTCAACTCTCTCCGTATGATGACCCCACAACAATAGCCAATTGGGGGGCCGTATGAGGAAATATCTGTTTTACTCAACCTTGATCGCCTTGGCGATCAGTTACGCGGCTGTCGAGGCTTCCGTGAGATTCCCTCCGATCAATAGCATCCAAAGCCGTTGCCGATAAAGAAGATGCAACAGTCTCGCCCCCGTCTTCGAAAGATGACTCGAAACCTCTTGATGTCTTGCAAACTATTTTCAATGTCTTGATGGCATTATTAACCTTCGGTCTCTGGATATCCACTCGCAAGCTTTGGATAGAAGGACGAAGAGCGATGGAAGCCACGGAGCGGGCTTTCGTTTTTCTGGATGGATTCAATGTGGAACTGACGATCTTGGCAGACAATCGGAGCGGCCTCATCCCCGAAACACTGAAAAAAGTCGATCCGCGATATTACATCACGCGTTTTGCGGTCCATCTGCTTTGATTTTGATGCCGCCCACTTCAATTTCGTATCGACGGATGTCGTCCAGATTGAAATTGAAGTCCACAACGTTCGGATTATTTGAGTTCTTATTCATTGCCCGACCCCGTTCAATGACTGCATTCAATTGCAAAGCAACAATGTTAGCAGTCACCGGGCATTTCGTGCGAAGGCTGACCTTGCGGTCTTGTTGGGCGGTTTTGAGGCGGAAATAGAAAACACCGCAACGGTTGCGGTACAGCCGAGGGGCTTTGATTTGTGGCATGGCGAGGTGGCTCACTTTGTGGCACACCGCCCGAAATGCAAAAAACCGCTGAGAGCCAAGGCTATCAACGGTTTTAGACAAATTTGGTTGCGGGGGCAGGATTTGAACCTACGACCTTCGGGTTATGAGCCCGACGAGCTGCCAGACTGCTCCACCCCGCGTCTGAAGAAAAAGATTATACGACATATATCCGAACTATGCAAATGAACAGGGCGAATACTTTCATTATCGCTGAATGCCTCCGTTCGCCTTGCTGCGGGCTGCGTTGCCACGCACGCGACCGATAAAAAAGTGTCCCTGCTGACGACAGTGATACACTTCTACCGCGCTTTGCCATGAAATATCCATTCCACGATGGCGCAATTGGTCGCCTTCGGACATTCCTACAAAAATACGCCCACAGTCTTTTATGAAATTTTGTTCTGAATGCGCTCATCCGGTTTCCTTGCAGATTCCTCCAGATGACAATCGCCCTCGCTACGTATGCAGCAATTGCGGCGCCATTCATTACCAAAATCCCAAGATGGTGATCGGTTCGATTCCGGCATGGAAGCGTGACGGCGAAGTGCGCGTGCTGCTGTGCCGGCGCGCCATCGAACCGCGTTACGGCTACTGGACGCTGCCGGCCGGTTTCATGGAAAACGGCGAGACCACCACCGATGCCGCCGTGCGCGAAACCGAAGAAGAAGCCGGCGCGCGCATCGAGTTGGGCCCGCTGTTCTCGCTGATCAATGTACCGCACGTGCATCAGGTGCATTTCTTCTATCTCGCCGAACTGCTCGATCTCGATTACGCCGCCGGCACCGAAAGCCTGGAAGTGGCCCTGTTCAAGGAAGACGAAATCCCCTGGCCGGACATCGCTTTTCCCACCGTCGAGTACACATTGCGCGCCTTTTTTTCCGACTTCGCCAAAGTCAGGACCGGCGATGGCGGCTTCGGCCTGCATACCGACGACATTCGCAAACGCATGACGCAAGCCGAGTAAACGCGGGGCCACGCATGATTTCCTGGCTGGATGTCGACTCGCCCTTCCCGGATGTCTCCAAGGCCCTGACCGAGCCGGCTGGCTTGCTCGCCGCCGGCGCCGACCTGTCGCCGCAACGCTTGCTGGACGCTTATCGCCACGGCATCTTCCCGTGGTTCTCCGAAGGCCAGCCCATCCTGTGGTGGAGCACCGATCCGCGCATGGTGCTGTATACCGACCGTTTCATCATTTCCGACAGCCTGAAAAAAACCTTGCGCAAGGTGGAGCGCAGCCGCCATACCGACAAGCGTTGGGAGGTGCGCTTCGATTCGGCGTTCCGGGAAGTCATGCGCGCCTGCGCCGGGCCACGCCGGGGTGAAGTCGGCACCTGGATTTCCAAGGATATCGTCGATGGCTATTGCGGCCTGCACCGCGCCGGCTATGCCCACTCTTCGGAGGTCTGGCTGGAGGGAAAGCTGGTCGGCGGCGCCTATGGCGTGTCCATCGGCCAGATGTTTTACGGCGAATCGATGTTCGCGCGCGTGACCGACGCCTCCAAAGTGGCGCTGGCCTATCTGGTGCATTTCCTGCGCCGGCACGGCGTGCAGATGATCGATTGCCAGCAGGAGACCCCGCACCTGGCGTCGCTGGGCGCCATTCCCATTCCGCGCAGCGAATTCATCGCGCACCTGCGCCAGGCCATCGAGGCGCCGCAGATCGGATTCTGGCATCCGCTGGACCTGTTTCCCCATGCGTGAAAACCCTTGCGGCAGGCACTGTTACCGACGCGGAAAAGTAGTGTAAATTACTGGTAATCGTGACGCAATCGTTACACGGGCCGAACACCCGGCGCACAGCGAAGTGACTGCCAGTGACTGCACAACAGGACGCACATGACGCACCTTAAAGACCTGCCGTTTTCGACGTTGCAGTTTTATGCAACGGCTCCCTATCCCTGTAGTTATCTGGACAACCAGCAAGCCCGCTCGCAAGTCGCCACGCCGTCGCACCTGATCAACGCCGACGTCTATTCCGAATTGGTCAAGACCGGTTTCCGCCGCAGCGGCATCTTCACCTACCGCCCCTATTGCGACGGCTGCCACGCCTGCACGCCGGTGCGCATCAAGACCGCCGAATTCGTGCCCAACCGCAGCCAGCGCCGCGCCTGGAACAAGAACCGGCAACTGGTGACGCTGGTCACCAACCTGACCTATGCCTACGAGCATTACGAACTGTACCTGCGCTACCAGTCGGTGCGGCACGCCGGCGGCGGCATGGACCATGACAGCCGCGACCAATACGCGCAATTCCTGCTGCAAAGCAAGGTCAACACGCGCCTGGTCGAATTCCGCGAACCAGGCGGCGCCTTGCGCATGATCAGCATCATCGACGTGCTTGATGACGGTTTATCATCGGTCTACACTTTCTACGATCCCGATGTCGAAGGCTCGTCCTACGGCACCTACAATGTCCTGTGGCAAATCGAACAGGCCCGCCTGCTCGGCATTCCCTACGTGTACCTGGGCTATTGGATCAAGGAAAGCGCCAAGATGGCCTACAAGACCAATTTCCAGCCCCTGGAAGCATTGCAGAACGGCAACTGGAGCGAATTGCGCGAGTAACCGGGCCGATTGTCACCCTCGGGATGATTCAAATAAGCGATCGTTTCCGGCAAGCCATTTCCGTCGGAAAGCACCTCGGAACACGTTAAAATAGCGGCACTTTTCTCTCCAGCCGACTATCGTGTCCGACAAATTCCTCTACGCCCTTGCCCGTCCCCTGCTGTTTTCCCTCGATGCGGAAACCGCCCATCACCTGACGCTGCCTGCACTACGCCGCGCCGCCGCGCTCGGCCTGACCGACTTCATCAGCAAACCCGCCGCCGATCCGCGCACGGTCATGGGCATCACCTTTCCCAACCCAATCGGCCTCGCTGCCGGCCTGGACAAGGACGGCTCTTACATCGACGGTCTGGCGGCGCTGGGTTTTGGCTCGATTGAAATCGGCACGGTCACACCGCGCGCGCAGCCGGGCAACCCGAGGCCGCGCATGTTCCGCCTGCCCGCCGCGCATGCGATCATCAACCGGATGGGGTTCAACAACGGCGGCGTCGACGCCTTCGTCGCCAACGTGCAGGCCTCGCGTTTTTATCAGAACAAACAGGGCGTGCTCGGCCTGAACATCGGCAAGAACGCCGACACGCCGATCGAACGCGCCGCCGACGATTATCTGCACTGCCTGGAAAAGGTCTATCCCTACGCCAGCTACGTCACGGTTAACATTTCCTCGCCCAACACCAAGAACCTGCGTCAGTTGCAAGACGCATCCGAACTCGACGCCCTGCTGTCGCAACTGAAAGACGCGCAGCAGCGCCTGGCCGACCGGCACAAGCGCTACGTGCCGGTGGTGTTGAAGATTGCCCCGGACATCGACAGCGAACAGATCAAGAACATCGCCGACGCGCTGCTGCGCCACAAACTCGACGGCGTCATCGCCACCAACACCACCATCACGCGCGACGCCGTCAAGGGCTTGCAATATGCCGACGAAACCGGCGGCCTGTCGGGCGCGCCGGTGTTTGAATTGTCGAACCAGGTGGTGCGCGGCCTCAAGGCCGAACTCGGCGACGCCCTGCCTATCATCGGCGTCGGCGGCATCCTCAGCGGCAGCGACGCCAAGGCAAAGATCCAAGCCGGGGCCTCGCTGGTGCAATTGTATTCGGGCCTGATCTATCGAGGTCCGGCGCTGGTCAAGGAATGCGCCGACGCCTTGCGTTGAACGGATCGACGCAAGATCTTCATCTGATCAGCGTCGATTTTCCAAACAGGCTTTCGACCAGTTCGACAACCAGTTCCGCTGTCTGATTGCGCACATCGCAGGCCGGATTGAGTTCCATCACGTCGAGCGACGCCAGGCGTCCGGTGTCGGCGATCATTTCCATGCACAACTGGGTCTCGCGATAGGTCGGGCCGCCCGGCACCGCCGTGCCGACGCCCGGCGCCACCGCCGGATCGAGAAAATCGATGTCGAAACTCACATGCAGATGCGTGTCCACATCGATGCCGGCCAAGGCCTGTTCCATGGCGACGCGCATGCCATACTCGTCGATATGGCGCATGTCGTAGACGCGCAGGCCGAGTTCGCGCAGGTGCTGCTTTTCTTCGCGGTCGACGCTGCGGATGCCAATCTGGCGGATGGCGTCCGGCGCCAGCGCCGGCACCTTGCCGCCGATGCCTGTCAATTGTTCCGGACCGATGCCGAGCAGGCAGCTTACCGGCATGCCGTGGATATTGCCGGTCGGCGTCGAGGTATTGGTGTTGGCGTCGGCATGGGCGTCCAGCCACAGCACCAGCAGCTTCTTTCCCTGTTCGCGGCAATACTGCGCCACCGCCGCAATCGAACCGATCGCCAGCGCATGGTCGCCGCCCAGCAAGACCGGCAACTGTCCCTGATGCAAGGCGCCGTACACCGCTTCATGCACCTGACGGTTCCAAGCCGCAACCTGTTCCAGATGACGAAAGCCGCCGACCGGCCCTTGCTGCGGGTTGGGCGGACCGTTCACGTCGCCGCCGTCCGCCACTCGCAGGCCATACTGCTGCAAGGCCTGCTGCAGGTTTGCCACGCGCAGGGCTTCCGGCCCCATCGATGCACCTCGGCGGCCAGCGCCGATATCTGTGGGTGCGCCGATCAGTCTGATTTCTTTCATATATTTTCCTTGGTTCAGGCGTGCAGCAATGCCTGCGCCGCCTGCAATGTTTCAGCCGTCATCGGACCACCCAAACCGCCATTCATGGCGGCGCCGTACAAATCCTTCGGATCGGCCAGTTCCGGCACGAGGTCGATATGTTGCGCATGCTCGTCGCCGAGCTGTTCGTCCAGATAGCGCAGCGCCGAAAAATCCTCCAGCGCGAAACCCACCGAGTCGAACACCGTCACCTCGGCCTCGCTGCCGCGTCCGACCGCGGCGCCCGACAAAACCTGCCACAACTCGGTCACGGCAAAGTCCGCCGGCATTTGCTGCAGCTCGCCCTCGATGCGCGATTGCGGCTCGAACTCCACGATCACGCGCGCCTTGTCCAACACATCGCGATGCAATTCGGTCTTGCCCGGGCAATCGCCGCCGACGGCGTTGATGTGCGTGCCGGCTTCGATCATGTCGGGCGTAACGATCACGGCCCTGCGCTTGTCCGCCGTCACGGTGGTGACGATGTCCGCGCCGCGCACCGCCTCGGCGGCACTGCCGGCGCGCACGATGCGCAAGTCCGGATACGCGGCCAGATTGCGGCACAGTTTCTGTGTGGCTGCGGGATCGACGTCGAACACGCGCAACTCTTCGATGCCGAGCAGGCGGTGAAAAGCAATCGCCTGAAACTCACTCTGCGCGCCATTGCCGATCAAGGACATGATACGACTGTCGGGCCGCGCCATGTGCCTTGCCGCCAGCACCGACGTCGCCGCCGTGCGCAATGCCGTGGTCAGCGTCAGTTCACTGAGCAGGCGCGGATAGCCGCTGGCGACATCGGCCAGCACGCCGAATGCGGTGACCGTCAGCAAACCCTGCGAGGTGTTGCCGGGATGCCCGTTCACATATTTGAACGCATACAGCCGGCAGTCCGAAATCGGCATCAATTCAATCACGCCGACCGTCGAATGGCTCGCCGTGCGCGCCGTTTTGTCGAACTGTTGCCAGCGCAAGTAGTCTGCCTTGATATAGCCTGCCAGCGTCTCGATAACGCGCTCGACCGGGCGTGCGGCAAGAAAGGACTTCAATTCCCGGGTTCCGATGTACTTGATCATGATGAGTGGCGCAACGAGGCGTCTCCGCTTGCTTCAATATGAGAAATTTTACAGATGAACATTGGAAATTTGCTTTCTTTATCCTATATTCAATGACATAGTTGTGCAGCTTTGTTTCATATCAAGGAGATTCCATGGATAAACTCGACGTCAAGATCCTTGAATTGCTGCAAAACGACGGCCGCATGAGCAACGTCGACCTCTCCGACAACATCCACCTGTCGCCGCCGCAATGCCTGCGCCGCGTGCGCGTACTGGAAGAACAGGGCGTGATACGCCGTTACGCCGCCCTGGTGGCGCCTTCCGCCGTCGGACTGGATGTCACGGCGTTTGTCGCCCTGTCGCTGGACCGCGCCCAGTTCAAACAGGTACGCGAGGTGGAAAGCGTGATTCGGGCGTTCCCGGAAATCATCGAGTGCTACACGATTTCCGGCGATTTCGACTACTTGCTCAAAGTGGTGTCGCACGATCTCAAAAGCCTGTCGCATTTCCTCACCGATCGCCTGATGCAGGTGCCGGGCGTGGCCGGCTTGCGTTCGATGATTTGCCTGGAAGAAGTCAAGCCGCTGTCGGGCTTGCCGATTACGCTGGATCGTTGAATTCGTCCCCGGCCGGAACGTAGGCGGCCTGCTGGTCGACAAAGCCGTCGAAGGCCTGCAACAACGGCAAATAGCGCGCTGCATTTTGCTCCAGTTGCGCCAGCGCATGGCAAGCCGCTTCCAGCGTGGACAACTGATCGGCGCGATGGGCCTTGCGGATACGGTATTGCGAAGCAGGAGGATCGCTCAGCGGCAAGCGCGGCAACGTTTGCAGCAAAGGATTCAGGTGCAGCATCTTGCGGCTTTTGCGCCAGGTGGCGTCGAGGATCACCAGGCGCAGGCGCGACGGGATGGCCAAGTCCGGCAACAGCGCAACTTGCCGGTCGCCCGGCGTCCGCGGATACAACAGCAGCGGCTGGATCGCCTGCCCCGCCTCCGAGGCAGACAACAATGCCCGCAACCGCCCCTCCTCAAATTGTTCGCCGACGACCAGCACGCTTCCTTCCAGACTGAGATGCAGTAGCCTGCCGCTGCCCTTGGCCTGATGGATTTCCAGCGGATGCTGCAAAATCAGCACCTGCGTCTGCGACGCCAGCGAGCGTATCCAATGGCAGATGCAACTGCTCTGCGCACGCAGGCAACGCGGGCACACCGGACGCTTGCGAGGCGGAGCGCCGCTCATTGAGCGATGTATTCCTGCAAACCCGCCACCAGCGCATCGAAGGTCACGCTCACGCGCGCGCTGTTGCGCAAGTCTTCATGCATCGCCACCCAGGTATCGAGCTTGAGGGAGCACTGCTTCGGCAGCAGGCGCACCAGATTGCCGTCGCGGCGCGCCAGCGGCGCCTGGCAAAAGCCAATGCCGTAACCGGCGCGTAACATCGCCAGTTGCGCGAGATCGCTGTCGGTGCGCAGCGCGAACCGGCTGCGGCGCACTGCGGGCATGTCCTTGGCGACGTTGCGGATGAAGGCGGTTTCCTTGTCGAAACCGATCACCGTGTGTCCGCTCAGTTGCTCCATGTTTCTGGGCGTCCCGCGCCGCGCCAGGTAATCCTTGTGCGCATGCAATCCCAACTCGATGGCGCCGGCGCGGCGTGCCACCAGCACTTCCTGCGTCGGCCTGAGCATGCGCACCGCAATGTCAGCCTCGCGCTTGAGCAAGTCCTCGACGCGATTCGACAACGCCAGTTCCACCGTCAGTTCCGGGTGCGCCTGCTTGAGCCGGACCAGGATGGCCGGCAGGATTTCCGCTCCGACCACTTCGCTGGCGGTAATGCGCACGGTGCCGCGCACCTGCTCGCCCTGCCCGCCATGCGCCGAAGCCGCGCGCAGCAACGCCGCCGTCGTCGCCGCCAGACTCTCGGCATAAGGCTGCAGACTCAACGCTGCTTCGGTCGGCATGAAGCCGTGCTGGGAGCGGATGAACAAGGCAAAGCCGACCGCCTGCTCCAGCGCGTCGACATGGCGGCCGATGGTCGGCTGGGTCAGGCCGAGCGAACGCGCCGCCGCCGAGAGCGAGCCCTCGTTGAGCACGGCCAGAAAGGAGCGATACAACTCCCAGCCCGGATCGGCGGTATTTTGTTTAGCCATACAAATAAGTATAGCATCTCGATACTTTTAACCAATTCCATTTAGCCTGAATTTACCCGACACTGGGGCAGTCTTTACTCCACAACAAAGGAACGCATCATGGCAAACGGAAAAACTGCATTGGTTCTCGGCGTGACCGGCGGCATCGGCGGCGAAATGGCCCGCAAGCTGCTGACGCGCGGCTGGCATGTGCGTGCCCTGCACCGCGATGCAGAAGGCATGGCCGCACGGCCCGGCATGAACACGTTCGAGTGGATAGCGGGCGATGCCATGCAGCGCGCCGATGTGGTCGCGGCCGCACGCGGCGCCGACCTGATCGTCCACGCGGTCAATCCGCCCGGCTACCAGCGCTGGGCCGAACTGGTGCTGCCGATGATGGACAACAGCATCGCCGCCGCCAAGGCGTTCGGCGCACGCATCCTGTTGCCGGGCACGGTCTACAACTACGGCCCGGATGCCTTGCCCGATCTCAACGAAATGTCGCCGCAGCATCCGGTCACGCGCAAAGGCGCGATCCGCGTGGAAATGGAGCGCCGCCTGCAAGCGGCATCGGGCGACGGCGTACGCGGCCTGATCGTGCGCGCCGGGGATTTTTTCGGTCCGCAGGCCGGCAACAACTGGTTTTCGCAAGCCTTGGTCAAGCCCGGCAAGACGCCGACGTCGATTATCTATCCCGGCAAGGCCGGCCTCGGCCATCAATGGACTTATCTGCCCGACCTGGCGGAAACCATGATGCGCCTGGTGGAGCGCGAACAATCGCTCGATGCGTTCGCACGCTTCCAGATGGCCGGCCACTGGGACGCCGACGGCATGCAGATGATCGCCGCCATCCGCCGTGCGCTCGGCAACGCCAGGCTGCCGGTACGCAGCTTCCCGTGGTGGCTGCTGGGACCGGCGGCGCCTTTCGTGCCGCTGTTCAGGGAAATGAAGGAGATGCGCTACCTGTGGCAGCAGCCGGTGCGCATGGATAATACGCGCCTGCTGCAAGTGCTCGGCAGCGAGCCGCACACGCCGCTCGACGAAGCCGTGCACGCCACCTTGCAAGGCCTGGGCTGCCTGCCCGCGGCGCCGGCGACCGATACTTATATCGCCCAAAACAAAACCGCCTTCAAATGAAGGCGGTTGAAGATGGTTTCAACGGCAGGCTTGCGTCGGCTCAATGCCCGGTCGGCTCGTTGAGCGCAGCGACAATATCGGCGCGCTTCAACTCCGGCGCGAACTGCAGGATGAAGTCGTAAGTGTAAGCGCGCAGGTAGGCGCCGCGACGCACCGCCAGGCGCGTGACGTTGGAGGCAAACAGGTGCGACGCTTCGATCGCTTCCAGACCGTGATGCTTGCCCTGCTCGATCGCCATCGAGGCAACGATGCCCACGCCCAAGCCGAGCGCCACGTACTGCTGGATCACGTCCGAGTCCATGGCCGTCAGGACGATGTCCTTGTCGATGCCGGCAGTGCGGAAGGCGTCGTCGATATGGCCGCGGCCGGTAAAGCCGACGTCATAGGTAATCAGCGAATGCGCCGCCAGCTCTTCCAGCGTGACCGGATGCTTGAGCGACAGCAGCGGATGGCCTTGCGGCACGACCACCACGTGGTGCCAGGTATAGCAGGGGAACGACACCAGATCCTTGAACTGACTCAGGCCCTCGGTCGCGATGCCGACGTCGGCCTTGCCCGACATCACCCATTCGGCGATATGCTCGGGCGCGCTTTGCTGGAGCGCGATGCGCACTTGCGGAAAGGCCGCGCGGAACGCCTGCACCACGCGCGGCAAGACATAGCGCGCCTGCGTGTGCGTGGTCGCAATGGTCAGCGTGCCGCTTTGCTCGCCGGCGTATTCCTGGCTGGCCTGGCGCAGGTTTTCCGCTTCCAGCAGCAGGCGTTCGATGATGTGCAGGATGCCCTTGCCCGGCTCGGTCAGGCCGGTCAGGCGCTTGCCGTTGCGCTCGAAGATCTCGACGCCGAGTTCCTCCTCCAGCTCGCGGATCTGGCGGCTTACGCCCGGTTGCGAGGTGAACAGGACGTTGGCGACTTCCGTCAGGTTGAAACCGCAACGCGCGGCTTCGCGAATGGAGCGTAGTTGCTGGAAATTCATCGTGCATCCTTATTCCGGGAAACGGTATCCTCGACGAAAACATGCAGGCGGCGCGGACGCACCACCAGGGTTTCGCCATCTTTCAGGTTCAATTGGGCAAAGCGTTCATTGGAAATGACGGCCTCGATCAACTGGGCATTGTCGTCGCGCTCCAGTTCCAGTTGCGCCAGCGGACCGATGGCGTGCGAGCGCCTGAGCTGGACCACGATGCCTTCCACGCCGGGCGAATAACGGTCGACGTCGAGGTCGTGCGGACGCACGTAGCCGATGCCCTTTTCATCCTGCGCCTGCGCGTGATCGGGCGCATCGAAGGTGATGCCGCCGGCGTCGAGCACGCCTTCATGCACGCGGCCGTGGAACAGGTTGACGTTGCCGAGAAAGCCGTACACGAAAGGCGATGCCGGATGGTTGTAGACCTCGCCGGGCGAACCGATCTGTTCGACGTTGCCCTTGTTCATCAGCACGATCTGGTCGGCGACTTCCAATGCCTCTTCCTGGTCATGCGTGACGAAAATACTGGTGACCTGCAACTCGTCATGCAGGCGGCGCAACCAGCGGCGCAATTCCTTGCGCACCTTGGCATCCAACGCGCCGAACGGCTCATCCAGCAGCAGCACGCGCGGTTCCACCGCCAATGCGCGCGCCAGCGCGATGCGCTGACGCTGGCCGCCGGACAACTGCGGCGGGTAGCGATCGGCCAGCCAGTCGAGCTGCACCAGTTCGAGCAGGCTCGTGACCTTTTCGCGGATCTGCGCTTCCGACGGACGCCGGCTGCGCGGTTTGACGCGCAGGCCGAAGGCGATGTTCTCGAACACCGTCATATGCTTGAACAAGGCGTAATGCTGGAACACGAAACCGACCTGGCGTTCGCGCACGTGGCGCGCCGAGGCGTCCTCGCCGTCGAGCAGCACCTGGCCGGAATCAGGCGATTCCAGCCCCGCGATGATACGCAACAGCGTGGTCTTGCCGCAGCCGGACGGCCCCAGCAAGGCTGTCAATTCCCCCGCCGGGAAATTCAGCGAGACGTTGTTGAGCGCGACGAAATTGCCGAAGCGCTTGTTGATGTCCTTGACTTCGATGCTCATGACTTACTCCTGATCCGGGACGATATTGGCCGCCAACTGCTTGTGCAGGCGCCATTCGATAAAGGTCTTGATCGCCAGCGTCACCAGCGCCAGGAAGGCCAGCAGCGACGCCACGGCGAAAGCGCCGACGATGTTGAATTCGTTGTAGAGGATTTCCACCTGCAGCGGAATCGTGTTGGTCTCGCCGCGGATGTGGCCGGACACCACCGACACCGCGCCGAACTCGCCCATGGCGCGGGCGTTGCACAGGATCACGCCGTACAGCAGGCCCCATTTGATGTTGGGCAGCGTCACGTGGCGGAAGGTCTTCCAGCCGGATGCCCCCAGCACCAGCGCGGCCTCTTCCTCTTCGCTGCCCTGCGACTGCATCAACGGGATCAGCTCGCGCGCCACAAACGGGAAGGTCACGAACACCGTCGCCAGCACGATGCCCGGCACGGCGAACAGGATCTTGATGTCATGCTCGCGCAGCCACGGTCCGAAATAGCCTTGCAGGCCGAACAGCAGCACATAGATCAGGCCCGAAATCACCGGCGACACCGAGAACGGCAGGTCGATCAGCGTCAGCAGGATGTTCTTGCCGCGGAATTCAAATTTGGCGATCGACCACGCCGCCGCCACGCCGAACACCAGGTTCAGCGGCACTGCAATCGCCGCGGTCAGCAAGGTCAGCTTGATCGCCGACCAGGCATCCGGTTCGACGATCGAATCGATATAGACGTCCAGGCCCTTCTTCAGCCCTTCGTAAAACACCGCCACCAGCGGCACGAACAGGAACAGCGTCAGGAAGAGGAAGGCAATCGCAATCAGCAGGATGCGTACCCAAGCCGGCTCCAGCGTGGCGGCCGGCGCATGGGCGGGCTCTCCGCGCGACGGTGCGGCATTGATGCCGGGAGTGATGACGGCGCTCATATCAGACTTTCTCGGCCTGGCCGCGCTTGCGGACCCAGGCTTGCAACAGGTTAATGGTCAGCAGCAAGGCGAACGACACGACCAGCATCACCACGGCAATCGCCGTCGCGCCGGTGTAATCGTATTGCTCCAGCTTGGTGATGATGAACAGCGGCGTGATTTCCGACACCATCGGCATGTTGCCGGCGATGAACACCACCGAACCGTACTCGCCGGTGGCGCGGGCGAAAGCCAGCGCGAAACCGGTCAGCAGGGCCGGAAACACCGTCGGGAAAATCACGCGCGCAAACGTCTGCAGACGCGAGGCGCCGAGACTGGCGGCGGCCTCTTCCAGTTCGCGCTCGGCGTCTTCCAGCACGGGCTGGACAGTGCGCACGACAAACGGCAAACCGATGAAAGTCAGAGCCACCAGCACGCCCAACGGCGTAAAGGCGACCTTGATGCCGAGCGGCTCCAGATAGCGGCCGATCCAGCCGTTCTGCGAATACAGCGTGGTCAGCGCAATACCCGCCACCGCCGTCGGCAAGGCGAACGGCAGGTCGACCAGCGCGTCGACGATGCGCTTGCCGGGAAACTTGTAGCGCACCAGCACCCAGGCCACGATGCCGCCGAAAATCACATTGATCAACGCACCCAGCAGCGATGCGCCGAAGGTCAGCCGGTACGACGCCATCACGCGCGGCGAGGTCACCGCGCTGACGAAGGCATCCCAGGTCATGGTGAAGGTCTTGAGAAACACCGCCGACAAGGGAATCAGCACGATCAGGGTGAGATAGAACAGCGTAAAACCGAGCGACAGGCGGAAGCCCGGCAACACTCGGAACGGCGCTTTCTTGTTGGCTGCGATGGAAACAGTCACGCTAGTACTTCCTTGTTCTTGGATCGGCCGGCAACGCAACTGCGCAGCGTGCTTGATCGGCAACAGGTTGGCGTCGCCTTATTACAAATACGACTAATGAATGCCGATATTCTCATCGCATTGTTATAAAGAGAACGAATTTTTTTGCATGTCCATAGAAGTTTTGTGCATAACGGAATGGGGCAAAAGCGGCTGAAGCAAACCTGAGAACACATTTCCCCTTTTCCTTGAAAGCGGCTTCAGCTATAGTCATCAGACGACTGATCACCAATCAAAAACAAAACTGGTCAACCACTTTTCACATCTGTATTTACGTTTCAATACGTCTGCAAGCCTTACAAACTCTCACATCGGTCAACCAAAAAATAAATCGGCCAGACCATATTGCAATATTGGTCAGGCCAACCTAGAATGGCCTGACCAATTTTTTAGCGATCACCTGACAAGCTCGCCATGCTCAAAACCGTCACTGCCCTTGCCGAACTCAGCGCTCCCGAAACGCGGCTGTATCGCGTGGTCGCCGACAGCATCCAGGCGTATATCCGCGACGAGCAAATCCATCCCGGCGAACGCCTGCCGTCGGAACGCGATCTGGCCACCCGGCTCAAGGTCAGCCGCGCCTCGGTGCGCGAGGCGCTGATCGCCCTGGAGCTGACCGGCATCATCGAAGTGCGCGGCGGTTCGGGGATTTACGTGATTGAAAAGAAAGGCGCGGCGCCGGCCATCCAGGAGATCGGGCCGGGCCCGTTCGAGATCCTGTCGGCGCGCTGCCTGATCGAAGGCGAAGTCGCCGCGATCGCCGCGCGCATGGCCACCGACGGCGCGCTTGACGCCATCCTGCGCGCGCTCAACGACATGGAGCGCTTCTATCACGACCGCCCCAACAATGAAGAAGCCGACCGCAGCTTCCACCTCTCGATTGCCCGCGCCACCGGCAACAGCGCCCTGGTCAGCGTGATCGAAAACCTGTGGAACCAGCGCGGCCGCCTGTGGATCAAGATGGAAGAACACTTCCATACCGAAGAGTTGCGCCAGCAGACGCTGGTCGACCATCGGCGCATCCTGCAAGCCATCGTCGACCGCGACCCCGAAGGCGCGCGCAAGGCGATGCACGCCCATCTCGAACGCGTGACCACCGAGTTCTCGCGCGGCTGGGGCGGCGGCAAGGCCTACCTGCCGCACCACACGGAATAGAGGATTCAGAACGAGCGCTGCCTCGCAATCCCCCAGAAGCCGCAAAAGCCAAGGATTCGACGGTAGCCAAGCAAGACATTGGAAATGAGGAGACGACATGCCATTGCTGCACCCCGACCGACTATTCCCTGCCGACCAGGACACGCGCGCCATTGCGCGGCGTCTCTATCAGGAGATCAAGGACGCGCCCATCGTCAGCCCGCACGGCCATACCGACCCGAGCTGGTTCGCCGACAACGCCGCCTTCCCCGATCCGTCGGCGTTGCTGATCCAGCCGGACCACTATGTGTTCCGCATGCTGTTCAGCCAGGGCATCAAGCTGGAAGAGCTAGGCATCCCCGCACGTGAAGGCAGCAACGGCAGCGCCGTCGAAACCGATCCGCGCCGCATCTGGCGCCTGGTGGCGAAGCATTGGCCGCTGTTTCGCGGCACACCGTCGCGCATGTGGCTGGACCATGTGTTCCAGGAAGTGTTCGGCCTCGAAGAAAGCCTGAACATCGCCAACGCCGACCGTCTCTACGACCATATCGACGCCTGCCTGCGGCGTCCCGAATTCCGCCCGCGCGCATTGTTCGAACGTTTCAACATCGACGTCATCGCCACCACCGAATCGCCGCTCGATCCGCTCGCCCATCACGGCAAGCTGAAGAGCGATCTCTGGCAAACCGCCAAAGGCCGTCCGCGCGTAATCACGGCCTATCGTCCCGATCCGGTGGTCGATCCCGAATTCGAAGGTTTTACCGCCAACGTCGAGCGCTTCGGCGAACTGACCGGCGAAAACACCCGCACCTGGGAAGGCTATCTGCAGGCGCATCGCATCCGCCGCGCCTTCTTCAAGGAACACGGCGCCACCTCGACCGACCATGGCCATCCGAGCGCGCGCACCGCCGACCTTCCGCTCGCCGAATGCAAGGCGCTGTTCGACAAGGCCTTGTCCGGCAACATCAGCCGCGACCAAGCCGAACTGTTCCGCGCGCAAATGCTGACCGAAATGGCGGCCATGAGCATCGCCGACGGCCTGGTGATGCAAATCCATCCCGGCTCATGGCGCAGCCATAGCCCGGCGATGCTGGCGCGCTTCGGCCGCGATAAAGGTTTTGACATCCCGATGCAGACCGAATACGTCGGCGCGTTGAAACCGCTGCTCGATCGCTTCGGCCTCGATCCGCGCCTGAGCATCATTCTGTTCACGCTCGACGAAACCAGCTATTCGCGCGAACTGGCTCCGCTGGCCGGCGTGTATCCCGCCCTGAAGCTCGGTCCCGCCTGGTGGTTCTTCGACGCGCCGGAAGGCATGCGCCGCTTCCGCGAACTGACCACCGAGACCGCCGGCTTCGCCAATACGGTCGGTTTCAACGACGACACCCGCGCCTTCCTGTCAATCCCGGCGCGCCACGACGTCAGCCGCCGCATCGACTGCGGCTATCTGGCGCGACTGGTGGCCGAACATCGCCTGCGCGAAGACGAAGCGCTGGAACTTGCGCACGATCTGACTTACCGGCTGGCCAGGCAGGCCTATCGTTTGTAATCCACTTCTCGAAGGAAGCAACATCGGCAAGACGGCATCAACAAGCAGTACGGTTTGAAGATTCATCAGAGCGTCACAAGACGTCCGCTTTATCCCGCTACCCAACAATTCAATCCCTAGGAGGAGACAACAATGAAACAGGTTTTCCATTGGCAGCAGCAGGTCAAAAACACCGTGAACAAGGCCGCGCGCCGCACCTTCATGGCGGTCGCCATCGGCCTCGGCCTGGCCGCGCTGGTCGGCGGCAATCCGGCGCAGGCGCAATCTGCCGTCACCATCAACGTGGTCGACGTCGCCGGTTCGCTGGCCTTGCTGCAGGACGCCATCGAGTCCTACAAGACCATCCACCCCAACGTCAAATTCACCTTCACCAAGGCGCCTGCGCCTGAACTGCCGAGCAAGCTCAAGGCCATGCAAAATGCCAAGCGCAGCGACATCGACCTGGTGCTGGGCGGCACCGACATCCTGGCTGCCGGCATCGAGCAAAACCTGTGGGTAACCTTGCTGCCCGAGAACGCCGCCAAATTCACGCCGCTGACCGACAATTACCTGCCGGAAGTCAAACGCATGCAGGAACTGGCGCACAACCAGGGCCTTGCGGTCGCCTTCATGCCGGCCGGTCCGCTGCTGGAATACAACCCGGACAAGGTCAAGCAGGTCCCGACCACGCCGCAGGAATTGCTGGCCTGGTGCAAGGCCAATCCGAACAAGCTGATCTACGCGCGTCCGGCCAATTCCGGCCCCGGCCGCACTTTCCTGATGGGCCTGCCCTATCTGCTCGGCGACAAGGATCCGAAAGATCCGGTCAAGGGTTGGGATAAAACCTGGGCTTACCTGAAAGACCTCAACACCTGCATCGAGTACTACCCCGGCGGTACCGGCGCGGTGATGAAGGAACTCGGCGAAGGCTCGCGCGACATGACCGTCACCGTGACCGGCTGGGACATCAACCCGCGCGCGCTGGGCGTGGTGCCGAAAGAATTCAAGGTCGGCGCTTTCAAGAACATGACCTGGGTCAACGATACCCATTACATGATCGTGCCGAAGGGCCTCGCCCCGGCCAAGCAAGCCGTGGTGCTGGACGTGATGGCATATCTGCTGCTGCCGAAGCAACAGGCGCAGACCTACGACAAGGGTTATTTCTACCCCGGCCCTGCGATCAAGAACGTGCCGGTGACAATGGCGCCGCAGTCCAGCCAGGACACCTTGAAGGAATTCGGCCGCGCCGAGTACGCCGACTGGATCGCCAGATTCCCGCATGTGCAGCCGCTGGATGCGCAGGTGATGGTGAATGCATTCCGCATTTGGGATGAGCAAGTCGGCGCTCAAAAATTCAAATAAAACCTGCTCATGATCATACTGCGAGGCCATGATCCGGCGGCGGGCGGTGCTCGGAATCCTCATGTACTGAAGTGCATTCCGGTTCCTGTGCTCCGTCCGCCACCGGCTGATGACCTCTCGCTACAGATCATGAACAGGTTTGGTAAAAGCAAACGCAGCAGAAGAAAAGCAGAGACAAGCCGGACGGCAACGATGGATTGCACGCCGCCCGGCTCATTACGTTCAACAAGAGGCAAGCATGAAACATGACTTCAAGACATTGCGACTGGATCGCGTGACACGTCGCTTCGACGGCCCTGCAAAAACCGGCGATGCGCCGCAGATCGCCGCGCTCGACGGTTTCCAGATGGACATTGCGCGCGGCGAATTCATCGCCCTGCTCGGTCCTTCCGGCTGCGGCAAATCGACTGCGCTGAACTGCATCGCCGGCCTGTTGCCGCTATCGGACGGCGGCATCTATCTTGACGATCGCCGCATCGACACGTTGCCGCCGGAACAGCGCGGCTTCGGCATGGTGTTCCAGAATTACGCCTTGTTCCCGCACATGACGGTGGCCAAGAACGTCGGCTTCGGCCTGTTGATGCGCGGCGTGTCCGGCGCCGAGATCCAGACCCGCGTCAAGCGCGCGCTCGACCTGGTGCAACTGGCGCAGCACATGCACAAGCTGCCCGGCCAATTGTCCGGCGGCCAGCAGCAGCGCGTGGCGATCGCCCGCGCCATCGTCATCGAACCGCCGCTGATCCTGATGGACGAGCCGCTGTCCAACCTCGACGCCAAGCTGCGCCTGGAAATGCGTTCCGAAATCCGCCGCATCCACGGCGAACTCGGCCGCACCACGCTGTACGTCACGCACGACCAGGACGAAGCCCTGTCGCTGGCGGATCGCATCGTCGTCATGAAGGACGGCAAGGTGCAGCAGATCGGCACGCCGCCGGAAGTCTACGGCCAGCCGTCCAATCTGGCGGTGGCGCGCTTCATGGGTTATCGCAACGAACTGGTGCTCGACGTCGTCGGCCAGGACGCGCAAACCGTCACGCTGGCGGGTCCCGGCATCCATCTGACCGGCATTCCCAAGATGCGCCTCAACGGCCGTGCAGCGGTATCGATCCGTCCGGAGGAATTCAGCATCTGCGCCGATGGCAGCACCCCTGCCAACAGCCTCGGCGCGCGCGTCGAATCGGTCGAGTACTACGGCCGCGAGTCGCTGTTCATGCTGCGCACGCAAGACAACACGCGCCTGTATGTGCGCGCCGAAGGCAAGGCCTCGCCGGGCGAGACCATCCGCGTCTCGGTCGCGCCGGACCGCGTGCTGGCCTATCCTTTCGAGCAGGTGGCATGATGCAGATGTCTTCCCAGACCGCCGGCGCGCGCTGGCGCGACCCCGCCATGTGGATGGCCGCGCCGGCCGTGATCTTCATGCTGGCGGTGTTCGTCTATCCCTTCATCCACGGCCTGATCCTGTCGTTCCAGCCGCTCGAAGGCGGCATGCTGTCGAATTACATCAAGTTCTTCAGCACCGACAACCTGTGGATGACCATCGGCGTGACGCTCAAGCTGGCCTTGCCGGCGACGTTGATCAATATCCTGATCGCGGTGCCGGTGGCCTATCGCCTGCGTCACAAGACGCCGTACCAGAAGATCGCCACCACCATCCTGGTGATCCCGATCACGCTGGGCACGGTGCTGATCGCCGAAGGCATGCTGACCTACTTCGGCCCCAAGGGCTGGTTCGCGCAGATCCTGCAGACGCTGCATGTCTATGAGGGCGCGATCCGCCTGACGCACAATTATGCAGGCGTGGTGATTTCGCTGGTGATCTCCGGCTTTCCGTTCGCCTTCCTGCTGATCCTGTCGTACATCACCGGCATCGATCCGGTGCTGCCGCGCGCGGCGGCGACGCTGGGAGCGAATCCGTTCAACCAGTTCCGCTACGTGATTTTCCCGCTGATCCTGCCGGGACTGGCGATGGCGTTCTGCCTGTCGTTCGTGCAGGCGTTCTCGGTATTCCCGTCGGCGGTGCTGCTCGGTTCGCCGGCCGGCGCGACGCGCGTGATTTCGATTGCGGCGTATGAAGCGGCGTTCGAGAACTACGACTATTCCATGGCGTCGGCGGTGGCGATGATCATGGGCGCGGTGCAACTGGGCGTGGTGGTGATCGTGCTCGGCTTGCGCAATCTGTTCTATCGCGGGCCGGTCACCGGCGGCAAGGGTTAATCATGAATCAAGCAACGACAACTACTTCTCCCATGATGACATCGCAATCCGACTCCAGACCATCCTCGCCGAAGCGTCGCACGCATTGGGCCAGCCGCGCGTGGAGCGGACTGGTGGTGGGCCTGATGACCTTCTTCCTGATCAACGTCGGCCTGATGATCGCCTCGGTCGCCACCAACTCTGTCGCCAAACGCTGGCTCGGCACCTGGCTGCCGAGCGGCTGGACGCTGGAATGGTATTCCGCCGCCTGGCAGGAATTCCAGCTCGGCGATGTGCTGCTGGTGACGATGCAGGTAGTGCTGTCGGTGGTGGTGCTGTCCATCCTGATCGGCGTACCGGCTGCCTACACGCTGGCGCGGCGCAACTTCCGCGGCAAGAAGCTGTTGACCGGCCTGTTCCTGCTGCCGCTGATGATTCCGCCGATCACCTACGGCATTCCGCTGGCGACGCTGATGTATGAACTGCATCTGGCCGGCACCCTGCCCGGCGTGATCATCGCCAACCTGCTGCCGGCGCTACCGTTCGTGATCCTCGTCATGACGCCCTTCATCGAACAGATCGATCCGAATCTGGAATCGGCCGCCCGCGTGTTCGGCGCGCGCACCTTCACGATGTTCCGCCACGTGCTGGTGCCGCTGCTGGCGCCGGGCATCCTGGCGGCGTCGCTGCTGGTGCTGGTGCGCACGATCGCGATGTTCGAACTGACCTTCCTGACCGCCGGCTCGGATACGCAAACGCTGGTGGTGGCGCTGTATTACTCGGTGTTTGCGGCAGGCGTGCGGGCGTCGCAATCGATCGATGCGATGGCGATGGTCTACATGATCGTGACGCTGATCTGGCTGCTGATCGCGATGCGTTTCGTCAGCCCCACGCAACTGGTGTCGCGCGTCAAAGAGCATCCGCAGAATTAAGATGAGACTGAACCAGAAAGCGCTGGCGCAAGCCGGCAAACAAGTCGATGCGCAGGCGGCCCTGCCGACATACGACAGAGCGGCCTTGCTGCCGGGCATCGTGCATCTCGGCCTGGGCGCCTTCCACCGGGCGCACCAGGCGGTCTATACCAATGCGGTGCTGGCCGCGGGCGACCTGCGCTGGGGCATCGTCGGCGTCTCGCTGCGCCAGCCCGACACGCGCGATGCGCTGGCGCCGCAGGATAATCTCTACACACTGAGCATTCGCGGCGTCGATGGCGAACAATTGCGTGTGATCGGTGCGCTGGCGCAATCGCTGGTCGCGCCGGAATCGCCTGCTGCGGTGCTGGCGGCGATGTGCGATCCGCATTGCCACATCGTCAGCCTGACCGTGACGGAAAAAGGCTATTGCCACGATCCGGCAACCAACGCCTTGCGCTTCGACCATCCCGACATCGTCCACGATCTTGCCCATGCCGACGCGCCGCGTTCAGCCATCGGCTTCATCGTGCGCGCACTCGACAAGCGCCGCAATGCCCGGCTGCCGCCGTTCACCGTGCTGTCCTGCGACAACCTGCCGTCCAACGGCAATACCGCGCGCGGTCTGGTGCTGGCATTCGCCGAGCGGGTCGATGCCGATCTGGCGCGCTGGATTTCACGGCACGGCGCTTTCCCCAACTCCATGGTGGATCGCATCGTGCCGAAAACCACCGATGAAGATCGCGCCGCCGTCGCCGCACGCCTCGGCGTCGACGACGCCTGGCCGGTCGTGACGGAGCCGTTCTCGCAATGGGTGATCGAAGACCGCTTCGCCGGTCCGCGTCCGGCGTGGGAAACCGTCGGCGCCACCCTGGTGGAAGACGCTGAACCCTACGAGCATGCCAAGCTGCGCATGCTCAACGGCAGCCATTCCAGCCTGGCCTACCTGGGTGCGCTGGCGGGTTATGTCACCGTCGACCAGGCCATTCGCGACGATGGCTTGCGCGGTTTCATCGAACAGATGATGACGCGGGAAATTGCGCCGACACTGCAACGCCCTGGCCTGGCGGAATATCGCGACGAACTGGTGGAACGCTTCCGTAATCCGGCACTGAAACATCGTCTGCAACAGATCGCCATGGATGGCTCGCAGAAATTGCCGCAGCGCCTGCTAGGCACCATCCGTGCGCGGCTCGATGCGGGCCAGCCATGCGAGCGATTATGTTTTGCGGTGGCGGGCTGGATGCGCTATCTGCGCGGCGAAGACGAAGCCGGGCTGATGTATCCGATCTCGGATCCGCTGGCTGAATCCCTGCAGGCGGCTGCATGCATCGCCGACGTCGACGAGCGCGTGGATGCCTTGCTGGCGATGGAAGCCGTGTTCGGCAGTGAACTGGCCAAGCGGGTGGAGTTTGTTTCTGCGGTGAAGACATTCCTGCGCAGCATCGAAGAGCACGGCATCCTGAAGGCGCTCGGCAAGACCGGCGCGTGGTCAGACTGAGGCGGAAGCACGCACCCTGCTCTTCGCCTGTTCGATATCCTTCACTGGCGGCAGGCCGAACATCCTGCCGTATTCGCGCGTGAACTGCGGCACACTCTCATAGCCGACCGAGAACGCCGCACTGCTGGCGCTGACGCCTTCGGCCAGCATCAGCCTCCTGGCCTCGATCAGGCGCAACTGTTTCTGGAACTGCAACGGCGACAACGAGGTCACGCTGCGAAAATGCTGATGGAACGACGACGGACTCATGCCCGCCACCTCCGCCAGGCGCTCGACCGGCAACGCCTGCGCGAAATCAGTCCTCAACACTTCCACCGCACGCGCCACGCGCCGCGCCTGACTATCCGGCCACCCCAGGTTGCGAATCGCCGCGCCATGCTTGCCCGCCAGCAGCCAATAATGCAGCTCGCGCGTCAATTGGGTCTGCAGCACCGGCAACGCCGCCGGACGATCAAGCAAGCGCATCAACCGCAGCGCCGCGTCGGCGACTTCGGCATCGGTCGGATCGACGCGCACCGGCGCCTGCGCAGCAGCCGGCACCATCTCCATCTGCATCGCCAGATCGGCAATCACCGCAGGATCGAGTTCCAGCACCAGCGACAGATATGGCGCCGCCAGACTCGCACGCGTGATCTGACTGACCGTCGGCACGTCCGCCGTGATCAACAGTGAATCGCCGGCCGAAAAGGCAAAGGCCTGCGCGCCCACGGCCACGCGCTTGCCGCCTTGCAAGACCAGGCACACCAGCGGTTGCGAAATGGCGTAAAGCAATTCGCTGACTTCAGTCGCGCGCACGATGGTGAGCCCGGCGATGGGCGTATGCGCCAGCCCGTCCAGTTCGGCGTGGGCGTCGGCATAGCGTTGCACGGTGGTGAGCAAGGTCGTCATGGTGCAAGCCTACCTTGTCGGCGACAGTCTTGCACACGACTTGCGCACGACTTGGAGGATCAGGCAAGGAACGTCGAGTTTCCGGTAACCGGGCCTGTCCCCTGCGTTCGATACTGCGGCTTCCATCAACCCATTGGCACAGGAGCTCCATCATGACCAAGATCACTCTCATCACCGGCGCCAGCCGCGGACTCGGCCGCAACACCGCCCTCAGCATCGCCCGCCACGGCGGCGACGTCGTCTTCACCTACCACAGCCGCAGCGACGAAGCGCAAGCCGTAGTCGCTGAAATCCAGGCGCTCGGCCGCAAGGCAGTCGCGCTGCAACTCGACACCGGCGACGTCGCCACGTTCGCGCCCTTCGCCGAACGCCTGCGCGCCGTGCTGCGCGATACCTGGTCGCGCGACACCATCGATCACCTGGTCAACAACGCCGGCCACGGCGACTACGCGCTGATCGGCAACACCACCGAGGCACAGTTCGACGGACTGGTGAATGTACATTTCAAGGGAGTGTATTTCCTCACGCAAACCCTGCTGCCCCTGATCGCCGACGGCGGCCGCATCGTCAACCTGTCCTCAGGACTGACGCGCACCGCGTTCCCCGGCTATGCGGTATATGCCGCCGCCAAAGGCGCGGTCGAAGTGCTCACGCGCTATATGGCAAAGGAATTGGGAGCCCGCGGCATCGCGGTCAACACGGTCGCGCCCGGCGCCATCGAAACCGACTTTGGCGGCGGCGTCGTGCGTGACAATCCCGAGATCAACAAACAGTTTGCAGGCCTGACCGCACTGGGTCGCGTAGGTGTACCGGATGACATCGGCCCGATGATCGCCAGCCTGCTGTCGGCGGACAATCGCTGGGTGACGGCGCAAAGAATTGAAGTGGCCGGTGGACAAGGAATCTAAGTAATCACGATGCCGGAGGCGAGCCACCCAAGGCAAGGCGAAGCGAGCCGAAAAAGACGTTCCGCTTATGAGCTGCCGTTGGTGACGCGCATAAATCGGATAAAGAAGGGAAACTTGTCTGAGCGAAGCGAGTTTGTTTCCCTTCCCGATTTGTGCGTGACATCAACGGGAACCCCGCAAAGCGGGGCGGCGAATCGCGGTCGCCTTCTTTTGCTTACTTTTCTTGGCGAAGCAAGAAAAGTGAGCGGCTGCCGGGCCGCCCCCGGCAACCACGGTCGTCCGAAGAAAGAAAAGAACTCGTTATGGAAAAAGGAACAATCGAGCCTAAGCAGAAGCCACAGAATTACGGCTACCAACCCACTTAACCAACTCCGCCAACACATCCTGCCCAGCCACCCAATCCCCCAACCCCGAAGCAGTATTGATATGCCCCACCGCCCCCGCATTGACAAACTCGCTCCCCCAAACGCCCGCCCAATGCTCAGCGCGTTCAGCAGACATCCAGGGATCGTCGGTGCTACCGATCACCACCGAAGGAAACGGCAGCCGTACCTGGACAACATCGGTCACTTTGAATTTTTCAGGATCCGCCGGCGCCACCAGCAGCGCGCCGACAACATGGGCGGCATCAATGCCCGCGCGATGCACCGTCGTCAGGCAACCGAAGCTGTGCGCGACGATCACGGTCGGTTGCGGGCGCTGCGCCAACACTTCCTGCAAACGCGCCGACCAGACCGGCAAGTCGGCGACATCCCAGCGATCCTGCTCGACGCGCTCGAAGGAAGGATAGAGCCGCTGCCAACGCGACTGCCAATGATCCGGACCGCTGCCGTCGAGTCCCGGCACCACCAGCACGCGGAAATCCGCGATGCGGGCACCGTTTTCTGTCGTTGCGGTCGTCTTGCTCATGTCAGGCCACCTTGCTTTCAGGGTTCGGCGTCGGCTGCGCCAGGGTCGATTTCGGCGTGTCCCACAGATACCCTTGAGCATACACCGGCGTCGACAGGCTACTACCCAATTCCTGCAACTTGCCGAAGACCGTCGGATTTTCGACGCGCTTGAACACCACGCGGATGTCGTGCTCGCCGGCCCGGCGCAGCAGCCGCTCCGTACTCTCTTCGTCGGCCAGTTCGCGTGCATCGACCTTGATCATGTCGGGCTTGACCTTGTCCAGCAACGCCAGCGCGTCGCGCGCGTCGGCGGCGCTGATGCCGAGCCTGAATCCGTTGCGCCTGTAATTGTCCAACACATAGTTCAGCAGCCAGCCCTGATTTTGCGTGACCACCGGCATCTGCAGCACGATCTTCTCATGCGGCAATTCCAGCAAATTGAGGATGCGTCGGAAAGCAATGCCGTGATTGCTTTCAACCGCAGCCAGCAGGCGAGCATGCACGCTCAGATGCAGGCTGACTTCGTCTTCCGCCTGGCGGTAAAAATTGATGGAATGCAGCATGCGGCACAGCCGGTCGAGCTCCACCGACTCGTCGTCGCTGGCGGCCTGATCGAGCAGGCGCCACAAGTGCAGGCCGCTGTCGTCTTCGGAATAACTGCGCGCAAAACCTTCGTGCGCGACGATACCGGCGTCGGCAAGTTCGTGATTGCCGAACATCCGTATCGGCTGGAATGCGGAAGTGAGCGTAGTGTTGAAATACTTGCCCTGCGCCTTCCCTTCCGCATCCAGCCATACCCTGGCCCCTTCCTTGACGGAACCGTCAAGGCGGGCAAGATATTTTTCCAGGGCTTGATACTTCATCGACGGCTCCGATGCGAAAGCAGATCAGAGCTTAGCGATCGAGACTTCGGTCGCCTTGACCAGCGCGACGACTTCGCTGCCGATCACCAGACCGAGGTCCTTGACCGAACGTGTGGTGATGACTGAGGTCACGATGCCGGCAGGCGTTTCGACGTCGACTTCTGAAACAACCGAACCCTCGATGATGGCTTTCACTTTGCCCTTGAATTGATTACGGACGTTGATGGCTTGAATGGTCATGCTTTGCTCCTTGAGGGACTGCGTTAAAAAAATAAATGATGGAAACCTAAATCGCCCACTGCACCTGACTGACGGTCTTCTGCAGCGAAATGTCGCCGAGCGAACTGTCCGGCGCGCTGGCCGGATGCTGCAGCACGCGCGACAGAATGTATTCCTCAAGCCGGGCGAATGCCGGGTTGCCACGCGCACGCGGACGCGGCAGGTCGACCGGCTGATCCAGCGTGATGCGACCGTCCTCGATCAGCACCACACGGTCGGCCAGCGCAATCGCTTCCTGTACATCATGCGTGACCAGCACGGCGGTGAAGCTGCGCTTTTGCCACAGCGATTCGATCAGTTGCTGCATCTCGATGCGGGTCAGCGCGTCGAGCGCACCCAGCGGTTCGTCCAGCAGCAACAGCTCCGGGTCATGCACCAGCGCACGGGCCAGCGCGACGCGCTGACGCTGGCCGCCAGACAGCACGGCGGGCCATTCGCCTGCACGTTCTTCAAGGCCGACCTGGCGCAAGGCCTGCGATGCCGCCGGCAAGGCGGCCTTGGATAAACCCAGCGCGACGTTGTTGAGCACGCGCTTCCATGGCAGCAGGCGTGAGTCCTGGAACATGATGCGCGTCTCCGGCTGGAAGCCGGGCTGACGCTTATCGGCGCCGTGTTGCGCAAAGGCGACCTCGCCTTGCGTCGCTGTTTCCAGTTTGGCGATCAGGCGCAGCAAAGTGCTCTTGCCGCAGCCGCTGCGGCCGACGATGGCGACGAACTCGCCGGGTTCGACGTCGAGCTCGACCACCTTGAGCACCTCGCGGCCGCCATACGATTTGGACAGCGCTTTGGCTACCACGCGCACGCCGCGGACCTTGCGTTCGGCGGCATTATTCACTTCGGTATGTTCGACGGGATTGTTCTGCATCATGCCGTCCTCTTTCATTGGTAACCCGGATGCCAGCGCAGCCAGAATTTTTCCAGGCCGCGCGCCAGCACATCGGCCAGCTTGCCCAGCAGGGCATACAACAGGATGCCGACCAGCACCACATCGGTTTGCAGGAATTCGCGCGCATTCATGGTCATGTAACCGATGCCGGCCTGCGCCGAAATCGTCTCGGCCACGATCAGCAGCACCCACACCAGCCCCAGCGCAAAGCGCACACCGACCAGGATGGACGGCAACGCGCCCGGCAGGATCACGTCGCGATACAGCGGCCAGCCAGACAAGCCGTAACTCCTGGCCATCTCGATCAGGCCCTTGTCGACCGATCGGATGCCGTGGAAGGTGTTGAGGTAAATCGGGAAGAACACACCCACCGACACCAGGAACAGCTTGGACATCTCGTCGATGCCGAACCACAGGATCACCAGCGGTATCAGCGCCAGCGCAGGGATGTTGCGCACCATTTGCAGCGTGGTGTCGAGCAGCACTTCGGCCTGGCGGAAGGTGCCGGTCAACAGGCCCAGCAGCAGCCCCATCCCGCCGCCGACGGCAAAGCCGGAAGCCGCGCGCCCGGTGCTCACGCCGAGATGGGTCCACAACTCGCCCGACAGCGACAGGTTCCACGCCGCGCGCAGCACGGCCAGCGGTTCCGGCAGGATGCGGCTGGACAGCCAGCCGACCTGGGCGGCGATCTGCCAGACGACGATCAGGCCGACCGGCAAGGCCCAGGACAGCAATTGCGTCGCGCCGAAGCCGTTGCCGCTGCGTTTTCCAACTGCGGTCTTGCGCTGCGTCTCGACGGAAGAACCGGCGATGCTTGCACTCATGATGGATCCTTAACTTTCAGACACGCGCAGCACCGGTGCTGCCGGCGGCGGCACATGGGTATTGCCGACAATCTCGCCGAACGGACCGCTCAGGTTGAAGCCGGGCAGCGTTTCCTTCTGCTTGCGCGGCAACAGCGGGAATACCAGTTCGGCAAAACGATAGGATTCTTCCAGGTGCGGATAGCCCGACAGGATGAAGGTGTCGATGCCGAGGTCGGCGTACTCCTTCATCCGCGCCGCCACGGTCGGGCCATCGCCGACCAGCGCGGTGCCCGCGCCGCCGCGCACCAGGCCGACGCCGGCCCACAGATTGGGGCTGACCTCCAGCTTGTCGCGCTTGCCGCCGTGCAGCGCGGCCATGCGGCGCTGTCCTTCGGAATCCATCTTGGCGAAAGTCTGCTGCGCTTTGGCGATGGTGGCGTCGTCGAGCTTGCTGATCAGTTCGTCGGCGGCGCGCCAGGCGGCGTCATTGGTTTCGCGCACGATCACGTGCAGGCGGATGCCGAAGCGCAGCTTGCGCCCTGCCTTGTCGGCGCGCGCCCGGACCTTGGCGATTTTTTCCGCAACCGCTGCCGGCGGTTCGCCCCAGGTCAGGTAGACATCGACCTGTTCTGCGGCCAGATCGATCGCGTCATCCGACGAACCGCCGAAATACAGCGGCGGGTACGGCGTCTGCACCGGCGGATACAGGGCCTTGGCGCCCTTGACGCTGAGGTGCTTGCCTTCGAAATCGGTTTCGCCGCCGGTGTGCGTTTTGCTCAGGACGTCGCGCCAGATTTTCAGGAACTCGTCGGAGATTTCATAGCGTTCCTTGTGCGTGCCGAAGATGCCGTCGCTCTCTTGCTCGGCCGGATCGCCGCCGGTGACGACATTGACCAGCAGGCGGCCGCCAGAGAGGCGGTCGAACGTGGCCGCCATGCGCGCCGACAAGGTCGGTGCGGTCAGGCCCGGACGCACCGCGACCAGGAACTTCAGTTGCCTGGTTTCGCCGATCAGGCTGGCGGCGGTGATCCACGCGTCTTCGCAGGAACGTCCGGTCGGCAGCAGCACGCCGTCATATCCCAGCGTGTCGGCGGCGACGGCGACCTGCTTCATGTAGTCGTGGCTGACCAGACGGCCGCCTTCGGCGGTGCCGAGATAGCGGCTGTCGCCGTGGGTGGGGATAAACCAGAAAACGTTCATTGCAGACTCCAATCGATGATAGGCAAAAACGGCATTGCGGCGGCGCTTATTTCAGCACCGCATCCTTGACGTTGAGTTTCTTGGGAATCAGTTTGAGATCGAAGAAGGCGTCGGCGATGCGCTGCTGTTCTTCCAGCACCTTGGCGTCGACCGGCTTGAAGATATGCTCGTAGCGCTTCAGGCCGACTTCGATCACGTCCGCATCCAGGCCCTGGATCGGCGCCAGTTGGGCCGCTGCTTCCTTGATGTTGGCGCGTATCCATTGGCCTTCCTTGGTGACTTCTTCGAGCAGGATCTTGATGATCTCGGGATTCTTTTCAGCGAAAGGACGCGCGCTCAGGAAGAATTGATGATGGCTGACGGCGCCCACGCCCGTGGCAAGACGGCGTGCGCCGATCTGTTTTTCGGCGGCGGCCTGGAACGGATCCCAGATGGCCCACGCATCGACCGCACCTTTTTCAAACGCGGCGCGCGCATCGGCCGGCGCCAGGTAGACCGGCTGGATGTCGCTGTAGCCGAGCCCCGCCTTCTTGAGCAGGGCGACCACCAGCCAATGCACGTCCGAGCCCTTGTTGAAGGCGATTTTCTTCCCCTTCAGTCCGGCGACGGTCTTGATCGGCGAATCCTTTTGCACCAGCAAGCCTTCCGCATTCGGCGTCGGGATTTCATAGGCGGTATAGACGAAGTCGGCGCCTGCGGCTTGCGCGAACACCGGCGGCGCCTCGCCGACATAGCCGAAGTCGACCGAACCGACGTTCAGCGCTTCCAGCAATTGCGGACCGGCGGCGAATTCCGCCCATTTCACTTCCACGCCTTGCGCTTGCAGGCGTTTTTCCAGCGATCCGTGCGCCTTCAGCAACACCAGCGTGCTGGCGGCTTTCTGATAGCCGATGCGCAGCACCGGTTTGGATTGTGCGGCGGCTAGATGGCTGGCGCCCAGGGTCGCGGCGGCGAAGGTCAATGCGGATAGCAAACCCAAGGTGCGGCGTCTGGTAAAGCGTTGTTGTTGTGCACTCATCTGTTTTCCCGAAATAGTTTTTTGGCGTAAGACGGCCCCTCTGCGTATGTCGCAGATCTCGATGGCCGTCGATCAAAATAGTGAAGTCTGTGCGGCGCTTAAACGCTACATCGAATCTGCGAAAACGGAACGTCGGTAAACACACCGGGTGCCGTCTTGTGCAAGGCAATCAGGCTGCTCGACAGTTGCTCGACGCCCTCCTGCACGCGCGCGACGATCGGACTGTCCAGCACCAGGCCTTCCTGCTCGGACCAGGTCACCTGCGCTTCTGTGGCGTAAATGCTCGGCAGGACATGCCTGGGTCCCAGCGACGACAACACGGGACGCAAGGCGTAGTCGAGCGCCAGCATGTGCGACTGGCTGCCGCCGGTCGCCAGCGGCAACACCAGCTTGTCGGTCAGGCCGAACTGCGGCAGCAGATCGAGGAAAGCTTTCAGCACGCCGCTGTACGCCGCTTTGTACACCGGCGTGGCGACCACCACCGCCGACGCTTCCGCGACGCGGGCCAGCGCAGCCTTGATCTCGGCGTCGTTGAAGTCGGCGCGGATCAATGCCTGCCCGGGCAAGTCGCGCACATCCAGTTTGGAATAACGGTGCCCGAGCGCGGCCAGCTTTTCGCCGACGTGATGCAGCAAGCGGGTGGAACGGGATGGCGCGGAGGGACTACCGGCCAGCAGGAGAATCGTCATGGTAAAAACTCAAAGGGTGAATCCGGTGAAGATGCCGGAAGCTGTGATGTGCGCTTCCGGAAACCTCATGCGTTGCTGTTCGATTACTTCTTGTTCGGCACGTACAACTGGTCGAAACTGCCGCCGTCGGAGAAATGATCCTTCTGGGCTTTTTGCCAGCCGCCGAAGGTATTGTCGACTGTGATCAGATTGACCTTCGGATATTGCGACGCGTATTTGGCGGCGATCTTCGGGTTGATCGGGCGGTAGTAATTCCGGGCGATGATTTCCTGGCCTTCGTCGGAGTACAGATACTTGAGGTACTCTTCGGCGACCTTGCGGGTGCCGCGGCGGTCGACGACCTTGTCGACCAGCGCTACCGGCGGCTCAGCCAGGATGGAAAGCGACGGCGTGACGACGTCGAACTTGTCCGGGCCCCATTCCTTGAGCGAAATCAACGCTTCGTTTTCCCAAGCCAGCAGGACGTCGCCGAGACCGCGTTCAACAAAGCTGATGGTGGCGCCGCGCGCGCCGGAATCCAGCACCGGCACGTTCTTGAACAGCTTGGAGATATAGTCCCGCGCCGCGGCGTCATTGCCGCCCTTCTTCAGCGCATAGGCCCAGGCCGCCAGGTAGTTCCAGCGTGCGCCGCCGGAAGTCTTGGGATTCGGCGTAATCACGGATACGCCCGGCTTGATCAGGTCGTCCCAATCCTTGATGTGTTTCGGATTGCCTTTGCGCACCAGGAACACGATGGTCGAGGTGTAGGGCGAGCTATTGTGCTCGAGGCGTTTTTGCCAGTCGGCCGGCAACAGCTTGGCTTTTTCGGAGATTTCGTCGATGTCGTAGGCCAGCGCCAGCGTGACGACGTCGGCGTCGATGCCGTCGATCACCGAACGGCCCTGCTTGCCGGAACCGCCGTGGGACGCCTTGATGGTCACGTTGTCGCCGGTCTTGGCTTTCCAGTATTTGGCGAAGGCCTTGTTGTAGTCGGCGTAGAGTTCGCGAGTCGGGTCGTAAGAGACATTCAGCAAGGAGATATCTGCGGCGTGCGCCAGCGGCACCAATTGCACCAGCGGCGAAAACAAGGCTGCCACCGCAACCGACTTGATAAACTTTTTCAACATGATCTGCATCCCTCTTGGTTCAGTTTTGTTCTGGAGAGCACAGATTAATGAGGGAGCAATAAAAAACGAACGAATACTTTCTTCTCTCAATATGCGGAAATCAGATATGCAATCGCAAGGCCGCCGAATATAGATGCGGCCTTTCATATCAAATACGCATATGGGAATCACCTGCAGCAATATAGCCCGCAGCTATGAATTGACGGGCAAATGGCGGTCCATCGTCATATCGACCTCGACGACGTCATGACGGAATGTAATGCGAGTTCTAAATACGTGCTTTACGTACGGCTCCATTTTCGCCCCTACGCAGAGCCGGTGGAAACACAAAGAAATGCCTCGCAATAGCGCATCGCCTTTTTCTATTTTTCACAATGTGGTATAAAGGACCTATTGCAATGCATCAAACACCGCTATGAAAAAAGAAGCCCACGACGACACAGGCGCAATATCGATTCAGGTCATCGAACGCATGGTGTCTTTGCTGGATGCACTGGCAGCGTCTCCGGACCCGATCAGCCTGAAGGAATTG
Organism: Herbaspirillum sp. RV1423; assembly: GCF_000577615.1. Taxonomy (GTDB): domain Bacteria; phylum Pseudomonadota; class Gammaproteobacteria; order Burkholderiales; family Burkholderiaceae_D; genus Herbaspirillum. The sequence continues at coordinate 54,585 of NZ_CBXX010000011.1, forward strand.
TCGGCGACGACCAAATTGCATCCCTCCACTGCCCACCGCATCCTCAACGATCTGGTGGTGAAACGTTTCGTCGACCGTTCCGAACCGGGCACTTATCGCCTCGGCATGCGTTTGCTGGAACTGGGCAATATCGTCAAGAGCCGCCTGAGCGTGCGCGAGGCGGCGCTCGACTTCATGCGCGCGCTGCACCGCAAGACGCATCAGACAATCAATCTGTCCGTACGTCAAAGCGATGAAATCGTGTATATCGACCGCTCGTTCTCCGAGCGCTCGGGCATGCAGGTGGTGCGCGCCATCGGCGGCCGCGCGCCGCTGCATCTGACCTCCACCGGCAAACTGTTCCTGTCGATCGACGATCCCAAGGCGGTGCGCGCATACGCCACACGCACCGGGCTGGCCGGACACAACAAGAATTCCATCACCGACCTCGGCAAGCTGGAGCGCGAACTGAGCATGGTGCGCGCGCTCGGCTATGCGCGCGACAACGAGGAACTGGAACTGGGTGTGCGCTGCATGGCGGCCGGCATTCGGGACGACTCGGGCAAACTGGTGGCCGGCTTGTCGATCTCAGCGCCAGCGGACCGGCTGCAAGAGGAATGGGTAGAAGATCTGGTGACGACGGCAGCGCAAATCTCCTCGGCGCTTGGTTACGCAAACCAGCAGGATGGTGCCTGAAAGAATTTCTTGCAGGGAACAGAATGAAAAAAGGCGAACCACGTTCGCCTTTTTTATTACCCGGCCCGAGACCGGTCGAATGTCTGATCAGCCTTCGTCGGCGCGTGCATGCAAGTTGACGCGGGTCAGGTTCTGCGGACCTTGCTCGGACAGCCATTTGCGCATACGCGCGGCATCGCCGACATGCGACAGCTTGCCTTTGGAATCTAGGAACACCATCACCACCGAACGGCCCTCGATCTTGGTCAGCATGACCAGGCAATGGCCGGCTTCATTGATGTAACCGGTCTTTTGCAGGCCGATGTCCCAATCCTTGCTGGCGACCAGACGATTGGAGCTGGCGTACTGCAATGCATGGCCACTGGGCTCGACCATATATTTGGCATCGGTCGAGTACTGGCGGATGATCGGATAGTTATAGGCGGCGACCACCAGTTTGGCGAGGTCGCGCGCGCTGGCGACGTTATGGCTGGACAAGCCGGTCGAATCGACGTAGTGCGTATCCATCATGCCGAGCGAGCGAGCCTTGGCATTCATGGCGGCGACGAAGGCCGGCAGACCGCCCGGATAATTGCGGCCCAAAGCGGAGGCGGCGCGGTTCTCGGAACTCATCAGGGCGATGTGCAACATGTCGTCGCGCGATAGTTGCGCACCGACGCGCAGGCGGGAACTGCTGTGTTTTTCGCGATCGACGTCGTCATCGGTGACGGTCAGGATTTCTTCCATGTTCTGGCGTGCTTCCACCACCACCAGGGATGTCATCAGCTTGGTGACCGAGGCAATAGGCAAGGCCACCGAGGAATTCTTTTCAAACAGGACTTGCGAGCTGGCCTGATCGATGACCAATGCAACGTTGGAACGCAGGGCCAACGGATCCTGCGTCAGGTTGAGCCCGGCCAGATCACCCGCCGTCATGACCGGAGGCACCACCGGCACCGTCGGTATGGCCGCCACGCGCTGATAAACCACACGGCGCTTGCCGTGGACCATGGCGACCTTCTTGACCAGCTTTTCGCGACGGTCGAGAGATGCCTGGGTGGCGCGTTTGGGAGAGGCGGCAGAATGTCGTCTAACGACAACTTTCTTGATAACGGTCTTTTTAACGACCGTTTTCTTGGTGTTAACCGAAGTTTGCGCTTGTACAGGAGAAATACCGACCAGAACGAAAAGTGCCGTAGCAACGACAGCTAGCGCAGATTTAAGCATTGGTAAACCTCCCCCTGATTGATACGCACAAGAAACTGTTGGCAGTGTAGCAAACCGAGGGAAAATCGCAAGATAATTAGGTAGTTAGCGCAACTTTTTAAACGACTTTCTTAAAAAAAGCGCATTTTTTTCGTTTTTGAAAACCTACGCGACTTTTTTCATGGCCGCGACACCTTTGTGATTTGCTATAAACAGACCCGCCAGTACAAGAATAAAACCTGCAGCATGATACCAGTGTAATGTCTCCCCGAGGTAGGCCATCGCGATAACAGAAGCAAATACAGGCACCAAATGGACGCATTGAGATGCCCTGACGGAACCGATACGGTCGATGCCGTAATTGCACGCCAGGGTCGCCAGTATGCTTGGGAAGACTGCCAGATAAGAAACACCGGCGGCAGTACTCCGATTGAGCGGTATAACGAACGCCTGCCCGCCTCCGTTGACCAGCATCAGCAAAGTCAAGCCAGACAATCCGAGCACACCGGTCACCCACAGAAAACAAAACGTCGGCAACACGCGCGGACGACGCGGCAACAGCAGCAGATACACGCTCCACATCACCATCGCGACCAGCATCCAGGCATCGCCGCGATTGAGCCGGAAACCCGACAGGCCGACAAGCGAACCGTGGCTGATGATCGCTGCCACACCATAGAGTGACACGATGACGCCGAGCAGTTCCATACGATCCGGCCAACGCCTGTGAAACGGCACCGACAAGAGCAAGGTCCACACGGGAATCGAAGAATTCAGCAATGCAGCGTTGGTGGCGCTGGTGTAATGCAGGGCGCCGAAAATCAGGGCATTGTAGAGACCGGTGCCGAGCAAGGCGAGCAGCATGAGTACCGGCGTGGCCGCGCGGATTTCCCCGCGGTAGCGTATGACGTCGCGCACGACGAACGGCGCCAGAATCAGCAGGATCAGCCCCCAGCGCCAGAACGCCAGCGCCATCGGCGCGACTTGTTCGTTAAGGGCTTTGCCGACCAGCATATTGCCGGCCCAGAACAAGGCTGCGGCAGCGAGCGCAAGGACGGCGAGAAAATCGGATGAGCGCAGGGCTTTCATGGCTGGAGCTTCCCTTCCCGGTGGCAAAACGATGCCACTCTAAGCGCCGGCTCATCCTTGGTCCAATATATTATGGAAGCCAGATTAGGTCGTACAGCATATTATTTCTTGATGGCTTCGATCAGTACCGTATCGATGTCGAAGGAATAATCCTCTGCGACATTGAAGTAGCTGCGCACCTCTGCCGGTGCGGCGCGCCAGAGCGACTGGATGGCGACGATATGTTCCGGCGACGTGCGCATACGCGCGACCCAGGAGGCAAATTCCAGCGTCAGCTTCCAGCTCTTGGAAAAGCCTACCTGCAAACCGGCCTGCGCGATCAGCTTCTTCCACGAGGACAGACTGACGTTGCGCACGTGCGAGGTGTCGCGCAACAATTCGATCGCCTGCATGTAGGTATCGGATAACACATCGGCCGGCGCCGCCGTGTCGATGACGACAAAACGGCCGCCCTGCTTCAGCACGCGTGCAGCTTCCTGCAATGCCTGCGGCAGGTTGCGCCAGTGGTGCGCACTGAAGCGCGTGCAGACGACGTCGAAGGACGCATCGGCGAACGGCAGGCGATCGGCGCTGCCCTGCTGAACTTCAATATTGGACAACTTGCGATCCGCTGCGGCGGCGCGCACGACTTCAAGCATCTCCGCGGACAGATCGTAGGCGATCACCTGCGCCGCAACCGGCGCCATTGCGAAGCTGGCATGGCCGCCACCGCAGCCGAGGTCCAGCACGCGGGCTTGCGGATATGCGGCGGCATACGCCGCGAGGTCTTGCAGGTCGGCGCCCTGAGCGTGGACGGCGCTGGTCAGATAGGATGCTGCGGTATTACCGAATTGTTCTGAAATCACTTGGTTATGGCTACGCATTGCTTGGCTCCCGAAGATGAATAAAGTGACGGAAGCCTTAGTTTAGCGATCCTGTATCCTGGTACAAGTTCACCATTTATACTATTACCAAATCCAACAGCATCAGCCTTTCATTATCGCCATGGCAACCGCAGACATTAAACAGGACATGAAGCGCAAGGCGCTGGGAGAATTCATCAAGACCCAGCGTGAACAAACTTCCCCGGCGCTGGCCGGCCTAAGCCACCTTGCGCATGGCACGCGTCGCCGCACGCCCGGGTTGCGGCGCGAAGAAGTCGCGCAGTTATGCGCCATCAGCGTGACCTGGTACACCTGGATAGAACAGGGCCGCACCGATTCGATCTCTGCGCAAGCGCTGTCGCGTATCGCCGATGCGCTGCATCTGCCGCGCGCCAAGCGCGCCTATCTGTTCGAGCTGGCGGAAAAGAAAGATCCAGTGCATCAGGACGACCACAGCGAGAACATCGCGCCGGAAATCCTCGACGTCGTGCGCAGCATCCGTGAACCGGCCTACGTGCTGGATCGCTACTGGAACGCGCTGGCATGGAATGTCCCGGCGCGGAATCTGTTCACCGGCTGGCTCAATGCCAAAAGCGAAAGCAGCAACCTGCTGTTCTTCACGTTCTGCACCGCGGCCTCGCAAGACCTCATCACCGATTGGGAACAACGGGCGCGCCGGCTTGTTGCCGAATTTCGCGCCGATTGCGGACAATACCTGGACGATCCGCAGATCAAGACGATGGTGGAAGAACTGTCGGCGCGCAGCAGCCTGTTCAAGCGTGCATGGAGCCTGCAGGATGTGGTGGAACGCGAAGGCGGCAAACGGCTGTTCCGGCATCCGGTGCGCGGCGAACTGACCTATCAGCAGGTGAATTTCCGCGTGGCGAACCGACCGGATCTCAAGTTGATTACCCTGATGCCGGCCTGAGCCCCCTTATTTGGGAACCACGAACGCCACCCCGACCACGGCCACCAGCATGCCGATGATGCCGACCATGTTGAAAGCCTCGCCGAACATCAACCAGGCCATCATCGCCGTGGTGGGCGGCGTCAGATAGAGCAGGCTCGTGACCTGCGTCGCCGCGCTGCGCCGGATCAAGGCAAACAGCAGGAAAATGGCGCCGATCGACAACGCCAGGACAGACCACAGCAAGGCGCCGATGAACTGCGGTGTCCACATCACCGTGCGCAGATGGAAATCGAAACCCTCGATCAATATCGCAAATGGCAGCGTGACCAGCATCGAGGCGATGAATTGGATGATGGTGCCGGTGCGCAAGTCGAACCGCGGACAGAAACGCTTTTGATACAAGGTGCCGATAGTGATCGCCGCCAGCGCCATCACGCAGAGAGAAATGGCGCTCCACGACAAGCCGATCAACGAAATCTTGCTGGCAACCACCAGACCGACACCGCACAAACCCAAGGCAAGGCCCAGCCATTGCCGCCCTTTCACGCGCTCGCCGACAAAAGGCGCGGCGAATGCCGTCAATACTGGTTGCAGTCCTACGATCAGAGCGCTCAGCCCAGCCGGCATGCCCAGCTTGATGGCACACCACACGCCAGCCAGATAACCGGCATGCAGCAACACCCCGGCCACGGCGATGTGGCCAACCTGCCGGCCCTGCGGCCAAGGCGCGCGCAGGATCAGCACCAGCGGCAACAGGCAAATCAGCACACCGATGAAGCGCAGTATCAGGAAAGTCAGCGGCGGCGCATACGGCAAACCGAATTTGGCGACAATGAACCCGGTGCTCCAGATCAGCACGAAAGCCAAGGGAATCAGATTGAGCAATATGGGATGCCAGGAACGGTCTTCCTGGCGGGCGCCTGCGGCGGTGCGAATCATACTTATCCGAGAAACATGGTGCGGGAAGTTGCAATTGGAACATTCCCGCGGCGTTGATTAGTTCCAGTCGGCAGCGTATCGACTGGCAAGCGTAATTGTTTGTACGTGGACGGCGACGGTGTCTTCTATGTTTTTGCCGTAACCGCCCGCCATCGTAACCGCGATTGGAATTTTTTGCTGGCGTCCCAGTTCGAAGACCTGTCTGTCGCGCGCTGCCAGGCCCGCCATGGTGAGCTTCATGCGTCCAAGCCGGTCGCCCTCATGCGGATCCGCACCGGCCAGATAAATGATCAGTTGCGGATCGAAGCGCTCCATCAACTGCGCCAATGCATCTTGCAACGCCGATAGATATCCGGCATCCGTCACGCCATCGGGCAAGGCGACGTCGAGATCGCTCCGCTCTTTTTCAAATGGATAATTGCGTTCGCCATGCAGCGACAGCGTAAACACCGAATCGTCATCCGACAATATGGACGCGGTGCCGTTGCCCTGATGGACATCGAGGTCGACCACAGCCACGCGCGCGGCGCGGCGTTCGGCTTGCATCAGGCGCGCGGCGACGGCGGCGTCGTTGAAAACACAAAAACCCGCGCCGCGATCAGCATAGGCATGATGCGTGCCGCCGGCCAAATTGACGGCAACGCCCTGTTCCAATGCGCTGCGGCAGGCGGCAATGGTGGCGCCGGCCGATCGGCGTGAACGCTCGACCATTTCCGGAGACCACGGAAAGCCGATGTCTTTTTGCACCTGCTCCGGCAACCGGCCGTGCGACACCAAATCGACATACCTGGGATGATGCGCGAGTGCCAGCACACCGTCGCTGGCCGCCTGGGCTTCGTGGAATTCCAGATCTGCGACTTCGCGCGCTGCCCCCTCACGAATAAGGCGGTATTTGATCATGGGAAAACGATGCCCGGCCGGCAACGGCAAAACAAAATGGTCGCTGTAATAGGCTTTCAAAATAGGCTTTCAAAGCTGGCTCATCGCATCATCTTTTTGCAAAAAAAATCCGACGTGGGAGTATGGGTGTCGACATAAAAAACAAATCACAATCATTTTAAAAATTGCCGACAAAATCCATTGACTTGTCAGTATTTTCACCTAGAATTCATTTTGTGCGCCGCACAAAAGAGTATCCAACAATATGCGTGCACCTTCCCTGATCATTCCATTCATTTCAATATCGGACCAAAGGACTACGCAAATGACGACCCTCACAGACCAATTTTCTGCTGCAACCAAAGCAAACTTCGAAGCCCAGATCGCGCTGTTAAGCCAGTTTGCAAACAAGACTTTCGAGGGCGTCGAAAAACTGGTGGACCTGAACCTGAAAGCCACCAAATCTTCCCTGGAAGAAACCCATGAAGCCGCGCAAAAGCTGCTGACCGCCAAAGATCCACAGGAATTTTTCTCCCTGTCCACCGCCCAGGCCCAACCGACCGTGGAAAAAGGCCTCGCCTACGGCCGCCATCTGGCCGGCATCGTATCGACTACCCAGGCTGAACTGACCAAGACCGCAGAAGCGCAGTTGGCCGAAGTCAACCGCAAGGTGATTTCGCTGATCGACGAGGCCTCCAAGAATGCGCCGGCCGGTACCGAAAACGCCATGTCGTTCGTCAAGACCACGATTGGCAACTTCAATGCCGGTTACGAGCAATTCACCAAGAGTGCCAAGCAGGCCGCCGAAGCGCTGGAATCGAATGTTTCCACCGCCGTCGATCAGTTGTCTCAGGCGACCGTAAAAGCAACAGCGCGCGGCAGCAAGAAATAATTTCAGCGAATAAGTTAAACGGCAACAACACCCGGGCAGACATTATTCGTTATGATGATTATTCTGCCTGGTTTGCTTTACCGGTACGTTGATACGTGGTAACGCTGCAAGATGCAATGCAAGCGATGCTTGTGCGATATACGTCATTCAGCAATGAGGCGCATGCTGTTTTCCCGTAGCGCCTCGGAGCAATCGTTGTCTCCTCGGTATCTGATTTCCTCCTAAGATACCGTTCCGATGCCTCGGCGAGCCGGGGCATTTTTTTACCCCGCCATCTTTCTTCCGCTCAATTTACCTGTTGGTACTCGGCCCTGAGCTGGCGCAGCCCAGCCTTCATCATGCTGAACGCCAGTTCCACTTGCGACGGTTCTCCCTTGACGCCCAGATCGATATGGCGGCGCGTCTTGTCGTCGCCAACGTGCGGCAAGCTAAATACCTTCACCTGTGAAAATTCAGCTTCGATGGATTCCATCAACGGCGTGAGCGTCGATTCCGGCATCTCGAACACCAGCACGGACTTCTCCGCCCAGGCCAGGCGATGGAACAGGTGCGCATAATGCGTATCGAGCACCCATTCGAACATCGGCCACGCCATCACCGGGAATCCCGGCGCGAAATAATGCGCGCCCTCGCCGCTGACGTTGGGCACGAAGAAGCCGGGAATCTTGTTGTAGGGATTCGGAATGATCGACGAACCGACCGGGAACTCGCCCATCTTCAGGCGATGCAGGTTTTCCGGCGCATCGTAGATCGGCGTGATACCCGATTCGCGCGCCGTGTCGGCGATGCGTTCCTGGATTTTCACCTTGGCGTCGGGATGCAGCGCCAGCGGCACGCCCAATGCAGCAGCGGCGCATTGGCGCGTGTGGTCGTCCGGGGTGGCGCCGATGCCGCCGGTACAGAAGACGATGTCTTCGCCGGCAAAAGTGCGCTTGAGGGTATTGGTGATGCGCGCCGGGTCGTCGCCCAGGTACTCCGCCCAGTTGAGTTGCAGACCGCGTGCGGTCAGTAGTTCAAGTACTTTGGGGAAATGCTTGTCGACGCGTTTGCCGGAGAGGATTTCGTCGCCGATGATGATGAGTCCGATAGCCATAGGTATCCGTTCGTTCCTGCAGGTAGTAGCCACACATTATGCCCTGATCTGTAAAATCAGGCAGGTGCTCCTGCAGTCGCGGAAGCCGACACGCGCAGCTTGCTCAAGGCTTCCAGGCAATAGTATTGAAACCACAGTCCCGTGAACACAAACACCAGCACGTACAGCCAGATCGCGCCGGCAGCCAGCAGCGGGAAAAAAATCACCGACAGCGCCCCGCCCAGCCACAACAGCGTCGGCGCCGCTCCCATTGCACCGGCGACCGCGCCCACCAGCAGCAAAGGCCAGCGATGCATATGCAAAATGGTGCGGCGTTCCTCCGCTGTGGCATAGTCGGCCAGCGTGTCGTAGGCCATCACGCGATACGTCAGCCATCCCCACAGCACCGGATGGATGACGAAGGCCAGCGGCGGAAAGATCGACACCGGCAACGTGACGATCCAGGCAAATACGAATACGGCGAAACACCACAGCGACGTCCACAGGCTGCCCCACCACGAACCGCCGTGGCGCCGCTCCAGTTGCGGATAGTGACGGCCGCCGACGTGCCGCGCAATCACCGGCACCGCCCACAGCCCGACGAACACCAACGCAGTCAGTATCATCAGCGGCAGCAAGGCCCACATGGCTAGCAAAGGCACGATGACCGTCTTCAACGCGCCCATGTTGAACCAGTTGAGAATGGAGCCGGCGACGCCGAAACCGTTGTGGACGACGAAATAGTCCTGCAGCCAGTCGATCATCGGCTGCAATCCCCACCAGAGGGCGACACCCCAGATCGCAATGGAGACGACAAAGGGGAGGATGGTCAGCAGCAGCATCCTGATATGCAACTGCGACAGCAGCGCCCGCCCGAACGAGGTCGTCAGGAGCCGCATCAGCGCGCGGCCTTCCTTGAGAACTCGATGATGCGCTTGAGTCCCAGCCACTGCTGCGCCCAGAAGCCGCGCCCGTAGTTGCGCCCCTTGCCGGCCGGCGGCGGCAATTGATCGCGCACGCCGGTCATGGCGAAGCCGGTGCCGAAATGGGTAGTGCGGAACAGCACGTCCCAGATCGGGAACAGCACGGCAAAGTTATGCCCGCCCAGCGAATTCCTGCCGCGGCTTTCATGGCCGATGCCGATGGCGTGGTGAAGGCGATGGAAGCGCGGCGAGACCAGCAGGTATTCGCCGATGCGGCCGAAATGGATGCGCACGTTGGCATGCTGCAGGCTTTGCAGCATGCGCGAAGCCGACACCAGCAGGATGTATTGCCCCGGCTGCACGCCGATCGCCAGCGCCACCAGGCCCATGAGGACGTCGCGCACCAGATCGTCGAGCAGATGATTGCGGTCGTCGCTCCACAGGTTCATGTTTTCCTGGCTGTGATGCAGGCTATGCAAGGCCCACAGCCAGCGGAAGCCATGCTGGGCGCGGTGGTACCAATAGTCGCAAAAATCCAGCACGACCAGATAAAACAGGAAGCTGACCAGCGCCTGATCGGTCACGCCGGGCCAGACGTCATCGAGGTTGAAGGTGCCCCAGCCTTCCCAGTGCAAGAACTCGCTGAGGTAGGCCATCAGCGGATCGAGCAGGAAAAACACCAGGATCGAAAACGCGCCGAGACGATGCAGGGCGGTATAGATGAAATCGTTCCAGCGCGCGCGCTTGTCGGTGATCGGATGCACCGGGATCCATGATTCCAGGGGACGCAGGATGATGAACAGCACCGCCAGTTCGCACACGCCGACCAGGAACCATTCGGTGCCGGTGAACGCCTCTTCGACGAACTCGCCCAGGCCGAGGGCAAACACCATCGGCTGGACCACGGTCTCGAACAACCACCCTTGGGCCGTCGCAAACAAATCGGAAAAAACCTGAATGATGTGCATCATGATGAATACTTATTTGATGACCGCAGTCTGCTGCTTGCTCAGGGCGGCCTGGTAAGCCGGATGTTCACGCAAGGTGGCGAAACAGAATCCCTTTTGTTCCAATCCTGAAATCAGTGGCTCCAGCACCGTCGGCGCCCACGGATCCTTACGCGACCAGATGCCCAGATGCGCCATCACGATGTCGCCGTCCTTCAGTTTACGCAAGGATTGTTGCAACAGCATGGCATTGGGCCATTTGTCGCTCGGCAGTTCGTCGCCGGAAAAGCCGGCATCGGCCCATGCCACATGAGAATAACCGCAAGCGCGTCCTGCCGCCAGCAGTTGCGGCGTCAGCTTGCCGCCCGGGGCGCGCCACAGGTGGTCCAGCGTGGCGCCGGTCAATTCCTTGAAACGCCGGGCCACGCGCTGCAGCTCGTCGCAGTATTGCGCAGCGGTCCAGACTTCCTTTTTGCCGGCATGGGCGCCGAATTGCGGCTTGACCTCGATATGGCCATCGGGAAGATCGCGCTGCACATAGACATGATCGAAAGTATGGGTGCCGAAGGCATGGCCTTCCGCCACTCGCGCCTTCCAGTAGGGCGCCCACGCCGGATCAAGCGTGTAGTCGCCGTTGATGGTCTTTTCGTTGGCGAGGAAGAAGGTCGCCTTGATGTGATGCCGGTTCAGCGTCTGCGCAATGAACTCGGCCTGCGACTGGCTGCCGGTATCGAAAGTCAGGTAGATCGTTCCCTTGCAGGCGCCGGCGTCGTCGGTGGCCGCCTGCGCCGGCCAGATCGCGACCGCCATGACGGTCAGGGCGGCGAGCTTGCGCAGGCGAGACGGGGCGATCTGCATCAGAGGTCGGGAGCGCGATTGAAGAAGTAAATACCGTGCGGCGAGCGGCCGACCGGGATGACTTTCACGACTTTTTTGCTGGGCAAGTCGATGACTGCGACCTTCTTGATCCAGCGCAAGGTGACCCACATGGTCTTGCCGTCCTCAGTCACTTCCATGCAATCCGGACCGCCCGGCACGGCAATGTGGCCGACGCTTTCCAGGGTCTGCAGGTCGATGACGTTGATAGTATTGGACACGCGGTTGGAGACGTAGACGTAACGCTTGTCGCCTTGTGCACGGAAATTGTGCGCGCCTTCGCCGGTACGGATCGTCTTGACTGTCTTTTGCGCGCGCCAGTCGATGACCTGGACATAATCCTTGCCCATGATGCCGATCAGCAGGTATTTGTTGTCAGGCGTCATGAAAATACCGGCGGGCAATTTGCCGGTTGGCATGGTCCATTTGACCTGTTGCGTGGCGAGGTCGATGGCGCTGACTTCGTCGCTGCCTTGCTGGGTGACGAAGGCGGTGGTGCTGTCGGCGTCGAAAGCAATATGGCTGGGTGTTTTCGCCAGACGCACGCGCTTGGCGAGGTCGAGGTTATGTCCATCGTAGCGATAAATGTCGACGCGATCCAGCCGCAGGCCATTGGCGACGAACCATTTCTGGTCCGGCGAAAAGCCGATTTGATAGGGATCGATAATGCCGCGCAACTGGCGTTGCACTTGGCCGGTCTTGGGATCGAGAAAAATCAGTTGATTGCCGGTGGCGCTGGCAACGATGAGCGACTTGTTGTCGGGCGTCGCCATCAGGTGGTGCGGTTCCTTGCCTACGGAAAAAGTGTTGATTTCCTTATAAGTCGCCTGGTCGAGCAGGGAAACGGTCGCGTCTCCCGAATTAAGTACGACGACCACGTTCGCATATACCGGAGCATTGAGCAACACGCACAGCGCCAAAAGGATAAGCCGGGAAAACCGGGCAAGACTATGCAGCATGAAGAACTTTACTTGAAAAATTGCGATCTTATCGTGCATAACATTTGTAAAAAGCACGCCCCAAGGGAACATAACGCCTCTACCGGCCATTCGGCTGACACGAGAGGTGTTGATCCGGTTGTTTTGGTTTACACTGCGACCACCCCCGTTCAGTAACGCAGCATGCTCATGCGCAAAACGTAGGGAAGACGGGCTTTCCAGAACCCTCCCGCTCCCGGACGCGCGGCTAAAAACGGCATAAACATACTCTTTGAAAGGAAAAAAATGTCTACTATCGCTACCTCCTCTGGACTGCAGTACGAAGAAATCCAGGTTGGCGCAGGCGACGAAGCCAAGGCAGGAAACCATGTCAGCGTGCATTACACCGGCTGGTTGCAAAATCCGGATGGCAGCGCCGGCAGCAAATTTGACTCCAGTAAAGACCGTAACGATCCGTTTGCGTTCCCTCTGGGTGCAGGCCATGTGATCAAAGGTTGGGACGAAGGCGTGCAAGGCATGAAGGTCGGCGGCATCCGCAAGCTGATCATCCCCGCTTCCCTCGGCTATGGCGCACGCGGCGCCGGCGGTGTGATTCCGCCCAACGCCACGCTGATCTTCGAGGTCGAACTGCTGGCTGTCTGAGCCAGTTTCAAGGCATCAAGGAGGAAACAATGAGCCTGCAAGAACAATTTGAACAAACCTTGGCGGAATCCAAGAACCTCTCGGAACGCCCGGACAATATGACCCTACTGAAGATGTACGGCCTGTATAAGCAAGGCAGCAGCGGCGACGTGCAAGGCGACCGTCCGGGCATGACCGATTTCGTCGGCCGCGCCAAATGGGACGCCTGGGAAGCCCTCAAAGGCTTGCCGCAGGAAGAAGCCCAGCAGCAGTACATCGACCTGATCGCCGAACTCAAGGGCTGATCCCGACGGCCGGAACAAATAAAAAAACCGCCATGTAAAAAAACCCAAAGGTTGGACTTTTGTCCAACTTTAAGGGGTCAGTTCAAAGGCGGTTTTTTTATTGCATGCAGAACAATTTTTTATCACACTTTCGGTTGCACGTCGCGATTGAGCAGATTCGGCGGCGTCTGCCCCGACAAGGCCGCGATCAGATTGTCGGCTGCGCAGTTGGCCATGGCCAGCCGGGTCGGCGTCGAGGCGCTAGCGATATGCGGCGTCAGCACGACGTTCGACAGCGCCAGGAAACCGGGATTGAAAGCCGGTTCGTTTTCAAACACGTCGAGGCCGGCCGCAGCGATCTTCTTGTCGCGCAAGGCGTCGATCAACGCCGCGTCGTCGACAATACCGCCGCGCGCCAGATTGATCAGCGTGGCTTGCGGCTTCATCAATGCCAGGTCGGCGGCCTTGATGGTGTGATGCGACTCCTTGGAATACGGCAGGACCAGGATCACGTGATCCGCTGTACGCAACAGTTCCTCCTTGCCGACATAATTGGCGTTATTGGCGCGCGCTTCCAGTTCCGGCGCGAGACGCGAACGGTTGTGATAGACCACGTTCATGTCGAAACCCATTGAGCGGCGCGCAATCGCCTGGCCGATGCGGCCCATGCCGATAACGCCCAGCGTCGAGCCATGCACGTCGGGACCGACGAAGCTGTCGTAACTCCATTTTTTCCAGTGTCCTGCGCGGAGCCAGTGTTCCGATTCCGTGACGCGGCGCGCGGTGGCCATCAACAAGGCCCAGCCGAAATCGGCGGTGGTTTCGTTGAGTACGTCGGGCGTATTGGTCGCCTGCACCCCGGCCTTGGTCGCAGCGGCAATATCGATGTTGTTGTAGCCGACCGCCATGTTGCAAACCGCCTTCAATTGCGGATTGGCCGCGAATAATGCAGTCGTCACCGGCTCGCTGGGCGTGGAAAACAGACCCGCCTTGCCCTGCACTTTGACAATCAGTTCATCCGCGGAAAAGATGCGGTCTTCCTGATTCGACTCGACGTCGAAATGCTGCGCCAGGCGCTCCAGCACTTCGGGGAAAACGGCACGGGCAACGAATATCTTGGGTTTCATGCATGTCTCTTTTATCGTTAAACAAAAAACAGAAAGGTCATCACGATGAACAGCGGCACCAGGATGGCCAGCGACCACGCCATATAGCCGAAGAACGAAGGCATCTTGATGCCGCGCTCTTCGGCAATGGCCTTGACCATCATGTTGGGCGCATTGCCGATATAGCTGTTGGCGCCCATGAACACGGCGCCGGCGGAGATCGCCGCCAGAGTGGAACTGAGCGTCGTCATCAACGTATGCGCGTCGCCCGAAGCAGTATTGAAGAACACCAGATAAGTCGGTGCGTTGTCGAGGAAGGATGACAGCAATCCGGTAATCCAGAAATACATGGCGTTGACGGGCTGTCCGTCAGCGCCGGTGACGGCGCGCACTACCGCGCCGAACGCGCCAGTTTCGCCGGCGCGCAGCATGGCAATGACGGGAATGATCGTAACAAAAATGCCGGCGAACAGTTTCGCCACTTCGAGGATCGGCCCCCAGGAAAAATCGTTCCCTTCGCGTGCGATTTTCGGTGTACTCCACAAGGAAATCAGGATGACCGCAATCAAGGCGATATCGCGCAACAGATTCTGCAACTCAACCGGCGTACCCATGACGGAGAATTCCACCCCAGGCTTCCAGAAGCCGCTCATCAGCACCAGCCCGATCACCACCAGCAACAGGAAGAAATTGAATTTCCCTTCGAAGCGGATGCCGGAATCAGGTGTGGGATCGGCAGCGGGAGGCAACTCCTCCTCTTTGTTTTGATAAAAATGGCGATCCAGAAAATAAAATATCACCAGCAATGAAACGCAGATGAACAAGGTTTCCGGAAAGATGTTCTGCATGGTCCAGAAAAAATCCACGCCCTTGAGGAAACCCAGGAACAACGGCGGGTCACCCAGCGGCGTCAGCGAACCGCCGGCATTGGCCACCAGGAAAATAAAGAACACCACGATATGCACCGCGTGCTTGCGGTTGTCGTTGGCGCGAATCAGCGGGCGTATCAGCAGCATCGATGCGCCGGTGGTGCCCATGATGCTGGCCAGCACCGTCCCCAGCGCCAACAGGCCGGTATTGAGTGCCGGCGTGCCGTGCAGATTGCCGCGCACGCAAATGCCGCCGGCCACCACGAACAAGGCGGTCAGCAAGGCAATGAAAGGAATGTATTCCGCCAGCAAAGCATGCACCGTCCCGGCCACTGCGGCGTGAGCGCCGAACGCGACGGCAAACGGCAGCAAAAAAGCCGCCGCCCACGCGAGTGCAATCTTGCCGAAATGGTGGTGCCAGAAATGCGCGAACAGCAACGGCCCCAGCGCGATCGACAACAGCAGGCCGATGAATGGAATTCCCCACGATGCAGACAGGCTGCCTCCATCAAGATCGGCCGCCACGGCCGGAATGGGAAGCAGCAAAGCGAGGGCCAGGCAGGCCGAGATTGTGGAAAGTTTTGTGCGCAATTTTGGCCCTGTAGAAACGAAAAAACCGGATCGGACGAGGGCACACTATAACAGCAAGGCCGTTGCCGATCACCAGGATCGGCTCGCTTTAAAATATTTCAACCCGAGCAATTTTATTGCGGATTCATGTACGGGAAAACGCTTATTTGATTTCGAACACCTGCCGCAAATACTTGACGTAGGCTTCATCGTCGCACATGTTCTTGGCCGGCGTATCGGAGAGTTTCGCCACCGGCTGGCCGTTACAGCGCACCATCTTCATGACCACCTGCAAGGGCGTATAACCGAGGTCGTTGGTGAGATTGGTGCCGACGCCGAAGGCGACCTTGGCGCGGTCCTTGAAACGCAGATAGAGCGAGACCACCTTGTCGAAGTCGAGGCCATCGGAGAACACCAGCACCTTGCTCTTGGCGTCGACGCGGTTGTCGTTGTAGTGCTGCAGCAAGCGCTCGCCCCATTCGAAGGGATCGCCGGAATCGTGGCGGGCGCCATCGAACAGCTTGCAGAAATACATGTCGAAGTCGCGCAGGAAAGCATCCATGCCGTAGACATCCGACAAGGCGATGCCGAGGTCGCCGCGATACTCCCGCGCCCACATTTCAAAGCCGTATATCTGCGAATCGCGCAGGCGCGCACCGAGCGCCTGGCAGGCTTGCAGGTATTCGTGCGCCATCGTGCCCAACGGCGTCAGATCGTGCTGCATGGCGAACTGGACGTTGGAGGTGCCGGCGAAATGGCTGCCCATGCTTTCCTTCATCGCCAGGATCACCTCGGCATGCCAACTGCGCGAGAAACGGCGGCGCGTGCCGTAGTCGGCGATCTTGCAACCTTCCAGCAGGGGATTGTCGGTCAGCAGTGCGATTTTTTCGCGCAGGCGCGCGCGGCCGGTTTCGTAATCGGGCGCACGCTGCGTATCGCGGAAATAGACTTCGTTGACGATGGCCAGCACCGGCACTTCGAACAGGATGGTGTGCAACCACGGCCCCTTGACCTGGATCTCGATCTCGCCGTTGTTGGCCGGCGATGGCACGACGCTGATGTATTTTTCGTTGAGGTGGAACAAATCCAGAAAATCGACGAAATCGCTCTTGATGAAGCGAAAACTTCGCAGGTAGGCCAACTCAGCTTCCTGGAAGCGCAGGCGGCACAAGGCGGCTATTTCGGCCTTGATCTCGTCGATGTAGGGCGTCAGGTCGATGTCCTCATTACGGCATTTGAAGCGGTACTCGACTTGCGCCCCCGGGAAGTGATGCAACACGACCTGCATCATCGTGAACTTGTAAAGATCGGTATCGAGCAAGGAAGAAATAATCATGGTGCCTGACGATTCGCAATGATCGTTGCTATGAAGGGACAAGGGATACTATCTTACCTTGGATGAAGCGGAAGGCGCCCCGTCCGCGGGCGGGGTCGATGTTCGGGCACGGCCCGCAACGCTCATCGCATCGCCGACGCCGGCCGGCGGCTTCTGACATAGGTGTCGCCCGGCATGTAGCGCATGCCGTCGAGGTAGCGCCAGTCGTTCATGCTGCTGCGGCCGTCCTTGCAGACCAGCGTTGCGACGAAAGCGCCCATGCTCGACTGCTGGTCTTCGGCGCGGAAGGTGATCGGACCGACCGGTGTTTCCACGCCCAGGCCGCGCATGGCGACGACCAGTTTCTCCGAATCGACGGAGCCGGCCTTCTTGATGCCTGCGGCGATCGACATGATGGTGCTGTAGCCGAAGATCGCCGACAATAGCGGACGCTCGCTGAAGCGCTTCAGGTATGCCTCGCGAAAGCGCTGATGTTCGGCGGTCGCGATCTGTTCGGCGGGATAGCCGAGCACCACCCAGTTCTTGGCGCCTTCATATTGCGCCAGCGTGTCACCGATCGCTTCGCCAGCGGACATCGAAAAGACGGTGCTGGCGGCGAACAAGCCCTGACGGCTGCCCTCTTCCGCGAACTCCTTCAGATCGCCGCCGAACGTGGCGTTGAAAATAGCGTCCGGACGCGCCTGGCGCAGCACCTTCACGACTGCCTCGGCGCGCATCTTGCCGAGGGCCGGCCATTGCTCGGCGACGAATTCGACGTCCGGACGGCGTTCTTTCAACAACAGCTTGAAGTTGGACACTGCACTTTGCCCGTACTCATAGTTGGGCGCGACGATGGCCCAACGGCGTCCCGGCAGCCTGGCGGCGACTTCCGCCAGCATCGCGGCCTGCATGTAGGTCGACGGCCGCAGGCGGAAGGTATAGCGATTGCCCTTGTCCAGCGTAATCGCGTCCGACAGGGCGTCGCCGACCACGAACAGCTTTTTCTCCGACGCCGCCGTCTTTGCCACGGCCAGCGCCACGTTCGACAGCATGGAACCAGTCAACACGTCCACGCGGTCCGTCCTGATGAGGGCTTGGGCATGCCGGACCGCTTCGTCGGAACTGCCATTGTCGTCGCGCGCAATCAGCTCCAATTGGCGGCCGAGCAGACCGCCGGCGGCGTTGATTTCGGCAACGGCCAATTCGGCCCCGTTACGGTAAGCCTGGCCGGACTGCGTCGCGCCGGTAAAACTGTTGATTTCGCCGATGCGGATGTTCCCGGCCTGGGCCGCCGCAGCCGCCGCCACGCCCGCAGCCATTGCCAGCACGGCCAGAGCGCGCCTCATGAAGCCTGCCTTTGCTTGTTCGTCATGCACTTTTAATCTTGTCCTTGGACGAATGAATATTTCATATTTACTTATACGCAATCTGTATAAGCCTCATTTGTGAGAAAAGTTGAATTGCCTTAAAATACAAGGCTTTCCAGCCGGTTGCATAGAAATTGTTGCTCAAGCAGAGGATTTGCTCCGAATTTGCCTGAAAAATACGCAACACGCAGGAAGAATACAAACTCCGGCGGCAATATCCATACGTGCGCAAAATGAATCGCGCCATATTGCCACTAATTCCGGGTGAGTTTGCCATCGGTTTTAAAGAAATTTTACAGATAGGACTGTTATGACCCACGTTGTGACCGAATCCTGCATCCGCTGCCGTTACACGGACTGCGTTGATGTATGCCCGGTTGATTGCTTCCGCGAAGGCCCGAATTTTCTCGCAATTGATCCGGACGAGTGCATCGACTGCGCCGTTTGCGTTGCGGAATGTCCGGTCAATGCGATCTATGCGGAAGAAGACGTCCCGGCCGATCAGCAGGAGTTCATCAAGCTCAATGAGCAACTGGCGCGCAACTGGCCTTCTATCACCAAGACCAAGGCCCCCCTGGCGGAAGCCGAGGAATGGAAAGACGTCAAGAACAAACTGGAGTTCCTGCAACGCTAAGCGCTGCATCGGCGCGGCGCCGGGAACACTGACAGCAGAGCCCGGCTCCGCCCTCCTCGACCGACAGCCTTCACCTCCAGCCATCCAGCCAAGACCGGGAATGCATGGGCGATATGCCGTGCAGACCTGCCCTGGCCGATAGCCAATTGAGCCTGGAAGCACCCTCAACTGAAACGGGAATTGGATTTTTATATGGATAACTTCAAGATCGCTGCCGCCGACGCCGGCAAGACAACACCGATCGAAACCGATGCCGTCATCGTCGGCGCCGGTCCTGTCGGCCTGTTCCAGGTATTCGAACTGGGCCTGCTGGAAATCAAGGCGCACATCATCGACTCGCTCCCCAATGTCGGCGGCCAATGCGTCGAACTGTATCCTGACAAGCCGATCTACGACATCCCTGCCGTACCCGTCTGCACCGGCCAGGAACTGACCGACAACCTGTTGAAGCAGATCGAGCCGTTCGATCCGATTTTCCACCTGGGCCAGGAAGTCACCGTGGTGCAAAAGCGCGAAGACGGCCGTTTCGATCTCGAAACTTCCGCCGGCACCAAGTTCATCACCAAGACCATCTTCATCGCCGCCGGCGTCGGTTCGTTCCAGCCGCGCACGCTGAAGGTCGACGGCATCGAAGCCTTCGAAGGCTCGCAACTGTTCTACCGCGTCAAGGAACCTGCGCTGTTTGAAGGCAAGAATATCGTCATCTGCGGCGGCGGCGACTCCGCGCTGGACTGGGCGCTGAACTTCGTCGGCAAAGCCGAATCCGTCGTGCTGCTGCACCGTCGCGAAGAATTCCGCGCCGCGCCGGCCTCGGTCGCCAAGATGAAGGAACTGTGCGAACAGTACGAAATGCAATTCCTGGTCGGCCAGGCCACCGGCTTCGAAACCAAGGACGGCAAGCTGTCCGAGATCAAGGTCACCGGCGCCGATGGCGTCACCCGCCGCCTGCCGCTGGACATGCTGCTGGTGTTTTTCGGCCTGTCGCCGAAGCTGGGTCCGATCGCCGAATGGGGCCTGGACATCGAGCGCAAACAGCTCAAGGTTGTCGACACCGAGAAATTCGAAACCAATGTTCCCGGCATCTTCGCAGTCGGCGACATCAACACCTACCCGGGCAAGAAGAAACTGATCCTGTCTGGCTTCCACGAAGCCGCGCTGGCCGCTTTCGGCGCGGCGCCCTACATTTTCCCCGAGAAGAAGATCCATATGCAGTACACGACGACATCGCCGAAACTGCACAAGATCCTCGGCGTGGAAACACCGGTTTTCGATTAATCCCGTTTTGCCGACAAAGCCCCTCTCCATTCGGACAGGGGCTTTTTTCTTGCCTTTCGCCCCACATATAGGTTCAAGTCAAACATTCGGATGCCGATAATGTCGCTATAAATCGTTGAATAAAAAGCCTTTATTTGATCGACAACCTGAAAATTCTTTGTCGACATTTGGTGTTTTTATCATGCCCCGAAGCGCCACGGCCACAGGCAAAGCATGGTAAAATATTGCATTGCAACATAGCAAGATTGTAGTCTCGACAGCACATGATGCCGTTGTGAACCTATCAGCCAGCTTCATGCGTAATATGTGTAAAGGTCCGCCATGCTTTATCAACTTCACGAATTAAACCGCGCCTTTCTCAATCCCCTGATGCAATGGGCGGAAACCTCGGCCAAGCTGTTCTCCGACCCAGTCTCCCCGCTAGCCCACACGCCATTTGCACAACGTATCGCTGCCGGCTACGAGCTGTTGTATCGCCTCGGCAAAGACTACGAAAAACCTCAGTTCCAGATCGAATCGACCGAAATCAACGGCAAGACTGTCGGCGTCATCGAAAAAATTGCCGAAACAAAACCTTTCTGCCGCCTGATCCACTTCAGCAAGGATATGGACAGCAAACAGTTTGCCGCGCTCGGGCAACCCACTGTGCTGCTGGTGGCGCCGCTGTCCGGCCACCATTCGACGCTGCTGCGCGACACCGTGCGCGGCTTGCTGCCGGGCCATGACGTCTTCATCACAGACTGGACCGACGCACGCATGGTGCCGCTCGACAAAGGCGCCTTTCACCTGCACGACTATGTCTATTACATACAGGAATTCATCCGCACGCTCGGTCCGGACGTACACGTCATTTCAGTGTGCCAGCCGACCGTGCCGGTGCTGGCGGCGATCTCACTGATGGCCAGCGCCGATGATCCCAGGCTGCCCAAGAGCATGACCATGATGGGCGGCCCCATTGACGCCCGCAAATCGCCGACCTCGGTCAACGACCTGGCGACCGAAAAGCCGTTCAGTTGGTTTGAAAATACCGTGATCTACAGCGTACCGCCGAATTATCCCGGCTTCGGCCGCAAGGTTTATCCGGGCTTCCTGCAACACGCCGGTTTCGTCGCCATGAACCCGCGTCGCCACGCGGAAAGCCACTGGGATTTCTACATGCACCTGCGCGACGGCGACGACGAATCCGCCGAAAGCCACCGCAAATTCTACGACGAATACAATGCCGTGCTGGACATGCCGGCCGAGTTCTACCTGGAAACCATCAAGATCGTGTTCCAGGACTTCGACCTGCCGCAAGGCACCTGGAAGATCGAAGGCAAACCGGTGCGTCCGCAAGATATCAAATCGGTGGCGCTGTTCACCATCGAGGGCGAGCTGGACGACATTTCCGGCTCCGGCCAGACCCAGGCCGCGCAAGATCTGTGCTCGTCGGTTCCCAAGTCGCGCAAGCAGCATTTCACTGCCCCCAAGTGCGGCCACTACGGCATTTTCTCGGGCCGCCGCTGGCGTGAAATCATCTGTCCCAAGATCGGCGAATTCATCAAAGCCAACTCCTGATCGCAGCATGTCCCGCAAGCCTTTGCCGAACGCCGGCAAAGGCTTTTTTGTCGCCTGACGGTTCTCATTTCCCACGCCATGCCGGTTTCCCGGGATAATACGGCTTCATTTCGCTTTTTTATCTCACCGTGTCATCTTCCGCAGTCCTCTCACTTGCCGACCAGATCGAAAACCTGCTGCCGCAAACCCAATGCGGCAAGTGTGGCTACCCCGCCTGCCGCCCGTATGCGGAAGCGATTGCAGATGGCCGCGCCGGCTACAATCAATGTCCGCCCGGCGGCGCGCAAGGCGTCGCGCGGCTGGCGCAATTGCTCGGCAAGCCGGTCGTGCCGCTCAATCCCGCCAACGGCGTCGAACGCAGCCGCACCCGCGCGGTCATCGATGAAACCGCCTGCATCGGTTGCACGCTGTGCATCCAGGCCTGCCCGGTCGACGCCATCGTCGGCGCCGCCAAACAAATGCATACCGTGCTGGCTGATGCCTGCACCGGCTGCGATCTGTGCGTGGCGCCCTGCCCGGTTGACTGCATCGAGATGGTGGAAATCACGCCGGGCAAAACCGGCTGGAACGCCTGGTCGCAGGAACAAGCCGACGCCGCCCGCAGGCAGCATGATTTCCGCAACGTCCGACTGCTCCGCGAGAAGGAAGAAAACGATGCCCGCCTGGCCGCGAAAGCCGCCGCAAAACTCAGGGAAGTCGAAGCAGTCGACGCACTGACGCCCGCAGAAAAAGCCGAGCAGGATCGCAAGAAAGCCCTCATCCAGGCAGCCATTGAACGCGCACGCCTGAAAAAAGAACAAGCCGCCGCCAGCAGCGACCAACCGAACGCCAAGCCAAACTGACCAGCCATGAACAGCGAAAAACGCCGCGAAATCTTCACCCGCCTGCGCCAAGCCAATCCGACCCCGACCACCGAACTGGAGTACTCCACGCCGTTCGAGTTGCTGATCGCGGTGCTGCTGTCGGCCCAGGCCACCGACGTCTCCGTCAACAAGGCCACGCGCAAGCTGTACCCGGTCGCCAATACGCCGGCCAAGATCTACAAGCTGGGCGTGGACAAGCTGATTCCCTACATCCAGACCATCGGCCTGTTCCGCACCAAGGCCAAAAACGTCATCGAGACCTGCCGCATCCTGCTGGAACAGCATGATGGTGAAGTGCCGCAGACACGCGAAGAGCTGGAAGCCCTGCCCGGCGTCGGCCGCAAGACTGCCAATGTGGTGCTCAATACCGCCTTCGGCCATCCGACCATCGCGGTCGATACGCATATCTTCCGCGTTTCCAACCGTACCGGCATTGCGCCGGGCAAAGATGTCGATGAAGTCGAACGCAAGCTGATGAAATTCGTGGCGCCGGAATTCCTGCAGGACGCCCATCACTGGCTCATCCTGCACGGTCGCTACACCTGTACCGCGCGCAAGCCGCAATGCTGGAACTGCATCATCGCAGATCTGTGCGAGTTCAGGCAAAAAACGCCGCTGCCGCAAAAGGGTGTTTAGGACAGCCGCTAGCGGCGTCCTGTCAGCGTCTCCCTGTCAATCAATTGGCGCTGCCGCTGATGACCTTCTTCACAACCCAGCTCTGGTTCTGCACTTCATAGATGGTGAAGGTCGGATTGTTGAGGTCGCCGTCCTGATTGAAGGAAATCGTTCCCGTCATGCCGTTGAAGCGAATTTCATGCAGCACTTCCGCGACCCTCTTCGGCTCCACTGAATTGGCCTGCCGCATGGCGGCGATCAGCACTTGCGTAGCGTCGTAAGCGAACGGGGCGTACAAGTCGATATTGCTGTCGAATTTTTGCATATAGTTCTTCTCGAAGCTCTTCCAACCCGGCATTTTATCCATCGGCAAACCCGGCTCCAGCACAATGCTGCCATTGCCGTCGGCGCCCGCCGCCCGCAGGAACGGTAAGCCGACCGTGCCGCTGGCACCGATGAAGCGGGTCTCGGGATTACGCCGCTTCAGGCTGCGTGCCAAGGTCGACGCCTGCATGTCGAGTCCGCCGAACAGTACGGCGTCAGGCCGTAGCCTGGCCACGTCGGCCAGCACCGCATTGAAGTCCGAAGTCTTGTCGCTGACGGAATGCGAACCGACAATCTGGGCGCCGTTATCCTTCGCCGAACGGCTGAATTGCTCGGCGAAGCCGCGTCCGAACGGCGTGCCGTCGTCAACCACGAGAAAGCGCCTTGCCTGCAGGCTCTTGACGGCATAGTCGGCGGTGTAGCTGCCGGCGCTGCCGTTGTTGCCAATGGTGCGGAACACGGCACGGTTGCCTTGCTGGGTGTACAGCGTGCTCATGGTAGCAGGTGAAATCTGGATCACGCCGGCAGCATTGTAGATGGGTGCAGCCGCCAGGCTGGCGGCGCTGTTCCAGTGCCCGATCACGCCGATGACGCCGCTTTTGACGAGATAGTGCGCCACGAATTCGGCAGTGCGCGGATTGGTGCGGTCATCCTGGATCAGCGCCTGCAACTGCACCGGCTTGCCCTGGATTTGCAAACCGTGCCGGTTGGCTTCATCGATCGCCAGTTGCACGGCATTGGCCATGCTTTTGCCGACGCCGGCGGAAGTGCCGCTCAACGGACCGGCATAACCGATCAGGACGATTTGCATTTCTTTCTCTTTCGCCGCTTCTTTGGCGACCGACGCCATCGATGCCAATGGCGCCGCCAACAACAGGAACGCTAGCTGAAAACTGCAAAGCATGAGTTTCATGAGCGGAGTTCCCTTTCTCCCTGGATGTGACGATGTGTGCTCGTCTTGCGCGGACATATTACCGCAGGACAATTCGATCTGCTTGAATCCTTGTGCAGAATGCCTTCGCAATTGCTCACTGTCCGCTTGCTCCGGACGATCTTGCCGATAGGACGTACAATAAGGCTTTCACGCGTTTTACCAGCCGCCGCAATGTTCAACCCGTCCCAGCATGACGTACGCCGCTTCTTCTGCGAAACCTTCCGCAAGCATCGCGCCAACCAGATCCTGACCCCGCTCGAAGCCATCGCCCGCGACTGGATCGCCCAGCATCCCGAATACGACGATGCCCTGGCCGATGTCGAACAGGCGCTGGCGGCAGACTATTCGGTCGAGCAAGGGCACAATCCCTTCCTGCATCTGTCGATGCATTTGTCGATCAGCGAGCAGATTTCGATCGACCAGCCGCCCGGCATCCGCAAAGCCTTCCAGGCGCTGGCGCAGCGCAAGGGCTCGGAACATGAAGCGCATCATGAAATCATGGAATGCCTGGGCGAGATGATCTGGAATTCACAGCGCAGCGGCCTGCCTCCGGATGGCGCGGCTTATATCGAAAGCATCAAGCGCCGCTAGAACTCATTTCATCAATAGGCATGAGATGCGTTCTAGCATTCACCATCGCATGACGCGACCATGAAAAAAGCCTCTTCAATGAAGAGGCTTTTTACGTTGCCGCATTTACTGCACATTACTTTTGCAGCACCAGCGAACCCGGCAAGCCATGCAGATAAGCGGTGATGTCCTGGATGTCCTTGTCGGTCAGCACCTTGGCCTGGCCGGCCATGATCGCGTTGGTGCGACCGTTCATGCCGTCGTTGCCGCGTCGATAGGAGATCAGCGCGTGTTGCAGGTAATCCTGATGCTGGCCCGCCAGCTTCGGGTAGGACGGGTCGATCGGGGAATTGAAATCTTTGCCGTGGCAGGAAGCGCAATTGTATTTTTCAACCAGCAGCTTGCCCGATTCGGCATTGCCCGCCGCGAGGGCATGCAGGGAAACAGCGGAGGCAGCGGCAAAAACCGCCCAGGTCAGGATATTTTTCATCTCGTGCTTCCCTTATTTTTGCTGTGAGTAGTAAGCAGCCAGTGCAGCGATGTCCTTGTCGGACAGGCTGGCGGCGATACCCTGCATGCTTGGATGCTTACGCTCGCCTTTTTGATAGGCCTTCAGCGCGTTCTCGATATATTTTTCAGACTGGCCGCCCAGCATGGGGACCTGATAGACCTCGGGGTAAGTCGCTTTGTAGCCCGGAATCCCGTGACAGCCGATGCACATCGACACATTGACCTTACCGGTGTTACCTGCAAGATCGACGGCCGAGGCCGCGCTGGCAACACCCGCAAAAGCGAGCAGTACGAATAGTTTTTTCATATTGGCAGGGGTAAATAAAATCAAACAAGGCGAAACACGACACTTTTCGAAGCTGGTTCCACAGGTTTGGCTATACATTATTGGCTCAACCAATTTGGCTTAAGCATTCTCGCCCTTCCCCTGCGACGCCAAAAAACCGGTTGATTTTACCCCAAGAGCGCCGCGAGTCAAACTGTCGCGGCGCGCCAAATTACAACAGCGCTGCCCTCAAGCTCGGCTTATTGCGCTGCTTCAGCGTTCTTCTTCAGTTTCCGATTCGGTCGGAACAGGCTTGACAGAAGCGCTTACGGCTTTTTCAGGGAAGAAGAACGTCCATGGCGAAGCCGTGAAACGTCGCAGCACAGCACGAAAAACCACACGCCGAATCCGCGCAGGAATGTCGCGCGCGCGCAAAGCCAGGGCCAGCGCACAAGAAAACGCCACGCCCACGTTCAGCGCGCCGATCAGCAGGACGCCGCAGACCGCCAGCCAGAAGGCCGGCGTCGCCACGATACCCCAGCCGAGGCTGGCGCCGGCGGCAACCAGCGTACCGGTCGCCAGCGTGACGTGGCGCACATCCAGCGGCAAACCGAAAAAATGCGCCAGCACCGGCGTCATGCCTAGCAAGACGCCAAGCGACACATTGCCGGCGATGGTGGCGACATGGCGTTCCAGCCAGGCCGCCCAGCGCGCGGCACGCGTGGCGCCGAGCGCATGGACCAGGCGGCGCTGGTGCGCCAGCGCCTCGCGCAGGCGGCGCAGGGCAAACCAGTTGTCGGCAAAACCCGCAGCCAGGCTGGACAACCACAACAGGACGCCGGTGAAGGCGGCATACAAGGGCGCCGGCCCGACCAGCGACAGGTCATGCATGGCGGCACGTGCTTTGTCCGGCGTCATCAGCGTGGCGCCGAACATCAGCATGAACGCGGCCGTGATGAGCAGCATGGTCGGAATCACCGCCGCGATATTGCCGAAGATCGCCGCCGCCTGCGATCGCAGCAGCATCGCGGTCTCGCCGAGCAAGGCGCGCAATCCGTCGACGGTATCCAGCTCGCCCATCTTGGCCGCCAGCGCCGGCGCGGTCACCGCAGGCTGTTTGGTGGCGAGCACGCCGCCAATGGCGGCGATGATCAGGAAACTGATCGCGTAGTTCAGCGATGCAAAAGCGCCTTCGAAGAAATCCGCCAGCCCCAGTTTGCCCAAGGCGATTTTCATGAGCACGGTAAACGCCGTCACGATGCCGCCGAAACAGGCGGCCTTGAGCATCGCGTAATAGCTGGCGCGGTCGCGCGCGATGTAGTGTTCGCCATGATCGGCACTGCGTTCGACCATCTTGCGCGCCAGCAGCGCAAAGCTGCGCCGCACCAGGCTGCGCACCGACGAGCGGCTGTGATGCGCGGCGACCAGATCCGCCAGCAGCAGTTGCACGCGGCCGGTTTCGGGAGTTGCCGGCTGCGCCTTCCACGTCGAGGAGCGCACGTCGATCAGCCGTCCCATGCGCCCAAGTTGCGCGCGCATGCGTTCGAGGCGATACACCAGGCTGACCGAAACGCCGTATTCGTCCAGATGGGCATAAATGCGGTCGGTCTGCGCCTGGCACACCGCGATCAGCATACGCGCGCTGCGCAAGGCACCTTCGTCATAGGGAGCGGCGCGCAGATAGGCTTCCATCTCCCGCCGCAACGCCATGAACGGCGTGGCCTGCAGAGGCATCTTCGGTTCCAGCCGCTGGCGGAACGCCGGGCTGATGCCGTCGGCCACCACCACCGTGGTCAGATAGGTCAGGGCCTCTTCGATCTGCTGCCAATAGGTGTGCGAAATGCCGTCGTCGGCAGCCAGCTTCCACAGGCGCTCCTGCAACTCCTGGTCTAGTTCGAGCAACCATTCGGCGTCGTCCGGATCAGGAAACATCGCGGCGAACAAGGTCGGCAGCTCGCTCGGCGACAGATGCCGCGGCAGCAGTATTTTGAAGGCGCGCTCGGTCAGTTCGGAGAAAAAGGCGGACTCATGCGGCAAACCGGTGACCGAAAACAACTCGGGGCCGCTGGCTTCGCGCAGGGTCTTTTGCAAGCAGTTCTGGACTTGCCGCCGGATATCGCGATGCGCGTCGAGCCAGTCGAGCATCGCGCGCACGCGCTGATGCTTGACCCGGCGCCAGCCCTCGGCGTCCAACAGGGACACCTTGGGCTGATGGCGTATCCATTCGGCGACATCGATCATCCAGTTGGCGCGATCGTGCCAGGCGGAATCGGGATCGGCGCGACGCATCAGGACTTCCAACTGCGGCGCATGATCGGCGTGGTGTTCGTAACGCGCTTGCAGGCCATGGCGAAAGCGCCGCCAGATCACGCGTATCTTAAGGAAAAGAAACTTCATGCCTCACTCTGTTTTATGAGGAAAAAGGATCGGCAACAACGACAAAGGCGCCGTCGATCACATAGCAATACTATTTGGGGACGAAATGCCGGATTTCAACCGGACACGGAATGTGCTCCCGGATTTTTACCTTATACTCGGATTTATTTTCGTCCTGATGACATCCTGCCATGCGACAAGAAACACGCTTTGAAGGTTCCTCCAGTTACGTTGCCACCGACGACCTGAAACTGGCCGTCAACGCCGCGCTGACCTTGCAGCGCCCGCTGCTGATCAAGGGCGAACCCGGCACCGGCAAGACCATGCTGGCCGAAGAAGTGGCATCCGCATTGAACCGGCCCTTGCTGCAATGGCATATCAAATCGACCACCAAGGCGCAACAAGGTCTGTACGAATACGATGCGGTATCGCGCCTGCGCGATTCGCAACTCGGCGACGAGCGCGTCAAGGACATCCACAACTACATCGTCAGGGGCGTGCTGTGGCAGGCGTTTACCGCCGATGAGCCGCAAGTCCTGCTGATCGACGAAATCGACAAAGCCGACATCGAGTTTCCCAACGATCTGCTGCGCGAACTCGACCGCATGGAGTTCTATGTCTACGAAACGCGCGAGATGGTCCAGGCCAGGCATCGCCCGCTGGTGATCATCACCTCGAACAACGAAAAGGAATTGCCCGACGCCTTCCTGCGCCGCTGCTTCTTCCATTACATCAAGTTCCCCGACAAGGACACCATGCAGCAGATCGTCGACGTGCACTTTCCGCACCTCAAGCGCGACCTGCTGGCGCAGGCGCTGCAGACATTTTATGAAGTGCGCGACATCCCGGGATTGAAAAAGAAACCGTCGACCTCGGAACTGATCGACTGGCTCAAGCTGCTGCTGGCCGAAGACATTCCGGCCGAGACCTTGCACAGCAAGGACGGCAAGGCATCCATCCCGCCGCTGCATGGCGCCCTGCTCAAGAATGAACAGGACGTGCATCTGTTCGAACGCCTGGTGTTCATGTCCCGCAACAACCGTTAACCGTACACTGCCCCGCAAGGAGTCCGCCATGCAATTCCTGCACCCGATCACGCTCAAAGGTCAGTACGCCACGCTCGAACCGCTGTCGCTCGACCATCACGACGCGCTGATCGCGGCGGCTTCGGACGGCAAGCTGTGGAAGCTCTGGTATACCTCCATTCCCAAACCCGAAAACATGCGCGCCGAAATCGAACGTCGTCTCAGGTTGCAGGAACAAGGCTCGATGCTGCCTTTCGTCACGCGGCGCCATGATACCGGCGCCTTATGCGGCATGACGACCTACATGAACGCCGACGCCATGCATCGCCGGCTCGAGATCGGTTCCACCTGGACCGCCGCCAGCGCCCAGCGCACCGGCATCAACACCGAGTGCAAGCTGATGCTGCTGACCCATGCGTTCGAGACGCTGCGCTGCATCGCCGTGGAATTCCGCACGCACTGGATGAACCAGCAATCGCGCACCGCCATCCTGCGCCTGGGCGCCAAACAGGACGGCATCCTGCGCAACCATCAACGCATGCCGGACGGCTCGCTGCGCGATACGGTGGTGTTCTCGATCATCGAATCCGAATGGCCGACGGTCAAACGTCATCTGCAATTCAAGCTGGGCCATTGATTCCGGACCGCCACTTTATTTCATCATGCTGATCGACTTTTTCTTCACGCTCAAGGACGCACGGATCCCGGTCTCCATCAAGGAGTTCCTGATCCTGCTTGAGGCCATGCAAAAGAACGTCATCTCGCCGGCTATCGATGACTTTTACTACCTATCACGCGTCACGCTGGTCAAGGACGAAGCTAATTACGACAAGTTCGACAAAGCCTTCGGCAGCTATTTCAAGGGCATAGAAACGATCTTTGAAAAGAACCCGGAAATCCCGCTCGACTGGCTGATGAAACGCATGCAGCGCGAACTGACGCCGGAACAGAAAGCGGCGTTGGAGAAGCTCGGCTACGACAAGCTGATGGACCGTCTCAAGGAGTTGCTCAAGGAACAGCATGAGCGCCACGAAGGCGGCAACAAATGGATCGGCACCGGCGGCACCTCGCCGTTCGGCAACAGCGGCTACAACCCGGAAGGCATCCGCATCGGCGGCGCCGGCAAGAACCGCAGCGCGGTCAAGGTGTGGGACGAGCGCACCTACAAGGATTACGACAGCGAACGCGAGCTCGGCACGCGCAACATCAAGGTGGCGCTGCGCCGCCTGCGCAAGTTCGCACGCGACGGCGCCGAGGAAGAGCTGGCGCTGGATGACACCATCCGCGCCACCGCCAACAACGCCGGCTATCTCGACATCAGGATGCAGCCTGAACGGCGCAACAACATCAAGGTGATGATGCTGTTCGATGTCGGCGGCTCGATGGACGACCACATCGCGCGCACCGAAGAATTGTTTTCCGCCGCCAGGACGGAATTCAAGAACATGGAATTTTTCTACTTCCACAACTGCGTCTACGACTATGTGTGGAAGAACAATCGCCGGCGCCACGCCGAACGCTTCCCGACCTGGGATCTGCTGCACAAGTATGCGCCGGACACCAAGCTGATCTTCGTCGGCGACGCGACCATGAGCCCTTACGAAATCGTCCAGCCCGGCGGCTCGGTGGAATATAACAACGAAGAAGCCGGCGCCGTCTGGCTGCAGCGCTTCACCAGCACCTTCGGCAATTTCGCCTGGCTCAATCCGGAACCGGAAGGCTTGTGGCAATACCGGCAATCGATCGCCATCGTCCAGCAACTGATGAGCCAGCGGATGTTTCCGCTGACGATTGACGGACTGGAACGAGCCATGCGCCTGTTGAGCAAGTAACTCGGCGCCGACCCGCCATCACCCGGCTTGCACCGGGACGACGGTGCCGGGCTTAAACGGCAACGGGCGTATAACCGGCTTCCTTGATCGCTTCGGCGAACTCCGCCGCAGCGACGCTGCTGTCGATATTGACGCGCTTCTCCGCCACCTGCACGTCGACTTTGGCGTCGGCGTCGACTTCCTTGACGGCGCGGGTGATAGCGCCAGCGCAGTGGTTGCAGGTCATATCCTGTACATTGAATGTCAGCATGGCATTGCTCCTTTTCCGGTTAACGAATCCTGAGTTGACGAACGCAGCTTAAACCTTCCCATGCAGGCAAGGTCAAGCACTTGTCCTCGCCATTTGTGTCAGAATGAGCCTTGACCTTACCATGATGGGAAGGATCATGCTGACATCATGATCAATTCCTCTACGAGCTACTCATGCCCTCTTCGATATCCTCTTTATCCGCTTCTCCCAGGCTGCAAGAACTGACGCTGGCAGTTGAAGGCATGACTTGCGCCTCCTGCGTCGGCCGTGTCGAAAAAGCCTTGCGTGCGATCCCCTCGGTGCGCGACGTCAGCGTCAACCTGGCCACCGAACTTGCCACCGTGCAAGCAGAACCGGGCGTCCATGCCGAACAACTGATCGCCGCCGTCAACAAGGCCGGCTATGACGTCCGGCAAAAAGAAATCACGCTGGACATAGCCGGCATGACCTGCGCTTCCTGCGTCGGCCGGGTGGAAAAAGCCCTGCGCAAAGTGCCCGGCGTGAGCGAGGTCTCGGTCAATCTCGCCAGCGAAAAAGCTACGCTCGCGACAACTGCCGACGTGCCCGTCGAGGCGTTGATTGCAGCGGTCGGGCGTGCCGGCTATGACGCCAGCCTTCCAGCCGCAACGCAGGTCGGTGCGCAGAAAACCGCCGCCTTGCCCGCCTGGTGGTCGGTGGCCGCGGGCGCCATCCTGACGGCGCCGCTGATCCTGCCAATGCTGCTGATGCTTTTCGGCATTGCATGGCAATTGCCGGGAACATGGCAACTGCTGCTGGCGACGCCGGTGCAGTTCTGGCTCGGCGCGCGTTTCTATCGCGCCGGCTGGCGCGCGCTGAAAGCGCATACCGGCAACATGGATCTGCTCGTCGCGCTCGGCACCAGCGCCGCCTACGGATTGTCGCTCTACCAGTTGTTCCGGCAATGGCTGGGCAACGACGCCCACGCCGGCATGCATGGTGAGGCGCACTTCTATTTTGAAGCGGCGGCCGCCGTCATTACGCTGGTGCTGCTCGGAAAATGGCTGGAGGCCCGCGCCAAACGCCAGACCGCCGATGCCATCCGCGCGCTCAACGCGCTGCGTCCGGACAAGGCCACGGTGCGGCGCGACGGCGTCGACAGCGAGGTCGCCCTGTCCGCGGTCCGCATCGGCGATCTGGTGGTGGTGCGTCCCGGCGAACGCGTGGCCGTCGATGGCGTCGTGCGCGAAGGACTCAGCCAACTGGACGAATCGATGCTCACCGGCGAAAGCCTGCCGATGGAAAAACAGGCCGGCGACCGCGTCACCGGCGGCGCCATCAACGGCGACGGCCTGCTGCTTGTCGAAACCGCCGCCATCGGCGCCGAAACCGTGTTGGCCCGCATCATTCGCATGGTCGAACACGCACAGGCGGCCAAGGCGCCGATACAGCGCCTGGTCGATCAGGTCAGCGCCGTGTTCGTTCCCGTCGTCCTGGCGCTGGCGCTGCTGACGCTGCTGGGCTGGGGCCTGATCGGCGGCGATTGGGAACAGGCGCTGCTCAATGCCGTCGCCGTGCTGGTGATCGCCTGTCCGTGCGCGCTCGGCCTAGCGACGCCGACCGCCATCATGGCCGGCACCGGCGTGGCGGCGCGTCACGGCATCCTGATCAAGGATGCGGAAGCGCTGGAAATCGCCCATCGCATCACCGCCGTCGCTTTCGACAAGACCGGCACGCTGACCGAAGGCAAGCCGGTGCTGGCGGCGCTGCATGCGGTCGGCCGCAACGAAGATGAATTGCTCGGCATTGCCGCCGCGCTCCAGCGCAACAGCGAACACCCGCTGGCGCATGCAGTGATGGCCGCCGCCGCAAGGAAAAACATCGCGCCGGCAGCCGCAAGCGACAGCAAGTCCATCCCCGGCCGCGGCACCCAGGCCATCGTCGATGGCCGACGGACCTATCTCGGCAGCGCCCGCTGGATGCAGGAACTGGGCGCCGCGCCGGACAGCCGCCCTGCGCTCGGCGCTGCGGCGCATGAACTGGAACAGCAAGGCCGCACGATCTCCTGGCTGGCGCAGGACGATGCGGAACACGGCATGACGCTGCTCGGCCTACTGGCGTTCGGCGACACCGTCAAGCCTAGTGCGCTGAAGGCAATACGACGCCTGCACGACCTGAACATCCGCACCGTGATGTTGAGCGGCGACAATTACGGCGCGGCCGCGCATGTAGCAAAAGAACTCGGCCTCGACGATTTCCGTGCCAACATCCTTCCGGCTGACAAGGCGCAGGCGATCGTCGGCTTGCGCAATGACGGCGGCGAGAGCCGGGAAATCATCGCGATGGTCGGCGACGGCATCAACGACGCGCCGGCGCTGGCCGCCGCCGATGTCGGCATCGCCATGTCCACCGGCACCGACGTTGCCATGCAAGCCGCCGGCATCACGCTCATGCGCGGCGATCCGGCGCTGGTGGCGGACGCCATCGACATCTCGCGGCGCACCTACGGCAAGATCCGCCAGAACCTGTTCTGGGCGTTCATCTACAACGTCGTCGGCATTCCGCTGGCGGCTTTCGGCCTGTTGAATCCGATGATTGCCGGCGCCGCGATGGCGATATCGAGCGTAAGCGTGGTCAGCAATGCGCTCCTGCTGAAACGCTGGCATCCGCATGACGGCAAGGGAGAAAAACCATGAGCATGAATATCGGCGAAGCCGCCCGGGCGTCCGGCGTCACGGCCAAAATGATCCGTCACTACGAAGACATCGGCCTGGTGCCGAAGATGGCGCGTTCCGACGCCGGCTACCGCCTCTACAGCGAACGCGACGTGCATCTGCTGCGCTTTATCCGGCAAGGACGCGTGCTGGGATTTTCGATGAAGCAGATTGCCGACCTGATGGGCCTGTGGCTGGACCAGTCGCGTCCGAGCCGCAAAGTCAAGCAACTGGCCAGCGAACACATCAATGACCTGGACGAGAAAATCCGTGAATTACAGGCAATGAAATCGACGCTGGAACAACTGGTACAGCATTGCCACGGAGATTCCCGTCCGGATTGTCCTATCCTCGACGCCTTGAGCTGCCACTGAGAGAAGACGCTCCCTACACGACGTCAACTTCAATGACAGCCGCTGCCGTGGCTGCCGAGATTGACCGGCTTGCTGTCGTCGCCCATGTTGGCCAGGCCCTGCAGGATGCCGCAGTCTTTGGTCGGCTGTGCGCTGTCGCATTGCGCGCGCAGCTTCTTCAACAGTACTTGCAGGTTCTTGAGTTCGTTGATGCGTTGCGCGACGTGGTCGATATGCTTGTCGAGCAAGGCATCGACCTCGCCGCAATTCTCTTCGGGCGCGTCGCGAAATTGCAGCAGGCTACGCACTTCATCGAGCGTCATGTCGAGCGAACGGCAATGACGGATGAATTGCAAACGCTCGACGTGGGCGTCGCCGTATAAACGGTAATTTCCCTGCGAGCGCGTCGGCGCAGGCAACAGCGTTTCACGCTCGTAGTAACGGATGGTTTCCACCGGGCAATCGGTGAGCGCGGCCAGTTCGCCTATTTTCAAGATATCCATGCCTGCTCCTGTATTGGCTACTGTAGAACAATGAAACCCGCCTGGAAACAGGGTCATGAAAGACTTGACCCTGTAGCTGGTTCAGGGTTTTAAATATACAGCAAGCCCTCATATTTTGCTTGTCAGGAGTATGCATGTCGAATTGTTGTCATCACGACCACAACCATCAGGATGACCAGGAAAGTGGTCACGGGCACGATCATGGCGCCTCCTCGCCTGCTGCCGGCAACGCCAGGCCGACCGGCCTGAAGGATGCCGAAGAAGCGGTTTTCTTCATCCAGAAAATGGATTGCCCGACCGAAGAAAAGTTGATCCGCGAACGCCTGTCGCACATGGACGGCGTTGCGGCGATGCAGTTCAACCTGATCCAGCGCGAACTGACCGTGCAGCATCGGCTGGCCTCGGTCGCCCCCATCGTCGCGACGCTGACCGCGCTCGACATGCTGCCCAAGGTCAAAAGCGACACGCTCGATGCCAGCATCGGCAGCGATGAAGATGACCACGGCGCCTCCTACGCCATCCCGGCGCGCAAATGGCTGATGGTCGGCATCGCCGGCGTGGCGGCGCTGGCCGCCGAAGTCGTGGCGTGGAACAGCGGCGACGACCGCTCGCTGGCAGTCATTGCGCTGGCCTTGTTCGCGATTGCGACAGGCGGCGTGGACACGCTCAAAAAAGGCTGGATCGCCTTGCGCCATTTGTCGCTGAACATGAACTTCCTGATGTCGCTGGCTGTGATCGGCGCCGCCATCATCGGCCAATGGCCGGAAGCCGCCGTCGTCATCGTGCTGTTTACACTGGCAGAAATGATCGAATCGCTGTCGCTGGACCGCGCGCGCAATGCCATTGCCGGATTAATGGCGATGTCGCCGGACCAGGCCACCGTCTTGCAGGACGGCGCGTGGATCAGCCTGGCCGCGAAGCTGGTGGCCCCCGGCGCCGAAGTGCGCGTCAAACCGGGCGAGCGCATTCCGCTCGACGGCGTCGTCACGCAAGGACAGCCGGCCGTCAACCAGGCGCCCATCACTGGCGAGAGCATGCCGGTCGCCAAGCAAGCCGGCGACCAGGTCTTTGCCGGCACCATCAACGGCCACAGCGCCTTCGATTATCGCGTCACCGCTGCGCAAAGCGAATCGACGCTGTCGCGCATCGTCAAAAGCGTGCAGCAGGCGCAAGGCCAGCGCGCGCCGACGCAGCGTTTCGTCGATCAATTCGCGCGCTATTACATTCCTGCGGTCGTGGCGGTCGCGGTGCTGGTCGCCGTCGTCCCGCCGTTCGCATTCGGCGCAGCGTTCTATCCGTGGTTCTACAAAGCGCTGGTGCTGCTGGTGATCGCCTGTCCTTGCGCATTGGTGATTTCCACGCCGGTTACCATCGTCAGCGGATTGGCGGCGGCGGCGCGCCACGGCATCCTGATCAAGGGCGGCGTCTATCTGGAACAAGGCCGCCTGCTCAAGGCGCTGGCGCTCGACAAGACCGGCACCATCACGCACGGCAAGCCGGTCGTCACCGATGTGCAGCTATTGTCCGCGGACGATGAAGCGATGTTGTTGCGGCATGCCGCCAGCCTGGCGCTGCGCTCCGACCATCCGGTCTCGGCGGCGATTGCCGCGCACTGGAAATCGCTGCAAAACGGCGCAGCCGATGAGGTTGCCGATGACGTTACCGATTTCGAAGCGCTGACCGGACGCGGCGTCAAAGGCCGTATCGGCGGCAGCGAGTTCTACCTCGGCAATCACCGCCTGGTGCATGAAATGGGCATGTGCAGCCCGGCGCTGGAAGAACGCTTGCAGGTATTGGAAAAACAAGGCAAGACAACCACCATCCTGTGCCGCGACGGCAGCGCGCAATTGCTGCTGGCGGTCGCCGACACCGTGCGCGATAGCAGCCGCGAGGCCATCGCGCGCCTGCACAAGCTTGGCGTCAGCGTCACCATGCTGACCGGCGACAATGCGCACACTGCACGCGCCATCGCCGACATCGTCGGACTCGACGACGCCCGCGGCGATCAGTTGCCTGAGGATAAACTCGACGCCATCGCCGGCCTGATCGAGCGGCACGGCCATGTCGGCATGGTCGGCGACGGCATCAACGATGCGCCTGCACTCGCACGCGCCCAGATCGGTTTCGCCATGGGCGCGGCCGGCACCGACACCGCGCTGGAAACCGCCGACGTCGCGCTGATGGACGATGACTTGCGCAAGATTCCCGACTTCATTGACCTGAGCAAAAAAACGCATCGCGTGCTGATGCAGAACATCGCGATCGCGCTCGGCATCAAGGCGATTTTCCTGGTGCTCGCGCTGACCGGCGAAAGCTCGCTGTGGATGGCGGTGTTCGCCGATATGGGTGCGAGCCTGATCGTGGTTTTCAACGGTTTGCGGCTAGTGCGCTCGCTCTGATTGGAACTCCGGCGACGCCGAACCGAGCGGCATCGCCGGACGGTCCCATGCCATCGCAGTGCGGCCGACCGCCACCGGTCCGTGCAGCCGCCGGGCCGGCCCCCAAAATGTTTCTTCAATCGCCGGCGCGAGGTCGGCGGCGTTTTCCGCTTGCAGCACCGCGTCGACCTGCCGCCCGGATTCAGTCACCAGCAATTGCGCCATGCGCGCCAGCGACGTGCGCATTTCAATGCCCTTGCCGGTTTTCACACGCTGCGTCAGGCCGCGTATCGCGGCGGTCGCCAGCAGATAGCCGACGGCATGGTCGAGCGCCTGCACCGGCAGCGGCGTCGGCTTGTCGCGTCCGAGCCGACGCATGCCGGCCTCGGCGATGCCGCTGCTCATCTGCACCAGGCTGTCGAATCCGCGCCGGGCTTTCCACGGACCGCTCCAGCCGTAAGCATCGAGACTGACGTCGACCAGCGCCGGATTGATGCGGCGGCGGCTGGCGGTGTCAAAGCCCATCCCGGCCAGCGCATCCGAACGGTAGCCATGCACCAGCACATCGGCTTGCGCCAGCAACTGCGTGAAGATTTCCTGCCCCAGCGAGGTCTTCAGGTCGAGCCGCGCGCAACGCTTGCCAGGCACCATATCGGGGACCACGCCCGGTTCGTCCCAGGTCGGCGGATCGATGCGCAGCACGTCGGCGCCGAAACCCGCCATGAACCGCGTCGCGGTCGGTCCCGCCAGCACGCGCGTCAGGTCCAGCACGCGAATGTCCTGCAACGGACGCTGCTTGCCGATCTGCCAGTCCGGCGCAACGGCGCCAGGACCTTCGGCGATATGCAGCAGCGGTTCGCTGTTGACCGCCGCGCCCTGGGGATGCCAACGCCATTGCTCCATCGTGCGCATCTGCGCGGCGCAACCGCCCTGAGCGACCACGGCGATTTCGAGTTCTTCGGCTTGCCAGCCGGCCACCGCCTGCGCCACGGCGGCACGGTCGGCCGTCGCATCGAGCACGGTCAGCGCCGCTTCGCGGTGATGCGGGGCATTGGTGTGCAGACGTATCCAGCCGTCGGCAGTCTGGTAATCGCCGGCGACTGTATCCCACAAAGACGGCGCTTCCCAGCCTTGCGGCCGGATCGAGGAACCGAACCAGAACGACGCCAGCCGGCGGTCGGCCTGCACGCGCGCGAACTCGCCGCCGCCGGCATGCATCAGCTCGGCCACAGCCAGCCCGGCGGCGCCGACCGAGGCCGTCGCCAGGTCGGTGACGGCAAAGATCGACGGCAAGCTGCCGCTGCCGGTGAAATGCACATGCTCCAGATCGGCCTCGCGGCCGTGGGCGGCCAGCCATATCTCACGCAGGAAGCCGCGCACACTGGATTCGGATGATTCGCGATTCAACATATCTGCCTCTCTTCAACAAGATGATGGCCAGCATATTCCAGTCGTTTTAATTGTCAATATTGATTAAGATAATCAACATAATCGTCAATACAAATCTCAACATAAACGCATTTGTTTCTTGGACATCATGCCCGCTTACCTGAGTTCCGCCGACGCCGCAGCCCTGCTCGGCGTCTCCCGCCAGACTTTGTACGCTTACGTCAGCCGCGGCCTGCTCACGGCGCAAGCCAACGGCAAGTCGCGTGAAAGCCGCTACCTTGAGGAAGAAGTGAAACGCCTCGCCGCCCAGCGCACACGCGGACGCAAACCCAGGGAAGTCGCCAAGGCCACGCTAAACTGGGGCTTGCCGGTGCTGGAATCGGCCATCACGCTGATCGAAGACGGCCGGCTTTACTATCGCGGCAAGGACGCCGTCACCCTTGCCGACACGCAGGAGCAGACCGTGGAAGACATCGCCGCACTGCTGTGGAACTGCTCGCGGGAACAAGCCTTCGGCGCGCGGCAAGCGGTTGCGCATCCGGCCTTCGACGCCATGCGCAGGCACTTCGCCGGACGCCGCGCCGAAGAGGCCATGCTGCCGCTGTTCACGATCGCCAGCGACGACGCGCCGACCGCTGCCTGGCAGGCCCCCGAGCGCATGGCCGAGGGCTGCGGCGCGTTGATGCGCCTGCTCGCCGCCAGCTTGCTCGGCACGCGCTCCGGCGCAACGCCGATCCATGAACAATGCGCTGCCGCGTGGGGCCTCGACGAGCAAGGCGCACACCTCGTTCGCATGGCCCTGGTCCTGTGCGCCGACCATGAACTGAATGCATCCAGCTTCACCGCGCGCTGCGTCGCTTCCACCGGTACCAGCCTACGCGCGGCGGTCATCGCCGGCCTCGCGGCGCTGACCGGCGGCAAGCACGGCGGCGCCACCGCGCGCGTGGAAGCCTTTCTCGACGAAACCGGCGATGCCGATATCGCCAGCAGGTTGCAACAACGCCTGGCGCGCGGCGAAGACTTGCCGGGCTTCGGACATCATCTCTATCCCGACGGCGACGTGCGCGCCGATGCCTTGCTGGCGAAAGTCCTGCCGCATCATCCCGCCTTGCAGGAAACCGTCGCGGCGGCATTCCGGCTGATCGGCTTGCCGCCCTCTCTCGACTTTGCGCTGGCAGCGCTGCGGCGCCATCTGCAATTGCCGGTGGGCGCGGCGTTCGGTCTGTTCGCCCTCGGGCGCGGCATGGGCTGGATCGCCCAAGCGCTGGAACAGCGCGCCAGCGGTGAACTGATCCGACCGCGCGCCGCATACACCGGGTTGCGGCCTGCGACGTCCAAAGACGCGATAAAAAAATAACGACGCCGTTTTCAGCAGTGCTACACTACCGCCCATGACTTCGCGCGTAAAAATCTTCCTGCTCTGGCTGCTGGCTTTTGCGATTCCCGTCCAGGGATTCGCCGCCGCCGTGCAGGTCGTGTGCGCGCCTTCGCATCAGACGCAGGCCATGCATGCGGTTGCCGACCCGGCGCCATCGCAAGAACATCATTACGCCGGCCACAGCATGAATGTGGTCGCGCAAGCCGATGCCGCGCATTCACCCGATCAGTCGATGCTCCATCAACACAAGGCATCCACCGCTTCCTGCAGCTCTTGCAGCGTCTGCACCATCGGCGCCATCCTGCCGCTGGCGCTGGACAAGCTCATCAACCTGCCGGTCGCGGCAGACATTCATGTCGCCATGGTCCAACATGGCTTCGTCGGCTATACGCCGGAAAATCCCGAACGCCCCCCTTCACTGCCCGTGTAATCACTGAAGCTGTCTGCGCGGCGCCGGCTTGCATCGGTCCGCCTGCAGCTTCCTGCTGACGTTCCGGCATGTCGTTTCCGCCGGCGAACACTTCGTTTGCACGAGGCTTACATGAATGCATTTCCCCCTTTGCGGTCGCTCGCGCCGCCGCTGCTCGCCATCGTGCTGAGCGGTTGCGCGAGCTTCAGCGACGACGGCGGTTTCGACGCCGTCAACCAAACAGCGCAACAGCGCCTGAACCGACCAACCGGCTGGATGCGCTCCGAACAGGATGTCCATGTCGTCGGCCAGCGCGTGCGCGCCATGCTGGCGAAACCGCTCGGTGTCGACGACGCCGTCCAGATCGCGCTCATCAATAACCGCGAACTGCAAGCGTCCTACAGCGAACTCGGCATTGCCGAAGCCGATCTTGTGCAAGCCGGGCGCTTGCCCAATCCCGGTTTCGGTTTCAGCCGCACGCACAGCGGCGACGATATCAAGATCGACCGCAGCCTGTCATTTTCGGTGATGAGCCTGCTGACCATGCCGGCAACATCGCGCATTGAGGCGCGGCGCTTCGAACAAACCAAGCTGAAGCTGGCCGATGCCATGCTGCGCACCGCTGCGCAGACGCGCCGCGCCTACTACCAGAGCATCGCGGCGGAACAAAGCGTGGGCTATCTGGAACAAGTGCGGCAAGCCGCCGAAGTCGCGCACGAACTGGCGGCGCGCATGGCTCAACGCGGCAATTTCTCGCAACTCGATGCCGCGCGCGAACAGGCTTTTTACATGGAGACCTCGACGCAATTGACGCGCGCCCGGACACAAGCCGTTCAAGAGAAGGAAAACCTGACCCGCCTGCTGGGTCTGCGCAAGCAGGACGGCGCCTTGCAATTGCCGCCGCGCCTGCCTGACCTTCCCGCACAGGCCGTACCGCTTGGCGACATCGAAGCCATCGCCCTGGAACAACGGCTGGACGTGCAATCGGCGCGACTGGAAGTCTCTGCCTTGCAGACCTCGCTCGGCCTGACCAAGGCCACGCGTCTGGTCAACGTGCTCGATCTCGGTTATGTGCGCAACACCGAAAGCGGCAAAGCGGCTGAAATCGGTTACCAGGCCAGCATTGAAATCCCCCTGTTCGACTGGGGCGATGCACGTGTGGCCAAGGCCGAAGCGATCTACATGCAGGCCGCACATCGCCTGGCCGCCACTGCCGTGCAAGCGCAGTCGGAAGTGCGCGTCGCCTATGTCGCGCATCAGCACGCCTACACGCTGGCGCGCCAGTATCGCGACGAGGTTGTGCCGCTGCGC
This sequence comes from Herbaspirillum sp. RV1423, assembly GCF_000577615.1. Classification (GTDB taxonomy): domain Bacteria; phylum Pseudomonadota; class Gammaproteobacteria; order Burkholderiales; family Burkholderiaceae_D; genus Herbaspirillum. Next base: position 96,328 of record NZ_CBXX010000011.1, read on the forward strand.
AAACGCATCTCCGACGAATACCTGCTGCGTTACAACGGCATGCTGGCCAGCGTGTTCGAACTGCTGGCCGATGCGCGCGAACAGGCCAACGCTGTCAACGCCGCCATCGACGCCGCGCGCGATTACTGGATTGCCGACAGCGAATTGCAACTGGCGTTGGGCGGACCGCTTGCGTCGGCGCAAACATCCGCACCAGAGAGCAAAACACAAGGAAAAACGCATGAATAATCCCGCCAACAAACTCAGCCGCCGCGCCTTCCTGCAAGGTTCCGCGCTGGCCGTCGGCGCCACCGCGGTCAGCCGCATCGGCGCCGCCTCGCTGCCAGAGGCCGTCACGCAAGGCAGCGCCGGCACGCAGGCCCCGCTGTCGCCGCCGAACGGCCGCCCCTATCACCCGGTCGTTACGCTCAACGGCTGGTCGCTGCCCTGGCGCATGAACGGCGGCGTCAAGGAATTCCACCTCGTCGCCGAACCTGTCGTGCGTGAAATCGCCCCCGGTATGAAAGCCAATCTGTGGGGTTACAACGGCCAGAGTCCCGGCCCCACCATCGAGGTGGTGGAAGGCGATCGCGTGCGCATCTTCGTCACCAACAGGCTGCCCGAACACACCTCGGTGCACTGGCACGGCCAGCGCCTGCCCAACGGCATGGACGGCGTCACCGGCCTGACGCAACCCGGCATCCCGCCCGGCAAGACCTTCGTCTACGAGTTCACGGCCAGGCGCGCCGGCACTTTCATGTACCACCCGCATGCCGATGAAATGGTGCAGATGGCGATGGGCATGATGGGCTTCTGGATCACCCATCCCAAGAATCCCGACTTCATGCGCGTGGACCGCGACTTCGTCTTCCTGCTCAACGCCTACGACATCGAACCGGGCGCCGCCACGCCCAAGGTCAACACCATGCTCGACTTCAACCTGTGGACCTGGAACAGCCGCGCTTTCCCCGGCATCGATCCGCTGCCGGTGCGGCAAAACGACCGCGTGCGTATCCGCGTCGGCAACCTGACCATGACCAATCACCCCATCCATCTGCACGGCCATGAGTTCGTCGTGACCGGCACCGACGGCGGCTGGACGCCGCCGGCGTCGCGCTGGCCGGAAGTCAGCGCCGACATCGCCGTCGGCCAGATGCGCGCGATCGAATTCGACGCCACAGAAGAAGGCGACTGGGCGCTGCATTGCCACAAGTCGCATCACACCATGAACGCCATGGGCCATGACGTGCCGACCATGATCGGCGTCGACCAGCGCGATCTGGCCAAGAAGATCAACAAGCTGATTCCCGACTACATGGTGATGGGCGACAAAGGCGGCTCCATGGGCGACATGGAAATGCCGCTGCCTGACAACACCCTGCCCATGATGGGCGGCACCGGTCCCTACGGGTCGCTGGAAATGGGCGGCATGTTCAGCGTGGTCAAGGTGCGCAAGAACCTGGCGCGCAACGATTACCGCGATCCCGGCTGGTACCGGGCGCCGCCCGGCACCGTCGCCTATGAATGGCGCGGACCGCAACAACCGTCCGCTTCCGCCCCCGGCAAACAACCTGAAACAGACGGCAATGCCGTCAACGTCGTCCGTCGTACCCATCAACATTGATCAAGGAGCAACACCATGAAATACCAATATTTTCTTTCTGCCTTCGCCATTGCATTCGCCGCTGTCGGCAGCGCCTCGGCGCAAACCATGTCGCACCATCATGACGATCACGCCGACAACAGCATCGGCCAGCCCGGCATGGCGGCAAAGGCGGACCGCACCATCAAGGTCGACATGAACGACAACATGCGCTTTACGCCGGACGACATCCAGGTAAAAGCCGGCGACACCATCAAATTCATCGTCACCAACAACGGCAAGATCAGGCATGAAATGATCTTCGGCAGCGACGCCCAACTCAAGACGCATTACGCCGCCATGCTGAAGAATCCTGAAATGGAACACGCCGACGACAACCAGATCACCCTCGATCCCGGCAAGAGCGGCGAGCTGGTGTGGCAATTCAGCCAGGCTGGCACAGTCAACTTCGCCTGCCTGCAGCCGGGCCATTACGATGCCGGCATGAAAGGCAGCGTTACTGTCGCGGCCAACGGCAAGACACACAAACATTGACTCGATATTGCAAAGGAAAAATCATGAAATACGCTTATACCGCCATTGCCTTGCTGGCGACGTTGACAACCGTCCTGCCCGTCGCCGGGCAGGACATGAACCGCGACATGCGTGCGATGCACGTCGCCGGAGCGGCAGCGCAAGATGCAATGCCCAAGGTCAGCGGAGAAATCCGCAAGGTCGATGTCGACGCCGGCAAGATCACCATTCGCCACGGCGAGATTCCCAATCTCGACATGCCCGCCATGACCATGGTGTTTCGTGCCGCTTCGCCGGATATGCTGAATCAGGTCAAGACCGGCGACCAGGTACTGTTCACGGCCAAAAAAAACAATGGCGCGCTGACCGTCACCACGATTGAAGTCTTGCCGCCCAAGTAAGGCTGGCGACAGAAAATCGGACTATCATCTGTCAACTGAACGCGAAGACCGGAGCGGATATCCAGGACTCGCAACACCAACGACAGGAGACAGCATGAGCGTCCACATCATCGACACCACGCCCGAGGCGTACAGCTACCCGCTGCTGATCAAACAATTGCTGCACGCCTCGCTGGCGACCGCGCCGGACCAGGAGATCGTCTACGGCCTGGCCCCGCAACGCCGCCACACCTACGCCGATCTCAACGAACGCATCCAGCGCCTGGGCAACATGCTGCGCGAGATGGGACTGCAACCCGGCAATACGGTGGCTGTGATGGACTGGGACAGCCATCGCTATCTCGAATGCTTCTTTGCCGTGCCGATGCTCGGCTGCGTGCTGCAAACCGTCAACGTGCGCCTGTCGCCGGAACAGATCGCCTACACACTCAACCATGCCCAGGCCGACGTGTTGCTGGTCAATTCGGATTTCATGCCGGTGCTCAAGCAGATCCGCGGCGAGTTGAATACACTCACGCGCTGCGTGGTGCTCACCGACGACGGCACGCCTGCGCCGCGCGGTCCCGGCTTTGCCGGCGAGTATGAAGACCTGCTGGCGCACGTCTCGCCCAAGTGCGAGTTCCCCGACTTCGACGAGAATGCGCGCGCCACCACGTTCTATACGACCGGCACCACCGGCCTGCCCAAGGGCGTGTACTTCAGCCATCGCCAACTGGTGCTGCACACGCTGTCGGTCGCTGCAGGACTGGCGCTGGCGCCGCAACAAGGACGCCTGCATCGCGACGATGTCTACATGCCGCTCACGCCGATGTTCCATGTGCATGCCTGGGGCATGCCCTACGTCGCCACCATGGCCGGACTCAAGCAGGTTTACCCTGGCCGCTACGTGCCCGACACGATACTCAAGCTGATCGATACCGAGAAAGTGACCTTCTCGCATTGCGTGCCCACGATCCTGCACATGGTGCTGAGCGCGCCTGCGGCAAAGGATGTGGACCTGTCGAACTGGAAAATGATCATCGGCGGCTCTGCCATGACCAGCGCGCTGGCGCAGACCGCGCGCGAACGCGGCATCGATGTGTTCACCGGCTACGGCATGTCGGAGACCTGCCCGATCCTGTCGCTGGCGCAAGTCCCCACCGACGAACTCGGCACCGGACAAGATGTCGCCACGCGCGTCAAGACCGGCCGGCCGCTGCCGCTGGTGGCGCTGCGCACGGTCGATGCCGACATGAACGATTGTCCGCGCGACGGCAAGAGCGCCGGCGAAGTCGTGGTGCGCGCGCCCTGGCTGACGCAAGGCTACCTGCATGCTCCGGAAGCCTCGCAAGCCCTGTGGGAAGGCGGCTGGCTGCACACGCAAGACATCGGCAACATCGACCAGCGCGGCTACCTGCAAGTCACGGACCGCATCAAGGATGTGATCAAGACCGGCGGCGAATGGGTATCCTCGCTGGAAATCGAAGAAATCATCGCGCGCCATCCCGCCGTGGCGGAGACCGCGGTGATCGGCATCAAGGACGCGAAATGGGGCGAGCGCCCGGTGGCGCTGGTGGTGCTGAAGCCGGATCAGGTCGGCAAGGTCGGCGCCGACGACATCCGCAGCCTGGTGCTGGCTGCCGCCGACGATGGCGTGATTTCAAAGTATGGCGTGCCGGACCGCATCGAGTTCGTGCGGGAGCTGGCGCGCACCAGCGTCGGCAAACTCAACAAGCGCGCCATGCGCGATCAATATCCGGGCTGACGGCCAGGGCTTGCTCACCAGCCTTCGCAATGCAAAACGCCGGCTGCGGGCCATATCCGCGCCGGCGTTCTTGTTTTTCGAATCGTTACTTGAAAATGACCGTCTTGTGTCCGTTCAGCAGGATACGGTGCTCCGTAAACCATTTCACGGCGCGCGCCAGCACCACCGACTCAATGTCGCGGCCGATGGCGGTCAGGGTTTCCGGGCCCATCGAATGGTCGACGCGTTCAACGCCCTGCTCGATGATCGGACCTTCGTCCAGATCGCTGGTGACGAAGTGCGCGGTGGCGCCGATCAGCTTCACGCCGCGGTCATGCGCCTGATAGTAAGGCTTGGCGCCTTTGAAGCTGGGCAGGAAGGAATGATGGATGTTGATGGCGCGGCCCTTGAGCGCAGCACAGATCGACGGCGACAGGATCTGCATGTAACGCGCCAGCACCACCAGGTCGATCTGGTTGTGTTCGACGATTTCGAGCACACGCGCTTCCTGCGCCAGCTTGGCGTCTTCTGAAGCCCCGGCCGCCAGCGGCAGATGATGGAAAGGAATGTTGTAGCTCGCCGCCAACTGGTAAAAGTCGGTGTGATTGGACACGATGGCCGGGATTTCCACCGGCAGCAGCCCGCTCTTGTAGCGGAACAGCAGGTCGTTGAGGCAGTGGCCGATCTTGGACACCATCAGCATCACGCGCGGCTTCTTGCCGGCATCGTGCAATTGCCAATCCATGTTGAGCGAGCCGCCCAGCACAGCGAAATCCGCGCGCAGCGTTTCATCGGTCACGGACGCGTCTTCGGAGGCAAAATGCACGCGCATGAAAAACAGCTTCGATTGCGCGTCGCCGAACTGGGCCGAATCGATGATGTTGCAGCCGTGGTCGGCCAAAAAACCCGACACGCGATGCACGATGCCGCGCTGGTCGAGACAGGAGATGGTGAGGATGTATTCCGGGTGAGTCATAGTCGATCTTGAAAGCGCTGTCGCCTGCCGCCTGCTCCGGATATGTTTCCAGAATGCAGCTAAAAAGGGCGAAAAGCGTTATTGTCGCATGCCCGGTGCATGCGCACAAAATCCCAGTCCCGAAAAACGGGCCTGGAAGCGATGAACAAGAGCTTGGAAATACGGAGGAAAATGCCTTGGCAAGGGCCGTCAACGACCGGATAAATGACCAGACAAAGACCGGACGCAAACCGCCGCCGCATAGCGCCGCATGGCCTGACGACTGATTATCCTTGACCGCACAACACCACAACGCCTCCGGAAAACTCCAAAAGGCATCGCGAACATCCCGAAAGACCGCGCCGTCAATGCTGCAACGGCTCCGGTTGTACCATGCGCTTTGGCGCCCGCCCCGGCTTATGCTGTCTTGGCCTGCAACAGCTCGCGCTGTTCCGCGTTGCTGCCGACCTGCACGTCGCCGCTCAACTGGCCGCCCTCTTCGATGACCAGTTTGCCGTAGCGGATCTTGCCCGAGACCTTTCCGGTCGAATAGATCACCAGCTTCTGGCGCACCGTCAGGTCGCCGTCGAAGTCGCCGCGGATTTCGGCCAGGTCGATTTCAGCGGAACCCTTGAAGGCCCCCTTTTCAGCGATCTGGATCACACGCGAATCCATTGTCGCTTCGACGCGGCCTTCCACCACAAGAGTGTCGCAGTCATTGATCTCGACGCCCTTGAGTTTGATATTGGGACCGACGATCAGCTTGCTGCCCATTTCGTTGGAACCGGAATTGTTCGACTGCGGACTGGAGGTTGTCTGGGTAGCTGTCTTGGACACATTGGATACGCCCGGTTGCGCCAGATTGTTCGCGGCGCTGAAAGGAGTATTTGGCGAATTGGTTTCTCGTTTGCCAAAGAGGGTTTCTGATCGAAGCATGGTATCTCCTGAAGATAAATGTGCGGTGCAAGACGTGGCACTGATAGAACAAATCGGCGACGCAATCATCATTTTTTCATCCCAATGACGACTACGTCCTCCGCGGAGGAAGAGATCGCTGTATCGCTGATGCCGATTGCGTTTGCACGATATGAGCGGCACAAGGATCTCAGCGATTCGGCATATCGCAAATTAGAAAGTTCACGAGAATTTTGTAACAGTTGAATGAGATCGCGAACCTCGCGCGCAGCCTATTTTTAAACGCGTATAAAATTTTTCGACGCACGTAAATTTCGTTCTGCATCATCGCAGCCTTGCCTTCGCATGCATCGCTACAGGTGTCGCCAATCGGCGACACCATCACGTCGCGCAGCATGGCTGCGATCCGCTTTTTTAACGTCGGCCTTCCCAAGTATCGTCGCGCTTCCCAACTTGACTTTTTGGATGTGACAAGAGATTCTTTGCCGCACTCGACGCGCGCGTCGCATAACAACTATTTGGGGTAAACATGAGCGACACTCTCAATCAACCCGGCCAGCCCGATACCGGTCCCGGCTTTACGGGCGCGCCTGCGGCGCCGGCGACAGAAGCGTTTTCATTCAGCGGACGCGGTTCCGAATATTTCCGCATATGGATAGTCAACCTGCTGCTGTCGGTCGTCACGTTCGGCATTTATTCCGCGTGGGCCAAGGTCAGACGCTTGCGTTATTTTTATGACAACACTACTGTCGCCGGCACCAGCTTCGAATACCACGGCAATCCCGTCGCCATCCTCAAAGGCCGCATCATCGCGGTGGTGCTGCTGTTCGGTTACCAGTTCGCGTTCAAGCTCAATCCGATCGTCGGGGTGATGACGCTGATCGTGTTTGCGATCGCGGTGCCCTGGCTGATTTGGCGCAGCCTGCAATTCAAGCTGTACAACTCCAGCTATCGCGGCATCCGTTTCGGTTTTCGCGGCAATGCCCGCAGCGCGTACAAGGTTTATCTGCTGCTGCCCGTCCTGACCTTGTTCACGCTGTATTTGCTGACGCCGTTCACGCACCAACGCATCAAGCGCTTCCAGCATAATGAATCGCGCTTCGGCGCCAGCCATTTCTCGTTCGACGGTTCAGTGGGCGATTTTTACAAGACCTACCTGATCGGGTTCGGCATTTATATCGCCGGTCTCATTATCATCATCGCCAGTTTCGGCGGCCTCGCCATGATCATCTTGCGTAGCGGATTCGCGTACATGCAGGTGTTCTTCGCGCTGTATGTGTGGTCCTTCCTGATGTATCCGCTTTTCCTCACGCTGCTGCAAAACCTGATCTGGAACCATACCCGGCTCGACCAACATCGCTTCCGCAGTGAAATGCGCTGGCCCCGCATGATGTTCATCGCCCTCACCAACATCATCGGCATCATCGTGACGCTGGGGCTGTTCACGCCGTTCGCGCAAATCCGCGCGCTGCGTTACCGGATCGAGTCGATGAGCCTGCAGCCGGCCGGAAATCTGGATGAGTTCGTCGCCGACAACGAAGCGCATGGTTCGGCCACAGGGGAAGGCATGACCGACCTGCTCGACTTCGACCTTTCGCTTTGAGCATCGCTATGCAAGTCCCTGCATTTTATTTCGACGGCAAGACCTCGCGCCGCCATCTCGTCACGCTGCATGTGGAAGACGGCGTGGCCAGCATCAGCGGCGATGTCGAACGCGCCTGCCCGATCATGCAGTTGCGCGTGTCCGAGCGACTGCATCGGGCGGCGCGCAAGGTAACCTATCCCGACGGCGCCTATCTCGAAATCCAGGACAACGCCGCTTTCGCCGCGCTGCTGCACGCGACCTCGCACCGCGACTCGCTGGTGGTGCGCATGCAGCAGAACTGGCGCGCAACGCTGGCTGCGGCTGCGGTACTGATTGCGGTGCTGGTGCTGAGCTACGCTTACCTGCTGCCCGCGGCGGCTGATCTGGTCGCCAAATCCTTGCCTCCAAGCGTCGAACAGCGCATCGGCGCCGGCGCGCTGGAGTTTCTCGACAATCACATCTTGTCGCCGACGCAGTTGCCGGCCGCGCAGCGCCAGGCAATCAAGACGCGTTTTCGCGCGCTGACCGCTGAGGTGGAAGGCGTGCCGCACTACGAGATTGTGTTCCGCAAGAGCCGCATCGGGCCGAATGCACTGGCGCTGCCCTCCGGCCAGATCGTGCTGACCGATGAGATCGTGAAGCTGCTGGATGACGATAACGCGGTCATGGGCGTGCTGGCGCATGAACTTGGCCACGTGCACCGGCGTCACCTCATGCGTCGCCTGATCCAAAGTTCGGCCATCGGCGCGGCGGCGACAGCCTTGTTCGGCGACATATCGGCGGTGATCGCCAATATCCCGACGGTGCTGCTCGACATGAAATACTCGCGCGACGTCGAGCGCGAAGCCGATGATTACGCGATCGCGCTGTTCAAGGCCAACGGCATCAGCCGGCAAAAGCTGGCCTATGTGTTCGAAAAGCTCGGCGAGAAGGAGGCGGCCAGCGCCGACATTCCGCCTTACCTGTCCAGCCATCCTGCCAGCGCCGAGCGGGTTGAACGCATCCTGAACGCGCAATGAGCTCTCCCGACATGCTCGACCGGGACCGGCTGCGCCAGCAAATCGCTTTCCCGGCCAATCATCCGCCTCAAGCTGTCGGAGCTGGCGATGGAGTGCGTCTTTCTTGCCGATCCCGAAACCGCCGCCGTGTTGCAAGCGTTGTTGCCGACACGAAAAGTTTCCGCCGAGAATATTCCCGCAACCGTACTTTTACCGTCGCAGGAAAACCTTCTTTACATTTCGCACCAGTGTGCTAAATTGACCCCCATGGATACCGTCATTCCCCGTACCACCAAAAGCGAACTGACCCTGGCCGCGATCGTCGACACCGCCCTTGAGATGGCGGCAGCGGAAGGTCTGGAGTCACTCTCTCTAGGTGAAGTGGCCAAGCGACTCAACATCAGCAAGAGCGGCGTGTTCTCGCGCGTGGGTTCGCGCGAAGCCTTGCAGCAGGCGGTGCTGGACGAATTCGACCGGCGTTTCGTCGAAGAAATTTTCAAGCCGGCGATGACGTTGCCGCGAGGGTTGCCGCGACTTAATTCGATGATCCGCAACTGGCTGCGGCGCACTAACGATGAAGTCAGTTGCATCTATATTGCCGGTGCCTTCGAATACGACGACATGGACAGTCCGATGCGCGAGCGCATCAAGAAAAACATCCTGCAATGGCGCGGCATGTTGCATCGGACCGTGGAACAGGCGCTGGAAGAAGGTCAGTTGCGTCCGGACACCGATCCGGAACAACTGGTGTTCGAGTTGTATTGCCTGATGGTCGGACTGATGCACGACGCCCGCTTCCTGCGCGATCCGAAAGCCCTGGAGCGGGTGCAGACGGCATACGACCGCCTGATTTCGACTTATCGCAGTTTTAATTATCATGGCTGATTCAGTGATCGTAGCGCCGAAACGTTAAAGTGCGATCCCGGCGCGCGTATCCGGGGTTGCTTTATTTTAATTTCGCACTATCGTGCTAAATAAGGAATGGATCATGTGGATCACTATCGGAGTCATTGCGCTGCCCATTGGCGCCTCGCTGTTTTTCCAGTTGCGGCAAACCGTCAGGCTGGTGCCGGACTGCAATGAGGATTTCGTCTTCATCTGAGCCGGCCCAGTGAACAAAGCATGGCGGAACCTGCGACGACATACGCTGGACTGATTTCCGGCAGCGGCGAGGAACAATATTTTCACCGGTGCGGTCCATATACCTGTTCCCGTGATTCAATGTTCGCTAAAGTTGCCTTTACGGCGGCTTGCCGCAACGACCTTGCATCATACCGCCCACCCCTTGCTCTGATGATTGTCGATGTCCACGCCTACACCCGAACCGACCTTGTCTGCCGAAATCTTTCCCGACCGGCAACTCGCCAACCTGTCCTGCATGCTTGCCCTGGCGATTGCCGTCGTCAGTTGGTTTGCGCTGAGCGCACAGACCGACATCACCATCGGTCGCGTGCTGGGCCACGGCATGAGCGTGATGGATGGACTGGCGCGGCTTTCCAGCTATCTCACCAACCTGACCATCCTGCTGAGCGCCGTCAGCTTTTCCGCGCTTGCCTTGCAAGGCAGCAATCCCGTCAACCGTTTTTTCCGCAAGCCGCAGGTCATTACCGCCGTGGTTGCTTATCTGGTCTTCGTTGGCATCGCCTACAATCTTTTGCTGCGCCAGTTATGGCAACCGGCCGGTTTCCGTGCGCTCGTCAATGAGAGCCTGCATACCGTCATTCCCTTGTTGTCGATGGTTTACTGGATCTTTTTCGTCCCGAGTTTCCAGCCCAGCCTGAAAAAGAGCCTGCTGTGGCTGGTCTATCCGGTCGTTTATCTGTTCGTCACATTGTGGCGCGGCGACAATTCCGGCTTTTATCCCTATCCTTTCATCAACGTCCGCGATCTCGGCTATCCCCACGTGCTGCTTAATTCTGTCGGCCTGTTCGCCGGCTTTCTGCTGCTGATGGGTTTGTTGCTGCTCATCAACCATTCCGGCAAAGCCATATTCCTGCGGCGCTGATGCGCCCAGAACCCCCCGGGTTGGCACGCAGCGCCGCCGGAAGGCATCCGGCGGCGGCTGATTCCCGTTAATATGTAAAAAAATGTTATCGAAAGTCGCCACCAACGGCGTTTTCCTTCTCAAGTTGTGACATATATGACCGATATAAGCGGTAGACAGACTGCATCACCATTTACTGGAGCACGATCATTTCTCTCACATACATGCCTGATCCGGCCACAGGCAGACGCCGCAACCCCGCTACGCACGATGCCATTCTTGACGCCACGAGCGTCCTGTTGGAAGAAATCGGCTTCGACAAGCTCTCGCTTGAAGGCGTAGCTGCGCGCGCGGGTGTGGGCAAGGCCACCATTTATCGCTGGTGGCCCAACAAGAGTTCGCTGGCGATGGAGGCATTGCTGCGCGAAGTCGGTCCGGACGTGGCATTTCCCGAAACGGAATCGGTCCGGCACGACATAGAAGACCAGATCCGCAAGCTGGCCAAACTCTATCGCGGCAAAATCGGCCGCATCGTCTGCGAAATGATCGGCCTGTCCCAGTTCGATGCCGAGACCATGCGCCTGTTCAACGAAAACTTCCTCGATCCGCGCCGCAACGCCACCAAACAAGTATTGCTGCGCGGCATCAAAAGTGGTGAATTCAAGGCCGACCTCGACTTCGACGTCATTTTCGATCTGCTCTACGGCCCGATCATCCAGCGCATGCTCATGCGCCACGCCGGCATTGACGAACGCCATGTCGATCTGCACGTTGCGCTGGTGCTCGACGGCATCTCCCCCGCCAAGACAAAAATAGAATTAATTTAACAACATTCTCGCAAGTTTTGTTGCGCCGTAGGAATTTTGCACCTAAAATCAGAGACGAAACGTATCGTCTTGTTTTTCCTATTGCATAACAACGTGTCCAGGATCATTAACCGCGGACAAGTACAACCTCAGCGAGAACCGTAAATGCCCTGTCCAAATTTGGCTGCTTCCGGTCAGCCAGAGAATTATCCGCCAGCCGGCATGCGGAAGCAGTCGCCGCGCGTCCGGCTTTTCATTTCCCTGCCCGTTCTGCATCGTCTTCGGCTTCGCCTCGTTCCCCTGCCGCGCTTGTCGGAATGATGCCATCCCACGCTATAGCGCTGAAAAGACGAAATAAGAAACCGAACAAATTCAATCAAGTCAGTTTGCAAATGCGGGGGCACTATGCAGAACGATGTGGCAAATAACGCGGTCAGCCTGAACAATCGTCACGATTATCTCAGTGACGGCGCGACGCACGATACCGGCGCTTGCCAGGGGCGCGTATACCGTACCTGGTTTTTCTGGAGCTTTGTACTGATACCGATCGTAGTCGTGCTCGGCTGGACGCGATATATCTCTTTCAGCTCCATGCCCTGGCTAGGCATCCGCGATGCCCAGCATGCGGTCCACTGGAACGAATGGATGCGCTACTACATCTGGCTGCAACTGGTCTGGCTGCCGGCCAATATGATGATTTTCCTGATCTGGTGCGCACTCGGCGTGCGTATCTGGAACCACAAGAGAAAACCCTGCTTCTGCTGACGCGGCACAATATCCTCATCCTCTTCCAGCGTGCCGCTCCCGGCATGCCCTTCGCCCACGATACGGACAATACGTCCATCAATCCATTTCACGCACGGACGAAAAAAGTATCTCATCGGCCCGCCGGGAAGCATATAAATCACGGGAACGTTCTGGAACTCATCTCAGGCCTACTCATGAAATGAGTTCTATATAATCGTTCATCAAAAATCGCTGCGCTGCGATGAAACGGGATACATTTCCATAAAAAGAAAAGAGGCCTGAAAAAGAACCGCCAAGACCGATCACAATACGTGCAAGCACTCGATCAAGAGACACACTTCCAAAAAACGACAGTGAAGAAGCGCTTACCCAACGTCCTCAGCATCCTTGCCTGGCCCCTTGGCTGCCTCGTTCTTGCCGTCATCATGTGGTCGCTGCTGCTCTCGCGACTCGGGGAACGGGAAACGGAAATCGGCAAGGCCGCATTACGGGAGGCAAGCGCGCAATCGAAGTCATATGCTGAACAACTCGCGCGCGCCGTCAGCCAGATTGACCAGATCACCCTGCATCTCAAGTATTACTGGACCGACACCAAGGGCCGCCTGAGCGTGGAAGACCAGCAGCGGCAAGGCCTCTATCCCGCCTCGGCGCTGCTCTACGTCACCATCTCCGATCGCGACGGCAACCTGAAAACCAGTTCATTGCCATTGAAGAACGTTGCCAACATATCCGGCCGCGACTATTTCATCGCGCACAAGAACCACCCGCACGGCGGTCTGCTGATCAGCAATCCAGCCATGGGAATACGTTCGCAAAAAACGCTGATGCGTTTCTCGCGCCGCCTCGACAGCGCCGACGGCAGTTTCGACGGCGTCGTCATGGTCGCGGTGGAACCGGCATTCCTGGCGCCGGCGCAGGACGATTCGACGATAGGCAGAAACGATTTCATGTCGCTCTTCAAGCAGGATGGATTGCCGCTGCTGGTGCGCACGATGGACGTCACCCAGACACAGCAAACCATCTTCCGGTCATTGCCGGTGCTGACCGGCACGGGCGGCACCGCGGTTGCGTCCGGCGCCTCCTTCAGCGACGGTAAAGAACGCATCGTTTCATGGCATGCGGTACGCGACTATCCATTATTCGCAGTGGTTGGCATGTCGACCAGAGACATTTACGCATCGTTTCGTGAAAGAGCGGCCGACTACAAGTTCATCGCCACGGCATGCTCAGTTTTCCTGACGATTTGCGCCCTTGCCGGCATGCTGTTCTCAACGCGCCTGGCCATTCGCAGGCATGAAACCGAAAAAGCCCGTGAGGCATACGGCATTGCCACCGAAGGCGGCAACGACGGTTTCTATATGTGGCTCGCCCTGCGCAACAAGGACGGCGAAGTCGTCGATTTCCAGGTGCTTGATTGCAACGAGCGCGGAGCCGCCATCTTCGGCGCCGACAAGGCCAATTTCATCGGCCGCCATATGTCGCGCTTTTATTCGCAGGAATACTTCGCAAGGCTGATGCAGACTTTCCGCACCGCGATGGAAAACGGCGAATACAAAGATGAATACCGGACGCCGCCGGAAAGTCCGCTGGGCGCATTGTGGCTGCACCGGCGCATGGTGCGCACGCGCTTCGGCCTGGCCATCACCGTGCGCGACGTCAGCGAGACCAGGGCGCATGAGGCGATCTTGCTGGAACAGCTCGATACCGACGAACTGACCGGCCTGCATAACCGCCACTGGGTCATCCCGTACCTGAACAAGATGCTGCACGAGGCGGCCGGCGAAGGCCGCAGTTTTGCCGTACTGTTTCTCGACCTCGACGATTTCAAGAACGTCAACGACACGCTGGGGCACTCTAGCGGAGACCTGCTCCTGCAAGCGGTGACGCAACGCCTGCGCGAACTGGTTGCGGCGCCGCACGAGACGGTGCGCTTCGGCGGCGATTCCTTCACCGTCATCCAGCAAACGAGCAGCAGCGACGATGCTGCGCAGCTCGCTGAACGCATCCTGCAGGCGTTTTCCAAGCCGCTCATGCTGGCCGACCAGAACATCCTGCAGGTCAGCCTGTCGATCGGCATCAGCATGTTTCCGCGCGACGGAGAAAGTGTGGACGCCTTGCTCAAGCACGCCGACATCGCCATGCATGCAGCGAAATCGGATGGCAAGAAACGCTTCCGCTTCTATCAGCCGCAATTGTCCGAACGCCTGCAAGTCAAGATCGAAAACGAAACCGCGCTGCGGCTGGCGATCGAACGCGACGAATTCATACTGCATTTCCAGCCGCGCGTGAACACCATGAGCGGCGAATTCTGCAGCATGGAAGCGCTCGTGCGCTGGCAACATCCGGTACGCGGCATGGTGTCGCCGCTGGAATTCATTCCCGTGGCGGAAGAAACCGGCCTGATCCTGAAGCTGGGCGAACAGATCATCCGCAAGGCCTGCGCGCAACTGGCGCAATGGAAAACCGCCGGCTTGCCCGCCCTGCCGATGTCGGTCAACGTCTCTTCGCGCCAGCTCAACCAAGGCAACCTCAATACCATCATCGCGACGGCGCTGCGAGACTACGGCATCGATCCGGCGCAGATGGAAATCGAGCTGACCGAATCGTGCATGATGGCCGATACACTGGAAATCGCCGAAGAACTGGCGTTCTTCCAGGAACTCGGCATCAAACTGCTGGTGGACGATTTCGGCACCGGCTACTCCTCGCTGTCGCAACTGCAGCGCCTGGATATGGATGTACTCAAAGTGGACAAGGCCTTCACCGCCGAACTTGGCGTGCGCGCGGAAGGCGAAGTCTTTTTCAACGCCATCGTATCGATGGCCCACGCCTTGCGCATGACCGTCGTCGCCGAAGGCGTGGAGACGGAAGCGCAATTGCACCTGCTGCAGGCGTTATGCTGCGACGAGGTGCAAGGCTACTACATTTCGCCCCCCGTCCCGGCCACCGACATCCCGCATCTGATGCGACGGCGCTACCTGTTCCCGGCCTCTCCGGTCACGCTCGCCTGAGGCTCAACGCGCCTCGACCAGCACCGCCCTGGCAACATCGGCGACAGCATTGCCTTCCATGACGATGATACGGCTGGATGCCGCTGGCGCCTGCGTTGCGCCCGGCGCCGCCAGTTCCCGCAGCGGTCCTATTGCCGTGCCATTGGCCACGCCCTTGGCGTCGGTCAGGAAACGCGCCACCGGTGCCGCCTGTCCATCCAGGTACACGCTATACGTGGTCTGCGGCTTGAGCTTGAATAGCGACACTTCCAGCGCATCGATGACGCCGAGATTGCGCGACACCACAAAACCGCGCGCGTCGCCCGGTCCCGCCGACGTTGCCTGCAAGCGAATATTCAGCGGATCGCTGTTGACGCGCGGCACCAGGTTGCCGGTGCCGCCATCGGCGCCCGCCACATGCGACAGGTACACCAACGCCTGCGGCGCCTGGCCGCCGCCGATGTGCGCTATCACCTGGTTCTTGGCGGGATCGATGACCTCGACGCCATCGCCGTTCTCCAGGCCGACGTAAACACGACTGCTGTCGTCCGAAGTCCAGATGCCATGCGGGAGCGCACCGGTTGGAATGGTCGCCACCAATTTGGCTTCCTTGTCGGTGGTGTAGACCTTGACGACATTCTCGCCGCCGATTGTCACGTAAGCCAACACCTTGCCGCCCACTTTGGCGAAGGAAAGATGGTTGGTGATGAAGCCGGTGTCGATGACGCCGGTCACTTCCAGCGTCCTCGTGTCGATGCGCGTGACCTTGCCGACATCCTTATGCGTCATCCACATTTCCTTGTAATCCGGCGTGAATTGCAGGAACGGCGAGAACGGGCTGACCACGTCGATTTTCTTGACGATCTGATGCGACTTGACGTCGATGACATCGACCTGCGGCGTAAAACTGGACACCGCAAAAGCCAGCTTGCCGTCCGGCATGAACTGCACCATTCCCGGACCGACGCCGGTCTGGATGCGACGGGTTTCCTTGAAGCTGACCGGATCGATCACCGAAATGTAATCCTCGCCGCGCACCACGACCCAGACTTCCTTGCCGTCGGCGCTGAAGAATCCTTCATGCGGCGAACGCCCGACATAGGTGATGCCCTTGACCTGGTTGGTCGCGGTGTCGATGAAGGTCACGGAATTGGAACCGTTGGAAACGACCAGCAGCGTCTTGTGATCCGGCGAAAAACCCATGCCGTGCACGTTGATCTGCCCCTTGTACAGCGGCGACAGCACATCCGGACGCGGATTGCCCAGGCGGATCTGGCCGACCAGTGTATTGGTGGCAGGATTGATGACGGTGACGGTATTGCTGTTCTGATCGGCGGTATAGACGCGATCGTCCGCCGACGGCAAAGCCCAGGCGGCATGTGCAAACAAGGCGGCGACGGCGGCGAGCGCCAGAGGAGTTTTTTTCATATCGGTGATGTCCCTGAAGATGGAATGAGAATGGAAATGCAATGTCTTGTCGACTACTTGTTGCCCGTGTCGTCCATGTCGCCATGACGCCGCAGCCACGCTTGCATGACGCGGATTTCGGTTTGCTGCTCGGTAATAATGCCCAGCGCCAGATTGCGGATTTCCGGATCGTCGGAATACAGCAGCACCGCCTTGGCCATGTCTACCGCGCCCTGATGATGCGGCATCATCATCGTGACGAAATCATGCTCGGCCTTGCCGCTCATCGGCGCATGCGCCATGCCGTAGTCCATCACCGCCATAGCGTCGTCCATCAGCCCTGCAAACGGCTTGGCGGTGCTGGCGATGAATACCGGAGCCGAGGCGGACGCGGACATCGCCATGCTGTTGCCGGTTGCTTCGTGATGATGATGCATCTCCTGCGCGAGAGCATCGCCGCTGCTGCACAGAAAAATCGCGGCCATGACGACCGCACTTGCGATCATGGCGGCGCCGGCGACATGCCGGTGTCCGCGCACGATCTTATTCGTGACTTGCATTGTTCGCTGCATGCCAACCTCCTTGTCTCTTTTATGAATGGAGCGGAAAGATGTTCCTGGCCGATTCAGTTTTCCTGAAAGGCCAGGCACACGATCAGTCTAGGAGGCGAGCCGGGTTAAACGGATGACAAAGCGGTGACAAATTTGTCATGCTTCCATCGCGCGGACGGAAGCAAGGGGACAAATCAATAGCGGAAGACGGTGACGGGCGCGGCGCGATAATCGGCCGGGAAGAGTCGCTTGAAATTTTCCAGTTTGGGCAAATCGAAACGCGCGATATAGCCCTGCGTCGGATGCAGCGTGGCGAAGTCCTGATGATAATCTTCCGCAGCATAAAACGCCGTGGCCGGCAACGGCGTCAGTTGCGTGACGATGCGCGCGGGATAGACTTTCGCGGCATCGAGCTGCGCGATGTAGTCGGCGGCGATCCGCTTCTGCTCATCGCTCTGGTAAAAGATCGCCGACCTGTATTGCGTGCCGCTGTCCGGTCCCTGGCGATTGAGCTGGGTCGGATCGTGCACTACCGAAAAATAAATCTGCAGGATCTTGCCGTATGAGATCTTGCGCGGGTCGAAAGTGATCTTGACCGATTCGGCGTGTCCGGTCGAACCGGTGCCGACCATCTCGTAGTGCGCATTGTCCTTGCTGCCGCCGGCATAGCCGGACACCGCGCCGGTCACCCCCGACGTATGCTGGAATACCGCCTGCACGCCCCAGAAACAACCGCCGGCCAGGATTGCGGTTTCACTCGTTGCCGCCGCCGTTGCCCTCATTGCTGCGGGCGCGCTCCTGGGCGCGGGAATCGTGAAGGCGGACTCCGCCGCCAGCGACGGCGCGACGTGCGCCGTCCAGGCCGCCACACTCAACAACAGCGGCATGCCGTATTTTTTCAATCCCATCTTCATTGCTGCCCTTCTTTCATCAAATTCCCATCGGCATGACGCGCAAACAGTTGCGCCGCGCGCTGCCGGTTTTTTTGCGACAGCAGGCGCGTCAGCAGCAATACGCCGACAATTCCCGTGAACAATATCGGTTGCGCCAGCAGATTCTTGCCGGCTTTCACCCACCAGAAATGCAACACGCCCAAGGGTACGATCACGTACGTCAACCGGTGCAGCCATTGCCAACGCTTGCCGCCCAGACGGCGCACCATGGCATTGGTGCTGGTGGCCGCCAGCGGAATCAGCAACACGAAAGCCAGCATGCCGACCGTGATGAACGGTCGCTTGACCACATCCTTCCACATCTCCTGCACATCGAAAAAATGATCGAGCCAGAAGAAAATCGTGAAATGCAGGAACACGTAAAAAAAGGCATACAAACCGGACAGGCGGCGCAAACGCACCAGCCAGTTCCAACCGGTCAGGCGACGCAACGGCGTCACAACCAGCGTGATGCAAAGAAAGTACAAGGCCCAGTCGCCGGTGCTGCGCGTGACGAACTCGATCGGATTGGCGCCGAGTTTGTCCAGAAAGCCGAACGCCACCAGCCGGACCAGCGGCAGCAAAGCCAGCACGAACAGCAGATTGCGCAGGTGCCAGACTTGCCGCGTCGACAGATTCTTCAAGGACCTCATTGCGCCTCCCGTTTTCAGAAATACTTCTTCAGGTCCATGCCGGTGTACAGGCCGGCGACATCGTTATAGCCGTTGAACATCAGCGTCTTGCGCTTGCGGGCGAAGAAGCCGTCTTCGCCGATGCGGCGCTCGGTGGCCTGCGACCAGCGCGGATGATCGACGTTCGGATTGACGTTGGAATAGAAGCCATACTCCTGCGCCGCATACATGTTCCATGCCGTTTTCGGCTGGTCCTTGACGAAGCGGATCCTGACGATCGACTTGGCCGACTTGAAACCGTACTTCCACGGCACGATCACGCGCACCGGCGCGCCGTTCTGGTTCGGCAGCACCTCGCCGTACATGCCCATGGTCAGCAAGGTCAGCGGATGGTTCGCTTCGTCCATGCGCAGACCTTCGGTGTACGGCCACTGCAGGATAGGATCGGACAGGCCGGGCATCTGCTTCCTGTCGGCCAGCGTGACGAATTCGATGTATTTGGCGTTGCCGGTCGGCTCGGACTTTTTGATCAGCGCCGACAGCGAATAGCCGATCCAGGGAATCACCATCGACCAGCCCTCGACGCAGCGCAGGCGGTAGATGCGTTCTTCCAGCGGCGCCAGCTTCATCAAGGTATCCAGGTCCAGCGTGATGGGTTTCTTCACTTCGCCTTCGATGCTGATGGTCCAGGGCGTGGTCCTGAGCGTGCCGGCGGTGCGCGCCGGGTCGGCCTTGTCGGTGCCGAATTCGTAGTAGTTGTTGTAGGTCGTGGCGTCCTGGTAGGAGGTCGGCTTGTCCATGACCGCATAGGCGTTATTGAGCTTGGCCGGCAGTTTCTTCGCCGTGGCCGACTGCGCAAACGCGCTGCCTGCGCCAAGCAGGCCGCTGCCCGCAATCGCGCCGAGCGCGACCTTGCCGATGAAGGCGCGGCGCGAGGCGTAGATTTCCTGCGGCGTAATCTCCGAGGCGAGAGGAATATCGATCTGGTCGGGGCGGATTTTGATCAGCATGGCGTTTTCCTGAAATAATGGATGGGTCGGGCCTGTTGCCGCCCGACATGCAATCTCGCGACAGCAGCAGATCCGGGCGGCAAGGCTTTTATCGCTCCATCATCCTATGACAAAGGCAGTGTCATCAAGATGGCAATTTGATGACAAATTTGTCATCGAGCGTCCGGTCGCGAATTGTTAGAATGCTGCCACATCTACAGTGTAATCCGAAGCGGAATCCAGCATGGCCATCCTTGTCATCGAAGACGACCCCAAAACCGGCGACTACCTCAAAAAGGGCTTGCGCGAGTCCGGCTATACGGTCGATCTTGCGCGCAACGGCACCGACGGCCTGCACATGGCGATGGAACAGAGCTACGATCTGGTCGTGCTGGACGTCATGCTGCCCGGCACCGACGGCTGGCAAGTCATGAGCGCGCTGCGCGCCAAGCGCGACCTGCCGGTGATTTTCCTGACCGCGCGCGACCATGTCGACGACCGCATCCGCGGCCTGCAACTGGGCGCCGACGATTACCTGGTCAAACCGTTTTCCTTCACCGAACTGGTGCTGCGCATCCGCACCCTGCTGCGGCGCGGCGTCACGCGCGACGCCGAGGTGTACCAGGTCGCCGACCTGCAACTGGACCACGTGCGCCACAAGGTCACGCGGCAAGGCGTCAACATCGTCCTGACCAACAAGGAGTTCCTGCTGCTGCACCTGCTGATCAAGCGCCAGGGCGAAGCCTTGTCGCGCTCGGTAATTGCATCGCAGGTATGGGACATGAATTTCGACAGCGACACCAATGTCGTCGACGTCGCCGTCAAACGCCTGCGCGCCAAGATCGATGCGCCATTTGAAAAGAAGCTGATCCACACCGTGCGCAGCATCGGCTACATGTTTTCGGAAACCCCATGAAAGAAATCCGATGAGGCCGTGGCGCTCCTGGACGCTGGCGTTCCGCGTCAGCGCGTTGTTCGCGCTGATCGCCTGCCTGGTCGTCACCGGCCTCGGCATGTACCTGTACAACTCCGCCCGACAATCGCTGGAAGTGCGCGCCGACTATACGCTGATCGGCCGCGTCGAACACTTCCGCAACCTGCTGCACGACCTCTACAACGTCGAGCAGATGGAACAGCGCCCTGCCCTGTTCGAAAGCATGCTCGGCAACGAGCAGGACGTGCGCATCTTCCGCCGCCAGGGCGAGGCGCCATTCATCAACATGAACCCGGACAACCTGACGCCGCCGCCGATGACGCCGGTCGCCATCGGCGTGCCGCTGTCGATCGCGTCGCTGCACGACGGCATGCGCGCCGACGGCGTGCGCGTGCGCTGGGTGGCCGCGCTGGCCGAAGTCGGCAACCACAACGATACCGTCGAAATCGTCGCCGCCTATGTCATGACGCAGGAGTCGCGCATGATGACGCTCTATCTCTGGCGCGTCGTCGCCGCCGTCGCGCTGACGGTGCTGCTGACCGCCGTGCTGGGCTTTATCGTGCTCAGGCGCGACCTGATGCCGCTGACCCGGATGAGCAAACGCGCCGCCGAGATCACGCCGGCCAACCTCAGCACGCGACTACGCGAAGAAGACGCTCCCGCCGAATTGCGTCAGCTCGCCGGCGCGCTCAACGCCATGCTCGACCGCCTCGAAAACGGCTACGAACACCTGTCGCAGTTTTCCGCCGACCTGGCCCACGAGATCAGGACGCCGGTCAACATCCTGATGGGACAGACGCAGGTGACGCTGGGTCAACGCCGCAATGCGGAAGAATATGAACAGTTGCTGGAATCGAACCTGGAAGAATTGACGCGCCTGTCGCGCATCATTGAAAACATCCTGTTCCTGGCACAGACCGATCACGCCGAACTCACGGTCGACCGCACGCCGATCGCGCTGGCGGAAGAATTGCAAAAGATCGCCGATTATTTCGAAGGCGTGGCGGCGGAGCGCGACATGCATTTCGAAGTCGATGCCGGCCCGGATCTTGTCTGTCGCGCCAATCTCATCATGTGGCGCCGCGCCGTCAGCAACCTGGTGGTCAATGCGGTGCGCTACGGCGACGCCGGCACGGCGATCGGGATCAGCGCCCGGCCCGTTGCCGCAGGCGTCGCGATCAGCGTCGACAATCGCGGCGCGCCGATGACGCGGCAACAGATGGAACGCATGTTCGACCGCTTCTACCGCGGCGACAAATCGCGCAGCGAATACACCGAATCCAACGGCCTCGGCCTGGCCATCGTCAAGGCCATCATGACTGTGCATGGCGGCATCGTGACGGTGGCATGCACAGCGACAGGGGAGATCAGTTTCAGCCTGGCGTTTCCCGAGCAGGCCAAACCGGCGCGTCAAACGTCCTGATCAGTCGCATTGCGCCAGCCGGCTGATGAGCGCCGTTTGCGCGCGCGCGATAACGCCGGCCCAGTCGCCTCTTTCTTCCTGCCTGAACAAACGCGCTGACGGATACCACGGGCTGTCGTCGCGTTCCAGGAACCAGCGCCAGTCTGCCGCCTGCGGCAACAGTATCCATACCGGAACGTCCATCGCGCCGGCCAGATGCGCGACGGCGGTGTCGACGCTGATAACCAGGTCGAGATTGGCGATCAGGGCGGCGGTGTCGTCGAATTCGCGCAGTTCCTTGCCGGGCCAGCGCACTGCCGGCATGGATTGCAGGAACACGTGATCGTGCTGGCGCACTTCGGGTTGCAGCAGGAAGAACTCGATGCCGGCAATACCGAACAGGGGCGCGAACAATTCCAACGGTATCGAGCGCGGCAAGTCTTTCTGGTTGCGCGCATTGCCTGAGCTGACGATGCCGATGCGCATGCGCGGCGTTGTTCCCAGCGCCTGCCGCCAGTACTCGCGCTTTTCCGGATCGGCATAGAGATATGGTGAACTTGCCGGAATCGTGTCCATGCGCGTGCCGAACGCCAGTGGGAGGCTCATCAGCGGCGACTGCAAGTCCACCTCCGGCAAGTTTTCGCCGATCGCTCTGACCGCAATGCTGCCGTCCGCGCTCAGCGTCTGCAGCAGGCGCTTCAGGTTGTCCGGCGCCTCCAGCACGACCTGTGCCCCCGACGCAGCCGCCAGCAAGGCGTAGCGGCAAAACTGTATGGTGTCGCCCAAGCCTTGCTCCGACCAGAGCAGGATGAATTTCCCGTCAAGCGATTCTGCGCCCGTCCAGCGCGGAATCTGGCGATGACGCTCCGGGTCGACGAGTTCGCCTTGCCAGCGCGCTTCGTAAATCGGCCATGCCTCGCCGAGCCGGCCGAGGGTCATGTTGTTCAACGCCAGATTGACGCCGGCGTCGGCGTCGCCGGGCTGCAAGCCGAGGGCTTTTTCATTGCTCGCGATGGATTCTTCGTAACGGCACAAGCGACTCAGGCTGGCGGCGCGGCTTATCCAGGCATCGGCGAAACGCGGCTCCAGTTGCACCGCCTTGTCGGCGCAGGCAAGCGCCTCTTCGTCGCGATGCAAACCGTGCAACACAAACGCAATATCGAGATGGTAATGCGGCCGCTCCGGCGCCAGTGCGATCGCTTGCTGCAGGCTATCCAATGCATCCTCCGGACGTTGAAGTCCCGCCAGCACCACAGCGTGTAAATGCCAGATATCGGGATTCTGCGGCGCCAGGCGCAAAGCGTGTTCCAGGGTTTGCACGGCCTCTTCCCGGCGTCCGAATTCCCGCAACAGCACCGCTGCCGCCAGATAAATATCGGCATGCTCGACACCCGCAGCGATCAGTTCCAGATAAACGCCGAGCGCCTCCTGGCGACGGCCGGTCTCGTAAAGTATTCGCCCCAGCTTGTAATTGACCGCCGGATCGCCAGGCGACAGTCTCAGCGCACGGCGATACAGATCGATGGCTTCAATATGCCGGCCCAGTCCGGCGCATACGCCGCCGGCCAGATGCAGCAAGTTGAAATCGGCGCTGCGTTGCTGCGACAGCGGCTGCAAAATGGTATGGGCCGCTTCCAGCTCACCATGCTGGAAAAACAAATAGGCCTGGGCAAGAGCGTCATTATTATTCATGCGCGGATGTTAACACGCGTGGCCGATGCGTTGAGCACGGCCGGCCTCTTCCGTCAGTTCCTTGCGCCGCATGAGCGGCAATTTGCCTCCCCCTGATAACGTGCAACATCCGGCATTTCGAGGACGCTGCTACGTGGTGATGCGGCAACGCAGCGATTGTTTTGCTTACTGAAATATCGTATATTTCAGTAATTACTGAAAATTCAAAATATCAGACAATGCCAAATCCACCGGAATTCGCCATGGAACCCCATACCCTGAGTCCCCTGATGCAGCGTTTCATCCTCCATTTCGGCGAAATGGGTAGCCGCTGGGGCATCAATCGCACCGTGGGCCAGATTTATGCCTTGCTGTATGTTCAGGCAAAACCGCTCAATGCCGACGAGATCGCCGAATATCTTAGCTTTTCGCGCTCAAACGTCAGCATGGGCCTGAAAGAGCTGCAATCCTGGCGGCTGGTCAAGCTGCTGCACCAGCCGGGCGATCGCCGCGAATATTTCGAACCGCCCAAGGACATCTGGGATATTTTCAAGGCTTTGCTGGAAGAACGCCGTCGCCGCGAGATCGAGCCGACGCTGTCGATGTTGCGCGATGCCTTGCTGGAAACCCCGGCCAATCCCGACGACAAACATGCCCAGCAACGCATGCGCGAGATGTATGATCTGATCGAACTGTCCAGCTCGTGGTTCGACGACGTGCAGCGCCTGTCGCCGGAGACCCTGTCCTCGCTGATGAAGATGGGGTCGAAAATCAAGAAATTACTAGACGTCAAAGACAAATTCCGCTTTAGTAGCGACAAGGCTGCGGACAAGAACAAAGCCGGCAAGGATACTGCGACTGAAGCGTTTTCCGAATCTCCCGCTAAGGAGTGAAGAATGCCCAAGCCTTCACGGTTAACACGTACCCACCGTCTGACACGTCTTCCCCGTCTCACGCAATTGCCGCTCGGCGTCGAGATCGCACTGATCCTGCTGGTCAAGATCGCGATCCTGACGGTGCTGGCCAAAGCCTTCTTCTCCGAACCGCAAGCTAAAAAGATGCGCATGCCCACCGAACAGGTGGAGCAGCATCTGCTGGCATCGCCTGCATCGGCGCCTGCTTCTTCATCCGTCTTCCCTTCCACCACCGAGGTCTCACATGCTTCCCATTGACGAGGTCGTCAGTCTGTCGCGGCTGCAGTTCGCCGTGACGGCGTTGTATCACTTTCTGTTCGTTCCCCTCACGCTCGGCCTGTCCTGGATTCTGGTCATCATGGAATCCGTCTACGTCATGACCGGCAGTCCCATCTACAAGGACATGACGCGCTTCTGGGGCAAACTGTTCGGCATCAATTTCGCCATGGGCGTGGCCACCGGCATCACACTCGAATTCCAGTTCGGCACCAACTGGTCGTATTACTCGCACTACGTCGGCGACATCTTCGGCGCGCCGCTGGCCATCGAAGGCATGGCGGCGTTCTTCCTCGAATCGACCTTCGTCGGCCTGTTCTTCTTCGGCTGGGATCGCCTCTCGCGCGTACAGCATTTGCTGGTGACCTTCCTGGTGGCGTTCGGCTCCAGCCTGTCGGCGCTGTGGATCCTGATCGCCAACGGCTGGATGAACAATCCGGTCGGCGCGGAATTCAATTTTGAAACCATGCGCATGGAACTGGTCAGCATGACCGACGTGATCTTCAATCCGGTGGCGCAGGTGAAGTTCGTCCATACCGTGGCGGCGGGTTACGTGACCGCCTCGATGTTCGTGCTGGGCGTGTCGGCGTATTACCTGCTCAAGGCGCGCGATACCGCATTTGCGCTGCGTTCGTTCGCCGTCGCCGCCGGTTTCGGCCTGGCCGCCACCTTGTCCGTGATCGTGCTCGGCGACGAGTCCGGCTACACCGCCGGCGAAGTCAACAAGGTCAAACTGGCCGCCATCGAAGCCGAATGGGAAACCCATCCGGCGCCGGCCGGCATCACGGTATTCGGACTCCCCGACAACAAGGGCGAACGCACCGACTACGCGTTCAAGATTCCCTATGTGCTGGGGCTGATCGCGACGCGCTCGGTTGATACGCCGGTGATCGGCATCAAGGACCTGAAGAAGGAACACGAAGCGCGCATCCGCAACGGCATGCTGGCCTATGCCGCACTGACGCGGCTGAAGTCCGGCGACAAGTCGGCCGAAGCGCGCGCCGCGTTCGACAAGCTCAAGCATGACCTCGGATATGGCCTGCTGCTGAAGAAATACACGCCGAACGTCGTCGACGCCACGCCGGAACAAATCGCGAAGGCGGTCGACGACACCATCCCGAACGTGGCGCCGCTGTTCTGGTCGTTCCGCGGCATGGTGGCGCTGGGCCTGCTGTTCCTGTTCATTTTCCTGGCTTCGTTCTACTTCCTGGTGCGCAAGCAACTGGCGCCGCAACGCTGGCTGTTGCGCCTGGCGGTGTTCAGCATTCCGCTGCCGTGGATCGCCGCCGAGCTGGGCTGGATCGTCGCCGAGTACGGCCGCCAGCCGTGGACTATTGCGGGCATCCTGCCCACCCATCTGTCGGCATCGACGCTGCAACCGTCGAGCCTGTATTTCAGCCTGGCCGGATTCATCCTGTTCTACACCTTCCTGCTGGTGGTGGAAATGATCCTGATGGTCAAGTACGCAAAACTCGGTCCAAGCAGCCTGCACACCGGCAAGTACCATTGGGAAGTTCTGGACAAGAAGCCCGGCAGCCCACCGCCAGCCGACAAGCGCGAGCCGCTGCCAAAACCGACACACTGAGGAAACCATCATGATCTTCGATTACGAAACCCTGAAAGTTATCTGGTGGGCCTTCGTCGGCGTGCTGATCATCGGCTTCGCGCTGACCGACGGCTTCGACTTCGGCGTCGGCATGATGCTGCCCTTCGTCGGCAAGACCGACGCCGAGCGCCGCGTGCTGATCAACTCCATCGGTCCCACCTGGGAGGGCAACCAGACCTGGTTCATCACCGCCGGCGGCGCCACCTTCGCGGCCTGGCCGCTGGTGTACGCGACTGCGTTCTCGGGCTTTTACATCGCGCTGATGGTGCTGCTGTTTTCGCTGTTCTTCCGCCCGGTCGGCTTCGACTACCGCAGCAAGATGGCCGATCCGCGCTGGCGCAATGCCTGGGACTGGGGCCTGTTTGCCGGCGGCATCGTGCCGCCGCTGATCTGCGGCGTGGCTTTCGGCAACCTGCTGCTGGGCGTGCCTTTCCACTACGACGACACCATGCGCGTGGAATACACCGGCAGCTTCTTCGCGCTGCTCAATCCGTTCGGTCTGCTGGCCGGCGTGCTGAGCGTGGCGATGCTGCTGACCCACGGCGCCACCTTCGTGATGGTCAAGACCGATGCCGCCGTGGCGATGCGGGCGCGCAAGATCGCCATCTTCGCCGCACTGGCCAGCCTGGTCCTGTTCGTGCTGGGTGGCGTCTGGGTGGCTTACGGCATCGACGGCTACAGCATTACCAATATGCCCTCCGCCAACAGCGCCTTCATGCCGCTGGCGAAAACCGTGGAAATCACTTCCGGCGCCTGGATGGAGAATTACACGCGCTGGCCGGAGACCAGAGCAATCCCCGTCGTCGCCATCGTTGCACTATTGCTGGTGGCCGTATTCGGAGCATGGCGCAAGGCGCGCCTGGCGTTCATCTGCAGCGGCATCGGCGTCGCCGGCATCATCCTGACGGCGGCGACGGCGATGTTCCCGTTCATCCTGCCGTCTTCGCTCGATCCCCGCAGCAGCCTGACGGTATGGGATGCGGTATCCAGCCACAAGACGCTGGCGATCATGTTTTGGCTGGTGGTGTTCTTCCTGCCGCTGATCATGGTGTACACGGCCTGGGTCTATCGTGTGGTGCGCGGCAAGGTCACGCTCAAGCACATTTCCGATAACGAACACACTGCTTACTAAATCCACTAACGATCAAGGAGAACATCATGTGGTATTTCGCCTGGATACTTGGCGTCGGACTGGCGCTTGCTTTTGGCATCATCAACGTCATGTGGCTGGAAGCCAACTACGCTTTCGGCCGCCGCAAGGAGGATGAAACCCAGGAACGTTTTGCATCGGCCAGCGCCAAGGCCGAGCTTGCCAGAAAACGTCCCGGGAACAAGTGAGGCTGCTGTCGTGATCGCTCCCCCTGCACGGCTTATCGCCACCGATCCGGCGCTATTGCAAGCGCTGGCCGGAGCCGGTTTTGCCGACACCTTCCGGATTACGCTGACCGAAGAGCAAAGTCGCTTGTCTGCCGGCGACCTGACGCGGCAAATGTTCAGCCGTGCGCCTGAGTGGATATCGCTCCTGTTGGCGATACGCAACCGCGTGGGTGCGCTGCTCGGTTTAAAACAGGCCGACCTGCATATCGATGGCGACGCTTCGTCCGTGTCGTCATCGGTGGCCGGCTTCCCGATCGTGGAACAAAGCGATGAGCAAGTGCAGCTTGGCTTTGACGATAAGCATCTGGATTTCCGGATCTGGGTGCGGCGCAATCCGGGAACAGCGGAATTGTCGGCGCAATTGACGGTGACGACCGTCGTACGCACCAACCAATGGCTGGGATGCGCTTATCTGGCCGTGGTCAAGCCGTTTCACCGGCGTATCGTGCCGGCAATGCTGAATCGTTTGCGCCGTTGACACGCGATTGCGACGCCATTGAAATTTTCAGCGGTATTGCAAAAAACGAAAAGCCCCGCCGGATTTTTATCGGCGGGGCTTTTTAACGTCGACTGATCCGCGGCTTATACCAGCGTCAGCGTGACGTTGATGTTGCCGCGAGTCGCGTTCGAGTATGGGCAGACTTGATGCGCCTTCTCGATCAGCGATTGCGCGACGGCGCGATCCAGGCCTGGCAGGGAAATGTCCAGCGCCACTTCGATGCCGAAGCCGCCCGGGATGGTGCCGATGCCGACGGTGCCAGTGATGCTGGCATCAGCAGGCACGGCTATCTTTTCCTGGCCGCCGACGAACTTCAGCGCACCGATGAAGCAGGCCGAATAACCGGCTGCGAACAGTTGCTCAGGGTTGGTGCCGGCACCGCCGGCGCCGCCCAATTCCTTGGGGGTGGTCAGCTTGATGTCGAGGATGCCGTCGGACGATTTCGCCACGCCTTCGCGGCCGCCGGTTGCAGTTGCCTTGGCTTGGTAGAGTGCTTTTTCGATTTTCATTTTGATTCCTTTCGAGTAATTTAAAGAGGGGATACCAAGAAGGCATCGATTAAAAACAAATTTTAAACAATAAAATTGCTAACAATATAAATAATAAATAGTAAAACCCACTGCTACTACCGACTGAAACTACCGGGAATCCCCGGCGTTTAGTTTGACTACGAATCTTCCGCTTCTTGCAACAGGCCCTTGCGCAACATCTTCAACTCCTCGCGCAAGTTGACGACCTGTTCCAATGGAGGCAAGGCGCACATCAGCTTTTCGGGAACTGCGACCGCCCGCTTGCGCAGGGCGCGTCCTTCTTCGCTCAGCCTGACGACCACGCGGCGCTCGTCTTCAACGTCACGGGCGCGATGCAGCAAACCCATCGCCTCCATGCGCTTGAGCAAAGGCGTCAGCGTGCCCGAATCAAGAAACAACTTGTTGCCCAGATCGGAAACCGTGACTTCGTCCTTTTCCCACAAGACCAGCATCACCAGATATTGCGGATAAGTGATGTCAAGCCCCTTCAATATCTTCTTGTACATCTTGGTCATCGCCAACGACGCCGAGTACATGGCGAAGCACAATTGATTTTCAAGCATCAGGGCCTGATCAATTGCTGCTGCGTTCTTCGATGTGTTTGCGTTTGCCATGGAACGAATAATACATAGCCAAAAATTAAATTGCAAGCAATTTAAATAAAACTTCGACATGTCTCAAAAAAATACAACATGCTTGCCGGCAAGCAAACCGGCACCATCCGGTTAACGTTCGAAACGCTGCTCCACCATCTCCCTACCCCATTGGTCGCCCGGCCACTCTTCCTTCAACCGGAAACCATGTGCCTCATAGAGCCGGCGCGCAGCATCCAGTCCCTGAAAAGTCCACAACTGCACCGACGCAAATTTCCGCGCATCGCAAAAGCCGAGCGCGGCATCCAGCAAGCGTTTGCCCACGCCGGCGCCGCGCAATCCGTCATCGACGATAAACCAGCGCAGATGGGCGCGATTGTCTCCGAGATCCTCGCCGTCGATGGCAACCGAAGCGACGATGCGTTCGCCCTGCATGGCGAGCCACAGCCCATTGCACTCATGTTCAAGGCGAGGAATGAATTCGGCCAGGCCCGCGGCCACCTTGCTTTCAAAGAAACTGCCGAAACCGACGCCGCGCGCATAAAAAACAGCGTGCATCTGCACGATCCGCCCGATCGCGCCGGGCTGGTAGCCAGCGACGATCCGGATGTCCCCGGCGTCGGCGGCGTCATTGATCTGGGCCGCAGCCTTGCCTGAACGGGACGCCTCCAGCGCCTGTGCATACACGGCCAGTCCTTGTGCCGCGGCATGCTGCTGCGCCTCGTTCAATTGCGCCAATGCGCCGACAACCTGCCGGCGGCCGAATGCCTGAATTGCCGCCAATGTACGCCGGCCTCGCGGCGTCAGCGACAGCCATTTGACGCGAGCGTCCTGGCCGCTGGCTTCTTCCTGCAATTCGCCGGCTTCCAGCAACTTGCGCACCATGCGGCTGACGCTGGATTTTTCCAGGCCGAGGAATTCAGCCAGTTGCGCGGCGCTCATGGATTTGCGCGCGCCGATCTCCAGGATCGCGTGGACCGCCGAGGGTGGGTACTCCGTCGCCGCCAGCGTGCCCTGCATGAACCCGAGTTCGCGCACCATCCGGCGTGAGGCGGCACGGATGCGATCGACAAGAATATGGTCAGTCTGCGACATGATTTTCCTTTTTCCTTAATAGTTGCATATTACAACCATATCTGCAGCACGCAAACCCCTGCGAGGCAAGGACGCCATCCTTGTCCTGTATCATTCGGCCAGACAGAAACACCGAAATAAGCGAAATGTCCTCGACAAGTTCTCCCTCCTCCCAAACGCCGCATGCAGCCACGCTCGCCCTGTTCTGCAAAGTCGTCGACAACTACGGCGACATCGGCATCTGCTGGCGCCTGTCGCGGCAGTTGCAGCGCGAACACGGCATCGCCGTGACGCTGTGGGTCGACGATTTGCGCAGCTTCAAGCGAATCTGCCCGGAAGTCATCCTCGATCGCGAGGTCCAGCAAGTTCAGGGCGTCACGGTCAGGCATTGGCGCGACCAGGATGGCCTGTTTGAAGTCGCGGAGATTGCCGATATCGTGATCGAGTTTTTCGGCTGCAATATTCCCCCGGCCTATATCAAGGCGATGTCGCAACGCACGCCGCGCCCGGTTTGGCTGAACCTGGAAGGCCTGACGGCGGAAACCTGGATCGAGGGTTGCCACACCCTGCCCTCGCCGCATCCGCAATTGCCGTTGACCAAGTACTTTTTCTTCCCGGGTTTCAATGCGCGCACCGGCGGCTTGCCGCACGAAGCGGGACTGGAGCGGCAGCGCCAGGCGTTCCGGGAGGACGACGCCGCACGCTGCGCGTTCCTGGCGCAACTCGGCGTGACGGCAGCGGAAATGGGCGCGCTCAAGGTTTCATTGTTCTGCTATCCGCAAGCCCCCGTCGCGGATCTGTTCGCGGCCTGGCAAAGCGGCGGCAAACCCGTCGTCTGCCTGGTCCCGGAAAGCGTCGCGAAGGATGCCGTCGAAGCCTTCCTCGGACAAGCCGCCATCGCCGGCGCTGCTGCAACGCGTGGCGCCCTGACGGTGCGTGTGCTGCCGTTTGTGCCGCAACCGGACTACGACAAATTGCTGTGGGCCTGCGATCTGAATTTTGTGCGCGGGGAAGATTCGTTCGTGCGCGCGCAATGGGCCGGGAAGCCGTTCATCTGGCACATCTATCCGCAGGATGAAAACTTGCATCACGTCAAGCTGAAAGCATTTTTGCATGTCTACGTGGCTGCCACAGCCAGCGTGAAGGCAATGATGCTGACCTGGAACGGCGCGGCCGCGGAAGATGCCGGCATGGCCGCGCTGTGGCCGGCATTTGCCGCCGATCTTTCCGAGATTGCAAGGCTGTCCGTGGATTGGCAGCGCAAGTTGTTGGCAAATGGCGACTTGGCCTCCAATTTGCTGAAGTTTGCGGAAACAGTTAAGTAGTTGCGGCGGAATCGGCGCAAAAATGGGTTAAAATATAGGGCTATTTTTTACGCATCATCAATTAATCGTACGTGGGCTTGCGGTGTTTTTCTGCCAGTGGGCTACAGAAGATTTTTACGCAACCTACCTTTTACGTATATTCGCTATGAAATTTGCAAAAGAAATTCGCGTCGGCAACATCATTATGGTCGACAGCAAGCCCATGATCGTCCTGCGCTCCGACGTCAACGGTTCGAGCCGCACAGGTTTCACCTACAAATGGAAGATGAAGAACCTGCTGACCAACAGCCCGCAGGAAAACGTGTTCCGCGGCGACGACAAGTTCGACGTGGTCGTGCTGGACAAGAAGGCAGTGACTTACTCCTACTTCGCCGATCCGCTGTACGTGTTCATGGACGCCGAATACAACCAGTACGAAATCGAAGGCGAAAACCTGGGCGACGCACTGGGCTACCTGAAGGACGGCATGGAATGCGAAGCGGTCTTCTATGACGGCAAGGCAATCTCGGTCGAACTGCCAACCACCATCGTGCGTCAGGTCGTGTACTCGGAACCTGCAGTCAAGGGCAACACTTCGGGCAACGTCCTGAAGGAAGCCAAGATCGAAAACGCGATTGAAGCGAATCAGATCGTCGTGATGGTTCCGCTGTTCGTCAGCCAGGACGACCAGATCGAAATCGATACGCGCACCAACGAATACAAGAAAGTCGTCCGTAATTGATCAGCATCAGCCGGCTTCACTTGTTGTAATAAAAAACGCTGCGATCTTCGCAGCGTTTTTTTTCGCCCTACGCTTCTACTCCCCCCTCGTCTCAGCAAGACGCCGCGCCGCCTTGCCGCCTTCGCTGGCCCAGAACGCCG
Organism: Herbaspirillum sp. RV1423; assembly: GCF_000577615.1. Taxonomy (GTDB): domain Bacteria; phylum Pseudomonadota; class Gammaproteobacteria; order Burkholderiales; family Burkholderiaceae_D; genus Herbaspirillum. The sequence continues at coordinate 129,100 of NZ_CBXX010000011.1, forward strand.
TATCGGCAGCCTGGATGCGCTGCGCCGAATTCTCCATATGACGCAAAGCCGCTGCGCGCGCCGCGTCGGCGTCGCCGTCGTCAATTGCCTGCGCAATCCCGGCATGCTCGTTGCGCACCTGCTGGCTGAAATCCTCGCGTCGCGCTTCATTGATGCGCGCTACCCGGATCGCCGCCTGCAGAAACTGACTCAGAAACTGCAACAACGAGGTGTACAGGGGATTGTGTGCCGCCTCGGAAATCGCCGCATGGAAAGCAAAGTCTTCCGCCACGCCATCGCGTCCGGCCAGCACGGCCTTGTCGATGTCCTTCAATGCCTGCCGGATACGCCGGTTCTGCGCCTTGGTGCGACGCTGCGCCGCCAGCGCCGCCATTTCACCCTCGATGCCGCGGCGCAGTTCGATCACGCGCAACACCGCCTGGATGGAATCGCGCACGTCGATGTCGAGCCGGAACGGCGTGGCGTTGTTCGGCGCCAGCACCACGGTGCCGCTGCCCCGGCGCGAACCCACCAGGCCTTCCGATTTGAGCCGTGAAATCGCTTCGCGAATCACGGTGCGACTGACCTGGAAACGTTCGGTCAGCTCATTCTCGGACGGCATGCGCGCACCCGGCGCGAAATCGCCTTGACGGATCTGTTCATACAACGTGCCGGTCACGCGGTCGGCCAGCGTACCGTTCGCAGCGACAACGGATACGGAAGATGTGGAGGATGGCTGAGTATTTTTCATGTCGATTGACATGATACTGCTTTCTTCTTACACTGGCCGCAAAGTTGTATGACAACTTTGCGAAATGACGTTGTACGAACAGAACAATCCAGGAGAAGACATGCATATCGTTATCACCGGCGGCGCCGGTTTTCTGGGCAGCCGCCTGGCGCGTCAATTGCTCAAGCGCGGTCAGTTGACCGGCAGCGACGGCAAGCAGCAAACCATCACCCGCATCACCCTGCTCGACGTCGTGGCGGCGCAAGGTTTCGACGATGCCCGCATCGAGCCGGTCGTGGGCGACATCGCCGACGCCGCCGTCATCGCGCGCGTGATCGGCAAGGATACGCAATCGATCTTCCACCTCGCCGCTATCGTCAGCGGCCACGCCGAAGCCGATTTCGACCTCGGCATGAAGATCAACTTCGACGCCACCCGCCTCATCCTGGAACGCGCCCGCGCGCTCGGCACCAGGCCGCGCGTGGTGTTCACCAGTTCGGTCGCGGTGTTCGGCGGCGCGTTGCCGGCGCAAGTGCCCGACAATGCCCTGCTGATGCCGCAAAGCTCCTACGGTGCGCAAAAGGCGATGGGCGAATTGCTGATCAACGATTACAGCCGCAAGGGTTTCATCGACGGCCGCGCGTTGCGCATGCCGACCATTTCCGTACGCCCCGGCGCGCCGAACAAGGCGGCCTCAAGCTTCGCCAGCGGCATCATCCGCGAACCGCTCAACGGCCAAGCCTCGGTCTGCCCGGTCAGCCCTGAAACACGCATGTGGCTGATGTCGCCGCGCAAGGCCATCGACAACCTGATCCATGGCCACGAAATCAACGGCGCCGATCTCGGCCTTGCGCGTTTCCTCAGCATCGACGGTCTGTCTGTCAGCGTGCGCCAGATGGTCGACGCGCTGGAGCAAGTCGCCGGCGCCGACGTCGTCAAACTGATCGAGTGGAAGGAAGACGAAGCCATCAAGCGCATCGTCAACTCCTGGCCCGGCAGCTTTGAAGCCAAACGCGCCAAGGCGCTGGGCTTCACCGCCGACAGCGATTTCGCGAGCATCGTGAAGGGGCACATCGAAGATGAAGTGAAGAAGTAATCCCCGGTTGCGCCCTGAAAACCGGCGTCGGCAACGGCGCCGCCTTTTATTTCAGGCGTACAATATGTGCACGTTCATCGGAGGCGAAAATGGATCAACTCACACTCGCCGCCTACGACAAGGCGGCCGCATCATTTGCGCAGGACTGGCACGACCAGCCCGCGCCGGAAGATCTGTATGCGCTCGTCCAACAACATTTCGTCGCCGGCAGTGTGGCCGATATCGGTTGCGGCAGCGGGCGCGAAGTCGGCTGGCTGGCTTCGCAGGGTTTTGCGGCAACCGGTTACGACGCGTCGCAAGGCTTACTGGATCAGGCGAAGCTGCGCTATCCGCAGCAGGCTTTTCACCTCGCTGCATTGCCTGCGCTGGACGGCATCGCCGATGCCAGCTTCGACAATGTCTTGTGCGAAACTGTGATCATGCATCTTCCGCGAGCGCAGATCGTCCCGGCCGTACGACGACTGTGGAGCCTCGTCAAACCGGGCGGTGTGTTGTATCTAAGCTGGCGCGTGACCAAAGAGGCAGATCAGCGCGACAAGCATGAACGGCTGTATGCCGCCTTCGATGCTTCCTTGGTCAAGGACGCTCTGAATAACGCAAGTTATCTCTTGGATGAAGAAGTCGCCAGCATGTCGTCCGGCAAAACGATACACCGGCTGATCGCGACAAAACAATAAGCAATCCGCTACGCCATAAAAAAACGCGGATAAATCCGCGCTGAATTGGAGACTGCAGGCCGTGTCGTTTCCCCCGCCACGGCCCTTGGTAAAGCAGCAACAACTACACAACTGCCAACGATCGCTCCCTGTTACTTCGCTTTCGCCAGCATGTTGAACACGCTGGAAAAATCCAGCCCGCCCGACCCCGACTTGCTGTGGATGTCGTACAGATTGCGCGCCAGCGCGCCCATCGGCACGCTGCTGCCTGTGGCCAGTGCATTCTCCACCGCCAGGCCGAGATCCTTCAACATCAGGTCGACGCCGAAACCGCCGGCATAGCCTTTCGATGCCGGCGCGGCTTCCATCACGCCGGGACAGGGGTTGTAGACTTCCAGCGCCCAATTGCGGCCGGAGCTCTTGGACATCACTTCCGACAAGACCTTGGGGTCCATGCCGTTGGCCATGCCGAGACGGATCGCTTCGGACGTGCCGATCATCAGGATGCCCAGCAACATGTTGTTGCACACCTTGACGGTCTGGCCGCTGCCGCTGGCGCCGGCGTGATAGATCGCCTTGCCCATCTTTTCCAGATAAGGCTTCGCCAATCCGAAACCGTCGACGGTGCCGCCCACCATGAAGGTCAGCGTACCGGCCGTGGCACCACCGGTGCCGCCGGAGACCGGCGCATCCAGCATGGTGAAGCCCTTCTCCTGCGCCGCCGCCGCGACCTTGCGCGCGCTTTCCGGCGCAATGGTCGAGCAGTCGATCAGCAAGGTGCCGGGCTTGATGTTGGCCAGGATGCCCTTGTCGCCGAGATAGATCGATTCGACGTGCTTGCTGGCCGGCAGCATGGTGATGACGATCCTGGCCTTGGCCACCGCGGCCATGGCGTCGGCTTCAGTAACGCCGCCGGTCTCGACCAGCTTGTCGACGCTGGTTTTGACGAGGTCGTGTCCGCTGACCGAGAATCCCGCCTTGACGAGATTCTGCGCCATCGGCAAGCCCATGTTGCCCAGGCCAATAAAAGCGATGTCGGCGCTCATGTTGTTCTCCTTTTGTTTTGCATAAGTCCTGTTGATAGCTTACTTCAGCGAAATCGTGGTGTTGACCTGGCCGGCTTCTTCATCCGGCGCATACCAGCGTGCGGTGACTGTCTTGGTCTGGGTCCAGAACAGCACCGCCTGCTTGCCATTGGGGCCGAGGTCGCCGAGTTTGGAAGCGCGCGAACCGGTAAAGCTGAAATACGCCACAGGCACCGGGATAGGCACGTTGATGCCGACCTGGCCGACGTCGATTTCATTCTGGAACTTGCGCGCGGCCCAACCCGATGAAGTGAAGATCGAGGTGCCGTTGCCGTTCGGGTTGGCGTTGATGAAGGCGATGGCGTCGTCCAGAGTGTCGACTTCGACGATGCACATCGCCGGTCCGAAGATTTCCTGGTCGTAGATGTCCATGCCAGCCTTGACGCCGGTGAACACGGTCGGGCCGACAAAGTTGCCGTCCTCGTAACCGGCCACCTTGCAATTGCGGCCATCCAGCAGCAACTTGGCGCCCTGCTCCACACCGACGCCGATCAGGCGCTCCACGCGCTGCTTGGCGGCCTTGGAAACCAGCGGACCGACATCCACCTTGCGATCGCTGCCGGGACCGATTTTCATGGCCTTGGAACGCTCGACGATTTCCGGGATCCACTCTTTGGTCTTGCCGACCAGCACCACCACCGAGTTGGCCATGCAGCGCTGGCCGGCTGCGCCGAACGCGGCGCCGAGCAGGTTGTTGATGGCCTGGTCCTTCGGCGCGTCGGGCAGCACGATGCAGTGGTTCTTCGCACCCATCATCGATTGCGCGCGCTTGCCGGCTTCGCTGGCGCGGCGGTAGATGTGCGTACCGACATGAGTCGAACCGATGAAGGAGACGGCCTTGATATCGGGATGGTCGCAGATCATGTTGGCCACGTCGGGGCCGCCATGCACGACGTTGAGCACGCCCGGCGGCAGGCCGGCCTTGTTGGCCAGCTCGACCAGGAACAGCGACGACGACGGATCCTGCTCGGAGGGCTTGAGCACGAAGGTGTTGCCGCAGGCGACCGAGATCGGGAACATGAAGCACGGCAGCATCACCGGGAAGTTGAACGCGGTGATGCCCGCCCCGACGCCGATCGGCTGATGAATCGTGTAGACGTCGACGCCGCCGGCCACATTCTCGGCCAGCTCACCCAGTTGCAGCGAGGTGATCGAACAAGCATGTTCGACCACTTCCAGGCCGCGCATGACTTCGCCTTCGGCGTCCGGCAGGGTCTTGCCGTGTTCGCGCGTAATCAGTTCGGCCAGCGGCGCGATGTTGTCGCGCAGCAGTTGCTGGAACTTCAGCATGATGCGCATGCGCTGCGCCAGTGAAGTGTTGCGCCAGGTCTTAAAGGCTTCCTTGGCGTTGGCGACGGCGCGGTCGACTTCCTCTTTGGTCGCGAACGGCACGCGCGCGACGACTTCCTGCGTGGCCGGATTGAGCACGTCGCGCCATTCTTTCGAAGTCGACTGGACGTGCTCGCCGTTGATGTAGAGGGGAACGTTGGGAATGTTGGCTTGGCTCATGATGCGTTTTCCATAGTGATGATGAAGAAACCGGAAGTCGGGTCGGAGATATCGGCAACGTTGAAACGCGACTCCCGGAAAACCTTATTTGACCAGCGGGCAAGCGGCATCCATCGGACGGAAAGCCTGCTGCGCGGGAATGGTCGACAACAATTTCAGATAATCCCAAGGCGCCTTGGATTCAGCCGGCGACTTGACCTGGTACAGATACATGTCGTGGATCACGCGGCCGTCGGGACGGATCGAAGCGTTGCGCATGACGACGTCGTGGATCGGAATCTCGCGCATCTTTTGCGAAACGACTTTCCAGTCCGAGGTCTTGGCGGCGGCGCGCGCCTTCAGGAAGTGATACACGCTGGAATACACGCCGGCCTGGACCATGGTCGGCTTGTTGTTCTTGAACTGCGCTTCGAAACGCTTGGAAAACGCACGCGTGTCGTTGTCGTAATCCCAGTAGAAGCCGTCGGTATACACCAGCCCCTGCGCGGCATCGAGGCCCAGCGCATGCACGTCGGACAGGAACACCAGCAACGCCACCAGACGCTGGTTCTTGTCGCCGACGCTGAAGGAACGCGCCTGCTTGATTGCATTGACGACATCGCTGCCGCCATCAGCCAGACCGATCACCTGTGCCTTGGAAGCCTGCGCCTGCAACAGGAAGGACGAAAAGTCCGATGCATTCAGCGGATGCCGCACCGAGCCGACCACCGTGCCGCCCAGGCTCTTGACGACATCGCTGGCGTCTTTCTCAAGCGAATGGCCGAAGGCGTAATCGACGGTCACGAAGTACCATGATTTGTTGCCCAGCTTGGTCAGCGCGGCAGCCGCGCCAGCCGCTTGCGAATATGTGTCGAACATCCAATGGAAGCCGTTGCTGGCGCATTCGGTCGTGGTCAGCGCACCGGTAGCCGGACCGCTGTACATGGCGATGCCGCCCTTTTCCTTGATCAGCTTCTGCACCGCCAGCGCCACCGACGAATTGGTCAGGTCGGCAATCGCCTCGACCTTGTCGCGGTCCAGCCATTCGCGGGCGCGCGTGACGCCGACGTCGGGCTTGTTCTGGTTGTCGGCAGACAGCACTTCGATCTTCATGCCCTTGCATTCAGCCTTGAGGCAATCCTCGATCGCCAGCCGCGCGGCGACGACGGAACCTTGCCCGCCCATCGCCGAATACGGGCCGGACATGTCGGTCAGCACGCCGATTTTGACGGTATCGGAATTTTGCGCCTGGACGGCGACGGAAATACAGGACAGGGAAAGCGCAGCCATGACCAGGCTGGCACGGATGTTTTTCTGCATGGAGTCTCCTCGTTATATGTTGTATGAAATTGCTCTGCGGCGATTTCGAGACTCATTTTGCATGTGCATTAATACGGTTACAATAACCAATAATTCAAAAGCCTTTTGCATAATTGCAAAAAATCATTGAAAACCGATCATGGAGAGATGATGCTGGATTGGGACAACCTGCGGGTATTCCTCGAACTCACCCGCAGCCAGGGCCTGGTTGATGCCGCCAAGAAACTGGGCATCGACCACTCGACCGTTTCGCGGCGCATCAAGCGCTTCGAAGAGCAGGTCGGCAGCCAATTGTTCGACCGCAACAACCATGGCTACAACCTCACCGCCGACGGCTACCGCCTGGTCGAATATGCGGAAAAGATAGAAAGCACCGTCTACGCCGCCACCGAAGAACTGGGCGGCCATAATCGCCTGCTGTCGGGCCAGGTACGCCTGGGCGCGACCGAGGGCTTCGGCACCTTCGTGCTGGCGCCGCACATCGCGCACTTCTGCGCGCGCAATCCGCACATCTCGGTGGATATGCTGCCGATGCCGCGCTTCGTCAACCTTTCCAAGCGCGAAGCCGACATCAGCGTTACCATCGAACGTCCGGTCAGCGGTAATTACGTTGTCACGAAACTGGCCGATTATGTTCTCAGGCTGTACGCCACGCCGGCTTACCTGGAAAGCCATCCGGCCATCCGCAAGACGGCGGATCTGGAGCGCCACGCCTTTATCGGCTACATCGACGACCTGGTGTTCAGCGAAGAACTGCGCTACAAGGAGAACATCGCGCCGGAGGCTTTCCGCGCGTTTCGCAGCACCAGCGTGATCGCCCAGTACACGGCGGCGCGCAGCGGCCAGGCGTTGGCGATCCTGCCCTGCTTCCTGGCGCAACAGTCGGACGAACTGGTGCCGGTGCTGCCCGGCGAGGTGGAAATCATGCGTTCGTTCTGGCTGGTCGCCGCCAGCGAACAGCGGCATGTGGCGCGGGTGTCGGCATTGTGGAGCTATTTGCGCGAATGCATGGAACCGAACAAGGAATTTTTGATGGGGAAGTCGCGTCAGATGACGTGGATCAAATAAGAACGCGCAGCCAGCGTGCAGACTACCGATAGTGAAACCCCCCCCAACCGGGCCTCGCGGCTCGCTACCAAGGAGATCAGCATGGCAGCAAAGAAAATTTTATTGTTGACCGGAGATTTTGCCGAAGATTACGAAACCATGGTGCCGTTCCAGGCGCTGCAAATGGTGGGCCATACCGTCCACGCCGTCTGCCCCGGCAAGAAGACCGGCGACAAGATCAAGACCGCCATCCACGACTTTGAAGGCGATCAGACCTACTCCGAAAAACCGGGCCACCAGTTCGCCCTGAACGCCAGCTTCGACGACGTCGATCCGGCCAAATACGATGCCATCGTCATCGCCGGCGGCCGTGCGCCGGAATACCTGCGCCTGGACGCCAAGGTAATCGCCATCGTGCGCCACTTCGCCGAAGCCAAGAAACCGATCGCCGCCGTCTGTCACGGCGCGCAATTGCTGGCGGCTGCCGGCGTGATCGAAGGCAAGAAGATTTCGGCCTATCCGGCCTGCGCGCCGGAAGTCAAACTGGCCGGCGGCCACTATGCCGATATTGCCGTGGACAGCGCCGTCACCGACGGCAACTTCGTCACCTCGCCGGCATGGCCGGGCCATCCGCAATGGCTGGCGCAATTCCTCAAAGTGCTGGGAACGGAAATCAAGCCGTAACGCGCTTCCCGCGCAGGGCAAAGAAGCCGCAGTCTGCAAGGGACTGCGGCTTTTTCTTTGGATCAGCGTTTCGCAATCCAGGCCGGCGATTCTTTTTCAAGGAAGGCGCGCAGCCCCTCCTTGCCCTCGTCCGACGCGCGCAGATCGGCGATCACGCCTGTCGTGTAGTCGCGCAATGCCGGCGTGCACGGCAAAGGATTGGCGACTTGCGCCAGTTCCTTGGCGCGCCGCATCGCCTGCGGACCGTTGGCCAGCAGCGCGACAACGATTTGTTCGGTCTTTGCGTCCAGTTCGGTGGCCAGCACGACTTCATGCACCAGGTCGATGGCGGCGGCGCGGATGGCCGAGAAACGTTCCGCCGTGACGAAGTAACGCCGCGCCTGCGATACGCCGATCTTGGCGATCACGTAAGGACTGATGACGGCCGGAGCAAGGCCCAGCTTGACTTCCGACAAGGCAAAAAACGCATTGTCGGAGGCGATGGCGATATCGCAGCAGGCCACCAGGCCGACGCCGCCACCCATGACCGTGCCCTGGATCCTGGCGACGGTCGGGTGTGGAAAGCTGTTCAGGCTTTCCATCAGTGCGGACAGTTGCTGCGCGTCCCTGATGTTGTCCGCGTGCGAGGCGTCGGCCATGCGGCGCATCCAGCCGAGGTCGGCGCCGGCGGAAAATGATTTGCCGGTCGAGGCCAGCACCAGCACTTTTACTTGCGGGTTGTCCCTGGCTTGCCCGATCAGGTCGATCAGGTGGGTGATCAACAGATCGTCAAAGGCGTTATGGACTTCGGGACGGTTCAGGGTGATTGTCGCAACCCCGCGCGCGTCGACGGTCAGATCGGCGGCTTGGTTCATGGAGGCTCCTCGGTTCTTTGGTGCGCTTTGAGCGTCTGGTTTTGATGGGTGGTCTGGAGATAGTAAAAGAAAAATGGGTTGGGGGGAATTGGTGTTGGTTGGATATATGCGCTGGAATATGACGGGCTTTTTTGGCGGGGGAGGTTTTGGCTTGCTTCGGCAATTGCGTGAAGGCCGGTTTCGCCCGCGTTGCGGGCGGGCTCGTTTCGGCTTTGCCGGAACAGTGCTTTTATTTTTTATGGCGGACGTTGGCGTTTGTTTTTCCTCCGGCTAACGAACGCTGCGCGTCCGGGGATTCGCCTACCTGCGGCAGGCCGCGGTTTCGCTTGCAAGCGAAACCCTTCGAATCCCCCACGTGATGCGCAGGCACATCCTGGGGACGTCAAAACAAAAACGCCCGCTATGCGGGCGCGCCCGTTTCGGCTTTGCCGAAACATTGCTTTTATTCTTTTTATGGCAGACGTTGGCGTTTGTTTTCCCTCCGGTTAACGAACGCTGCGCGTCCGGGGATTCGCCTACCTGCGGCAGGCCGCGGTTTCGCTTGCAAGCGAAACCCTTCGAATCCCCCGCGTGATGTGCGCAGGCACATCACTTGGGGACGTCAAAACAAAAACGCCCGCTATGCGGGCGTTTTCTGTCTTGGCGTCCCCAGGGGGATTCGAACCCCCGTACTCACCGTGAAAGGGTGATGTCCTAGGCCTCTAGACGATGGGGACATATATCCGATATTGCAGTAACCATCCATAGTACTGTGTAAAGCTGGCGTCCCCAGGGGGATTCGAACCCCCGTACTCACCGTGAAAGGGTGATGTCCTAGGCCTCTAGACGATGGGGACATCGCATGTATCATGTCCCGCAGCTACTACCCGTACTACGACTGTGTGGCATCACAGTTTGTTACCCGATCTACTGCTTGTTCGCTGGTGGAGGTAAGCGGGATCGAACCGCTGACCTCTTGCATGCCATGCAAGCGCTCTCCCAGCTGAGCTATACCCCCTTGCGAAGAAGCGAGATTATGCAACATGCATTGGTAAATAGCAAGTGGGTTTTTCCAAAACGCCCTCTTTTTATGACAAATAATTGGCAAGGCGCGCCAGCACAACGTCGCGGCCAAACAACTCCAGCACCGCGTCGATCGCCGGGGTCTGCAACTGGCCGGCAACGATCAGGCGCAAAGGCATGGCCAGTTGCGGCATCTTCAATTTGTGCTGGGCCAGCACTTCCTTGATCATCGCGCCCAGCACTTCTTTCTTCCATTCGACATCGACGCAGCGCGCGGCGAAATCCTGCAGCGCCGGTTTGATGGCGTCGGTGATGTGCTGGGCGACCAGCGCGGCGTCGGGCGCCGGCTGGCGATAGAACATCTGCACCGCCGTCGCCAGGTCGTTGACGGTATTGGCGCGCTCCTTCAGCAGCGCAATGGTCTGCGCCAACGGCGGCGCACCGTCGAATTGCGCGCCCTCTTTTTCCAGCAGCGGACGCGCCAGCGCGGCAAGGCGTTCGTTGTCGGCCAGCTTGATGTAGTGGTTGTTGAGCCAGGCCAGCTTTTCCGGATTGAACTGCGCCGGCGACTTCGACAAATGGTCGAGGTCGAACCAACTGCAGAATTGTTCCATCGAGAAAATCTCTTCATCGCCGTGGCTCCAGCCCAGGCGCGCCAGGTAGTTGAGCATGGCTTCCGGCAGGTAGCCCTGAGCCGGGTAGTCCATCACGCTGACTGCACCGTGGCGCTTGGACAGCTTCTCGCCGTCGGCCCCGAGGATCATCGGCACATGGCCGTACTGCGGCAAGGTCCCGCCCAGCGCCTTGAGGATGTTGATCTGGCGCGGCGTGTTGTTGACGTGATCGTCGCCGCGGATGACGTGGGTGATCTTCATGTCCCAGTCGTCGACCACAACGCAGAAATTGTAGGTCGGCGTGCCGTCGGGACGTGCAATCACGAGGTCGTCCAGTTCGCGGTTGGAAATCGTGATCGGCCCCTTGACCACGTCGTTCCAGGTGACGTCGCCGTCGATCGGATTACGGAAGCGCACCACCGGCTTGCGGCCTTCGGGAATCGGCGGCAGGGTCTTGCCGCTTTCGGGGCGCCAGGTGCCGTCGTAGCGCGGCTTTTCGCCGGCGGCGCGCTGGCGCTCGCGCATGGCTTCGACTTCTTCCGGCGAAGAATAGCAATGGTAGGCCGTGCCCTGTTGCAGCATCTGCGCCACCACTTCGCGATAACGGTCCATGCGCTTCATCTGGTAGAACGGGCCTTCGTCATGGTTCAGACCGAGCCATTGCATGCCGTCGATGATGGCCTGCACCGCTTCCGGCGTGGAGCGCTCCAGGTCGGTGTCTTCGATGCGCAGGATGAAGGTGCCGCCGAAACGGCGCGCATAAGCCCACGAGAACAAGGCTGTGCGGGCGCCGCCGAGATGGAGATAGCCGGTCGGGCTAGGCGCAAAGCGGGTGCGGACGGGAGTGTTCGGTGCTGTGGATGTCATGATAAATAAAAACGGCCTTGGTGCACCAAAGCCGTTGTCTGCCTGATCGGAAAGCCGCCATTTTACCGCGTCGGCCGCCATCATGGAATCATGCGGCTGCCGCCCGGCTCGGCGACGCCTTATTTCACGGTGATATTGATGGTCTTGCTCATCGCCGGTCCATAGGACTGGTGCGCACCGTCGGCGAACTGCATGGTCAGTTGATACTTGCCCGGCGGCAGCGTCACCTTGGCCCCGGTCTGGCCCTTGCCGTAATGCAGGTGGGTGTCGTCCGCCGGGATGACGACGCCCTTGGGGATCGGCCCGGCGTTGATCAGCAAATGGTGGTGGCCGGTATTGGGCGTCATGTCGCCGGCCGGCTTGACCTCCATGCCGGTGACCGCGAACCTGACGTCGAAGGGGCTGCTGACGACCGCGCCGTCCATCGGCGCCGTGAAAGACACCGAAGGCTCGGCGGCGCGCGCCGCCGACGCCAGCAGGACGGAGGCGCAGAACAAGGTTTGAATGAATCGCGATGCAGGGATTGTCATGACATGTCTCCTCAATGCGTTAATCGAATACGTCAACAACGAACTAGGCAGGACATGCACGGCGCGCATGGCATCGATCGGCATCAATCGTTCTGGATCACGATGCTCGGAAACTTGCTGGTCATGTCCTTGGCCTTCTCCGCCACTTTGACAGCGACCTTGCGCGCAATGTTCTTGTAAATTTCCGCGACCGCGCCATTCGGTTCCGCGACCACGGTCGGACGGCCGGAATCGGTCTGCTCGCGGATCGCCATCGTCAGCGGCAAGGCGCCGAGGAAGTCGACGCCGAAGTCGGCGCACATCTTCTCGCCGCCGCCGCTGCCGAAGATCGCTTCGGCATGGCCGCAGTTGGAACAAATATGCGTGCTCATGTTCTCGACGATGCCGAGGATCGGTATGCCGACCTTCTCGAACATTTTCAAGCCCTTGCGCGCGTCGAGCAAGGCGATGTCCTGCGGCGTCGTCACGATCACGGCGCCGGTCACCGGCACCTTTTGCGACAGCGTCAACTGCACGTCGCCGGTGCCCGGCGGCATGTCGACGATGAGGTAATCGAGATCGCGCCAGTTGGTCTGGTCGAGCAACTGCTGCAAGGCCTGGGTGACGATCGGACCGCGCCACACCATCGGCTCGTCCGGATCGATCATGAAACCGATCGACGACACTTGCAGGCCGTGGTTTTCCAGCGGCTCCATGGTCTTGCCGTCCTTGGTTTCCGGTTTGGCGTCTATGCCCAGCATCATCGGCTGCGACGGCCCATAGATGTCGGCGTCGAGGATGCCCACGCGCGCGCCTTCGGCGGCCAGCGCCAGCGCCAGGTTGGCGGCGGTGGTCGACTTGCCGACACCACCCTTGCCGGAGGCGACGGCGATGATGTTCTTGACGTTGGATTTGAGTTTGATGCCGCGCTGCACTGCGTGCGCGACGATCTTGAAATACACGTTGGCCTTGACTGCACCGACGCCCGCCACACCCCGCACGGCGGCCTCGGCGGCGCTGCGGATCGGTGCGATCTGGCTGTTGGCGGGATAGCCCAATTCGACATCGAAGGCGACATTGGCGCCATCGAGCTGGATGTTCTTGACCGACTTGCCGGACACCAGGTCCTTGCCGGTGTTGGGGTCGATGACCTGGGAAAGCGCTGTTTTGACTGCTTCGGCGGTGATGCTCATTACCTCTCCTTGATAGACACCCGCCAGTCTAAACCAATCGCCGTTCGCCGGTTGGCACATCG
>NZ_CBXX010000012.1 GCF_000577615.1 Herbaspirillum sp. RV1423
GGAAAACCCGGCTGGGCGCTGCGCGCGCTGGGCGGACGCAAGACCTTCGGCAACCTGGCCGGCCACATCACCGGCGGCGGCAGCGGCATCCAGACGCTGAGCCAGTGGACCGCCAGCCAGTTCGACCCGACCCTGAACTGGGACGACGTCGCCTGGATCAAGGAACAATGGGGCGGCAAGCTGATCCTCAAAGGCATCCTCGACGTGGAAGACGCCAGGATCGCCGCGCAGACCGGCGCCGACGCGCTGGTCGTGAGCAACCACGGCGGCCGCCAACTGGACGGCGCGATCTCGTCGATCGAAGCCTTGCCGGCGATTGCCGAAGCAGTCGGCGACCGGATCGAAGTCTGGTTCGACGGCGGCATCCGCACCGGCCAGGACATCCTCAAGGCCACCGCGCTGGGCGCCAAGGGCACGATGATCGGCCGCGCCTTCCTGTACAGCCTGGGCGCCATGGGCGGCGAAGGCGTCACCAAAATGCTGCAGATCCTGCACAAGGAACTCGACGTCAGCATGGCGCTGACCGGCACCAAGGACATCAAGGACGTGGGACCGCAGATTCTGATCCGCCGCTGACCGACCAACTTAGCAAATAAAAATCCCGGTTCTTGCCTGACGCGGACCGGGATTTTTTATACATGACCGTAGAACATATTTCCCGCTCACGGCCCTAATGTTGTTCAGTTAAGCGTAGAAACATTCTTCCTCATTGCACATCACTGTCATCCTGGCGTAGGTCAGGACCCAGCGTCGTATTGACCGTCTTCACGATACTGGATCCCGGCTTTCGCCGGGACGACTGCTATAGGCAGGAATGGGCTTAACTGAACGGTATTACGCTCATGACCCCGGCTTTTGTGCAGACCACGAGGTATGCTGTCCGGTCAACTCTTCCACCACGTCCTGTTGATTGAACCGGCGCGCCAGATCGAGCGCGGTCATGCCGTCGGCGTTCTTCAGGCTGATGTCGGCCCCCTCCTCCTTCAGCAGCCTGACCGCGAAGGTACGGCCGCGCACTGCCGCCAGCATCACGGGCGTCATTTTCTCGTCGGGCGATTCGGCGTCGATATATGCCGATGCATCCAGCAACAGCTTGATGATCGCCGCATTGCCGTTGATGGCGGCGTAATGCAATGCCGTCCAGCCGGGGCGGTTGACTTCGACTTCTTTGTCGAGCAGCAGCTTCACCACCGGCAGATTGCCGTAAAACGCCGCCACCATGATGGCTGTATCGCCGTTTTTGGCTTTGATCTCGAGATCGACGCCGGGCGTGTTGAACAACACATCGAAGGCTTTCATCGAGTCTTCTCGGATCGACAACATCAATGCCGAATAACCGCGCTGCGGTTCGACCATGTTCGGCCCCAGCCCACGCTTGATCAAATCCTGCAGTTCGCGCGGCGCATCCATCTTGACGGCGGTGAAATAGTCGTCGTAGGTGCCGGCATGTGCTGCTGCCGGCATCAGGCCGGCCGATGCCGTCAGCGCCAACAACGCCGCTACGCAGAAACGGGAAAACCGGTTAAGCATGTGCACGATCCTTGCCTGCCATTTGAAACAGCGTGAAAAAATTCTCGGTGGTGTGACGCGCCACTTCGTCCACTGGAATGCCGCGCAAGTCGGCGATGAATTCCGCCACATGCCGCACCAGCCCAGGCTCATTGGTCTTGCCGCGATACGGCACCGGCGCAAGATAAGGCGAATCGGTTTCGATCAACATGCGTTCCAGCGGAATGGTACGCGCGACTTCTTGCAAAGCCTTGGCGCTTTTGAACGTGACGATACCGGAGAATGAAATATAGAAACCCAGTCCGATCGCCGCATCGGCCACCTCCTGCGACTCGGTGAAGCAATGCATGACGCCGGCGGCACCGCCCGCGTCCGGGCTGGCGCCTTCTTCGCGCAGGATGCGGATGGTGTCTTCCGACGCCGAACGGGTATGGATGATCAGCGGCTTGCCGGTAATGCGCGAGGCGCGGATGTGGGTGCGGAAACGCTCACGCTGCCATTCGAGGTCGCCTTGCAGGCGATAATAATCGAGGCCGGTCTCGCCGATGGCGACGATGCGCGGATGATCGGCCAGTTCGACCAGTTGCCCGACGGTCGGCTCCGGCGTGTCTTCATAATCGGGATGGACGCCGACCGAGGCATAGATGTGTGGGTACTGTTCCGCCAGCTCCAGCACTTGCGGAAACTCCGGCAGGTTGACCGATACGCACAGCGCGTGGCTGACCCGGTTCTCGGCCATCTTGCCGAAGATGTCCGGCAAGCGCGCAGCGAGTTCGGGGAAATTGATATGGCAATGGGAATCGATATACATGATAGGCGCTATTTTATGCCATCGCCGCCAGCTATCTGGCGACCGGACGTTTGGCCAGCTTGCGCTGCAGCGTGCGGCGATGCATGTTCAGCGCCCGCGCGGTAGAGGAGATATTGCCCTGATGTTCCGCCAGCACCCGCTGGATATGTTCCCATTCAAGACGTTCGACCGACAGTGGCGTGGCGCTCTCGCCCGTATTTGCCGCAACGTCCTCGGCATTGTGCTCCAGCGCCGACAGGATCGAATCCAGATTAGCCGGCTTGGCGAGATAATTGTCGGCTCCCGCCTTGATCGCCTGCACCGTCGTCGCAATGCTGGCGTAGCCGGTCAGCACCAGCAAACGCGCGCGCGGCAACTTCTCGCGCAGCGGTGCGATCCATTGCAGGCCGGAATCCTGCTGCAATTGCAGGTCGATGGTGGCGTAGTCGAATGCGATGCCGCCAGCCGCCAGCAAGGCTGCTTCGCCGCTATGCGCAATGGTCGCCGCGAAACCGCGGCGCGACAGCGAACGCGCCAGCGTGGATGCAAATACTTCGTTGTCGTCGAGGATAAGGAAAGCGGCGCTCATTGTTTCGTCTGATTTCTCCGTCGGTTCACACAGGCATCGTCAGCGTCGCGCTGGCGCCGCATCCGGTATCGGAAGACAACGTCAACCGGCCTTCCATCTGCCTGGCAGTCGCAAAGGCCAGCATCAGGCCGATGCCTTTGCCGCCGGTGCTGCTGCGCACCGGCTCATAGCCCAGGCGTCTCAACAACTCGGGGGCGATGCCGGGACCGTCGTCGGCGACGCGAATCATCGCTTCATCGCGTTGCACGCTCAAGGTCACGTCGATCTTCCCGCTTTCCGCCACCGCCTGGGCGGCATTGTCGAGCAAGGTCAGCAAGATTTGCCCGGTCAGTTGCTGGTGGCGCGCCGGCGCCGCATCTTGCGGCAGCGACAAGCGTATTGAAACGGCCGGATGGCGCAGGCGCCAGACATCGACAAAGTGTCGCAGCCAGTCGGTCAGTTTGACCGGTACAGCGTCGGCATCAGCGTGTCGCATCTGCACATCCATGCCCATGCGATCCAGGGCGGTTTTACAAACGGCGATCTGTTCTTCGACGATGGCCAGATCATCGCGATACATGGTCAGCGCTTGGTTGCGCCCGGCCTCGATACGCAGTTCGCCGGCAATCACGGCCACGGTCGCCAGCGGCGTGCTCATCTCATGCGCGGCGCTGGCTGCCTGCGTGCCCAGAGCAACGATGCGCTCGTCCTGCAACTGCTGTTCGCGCGCCTGCGCCAACTGGGCGTCGCGCGCCCGCACCGTGGCCGACATGCGCGTCACAAACCAGGTAATCAAGGCCGCCGACATCAGAAAGTTCACCCACATTCCCGCCAGATGGTAGGCCATCGCCTGATCGTGATCATGGATGTGCAGCGGCTCGTACAAGTAGGTCAGACCCGAATAGCAAGCGAAGGAGTATAGCGCCAGCGTGAAAGCATAGCGCGGCGACAGGACTGCCGCTGCCACCGCCAGCGCAGGCAGATAAAAAGACACGAAAGGATTGGTCGCTCCGCCGCTGAAATACAGCAAGACGGACAACGCACTGATATCGATGAATAGTTGAACGAGCAGTTCGGACTCGCGCACCGGCTGCGCCAGCCGCATACGCAGCCACGTCAGCCCGTTGAACGCCACCATCAGGGCCAGCACTATGCACAGCGGCGTAAGCGGCAAATTCACCCCCATCCCGTAGTACGCGCCAGCCACCAGCAATGCCTGCGCCAGCGTCGTCATGCAACGCATCCAGAATAGGCGCAGCAGCAACTGATGTTGCGACAACGGACGAGAAAGGGCAAGTATCGGCATGCAGCGATTATATGTCGCAGCTTGGTACTACCGCTTTCCAAAGCCTGGCAATTCAGGAAAAACGACTGCGGAAGCCTTTTCAAATATGAAAACAATTTCTTATCAAGAATCAAAAAAGCGAGACCGCGAATAAATCGATATCAATTCAACAATTTTTTAATGGCAATTTAGACAAAATTATAAATATAAATACAAACGATAATTATTCTTAATTATAATTGAGCAATAAAATTTCACTCGTCACCTAATCCCGTTTTTACCTTCTGTCGCGGAGGCAAAGACGTATCCGCCAAAAAGAAAAGGACCCCATGCAATACCGCCTGACTCCTATCGCCACAGCGCTGGCTGTCGCTTTCATTGTTCCGCTGGCCTGCTCTCACACCGCCAAGGCGCAAACGACGACCGGCAAGGACGCCAAAGCCGACCAGGCGCTGCCGTCGATCACGGTCAATGCCTCCGCGGATGCGTCCGCGAACGGTTTACCGGAAGCGTATGCAGGTGGCCAGGTGGCGCGCGGCGGTCGGGTGGGCTTCCTGGGAAATCAGGATTTTCTCGATACGCCTTTCAGCAGCACCAGCTATACCCAGGACCTGATCAAAGATCAGCAGGCGCACAGCGTCGGCGAAGTCTTGCTGAACGATCCGTCCATTCGCGTCACCCGCGGATTCGGAAACTACCAGGAGGCATACATGATCCGCGGCTTCATGGCGAATTCCGATGACTTGGCCTACAACGGATTGTATGGCTTGTTGCCTCGCCAATACGTGGCGTCCGAAATGCTCGAACGCGTCGAAGTATTCCGCGGCGCCAGCGCTTTCCTCAATGGTGCGGCGCCCGGCGACGGCGGCATCGGCGGCACCATCAACTTGCTGCCCAAAAGAGCGTCTTCCGATCCGATCACCCAGGCCACCATGGGCTACGAAACCGGCGGCCAGGTATATTTTGCAACCGACATCGGCCGCCGTTTTGGCCCGGACGACCGTTTGGGCATCCGCGTCAATGCAGTGCGTCGCGAAGGCGGAACCGCTGTGAATGGAGAAAACCGCGAACTGGGCATGCTCACGGTCGGCCTGGACTATCGCGGCAACAGCTTCCGTTTGTCCGCCGATGTCGGCTACCAGGAACACAACCTCAAGAACCCTCGTCCCAGCGTACGGGTTGCAGCCGGCCTCGCCGTTCCGTCCGCACCCAGCGCTGCGACCAACTTCGGCCAGCCTTGGCTGTATTCCAACGAGCGCGATGTGTTCGGCACGCTGCGCGGAGAATGGGACTTGTCTGACAGCGTGACAGCCTGGGCAGCCCTCGGCACCCGCTACGGCACGGAAAGAAATGTGCTGGCCGGCCCGACCGTTACCGATACTGCTGGCGACACGACGGCAAACCGCTTTGACAATGCCCGCCGGGATACCGTACGCACCGGCGAAGCCGGCATTCGCGGCAAGTTCAAGACCGGCGTGATTTCGCACGCGGTGAGCGCAACCGCTTCCAGCTACTGGCAGGATTCGCGCAACGCTTATGCCATGTCTTTGGGGACGGCCACCACGTCGAATCTCTATTCGCCGGTCACCGCGACTCAGCCTGCGTTGGATTTCTTCGGCGGCGATCTTGCCGACCCGCGGACGACCACCAAGACCCAGTTGTCGAGTTTCGCCCTTGCCGATACGCTGTCGTTTTATGATGACCGCATCGCCGTGACGCTCGGCGCCCGTCATCAGACCGTCAAGAACAACAGCTACGACTACAACACGCATCTGGAAACCGACCACTACGACAAGAGCGCCATAACGCCGGTCGTCGGTCTGGTGATAAAGCCGTTGAAAGACCTCTCCCTTTACGCCAATTACATCGAAGGGTTGCAAAAGGGCAAACAGGTCACGAGCAGCACCGCCGTCAATTTCGGCCAGGTGTTGTCGCCGTACAAGTCGAAACAAAAAGAGATCGGCGCCAAATATGATGCCGGCAAGATCGGTTTCGGGGTGGCGTTGTTCACCACGACGCAACCGAGCGCCTACGAAGATACCGTTACCCATATCGAAAGCACCAACGGCGAACAACGCAATCGCGGCGCGGAATTTTCGGTCTTCGGCGCACCGATGCGCGGCGTCCGCGTACTGGGAGGCCTGACCTTCCTGCGCGCTAAACTGGAAAACACCAACGGTGGCCTCAACAACGGCCATTACGCCATCGGCGTGCCCAAGACGCAAGCCAACATCGGAGCGGAATGGGATATCCCCGGCGTAAAAGGATTGACGCTGAACGGCCGCGCCATCCATACCTCGACCCAATATCTGGACTCGGCCAATTTGCAGGAAGTCCCATCCTGGACGAGATATGACATCGGCGCCCGTTACGCCACGCAAATCGGCGGCCGTGTCGTTACGCTGCGCGGCGCTATTGAAAACCTGACCAACAAGAATTATTGGGAATCGGCGGGCGGCGCTTCCAACGTCGGCTATCTGGTGCTTGGAACGCCGCGAACCTATGTCATGTCCGCTTCCGTGGATTTCTGACGAACGCGTCGCCATGAAACCATGAAAAAGGGAAGCCTATATGCTTCCCTTCTTTGTGCGCCCTTTTGTCATGCGCATGGCATGTTGCGAAAAGGTCAGGCCACCCGCTTCCCCAAAATCACCAGATCCCGCTCCACCCCGTCCAGCGTCGCCACGCCCGGCATGTGCGCCCAGCGCTCGAAGGCGAATGCTTCAAACAGCTTCAGGCTCGGTTCGTTATGACCGAACACAAACCCCAGCAGCGTATGCACCTTGATCGACGGCGCGAAAGCAATGGCCTGCTCGAGGAAGTAACGTCCCAGCCCCTGGCCGCGCGCCTCTTCGCGCAGATAGACCGACAGCTCGGCGGTGCCGGCATAGGCCGGGCGCCCATAGAAATTGGAATAGGAAAGCCAGCCGATAACCTCGCCGTCGCACTCAGCCACCCATAACGGACGCCTGTCGGGCGTATGTTCGTCGAACCAGTCCTGGCGCGACGCCACCGAAACCGGCTCGGTATCGGCAGTGACCTGACGTGAGGCGATGGTGCTGTTGTAGATGGCGACGATGGCGTTCAGATCTTCCTGGCGCGCCAGGCGATGGGTGTATGCAGTGCTCATGAAAACGTTTCAGGTGGTCATTGTCAGGTCTTGACGGATGCGCCCCGCAAGGAGCGCATCCCGGTAACGATCTAGGGCCGCTGCCGCTCGCTCAGGCAAACAGCGACGCATACTCGATCAGCATTTCCTCGATGAACAACCGCGCGGACAAGGGATGATCGGCAATCGCACGGCGCTCGTTGGCGGCTTTCAATGCGGATGCAATCGTCACGGTATCGACGCGCGCGCTCAATGCGCCGAGTTCCTTGCCGTAACGCGGAT
Source organism: Herbaspirillum sp. RV1423 (assembly GCF_000577615.1). Taxonomy (GTDB): domain Bacteria; phylum Pseudomonadota; class Gammaproteobacteria; order Burkholderiales; family Burkholderiaceae_D; genus Herbaspirillum. The sequence goes on from NZ_CBXX010000012.1 coordinate 7,544, forward strand.
AGTAGCGAATGACCCCGCCCGACTTCAGCGCAAACAGATCGTACAGCCAGCGCTGCTGCCAGCCGACCAGTTCTGCCACCGCCGTCTTTTGCAGGCGCTCGGCCGTCTTCAACGCAACGTCGATGCCGGGATGGCTCAGCGAACGCAGGAACTCGTCCATGATCTCGCGACTGTCGCCTTGCGATGCATGGAACGCCGCCAGCGGCGCACCGCCCTGCTCCGATAGCCAGACGTCGGCGTCCTTGACGTTTTGCTGCTTGAGCCATGCCAAGCCCGCGTCGTGCGACGGCAAGGCCAATGCAAATTTACGGCAACGCGACAGGATGGTCGGCAGCAACCGGTCGAGGCGATTGGAAACCAGCAGGAACATGGTGTTCGGCGGCGGCTCTTCCAAGGTTTTCAGCAGCGAATTGGCGGCGGCGGTATTCAAGGCTTCGGCCGGATACAGCACCACCACGCGCATGCCGGAACGGTGCGTCGACACGTTCATGAAATCGGCCAGCGCGCGAATCTGGTCGATCTTGATTTCCTTGGACGGCGCTTTGCCGGCCTTGGCGGTTTTCTTCTCGTCACCGCCTTCGGCGTCTTCTGCGGCATCATCCCCATCAAGGACCTCCGGCCGCACACGACGATAATCGGGATGGTTATATTGCGAAAACCAGCCGCACGAAGGGCAAGCGCCGCAGGCATGGCCATCGGGCTGGATGTCCTCGCACAGCAGCGACTGCGCGAACGACTCGACGAAATCGGTTTTGCCGATGCCTTCGGGGCCGTAAAACAGAATCGCGTGCGGCAGGCGTGCACGCAGTTGCTGGAGTTGCAGCCAACTGTCCTCAAGCCAGGGGAAAACGGTATTGCTCATGCGTGATCAATCATGGATGAAGCGGTGATCAAAAAAATCCTGTGCATCTTAAATATCGGCAAGTATCTGCACGATCTCCTGCCGGATATCGGCGATGGAGCGCGTCGAATCGACAATGCGGAAACGTTGCGGAAACTGCGCGGCGCGGCGCAGGTATTCGGCGCGCGTGTCGGCGAAGAAATCGGCCTTTTCCTGCTCGAACTTGTCCAGCGCGCGTTCTGCGTCGAGACGCGCGCGCGCCACTTCCAGCGGCACGTCGAACAAGAGCGTCAGGTCCGGCTGCAGATGCGGATGCACCCATTGCTCCAGCGCATCGAGCTTGTCCAGCGCCAGGTGGCGACCGCCGCCCTGATAAGCGAAGGTGGCGTCGGTAAAGCGGTCGGAAATCACCCAGTCGCCGCGCGCCAGGGCCGGTTCGATCACCTGCGCCAGATGTTCGCGGCGACCGGCAAACATCAGCAGCGCTTCGGTTTCCAGGTGCATCTTCTGATGCAGCACCAGGGAACGCAGGCTTTCGCCCAGTTCGGTGCCGCCCGGCTCGCGCGTGGTCACGACAGTCAGGCCGCGCGCGCGCAGCAGATCCGCGACAAAAGCGATATGTGTCGACTTGCCGGCGCCGTCGATGCCTTCAAAGGTGATGAATTTGCCTGATGCCATAGTGGGTAGTGGGGAGCGTGGGTCGGTTAAAAATATGACGATAAGTTAGCGCTGGTACTTATTGACCGCCTGGTTATGCTCGCTCAGGTTGCTGGAAAAATGACTGGTGCCGTCGCCGCGGGCGACGAAGTACAAGGCGTCGGTCTTGTCCGGATTCAAGGCCGCTGCCAACGACGCGGCCCCCGGCAAGGCGATCGGCGTCGGCGGCATGCCCTTGCGGGTATAAGTATTGTACGGCGTGTCGGTCAGCAGATCGTTTTTGCGGATCACGCCCTGGTAACGCTCCCCCATGCCGTAAATTACTGTCGGGTCGGTCTGCAGCAACATGCCGGTCTTCAGGCGATTGATGAAAACGCCGGCCACCATGCCGCGTTCGGACTTTTGCCCGGTTTCCTTTTCGACGATGGAGGCCATGATCAGGGCGTCGTACGGCGTCTTGTACGGCAGCGACAGGTCGCGTTTGCTCCAGGCTTCGCCCAGGCGCTTGTTCATCAGAGTGAACGCCTGGCGGTATATCTGCATGTCGCTGGCGCCCTTGGCAAACAGATAGGTATCGGGGAAAAACAAGCCCTCAGGCGCGACGAACTCATTGGAGACCCTGGCCAGCAGTTCCGTGTCGGACAAGGCAGCAGTGTCGTGCTTGAGTCCCTTGTGGTCGGCGATGGCCTGGCGCATCTGCCTGAAGCTCCATCCTTCGATGATGGTCAACGATTCCTGGGCAAATTCGCCGCGCACCAGTTGTTCCAGCAAGCGCAAGGGCGTCGCGCCCGGCTTGAGTTCATAGCTGCCCGCCTTGATGCGGTTGCCCTTGCCGCTGCCGCGCGCCAGCAAGGCGAACAGAATGGGGTTGACCGGCGCGCCGGCGTCGGCGATCTGCTGGGCAGCGCCGTTGATGCCGGCGCCGGGAGTGATGGTGAATTCAACGGATTTCTGACCTTCTCCGAGGATAGGCTGGCTCAGCCAGTATGCCGCCCCGCATCCCAGGGCAACCAAAAGAAGGACGATGGTGTTGAATATCTTTTTCATTGTTGAGGCAAAATCCGGTGCAATCCAACGCGCTTTTTCCAGCGCCACTATAATCGAGCCATCAATGATAATCGCTGTTAGCCCAGTAACCTAATTTATGACCGATTCGACCTCAGCGCGCACTGCATGGCACACCTTCCTGGAACAGCAAGGCGCCCGGTTTGATGCCTCTGCACAAGAGGTCAGCCATTTCGGCGCCGTCGCCGACACAGCCTTGCCTGATCATTTCGTCGCCCCCCTCACGGACGTGGGCCTGATTTCGCTGACCGGCGATGATGCAGCCTCTTTCCTGCACAACCAGATCACCAACGACGTTGAAAAACTCGACCTTGCCACCGCGCGCCTGGCCGGTTATTGCACACCCAAAGGTCGCCTGCTGGCCACATTTCTGATGTGGAAGGATGCCGGGCAAATCGTGCTGGAATTGCCGCACGCCCTGCAACCTGCAATCCAGAAGCGCCTGCAGATGTTCGTCCTGCGCGCCAAGGCCAAGCTGGCCGACATCGGCGAGCAACGCGTGGTGCTCGGCCTGGCCGGGAATACCGCTGCGGAAGCCTTGCAGCAATGGTTTCCCCAATTGCCGGCACAGCCTTACGGCAAGACCGACAACGACAACGGCACCCTGGTGCGCGTCGCCGACAGCCGCCGGTCGCCGCGTTATCAATGGATCACGACGCTGGAGCAAGCCATGGCCGCCTGGCCGGTCCTGACGCAAAAGCTCAGTGCAAGCGGTGCCCATGCCTGGCGTCTGGGCGACATCTACGCCGGCGTGCCGACCATCACTCAACCGACGCAAGAACAGTTCGTGCCGCAAATGATCAACTTCGAGCTGATCGGCGGCGTCAACTTCAAAAAAGGCTGCTACCCGGGACAGGAAATTGTCGCCCGCAGCCAATATCTCGGCAAGCTGAAGCGCCGCAGCGTGCTGGCGCTGGTGGCCTCAGGGCAAGTACAGCCCGGCGCCGAAGTATTCTCCAGCGAGGACCCCGGCCAGCCTTGCGGCATGGTCGTCAATGCGGAACCGGACGGCGCCGGCAATTCGGCATGCCTGGTGGAAATCAAGCTGGCAGCCTCCGAGTCCGGCAGCATCCATCTCGGCGCCGTCGACGGCCCGGCGCTGCAATTGCAGACGCTGCCCTACGAGTTGACGGACCCGCAATAACGCTATAAGCGACCGGAGCTTGCCGATGGACCTCTACATTTATTACCGCGTGCCCGTCGGTAATTCGGCGCAACTGGAGCGGCAGGCCGCTGCGCTGCAAACCCGCCTGTCGCAACAACTGAAGGTGGCAACCGAACTCAAGCGCCGCCCGCAGGACAAGGATGGCATGCATACCTGGATGGAAGTCTACCTCGACGTGCCGGACGGTTTCGAAGCCGCCCTGCAGGAGGCAGTTGCCGATACCGGCCTGGACGCCCTGATCGACGGCGCGCGCCATATCGAACACTTTCTGGACTTTTCGCCATGTGCCTGATCATTTTTGCATGGAAAGTCATTCCCGGCATGCCGCTGATCGCGGCGGCCAACCGCGACGAGTTTTATCAGCGCCCGGCCAGCGCCGCAGGCTGGTGGGAAGACCGCCCCGACATCTACGCCGGCCGCGACCTGCAAGCCGGCGGCACCTGGCTCGGCGTCACGCGTGAAGGCCGCTTTGCCGCGCTGACCAACGTCCGTGCGCCGTCCGAAAAGCGTCCCGACGCGCCGACGCGCGGCAAACTGGTTTCCGATTACCTGGCCGGCGATTTCACGCCGCAACAGTATGTCGAACATATCCGGGCCGACGCCGGGCAATACAACGGCTTCAACCTGATCGCCGGCGATCGCGACACCTTGCTATGGTATTCCAACAAGGGCGATGAAGATCCGCGCAACGGCCAGCCTTTGGGCTACGGCGTCTACGGCCTGTCCAACGCCCTGCTCGACACGCCGTGGCCCAAGGTGACGCGTGCCAAGGCGCAGTTCGCCAGCCTGCTGTGCCAGGGAGCGCCGGAAGAAACCTTCTTCGAACTGCTCAGCGACAGCACGCGCGCCAACGATTGCCGCCTGCCCAGCACCGGCGTCAGCCTCGAATTAGAACGCGTGCTTTCGTCGATTTTCATCTGTTCGCCCGATTACGGCACCCGCGCCTCCACGGTCGTGCGCGTTCCCATCGTCGGCGAACCGGTATTGAACGAACTTGTTGTCGATCCGATCACATCCTGCCAGGCCGCCCCCGCCACGGAGCAACAAAAGAAAAGCTCCCTGTGCAAACTGAAACTCAAACCCGACGTGAACAGCCCGGAAAGCCCCAGTTGACGGCGTTAGCCGGAAACATTATCACCAAAACGCATATCTGATATTTGAGAAATAAAGTAGATGGTTTTTGTGCGGAGCATTAAAGTTGCACCTGTCTCCTCCAATTTCCTCCTTAAAGAATTGGATTTAAGCCCGCACCGCAAGGTTGCGGGCTTTTTTTTCACCAGCCGCCAGGTTCCGCAGCGCCTCCGGTATTCGCGCGCCGATGCCAATGAAGTCGTTCCCCCGAGAACGTATGCTGCACCGCAGAATGACTAATGCCGCCAAAGGGAACACAATGCATTCAAATAAATCCAGTCCTTAAGAGGCTGCGAGGAGACCAAGACCCGTAACGTGCCCCCTTTCGTTATGGGTCTTTTCTTTTGTGCGGCCCTTTTTGCACGAACGCTTTGCTGTTGCTGCAATAAAAAGCGGCGGCGGGACAATCAGTCCCGCCGCCGCTTTTTCCTGCATCAATCCATATTCCAGAATGACGCCCCGAGATTAGCGATGAATCTTCGCTTCAGTGCGATCAAGCACAGCTTCCGGCTCATTGGCCTCTTCCGAGGTTTCGTTATTCAACTGCGCGTGCAGACGCTTCTCATCCAGCTCGTTGCTCCACTTCGCCACGATGATGGTCGCCACGCCATTGCCGATGGTGTTGGTCAACGCACGCGCTTCCGACATGAAACGATCGATGCCGAGGATCAGCGCCAGGCCGGCCACAGGCAAGTGTCCCACCGCCGACAAGGTCGCCGCCAGCACGATAAAACCGCTGCCGGTGATGCCCGCCGCGCCTTTGGATGTCAGCAGCAGCACGGCCAGCAAGGTCAGCTCCTGCACTAGCGTCATCGGCGTGTTGGTGGCTTGCGCAATAAAGACCGCCGCCATCGTCAGGTAAATCGCGGTGCCGTCCAGGTTGAACGAATAACCAGTAGGAATCACCAGGCCGACCACGGTCTTCTTGGCGCCCAGATTCTCCATCTTGGCCAGCATGCGCGGCAACACCGACTCGGACGAGGATGTACCCAGCACGATCAGCAGCTCTTCCTTGATGTACTTGACGAACTTCCACACGCTGAAGCCGTGCAGACGGGTAATAGTGCCCAGCACGATGAAGATGAAGAACAGGCAGGTCAGGTAGAACGTCCCCATCAGCTTGCCCAGCGACAGCAGCGAACCGACGCCGTACTTGCCGATAGTGAAAGCCATTGCGCCAAAAGCGCCAACAGGAGCAACCTTCATGATAGTGCCGACCACGGCGAACAGGACGTGGGAGATCTTTTCGATGAAATCGAAAATCATCGTGCCCCGGCCGCCGAAGCGATGCAGCGCAAAGCCGAACAGTACCGAGACCAGCAGCACCTGCAGCACGTCGCCCTTGGCAAACGCATCGACCATGCTGGTCGGGATGATGTTCATCAAGAAGTCAACCGTGCTGGTCATCTTGCCCGGACCGGTGTAGGCGGTAATGCTCTTGGTATCGATGGTGTTCGGATCGATGTTCATGCCGGCGCCGGGCTGCAGGAAGTTGACCAGCACCAGACCGACGATCAGCGCCAGCGTGCTGACGACTTCGAAGTACAACAGCGCCAGGCCGCCGGTCTTGCCAACCTTTTTCATGTCTTCCATGCCGGCGATGCCCAGCACGACAGTACAGAAAATCACCGGCGCAATGATCATCTTGATCAGCTTGATGAAGCCGTCGCCAAGCGGTTTCATCGCCTCGCCGGAATGCGGATAGAAGTGACCAAGCAGCACACCGATGGCAATCGCCACCAACACCTGGAAGTAAAGAGACTTATAAAGTGGCGTCTTGGCCATGCGGTTCTCCATTTATTATGAGATCTCAGGAAACTTGTCGTGCAGCCGACATTGCCAGAGGTCCATAAGAAACGCCTAGAGTCGCTGCGGGCGCAAGTATGCCCGACCAGCATACCCCTAGATATTGTGGGAAACCACAACAAAACCTTGAATTATTACCAAACGGAAATAGTGAGGCCTTTGCGCAACGCGACCGCGTCCGTTTGCGCTGAATGAAAATAGCAAGCCACCACTCCCCTCGTCTGGCTGAATCAGCTTAGTCCCGCACGCATATGGATGTGCCTGATGCCCGCTTCCATGAACTCCTCTCCTTCCTGCCGGAAGCCGTGGCTGCCATAGAAAGACGCCGCGTGTGTTTGTGCGTTCAGCGCGACTTCACGGTCACCTCGTTGCCGCGCCGCCGCCATCAACGCCTGCAGCACTGCACCGCCAATACCCTGGCCGCGACCGTGCTTGCGCACCGCCATGCGGCCGATGTGGCCGTCCGGCAGCAAACGGCCGGTGGCAACAGGCACGCCGGTTTCGTCGTACGCCACGGCATGCACGCAGACGGCATCCATCTCGTCCATTTCCAGTTCGGCGGGAACGTTTTGCTCGACCACGAAGACTTCGTTGCGGATCAGCGCAGCATCTTCACGCAGGTCGGCCCATGCGGCAATCTTGATGTCGTATTTCATATATGGATGTCTCTTGCAGGTCTCTCATTTTTCATGCGTCAGCTTTTTCGCAATATCGACGCGCTTGACCGCCTTGAATGTGCCCATCGCCTTGGCGACCAGCTTGTCGCCGTTCCACAGTTCCGCTTCGCAGAAGCACATGGTGGTCGAGCGATGATAGGCAACGCCCTTCGCCACGATGGTCTCGCCGGCCATGCCGGCAGGCAGCAGGAAACTGGTGCTCATGTCCACCGTGGCCGACGACTTCGCCTCCGGTATTGCCGTACGCGCCGCCAGGCCCATCGCGACATCCATCAGCGTCATCGAAATGCCGCCCTGGGCGACGTGCCAACTGTTCATGAATTCGGGGCGCAGCAGCAGCGCCATGGAAGCCTTGCCGTCGCCGTATTCCAGCACCTCGACGCCGAGGCTTTCCAGATACGGATTGCCGTTGCTGAACACTTCGGATAAGGAGTGACTCATATAAATACCTTATGCGCCGCTCAGATCTCGTAATCCATGCATTGGCGACCTTCGCGGATCGCGCCGATGAACGGTTTGATGGCGACATGGTCGGGATGATCCTGATACGCATCCAGGGCCGCCCTGGACTCGAACTCGGAGTACAGCACAACGTCGTAAGTCGCTTCCAATCCCGGCTGGGCCAGCATGGCTTCGAACTTCAGCATGCCCGGCACCAGGCCCGCGCAACCGTCGAGCAAAGCCTTCATTTTGCGCGCATTGCTTGCCTTGTCGGCGCCTTCGGCCTGGTCTTTCAGTTTCCACATCACGATATGTTTCAGCATGGCGTCTCTCTCCGCAAATAGGCAAAGCCGTAATGATAAGCGATGGCTGAGCAGCGCGCTTTACACGATTCGACGCAGATAAGCCAGTGCGTATTAAAATCCGTCTCTCGCCATTCTTGAATTGCCGTTAGCTGTGATCAACCAACCTGTCGTCATGCTGGACTTTGAAACCACCGGCCTGAGTCCCGCGCAAGGCGCCCGCATCACCGAAGTCGCCGCGCTGCGCATCGTCGACGGCCGCATTGTCGAACGCTTCGTTTCCCTCATCAATTGCGGCGCCGAGATCCCGTACGACATCACTGCGCTGACCGGCATTACCCAGGAAATGGTCGATACTGCGCCGCCGGTCGAGCGCATCGTGCCGGAACTGCTGCGCTTCATCGGCAGCGATGCCCTTGCGGCGCACAACGCCAGTTTCGATTCAAAATTCCTGAGCGCAGAAGCCGAGCGCCTCGATTTGCAAACCGGCCATTCCGAACTGGTCTGTTCGCTGCTGCTGTCGCGCCGCCTGCTGCCGGGCCTGCCCAGCTATCGCTTGTCCAGCCTGGCCGACAGCCTGGGAATCCGTTTCAGCGGCCATGCCCACCGCGCCGAAGCCGATGCCGAAGTCTCTGCCGAATTGCTGCGGCATCTGAGCGATCGGCTGCGCAGACATCACCAATGCCGCCGGATCGATCCCCCGCTGCTGGCGGCGATCAATCGCCTGCCCGCCGCCAAAGTGCCGGCTTTTCTGCAACAACAGGCAGCCTGACCGCCCGCTTGCGTCTTGCGGATTCGCTGTAAGGTTGTGTAAGTTTCAAGCAAGTATTGCGTAAGGTTAGCGTCGCACACTCCATGCGTGCACAAATGGCGCCAGCGCAGTTTGGTCGCCCGTTTGTACATCCATTACATTAATAATCAAGGAGACAAGCATGGCGACAGCTTCCACTGCGCACGTCATTACGCCTGAAGAGCGCAAAGTTATTTTTGCCTCTTCGCTGGGTACCGTTTTTGAATGGTACGACTTCTATCTGTACGGCTCGCTGGCAGCGATCATCGCCAAGCAGTTCTTTGCCGGTACAGACCCCAACACTGGATTCATTTTCGCCTTGCTGGCATTCGCTGCCGGCTTCATCGTGCGCCCTTTCGGCGCGCTGGTGTTCGGCCGCCTGGGCGACCTGATCGGTCGTAAATACACCTTTCTGATGACCATCCTGATCATGGGTGCGTCGACTTTCATCGTTGGCATTCTGCCCAACTACAATTCCATCGGCATCATTGCACCGATCATCCTGATTTCCCTGCGTATTCTGCAAGGTCTGGCATTGGGCGGCGAATACGGCGGTGCCGCGACTTACGTTGCTGAACATGCTCCGGATCACAAACGCGGTGCATTTACCGCATGGATCCAAACCACGGCAACCTTGGGCCTGTTCCTGTCGTTGCTGGTGATTCTGGGTGTGCGTACTGCCGTCGGCGAAGCCGCATTTGCCGATTGGGGATGGCGTATTCCCTTCCTGGTGTCGATCATCTTGCTGGGTGTGTCCGTCTGGATCCGCTTGTCGATGAATGAATCGCCCGCGTTTCTGAAAATGAAATCCGACGGCAAGCTCTCCAAGGCGCCGCTGACGGAAGCTTTCGGTCAATGGAAAAACCTGAAACTGGTGATCCTGGCGCTGGTCGGCCTGACTGCCGGCCAGGCTGTGGTCTGGTACACCGGTCAGTTCTATGCATTGTTCTTCCTCACGCAATCCTTGAAGGTCGACGGCGCACTGGCCAACATCCTGATCGCACTGGCGCTGCTGCTGGCAACACCGTTCTTTGTCGTGTTCGGCTCGCTGTCCGACAAGATTGGCCGCAAGCCGATCATCCTCGGCGGATGCCTGATTGCGGCAGTGACTTATTTCCCGATCTTCCAGGGGCTGACCCACTACGCCAACCCGGCATTGGAAGCCGCACTGCAAAAATCGCCGGTGATCGTCACTGCCGATCCCGCGACCTGCCAATTCCAGTTCAACCCGACCGGCACCAAGAAGTTCACGTCGTCGTGCGACATCGCCAAGGCAAAGCTGTCCGCCGCATCGGTGAATTACGAAAACGTAGCCGGCGCACCTGGTTCGGTCGCCACCATCAAGATCGGCGAGAAGATCATCACTTCGTATGATGCTGCCGGCCTGTCCAAGGAAGATGCCGCAGCCAAGGACAAGGCGCTGTCAAAAGAACTGGCTGACGACATCAAGCTGGCAGGCTATCCGACCAAGGCCGATCCTGAGCAAATGAACAAGCCGATGGTGCTGTTGCTGCTGTTCATCCTGGTCATCTACGTGACCATGGTCTACGGCCCGATCGCTGCCGCGTTGGTGGAAATGTTCCCGACACGTATCCGCTACACCTCGATGTCCATGCCCTACCACATCGGTAACGGCTGGTTCGGCGGCTTGCTGCCGACCACATCGTTCGCGTTGGTGGCGTTCAAGGGCGACATCTACTACGGCCTGTGGTATCCGATCGTGATCGCCATGATCACCTTCGTCATCGGCCTGCTCTTCGTCAAAGAAACCAAAGACAACGACATCTACGCTGCTGACTAAAAGAATCACGAGGGGGAAGCCAGACGACTCCCTTGCTTGAAAGCGGTAGAAAATACAAGTGAGAGAGAACGTCGGCCGGTCAGGGTGCAAATCCTGACCGGCTTTTTTCCTGGATCAGCTCCAGCAAGCCCTGCGCCGCAATCGACAAACTACGCTCCTTGGCCTTGACGATCAGCAGCGGCCGCACCAGGTCCGGCGCGTTCAGCGGAATCGCCACCAGATTCGGATGGCGGAACTGGAATAGCGTCAACTCCGGCACCAGGCTCACGCCCAGGCCGCTTTCAATCAGCCCGGCGACCGTCGCCAGGTGCTCCACTTCCAAGCCTGTATTGATCACGCCCACCGGCTGCAACAAGGCATCCAGATGCTGGCGCACGCTGGTCGAACGCGCCAGGTGGATCAACTCGCAGCCGGCCAGTTGCGGGATCTGGATGATGCGCTTTTTCGCCAGCTTGTGGTCGCGCCTGCACACCAGGTAAAACGGATCTTCGCAGAGCGGCTGGGTATCGAACTCCATCAGATTCGGTCCTGGGGCGGTCAACGCAATATCCGCTTTGCCCTGACGCAAATAATTCAGGCAATGGTCCGACAACGCGTCGAACAACTCCACCGTCACGCCGGGATGCTGCATCCGGTAAGCGGCAATCACCGGTGGCAGCCAGCCCGCCGCCAGCGACGGCAAGGCAGCGATCGACACCTTGCCCTTGCGTCGCGCAACATAGTCGCTCATGTTGGAAAACGCGGCGTCGATATCGGCCATCAATTGTCGGGCGACTTCGACGAACAACGCCCCCTCCGGCGTCAGCGTGACGTTGCGCGTATCGCGCTCGAACAATCTTGCGCCGGCGGCTGCCTCCAGCTTCTGGATCATCACGCTGAAGGCTGATTGCGAGACGTGGCAACGTTCTGCCGCATGGCCGAAATGGCGGCAATCGTTCAGCGCAAGGAATCCCTGCAACAGTCGGGTCGAAATATTGGCTTGCATGGCGGCTCCCAATTAATCGGTAAAAACGATTAATCAATCGAAAAAATGCACTTTACAACAAAATCGCTCGCCGCCTACACTCGCCCTGCATTCCTTGCAAAGCGTCTGGACCAGACGTCGCCAGACGGATCGACAAGAATCCACGGCACTCCCACCCCGGGATGCCACAACAAAAAAATACCGGAGACACGCATGCTTGCCCTGCTCGGCTTTATCACGATTGTTCTATTGTTCTCGGCCATCCTGACCAAAAAGATGTCGCCGCTGGTCGCGCTGATCGCGATCCCGATTGCCGCCGCCCTGATCGGCGGCTTCGGCATGTCGACATCGAAATTCATCGTCTCCGGCGTGACCTCGATTGCGCCGGTGGCCGGCATGTTCGTATTCGCCATCCTCTTCTTCGGCATCGTCACCGACGCCGGCATGCTCGACCCCATCATCAGTCGCATCCTGCGTACCGTCGGCAGCCGCCCCAGCCGCATCGTGCCGGGCACCGCTCTGCTGGCGCTGCTGATCCACCTCGACGGTTCCGGCGCCGTGACCTTCCTGATCACCATTCCGGCGATGCTGCCGCTCTATAACCGCCTCGGCATCGACAAACGCATCCTCGCGTGCGTAGCCTCGCTGGCGGCCGGCGTCAACTTCCTGCCGTGGACCGGACCGATGATCCGCGCTTCCGCCGCCTTGCATATCCCCGTCAGCGACATCTTCACGCCGCTGATCCCGGTGCAATTGGTCGGTCTGGCGTTTGTCTTCATCACCGCTTACCTGCTCGGTCTCAAGGAAGAAAAGCGCCTAGGCCTGAGCAAAGGCGCCGCCGCCGGTTTTGTGCAGGAACACACGCTGACCGAAGAAGAAAAGAAGATCCGCCGTCCACGCAATTTCTGGATCAACATCGTGCTGACGGTATTCGTGCTGGGCGTCATGATCAGCGGCAAGGTCGATCCCGTCGTCATGTTCATGATCGGCGTCGTGCTCGCCCTGATGATCAACTACCCCGACGTCAACATGCAGCGCGCCCGCATCGATGCGCACGCCAAGGCAGCCTTGCTGATGGCCAGCATCCTGTTCGCCGCCGGCGTGTTCACCGGCATCATGACCAAATCCGGCATGCTGTCGGCAATGGCCAAAACGGCAGTCGGCTTCGTGCCGCCGGAAATGGCGTCGCACATCCCGGTCGTGCTCGGCCTGCTGTCGATGCCGCTGAGCCTGTTGTTCGATCCCGATTCCTTCTATTTCGGCGTGCTGCCGGTGATTGCCGAAGTCAGCCATATGCTCGGCGTGCCATCCATCCAGGTCGCGCAAGCAGCGCTGCTGGGCCAGATGACCACCGGCTTCCCGGTCAGCCCGCTGACACCCGCGACCTTCCTGGTGTGCGGCCTGGCCGGCATCGAACTGGCCGATCACCAGAAGTACACGATTCCCTTCCTCTTCGGCGCATCGGTGGTCATGACGATTGCCTGCGTGCTGCTCGGACTGTTCCCCCTGCTGTAAAGAAGCCATCATGAAACGTATCCGCATAGGTGCCGGCGCTGGCTATTCCGGCGACCGCATCGAACCCGCCGTCGAGCTAGCCGAAAAAGGCAACCTCGATTACCTGATCTTCGAATGTCTGGCCGAACGCACCATCGCCATCGGCCAGCAGGCGCGCCGCGCCGATCCGCAAAAAGGCTATGACCCGCTGCTGGCCGAGCGCATGCACGCCGTGCTCAAATTGTGCGCCGACAAGGGCATCCGGATCGTCACCAACATGGGCGCAGCCAACCCGCTCGCGGGCGCCGCGAAGATCAAGGAGATCGCCGCCTCACTGGGACTGCATGGATTGAAGATCGCCGCCATCACCGGCGACGACGTGCTCGACGTCTTGCAGAACGGCGACTACCGCATCGAAGACAACGGCCAGCCCGTCAAATCGCTCGGCGACAAACTGATTTCGGCCAACGCCTATCTCGGCGCGCAACCGATTGTCGATGCCTTGCAAGCCGGCGCCGACATCGTCATCACCGGCCGGGTCGCCGACCCGGCGCTGGTGCTGGGCCCGTTAATCCACGAGTTCGGCTGGGCCTTGGATAACTGGAAACTGCTCGGACAAGGCACGTTGGTCGGCCATCTGCTCGAATGCGCGGGACAGATCACCGGCGGCTATTTCGCCGACCCAGGCGTCAAGGACGTCAAAGACCTGGCGCGCTTGGGCTTTCCCATCGGCGAAGTGGCCGAAGACGGCAGCGCCGTCATTACCAAGGTGGAAGGCTCCGGCGGACAAGTCAGCGCCGCCACCTGCAAGGAACAATTGCTGTACGAAATCCACGACCCGCACGCCTACCTGACGCCCGACGTCATCGCCGATTTCTCGCAAGTCCACATCACGGAAATCGGTCCGGACCGCGTCGCCGTCAGCGGCGGCAGCGGACGCGCCCACCCCGACACGCTCAAGACCACGCTCGGCTACGTCGACAGTTACATCGGCGAAGGCCAGATATCTTACGCAGGCCCCGGCGCCCGGGCACGCGGGCAACTGGCGCTGGACATCGTCAAGGAACGCCTGGCTATCATGGGCGTGCAGGCCGATGAAATGCGCTACGACCTGATCGGCGTCAACGCCATCCACGGGCCGCACATCGCGGCAACGGCAGCAGCGACGGAACCATATGAAGTCCGCGCCCGCGTCGCCGGCAGGACAAACAACATGCGCGAAGCCGTCCGCATCGGCAACGAGGTTGAAACGCTCTACACCTGCGGCCCAGCCGGCGGCGGCGGCGCCACCAAATCGGCCAAGGAAATCGTCGCCGTGCTGTCTGCGCTGGTGCCGCGCGACCTCATCACACCGACCATCCATTTCGAGGAGAGCTGACATGCTGCTGCGAGACATCGCGCATTCACGCGCGGGCGACAAGGGCGACATCTCCAATATCTCCGTCATCGCCTACGACGTCAACGACTATCCCCTGCTGGAAAAATATTTGACGCCGGAACGCGTCAAGGCCCATTTCGCAGGTATCGTGCTCGGCGACGTCGTGCGCTATGCATTGCCTCACCTGGGCGCGCTGAACTTCGTCATGCAGCATGCGCTGGGCGGCGGCGTGACACGCTCGCTGGCGCTTGATGCGCATGGGAAATGTCTGAGCGGGGCGATGTTGGGGATGGATATATCTGACGTAACCTGAGCGGGATACAAGACAATGATCGGGCAAAAAGTTGTCGCCTCTCATACTTCCTTGTAGGGAGAGGAAAGATTTTCTTGCTCGGGCTTTCCAGATACGACCCAGTCGTTTGAGCAGACCAAAGACATCGTGGCGTCACTCACAACGATACAGACACAGACTTCGCCGACAATGGATGACTACACAGGAATACTCACCACCAGACAAGTCTCCTCCCGCTCCGCATCGCAGAAAAACTGCAACACGCCGCCAAGCGACGAGGTCCGCTCGCGCAATATCGTGAGTTTGTAGGTATCTTTCTCCACCAGTATTTTTCCCCTGGAGAGTATCTTCAGGATCAGGCTCGGTCCCCTGTCGATCATCTCGATCAACACTTCGGCCGGGTCCGTATGCCGCATGACGTTGGTGATACCCTCCTGAACCAACCTATAGAGTGTACCGGCGCGACGCGCATCGACCTTGTCGAGACACGAGCCATGAGCAAGCGCAAAAGAAACCTGCGGCGCGGCTTTGCGCCATTGCCCGACCATGTCCTCAATCGCAATCGTCAAGCCTCCCACGCTGATCGCCTCGGGACGGAGTTGCGTGATTGCCTGCGAGACGTCGGCGTGTGCCTGCGCGAGAATTTTCTTTCCGTCCATGCAGGACGTTTCAATATGCTGCATATGTTGCGACAACGAGGTATCGACCGACAGTGTCGATGCCGCTTTTCCGATCCCGGCGAATATCCAGGTCAGTTGGGTAATGGCCGCGCCCACTGCGTCATGCAGGTTCTGTGCAATCAGGCGCCGCTCTTCTTCGAGTTGCGCGGTCGCCTCTGCGATCAGGCGACTGCGCATCTGGCGCTCGCGTCCGATTTCCAGTCCGGCGCGGATGCTCCAGATTGCACTTTGCTGCATGGGCTTGATGAGATATCCGACCAGATTCTGCGCAATCGATGGATCGGCAAACATGCTCTGAAAGGTTGGTTCCTTGTCGTCCTGAGTACATAGCAGACACGGCGGCGCGTCAGGATTGCGCACGACATCGGCGGCGGTGCCGTCCGGCAGATTGATATCGACGATGGCCAGCGCAATGACGTGTTCCGTCATCAAGGTCGTGGCCTGACGGACGTTTTCCGCCTCGTAGCAATGCCATTCGTTTGGCGCCTGGCCCAACACAATGCACAGCGATTGACGAAACACCGGATCGTCATCAACGATCAGAATGGGGATTTTGCTGGTATTAATCATGCTGTCTGCAGGGTGGCGAGCAAGGCGTCCAATGCCTTGCTGGTGGAATGGAAGGTATCGACCATCAACGCATACTGCCGTTGCGCCGTCATGCGGCTATCGCATGCCGCCAGTTTGCGGAACTCCTCGGCAAGCGCCGTGGCGCCGACAGTGGCGCAGGAACCGCGCATGCGATGGATGTGCGGCTCCAGTTCGGCAAGGGCGGACCTGGTTTCGCCGGAAGCCGTCAACCTGACTTCGATATCGGCCAGGGTTTCGCTGACTGTCTGATTGAAAGTCGCACACATCCTGGCCAAGGCATCAGGCTTCGCCCCGCAGCGGCCGAGCATCTTAAGCGGTTCGACATCCACCACCGCGGACGCACCCGCGAGCGGCGGCGCAGTCCGCGGCCCCTCGCCCAATAGCTGCCGCAGGACATGTGCCGTTGTCGGTTTGGTCACGATGCCGTCGCATATCTCCCGCGCTGCGTCGAGTACTTCCGGCGTGACGTCGGCGGTGACCAGCACCATGCGCGTCGTCGTCGCACGCCCCAGGACGCGACAGTCGATGATTGCGCCCAGGCCGTTGCCGCCGGGCAGACGATGGTCAATCAAGGCAATGTCGTAGGCGGTGTCGGCTTGCATCAGCGCTTGTCTTAATTCTTCATAAGTCGCGACGTGAGTGACGTCGTGCTGCAACTGACGCACAATCAATTGCACCGCCTGGGTCGTGATCGGGTCGTCTTCCGCTAGCAGCACATTCAAGCGACGCCCGCACGGTGCCGCTTGCGGCAATGCCGGCTGTCCATGAGGCGGTTCCGCCTCGTGATACGCCGCTGCTTCAAAGCAGGCATGGAACTCAAATTCACTGCCGACATCCGGCGCAGACCTGACCAGGATCAGGCTGCCGTCCATGTTGTGCGCAAGCTGCCGCGAAATGGCGAGACCCAGGCCGGTGCCGGTGTGACCGCCCTGTCCGCCGCTGGTCACAAAGGCGCCGAATATCTGGTCGTGCATGTTTGCCGGAATACCTGAACCGGTGTCGACCACCTTGATGATGCAATGGGTCTTGCCCTCGTCTGAGGTATCGCCGACGGCGGCTGTCAACGTCACCAATCCTCTCTCTGTGAACTTGAATGCATTGGACAGCAGGTTAATGATGACCCGCCGTAATGAAGTCAGGTCGCCGCGCACCATGACGCCGAGACAGGCATCGACATCGAGATTGAATGTGGCGGCCGATCCATGCCGCAGCGGGCCGAGCATGGTGGCGGTGGCGCGTATCTCGTCGCCCAGGTCGAAGTCCTTGATCGGACCTCGTTGATCGGCCTGCGCGCCCTCATCCAATAGCAACAGGTTCTCGACAAGCTGGGACATGTGGTTGGTGATAGTCGAGACGTTGGAGATGATCTTGGCGTTCGACGCAACATGGTTCGATCCGGAATCAAGAAGCAGGCGCAGCGCATTGACGGGGGTGCGCAACTCGTGGCTGGCATTGGCGAGCATCATGCGCCGCGATTTCAGCGATGCCTCTAGCAACTCTGTGCGCTCGGCTACGCGTTGTTCCAGTTGATTGCGCTCAACTTCAAGTGCCTCATTCTTCTCTTTATCGATCAGTTTTATGCGATAACCAAGTGCAAGTGAAAAGAGAATGCTTTCCCATACTGCAGCGATATAAATTCCATGCGATGCAATTGAAGTGGCAGGCAATATTCCTTGTGTAAAAAGGATATAAAGTATGGAAATAATTTCAAATACCAACCATCCCGCGCAATAGAGCCAAGCGGGGGTATAGCCTTGATAGCAACGATATAGACCTGCCCCAAGCAAGACTGGAAAAACTGCCAAGACTGCATAGCTGGTCAGATAAAAATTAAGGCTGATTGGAAGAACCAATGTGCTGGAAGCCCCCAATAACAGAACCCATTTTAAATATCTCAGATATTGATCTACCCGCGGTAACGTAAATTGTAGATTCAAGAATCGTTGCGCAAATAATGATGCTCCGTGTAGCGCTCCATATGTGAATATGGGAAATAAACCAATAAAAAACGGAGGAATATCGACGAATAACGCGATCGTTCCCGTAGCGTCGAGAAAAATCCCTATAAAACATCCCAGGTAATAAATGTAATAAAGATATGCCTTGTCACGAATGTAGAAATATAAAAATGCGTTGTAAAGCCACATCGCCAACAAGCAACCAAAAAAGAGATGCAACCAAGAGTCTCTCTGAGACATGTACTCCAATGCGCCATTGATACCTGACCATTCAAAGTCTAAATCGATAGCATTACCTCTGGGATCAATCCTCATATAGTAAGTAACCGCCCCCAAGCCAGGAGAAGGAACCTTGAAAATATAATCTCGAAGTTTTGATTCTCGGCTTTTCAGCGGCAAAGTATCATCAACAGATAGAGTAGAAAATCCATTGGTCGTTGGGTAATATAGTGTGATGAGGCCGCGATAAAATTCTTTAATCAGAAACCACTCTGAATCGGTATACAGACTCAGATCCAAAGTAAATCTGATCCAATAGACCACCTTCGTGTAGCCTAAATTAGTTGATCCGCTCACAGGCTTGAAATGAGGTATTTCATGGACCACATCGTCAATGTTGTATATCCCCTCTGGATCCTCTAAATATTGAAGATAGGCGGATAGCGACTGCGCTTTATTTTCTGTTGGACGAAAAATCTTGTCCGGTCCATTAGCAAATGAAGAATGAACAGCGCCCAAAAATAAAATACAAAAAATCGCACGAATCACATGGGAAAACAATAATTTAGGCCGCATTAGAAAATCTTTCCATATATGTGAATGGCTTTATGCATTCGAGCATCTCAAATTATTTTTGACCAAATTAACGTCCCCACAATATCTTCATTATTTAGTTGAAAAGGGGTAGTCTTCAGCGTCAATTTCTGGTCGTCGTCCGAAAACAAAAAAAATCTAACTTGCCGTGACCCAAAGCTTGGGTGCCAGATTAACGATAGGCCCCTGCTCTCTCACCTGCTAATAAAAAGGATAGGGATCGGCATAAAATTCTGGAGAAGTCAGGTCGGTGATTTGCATAATCTCTTTGCTTTTTGCTAGTTGTAAAAAATAATAAATAGAATCTGAAACAATCGCCTCTCGTCATCGACGATCAGCATCAAGGTCTAGTCTGAATTGATCACACATTCTTCATGCTGGCGAGCAAAGCATGCAATGCCCTGCGGGTGGAATGGAAGGTAGTGACCATCGCCGCGTATTGCCGTTGCGCGGCCAGGCGGCCGTCGCATGCGGCAAATTTGCGGAACTCTTCGGAAAGCGCCGTGGCGCCGATGGTGGAGCAAGATCCGCGCATGTGATGGATGAGTTTTTCCAGATCGGCCAACATCGCTCCGATTTCGCCGGAAGCCGCCAATCGCGATTCGATGTCAATCAGGGTTTCGCCGATGGTTTTGTTGAATGTTGCACACATGCGGACCAGGGCTTCATGCCTCGCACCGCAACGGCGCAGCATTTTCAAGGGACCGCCATCGACCATTTCCGCCCCTTCCCGAGACGAATATCCATCGTCGGGCCCTGCTCCCAGCAATTTGCGCAAGACCTGTGCCGTCGTCGGTTTGGTCACAATGTCGTCGCATATCTCCCGGGCTGTGTGGAGTACTTCGGGTGTGACGTCGGCGGTGACCAGCACCATGCGTGTCGTTGCAGCACGGCCCGAGGTACGACAATCGACGATTGCGCCCAGGCCGTTGCCGCCGGGCAGTCGATGGTCAATCAACGCAACGTCATATGCCGGCTCGGATTGCTGCAAGGCTTTGGTGAGTTCAGCATAGGTCGCGACATGCGTGACGTCATGCCGCAACTGCCGCACAATCAGCAGGATCGCCTCTGCCGTGATGGGGTCGTCTTCCGCCACCAGCACATTCAGACGGGTCGCGGACAACATCGGCGACTGCCCATCGGCGAGTTCTGCTTTTCGGTACCTTGGTACGTTAAAGCAGACGCGGAACAAGAACTCGCTGCCGGCATCCAGCGTCGATCTGGTCAATGTCAGATTGCCGCCCATGTTCAATGCAAGCTGTCGCGAAACCGCCAGGCCCAGGCCTGTTCCGGTACGGCCTTCCTGTCCGCCGCTGGTCAC
This sequence comes from Herbaspirillum sp. RV1423, assembly GCF_000577615.1. Classification (GTDB taxonomy): domain Bacteria; phylum Pseudomonadota; class Gammaproteobacteria; order Burkholderiales; family Burkholderiaceae_D; genus Herbaspirillum. Next base: position 27,711 of record NZ_CBXX010000012.1, read on the forward strand.
AAAAGCGCCAAACACTTGTTCATGCATGGGAAGCGGAATACCCATACCGGTGTCGGTCACATGAATGAGGCAGTGGAGTTTGTCCGTTGCGGCCACGTCGATCATTGTTGCGATCAACAAGACCGTGCCGCGTTCTGTGAATTTGAACGCGTTGGATAGCAGGCTGATGATCACGCGCCGCAATGAGGTCAGGTCGCCGCGTACCGTGGTACGAAGGCGTGGGTCGATGTCGAGGTCGAATTGCGCTGTCGAACCGTGTCGCAACGGGCCCAACATGCTGGCGGTGGCGCGGATTTCGTCGCCCAGGTCAAAATCCTGGATCAGGCCGCATTGCACTGTTCCCTGGCCGTCGTCCAGCAGTAAAAGATTTTCAACCAACTGGGACATGTGGCCGGCGATGCTGGAGACGCTTGAGATCACCCTGGTGTTGATCCTGACCGGATCCGACGCGGAGTCGAGCAGAAGGCATAGTGCGTTGACCGGCGTACGCAGCTCCCGACTGACATTGGAGAGCATCATGCGACGCGATTCCAGCGAGGCTTTCAGCAGTTCTGTGCGTTCCGTCACGCGCTGTTCAAGTTGATTTCGCTCATTTTCAAGGGCGATCTCTTTTTCCTTGTCGAGCAGCCTGATGTGGTAGCCGAGGGCCAGCGAGAACAAGGCGCTTTCCCACAAGGCGCCGACGTAAACACCATTTGACGCAATCGGTGTAGCCGGAATCAGTCCTTGTATGCAGAAAATGTAAAGTATGGTGAGTATTCCGAACACCAGCCATCCAGCGCAATAAAACCACGCCGGGGCATAACCCTGGTAGCAGCAATACAGACCCGCGCCAAGCAGAACGGGAAAGACGGCGAGGACCACGTAGCCCGTCAGGTGAAAGCTCAGGCCTGCCGGGAGAAATAATGTACTGGCGGCACTGACCAGCAATATCCATTGGAAATATTTTAAGTAATCGTTCACCCATGGCAAGGTGGATTGCAGATTCAGGAAACGCTGGGTGAATAACAATGCGCCATGTGATGCACCATAGGTGCAAAGCGGCAGGAAACCGATCCAGAATTGGGGAATATCAAAAAATAAGGCCAGTACTCCTGTTGCATCGAGAAAAATACCGATGAAGCAACCAAGGTAATAGACGTAATACAGGTAGGCGCGATCGCGAACCGAGATGTAGAGCACCAAATTGTAGAACAACATGATGACCAGTCCGCCGAAGAACAGGCCGAGCCAGAAATCCATTCTGTAGGTGTTTTCCAGGACTCCTTTGATCGTCGACCACGAAAAATTCAGATCGATGGTATTGCCGCGCGGATCGATCCTCATGTAATAAGTTGTCAATCCCGATCTTGAAACAGGAACCTTGAAGATATAGTCCCTGGTTCTGAAGTTCCGGCTTTCCAGAGGCAACTGGTCATCGACGTGAAACGACGAAAAACCATTGGCTGTCGGGTAGTACAAAGTGACGCCGCCACGGTGAAACTCTTTGGTGAGAAACCAATAAGGATCGGTATATCGGCTCAGATCCGCAGTAAACCGGACCCAATAAACAGCCTTGGTATAACCGAGGTTGGTGGATCCGTTGACGGGATGAAAGGCCTGGCTTCTGGCAGGCATCTCATCGATCGTGTATGTGCCGTTCGGATCTTCCAGATATTGCAGATAGGAAGATAAGGTTTGCGTCATCTTCCCTGTCGGCATGAATACCGCCATATGTGTTCCTCCGAACGAGGAGCCGGTGTAAACCAGAAGCACGAGAAGTCCAATTGCATGGATCGCATGGATCGCTTTGAGAATAAATTTCTTGGGATGCATCAGTAGATTTGTGAACAGATAAATATGCTGACGATTTTTATATCGCCAAACCGGAAAGTAGTCATGTTGGGCATGAATGTTTGATCTTCATCCGAAAATTTTTAACGGTCGTCCGAGCGCAGTACCAGCTCGCAATACCGGCGTCGTCGGTAAACACATACGCGCTCCTTTATTCCACATCGATCACTCCATGCCGTCGCGCCACCTGAAAGAATGTCGATCTCGGAGCGTCTATTTTTTTGGCGATCTGCGACAACAGGTTTTGTATCCGCTTCTCGGATACGCTCAGTCTTCTGGCCAATGCATCCACCGTTTCTCCTTTCGCATAGCCGATAAAAATCTCTTTTTCCTGCGCCGACAGCGTTGCCAGCGGCGACCGGCGATCTTCAATATGAAAATTGGCAAGGGCTGCCGCCACGGACGGCGGAAGATATCTTTCATCATGGCGTGCGCAATCCACCGCCTTGACGATCTCCTCCGGATCAGCGCTTTTCGGTACGAATGCGATCGCGCCGGCGTCGTAGCACAGCGCGATGGTGCCGGGCGCTTCGCGCATGCTGTAGACGACGATCCGGCAGCCCGGGGATGCCGCGCGCAACATGGTCATCAATTCCGGAAACGGTAGTTGATCGATTCCCAGGTCCATGACTACGACTGCACCGGGATACTGCTTGACCAGCGCCAGCAAGTCGGGGACGGCGCCGCAGCCGCCGACGACTCTCTTGTTCCGTTCTTCGAGGATGCGGGTCACGCCGGCACGTATGGCGGCATGGTCGTCGCAAATGATGACCGCTTGGCTATGCACTTCTGTCGCACCTGTTTTTTGTCGTGAGGCAGGCGCAGTTGTCGGGATATTTTTCATCGCTGGATCAATTGATTCGTCACCATCGGAAGCTGCGTATTTTGTCGTGATCAAAAATAAATGGAAAAGCTCGAAAAATTGCGTTGTTCTGAAGACGCTGGGTGGTTGTCACGGGAAAATTTCCCGATATCATGGGACCGCACAATTCGAAGTTAAAAGTGTAATTGGCAACCAGGACTGCTACTCATCCGACATCGCAGTCATGCCTGAAAAATGAAAAATAATTCAGACAACCAAACATATTTTTAAATGACTACCGAAAATAAACGCATACTGATCGTCGAAGACCATCCCATCGTCTCTCACGTGATGACTTCGATGTTGCTGGATATCGACAAGGATCTGGAAATCACGATCAAATCCTGTGCCAACACTGCCTTGGCGGCGTTGCAGAAAGACGGACAGGAAAAGCCCTGGTTCCGCATTTTTCTGGACCTGGACATACCGGGTTCGCAAGGTCTGTCCCTCTTGCAGCGCTGCGCTGAATTGAAAGTCGCGCAACACTGCGTGATCGTGAGCGGAACCTGTTCGACGCAACGCAGCGAAGAGGTGAAAGAAATCGGGGCATTGGGGTTTATCAAAAAAAATTCGCTGATTCAGGATTTCAAGAACAGCCTGGTTTCGACGCTCAAGGGAGAGGCCACTTATCAGGACAGCTCTTCGCCGCTGCTTTGTGCCGCGTTGCTGACGCCAAGGCAACAGGAAATGCTCTGCCTTCTTCAGCGCGGATTCTCGTCGAAAAAAATCGCAGCCCAATTGGGAATCAGTCCTGGCACCGTGGACAATCATGTCGCCGCCCTGGTGCGCAGGTTTGGCGCTTCGGGGAGAATGCATGCGGTTGCCATGGCGATTGAGCTGGGCCTTCTGGATGGTCGGCAACGCACGCATGGACCGCAAGGCGATGAGGACCTACCAACGATGGCGGACGCCAAACTGTAAGGCGCTTGCATTCTGTCCGCTCCTGCTGGTGAAGCCTCCCGCATAACCGGCGCCGCCCACAGCATATTGGGCGTTGTCCCGATTGCGAGCGTGGGCAAGTATCGTGTATATGTCGGTACGTTTGGACAAGTCATGCAGGTAGCCCAGCCCGTAGAGCCAGACCTTGCTATGCGACGCGTGGTCGTCGGTGTGGGACATGGCCGTCACTATCCTGCCGCGCCCCTGGCGGTATTGCATGCCGATGGTGATGCTATGCGCGTCGAGCTTGGCGTTGTTGCCGACGATATTGGCGTAGGTTGCGCCAATCACGGATGTCAACAATGGCACGATGGCCGAATGGTCGTTGCGCATGCGTGCGTATCCGGCCAATAATTTCGCCTTGCCGATCATGTATGAGCCGCCGGCGACGATGCTGGTGAGCGATGCGCGCCCGTGCTGATCCTGTTCCTGCTGATAGCTGATGCCTGCATTCCACGTACTGTTTTTGAAACGCAGGTTGCCGCCGTAAAAACGCCGGGAATGATTGAGCGAACCGGTGCGATCGAAGGCCGCCATCAGCGATGCGCCGACGCCATGCGATTTGACGCGATACTGCAATGCATTGCTGGCGCGGATCGCCACGCCGGAAGTGATGAATCCTCCGGCGCCTTGCAAGATCTGCCCCCAGCCGGCAGCGGTCCCCGTTTCGAAGGTGTCGGCCATTGCGACAACTTCATAGGCGGGTGTGTATTGTCTTCCCGCCAGAATCGCGCCGGCGGGAGCGATGAGGCCGATTGCCGACGTCCGGTCGAATAGCGCGGCGTCGGGATTGACGACGGTGCGAGGCGTCAGTTGCGAACCGAGAGTGCGGCTTAGCGCAACGGGAAGACCGCGCGTCAGATTGACGCCGATGTTGTGTGCGATATAGCCGTTCGATATGCCGCCGGTATCCAGTTCTACCCGGCTTTCCAGATTGATCATGGCTTTATAGCCGTTGCCCAGTTCTTCCATTGCTTTTATTCCAAGCCTGGATCCGTCGGCTTGCCCGCTGGCGAGGCTGGATTGCGTGCCGTTGCCAAAGCGGGAAATTTGTATGCCGGCGTCAGCGATGCCGTAGATCGTAATGCTGGATTGCGCCAGAACGCCTGTGAACGGGAGCACGAGAACTCCCATGCCGATGATGAGGCGATGCATGTGATTGACTTTTTATAAAGATTAAAAAACGGAATTGCGGAAATTGGCTTGACGATTGGCTAGCCGATGAGAGTCATGTCGAATGTCATGTTCAAGAAAACATCTTGCGACCTGACAGACGAGGAAGAAGATTGAAACAGAAATGTGAGGCCTTCAATCGCACCAAGCGCATTAATCTGTTATTTTTCCGTTTTTTTCTGGGAAAATATTATTGAAATATCAATGCCTGTCGATAACAACTTCAAGAATGCCAATATCCCGGCATCGTGGTTCATGCCGTTACGGCATTGAAAGTATGACTGTCCAAAACCGCCAGGATTTGGTATCGTCGCGCGATTCGTCGACTTTCAATTCGCATTTATTTCCATGAAAACTCCAGTCCGCCTCGGCACCCCACTTTCCCCTTCGGCCACCAAAGTCATGCTGCTGGGCTCCGGCGAGCTTGGTAAAGAAGTGATCATTGCCCTGCAGCGCCTGGGCGTGGAAGTGATTGCCGTGGACCGCTATGCCGATGCGCCCGGCCATCAGGTCGCGCATCGCGCCCATGTGATCAACATGACCGACGGCGTGGCATTGGCTGCATTAATTGCCAAGGAACAACCCGATCTGGTGGTGCCTGAAATCGAAGCCATCGCCACCGAAACCCTGGTCGAACTGGAAAAAGCCGGCAAGGCGCGCGTCATCCCGACCGCTCGCGCCGCCTGGCTGACCATGAACCGCGAAGGCATCCGTCGCCTGGCCGGCGAAACCCTGGGTCTGGCGACCTCGCCTTACCGTTTCGCCGACAGCCTGGAAGAACTGAAAGCGGCTACCGAACAAATCGGTTTTCCTTGTGTGATCAAACCGGTCATGTCGTCTTCCGGCAAGGGCCAGTCGAAGATCGACAGCGTCGCCGAAGTCGAGGCCGCCTGGAAGTATGCCGCAGCCGGCGGTCGCGTCGATTCCGGTCGCGTGATCGTTGAGGGCTTTATCGATTTCGACTACGAAATCACACTGCTGACGGTGCGCTCGCTCAATGAAAACGGCGACACCATCACCAGCTTCTGCGAGCCGATCGGCCACGTCCAGGTCAAGGGCGATTACGTCGAATCGTGGCAGCCGCATCCGATGCATCCTGCCGCGCTGAACAAGGCGCGCGACATCGCGCGCAAGGTCACCGAAAATCTCGGCGGCCTCGGCTTGTTCGGCGTGGAATTGTTCGTCAAGGGTGAAATGGTGTGGTTCTCCGAAGTCAGCCCGCGTCCGCACGACACTGGCATGGTCACCATGGTCAGCCAGGTGCAGAGCGAATTCGAATTGCACGCCAAGGCTATCCTCGGCCTGCCGGTCAACGTCGCGCTGCGCACACCGGGCGCCTCGGCCGTGATCTACGGCCAGCACGACGCCAAGGCGATCGCGTTTGAAGGCGTGGCCGATGCGCTGCGTATCCCCGGTGCCGACATCCGCCTGTTCGGCAAGCCCGAATCCTTCGAACGCCGCCGCATGGGTGTGGCGCTGGCCGCGGCGGACAACGTCGGCGACGCGCGCATCCGCGCCAAGCAGGCCGCCGCCAAGGTCAAGCCGGTCAAGACTGCGTAACAGCGTTTCTTACCTTCGCTGCATCGCTGCGCCGCCTCTCGGCGATGCAATGATGCAGCATCATCGCCGTTCCGCCGGCGTCAAACGGTGTTGTGCGATTGCCGGATATAATTGCGCATTCCATTCAACATCTTCGTCAGCTCTCATGAAATTCGATGTCGCCATCATCGGCAGCGGACTTGCCGGTTTGTCGGTCGCCTTGCATCTTGCCGAAAAGAAAAATGTCGTCGTGATCTCCAAGGGCGAACTGCTCGACGGCGCCAGCAACTGGGCACAAGGGGGCATCGCCGCCGTGCTGGATTCCGGCGACAGCCATGAGCAGCACATCGGCGACACGCTGGTTGCGGGCGCCGGCTTGTGCGACGAATCCTCTACCCGCTTTATCGTCGAGCACGGCCGCGAGGCAATCGAATGGCTGATCGAACAGGGCGTGCCGTTTACCCGCGACGACAGCGCCGAACTCGGCTATCACCTGACGCGTGAAGGCGGCCATAGCCAGCGTCGCATCATCCACGCCGCCGATGCCACCGGCCACGCCGTGCAGGTCACGCTGGAACAACGGGTGCGCGCCCATCCCAACATCACCTTGCTGGAACATCACTGCGCCATCGACGTGATCACCACCAAAAAACTGGACCCGAACAGCAAAGGCACGCCGCGCTGCGTCGGCGTCTATGTCCAGGATGTCAAGCAAGGCAAGGTCGTCACCATCGCCGCCGATCACACCGTGCTGGCCACCGGCGGCGCCGGCAAGGTCTACCTGTACACCTCGAACCCGGACTCCGCCACCGGCGACGGCATCGCCATGGCGTCGCGCGCCGGCTGCCGGGTCGCCAACATGGAGTTCATCCAGTTCCATCCGACCTGCCTGTATCACCCTTACGCCAAGTCTTTCCTGATCAGCGAAGCGCTGCGCGGCGAAGGCGCGCTGCTGAAGCTGCCGGCCGCCGCCGGCGCGGCGGCGGGAACCCGCTTCATGCCCGAACACGACGAGCGCGCCGAACTGGCGCCGCGTGATATCGTCGCGCGCAGCATCGACTTTGAAATGAAAAAGCGCGGCCTCGACCACGTCGATCTCGACATCAGCCACCAGCCGCCGGAATTCATCAAGGAACATTTTCCGACCATCCAGGCGCGCTGCCTGGAGTTCGGCATCGACATCACCAGACAACCGATCCCGGTGGTACCGGCCGCGCATTACACCTGCGGCGGCGTGGTGACCGATATGGCCGGCCGGACCGACCTTCCCGGCCTGTATGCGGTCGGCGAGACCGCCTACACCGGCCTGCACGGCGCCAACCGGCTGGCCAGCAATTCTCTGCTGGAATGCCTGGTGCTGGGCCGCGCCGCTGCACAATACATCGAACGGCAAGCACCGACGCCGCAACGCGCGTTGCCGGCCTGGGACGAGAGCCGCGTGACCAATGCCGACGAAGAAGTCGTGATCTCGCACAACTGGGACGAGCTGCGCCGCTTCATGTGGAATTACGTCAGCATCGTGCGCACCAACAAGCGTCTGGAACGCGCCCAGCACCGTATCCGCCTGCTGCGCGAAGAAATCGACGAGTACTACGCCAACTTCCGCATCACGCGCGATTTGCTGGAACTGCGCAACCTGGTCGAAGTAGCCTCGCTGATCGTCAACAGCGCGCTGGCGCGCAAGGAAAGCCGCGGTCTGCATTACAGCCTGGACTATCCGGACACGCTGGCGAAGGCTTTGCCGACGGTGTTGTCGCCACAAAAATAAAAGCGAGGGACGCGGCTTCGGAGTAATAATAGACGCAACAACAGCAACGACAACGCCATTCAACCCAGGCTTGCTGAAGGAGGAAACGATGAGCATCACGCGTATCAATACATTCCGGGCGCTCGACGATCATGTCGACGATTTGAAGAAATTCCTGATGTCGCTGCTGCCGACGATCCGCGCCTCGACCGGTTGCCAGTCCTGCCAGTTGCTGCAGGACCAGACCATCCCGGCGCGCATGGTGATCATCGAAATCTGGGACAGCATCGAAGCGCATCATGAATCGTTGCTGCACGTCTCGCAGGAAAGCATCGATCAGGTGAAGAGCATACTGGCTGCGCCTCCGGTAGGCGGCTACTACCAGTAGTAGCGGGAGATCTGTTGTACGGCGATCCGGCGCCTACCGCGTCCCGCATTGCCTGTTCTGCACGGGCCGATTTACACTTGTCGTATCGCCATCTTCATCTGCCCTCATCCGTGATACGTCATTGCCGTTTGCATCTTTTCTCCTGCCTGCTTCTTGGCGTCGCGCTGACCGCATGCTTCACGCCGTCCATCGCCGCCGATACCGGACCGGCCAGTGCTGCGGCAAGCAAAACGCGGCCGCGCGTGGGTCTGGTCCTGTCGGGCGGCGGCGCACGCGGCTACGCGCACCTGGGCGTGCTGCAATACCTGGAAAAATTGCATGTGCCGGTAGACTATATTGCTGCCACCAGCATGGGTGCACTGGTCGGCGGCCTGTACGCCAGCGGCATTTCGGCGGAAGAACTGGAGCAGCGCCTGTCGCAGACCAATCTCAGCGATATTGCTTTCGACCGCAATGAGCGCTCCAGGCTGCCGCAAGCGCAGCGCGAAGACGATTTCCAGTATCCGATTTCCATCGCGGCCGGCTACGACGACGGCAAGCTGAAGCTCGCGCCCGGCCTGGTACAGGGCAACAACCTGCTGGCGTTGCTGCAAAACTGGACGGCGCAATTGCCTGCGGATATCTCGTTCGAGCGCTTGCCGATTCCTTTCCGCGCCGTCGCCACCGACCTGGGCAAAGGCACGGAGGTCATTCTCGACAAAGGTTCCCTGCCGCGCGCCATGCGCGCCAGCATGGCCGTGCCGGGACTGTTTGCGCCTTATGCGATCGATGGCCGCACCCTGGTCGACGGCGGCCTGGTCAGCAATCTGCCGGTCCAGGAAGCGCGCGACATGGGCGCCGACGTGATCATCGCCGTCAACATCGCGACGCCGCTGCAGGATCCCGCCAACCTGCAATCGCCGACCGCCGTCGCCCAGCAGATGGTCGGCATCCTGATCCAGCAGAACGTCAAGACGCAGAAAGCATTGCTGGGCAAGAACGATATCCTGATCGAACCGGAATTGAGCGGCGTGTCCTTCACCGACTTCGCGCGCGGCAGGGACGGCGTCAATGCCGGCTGGAACGCGGCCCAGGCGCAAAGCGCGCGGCTGACCGAACTGTCGCTGCCGCCCGCCGAATGGCAGAGTTATCTGGCGGCGCGCCGTACCGACCTCGCGCTGGCAAAAGACACGCGCATCGACGCCATCGACATCAAGACAACAGGGCGCATCCCCACCGCCTATGTGCGCAGCAGGCTGGACGTGAAGGAAGGCGACATCTATGACGGCAACCGGATCAACCAGGAGTTGTCGCGGCTCTCGACCAACGGCGACTTCAATGCGCTGACCCAGGAATTGATCAGGAAGGACGGCCGCAACGTGCTGGTGATCGATGCCGAGGAAAAATCCTGGGGGCCGCAATACCTATTGTTCGGGCTCGGCCTGTCCAACAACTTCAACGGGCGCGGCGGCGTCAACTTGCAGATCGGCCATCGCTATCCGTGGATCAACCAGAGCGGCCTGGAATGGCGCAACGACCTGGTGTTGGGCAACAAGCAGGCCAACTTGCACAGCGAACTGCGGCAGCCGATTCTCGGCACCTCGGGCATCTACCTGTCTCCTTATCTCGACATCAATCGCCGCTACGTCGACATCTATGCCGACGGCAGCGACGCCAAGGATTCTCCTGTCACGCAGTACCGCATCGATACCGATTCTGCGGGCCTCGATATCGGCATGCCGCTGGCCCGGTTGGGCGAAGTGCGACTCGGCGTCAGCTACCAGTACAACAAATACACGCCGACCTACAACCTGACCGACCCAAGCTTCGGCTCCCTGTACAACACGACGCAAAGCAGGCAGCCGGTAGCCCGCGCACGACTGACGATAGACCAGCTCGACGATCCGCTGTTTCCGCGCAAGGGGTATTACATCTTCGGTGAAGCGCATCGCGGTTTCGGTAGCCGCGACGACCGTTACAGCGATGTCCAGTTGCGAACGCTCTGGGCCTTCAGCCACGACCGCAACACGGTGAATGTCGCGCTGGAGGCTGCCAACAGCCTGTCTTCCAACCGTTCAGGTACGGGATTTTCTCTAGGAGGATTCCAGCGCTTGTCGGCGTATGCGGCAGACCAGTTCTTCGGCAATTACCTGCTGTACAGTCGGTTGACCTATTTACGCGATCTCAACGAATTCACGATCCCTGGTTTGCGCAATCCTGTGCTGGGCACCAGCCTGGAAGCAGGCAACGTCTGGCAGACGCGCGAGGCCTTCGGCGACGGTCCTTACAAGAAGAGCATCAGCCTGTTCCTCGGCGGCAGCAGCCCGGTCGGACCGCTCTACTTCGGCGCGGCATTGGGCGAACAGGGCGTGTGGAATCTGTATCTGCAACTGGGGCGGGTATTCTGAATGACGTCAAAAGAACATATCGGCGGCGTTCTGCAAAGTCATGCCAAGTCCTCATTGATCGTGCTTTGGTCGCAATATTCCCCAGCGAGAAATCCTGATAGAGTTCTGCTTCAACCGGCGTCCGATGTTCGCAATCGCCAGACGCTGACATCCTGAGGAAGAGGCCAATGTGATATGCAGTTTGGAGAGTTTTCCCCTGAGGTTGGAGCTGGTGCTTGTCATCTGTTCTTGCATTCCAATGCTCGTGGAAAGCTAGATATCGTTGCGCATTTACAGTCAGAATTCTTTGAGTTTGGCGGGAAGACTGTTGCAAATGAAAGCAAGTCCATTTGCGCGTTAATCCGGCACAACTGGATGACTTTGTTCGAGGTCTAGCCGCGATTCGAGATCAGCACAGTGACGATGCTGTTTTAAACGCAACGGAACGTCGAGTATTCGGGTGTCGGCTTCCGCCACCATTAGCTGCCGTTGATCAATTTATTAAAAATGCCAGACAAGAAATCTTGGGGGCCGCAAATGCGAATGATAAGTTGCTCTAAACCATGATTGCGCCAAGAGGCGGCACTCTGTGAGATTAATAAACCCATTTTGGATGCAAAAACAATTCAAATATGCACACTATTCTTGTTCTTGGTGGCTACGGTTTTTTTGGGAGTCGTATCTGTCATGCCTTGTCCAAAGAAAAAAACATCCATCTTCTCGTTGGTGGGCGTAACGCTGACAAGGCACAGTCGATGGCGGAACGACTTGGTTTAGACGCCTCTCAAGGTCTATCTATTGACGCCAATGCAGCAGACCTTGCGCAACAACTTTTGGCGCTCAACGTTGACACGGTCATTCATACTGCCGGGCCGTTTCAAGGGCAAGATTACGGTGTAGCGCGTGCCGCTATAGCGGCAGAATCCAATTACATTGACTTGGCCGATGGGCGCGATTTTGTTGCCGGAATCGTCAATCTGGACCAATCTGCCCGTCAGCGAGGCTTAGTAGTCACCAGTGGTGCCAGTTCCTTGCCTGCGCTTTCCTCGGCAGTGGTCGATCACTATTTGAGCAGATTCAGCCGGCTGACTTCAATACGTCATGGAATCGGATCGGGAGCTCGAGCACCGGGAATGGCCACCATGCGGGGAGTGTTCGGATATTGCGGGAAGCCATTTCTCCGTTTAGATTCCGGTCACTGGACTTCTGTAAGAGGATGGCTTGATACGCGACGTCACCGGTTTCCTTCTCCGGTCGGGACACGTTTTCTGGGTAGTTGTGATGTGCCGGATCTCATCCTTTTCCCCAAACGTTATCCACAGGTCACGACGGTCAGTTTCCACGCTGGTTTCGCCAGTGTCTCGGGACATCTTCTTGTAGCAGCGGCCTCGCAACTTGTTCGCCTCGGACTATTGCGCAGCATAGTTCCTCTTGTCGGGCCATTGCATAAGATCAGCCAATGGCTTGAGCCGCTTGTGAGCGACAAAGGTGGGATGTTTGTTTCTATGGAAGGTGACGACGTAAATGGATTACCTCAAACCTTGACGTGGCATTTGATTGCCGGAAGCAATCATGGCCCGCATATCCCGTGCGGTGCATCGATCGCCTTGGCGATAAAACTGGCTAGAGGAGATAAATTACACCTCGGTGCCCAGCCATGCATGGGCATGCTCAGCGTGAAAGATTATCTGACAGCGCTCGACGGTTTGGACGTTCATGAGGTGGCCGCTTGAGTATCTATTTCCTGATCAAATGGCTGCATATTCTCAGCGCCACCGTCTTGTTCGGCACCGGGATCGGGATCGCATTCTTCAAATGGATCACGGATCGCAGCAGCGATGTGCGGGCAATCCGCATCGTCACCGAGCGCACGGTGATTGCGGATTGGATATTTACAACTCCGGCAGTGATATTACAGCCGGTAACCGGACTGATTTTGGTTTATTTGGCTGGATTTCCATTACTGAGCGGCTGGGTATTTTATTCGTTTTTACTGTATCTATTTGCCGGATGTTGCTGGTTACCCGTGCTCGTACTGCAGATCAAAATGCGCGATCTTGCAAGAATTGCAGATCGGCGTGGAATACCGCTACCGGCACAATATTGGCGTCATGCCAGAATCTGGTTTTGGCTTGGCGTGCCGGCTTTCAGTGCGTTGATTGTAGTGTACTGGCTGATGGTCTTTAAACCAACGCTGTGAATACAAGAGATTTATGAGCCAAGATGATCGTGAAACAAGCTTGCGCCGGCTTTATTGGATCACGCGGACAGGGATCGCCTTTATTTGGATATGGACGGCCATTACTTCCTGGTTTTTTTATCCTCATGCCATATCGCTTGAATGGTTGCGCACGTTAGGACTCACATATCAGACAGAGCAGATATTTTCCTCTGCATGTTTACTCGATGCTGGCCTTGGCTTGGCTTCCTTATTTTTTGCTAGCCGGCGACTTTGGCAAGTGCAGTGTATGGTAGTTATCACTTATTCTGTCGCAATCGCCATATGGTTACCTGTCTTCCTGGTCCATCCATTTGGCGCTATTACGAAGAACATTGCGGTATTAGCCTGTTTGTTTTATCTGATTGTGATGGAGAGACGCTAACAGCGTTTTTCCTAACTCAGTTTGACGACAAATCAATTCAGTGGACGTCTACAATCGTCTGCGGAATCAGTTGGCGGCATCGTCGCCGCCGCGACGCGAACGCTTGCGCTCAACACCAACGCCAGCAAGGCCCCATGCACATGCCGATGATGTGCAACTGCTCGTATTGCGACTGCAGTTCGCGATATTGGGCGATCACGGCATCGATCCTTTGCTCGGCGTGCACCGCAATCAATTCCTCCGGCTGCGTGCCGTGGCCCGGCAAGGTGACGGCGTGCGTTTCCACTCCGACTTTTTCAGGATCTCGTACATCGCGCCGAGATCGTATTGCGTACCGCCAAGCCCGTGAATGGGCATGGCGCCGACACGAGCAGTCATTATTCGCGCCGCTCCGATACGATTGCTTCCTCATCGTCTACATGCCAGACACCGGCGATGATCGACGGACTGTCGTCCGGATCGAGCAGACTGCGACTCATGTCGGTGACGGTGATCGTCCGTCCTGCCGAAAGTTGCAGGCGGAACTTCATGCTTGCACGCTCGTCGCCTGCGTCGTCGAACCAGCGTTGGCGCAGGCGCGCCTGATCGAGCGGATGCAGCAAGGCCAGTACCTGATCGAGCGTGGACAACTGTTCGGCCGGCCGGTCCAGCATGCCTGCCACGTTGCCATTCCAGGCGAACGTTTTGCGCACCGGGTCAATGGTGTAGACCAATTGACGACTGACGCCCAGCGCCAACTCGACTTCGCTCTTCCAGCGCGCGACGTTTTCATGCAATTGTTCGCGTGTGGTCTTCAGGGCGCTGATCAGCAGCGACAGCATGGACGCCACGGCCAGGTAGATCTGCAACTCAAGCAAGGCATTGCTGGAATGCAGTTGCACCAGCTCAGCGAAGGGCCCGCGTCCCAGCGAGTTGTAGACGAACGCCATCAGAGACAGCACCGCCACCGCCAGCGCGCCGCCGCGACCGCCCCACAGCAGCGCGACCAGTGCGATAAAAAATAGCGGCACATAGGTCGACGCAAAATCGATGTCGAAAATAACGCGGTCAAGGTCGCTGTCGAACGCCACGTAGCCGCTCACAATCACCGCGATGAACGCCGCCAGCCCGAGCAGGAATTCGGTCCGCGCAATGCCGCCCGAACGTGTGGCCCGGAACTGCGACCAGCCGACGAGCACCGGCGTCATGATGAGAATACCCACCAGATCCGACAAGGCCCACGCGCGCAATGTCGGCCAGAACGGCGTCTCCTGCGTCATCACAAACCAGGCCGCGCCGAAGATGCCGCTGATCACGCTGGCGCCGACGCCGACCATCAGCAGGCCGCGCACGAAATACAGTCCTTCCATCGGGAAAGGCGCGCGCCGCACCTGCCACACGGCTATCGCCGCAACGCCGATTTCGTCGAAGCAGAATAAGGCCATGCGCCAGAGTTCGCGATGCTCCAGCCATCCCAGCAATATCTGTGCGGCGAACAGCAAGACCACCAGCGGGAACCAGCGCGCCGTCGGCGTCAGCAGCAAGGCGCTGACAGTGATGCCGGCGGGGAGCCAGATGTATCCCGTGGCGACGAAGGAACCGTTCAGCGCATGCGACAGGAAGCCGAATACGAAGTACAACGCGGCCCATAGCAACGGTGCGACGAGATTGTTTGACTCCACGATGGATTCCCCGGAGATTGGCGGCAGGTCTGATGGGCGCATCGACCGATGCGGCGCGAGCGTTTGATGCGGCATTTTATCAGGGCCGTCGACGGCCCCGGCCCCAAAACAAAACAACCCGCATGCCTCGAAGGAATGCGGGTTGTTTTGTAAAAAAGAAAACGGAAGTGTCGATCAGGTCACGATGCGCAAGGAATAATCGATGGCCTGCACGTCCTTGGTCAGGCTGCCGACCGAGATGCGATCCACACCGGTTTCGGCGATGGCGCGCACGGTTTCCATGTTGATGCCGCCGGAGGCTTCCAGCACGGCGCGGCGCGCGGTAATCATGACGGCTTCACGCATCATGTCCAGCGAGAAATTGTCCAGCAGGATCGAGGTCGCGCCCGCAGTCAGCGCTTCACCCAGTTCGTCGATGTTCTCGACTTCAACCTGGATGGTGACGCCGGCGTTGAGCTTGATGGCGGCGGTCACCGCGGCGGTGATGCCGCCGGCTGCGGCGATGTGGTTTTCCTTGATCAGGATGCCGTCGTACAGCGCCAGGCGCTGGTTCATGCCGCCGCCGACGCGCACCGCGTACTTCTGCGCCAGACGCAGTCCCGGCAAGGTCTTGCGCGTGTCGAGGATGCGCGCGCGCGTGTCCTTGACCAGATTGACATAGCGATGCGTCGCGGTGGCCACGCCGGACAGCAGTTGCAGGAAATTGAGCGCGCCGCGCTCCGCAGTCAGCAAGGCCCGGGCCGGACCTTCGATGCGGCAGACTTCGGCATCGGCCTTCATCAGATCGCCTTCGCCGAATTTCCAGTCGATACGCAGACGCGGATCAAGGCGCGCCATCACCGCTTCAAACCATGGGGCGCCGCATAGGACCGCTTCCTCGCGCACGATCACGCGTGCATTGACGTATTCGTTTTCCGGCACTAGTTGGCCGGTGTGGTCGCCGCTGCCGACATCTTCGGCGATGGCGAGGTTGACATTGGCGTCGAAGGCTGCCGCCAGCGCGGCGTCGAAAGGCGCAAACGGATTACGCAGATTGCTGGTACTGCTGACGGTAAGACTCATGCTGGGCCGATTCCTGCAAACAGTTTTTGTTCATTCTCCAAGGCGCCGGTCGGGCGCACATTGGCTTTCCTTTGCGCCGCGAAATCCAGCATGCGGTCGATGCAGACCACAGCTTTTTTTCCGATGGTCGGATCAACATGGATTTCGTTGCTGCCGGTTTCCAGCACATGCAACAGGTTCTGCAGACCGTTCATCGCCATCCACGGGCAATGCGCACAGCTCTTGCAGGTAGCGCTGTTGCCTGCAGTGGGCGCATCGATAAAGATCTTGCCCGGTGCGGCGGCGCGCATCTTGTGCAAGATGCCGTTATCGGTGGCGACGATGAACTCCCGGGCGTCCGAGGACTGCACCGCCGCGATCAGTTGCGAGGTCGAGCCGATGACATCGGCTTGCGCGACCACCGCTTCGGGCGACTCCGGATGCACCAGGATCAGGGCCTTGGGATGCTCCTTGCGCAGCAGTTCCAGCTCGACGCCCTTGAATTCGTCATGCACCAGGCACGAACCCTGCCACAGCAGCATGTCGGCGCCGGTCTGCTTCTGGATGTAGCTGCCCAGATGCTTGTCCGGCGCCCACAGTATCTTCTTGCCTTGCTCATGCAGGTGCTTGACGATATCGAGGCCGATCGAGGACGTCACCATCCAGTCGGCGCGCGCCTTGACGGCGGCGCTGGTGTTGGCGTACACCACCACGGTGCGGTCGGGATGGGCGTCGCAGAAGGCGGTGAATTCGTCGACCGGGCAACCGAGGTCGAGCGAGCATGTGGCGTCCAGATCGGGCATCAGGATGCGTTTTTCGGGACTGAGTATCTTGGCGGTTTCGCCCATGAAGCGCACACCCGCAACCACCAGCGTCTGCGCGGCGTGGTCGCGGCCGAAACGCGCCATTTCCAGCGAGTCGGACACACAACCGCCGGTTTCTTCAGCGAGGTCTTGCAAGTCGCCGTCGACGTAATAGTGCGCGACCAATACTGCCTGTTTTTCCTTCAGCAGTTGCCGGATGCGCGCCTTCAGGGCCTGGCGCTCGCCGGCCGAGGGCGCAGCCGGCACCCTGGCCCACGCGTTGGCTGTGCAACTACTGCCGGTCTCCATCTGCGGCCGCTCAAATTCGACGACCTTCATTGCGGTTGCTTGCATGGCTTAGATGATAAAAAAGCGAGCGAAAAAGACGCATAAAAACGCGCGCCTGAAAAAAATTACTGGATGCCCTGGCTGGCCAGATAGTCTTCGTAGCTGCCGTGGAAGTCGATGATCTCGTTTTCCTTCACTTCCAGAATACGCGTCGCCAGCGACGAAACGAATTCACGGTCGTGCGACACGAAGATCAGTGTGCCGGCGTATTTTTCAAGTGCGATATTGAGCGATTCGATCGACTCCATATCCATATGGTTGGTCGGCTCGTCCATCAGCAGGACGTTATGCCTGCCCAGCATCAGCTTGCCGTACATCATGCGCCCTTTTTCGCCGCCGGACAGTACCTGGACCGATTTCTTGACGTCGTCGCCGGAAAACAGCAGGCGGCCGAGAATCGAGCGCACGGCTTGGTCGTCGTCGCCTTCCTGGGTCCATTGGCCCATCCAGTCGGTCAGCGTCTCGCCCTTGGCGAATTCTTCGGTCGGGTCCTGCGGCATGTAGCCGACGTTGGCGTTTTCCGCCCACTTGACCAGTCCGCTGTCGGGATGCAGGCCGGCAACGTCGCCGCCGATGCAGCGCAGCAGCGTGGTTTTGCCGACGCCGTTGGCGCCGATGATGGCGATCTTCTCGCCTGCTTCGACCATGATGCTGAAGTTCTTGAAAATCGGACGATCGTAGGTCTTGCTGATGCCTTGTGTCTCAACGGCCAGGCGATGCAGCTTCTTCTCGCCGTCGAAACGCACGAAAGGATTGGCGCGGCTCGATGGTTTGATGTCTTCGACCTTGATCTTGTCGATCTGCTTGGCGCGCGATGTCGCCTGGCGCGCCTTGGATTTGTTGGCCGAGAAGCGGCGCACGAAGTCTTGCAGTTCCGCAACCTTTTCCTTGGCCTTGGCATTGACCGACAATTGCTGCGCGCGTGCCTGCGAGGACGCCAGCATGTAATCGTCGTAGTTGCCCGGATAAATCTTGAGCGTGCCGTAGTCCATGTCGGCCATGTGCGTACAGACCTGGTTCAGGAAGTGACGATCATGGGAAATGATGATCATGGTGGAATTGCGCTCGTTGAGCATGTCTTCCAGCCAGCGGATGGTGTTGATGTCAAGGTTATTGGTCGGTTCGTCGAGCAGGAGGATGTCCGGATTGGAAAACAGCGCCTGCGCCAGCAAAACGCGCAGTTTCCAGCCTGGCGCCACATTGCTCATCGGGCCTTGATGCTGTTCGATCGCTACCCCCACGCCCAGCAGCAGCTCGCCGGCGCGCGCTTCGGCGGTATAACCGTCGTATTCGGCGAACTTGGCTTCCAGGTCGGCCGCTTTCATGTAGTCGTCGTCGGTGGCATCCGGATTGGCGTAGATGGCGTCGCGTTCGGACATCGCCGCCCACATTTCGGTATGGCCCATCATGACCACGTCCAGCACGCGCATTTCTTCATAGGCGAACTGGTCCTGGCGCAGCTTGCCCAGGCGTTCATTGGCATCCAGGCTGACATTGCCGGCCGAGGGCTCAAGGTCGCCGCCGAGGATCTTCATGAAAGTCGACTTGCCGCAGCCGTTGGCGCCGATCAGACCGTAGCGGTTGCCTTCGCCGAACTTGACCGAGATGTTTTCAAACAGCGGCTTGGGGCCGAACTGCATGGTGATGTTTGCCGTGGATAACACTGAAAAAAGCCTTTACGTATCAAAGTTGCCCGAAATCGAGTCTGACGAGCCGGGTGTAAACCGGTAATTTTACCATTGCAGGCAAAGTCCGGCGCGCCGGCACTCTGAGCAGGAAAAATGCCCAGGAATTATTGCGCCGGGACGAGTTCCAACCAGTTCTTCCCATCACCGGACAAGACCCATGATCAAAACGACAACACGACTCCCCGGCAAACGCCTGCGCGGCCTGTTGGGCGCCGCCATCCTCGCCTGCGGTGCGCTGGCCGCATCCGGCGCCAGTTGGGCGGCCTACAACATCTGGACCAATGAATACACCTTCCCGCAGCAGGACCTGCAATCGGCGATCGCCACGCAATTCCCGCGCAAGCTGCGTTATATGGAAATGTTCGACGTCAACCTCAGCAATCCGCGCCTGACGCTGGACCAAGCAGCCAATCGGCTGACCACGGTGGTGGATGCCCGGATCGACAACAAATTGCTGATGAGCAAGCCGGTGGTCGGCACCTTGTCACTGAGTAGCGCGCTCAAATATGATGCCGCCTCGCGCGCTGTGCGCCTGGACTCGCCGGCAGTGGAAAAAGTCGACATTGCCGGCGTGCCGGCGCTATACGCGGCACAGATCAATGCTATCGGCAACGCCGCCGCCGAACAGATATTGAAGGACTACCCGATCTATACCTTCAAGCCGGAACAACTGGAGATGAACGGCAAACACTTTGAACCCGGCACGATCACGGTGCTGAACGACGGCATCAAGGTCGAGATCAAGCCTTTATAGGGAAGCGCGCAAGGTAGGATAGCCGCTCAGTTCCAGCACAAACCCCTTGTCGTCCGACTGCAAGTCGGCATGCGCGCCGACCGGCAAGGTCACGCGATCGGGGATATGGCCGAACGGCAAGCCGGTCAGGAGAGGCGCCGACAGATGCTGGCGCGCATACGCCAGCATCTGCTCGAAGTTGTAGCCGTTGTCGTAGTCCGACAGGCGGTAGTTGGAAAAATCGCCCAGCAGCACTGCCCTCTGCCGCCCCAGCACGCCGGCATGCTCCAGTTGCAGCAGCATGCGCTCGACGCGGTAGGGATGCTCGTTGACGTCTTCGACGAACAGGATGCCGCCGTCGACTTCCGGGAAATACGGCGTGCCGAGCAAATGCACGATCATCGCCAGGTTGCCGCCCCACAGCATGCCTGAAGTCTTCAGCGTCGGGTTGCCGGTCTCGGCAACGCGGATCGTCTGCGTCGGCTGCGTGACGGTGCGCCAGAAACTGTTCATGGTCATCGCGCTGGGCGTTTCGGCGCCGAAATCACCGCACAGCATGGGCCCAGCGAAACCGGCGGCCCTGGTTTGCGTCAGCAGGGCAAGGTGCAAGGCGGTAATGTCGCTGTAACCGACGAACAGTTTGCCGCTGGCTGCCAACGCACGATAGTTCAGCACCGGCAAGATGCGCGACATGCCATAGGAACCGCGCAATGCAATGACGATCTGCACTTCGGGGTCGGCTGCCGCTTCCTGGATGTGCGCGGCGCGACCGGCATCGGTAGCGCCGAAACGCTGGTGGCGCGCGGCGTGATCATAGTAGCTTTTGACCTTGCATCCCTGCGCTTCCAGCAAGGCAATGCCGCGGCCGACGGCGGCTTCGTCGGGAGCGTAACCGCCCGGAGCGACGATGGCGACGCAGGTGCCGGCGGGTATATGGATATCGGGGGCGAGGTCAGTCATTGGCTTCATCATCGGTTGAATGCGCGTTTGCGAATGCATGCGCGATCGCCTGGCGCTGCAATCGCTCCTGTTTCAGTTGTTCGCGCCGCTCTGCAAAAAAATCCTTCAGCATCTGGCCGCAGGCTTCCGCCATCACGTCGCCGACCAGCTCGGTATGGTGGTTCAATTGCTCCTGTTCGAACAGGTTGACCACCGAGCCGCAGGCGCCGGTCTTGGGATCGGCGGCGCCGTACACCACGCGCGCCAACCGAGCATGCATCATGGCGCCGGCGCACATCACGCAAGGTTCCAGCGTGACATACAGCTCGCAGCCGGGCAAGCGGTAGTTGCCGAGGATCTCGGCCGCCGCGCGCAGGGCCATGATCTCCGCGTGCGCGGTCGGGTCGTGCTTGCCGATCGGCTGGTTGAAGCCGGTCGAGATGACTTCGCCGTCTTTCACCACCACCGCGCCGACCGGCACTTCGCCGAGTTCCCGGGCATGCTGTGCCTGCGCCAAGGCCAGGCGCATGTGCTGGTGCATCTGCGTTAACCGGATCGCTTCGGTCATGGTCCGTTGTCCGTTAATGCTTCAGTCCGCAGTAATTTCCGCCCAGCAGTTGGGCGTTTCATGCAGCACCAGCTTTTGCAGGTGCAGGCCCGTGCCATAGGCATCCTTGTAGGCGGCATTGAGAATGTCGAATGCCGTGCGCGCCAGGTTTTCCACGGTTGGGATACGGTCGATCACGACCGTTTTGTGGTCCGGCAGGCTGGCCAGGAAATCGCGTACCGGCCGGTCTTTTTCGTACACGAGGAAAGCGTGGTCCCAGACATCGACCAGATGCTGTTTTGCCAAGGTCTTGATGTCGGAGAAATCCATGATCATGCCGTTGTCGGAACTGCCTTCGACTTCGATGACCTTGCCGACCAGAGTGATTTCCAGCGTATAGCGATGGCCGTGCAGGTTGCGGCACTGGCTTTTATGATCCGGGATGCGGTGGCCGGCGTCGAATTCGAGTTTACGGGTAATGGTCAGCATAAGGTCGGTACAAGTGCTCTACAGTTTAAAGGTGGAACCGGATTGTCATCAAGCGCATAGCCGGGCGGCCCCGGCCGCCGACGATGGCAAGCATTCATGTGTCGCCAAGAGCGGCCACGTTCAAGGTATCTGCAGCAACTTGTGGGTCTGGATGCTCAGCTTCCACCTGGGGTTATTCTTGACCAGTTCGATCGCCAGCCTGGTATTGCGCGCGGAGTCGGGCCCGTCCATCGGCTGCAGCAGGAAATGCTGGAAATCCAGCGTCTCGTAATCGGCCAGCACCTGGGCCTGCTGCGGAATCACGACCTTCAGTTCGCTGCCTTTAAAGACCTTCAGCTCGGCCCCCATCTTGGGACTGACGCAAATCCAGTCGACGCCGCGCGGCACCGGGATAGTGCCGTTGGTCTCGATGGCGATCTCGAAGCCGACCGCATGCATGCTGGCGATCAGAGCCTCGTCCAGTTGCAGCAAAGGTTCGCCACCGGTGAACACTACGTATTTGCTGGCGGCATACGACGCCGGCCACAAGCGATCGATGGCTTGCGCCAGCTCGTCGCTGGTTTTGAACTTGCCGCCGCCCTCGCCGTCCGTGCCGACGAAATCGGTATCGCAAAACTGGCAAATCGCCTTGCCGCGGTCTTCTTCGCGGCCGGTCCACAAGTTGCAGCCGCTGAAACGGCAAAACACCGCCGGACGACCGGCATGCGTGCCCTCGCCCTGCAAGGTGTAAAAAATTTCTTTGATGCTGTAAGTCACGGTGATCTGGAATGCCGATGGCGCAAAAATGGATTGAGGGCAGCGGGAATGCCGCTATTCGGACGGCAACCATCAAGTACCGACATATTACCACTCTCCACGCCTGTTTCCGGCTTGCCGCCCGGTTCGCGATATGCGAAACGGACGGTTTTCCTCACCGCAATTCGAAGCTTTGCTGCCGCACCGTCCGCGAGTCCAGTCCGATCTGGAGATTGAACTCGCCCGGTTCGGCCACGTATTGCAATCCTGCGTTGAAGAACTTCAACTTTTCGGCATCGACGGTGAAATGGACGACCTTCTCCTCGCCGGCCTTGAGCATGATTTTGCGGAAATCCTTCAATTCCTTGACAGGCCGGACCACGGACGCCGAGACATCCTGCACATACAACTGGACCACGGTGGCGCCGTCGCGCCGGCCGGTGTTCCTGAGCGTCACGCTGGCGTCGAGCTTGCCGTCGCGGTCCAGCGTGCGCGTCGACAACTTCACGTCGGAGAGGCTGAAATCGGTATAACTCAAGCCGTAGCCGAATGGATACAAGGGGCCATTCGCCTCCTCGAAGTACTGCGACGTGTAATTGCCCGGCTTTCCTTCGATGAAAGGCCTGCCGATCCTGAGATGATTGTAGTAAATCGGAATCTGCCCGACCGAGCGCGGAAAGGAAATCGGCAGTTTCCCGGAAGGGTTGTAGTCGCCGAAGAGCACGTCCGCAATCGCATTCCCGCCCTCGGTGCCGCTGAACCAGGTTTCCAGGATGGCATCGGCGTTCTCCCGCTCCCAGTTCAATGCCAGCGGCCGGCCGTTCATCAGGACCAGCACCAGCGGTTTGCCGGTTGCCTTCAGCGCCGCCAGCAAGGCGTGCTGGCTGGCCGGGATGTCCAGGCTGGTCCGGCTGGAGGATTCATGCGACATGCCGCGCGCCTCGCCCACTGCTGCGACGATGACGTCGGCCTGCCCGGCGGCCTTGACCGCTTCGGCGATCATGGCCTCCGGAGAGCGCTTGTCCTGCGTGATCTCCGGCTTATCCCAGTTGAGGTAATTCAGGTAGTCGACGATGTGCTGATTGTCCGTGACGTTGGCGCCGCGCGCGTACACCAGCCGCGCCTTGTCGCCCAACGCTGTGCGCATACCCTGATAGAGCGTGACGGACTGTCTGGCGACGCCGGCAGCCGACCAACTGCCCATGATGTCGATCGGCGCATCGGCCAGCGGGCCGACCAGAGCGATGACGCCGGCCTTTTTCAGAGGCAGTATCTGCTTGCTGTTTTCCAGCAGGACCATCGATCTGCGTGCCACATCCCGTGCTGCGGCGCGATGCAGGCGGCTTTCGGCATTGACGTCGGGCGGATCGCCGGCGGCGGCGCCGATACGGCGGTAAGGATCGTGGAACAGGCCCATGTCGTATTTGGCGCCCAGGATTTCGCGCACGGCGTTGTCGATCTCCGGCTCTTTCACTTCGCCCGACTTGACGAGTCCGGGCAACTCCTGAAGATAAAGGGAGTCATGCATGCTCATATCGATGCCGGCCCGGATCGCCAGTCTGGCCGCCTCGCGGCCGTCTTTCGCGACGCCATGCCGGATCAGTTCGGCGATGGCGCCGTGATCGCTGATGGTGACGCCCCGGAAGCCCCAATCCTTGCGCAGCAGATCCTGCATCAGCCAGGTGTTGGAAGTCGCCGGCACGCCATTGATCGAATTCAGTGCAACCATCACGCCGCCCGCTCCGGCGTCGACAGCAGCGCGGTAAGGGGGCAAGTAGTCCTGGTACATGCGCATCGGGCTCATGTCGACGGTGTTGTAGTCGCGGCCGCCTTCGACGGCGCCGTACAACGCGAAATGCTTGACGCTGGCCATCACGCTGTCGGCGGCGGCAAGCGACTTGCCCTGATACGCATGGACGGCGGTCCTGGCGATCTCGGAAACGAGATACGGATCTTCGCCGAAACCTTCGGATGTCCGGCCCCAGCGCGGGTCGCGCGAGATGTCGACCATCGGCGCGAACGTCATGTCGATGCCGTCGGCGCTGGCTTCCATCGCGGAAGTGCGCGCGCTCAGGCTGACCGCGTCCATGTCCCAACTCGACGCCTGAGCCAGACTGATCGGAAAAATGGTGCGATGGCCGTGCACCACGTCATAGGCGAAAAACAGCGGGATCTTCAGGCGGCTGCGTTTGACCGCGGCATCCTGCAAAGGACGGTTGTCGGCGCGCGTCACCGTGTTGAACGTGCCACCGATGCGGCCGGCGGCGATTTCCTTGAGAAGCTGCGGCTGAGGCATGTCGGAACCGATGCTAATCAGACGCAATTGCCCGATCTTCTCGTCGAGCGTCATCTGGCGCATCACATCGGCGATGAAAGCCGGTTTGTTGTCCAGCAGCGCGACATTCATGTCGGCCAACGCCAGAGGGCTGGCGAGCCATGCAGCCGCGGCCAGCAAATACGACACCTCCATTCGCTTGCGTGTCCGGGTCGTGCGGAAAATCTGAAAAATACTTAGGCCATCCTGTTTCTTGTCGTAGTCGATTGACACCGTTTATCCATTGATTTGATTGAAAAAGACGCGGGCATGCGGGGAGCATCAACGCCGTCGACGCCGACGATGCAAGAAGCACGGCGAATCGATGCGCATTGTGCCATGCAAGCGAAGAATTAACGCCTTTCCTCCGCTCTTTCCGCTCCCTGCTCCCCTTTGCCTGCTGTGATACCCTTTAAGGTTTCCGCCAGAGAGCAAAAACTCGTCGTGACGTCGAAACGCGAAAGCTTAATGGCAAATATTGCCAGCGGCAACAATAACGCCTCCGCGATTCCGCCATGACAGGCGCGCAAACCACCCCTATTCCTATCTCGTTTTCCTGGAGAGATTCGTGATCTTCACCGCTGCAAAAATATCCGTGCGTCAAAAAACGAAATCCGCCCTGCGATGCCTGGCACCCGCCTCCCTGCTGCTCTGCGCCTTGCAGGCGCAGGCATTTTCGTTGGAAGATGTGACCGCCAGAGCGAAGGCGCTGATGGAACAAGCTTATGTTGCGCCGGCCAGCAATCTGCCGCCCGTCTTCAGCCAGATGCAGTTCGCCGATTACCAGCAGATCCAGCCGCGGCCGGAGAAGTTCGAATGGCGCAATCTTGCCACGCCATTCAAGCTGGCGTTTTACCACCAAGGCATGCAGTTCAATACGCCGGTGAAGATCAACGAAATCCACGGCGCGCAAATCGATGAGATCAGATACGATCCGGAGCGCTTCGATTTCGGCAGCCTGGCATTTGACAAGAACGCCACCGCCAAACTGGGCTATGCCGGTTTCCGCGTATTGTATCCGGTCAACAGGAAAGACAAGGAAGACGAAATCATGAGCGTCCTGGGCGCCAGTTATTTCCGGGTAATCGGCAAAAACCAGGTCTACGGCTTGTCGGCACGCGCCCTGGCGATCGACACCGCCGTGGCTAGCGGCGAAGAATTCCCCAACTTTCGCGAATTCTGGATCAGGCGGCCGGCACCGAAGGACGAACAACTGGTCATCTTCGCCCTGCTCGATTCTCCGCGCGCGACCGGCGCCTATCAGTTCACCCTGCGTCCCGGCGAAGATGCGATGGTCGATGTGCAGGCCAGGATATTCCTGCGCAACAGCGTCAACACGCTGGGCATCGCGCCGCTGACCAGCATGTTCCTATTCGGCCCCAACCAGCAATCGGACCGGCGCAACTACCGCCCCGCCCTCCATGACTCCAACGGGCTGGCCATTCATGCCGGCAATGGCGAGTGGCTGTGGCGACCGCTCAACAACCCGCAAAGCCTGGCGGTAAGCGCCTTTCGGATAGACAATCCCAAAGGTTTCGGACTGCTGCAGCGCGGCCGCGAATTTTCACGCTTTGAAGACCTCAAGGATCGTTACGACCTGCGTCCGAGCGCCTGGATCGAGCCGAAAGGCGACTGGGGAAAAGGATCGGTGGAGCTGGTGGAGATTCCCTCGCCGGATGAGACCAACGACAATATCGTGGCCTTCTGGCGGCCAGATGCACTGCCTCCCAAAGGCAGCCCGCTGGAATTCGCCTATCGCATGCACTGGACCATGAACGAACCCGCCCTGCTCGGCAAGGAAGTCGCCTGGGTCAGGCAAACCTTCCATACCGCCGGGGAGTTCACGCAAGCCAACCTGATTCGCCAACTGGATGGCAGCACCGCGTTGCTGATCGATTTTGAAGGCCCGACGCTGGCCAGACTGCCTCACGACGCCGGCGTGAGCGCTCAAATCAGCGTTGACGACAATGCCGAGTTGCTCAGCAGTTCCGTGCAGCCCAACTCGGCGATCCAGGGCTGGCGCCTGACGCTGCGCGTGAAAGTGAAAGATCCCCGCAAGCCGGTGGAAATGCGCGCGGCGTTGGTGCGAAATGGAAAAGCGCTGAGCGAGACCTGGAGCTATCAACTGCCGCCGCATACGGAAGTTGCCCGGCAAAACTGATTTCCGGCTGCGCCGTCTCAGGAGCGCGGCGATATACCCGACACATGCTCGCTGCGTTTTGTAATTCGCGATCTGGCCGTCACATCACTAAAAGGAAGCCCGTTTTCCTGCGGACATATGTAACAAAGTCGGTTGATTGGAATAAAAACGAAGTCATCAGGGTATTGCTTCTATAAGGCGTCGACCTTCGATGCCCAACTCTGGAGCCATACAAATGATGAATCAACCCTTTGACCGTCGCGATTTCCTCAAACTTGCTGGCGTGGGCGGCGCTGTTTTAGCCTCGGGCCTGGGGCCTTGGGGAAGCGCCCAGGCAGCCGCTGGAGAAGACTTCTTCTTTGTCCAGATGACAGACACCCATTGGGGTTTTGAGGGACCACCCAACCCAGAAGCCAAGAACACGCTTCGCAAAGCGGTGGCAGCTGTCAACAGCCTCGAGCGCCAGCCCGACTTCATCATGTTCACCGGCGACCTGACCCACGCCGCTGCCGATGAAAAAGAGCGTCAACGCCGCATGACCGAATTCAAAGCCATCGTCAGCGAACTCAAGGTCAAAGATGTTCGCTTCATCCCGGGTGAGAACGACGCCGGACTCGACAACGGTGAAATGTACCAGCATGTCTTTGGCACGGGGCACTACAGCTTCAAGCATAAAGGCGTTCATTTTGTCGCGCTCGACAATGTGTCTGACCCTAACGGCCTGATTGGCGAACAGCAACTGGAGTGGTTGCATGCCGACCTGGCTCGGCTCGACAAAACCGCCCCCGTGGTGGTCTTTGCGCATCGCCCATTGTTTGACATGTACCCGGCTTGGGACTGGGCCACCAAAGATGGCGCCAAAGCGATTGACATCCTGACCCCATATCAAAACACAACCGTGTTTTTTGGTCACATCCACCAAGAACACCACCAGATGACGGGGCGCATCGCCCACCACGCCGCGGAATCACTGATCTTCCCCTTCCCCTTGGCTGGCAGCCAGCCCAAGCGGACCCCCGTCGCCTGGGATGCGGCACATCCATTCAAGGGTTTGGGCTATAGCACCATTACCGAGCATGCAGGGGAATCCAAACCTAACCGTCGTTCGTTGGCCTAAGACTCCCCCGTTGGCACAAGGAATCACATCCATGACAAACGCACAACAATCAAAGCCTTGGCTTTGGATGATCGGGTTGGTTTGCGCCGTAAGCATCGCCCCGGCTGCCAACGCGGGGGCCAACATCACCAATGGCAAATACATTTACAACGCGGCCGACTGCATCGGCTGTCACGCGGGCAACGGTAGTTCATCGCTGCCGTCTGGCGGCTTGAGTCTCGATACACCTTTTGGTACATTTAGAGTGCCCAACATCACACCCGACAAACGTTTCGGCATAGGCAACTGGAGCGAAGCTGACTTTAAACGCGCTTTGCGCGAAGGCGTTGGCAAACAAGGCGAATACCTGTTTCCCGTGTTTCCGTACCCCTCTTTTTCCAAGCTCAGCGATAGTGATATAGCCGATCTCTACGCCTACATGATGACTCTGCCTGCCGTACCAGCCCCCAACAAACCGCACGAGGTTAAGCCGCCCTTCAACTGGCGTCCTTTGCTGTTTTTTTGGCGCACCCTGTTCTTCGACTCAGATCTGAAAAAAGCACCGCCGGTTCGAGATGCCGCGTGGAGCCGTGGCAACTACCTGGTTCATGCGGTGGCGCATTGCGAGGAATGCCACACACCTCGCAATGTCATGGGTGGACTGAAAACATCATTGGCCTTCTCAGGCAATGTCGGCGGCCCTGATGGGCAGAATGCGCCCAACATCACCTCTGATGTAAGCACAGGCATCGGAGGCTGGTCCGTCGCGGACATCCAGAATCTGCTCAAAACAGGCATGACACCCGACTCCGACCTGGTTGGCTCCGGTATGAAGGCTGTCGTTCGAGGGACGTCCAAACTCAGCGATGCTGACCTTCGCGCCATGGCGGTCTACCTCAAAAGCGTCCCCCCCATCCACATCGAGCCCATACCAAAGCCCGCCAGCAAAGCCCCTTGAATCCTGACTTCATGAAGCCATCAACCCGCAACTTTGAAACCCTCATCCTGCCTTGGCTGGACGCCGGATATAACCTGGCACGCTGGTTGCTGCACGATGAAGTCGCCGCCGGCGACGTGTTGCAAGAGGCCTCATTGAAAGCCTTCCGCTTTCTCGGCAACTTGCAGGGAGACGATGCCCGCCCCTGGTTTTTGGGCATTGTTCGCAATGCCTGCTATACCCATCTGCAACAGCAAAATGGTCATCTGGAAATCACCGGATTTGACGACGACGTACTGGAGAGCTTACATCACCAAGATGGACAACATTCGCCCGACCCAGCAACGTTGATCCACCAAAAACAAGAAGTGGGTCGAGTCAACCAGGCATTGCAAGCCTTGCCCACCAAATTAAGGGAGATCATCGTGCTGAGAGAGCTAGAAGGCTTGGAATATGCCGAAATCGCCCAAATCGCGGAACTACCAATCGGCACGGTGATGTCACGCCTGTCGCGCGCAAGAGCACGCCTCAAGGTGTTGCTGCTGAGCACTGAAGAAGGAAACTGAGATGAAGGACAAGCAAGACGAAGAACTCTCCGCACTGATTCAACAACAAGCCACCCGCTACAAGATGGACGATCAGTTACGCGCCAAATTTCGCACTCAACTGCTGCTGGCCTCCGCCGGACAACCTGACCCGGCCTCAAAGAACAAGGCCCCGAAATCTATTCGCCCCAAGATCCGGTTGGGCAAGAGCTGGGCCATCGACCTCATTGGATGGCGCAACCTGGCCATCAGTTTCCTGTTCGGAGTCGCCCTCACTTTGTTACTCACCCCCCGTATACCGCCACTGAGCTTGCTGAACTCAATCGACGAAGAACTGGTCGCCGACCATGTCCGCTCACTCCGGGTTGGCCCCCTGCTTCAAGTTCAGTCCAGCGACCGCCATACTGTCAAACCTTGGTTTCAAGGCAAACTGGACTATGCTCCCCCGGTGCTGGACTTGGCAGCAGACGACTTCCCTCTGTTGGGCGGCCGGGTTGAACACATCGATAAAAACTCTATCGCCACTCTGGTCTACGGGCGACACGGGCATGTGATCAACTTGTTCGTCTGGCCATCAGAAAGCCAAAGCGCCATCCAAAACACTCAAATTAAAGGCTTCAATCTCAGCCATTGGAGCGATGCACGCATGCAGTTCTGGGTGGTTTCCGACATGGACTCTACAGAGCTCGCACGCTTCGTGCAGTTACTGCAAGCCAAGCTACTGAAGCTTTAACGTTATAGCTTGATCCATGCATTTCGGATCTCCATGAACTGCATGCCTGGGGCGCGACTACTGATCGTTGAAGCCAACGAGCACCTCTTGCAAGTTGCTGCACACAGATACCGTGACTGATCAATGGTGTCGATCTTGATATCACTTTAGAACCGTTTCCTCAGCCAGTAAGTGCCAGTCTGGCACAGTAGCTCGTACACCATCACAGGCGCCATCCATTCCGGTTGACCTTCCGGTTGGCGGCATCAACACTGACGCACACCGGCACAGATAGTAGCCCTGGTATCGAACATGCGTTTGTGGCGAAAGTTAAACGACATCATGGCATCCAGCCATGACGCGTCACCCTAACCGGCTGTAGCCGCCACGTTGGCTCGCGCCCTATGCAATTTTTTGTAGCTGTCGATCAGGCGGCGGTGCCTGTCGAGGCCCTCCAGTTTCATACTCGTTGGCGTTAACCCGAAGAAGCGCACGCTGCCGTCCACTGACCCCATTACCGCGTCCATCCGAGCGTTACCGAACATCCGACGGAAGTTGACTGCGTAGTCGTCCAGTTCCAGGTCGTCATCGAGCAGCACCTCCAGCACCACATTCAAGGCCTGGTAAAACAATCCGCGCTCGACCGTGTTGTCGTTGTACTGCAGGAAAGCTCCCACCAGCTCTTGCGCCGCCTCAAACTGCTGCAAGGCGAGATGAATCAGCAGCTTCAACTCGAGAACCGTTAGCTGCCCCCACTCCGTATTCTCGTCAAATTCGATGCCGATCAAAGTGGCGATATCGGAGTACTCATCCAACTCATTGCTATCCAACCGCTCCAGCAGTGCAGCCAGGCCGGCATCGTCCAAACCATGCAAGTTCAAGATATCGGCGCGGAACAATAGCGCCTTGTTTGTGTTGTCCCAGATCAAATCCTCTACCGGGTAAACTTCCGAATAGCCGGGCACCAAAATCCGGCAGGCTACGGCACCCAACTGGTCATATACCGCTGTGTACACCTCTTTTCCCATGTTTTCGAGAATGGCGAACAAGGTGGCGGCTTCCTCGGCATTGGAGTGCATTTTGTCATTCTGCCCTCGGCCGGAAAAATCCCACTCGACAAACTCGACATTCGCTTTGGCGCTGAAAAAGCGCCACGACACGATACCGCTGGAATCGATAAAGTGTTCGACGAAGTTATTTGGCTCAGTCACGGCTTCACTTGCAAAGGTAGGCCGAGGCAAATCGTTCAGACCTTCAAAACTGCGCCCCTGCAGTAATTCCGTGAGACTGCGTTCCAGCGCCACCTCGAAGCTTGGGTGCGCCCCGAACGAGGCAAAGACACCGCCTGTGCGCGGGTTCATCAAGGTGACGCACATCACCGGGTAGGTCCCACCCAGGGATGCATCCTTCACCAGCACCGGAAAGCCCTGCTCTTCCAATGCCTGAATCCCGGCCAGGATGCCGGGATATTTCGCCAGCACTTCCTGCGGCACATCAGGTAATGCGATTTCACCTTCCAGGATTTCGCGCTTTACTGCCCGTTCGAAAATTTCGGACAGGCATTGCACCTGCGCCTCAGCCAGCGTATTACCGGCACTCATGCCATTGCTGACGAACAGGTTTTCGATCAGGTTGGACGGGAAATACACCACTTCGCCGTCCGACTGCCGCACATACGGCAGCGAACAAATGCCGCGCTCTACATTGCCGGAGTTGGTGTCGACCAGATGCGAGCCACGTAACTCGCCATCGGGATTGTAGATTTGCAAGCAGTACTCATCGAGAATTTCAGCGGGCAGCGCATCTTTGCGGCCAGGCTTGAACCAGCGCTCGCTCGGGTAATGCACAAACGCCGCATTGGCGATGTCTTCGCCCCAAAACGCACCGGCGTAGAAATGGTTGTTGTTGAGCCGTTCGATATACTCGCCCAAGGCCGATGCCAACGCGCTTTCCTTGGTCGCGCCCTTGCCATTGGTAAAACACATCGGCGAGTGCGCATCGCGGATATGCAAGGACCATACATTGGGAATGATATTGCGCCACGACGCGATTTCAATCTTGATGCCCAAGCCAGCCAAAACACCCGACATATTGGCGATGGTCTGCTCCAGCGGCAGATCCTTGCCCGCAATATAGGTGCTGGCGTCGGAAGCCGGCTTCAACGCCAGCAGCGACTGAGCATCGGCATCCAGGTTCTCCACCTCTTCAATGACAAACTCAGGCCCGGCTTGCACTACCTTTTTCACCGTACAACGTTCGATGGAACGCAATATTCCCCGGCGGTCTGCTTCCTGAATATCAGCCGGTAGCTCAACCTGAATCTTGAAAATTTGCTGGTAGCGGTTTTCCGGATCAACAATATTGTTCTGGGACAGGCGGATATTTTCGGTAGGAATGTTGCGAGTGTTGCAGTACAACTTCACGAAGTAAGCCGCACACAAGGCCGATGAGGCCAGAAAATAATCGAAGGGGCCAGGCGCCGAGCCATCGCCCTTATAACGGATAGGCTGGTCGGCCACCACCGTGAAGTCATCGAACTTCGCTTCAAGACGCAGCTTATCGAGAAAGTTGACTTTAATTTCCATGGGGGAAGTCTAAAAATGGTGCTAAAAAATGATGTGGCCGCTATCACTCGTAGCCACGCTGGCGCCCAGAATATAAAGCCCTGTAAAAACAGGGCTTTAATAGAACTCATTTCTTATCACGCCTATTTATGAAATGAGTTCTAGTCAATCAACTAGCGAACAATATCTCCGCGAGGAATTTCATTCCCACTCGATCGTCGCAGGCGGCTTGCCCGAAATGTCGTAGACCACGCGGTTGATGCCGCGCACTTCGTTGATGATGCGATTGGACACATGGCCCAGCAGTTCGTGCGGCAAATGCGCCCAGTGTGCAGTCATGAAGTCCTGAGTCTGCACTGCGCGCAAGGCCACCACATATTCGTAGGTGCGTCCGTCGCCCATCACGCCGACCGACTTGACCGGCAGGAACACGGCAAAGGCCTGGCTGGTCTTTTCGTACCAGCTTTGGCCATCGGCGTCCTTGGTGTTGCGCAGTTCTTCGATGAAGATCGCATCGGCGCGGCGTAGCAGGTCGGCGAATTCTTTCTTCACTTCGCCGAGGATGCGCACGCCCAGGCCCGGGCCCGGGAACGGATGGCGGTACACCATTTCGTGCGGCAGGCCGAGCGCCACGCCCAGTTCGCGCACTTCGTCCTTGAACAGTTCGCGCAGCGGTTCCAGCAATTTCAGGTTCAGCGTTTCGGGCAAGCCGCCGACGTTGTGATGGCTCTTGATGGTATGGGCGGCCTTCTTGCCCTTGCCTGCACTCTCGATGACGTCAGGATAAATCGTACCCTGCGCCAACCATTTGGCGCTCTTCAACTTGCCCGATTCAACCTGGAACACTTCGACGAATTCACGACCGATGATCTTGCGCTTGGCTTCAGGGTCGGTCACGCCGGCCAGATGGCCCATGAACTGGTCGGTGGCGTCGACGTGGATCACCTTGACGCCGAGGTTCTTGCCGAACATCTCCATGACCATCTTGCCCTCATCCAGACGCAGCAAGCCGTGGTCGACGAACACGCAGGTCAACTGGTCGCCGATGGCGCGGTGGATCAACGCGGCAGCCACGCTGCTGTCGACGCCGCCGGACAGGCCGAGAATGACTTCGTCGCTGCCGACCTGCTTGCGGATCGATTCGACCGCTTCGGCGATGTAGTCGGGCATGTTCCAGTCCGACTTGCAACCGCAGATGTCGAGCACGAAACGGCTCAGCAATGCCTTGCCTTGCAACGTGTGCGTGACTTCCGGGTGGAACTGCAGCGCGTAGAAACGACGCTCTTCATCGGCCATGCCGGCAATCGGGCAGTTGCCGGTGGATGCCATCAGCTTGAAGCCGTGCGGCATTTCGTTGACCTTGTCGCCGTGGCTCATCCAGACCTTGAGCATGCCGTGGCCTTCGGCTGTGGTGAAGTCGGCGATATCTTTGAGCAAAGCGGTATGGCCGTGGGCGCGCACTTCGGCGTAACCGAATTCGCGCAGCTTGCCGTTTTCAACCTTGCCGCCCAGTTGCTCGGCCATGGTCTGCATGCCGTAACAAATACCGAGGACCGGCACCCCCAGCTCGAACACCGCTTGCGGCGCACGCGGCGTGTCGCCCTCCGTCACGCTGTTCGGACCGCCCGAAAGAATCACGCCGGACGCACCGTAGTTGCGAACGAACTCGTCGCTGACGTCGTAGGGAAAGACTTCGGAAAACACGCCGGCTTCACGCACGCGACGAGCGATCAGTTGGGTGACCTGGGAACCGAAATCGATGATCAGAATTTTAGAGTGCATGGATGTGATGATAGGCAAGTTTGAAAATGTTCCGGCGGCGAAAATAAGTCAAAAGGCCGCAACCCGAAAAGGAGCGCGGCCTTTTGTCACTATCGTCACCTTGCTTAGTCGGCGCGGTAGTTAGGGGCTTCCTTGGTGATCTGGACGTCGTGGACATGCGACTCGCGCATGCCTGCCGAGGTGATCTCGACGAACTCGGCTCTTTCGCGGAATTCATCGATGGTGGCGCAACCGCAATACCCCATCGAGGAACGCACGCCGCCCACCAGTTGATACAGGATCGCCACAACGCTGCCCTTGTAGGCGACGCGGCCTTCGATGCCTTCCGGGACCAGCTTGTCGGCGTTGTTTTCGCCGTCCTGGAAGTAGCGGTCGGCCGAACCGTCGGTCATGGCGCCGAGACTGCCCATGCCGCGATACGATTTGTAGCTGCGGCCCTGGAACAGGATCACTTCTCCCGGCGCTTCTTCAGTGCCGGCGAACATGCTGCCCATCATGACGCTGGAAGCGCCTGCGGCCAGTGCCTTGGAGACATCGCCCGAGAAGCGGATACCACCGTCGGCGATGACCGGCACGCCGGTGCCTTCCAGCGCTTTCGCCACATTGGCGATGGCGGATATCTGCGGCACGCCGACGCCGGCGACGATACGGGTGGTGCAGATCGAGCCGGGGCCGATGCCTACCTTGACCGCGTCGGCGCCATGCTCGACCAATGCCTTGGCGGCCGCGCCGGTGGCGATGTTGCCGCCGATCACTTCAACGTGCGGGTAGCGGGTCTTGACCCATTTGACGCGATTGAGGACGCCGGCGGAATGGCCGTGGGCGGTATCGACGACCAGGACGTCGACGCCAGCGGCGACCAGCAATTCGATGCGTTCGTCATTGTCGGGACCAACACCGACGGCCGCGCCGACGCGCAGCTTGCCTTGGCCGTCTTTGCTGGCGAACGGATGGGCGGTGGATTTCTGGATGTCCTTGACGGTGATCAGGCCGCGCAACTCGAACTTGTCGTTGACGACCATCACGCGTTCGAGGCGATGTTTGTTCATCAGGCGCTTGGCTTCTTCCGGATCGGCACCGTCCTTGACGTAGACCAGTTTCTCGCGCGGGGTCATCTTGGCCCGTACTTCGGCGTCGAGGTCTTCCTCGAAGCGCAGGTCGCGGTTGGTGATCACGCCTACCAGGCTGCTGCCTTCGACGACCGGGAAACCGCTGATGCCGTGCTGTTCCGAAAGCGCGATCACTTCACGGATCTTCATGGTCGGCGGGATGGTGATCGGATCGCGCACCACGCCGGATTCGAAACGCTTCACCTTGGCGACTTCGCGCGCCTGCTCCTTGGGCGTCAGGTTCTTGTGGACGATTCCGATGCCGCCCTCCTGCGCGATGGCAATCGCCAGGCGCGCTTCGGTCACGGTATCCATTGCCGCGGAAACCAGCGGAATATTCAGGCGGATGTTGCGTGTCAGACGCGTAGCAAGGGAAGTATCTTTGGGAAGGATGTCCGAGTAGGCCGGGACGAGGAGCACGTCATCGAACGTGAGTGCTTTTTGGAGAAGACGCATAGCATTTCCTATAGGCGCAAAAGCGAATTATACAGAAAACTTTTGTGCCCGTCGCGTCGACCTTGATTTTTCCGTGAAATGTGCAGCTTATTTGCCGCACCGTTGCCTTAACATTGCCACAGGCAAGCAGGAACGCGCGGGTTAAGCACCCTTCCCGCCTTTTTTCACGACGCGGCGCCGGCGCGAATCCTTGGGATCGGCAATCAGCGGACGATAGATTTCAATACGGTCATTGTCGCGCAGCACGGTGTCCAGCGTCTTGAGCTTGCCGTAGATGCCGACGCGGCAGACGGTCAGGTCGATTGCTGTACACTCGCGCAATACGCCGCTTTGCATGATGGCCTGCTGCACGGTCGTGCCGGCCTGCACGCTGACCGGCTTGCGGATGCACAGATCCGGCGCGGCGTAACAGATCTCGACCTGCAACTGTCCGGCTTGCAATTGCTGCGCCTCAGCCATATATCTGTTCTGCACGTTTGCAGAAAGAGTCGACGAAACTGTTGGCGATCATGCTGAATACCGGGCCGATCACCGACTCCAGGATGCGACTGGAAAACTCGTATTGCATGTCAAACTCGATCTTGCAGGCGTCGTCGCGTAAGACCTTGAAGTTCCAGCGCGCTTCGAAATGCTTGAACGGCCCTTCCACCAGATGCATGGTCATGTTGCTTGGAGGCACATTGGTGTTCTCGGTGGTGAAGGATTGCTTGAGGCCGTGATAATTGATCTTGAGCTTGGCCTTGAGCTTGTCGCCGTGGCGCTCTTCGACGTCGACGCCACCGCACCAGGGCAGGAATTCGGGATAGTCTTCGACGCGGTCGACCAGCTTGAACATCTGCTCCGCGCTGTAATTGATCAAGACTGTTTTATGTACGACTGCCATGAAAGGTGGTCCGTTTGATAAAATCGCAAAGTTGAAATTTTAACCGACACCACGGATTTTCCGACCAGATGAGTATTGTTGATAATAAAAAAGCATTTTTCGATTACTTCATCGAGGAACGTTATGAAGCAGGCATCGTCCTGGAAGGCTGGGAAGTCAAAGCCATCCGTGCCGGCAAAGCGCAGATCAAGGAAGCCTACGTGATCATCCGCAACGGCGAGATTTTCCTGTTCGGCGCGCATATCAGCGCCCTCACCAGCACGTCCACCCACGTCCACCCGGAAACCACGCGCACGCGCAAGCTGCTGCTCAATGCTGCGGAAATAGCCAAGCTGATCGGCAAGGTGGAACGCTCGGGTTACACCCTGATGCCGCTGAACCTGCATTTCAGCAAGGGCCGCATCAAGTGCGAGATCGGCCTGGCCAAGGGCAAGAAACAACACGACAAGCGCGAGACCGAGAAACAGCGCGACAGCCAGCGCGAAATCCAGGCAGCCATGAAGACGCACCGCCGCTGATCGGTGCATTCCCCCTTGGCGCTCAGCGACGCTTATTTATTTGCCTGCGGCCAGCCGCAGGCATTCCGCAACCTCTTCCACCACGCCTGACCAATCCCCCCGGATTTGCTGTCGGAACACCTTGACGGTCGGATACCAGCGCGAACTGCCGGTCTGCCAGCCCCAGCGCCACTCGCTTTCATAGCGCAGCAACAACCAGGCCGGCTTGCCCAGCGCGCCGGCAAGATGAATCATCGCGGTGTCGGCGCTGATGACCAGATCAAGATTGTCGATCAGTGCGGCGGTTTCCGCCATGTCGATCATGTCGTGCTCAAAACGGCGCATGCGCCGCCACTGCTCCATCTCGGGCACATCGCCTGATGGAATCTGCTGCTGCAGGCTGACCAGCTCGACGTCGATGTCCACCAGCGGCCGCAGATGGCTCAATGGAATGTCGCGCGTGTAATTGATCATGTCGAATTGCCGTCCGGCCCATGCCAGACCGACCCTGAGCCGCGACCTTGGGCCGAGCGCCGCTGCCCACTGCCGCTTGGCTTGCGTATCGGCATGCAGGTAGGGAGCGGCGGCTGGAATCGTCGCCAGCTTCCAGCTCAGCGCCAGCGGCAGACTCATCAAAGGGCAATGAAAGTCGAGCGGAATGAGCGTCTTGTCGTTGCTCACCAGTGTCACATTGGGTGCCGCCACCAGGGAAGACAATAAACGGCGCAGGGTTTCCGGCACGCAGACGGTGACTTGCGCGGCCATCTCGGCAATCAGCGGGATATAGCGCGCGAACTGGATGGTGTCGCCCAGTCCCTGCTCGGCCCACAACAGGATGCTCCTGCCTTCGAGCGAGGGCTCGCCCAGCCAGGCGGGAATGTGTGGGAACAGTCCCTGTCCGCGTAGTTGCCCTGTGCGCCAACGCGCCTCGTGATGCTGCCAGCCGCCGGCGAAATCGCCTTGCAACAACAAGCAATAGCTTTGCGCCATTTCCGCCTCGGGAAAATTCGGCTGCCGGCTCAATGCCTGTTCGTAGCACCATAGCGCCTGATTGATGCAGTTCATCTTTTGCAGGACGTTGCCGCGATTGTAGATGGCGGCCGCATCTTCGGCCGATTGTGCCAGGATGCGGTCATAGCACAACACGGCCTCTTCATGGCGGTTCAGATGCAGCAATACGTCGCCGCGCTGATTCAAGGCCCGCTGGTGCGTCGGCGCGAAATCCAGAGCGCGATCGAGGCTGGCAAGGGCTTCGTCGAAGCGCTCCAGCCGCATCTGCAATGTGGCTTGCCGGCACAGGAGATCGGCATTCTCCGCGTGTTCTTCCAGCAACAATTGGCATTGCTCAAGCGCGAGGATCACGGCGCGCTGCCGCGACTGGCTCGCCTCTTCCAGCGTAGGGAAACTCCGCAGGCAGTCGTCGCAAGCTTCAATGGCTTCGTCGTAGCGCTCCTGCTCCAGCAGCAGGCCGGCGCGGCGCATCAGCGCCGGCACAAAGGCCGGATCGAGAGCAATCGCCCGCTCGACGGCGTCCAATGCCTCTTCGGGTCTGCCCTGCACATCCGCGGCGATGCTCTGCGTCAACAACTGCATCAGTTCCTGCAAATGGCGCGGGTCTTGCAAAAGCTTGTCATGCAACATGTATCAAGTCCATCTCATCCATACTTGCCATTCCGTGCATGCCGCTCATGCAATCGAGCCGACCGCGTTGCCACTGCAAAGCCTTGCACGCGACTTGTCAGGCAAGCCCCGAAATCTGAAATGACCGCTATCGGATGTGTCGTTGCTGTTCATGTACTTTTCCCCTGCTTGATGGCTTTGCGAGCACGAATGGCGCCGGTTCTTTACCCTCATTTGCACCTCGTAACCCAAACCTCGAAGATGCCGGCTGCGAATAGTATCGGCCATAGCTACATGTAAAACCCCATCCTTGCATGTAAAACCGGGTAAATTCCGGTCGGCAGCCGCGATACACGGCTTCGCAAGGCCGCCGTTTTCGCGCGGGCATCTTTCCAGGCGACCGGCGGCATCGATGACCGCGCAGAAAAAGTGCAAGTAAAACAATGTAAAGATACGGATGCCAATCGTTACCCTTGTACCGCCCGCCGGCCTTTTGAGCATATGATTGCGCTATCCGAAGTGCTGCAGAAATCAAAGAAAGTGAAACAGGCGACGATGTCAAAAGTATTGCTGATAGACGACGACATTGAACTCGTTGACATGCTCAAGGAATATCTTGAGCAGGAGAAATTTGAAGTGCGTGTCGCCTACGACGGCGAAAGCGGGATCGCCGAAGCGCTCTCGGGCCACTATGCCATCGTCGTGCTGGATGTCATGATGCCGCGCCTGAACGGCCTCGAAACGCTGCGCCGCATTCGCGCCAAAAGCAACCTGCCGGTGCTCATGCTGACCGCCAAGGGCGACGACACCGACCGCATCATCGGCCTCGAACTGGGCGCCGACGACTATGTACCCAAGCCTTGCACGCCGCGCGAGCTGACGGCGCGTTTGCGCGCCATCCTGCGCCGCACGGTGGTCGAGAATCCCGATCACAGCCCTTATTCGCCGCTGGCTGTCGGCGCATTGTCCATGTGGCCGGAACAACGCCGCGCAACCTGGTCCGGACAACCACTGGAATTGACCAGCAGCGAATTCAACCTGCTTGAAGTGCTAGCCCGTAACGCCGGCAAGCCGGTCAGCAAACAACACCTGTCGGAACAGGGGCTGGGCCGTCCGCTGGCCCGCTTCGACCGCAACATCGACGTCCACCTGAGCAGCATTCGTCAGAAAATCGCCACGCTTGGCAGCGACAAATCCTGTATCCAGACCGTCTATCGCTTGGGTTATCAGTTCATCAAGGAGTAACGGTGGGCCGGCTGTTCTGGAAGTTCTTTTTTTTCATCATGGTGGCGCAACTGACGGCGATCATCGGCATGGGCATCATGTTCTCCCTGGAGAGCCGTGAACGCAGCCTGCGCGACCCGGGCATCGACCTGAGTCCGCCGGCGGCATTCATGATCCGTTCCGCCGCCGCCACCTTGCAATACGGCGGCACCGAGGCGCTGCGCGAGTTGGTTCGCAACACCGAGCGGCATCAGGTTTACGCCGTCGACGAAGAACAACACGAATTGCTGGGACGCGCTGTCAATCCGCGGCTGCTGGAAGAAGCCCGGTCCTTGCTCGGAGCGGCCCCCCATCGCCGCGTCGTCGCCCAAATCAAGGCCGCTGACGGCCACACTTACCTGCTGTTTCTTCCTTCTCCGCCCAACATGGAAAACACGCCGCCGGTACACGAAGACCGGCCGGCATTGCGGGCGCCTGCGCCGCCGTTTTTTTTCCCGATGATGCCGATGCTGGTCGCCGCAGTCGCCAGCCTGTTCTTCGCCATGTTGCTAGCCTGGTATTTTTCCAAGCCGATCCGCCAACTCAAGTCCGCGTTCGC
Source organism: Herbaspirillum sp. RV1423 (assembly GCF_000577615.1). Lineage (GTDB taxonomy): Bacteria > Pseudomonadota > Gammaproteobacteria > Burkholderiales > Burkholderiaceae_D > Herbaspirillum. Next base: position 68,622 of record NZ_CBXX010000012.1, read on the forward strand.
GCAGGCCGCCTTGGGCAATCTGAACAAGCGCTTGGCGCCGCTGATGGGAAAACGCAGCGATGAACTGGCCGACCTGGGACGCGACTTCGACGGCATGACCGACAAGCTGCGCGCACTGATGGACAGCCAGCGGCGTCTCCTGCATGACGTCTCGCACGAACTCCGTTCGCCAATCGCCCGGCTGCAAGCCGCCATCGGACTGGCGCGCCTGCAACCGGAGAAGACGGCCGCCACACTCGAACGCATCGAGCGCGAAGGCATGCGCATGGATAAGCTGGTGGGCGAACTGCTGACCCTATCCCGCCTGGAAGCGGGCGTCACAGGCGCGATGGAAGATCACATCCGCATGCAGGATCTGCTTGCTGAAATCATCAACGACGCCCGCTTCGAGGCTGGGGCGGTCGATCGTCACGTGGAAGGCCTGGCGCACTGCAATGTCGTCATCAAGGGCGGCGCCGAACTGATTTACCGCGCTATCGAAAATGTCGTGCGCAACGCCATCAAACAAACCGCCGCCGGTACTACCGTGGCGATCAACACTCAGGTCGACAAGGAAAAGCGGCGTTTGCTGGTCTCCGTCATCGACCACGGTCCGGGCGTGCCGGAAGAGGAGTTGCAACTGATCTTCGAGCCCTTCTTCCGCAGCAGCCGCACGCAGAAAAACACCAACGGCTATGGCCTCGGACTGACCATCGCACGCCGTATCGTCGAAGCGCACGGCGGCCAGATCCGCGCGTTCAACCGCCTGGATGGCGGCCTGTGCGTCGATATCGTGCTGCCGTATGATGCAGTCGAATCAGACGCGCTTTCGGTGCAGGCAAGCAATTGCGGCGCAGCCAAAAACAAAGGCGTTTGAAGAACCGAGCTTCAAACGCCTTCCGTTTTTTATCCGTGCGGAATGCTATTTCGATTGAGCCTTTACCACCTGCATGGCGCTGGCGATCAGCGTGCTGATGTCTCCCAGGTTGGCGGGAACGATAATCGAATTATTGGTCTTGGCAAGTTGCGAAAAAGCCGCGACATATTGCTCGGCCACCTTCAGGCTCACCGCATCCGAACCGCCCGGCGATTGGATCGCCGCTGCGGTCTTGCGCAACGCGTCGGCGCTGGCTTCGGCAATGGCGACAATTGCCGCAGCCTGACCTTGGGCACGATTGATCGAGGCCTGCTTCTCGCCTTCCGATCTGGCGATGGCAGCTTCACGTTCGCCGGTCGCGATATTGATCTGCTCCTGCTTGCGCCCCTCGGAGGCGGCGATCAGTGCGCGCTTTTCACGCTCTGCGGTGATCTGCGCCTGCATGGCGTGCAAGATTTCCTTCGGCGGTGTCAAATCCTTGATCTCGTAGCGCAACACTTTCACGCCCCAATTCTCGGCCGATTCGTCGATGGCGCTGACGATGGCGGTGTTGATGTGGTCGCGTTCTTCGAAGGTCTTGTCGAGTTCCATCTTGCCGATCACCGAACGCAAGGTGGTTTGCGCCAATTGCGTGATCGCCGCGATGTAATTCGACGAGCCGTAGGAAGCGCGCATAGGGTCGGTGATCTGGAAGTACAGGATGCCGTCGACCTGCAGTTGCGTGTTGTCGCGCGTGATGCACACCTGCGGCGGCACATCGAGCGGAATTTCCTTGAGGATGTGCTTGTAAGCGATGCGATCGATGAAAGGCACCACGACGTTCAATCCCGGTCCTAGCGTTGCATGGTATTTGCCGAGGCGTTCGACCACCCAGGCATGCTGCTGCGGCACAACCTTGACAGTCTTGATCACAAAGATGATGGCAATGAAAAAAATGACCAGCGTCACGCTACCGAACATGAGAATGCTCCTTATTGATGAGAGACGATCAGGCGGCTGCCCCGTACTTCCCGAATGATGAATTGCCCCGCTTGCACTGGACTTCCCGGCGCGAGTTCCACATCCCACTCCGCGCCGCGATAGCGGATGCGCGCCGTTTGCGTGCCGTCCACATTGTTCCATTGATCCACATGTACGCTCTGGCCGATGTCGAGGATCACATTCGGGTCGCGTGCGGCGTCATCCTTGCGCATCTTGCCGAAACCGCTGCGGCGCAGCACGCCCATCGCGATAAAACCGACCGCCGCGGCCACCAGCAACTGCCATTCCAGCGCACCGCCCAGCAATGCCACGCCGCCGCCGGCAGCAAGCCCGACGGCGATCATCAATAGATAAAACGTGCCTGTGAAGAGTTCCACCCCGATTGCCAGCCCGGCCAATACGAACCATATCGCCCAGTCCATCATGTCGATTTCCTTTTTCCGATGTGATGCAAGTCTATGCTTACCGGCCTGACTTTAACAGCCTATTCCCCAAAAGCAAAAAAACGCGGGCATCGAGCCCGCGTTTTTATGAAACCCGGCAAGCAAGCTCGCCAAGATTGGACCCTACTTTCTGCCCGCCAGTTTCTGCCAGGTGTCGATCACCGAATCGGGATTCAGGGAAATCGACTCGATGCCTTCCTTCATCAGCCATTCGGCAAAATCAGGATGATCTGATGGCCCCTGGCCGCAAATGCCGACGTACTTGCCCTTGGCGAGGCAGGTCGAGATGACCTTGGTCAGCAAGGCTTTCAGCGCAGGATCGCGCTCGTCGAAATCGGCCGCCAGCAATTCCATGCCGGAATCGCGGTCCAGGCCCAGGGTCAACTGAGTCAGGTCGTTGGAGCCGATCGAGAAGCCGTCGAAATATTCGAGGAATTGTTCCGCCAGGATCGCGTTGGACGGCACTTCACACATCATGATGACGCGCAGGCCGTTTTCGCCGCGTTTCAGGCCGTTCTTGCCGAGCAGTCCGATGACCTTTTCCGCTTGTCCCAAAGTGCGCACGAAAGGCACCATGATCTCGACGTTGGTCAGGCCCATGTCATTACGCACGCGCTTCATGGCCTGGCATTCCATTTCGAACGCTTCGGCAAAGTCGGCTGCGAGGTAACGTGCGGCGCCGCGGAAACCCAACATCGGGTTTTCTTCGTCGGGCTCGTAACGCGAACCGCCGATCAGCTTCTTGTACTCATTCGACTTGAAGTCGGACAGGCGCACGATCACCGGCTTCGGCCAGAACGCCGCGGCGATGGTGGCGATGCCTTCGGCCAGTTTGTCGACGTAGAACGCCTTTGGCGAAGCATGGCCGCGCGCGACCGATTCGACCGCTTTCTTCAGGTCGGCGTCGATGTTCGGGTATTCCAGAATCGCCTTCGGATGCACGCCGATGTTGTTGTTGATGATGAATTCCAGACGCGCCAGGCCGACGCCGCCGTTGGGGATGGACTGGAAGTCGAAAGCCAGTTGCGGGTTGCCGACGTTCATCATGATCTTCAGCGGGATCGGCGGCAGTTCGCCGCGGGCGACTTCGGTGACTTCGGTTTCCAGCAGGCCGTCGTAGATCTTGCCTTCGTCGCCTTCGGCGCAGGAAACGGTCACCAGGTTGCCGTCCTTGAGTATGTCGGTAGCGTCGCCGCAGCCAACCACCGCCGGCACGCCCAGTTCACGCGCAATAATCGCCGCGTGGCAGGTGCGGCCGCCGCGGTTGGTGACAATGGCGGAAGCACGCTTCATCACCGGCTCCCAGTTCGGGTCGGTCATGTCGGCCACCAGCACGTCGCCCGGCTGCACGCGTTCCATTTCGGCAGCGTCGCGAATCACGCGCACGGGACCGGCGCCGATCTTCTGGCCGATGGCGCGGCCGGTTGCCAGCACGGCGCTGGAACCTTTCAGCTTGAAGCGCTGCTGCGCGTCGGTGGCCTTTTGCTGCGACTTCACGGTTTCAGGACGGGCCTGAAGGATGTACAGCTTGCCGTCGCGGCCGTCCTTGCCCCATTCGATGTCCATCGGGCGCTGGTAGTGCTTCTCGATGATGGTGGCGTACTTGGCCAGTTCGACGATTTCGGCGTCGTTGAGCGAATAGCGGTTGCGCATTTCGACCGGCACGTCGACGGTCTTGACCGAGCGGCCTGCCTTGGCTTCACCGGTAAATTCCATCTTGATCAGCTTGGAGCCGATATTGCGACGGATGATCGGCAGCTTGCCTTGCTCAAGCATCGGCTTGTGGACGTAGAATTCGTCGGGATTGACCGCGCCCTGCACCACGGTTTCGCCAAGGCCGTAGCTGGAGGTGATGAACACCACGTCCTTAAAGCCGGATTCCGTATCGATCGTGAACATCACGCCAGCCGCGCCGACGTCGGAACGCACCATGCGTTGCACGCCCGCCGACAGCGCGACTTCGGCGTGGGTGAAGCCCTTGTGCACGCGATACGAAATCGCGCGGTCGTTATACAGCGAGGCAAACACGTGCTTCATCGCTTCGAGCACGTTATCGATGCCGACCACGTTCAGGAAGGTTTCTTGCTGGCCGGCAAAGGATGCATCAGGCAAGTCTTCGGCGGTCGCGGACGAACGCACGGCGAAAGACATTTCGCTGGCGGAGTCGGCAACCAGCTTGTCGTAGAAGGACTTGATTTCCTGTTCCAGGCGCGGCTGGAACGGCGTGTCGACAATCCATTGACGAATCTCCGCGCCGGCTTGCGCCAGTGCACGCACATCTTCGATGTCCAGCTTTGCGAGACGATCTGCGATGCGCTGGGCCAGCGTAGCGCCGCCATTTGCACTGTGCTCCAGAAAGTCGCGGAAAGCCTGCGCCGTGGTAGCAAAACCACCTGGGACGCGGACTCCGGCACCGGCCAACTGGCTGATCATTTCACCCAGCGAGGCATTCTTGCCGCCGACGGATTCGACATCCGTCATGCGAAGATTTTCAAAGGAGACTACGTATGCGGCCCCCTGGGTAGAACCCATATGTACTGCGTTGGACATAACAACCTCTAGTTTGATGATAAGAAATCTTTGTGTGGTCGGCGCTCGTCATTTGTTCTTTGTTATTTTTGGACGAAAGCGACATAATCAATACTGCAGTCAGACTCATGACTTGATCCATCAGTCGATGAAAATGACGCGCGGCAGTTCCGAAGGTGTTTGCAAAGGCAAACATCCAGAAGTATTCGGTCAACTTGCGCAGCACGTTCAGGTTCATTTTGAGCTAGCTTCTCACTCTGTTGCATGGCATTTTACAGGGTAGCCGACAGTTTTTTCATTTCGCCAATTATTTTTTATTGTTTTCTTTTTAACAACATGATGCTTGATCTTGCTCTGTCTTCCTGTCCGATCCCGTTGCTGCCCGCCAACCGCACGGTTTTCTTCGTCTCAGACGGCACCGGCATCACGGCGGAAACGCTGGGACACTCCGTTCTCAGCCAGTTCGAGCTACGCTTCAAACAAGTTCGCCTGCCATTTGTCGACAGCCTCGACAAAGCCTATGATGCCACACGCCGCATCAACGAAGTCGCCGAAACCGACGGCAAGGCGCCGATTGTTTTTTCGACGCTGGTAAAGGCCGACCTGTCCGCCATCATCCGTCAGTCCAAGGCGATGCACATGGATTTGTTCCAGACCTTCGTCGAACCGCTGGAGCAGGAACTCGGCGTCAAATCGAGTCATACCATTGGCCGCAGCCACAATACCGCCGATTCGGAAGAATATAAAAACCGCATCGAAGCGATCAATTTCTCGCTGGCGCACGACGATGGCCAGTCGAACAAAAACCTGTCCGCCGCCGACGTCATCCTGGTCGGCGTGTCGCGTTCCGGCAAGACGCCGACCAGCCTGTATCTGGCCATGCAATACGGCATCAAGGCGGCCAATTATCCGCTGATCCCGGAAGACTTCGAGCGCGAAAAACTGCCGAGCGGACTGGTCAACTTCAAGAAGAAGATCTTCGGCCTGACCATTGCCCCGGAACGCTTGTCGGAAGTGCGCAATGAGCGCCGTCCCGGCAGCAAATACGCCGCCCTCGAGAACTGCCGCTACGAAATCAACGAGGCGGAAAAGATGATGCGCCACGAAGGCATCCGCTGGATGTCGTCAACCGCCAAATCGATCGAAGAAATCGCCGCCACCATCTTGCAGGAAATCAAGCCGGAAACGCGCTGATCCTGCGTCGCTCTTCCCCTCTGTCGCTAACCGGCACATCTGGTGAAGCGCGTATGCAGCAGATAATCCTTGTGCGGCCCTTCGATGCGCGTATATAAATCGAAGTGGTCCGCATCAATCAGCCGATAGCTGCCGTCGTAACGATCCATGATGCAGAGGTGCGTCTGCATCGGCAACAAAGCGCGCTGCGTCGGATCGTAACGATAGCTCTGGTATGCCTGCCCTGCTTGGATGCCGTCGGCGAACGCGACGCGCACCATGTTGCCGGCTATGTCATAGTGGAAGCGCCGCGAGAAGGCGACTACGCGTTGATCCGCGCTCAAGCGCAATTGCCCTGATTCCTTGTAATGCAAGCTGGATGAGTTCTCGGCCGGCACGAATTCAGCCACGCCGTCGGCTGCGCCGATCAGGATGTCGTCAGCGCCGAACATGGTGCGGGCAAACGTCCAGTGACCATTGAAGTAGGCGTAAAGATCGGGCGTCAATGCACTCATCGCCGATTCGGGACGCTCGCCGCTCAGCGACCGCCCTGCCTTTGCCTGACCTGTTCAAAAAAACAGACTGCTGCCGCGGCTGCAACGTTGAGCGACTCCATTTGCCCCAGATGCGGGATCGCTACCTTGGCGCTGGCGGCATCAAGCAGGTCATCTGCAACACCCTGCCCCTCATGACCGAACAGCCAGGCAAGGTCCTGCGTCAGGTCGGTTTGATAAATGGTTTTCTGCGCGTAGGAACTAGTGGCAAGCACCGGCACCTTGCTGCCCCGGCACAGACTCAGCAAGTCGGCGTTCTCGATGATGTCTAGCTGAAAATGTGCTCCCATGCCGGCGCGTAGCACTTTCGGCGACCACGCTGCGGCAGTGCCTGCCGAACAAAACACCTGATGAATTCCGGCGGCGGCGGCGCTGCGCAAAATGGAGCCGAGGTTACCCGGATCCTGCAAACCGTCGAGCAGTACCGCGGAAGTCGTCAACGCTCCAGGAACGGCTGGCTGCGGCGTAGCGATCACTAGTAAAAGGCCGACGCCATTCTCGACCTGACTTATCGCTTGATACAGCGCGTCGGGTAAACAAATGCACTGACTCCCTGCAGCTTCGCATTGCGCAAGAATCGGCGCCACCTCACCGTGATAAACAGCACTTTCGGCGACCACGCAAAACTCCGGTTTGCCGGCGCCCTGCAAATACGCTTCCGCCAGATGCACGCCATCGAGCAAGCTACGCCCCGATTTGCGGCGTGCCTGCGCGCTCGTGGCAAGCTGCTTGAGTTCCTTGTAGAGCGCATTGTCGCGCGAGGAAATCGATTTCATTGTGTACTCTTCAACGTACACTCAGCAAAGCGCGCACCGGCGCATACGACTTGCGATGCACCGGCGATACTCCATGCAGGCGCAAGCGCTCCAGGTGCAACGGCGTCGGGTATCCCTTATGCTGGTCGAAGGCATAGTTCGGATATTGCTCATGCAGCAGCAGTAAAGCGGCGTCACGCGCCGTTTTGGCTAAAATCGACGCAGCCGAAATTGCCGGCACCTTGTCGTCGCCTTTGACGATGGCTTCGGAACGTATCTGCATCACCGGACAACGGTTGCCGTCGATCAAGGCCAGCGTGGGAATGGTCTTGAGCGCTTCCACCGCGCGGCGCATGGCGAGCATGCTGGCATGGAGGATGTTGAGCTGGTCGATCTCGTCTTCCGAGCATTCGGCGATCGCCCAGGCAATCGCCCGGTCCTTGATTTCCAATGCCAATGCATCGCGTCTGGCTTCGCTCAGTTTCTTGGAGTCGCGCAAGCCGGCGATCGGTCTGGCCGGATCGAGAATTACGGCGGCAGCAAACACCGGCCCCGCAAGCGGACCCCGCCCTGCTTCGTCGACGCCGCAGATGGTTTCGCCGGCATAATCATCAAGCACAAACAGGGACAAATTAAGATCGCTTTTCTTTACCATCGTCCTCAGCCTCCCAGGCTCAAACGTGCCTGCCGGCGATCCAGCAAGGCGCATACTGCCTGCGCGCTGAGGTTGGCGGTATCGCGCAGCAACGCGTGGTGCATGTCGGTGAAGCGCTGACGCAGGCGTTGGCAATGTGCCGGATCATCCAGTTGCTTCCATAACGCGTCCGCCAAGGCCTGCGGTGTCGCAGCGTCCTGCAGCAACTCCGGCACCACGAATTCACGCGCCAGGATGTTCGGTAAACCGACCCATGGCTGGTAATTCATGTGGCGCATGATGGCGTAGGATGCCCGCATCATCTTGTAGGCGATGACCATGGGCTTCTTGTATAGGGCCACTTCCAGCGATGCAGTACCGGAGGCGACCAGTACGGCGTCGGCGGCTTCCATCGCCACATGCGATTTGCCGCTGACGACGTGTATGCCGAGATCGGCACTGCCGGTCTCGGCAATCAGTTGTTCGAAATAGGCGCGTTGCTTGTCGCCAGCCATCGGTGCTACGAATTGTAGTTGCGCTTCGCGCTGTTGCAACAAACGGGCCGCGCCGAGAAAACTGGCTGTGTTGTATTTGAGTTCCGACATGCGGCTGCCAGGCAAGATCGCCACCACGCGTCGGTCTTGCCGCAAGCCCAACGCGTCGCGCGCGGCAGCCTGGTTGGGCTCCATCGGAATGACCTCCGCCAGCGGATGTCCGACATACGTCACCGGCACGCCCGCCTTGCGATAAATCTCCTCCTCAAACGGGAAAATTACCAACATGTGCGAGACCGCGCGCGCAATCTTCTTGATGCGTCCGCCGCGCCAGGCCCAGATTTGCGGGCCGATGAAATGCATGGTCGGGATACCGGCTTCGCGCAGTTGTTGCTCGAGGCCGAGGTTGAAACCAGGATAGTCGATACCGATGAATACCGCCGGCCGCTCGGCCAGCAATTGGTCGCGCAATGTGTTCTGGATACCCTTGAGTTCGCGATAGCGCGGCACGACTTCGAACAGGCCGCGCACGGTCAGCTTGTCCATCGGCCAGTCGCTGATGAAACCGTATTCGGCCATGTGAGGGCCGCCGATGCCGTGCATGCGCGCGTCCGGCAAACGCGGACGCAAACCGGACAGCAAACGGCTCGCCAGCAGGTCGCCCGAGCTTTCGCCAGCGACCATGGCGATGCTTATGTTATCGGATGATGCCACGAGATGAGGATGCGATGAATTCGCGCATCAGGCGGATATGAGCAGCGGATTCGGGAGACTTTTCTTCTTGCTGCAGAAGTTCCTGTTTGGCTTCTTCGAGCGGCAAACCGGAACGGTATATCGCCTTGTAGGCGCGCTTGATCGCGGCGATCTGTTCGCTGCTGAAGCCGCGCCGTTTCAGGCCTTCGCTGTTGATGCCCGCCGGCACTGCGCGATTGCCCGCAGCGGTCACGAATGGCGGGATATCCTGGCTGACTGCGGCAGTAAAGGCCGTCATCGCGTGCGCGCCGATATGGCAGAACTGGTGCACCGAGGTGAAGCCCCCCAGGAAAACCCAGTCGCCCAGGTGAACATGGCCCGCCAGCGTCGCATTGTTGGCCAGGATGATGTCGTTGCCCAGTTGGCAATCGTGCGCAATATGGACGTAAGCCATGATCCAGTTGTCGTTGCCGATGCGGGTGGCGCCTGCGTCCTGGACTGTACCCAGGTTGAAAGTGACGAATTCTCGGATCGTGTTGCGGTCACCGATTTCCAGGCGCGTCGGTTCGCCGGCGTATTTCTTGTCCTGCGGCGCCGCGCCGAGGGAGGCGAACTGAAAAATCTGATTATCGCGGCCGATCGTCGTGTGGCCTTCGATCACGACATGCGGACCAATTCTGGTGCCGGCACCGATACGCACGTTCGCACCGATCACCGAATAGGCGCCGACCTCGACCGACGCGTCGAGCTGCGCGCCCGACTCGATGACAGCGGTAGGATGGATGCGCGACATGGCTTAGCCCGCCTGGCTTGCATCGTCTGCGTTGCGCATGGTGCACATCAGGTCGCCTTCGACCGCGACCTGGCCGTCGACCGTGGCAACGGCCCTGTACTTCCAGATGCCACGCGCACGGCGAGTAATTTCCACGTACATCTTCAATTGATCGCCCGGCTCCACCGGACGCTTGAAACGGGCATTGTCGATGCCGACGAAATACACTACGGTATTGGCATCCGGCTTGCGGCCTTCGGTCAGGAAAGATAGCAAGGCTGCCGTCTGGGCCAGCGCTTCGATCATCAATACGCCCGGCATCACCGGCTTGTGCGGGAAATGGCCATTGAAAAACTCTTCGTTGACGGTCACGTTCTTGATGGCGGTGATGTCCTTGCCGTTTTCCCATGCAAGCACACGGTCCACCAGCAACATCGGATAACGGTGCGGGAGGTATTCTTTGATTTGATTGATGTCGAGACTAGTCATTTATTTTGCTCTGTAAGCGATTTGATCGTTTTTTCCAACGCACGGATTTTCTCACGCATTGTGCCCAGATTGCGCACCAACGCAGCCGATTTTTCCCATTCTCCATGTTTTGCGATGGGATAGAAGCCGGTATATTGACCTGGCTCCAGGATGGAGCGCAGGGCCAGCGTGCCGGCCGAGACATGCACCTTGTCGGCAATGGTGATGTGGCCGTGGATCATCGCCGCGCCGCCGATCGAGCAATACTTGCCGATTCTGGTGCTGCCGGCAATGCCGGCGCAGGCCGCAATCGCGGTATGCGCGCCGATATGGCAGTTGTGCGCGATCTGGATCTGGTTATCCAGCTTGACCCCGTCTTCGATGACGGTGTCGGACAAGGCGCCGCGATCAATGGTCGTATTGGCGCCAATCTCGACGTCATTGCCGATCACTACCCTGCCCACTTGCGGAATCTTGATCCAGGCGCCGCCTTCGTTGGCGAAACCGAAACCGTCCGCGCCGATGACGACGCCCGAATGGACGATGCCGCGCTCGCCGATTTCACAGCCGGCCTGGAAAGTGACGCGCGCATAGAAATGCGTGTCCGCGCCGACATGCGCATTACGCCCGATATAACTGCCGGCATCGATCACGGCACGTTCGCCGATCACGGCGCCCGCCTCGATCACAACCTGCGGACCGATAGTCGCGCTGGCCGCCACCCTGGCGGTCGCATCGACGCAGGCGCTGGCATGGATGCCTGCCGCGGCCGGAATCGCCGCCTGTGCCGCGAACAATTGCGCCGCATGGGCAAAATAGGCGTAAGGATTCTTGACGACAATGCGCGCACCCTGATACGCGACGATCGCAGCGTCATCTGCTTCGGACAGGATCAATGCTGCAGCCTGCGTCTGTTCTGCCTGGGTGCGAAACTTGGGATTGGAGAGGAACGTCATGTGCGACGATGTCGCTGCGTCCAGAGGAGCGATGCCGCTGACGTCAATCCGCGCATCGCCTTTCAGTTGGCCACCCAAGCTTTCGACCAACTGTTCTAGCCGAATACTCATGTTGGCCTTCGTAGATTATTTCGCTACCTGCTCAGGCGGCGCAGATTGGCGATTTTGTCTCGGAACAATCTGCGTGCCTGAGGTAAACGTGATGTCATAGTGACGTATGAACTGGTGAATTACTTCGCCAGTTCTTTCAGAACCTTGTCGGTAATGTCAATACGCTTGCTGGCATAGACAGCTTCCTGGAACACGATGTCGTACTTTTCAGCTTCGGCGATCTGGCGGATCACCTTGTTGGTACGCTCGAGGACCACCGACAATTCTTCGTTGCGGCGCTGGTTCAGGTCTTCGCGGAACTCGCGCTGCTTGCGCTGGAACTCCTTGTCCAGGTCGGAGAGGTCGCGCTGACGCTTGACGCGATCGGATTCGGACAGCACGGCGGCATCCTTGTCCAGCTTGTCCGATTGGGCCTTCAGGCGTGCAGCCATATCCTGGATATCTTTTTCGCGCTTGGCGAACTCGGCTTCCAGCTTGCTCTGCGCCGCCTTGGCCGGTACCGCTTCGCGGAAAATACGCTCCGTGCTGACAAAAGCGATCTTTGATTCCTGTGCTTGCACATTGGCAAACGACAACATACCGACGGCCAATGTTGCAGCCTGAATCGACAACAGTGATTTAGTAATAAACTTCAAGGTCATTCTCCGTAATACAGATTTCAATTATGCCACTAGCTGACCATGCGATCAGAAACCGGTTCCGAGTTGGAACTGGAAGTTTTGCGACTTGTCGCCATTTTTCAAATTCAACGGCTTGCCATAGCTCAGTTTCAAAGGACCGATAGGCGAAATCCAACTAATGCCGATACCGGTCGAATAGCGCAGATCATTGACTTTGATGCGTTCGCCATCGGCAAAGACATTACCGCCATCCACAAACGTAAACCAGCGCAAGCTGCGATCCTGTCCGGAACCAGGGAATGGGAATTGCAATTCTACGCTGCCGATGAGTCGCGAGGCGCCACCCATGGAATCGCCGTATTGATCTTTCAGGTTACCCAAGGACGAGGCTTCGTATCCACGCACGGTGCCGATACCGCCGGCGTAGAAGTTCTTGAAGATCGGATAAGGTTTACCGCCAAAGCCCTTGCCGTAATCGACCTCGCCGTTCAACGCCAGCGTCGCCGCATTGGCCCAGAACGGTTGGAAATACTGGTGCTGATAAGTTGCACGATAGTATTTCAGCGTACCCACGCCCGACACTTCCAGATTGGCGCGCTGGTAACGTCCCTTGGTCGGCACCAATGCGCTGTCCCGGCTATCGCGCTGCCATGCGACGGTCAGCGGGAAGCTGGTCGTAGTGGCGGTGCCGATGCCGCAACTGGAATCGTTGACCACGTCGCAACCCGGCGTGCTGCCGGAGCCGAAGTCGCGCACATATGCACGATACAGGCTCGGGCTGGTACTGTCCGTATCGACCTTGGTGTTTTCCACGCCAACGCCGAAGAAAACACGGTCCAGTTCAGAGAACGGCACGCCGAACTTGACGCTGCCGCCGATCGTCTTCACGCGATAATCGCCCGTCGTATAAGCTGATGGGCGAATTGTGCGCAGGAACACTTCATACGTACGGCTGATGCCGTCATCGGTGAAATAGGGATTGGTCTGCGACACCGCAATCGTGCGATAACGCGAACTTGTATTGATGTCGATGCCGACAGTGTTGCCGCTGCCGAAGGCGTTTTCCTGTGAAATCGAACCGGTCAGGCTCAGCTTGTCGGTCTGCGAGAAGCCGGCGCCGATCATGATGTTGCCGGTCGGCTTTTCTTCGACCTTCATGTTGACGTCGATCTGGTCGTTGCTGTTGGGCACTTCCGGCGTTTCAATGGTGACTTCCTTGAAGTAACCGAGGCGGTCCACACGGTCGCGCGACAGTTTGATCTTTTCGCCGTCGTACCAGGAGTCTTCGAACTGGCGGAATTCGCGGCGGATGACTTCGTCGCGCGTCTTGGTGTTGCCGGCGATATTGATATGGCGGACATACACGCGCTTGCCGGGGTCGACCATGATCGTGAATGCCACTTCCTTCTTTTCGCGATCGACGTTCGGATTGGCGTTCACATTGGCGAAGGCATAGCCGAAGTTGCCCATGCGTTCGCTGATCTTCTTGGTGCTCTCGGTCAGTTTGGCGCCGGAATACACATCGCCCTTTTTCAGTTGCACCAGCGCGGCGAGGTCACCTTCCATGCCGAACATTTCGCCATCGAGCTTGACGTCGGAGACGGTGTATTTGTCGCCTTCATTGACGTTGATGGTGATGTAAATGTCTTTCTTGTCGGGAGTGATCGACACCTGGGTCGACTCGATCTGCATTTCGAGATAACCGCGATCCAGATAATAAGAGCGCAAGGACTCGATGTCGCCTGCCAGCTTTTGCTTGGAATACTGGTCGGCCTTGGTATACCAGGTGAACCAGCCGGGCGTGGTCAGCTTGAGCTGATCGCGCAGCGTGCTGTCCGAAAATGCCTTGTTGCCGACGATGTTGATCTGCTTGATGCGGGAAACTTCGCCCTCGTCCACGGCGAACGTGATCGCGACGCGATTGCGCTCGACCGGCGTCACGGTTGTGGTGACCTTGGCGCCGTACAGGCCGCGCGACAGATATTGGCGTTTCAGTTCCTGCTCGGCGCGATCCACTTGCGATTTGTCGAAAATGCGCGATTCGCCGACGCCGATCTCCTTGAGGGCCTTGGTCAGTTGTTCCTTGTCGAATTCCTTGATGCCGGTGAAATCGACGCTGGCGATGGCCGGCCGCTCTTCCACCTGCACCACCAGCACATCGCCGTCGGCTTCGACCCGGACATCCTTGAAAAAACCGGTCGCATACAAGGCCTTGATCGCTGCAGTTCCCTTTTCATCGGTGAACGTATCGCCTACACGCACCGGCAGGTAGCTGAACACGGTCCCCGCTTCGGTCCGCTGAATGCCTTCCACGCGGATGTCTTTCACCACAAACGGCTCGACGGCAAATGCCTGGCCCGAACAGAGTATCAACGCTGCGGCGGCGATCAGGCTACGGGAAAAGATCGGTGCAGGGAAATGCGCGGAATGTAATTTCATTAGCTATCGTTTATTAACTATGTTTTTTGCCGATCACTTCAACGAAACGATCGAACATATGTAAAGTCGAAAGCCATCTGGGCGACCAGACGGCTTGTGACGAATCCTTAAAACATCAGACGGACAATGTCGTTGAACGCCGCAACGAGCATCAGCGTCATCAAAATACCGAGGCCGGCGCGTTGCGCAATTTCCCCAAAGCGCTCAGAAACAGGGCGTCCGGTCAAAATCTCCAGCGAATAATACAGCAAATGCCCGCCATCTAAAACCGGGATCGGCAGCAGGTTCATCACTCCCAGGCTGATGCTGATGAAGGCGATGAAGCTCAGGTAGCTGACCAGGCCGACTTTGGCGGTCTGTCCGGCATAATCCGCTATGGTAATCGGGCCGGTGATATTTTTCCATGAAACCTGTCCGACGATCATTTTTCCGATCATTTTCAGCGTCATGACGCTGGTGTCCCAGGTTTTTTGCGCGCCTTTGGCAATCGCAGTCCACGGCGGGTCGCTGACGATGACCATTGCCGGTGCCAGCGGCACTTCCACCTTGATGCGGCCGATGGTCTGGCCGTTATCGGTCAAGGCATCAGGAGTGACTGCAATGCGGAACTCGCTCTGGCCGCGCATACCATGCAAGGTCAGCGGCTTGCCCGGCGATGCACGCACCAGTTCGACCAGCGCCAGTCCATCCCTGACCGTTGCGCCGTTCACATCGAGGATCAGATCGCCCTTCTGCAAGCCGGCCTGCATGGCGGGCCCTTCCATGATCTTGCCTAGGATAGCTGGCGGACGCGCCAGGGAGAGTCCCAGCCTGGTCATGAAATCGCCCTCCAGATCCTGGCTGGACACGCCGTCCAGCGACAACGTCACAGTATTAAGCAGCTTGCCGCCACTCGGCCCGCGATTGACGCTTTCCACGTCGAAACGGGCCGGCGTCTTTTCCAGGACGTTCTGCATCAACTGCCAGCGCACCTCCGACCAGGCATGCACTGCCTCGCCATTGATCGCGGTAATGGTTTCGCCGCCTCGCAAGCCGGCTTGGTAGGCCGCAGTTTGCTCCGCCATGGCGCGCAGTTTGGGCACAGGTTCGGGAATGCCGTGCATGAACAGCCCGGCAAACAGAAGAATTGCGAAAAGGAAATTGGCCACCGGGCCGGCGGCGACGATGGCGATGCGACGCCAGACGGATTGGCGAGTGAATTCGCGCTTCAGGTCTTCCGGCGCCATGTCGCCGAGGTCTTGCTCGCGGGCGTCGAGCATCTTGACGTAACCGCCCAGCGGCAGAATCGACAAGGCCCATTCTGTCTGATCCCGACCGAAACGGCGTGACCAGATGACCCGTCCCATGCCGACCGAAAAACGCAATACCTTGACGCCGCACAGGCGCGCCACCCAGTAGTGTCCCAGTTCGTGGACAACGACCAGGGTGCCGAGCGCGACCATGAAGGCCAGCAGCGTATGCAACAGATTCATGACGATAAAGACAGACAGGACTGCGCAATCGAACGCGCCACTCGATCCTGCTCGATCAGAGCGTCGATGTCGGCGAGCGGACCATGGGGCAATCTGTCCATGACGCGGGCGATTACTTGATCAATCATGCGAAATCCGATTTCTTGATTCAGGAATGCCTGAACGGCAACTTCGTTGGCAGCATTGAGGATCGCGGCCGAGCTGCCGCCAGCTTGCAGAGCATCATACGCCAGTTTGAGACAGGGAAAGCGCGTGAAGTCGGGACGCTCGAAAAATAGTTGCCCGATCTGCACCAGGTCCAACTGGGCCACACCGGACTCGATCCGATCCGGGTAAGCCAGCGCGTTGGCGATGGGCGTACGCATGTCGGGATTGCCCAGTTGCGCCAGCACCGAACCGTCGATGTAGGACACCATCGAATGGATCACGCTTTGCGGATGGATCATGACTTCGATCCTGTCCGCCGGTGCGCCGAACAGCCAATGCGCTTCGATGACTTCCAATCCCTTGTTCATCATGGTTGCGGAATCGACCGAAATCTTGCGCCCCATGACCCATTTCGGATGCGCCACCGCTTCATCCGGCGTCACGCTGTCGAGCGTCTCGACCGGGCGTTTGAGGAAAGGACCTCCCGACGCCGTCAGCAGTATCTTGGCAATGCCGCCCTCCTCCAGCGAACGCCCGAAATCGTGGGGCAGACACTGAAAAATCGCGTTGTGCTCGCTGTCAATCGGCAGCAGCGTGGCCTTGTGCATGGCGACGGAGTCGATCAGCAATTGACCTGCCATGACTAGTGCTTCCTTGTTGGCCAGCAGAATCTTCTTGCCCGCGCGCGCGGCGGCCAGGGTCGATGCCAAGCCGGCAGCGCCGACGATCGCCGCCATGACGACATCGCAGCCACCAGCGCTGGCGACGTCGCACAGCGCCTGGGCGCCGTGCATGACTTCCGTGCGTACATCCAGCGCCCGCAGCTTCTGCTGCAGCGTTTGCGCAGCCTGCGCAGTACCGACTACCGCAACCTGGGGCCGGAACCGCGCGCATTGAGCGGCCAGTTCATCGACACGCGAATGCGCCGTCAGCGCGTAGACCTGATAACGCTCAGGATGACGAGCCACCACGTCCAGCGTCGAAACGCCGATGGAACCGGTGGAACCTAGGACGGAAATTGCCTGCATGAAATTCCTACAACCAGAGATCGATCAATGCCGCCAGCGGCAAAACCGGAATCAGCGCATCGATCCTATCCAATACCCCGCCATGTCCAGGCAACAGACTGCTGCTGTCCTTGACGCTTGCGCGGCGCTTCAGTTGCGACTCGAACAAGTCGCCGACAACGCTGGTTGCAACCAGCAAGCTCATGACGACGATAAATCCCGGCCAGCCGAAGCGTCCATACAAACGGCCGGGAAACGTATCGCCGTCGAGATACATGACCACCGCTGCAGCCGCCACCAACACCACCAGCCAGCCGCCCACCGCGCCCTCCCAGGATTTTCCCGGAGAAATCGACGGCGCCAGCTTGTGGCGGCCGAAACCCTTGCCCGCAAAATAGGCGCCGATGTCGGCGAGCCAGACAATGGCCATCACTGACAACAGGTAAAGCGGCGAATGTTGAAACAGGGAAACAATGGCGATGAAACAGCCCAGCAAGGCCAGCGTATAAGTGATGCTGAGCAGCCGGTTGGCGGCGGTGTCCAGCGGCGGCAAGCCCAGTTTCAGTGCCGGCACGAAACGGATTGCCCATAAAGCCACGCAGACCGCGAACAAACCGCGCACGCTCGGCAAACCGCTGACGAAAACGACGATTGCATATCCCACGGACCAGAAACCGGCCCACAACTCAGGCCGGGACAGGCGGAACAGGCGCAGGCCTTCCCACACGCCGGCAGCAAAAAACGCCAGCGTCACCACTGCAAATGCAAAAAAATTATTCAGGAAAAGTACGGGCAACAAAATTGCCAGAAGAACCAACGCCGTGATGACACGCGTTTTTAGCATCAGGAAGCCTTTTTCTGCTCGACCAACTGCTCGCTGGTTCGACCGAAGCGCCGTTCGCGCTGGCGATAGGATTCTATCGCCTTGTCCAATTCGGCCCCATCGAAATCGGGCCAGTAGGTTTCGGTGAAATACAGTTCGCTATAGGCGAGTTGCCATAGTAGGAAATTGGAAATGCGCTCTTCGCCGCCGGTGCGGATGAACAGATCCGGCTCAGGGGCGTAGGCCATCGCCAGATAGGGGGTCAATTGCTCTTCGGAAAAATCGGTCGCGCCGGGATGCGCCTTGAGCATCTTGCTGACCGCCTGCATGATGTCCCAGCGGCCGCCGTAGTTGGCGCAAATGGTCAGCGTCAGGCGCGTATTGCCGGCTGTCTGCACCTCGGCCTTGGCCACCATCTCCTGCAGCTTGGCGTCGAAACGGCTGAGGTCGCCAACCACGCGCAAGCGAATATTGTTGGCATGCATCTTGCCGACTTCGCGTTCCAGTGCCGTCATGAACAGGCGCATCAGCAAGGATACTTCATCGGCCGGACGGCGCCAGTTTTCGGAACTGAAAGCGAACAGCGTCAGGTATTCAATGCCGCGCTGCGAGCAGGCCTCGACGATCGTGCGCACCGCATCGACGCCTTTGGCATGCCCCGCCACGCGCGGCAGGAAACGTTTGGTCGCCCAACGTCCATTGCCATCCATGATGATGGCGACGTGACGCGGCACCGATGAAACCTGAGGCACCGCCAGGGTTGAGCTTTTATGAGTCATACCGTATAAAAAATCCAGATGCGCGATGAAGTCGGCCCGGGTATGCACCCGACAGCATCATCATCGCATAAGCCATAGCGATAACGCTGTTATACCGTCAGCACTTCTTTTTCTTTGTCCGCCACCAGCTTGTCGACTTCAGCGACAAACTTGTCGGTCAGCTTCTGGATGTCATCCTGGCCGCGACGCTCGTCGTCTTCCGAGCAAACTTTGTCCTTGACCAGTTTCTTCAAGCCTTCGTTGGCGTCGCGACGGATGTTGCGGATCGAAATCTTGGTGTCTTCAGCTTCGCTCTTGACGAGCTTGACCATTTCCTTGCGGCGCTCTTCGGTCAGCGGCGGCGTCGGCACGCGGATCAGTTCGCCCTGAGTCGCGGGATTCAGGCCGAGATCGGCTTCGCGGATGGCTTTCTCGACGGCTGCCAGCATTTTCTTTTCATAAGGCTGCACGCCGATGGTGCGGGCATCGATCAGCGTCAGATTGGCGACTTGCGACAATTGCGTCGGCGAGCCGTAATAGTCAACCTGAACGTGGTCCAGGATGCCGGTGTGAGCGCGACCGGTACGAACCTTGGCCAGATCGGCGCGCAGCGCCTCGATCGACTTGATCATTTTTTGCTCGGTGCTTTTCTTGACGTCAGCGATGGTCATGCTGCTCTCCTATCTAAAACTATCTTGTACAGTGTACTGAAGTGTGAATTTATACATGAACCAGCGTACCCTCGTCTTCGCCCAGGACAACGCGCTTGAGCGCGCCCGGCTTGACGATGGAAAACACTTTGATCGGCAGCTTCTGGTCGCGACACAGCGCAAACGCCGTCGCATCCATGACTTGCAGATGCTTGGCGATCGCCTCATCAAATGTGATGGTGCTGTAGCGCGTCGCAGATGGATCCTTCTTGGGATCGGCAGTGTAGACGCCGTCGACTTTGGTCGCTTTCAACACGATTTGCGCGCCGATTTCCGAACCGCGCAATGCCGCGGCGGTGTCGGTGGTGAAGAACGGGTTGCCGGTACCGGCCGCGAACACCACGACCTTGCCTTCTTCCAGGTATTGCAGGGCTTTGGGGCGAACGTAAGGCTCGACCACCTGTTCGATGGCGATCGCCGACATGACGCGTGCCGTCAGTCCGGCCTGGCGCATGGCATCGGCCAGCGCGAGGGAATTCATGACCGTGGCCAGCATGCCCATGTAGTCCGCCGTCGCACGATCCATGCCTTGCGCTCCCGGGGCGACGCCGCGAAAGATGTTGCCGCCACCGATCACGATGGCCAGCTCGACGCCCAACTGGGTGACCTCTGCCACGTCCGCGACCATGCGCTCGATGGTGGCGCGGTTGATACCGTAAGCATCGTCGCCCATGAGGGCTTCGCCGGAAAGTTTGAGGAGTACGCGCTTATAGGCTGGTGTCGTCATGTGCTGGGCTCCGTTTGCTATCCGATTATCTTGTGATTCCATGCGCCTTGCATCGCTGCGCGGGGCATCTCGCGCTGGCAAGGACGCCATTGTATGCTGCCGTACTCTGCTGCCGGGACCCAATTACATTTTGAAATACCTGCCTGGATGGCCGGATAGATCTTATGCAAAGTCCCTCAAACCCGCCGAAAGTTCCTGCGGGCTTAAAAAAACGGGCCTCTCGGCCCGCTTCTTGTTTCTTACTGCGCTTGCTTGGCGGCAGCGACCTGGGCTGCCACCTCGGCTGCGAAGTCATCCTGTTTCTTCTCGATGCCTTCGCCAACCACAAACATGCTGAACGACTTGACTGCGGTATTGGCCGCCTTCAACATCTGCTCAACGCTTTGCTTGTCGTTTTTCACGAACGACTGGTTGAACAGCGAGACTTCCTTCAGGAACTTCTGCACCGAACCGTCCACCATCTTGGCGACGATGTCGGCTGGCTTGCCGGATTCGGCAGCCTTCAGCGTAGCGACCGAACGCTCTTTTTCGATCAGATCGGCAGGCACCTGATCCGACGACAGCGCAACCGGCTTCATCGCGGCGATATGCATCGCGACGTCTTTGCCGATTTGCTCGTCGGCGCCGTCGAACTCGACCATGACGCCGATGCGCGTACCGTGCAGGTAGGACACCAGTTTGGCGGTGGTTTCAAAACGCATGAAGCGGCGGATCGACATGTTTTCGCCGATACGGCCGACCAGTTCGGTGCGCTTTTCCTCAACAGTCTTGCCGTCCAGCGGCAACGCTGCCAGCGCAGCCAGGTCGGCGGGATTCTTCTCCGCGACCAGCTTGGCGACTTCGTTCGCCAAGGCGATGAATTCGTCGTTCTTGGTAACGAAGTCGGTTTCGCAGTTGATTTCAACCAGCGCGCCGACGCCGCCGGCGATGTAGGTCGCCACGACGCCTTCTGCGGTAATCCGGGAAGACGCCTTGGATGCCTTGCTGCCCAGCTTGACGCGCAGGATTTCTTCAGCCTTGACCAGATCGCCGTCGGCTTCGGTCAGCGCTTTCTTGCATTCCATCATGGGCGCGTCGGTCTTCGCGCGCAGTTCGCCTACCAATGCTGCGGTAATTGCCGCCATATGTTTCTCCTAACTAAGTAGACATGCCGTCATCGCAGATACTGCAAACGTCATGTCGGAATTCGATCAATTTACTCAAAAAAAAGGGGCGAACTGCGCTTACTCTCGCTGTTACCCCTTTTTTGCCACCCGCAGGTGGAATTTCCCGCGGGTGTTGCAGACAATTAAGCCTGTTCGTTCACTTCGACGAATTCGTCGCCACCGTTCTTGACGGCTTCGACGACTTCATTCACTGCATTGGCGCGGCCTTCCAGGATCGCATCGGCGACACCGCGAGCGTACAGCGCAATCGCCTTGGCGGAGTCATCGTTGCCCGGAATGACATAAGTCACGCCTTCTGGCGAGTGGTTGGTATCGACCACGCCAATGACCGGGATGCCCAGCTTGGCGGCTTCGGTGATGGCGCCTTTGTGGTAGCCGACGTCAATGACGAAGATGGCGTCAGGAATGCCGCCCATGTCCTTGATGCCGCCGATGGCCTTTTGCAACTTTTCTTGCTCGCGGCTGAACAGCAATGCCTCTTTCTTGCTCAGCTTTTCATTGGAACCGTCAGCGATGGCGGCTTCCATGTCCTTCAGACGCTTGATCGATGTCTTGATGGTCTTGAAGTTGGTCAGCATGCCGCCCAGCCAGCGCTGATCGACGAAAGGAACGCCTGCGCGTTGCGCTTCTGCAGCAACGGTTTCGCGCGCCTGGCGCTTGGTGCCGACAAACAGGATAGTGCCGCGATTGGCAGACAGTTGGCGCACATACTTCAGCGCTTCCTGATACATACCCAGGGTCTTTTCCAGGTTGACGATATGAATCTTGTTGCGATGACCGAAGATATACGGGGCCATCTTTGGGTTCCAGAAGCGTGTTTGGTGACCGAAGTGGACACCTGCCTCCAGCATTTCGCGCATTGTTACGGACATAAATTTCTCCAGGGTTAGGTCTGGAATCCATTCGGTCATTCAAACCTGGCAGTGTTTAAACTGCCTGCCTGAACACCCTTTGGCGAACGGATTCGCGTTTCAAAATTAACAACAAACTTACTATTCCAACAAAGCAATATTTGCATGAATAGGTGCCGGAACGACAACCTCCGCCACAAAAACTCGCTTTCCAACCTGATCGACTCAAGTTAGCCGAGCATTCTACCTCATCCTGAGAATCCATTCAAGTTGCGAAATCATTGTTTTCATTGGCTTTTACTCCGCCAACCCAGTCAATCCGCGCCGACAGAACCGCCTCCCCTCGTCTATAATCTCTACTTGACGATTTTTAGCGAATTGCGACAACTCTTATGGGCTCCATCTCCATCAAAACCGCCGAAGACATTGAAGGCATGCGCATTGCCGGCAAGCTCGGGGCGGAAGTACTCGACTACATCACCCCTTTCGTCAAAGCCGGCACCACCACCGGCGAACTGGATCGCCTGTGCCATGAATACATGGTCAACGTCCAGGGCACCATTCCGGCCCCGCTGAATTACTGCCCGCCCGGCTACACTCCTTATCCGAAGGCAGTCTGCACCTCGCTCAACGACATCATCTGCCACGGCATCCCGGGCGACAAGGTCATGAAGAACGGCGACGTCCTCAACATCGACGTGACGGTGATCAAGAATGGCTACCACGGCGACACCAGCCGCATGTTCTATATCGGCGAACCGTCGATCATGGCGCGTCGCCTGACCGAAATCACTTATGAATGCATGTGGTTGGGTATTTCCAAGATCAAACCCGGCGCCCATCTGGGCGACATCGGCCATGTGATCCAGCAGCACGCGGAAAAAGCCGGCTACAGCGTGGTGCGCGAATTCTGCGGCCACGGTATCGGCAAGGTATTCCATGAAGAACCGCAAGTGCTGCATTACGGCCGCCCCGGCACGCTGGAAAAACTCGAAGCCGGCATGATTTTCACGGTCGAGCCGATGATCAACGCAGGACGCCGCGAAATCCGCGAAATGGGCGACGGCTGGACCATCAAGACCAAGGATCGCAGCCTGTCGGCGCAGTGGGAGCATACCGTGCTGGTAACCGAAACCGGTTACGAAGTGCTGACCGTCTCCCCCGGCATGCCGGCGCCGCCTGCCTTCATCCAGCAAACGGCTCCCGCCCTCGCCTGATTCATTGGACTGATGTTCACTGCCGATTCATTGACCGGACTTCTATGCCTGCTCTCGCCGTCAAACTCAAAAAACAACTCAAGGCAGCGCGCCAGCAGGCCATAGAAGCCTTCCAGGCGGATGGCAAGACCGAACACCTGTTGACGCAACTGCGCCGCAATGTCGATGCGGCGCTGACAGAAGCCTGGGAAACATGCGACCTGCCGTCCGACATCGCGCTGGTCGCGGTGGGCGGCTACGGGCGCGGAGAACTGTTTCCGCATTCCGACGTGGATGTGCTGATCCTGCTCGACCGGAGTCCCGACAAGGCCATGCAGGAGAAGCTCGAGTCGCTGGTGCAACTGTTCTGGGACATCGGCCTGGAGATCGGTCACAGCATCCGCACCGTCGAAGAATGCCAGACCGAATCGGCCGCCGACATCACCGTGCAGACCAGCCTGCTGGAAGCGCGCCTGGTGACCGGCAACAAGACGTTGTTCCAGTTGCTGCAGGCAAAATGCCAGGAGGCCATGGATCCGCGCGCCTTTTTCCAGGCCAAGACCCTGGAAATGCGCCAGCGCCACGTCAAGTACGAAGACACTCCCTACAGCCTGGAGCCCAATTGCAAGGAAAGCCCCGGCGGCTTGCGCGACCTGCAGGTGATCCTGTGGGTCGCCAAG
This sequence comes from Herbaspirillum sp. RV1423, assembly GCF_000577615.1. Classification (GTDB taxonomy): domain Bacteria; phylum Pseudomonadota; class Gammaproteobacteria; order Burkholderiales; family Burkholderiaceae_D; genus Herbaspirillum. The sequence continues at coordinate 92,637 of NZ_CBXX010000012.1, forward strand.
GCGGCCGGCCTTGGCGACTCCTGGAGCAAGCTGGCACAGCGCGGCCTCTTGACGGCAACCGAAGCGCGCCAGTTGACGCAGAAGGAACGCGCCTTCAAGGACATCCGCATCCGCCTGCACATCCTGACCAACCGCCGCGAAGACCGCCTGGTGTTCGATATCCAGACGGCGATCGCCGAAAGTTTCGGCTTCAAGAACACCGACACGCGCCGCGCCAGCGAATACCTGATGCAGCGCTACTACTGGGCGGCCAAGGCGGTCACCCAGCTCAATACCATCCTGCTGCAAAACATCGAAGCGCAATTGTTTCCGCAGGACGTCATTCCGCAAAAGATCAATGAGCGCTTCAACGAGCTGAACGGTTTCCTCGACATCGCGCACGACAATGTCTTCGAAGACACGCCGTCGGCCATGTTGGAAGTATTTCTGGTGCTGGCCCAGCATCACGAGCTCAAGGATATGTCGGCGCGCACCATGCGCGCGCTGTGGCATGCGCGCTTCAAGATCGACAACGCCTTCCGCGCCGATCCGGCCAACCATGCGTTGTTCATGCAGATACTGCAGAGCAAGCGCGGCATCATGCATGCGCTGCGCCGGATGAACCAGACCAGCGTGCTCGGCCGCTACCTGCCCAACTTCCGCCGCATTGTCGGCCAGATGCAGCATGACCTGTTCCACGTCTATACGGTGGACCAGCACATCCTGATGGTGGTACGCAACGTGCGCCGTTTCACCATGAGCGAACATGCGCATGAATACCCATTCTGCAGCCAGTTGATGGCGAACTTTGCGCAGCCGTGGATTCTGTACATCGCCGCGTTGTTCCACGACATCGCCAAAGGCCGCGGCGGCGACCACTCCAAGCTAGGCATGGCCGATGCGCGCCAGTTCTGCGAGCAGCACGGCGTGTCGGAAGAGAACACCGAACTGGTCGTGTTCCTGGTCGAACACCATCTGACCATGTCGCAAGTGGCGCAAAAACAGGACTTGTCGGATCCCGACGTCATCCAGCAATTCGCCAACACCGTCAAGGACGAACGCCACCTGACCGCGCTCTACCTGCTGACCGTCGCCGACATCCGCGGCACCAGCCCGAAGGTCTGGAACGCCTGGAAAGGCAAGCTGCTGGAAGACCTGTACCGCATGACCTTGCGCGTGCTGGGCGGCGAAGCGCCATCCGCCGATCGCGAACTGAAAAACACCCAACAAGAAGCCATCAAAACGTTGCGCCTGTACGGTTTGCCGGCCGATGCCCACGAAAAATTCTGGCAGCAGCTCGACGTCGCATACTTCCTGCGGCATGACGCATCCGACATCGCTTGGCAAACGCGCTCGTTCTACGACAAGATCGACAGCACCGTGCCGCTCGTCAAATGCCGCCTCGCGCCGATCGGCGAAGGCGTGCAAGTCGCGGTGTACACCCCGGACCGACCAGATCTGTTCGCGCGCATCTGCAGCTATTTCGATGAAAAGAATTTCAGCATCCTCGACGCCAAGATCCACACCACCAGGAACAATTACGCGCTCGACGCCTTCCTGATCAGCACGCCCATGTTCGCCAAGAATTACCGCGACATCATCAACCTGATCGAACACGAACTGGCCGAACTGCTGCAGTCCGACGGACCGCTGCCGGCACCGGCCAGAGGCCGCCTGTCGCGCCTGTCGCGCACGTTCCCGATCAATCCGTCAGTGGACTTGCGCCCCGACGAACGCGGCCAGTATTACCTGCTGTCGGTGTCGGCCAATGACCGCAACGGCTTGCTTTATACGATTTCCAACATCCTGGCCAAATACAAGATCAATCTGCACACGGCCAAGATAATGACCCTGGGCGAACGCGTCGAAGACGTGTTCCTGGTGGACGGCGCGGCGCTCAATCATCCGCGCAACCAGATCATGCTGGAAACAGATCTGCTGAAAGCGCTGCGCATCTGATATTCCACATTCCGGTTGGGTTGTCGCCCCGCTCTTTCATTTAACTTTTGCTTTAACTCTGCTGAACCGCCATGACTGAACCTGTACGCCTGTCCAAACGCATGTCCGAACTCGGCCTCTGTTCGCGCCGTGAGGCGGATGAATGGATAGAAAAAGGCTGGGTGCGCGTGGACGGCAAGGTGGTGTCGGTGCTCGGCAGCAAGGTCCTTCCGCACCAGCGCATCAGCGTCGAGCGCCAGGCCAGCGCCGAGCAGTCCAAGCGCGTCACCATCCTCATCAACAAGCCGGTCGGCTACGTCAGCGGCCAGGCCGAAGACGGCTACAAGCCGGCGGTGGCGCTGGTCGAAGCCGCGACGCGCTGGGCCGAAGACAAGCTCGACACGATGTTCCATCCGACCCAGTTGCGCAGCCTGGTGCCGGCTGGCCGCCTGGACATCGATTCGGTGGGATTGCTGGTATTGACGCAAGACGGCCGCATCGCCAAGCAACTGATCGGCGAAGACTCCAGCGTCGACAAGGAATATCTGGTGCGCGTGCAATATACCAAGCCGGGCAAGTTGCCCGACAGCGACCTCAAACGCCTCAATCACGGCCTGTCGCTCGACGGCAAGCCGCTCAAGCCGGCCAAGGTGCGCTGGCAAAACGAAGACCAGCTCAGCTTCACGCTGCGCGAAGGGAAAAAACGCCAGATCCGGCGCATGTGCGAACTGGTGGGCCTGAAAGTCATCGGCCTCAAACGCGTGCGCATCGGCGGCGTCAAGCTAGGCGACCTGCCGCCCGGCCAGTGGCGTTACCTGCGGCCCGACGAACAATTCTGAAGATGCCTCAGCGCAAAAGAAAGCGGCTGCACCCGGACAGGATGCAGCCGCTTTTTTTGATATGCAAATTACAGGAAGCGATCCAGAATCTTGCGGCTGTGCTTGTCCAGCACCTTGGTATCGCGGATCAGGAACTGGATGCCGTGGCTGTCCGCGATCAGCAGCGCCGAATTCGGCAAACGGCGAATGTCTTCTTCCCCCTTCAGCGTAAACGACGTATCGCCGCGATTGGTTTCAACTTCCCACACGGAGGGCGTCGCAAAGCTGGACACGCCGGCGATGCGACTGATCACCGGCATGAACTCGCGCGCCGCCAGCTCTTCTTCGATGATCTTCCTGATATCGGCCGACACGTCGGACCACTGTTCAATCCAGGCCAGCTCACGACCTTCCGCGCTGACCAGCGCAATACCCTGCTCCGGCGCACCGATGGGAAACGCGCGCACAGGAATGGCGCCTTCATACTCGACGCCCTCGGCATCGATGAATACCAAACGGCCGAAGCTGTTGTGGCGCAGTTGAAAATGATGTGAAGCGGTCGTCATTTGCGTGTTCATCATTCGCCGTCCTTGTCTTCGCTCTTGCCGCTCTCGGCGGTCTTGTCGCGCTCATCGCCATCGACACTGCTGCCCGACACTTCAGTTTCGGGATTCCGCGCCTGCGCCTGATACAGGCGATAGTAAGCGCCCTGCTTCGCCATCAATTCCTCATGCGGACCGACTTCGACCACCTGGCCGCGGTCCAGCACGACCAGACGGTCAGCCTTGCGCAAAGTCGACAAGCGGTGGGCGATCGCAATCGTGGTGCGGCCCTGCACCAGGTTGTCGAGCGCCTTCTGGATTTCCTTTTCGGTGGTCGTGTCGACCGAGGACGTCGCCTCGTCGAGAATCAGGAAACGCGGATCGATCAGCAGCGCCCGGGCAATCGATATACGCTGACGCTCGCCGCCCGACAAAGCCTGGCCGCGCTCGCCCACCAGCGAGTCGTAACCTTGCGGCAGGCGCAGGATGAACTCGTGCGCGTGCGCCGCGCGCGCTGCCGCGATGATCTCGGCGCGCGTCGCGTCCGGCTTGCCGTAAGCAATGTTTTCGGCAATCGTGCCGAAGAACAGGAAAGGCTCCTGCAACACCAGACCGATGTTGCGGCGATATTCCGAAATCGGCAGCGAACGGATATCGACGCCGTCGATGCGGATCGCGCCTTCCGACACGTCGTAGAAACGACAAATCAGATTAACCATGGTGCTCTTGCCGGAACCGCTGTGCCCGACCAGACCGATCATCTCGCCCGGTGCAATCGACAGATCGACGCCGCGCATCACCGAACGATTGCCATAGCGGAAGCCGACGTTGCGCAATTCGATGGCGCCCTTCACCTTCTCGATGTGGACCGGATTGGCCGGTTCCGGCACGCTCGACACATGATCGAGGATATCGAAAATCCGCTTGGCGCCGGCGGCGGCCTTCTGCGTCACGGAAACGATGCGGCTCATCGAGTCCAGGCGCGTATAGAAACGGCTGATGTAGGCAAGGAAAGCCGTCAGCACGCCGACGGTAATCTGATTGTGCGACACCTGCCAGATGCCGAACACCCACACCACCAGCAAGCCGATTTCGGTCAGCATGGTGACAGTCGGCGTGAACAGCGACCAGATCTTGTTGACGCGGTCGTTGACCACCAGGTTATGGCGATTCGCCTCCTTGAAGCGGGCGGCTTCGCGCTTCTCCTGGGCAAACGCCTTGACCACGCGAATGCCGGGAATGGTATCGGCCAGCACGTTGGTCACCTCGGACCAGATGCGGTCGATCTTCTCGAAACCGTGACGCAGGCGATCGCGCACGGCGTGGATCATCCAGGCGATGAACGGCAGCGGCAACAAAGTCACCAGCGCCAGCCACGGATTGATCGAAATCAGGATCACCGCAGTCATGATGATCATCAGCACATCGATGATGAAATCGAGCAAATGCAGCGACAGGAACACGCAGATGCGGTCGGTCTCCGAACCGATGCGCGCCATCAGGTCGCCAGTGCGTTTGCCGCCGAAATACTCCTGCGACAGGCGCAACAAATGCTCATAAGTCGTGGTGCGCAAATCGGCGCCGATGCGTTCGCTTACCAGCGCGAGGATGAAGGTGCGCCCCCAACCCAGCACCCAGGCCACCAGCGCCGACCCGAGCAGACCGCTCAGATAGAGGCCGGCCAGATGCGCATTCAGCGGCGCGCCGTTCTGGAACGGAATCAGCACGTTGTCCATCAGCGGCATCGTCATATACGGCGGCACCAGCGTGGCGGCTGTCGACGCCAGCGTCAGCAGGAAACCCAGCAGCAAGGAACCCTTGTAAGGCTTGGCGAACCGCCTCAGGCGAAACAAGGCCCAGGTCGACGGCGGCGCTTCCTTGGCTTCCGGACAGATGGCGCAGGTTTCCTGGCCATGTGGAATCGGCGCCTTGCATTGCGGACAGACGTCGAGCTCTTCGTCAACCACGGCTCGCCCCGAAACATGGGCATCGCGCTGCTGGTCGAATTGATTGATCAGGCGCAGGGCCTGCGGATTCTGCGCCAACGTGTAGCGCCAATGGGCCAGACGGGATTGTCCATCCAGCAACTCCAGGCTGCCGACGCCGGCGTGGTCGGAATGCTTCAACGCCAATTCCGGACGATAGGTCCAGGCGCTCCAGCCCTGGCCGTCGCTGTTCTTCGCCAGCAGGCGCCGGTCGGTCGCCAGCATCAGGCCGCGCGCAAACTTCAGCGAGACATCGAGATCCAGTTCGAGCCAACTGATGATTTTTTCGTCGGGCGCCAACTGGGCCTGGACTTCCGCGCCCCATGGCGCGGGCAAATTGATGGTACTTGCGATGAGGGATTTTCTGGTCATCTGAACGGCATGTATGTCCTGTGCGGACAGTGAGGAATGATTTTTCTGGCAACTTTTCGCCGGTATTCTATGCCGCGCGTATTATATCGTATGGGTTTGCCCCTCTGACAACGCACAACCCCTCTCCGGCGATGACAGCAAGTCGACCTGTTTGCCGACCGATCCTGACAATTTCCTGATTTTTTGCATGCAAGACTGCAAACAGTCTGAGACAATATCGTTACATTTTGTGTACAGCGGCAACTTAGGGAAGGGGCCGATGACAAATAGGCAGCATCGACAACAACAAAATCCTGCAAAAACATTCGCAAGCCGACAATGGCGCCGGCATTTTATTGCGGCCAAGTAAACCAATCGGCGCTTAATGCGTTATTCATGCTTGGATCGATAGAACGGACAGCGCTCAGCGGCATAACGGCTTACACATGAAAAATATAGAATTTCTCCGTATCCTCCCCTTGCATGGCCCCAATATCTGGACTTACCGCCCGGCACTGGAGGTCTGGATCGATATCGGAGAACTGGAAGACTTTCCGTCGAACATCATTCCCGGCTTCAACGATCGTCTGACGAGTTGGCTTCCTTCCCTGGTCGAGCATCGCTGCAGCTACGGCGAACGCGGCGGTTTCCTGCAACGCCTCAAGGAAGGCACCTGGCCCGGTCACATCATGGAACACGTGACGCTGGAACTGCAAAACCTGGCCGGTCTGCCCGGCGGTTTCGGCAAGGCGCGTGAAACTTCCGTGCGCGGCGTCTATAAAGTCGTGGTCCGCGCCCGCCATGAACAAGTCACCCGCGCCGCGCTGTACGCCGGCCGCGACCTCGTCATGGCCGCTATCGAGGACACGCCCTTCGACGTCGATGCCACCGTCGAAAAACTGCGCGACATGGTCGATTCGCTGTGCCTCGGCCCCAGCACTGCCTGCATCGTGGATGCCGCCGACGAACGCCGCATCCCGTCCATCCGCCTGTCCGAAGGCAATCTGGTGCAACTCGGCCACGGCTGCAAGCAGCGCCGCATCTGGACTGCCGAGACCGATCAGACCAGCGCCATCGCCGAAAGCATCTCGCGCGACAAGGACCTGACCAAAACCCTGTTGCAATCCTGCGGCGTCGCCATTCCCGAAGGCCGCATGGTCGACAGCCCGGCAGATGCCTGGGAAGCCGCCGAGGAAATCGGCCTGCCGGTAGTCGTCAAGCCGTCCGACGCCAACCACGGCCGCGGCGTGTTCATCGACCTCAATACCCGGGCTGAAGTCGAGACCGCCTACAAGGCTGCGCTGGAAGAAGGCAGCAGCGTGCTGGTCGAACGTTTCATCCGCGGCAACGAGCACCGCCTGCTGATCGTCGGCGGCAAGCTGGCGGCGGCCGCGCGCGGCGAACCGATCTTCGTCATCGGCGACGGCACATCAACCGTCTCGCAACTGATCGACGTGCTCAACACCGATCCGCGCCGCGGCGACCTTGAGGAACATCCGCTCAATCCGGTGATCCTCGAACGCGAACCGGCCGCCCGTCTGGAACTGGAGCGCCAGGGCCTGACGCCGGTTTCGGTGCCCCCTGCCGGCAAGAAAGTACTGTTGCTGCGCAATGGCAACGTCGCCATCGACGTCACCGACCAGGTCCATCCCAGCGTTGCCGCGACCGCTTCACTGGCCGCACGCGTGGTCGGCCTCGACATCGCCGGCGTCGACCTCGTTGCGGAAGACATCTCCCGTCCGCTGGACGAACAGCGCGGCGCCATCGTCGAAGTCAATGCCGGTCCCGGCCTGCTGATGCATCTGAAACCCTCCGAAGGCAAACCGCGCCCGGTCGGCCAGGCCATCGTCGAACACCTGTTCAAACCGGAAGACACCGGCCGTATTCCCATTGTCGGCATCACCGGCACCCACGGCAAAACCACCATCGCCCGTCTGGTCGCGCGCATCATCGACCTGAGCGGCAAGCGTGTCGGCCTGGCCTGCGGCGACGGCCTCTACCTCGGCCACCGTCTGGTCGAAAAAGGCAATCGCGCCAACTGGAGCGCCGCGCATCGCATACTGCTCAACCGCGCCGTCGAAGCGGCCGTGTTTGAAAACGGCAGCGTCTCGATCCTGTCCGAAGGCCTTGCTTACGACCGCTGCCAGGTCGGCGTGGTCGCCAACATCGATCCGGCCGACAGCCTTCCCGAGTACTACATCGACGACGCCGAGCAGATGGCCACCAAGGTCAAACGCACCCAGGTCGACGTTGTGTTGCCCGACGGCGTCGCGGTCCTCAATGCGGAAGACCCGCTGGTCGCCGACATGGCAAGTCTATGCGACGGCGAAGTGATCTTCTTCGCCGTCGACGGCAATGCCGCCGTCATGGCCGACCACCTCAAGCAAGGCAAGCGCGGCGTCTTCGTGCGCAACGGCGACGTTATCCAGGCCAGCGGCGACAAGGAAGTCCGCATCAGCACCGTGACCGCGATTCCGATCACCGGCGGCGGCGCCGTCGGCTTCCAGATCGAGAATGTGCTGGCCGCCGTCGCCGCCGCCTGGGCATTGGGCATTTCCGCCGACCTGATCCGCGCCGGCATCGAGCTGTTCGGCACCGAACAGGCCGAAGAACAAGGCAAGAAGCGCAAGGCACAAATGGCCTGAGCGGCCTGGGCGGCCCGCGCTCTCCAGCCAATCATCGAATTTCACAAAGACACATTCAGGAAGACTTGTTGATGGACGTATCACGTATTCGCGTACTGCGCGGCCCTAACCTCTGGAGCAGGCACACTGCGATCGAAGCCATCGTGTCCTGCGCCGAGGCCGAACGCGCCATCGAAGGCATGCCGGGATTTGAAGTGCGCCTGCGCGCGCGCTTTCCGCACATCGGCCTCCTGCACTCGGCCGGCGAAGTCAAAACCGTTTCCATGGCGCATGTGCTCGAAGCCGCCGCGTTGGGTCTGCAATCCCAGGCCGGTTGTCCGGTCACCTTCAGCCGCACGGTGCCGACCGTCGAAACCGGCGTCTATCAGGTCATCGTCGAATACAGCGAAGAAGCCGTCGGCCGCCTCGCCTTCGAACTGGCGCGCGAACTGTGCGCCGCTGCCGCCGAAGACAAGCCGTTCGACCTGGCCGATGCGCTGGCGCGCCTGCGCGAGCTGGACGAAGACGTCCGCCTCGGCCCCAGCACAGGTTCCATCGTCACCGCCGCCGTCAAACGCGGCATTCCGTTCCGCCGCCTGACCGACGGCAGCATGGTGCAATTCGGCTGGGGCAGCCGCCAGAAGCGCATCCAGGCAGCCGAGACCAGCAACACCAGCGCCATTGCCGAATCCATTGCGCAGGACAAGGAACTGACCAAGATGCTGTTGCACGCCGCCGGCGTTCCCGTACCGAACGGCCGCGTCGTTGAAACAGTGGAAGATGCCTGGGCTGCGGCACAGGAAATCGCCGCGCCGGTGGTCATCAAGCCGCGCGACGGCAATCAGGGCAAAGGCGTCGCCGTCAATATCTGTACCCAGGAACAAGTGAGCGCCGCCTTCAACGCAGCAGTGAAGATCAGCGACGAAATTATCGTGGAACGCTACCTGCCCGGCCACGACTATCGGTTGCTGGTGATCGGCAAGCAGCTCGTTGCAGCCGCCCGTCGCGACCCGCCGCAAGTCATCGGCGACGGCGTGCATACCATCCGCCAACTGGTCGACAAGGTCAACAGCGATCCGCTGCGCGGCGACGGCCACGCTACTTCGCTGACCAAGATCCGCTTTGACGACATCGCGCTGGCGACGCTCTCCAAGCAAAACTACGACGCCGAGTCGATCCCGCCGCAAGGCGCGCGCATCGTCCTGCGCAACAACGCCAATCTCTCCACCGGCGGCACCGCCACCGATGTCACCGACGACGTCCATCCGGAACTGGCCGCACGCGCCGTTGCCGCCGCGCAGATGGTCGGTCTCGACATCTGCGGCGTCGACATCGTCTGCAACAGCGTACACAAACCGCTGGAAGAACAAGAAGGCGGCATCGTCGAAGTCAATGCCGCGCCAGGGCTGCGCATGCACCTGACGCCCTCCTACGGCAAGGGCCGCGCGGTCGGCGACGCCATCATCTCCACCATGTTCGCCGACGGCGACGATGCCCGCATTCCCGTGGTCGCGGTCGCCGGCACCAACGGCAAGACCACCACCGTGCGGCTGATCACCCACCTGCTGGCGCAAAAAGGCTTGCGCGTCGGCATGACCAACACCGACGGCGTCTACATCGACAAGCAGCGCATCGACACCGGCGACTGCAGCGGTCCGCGCAGCGCGCGCAACGTCCTGTTCCATCCGGACGTCGATGCCGCTGTGCTGGAAACCGCGCGCGGCGGCGTGTTGCGCGAAGGACTCGGCTTCGACCGCTGCAACGTTGCCGTCGTCACCAACATCGGCATGGGCGACCATCTCGGCCTGAGCTATATCAGCACGGTAGAAGACCTGGCCGTGGTCAAGCGCGTGGTGGTCGAAAACGTCGCCCCGACCGGCTATGCAGTACTCAATGCCGCCGACCCGATGGTCTCCAGCATGGCTTCGTCCTGCCCCGGCGCCGTGATTTTCTTCGCGCTTGACCCGATACACCCGATCATGGCGACACATCGCGCCCAAGGCCATCGCGTCATCTATCGTGACAGCAACGATATCGTCGCTGCGCAAGGCGATCAGGAATACCGCCTGCCGCTCAAGGAAATCCCGCTGACCCGCAATGGCGCCATCGGCTTCCAGGTGGAAAACACCATGGCCTCGGTCGCCGCCGCGTGGGCGCTGCAACTGGACTGGGACATCGTGCGCGCCGGCTTGCGCACCTTCATCAGCGACGTCGGCACCGCGCCAGGACGCTTCAATTTGTTCGACTATCGCGGCGCCACGCTGATCGCCGACTACGGCCACAATCCCGACGCCATCAATGCACTGGTCAAGGCCATCGACAGCATCCCGGCCAAACGCCGCTCGGTGGTCATCAGCGGCGCCGGCGACCGGCGCGACATCGATATCCGCCAGCAGACCGAAATCCTCGGCGATGCGTTCGACGAGGTCGTGCTGTATCAGGATCAGTGCCAGCGCGGCCGTGCCGACGGCGAAGTCCTCGCGCTGCTGCGCCAGGGTCTGGCCAATGCCCGCCGCACCAAGGAAACCAAGGAAATCTACGGCGAATTCCTGGCCATCGATACGGCACTGGCGTCGCTGAAGGAAGGCGATCTGTGCCTGATCCTGATCGACCAGATCGAAGAAGCGCTGGCGCACATCGCCAAACGCGTCGCCGAAGGCTGAACCACTCGGTCGCAGCAATAAAAAATCGCGTGTGAAGCCGACTTCACACGCGATTTTCTTTTTTTCTTTTGAGACGAAAGCGCCGCAAACATCCGATCCAATCAATCGTCGTCGTTAGCATCCAGCTCCGGGAAAAGTATCTCCGTGAAACCGAAGCGCGAAAAATCCTTGATCCGCATGGGATACAGCACGCCGATCAGGTGATCGCATTCGTGCTGCACGACGCGCGCGTGAAAACCATCGACGGTGCGATCGATGCGATTGCCCGCTTCATCGAGGCCTTCATAGCGCAAGCGGCTCCAGCGCGGCACCACGCCACGCAAGCCAGGCACCGACAGGCAACCTTCCCATCCCTCTTCCATGTCCTCGCCCAAAGGCGTCAGGGTTGGATTGATCAGGACCGTTTCCGGCACATCAGGGGCATCGGGATAGCGGACGTTCTTCTTGAAGCCGAAAATCGCCAGTTGCAAATTGACGCCGATTTGCGGCGCCGCCAGACCGGCGCCGTTGACCGCGCGCATGGTCTCGAACATGTCGGCGATCAGCGCCTCCATCTCCGGCGTGCCGAACTCCCGCACCGGCTCGGCCTGGCGCAACAGACGCGGATCGCCCATCTTCAGAATTTCACGAATGGCCATGCTGCTTCCCCTGCCACACTTTCAATTGATAAGTAAATCAGGACTTGATGTCGAGCTGCTTCAGATACTCGATAAAGGCCGGACCGGTCTCGGCATGCTTCATTCCCATCGCCACGGTCGCCTTCAGATAGCCCAGCTTGGAGCCGCAATCGTAGCGCTGCCCCTGATAGCGATAAGCCAGCACCGATTCGGCATGCATCAGCGCGGCAATACCGTCGGTCAACTGGATCTCGCCGCCGGCGCCTTTGCCGAGGTTTTCGAGGTAATCGAAAATGCGGTTGTTCAGCACATAGCGGCCGACCACCGCCAGCGTCGACGGCGCCACCTCGGGCGCCGGTTTTTCGACGATGCCGTTGACGCGTTCGAGGTTAGGCTGATAAGCAGTGGCGCTGACGATGCCGTATTGCTTGGTCTCGGCGCGCGGCACTTCCTGCACGGCCAGCAAGCTCAATCCTTCGCGCGCATACACATCCGTCATCTGCGCCATGACCGGCTTTTGCCCCTCCTCGACATCCATGAAATCGTCCGCCAGCAACACGGCAAAGGGTTCATCGCCCACCACCGGACGCGCGCACAGCACCGCATGACCGAGCCCCAGCGGCACCGACTGGCGAATGAAGATGCAGGTGACGTTCTTGGGGATCACGTTCTGGACGATATCCAGCAACTTCTGTTTCCCGGCGGCTTCCAGTTCGGCTTCCAGTTCGTACGCCTTGTCGAAATGGTCTTCGATTGCGCGCTTGTTGCGGCCAGTGATGAACACCATTTCGGTAATACCGGCAGCGACCGCTTCCTCAACCGCATAGTGGATCAGAGGCTTGTCGACGATGGGCAACATTTCCTTCGGTTGCGCCTTGGTTGCCGGCAAAAAACGGCTGCCCAGCCCAGCGACAGGAAATACTGCTTTCTTAATTCTCTTGGTCATTACAACTCCCGATAAAAATCAACTCTTCGTATGGCAAATGGACAGCATTGACGGCCGCCCCGACCTATTGCCACGCTTACTCTGCAACAGCTTGCTCCGGACTTTCTTGCGGACCATTTTGGATCAACGCAAGCAATGCTTCCTCATCCAGAATGGCAATACCCAATTCTTCGGCCTTCGCCAGTTTGCTACCAGCTTCCGCACCGGCCACCACATAACCGGTTTTCTTTGAAACGGAACCGCTCACCTTGCCGCCGGCCGCTTCGATCATTTGAGCGGCATCGTCACGCGTCAATGTCGGCAAGGTACCTGTCAGCACAAAAGTCTTTCCGGCCAACGTCTTGGCCGGGATGTCAATGCCGGCGCCCTCGATCCAGTGGACGCCGGCGGCGCGCAGTTGATTCACCAGTTCTACATTCAGGCCGTCGGCAAAGAAGCTGATGATGGAACGCGCCACCACCGGACCGACATCGGCCACTTCCAGCAATTGCTCTTCCGTCGCAGCCATCACGGCGTCCATATTGCCGAAGTGGCGCGCCAGTTCCTTCGCGGTCGCTTCGCCGACATGACGGATGCCCAGCGCGTAGATGAAACGCGCCAGCGTGGTCGACTTGGACTTTTCCAATGCGTCGAGCACGTTCTGTGCAGATTTCTCGGCCATGCGGTCAAGCTCGGACAGCGCAGTCAATCCCAGGCGATACAAGTCGGCTGCCGTGGTGATGACATGCTTATCGACCAGTTGTTCGATCAGTTGATCGCCGAGGCCTTCGATATCCATGGCGCGGCGCGAGGCGAAATGCTGCAGGCCGCCCTTGCGCTGCGCCGAACATTTGACCCAGCCGCCCGAGCAGCGCGCGATCGCTTCGTCTTCCAGACGCACAATGGGCGAACCGCAGACCGGGCACGCGGTCGGCATCTCGAACGGCTTGGCATCGGCCGGCCGCGATTCCGGCACATAGGCGACCACTTCCGGAATCACGTCGCCGGCACGACGCACGATGACGGTGTCGCCGATCTGGATATCCTTGCGGCGTACTTCGTCTTCATTGTGCAAGGTGGCGTTGGTCACCGTCACGCCGCCGACGAACACCGGCGCCAGGCGCGCCACCGGCGTGATTGCACCGGTGCGCCCCACCTGCACTTCAATGTCTTGCACCACCGTCAACGCTTCCTGCGCCGGAAATTTGTGCGCCAGGGCAAAACGCGGCGCGCGCGACACGAAACCGAGCTGCTGCTGCTGGTCGAGACGGTCGACCTTGTAGACCACGCCGTCGATTTCATAAGGCAATTTCTCGCGCTTGGCGCCGACGTCGTGATAAAACGCCAGCAAACCTTCGGCGCCATACACCACCGCTCTTTCCTTGCATACCGGCAGGCCGAGCGAAACATACCAGTCCAGCAAGGCCGAGTGCGAAGCCGGCATAGGTGCGCCTTCAAGCACGCCGATACCGTAGGTGAAGAAGCGTAGCGTACGCTGGGCGGTGATCCTGGAGTCGAGCTGTCGCAAACTGCCGGCGGCGGCGTTGCGCGGGTTGGCGAACTCCTTTTGCCCGGCATCGCGTTGGCGCTGGTTCAGCTTGGCAAAATCATTCTTGTACATCAACACTTCGCCGCGCACTTCCAGAATGTGCGGCGGATCGTCGCCGTGCAGGCGCAGCGGAATGGCGCGCACGGTGCGGATATTGGCAGTGACGTTTTCGCCGGTAGCGCCGTCGCCGCGCGTGGCGGCGCCGACCAGCAAGCCGTTCTCGTAACGCAGGCTGATCGCCAGACCGTCAAATTTCAATTCGGTGGCGTAAGCGATCTCCGTTTCCGAAGACAAGCCGTCCGATAGTACATCCTTAATACGCTTGTCGAAGGCGACAACGTCTTCGTCAGAGAAGCCGTTGCCGAGCGACAGCATCGGAATCGCATGGCGCACCTGTTCAAACTGCGGCAGCGGCGCGCCGCCGACCCGCTGAGTGGGCGAATCGCTGGTCGCCAGCTCGGGATACTCCTGCTCCAGCGCTTGCAGTTCATGGAACAGTTTGTCGTATTCCGCATCGGGGATGCTGGGATCGTCAAGCACGTAGTAAGCGTAATTGTGGCGGTCCAATGCCGCCCTGAGCGAAGCGGCCCGCGCATGCCAGTCGCCTGGCGCCACGGGTGCTGAGTGGGAATCTGCATGCATGATAGGAGCGCCCCTCGGCGCGAGCTTAACTGAACAAGCGCATGGCGCGCTTCGAACCGGCCGGGATTTCGGCAGACTCCATGGCGCTGTAGAACGCGCCGACTTGCTCGGCAATATCGCTCAATGCGGCGTCCGACAACAACTGGTCGCTGTCGTCGACTACGGTGCCGCCCAGGCGCATGGCCAGCGAACGCGCGCAGGAAATCATCGCGCCATAGCCGTCGCGGGCCGGACCGACGCGCGGCACGTCCAGCAGCAGCGTCAGGCGATCGGTCGTCTCGGCGCCGCCGGTCACGTTGGTCGACATCGAAAACAGCACTTCGCCTTCGCCGTCCTGCATGACCAGATGGCCGTCGGTGCGACGGTCGAAGCCCTGGCGGGTCAATGCCGCCAGCAAGGTGCTGACATTCCACGGCGCACCGTTGGAGCGCACGTTCACGCCCAACTGGACGTCGTGATCCATGATGAACTGATGCAAGGCTTGCGCGGTTTTCATCACGTCGATCATGTCTGGGATCTCCGGCTCGGCGCTAATGGAGTCGGTGAATTCGCGCAGGCGCACGATCAGTTCGGAATACTCAAGCTCGTTCAGCGCATTGTTGCGATTGGCCAGTTGGACGCCCGCCAGCAAGGCGTTGTAAGCGCTGCCATGACCGATCGGCTCCCATTCGCCGTCCGTCGTGCGACCGATGAAATGCACGGTCTTGTTGCCGACATGGCGCAGGTTCTGCACGCCCGGCAAGAGCTTCTCGCCGCGCACCGACAACTCCAGCGCAATCGGAATGATGCAATCGATCAATTCGTCGACTGGCAACTCGCGCTGCGGCGCTGCCGCAACCTGCCCGGCTTGCTCTCCGGCAAACATGCCGGATTCATTGAGGGATGCCGCGACATGGCTGAGGTCGGTTTCGACCTCATGCGCGCCGAGCGGATCGGCCAGGTAGTCGGCATGGCTGTCAAGCGGCGTGTCGATCGACAAGTAAGGCTCGACCGGCGTGTCGAGGTCGGCTTCGGTAACCGGAGGCGTGATCGGCTGCTGGAGCGGTTGTTGCGGCCTGCGCTCGGGCATCTGATACAGCTCGGGCTCCAGCCGTTCGTCGTCATACATCGAGATCGGCGACTTCGCCATGGGCGCGGCCTGCTTCGGAGCAATTGGCGGCGCCTGGAACGACGGCGTCGGCGGCGATGTCGGCGGCAGCGGCTGGGACTGGCTGTCGGCATTCATCAGCACATCGTCGTGATCCGACGAAAAAGCGCGTTCAACAGTCTTGCGGGTCTTGTGCTCTTGCCACTTATTGTAGGAAATCACCGCGACGACGATCACGCCGCCGATGATGATCAGGCTGGTCTGTAAGTCTGTCATGCCGAATATACCCTGGAATTTTTCTTGAAGGCGAGGTGCGCTGCGGTACCACTTGTGCCACTTATTCCGCTCGCACTGCTCAACACTGAACCTGGGTAGACAGGATCAATGCGGTCAAACATGTTCGGTTCAATAAAACTGGTCATAACGTATGGATTCCTGAGAATCGGCAGGAAAATTTGCACCGAAATATAGCAGCCAAGCGCTGCAAAACTTGCCATTGCCGTCTTGTTCTTCTTTGTCTGGATCGCTTGCAGCCGTTGCGTGAAAGTCCTTGTATGACAAGCTGTTTAGGGTAGTGTTCCACCCCGTACTTGTCAAGTTGTCCAGCCTCTGCGAGACGGCCTAGGCCGCCTGCACCTCCGACGTGAAGTTGGCGGCGGCTTCCATATCCACCGCCACGATACGCGACACGCCCTGTTCCTGCATGGTCACGCCGATCAACTGGTTCGCCATTTCCATCGCGATCTTGTTATGCGAGATAAACAGGAACTGCGTATTCGACGACATGCGCTTGACCATATTGCAGAAGCGTTCGGTATTGGCGTCGTCGAGCGGCGCATCGACTTCGTCCAGCAAGCAGAATGGTGCCGGATTCAACTGGAACATCGAGAATACCAGCGCCGTTGCGGTCAGCGCCTTTTCGCCGCCGGACAGCAGGTGGATCGTAGCGTTCTTCTTGCCGGGCGGCTGCGCCATGACTTGCACGCCGGAATCGAGGATTTCGTCGCCGGTCATGATCAGCTTGGCCTGGCCGCCCCCGAACAGGATCGGGAACAATTCGGCAAAGTGGCCGTTGACCTTGTCGAAAGTGTCTTGCAGCAAGCCGCGTGTTTCGATGTCGATCTTGTGGATGGCGTCTTGCAGGGTGTTGATCGCTTCATTCAGATCGGCGTGTTGCGCGTCGAGGAAGTTCTTGCGTTCCGACGCTGTCGCCAATTCATCCAGCGCTGCCAGGTTGACCGCGCCCAGCGCCGCGATGGCGTTGGTCAGGCGGGTCACTTCGCCCTGCAGGTAGGACGGACGCATGTCGTCGGTCAGCTTCTCGGCCAGAGCAGCTTCATCGGCCTGGGTGTTGGCCAGCGCTTCGGTGTATTGCTCCTGATTCAGGCGCGCGGCTTGCTCCTTCAATTGCAATTCGGTGATGCGGTCGCGCTGCGGCTGCAGGCTGCGCTCGGCTTGCAAGCGATTTTCTTCGTACTGGCGCAGCTTTTGCGACAGTTGGTCGAGTTCATGGCGGGCGTCGGCCAGCGCGCGCTCCTGTTCGGTGCGCTTGTCCAGCAGCGATTGCAGGCCGGCTTGCGCCGCCTGGTCATCCAGGCTTTCCAGTTCCAGGCTGCCTTGCTGCATGCTGGCAAACAATTGCGCGGCCTGCTCCAACGCGGTGGCGATGCTGCGCTTGAGTTCGTCGATCTTGTTGCGTTGGGATTTTTCGGCGAATTCCGCTTCCTGCGCGGCACGCTCCAGTTCGCGCAGGCGCTGGCGCGCATCGTTGAGCTGCTGTTCCTTGCCGAGATAATCGGTCTGGCCGTTTTCGTGCGACTCCTGCAGTTCGGCCAGTTCGATGTCGAGCTGTTCGAACTTGGCTTCGGACTCGGTCTTGATTTGCTGCTGCTCGATTTCCTGCGCTTCGATTTCGGCGAGGTCGGCAACGATCTGGGTGCTGCGCTGGTTGAAACGCTCCTGCACTTCGGACAGTTTCATCACTTCAATCTGCAGACCATGCACGGCCTGGGTCAGGCCAGCAACGCGCTGGCGCAGCTCTTGCAAGCGCTGCGTGGCGTTGGTCATGGCGGCGTCGGCGCGTACGGCGCGCGACTTGGCTTCTTCGGCCAGCATGTATTGTGCACGCTGCTGCTTGGTGATGTTTTCGATTTCCTGCTGGCGCGCCAGCATCCCGTCCTGCTCGGAATCGGATGCATAAAAACGCACGCTCGACTGGCTCACCACATGACCTTGCCTGGTCACGAAGATGGCCCCGGCCGGCAGCTTGCTGCGCTCGACAAAGGCGCTGGCGGTGTCGTCGGCAATGAAAACGTTGTGCAGCCAGTCCTGCATCAGCGCGCGCAAGCCCGGATCGTTGAGTTGCAGCAGGTTGATGAAAGGCTTCAGGCCGTTGGGCGCAGCTTCCGCGGGCGCGGCGGCCGGATTCGGCGCAAACAGGGCCAGCTTGGCCGGCGGGGCATCGTTGAAGAAGGCCTTGGCCCAATCCAGATTCGACACTTCCAGCGCCGACATGCGCTCGCGCAAGACCGACTCCAGGGCGGTTTCCCAGCCGGCATCGATATGCAGCTTTTGCCACAGGCGCGGCAGGTTGGCCAGCTCGTGCTTTTCCAGCCACGGCTGGACCTTGCCCTGCGTCTGCACGCTTTCCTGCAATTGCTTCAGGGCGGACAGGCGCGCTTCCAGTTGCGCCAGGTCGGAGGTTTCCTTGCTGACCAGTTCCTGCGCGGTGCGGCGCTCTTCTTCCAGCTTCGGCTGCTGTTCCTGCGCCTCCTCGAGGTACATGGACGCTTCTTCCAGCGCGGCCTGTTTCTCTTCCAACTGCAGCTTGAGGTTGGACAGGTGCGCATCGTCCGGCATGTTGAGGCCGCTCTTTTCCTGCATCAGGCGCTCGCGGCGCACCGCCAGGCCGGACAGGATGTTGGAGGCATTGCGCTGGTGCGCTGATTCCAGTTCGATCTGCTGCTGGATCTGCATGATCTTGCCGCGCGATTCCGTGGTTTTCAGTTGCGCTTCGCGCCAGGATTGCTCCAGCGTCGGCAACTTGTCGTTGGCGTCCTGCATGGCTTGCTGTGCTTGCTCGACGCGCATGCCCTGCTCTTCCAGCCGGATCTCGGCTTCGGCCAGGTCGTCCTGGTGCTGCGTGCCCTGGCGCTGCCATTGGTCACGTTGCGCCGTCAGCGAATTCAATTGCGATTGCAGGCGATTGCGCGATTCGATGACGAATTTGATCTGCGCTTCCAGGCTGCCGATTTCGGAATTAGTCTGATACAGATGGCCTTGCGCCGTATGCAGGCGGTCGCCGGCGCCGTAGTGGGCCTGGCGCATGTGTTCCAGTTCGGCTTCTACGTGACGGAGCTTGGCGGTCTGCTCTTCGAGATCGATTTGCGCCCGCTCGATGTCGCGGAAAAATTTTTCCTGCTCGGCCTTGGCTTCGTTTTTGCGCAGCAGCCACAACAGCTTTTGCTTTTCTTCTTGATCGCCCTGGAGCTCGTTGAATTTCTTGGCGACGGCGGCCTGGGCTTCCAGCTTTTCCAGGTTGTTGTTCAGTTCGCGCAGGATGTCTTCAAGGCGCGTCAGATTTTCGCGCGTGTCGTGCAGGCGGTTTTCGGTTTCGCGGCGACGCTCCTTGTACTTCGACACGCCGGCGGCTTCTTCGAGGAAGATGCGCAACTCTTCCGGACGCGCTTCGATGATGCGCGAAATCATGCCCTGGCCGATGATCGCGTAAGCACGCGGGCCGAGGCCGGTGCCGAGGAAGATGTCCTGGATATCGCGGCGGCGCACCGATTGGTTGTTGATGTAATACGAGGAAGTGCCGTCGCGCGTCAGCGTGCGCTTGACGGCGATTTCGGCGTATTGTCCCCATTGGCCCGCCGCCTTGCCCATGGCGTTGTCGAACACCAGTTCGACGGAAGCGCGCCCGGCCGGCTTGCGGTTGGTGGAACCGTTGAAAATGACGTCCTGCATCGACTCGCCGCGCAGTTCGGAGGCTTTCGATTCTCCCAGCACCCAGCGCACCGCGTCGATGATATTGGACTTGCCGCAGCCGTTGGGGCCCACCACGCCTACCAACTGTCCCGGCACCTGGAAATTCATCGGATCGACGAAAGACTTGAATCCTGACAATTTAATGGAATTTAAGCGCACGTTATCTACAATTTCACAGAGTTTGACGAAAGCAGGCAAATTCGCCCGCAATAGCCCGGTATCATAACATTCCAAGAAGGAAAATCGCTGAATTCGGGGCCTGCAAGACGAATACCGATAAAGCAAACGGCCTGCCAGATTGCTCAGGCAGGCCGCTGCGGCCGAAGTTCAAGCCGATGTCAAAACGGAAGCCCAACCGGCTTGACGCTTAAAAGGTCTCCCAGTCGTCGTCGCCGGTTGCCGGCCTGGACGCCGGCGTCTTGGGCGGGACTGCCGCAGGCAAGGCGCGGGTGGCAGTCTTCCTCGCCGCAACCGGAGCAATGGGAGCACCCGCAGCGGCCGCCTTCGGTTTGACGGCAGGCGTCGCGGCAATCGGACGGCTTGCCGGCGATACCGAACTCTCCGCCTGGAAGAATGCGACAGCCTCCTTCAAGCGGCGCGCCTGCTCCTCCAGCGAACCTGCTGCCGCTGCCGCCTGCTCGACCAGCGCGGCATTCTGCTGGGTGGTCTGGTCCATTTGCGTGATCGCCAGATTGACCTGTTCGATACCGCTGCTTTGCTCTTCGGTCGCCGATGAGATTTCACCCATGATGTCGGTCACGCGCTGCACCGCATTCACCACTTCGCCCATGGTCTGGCCGGCGCGCTGCACCAGTTCCGAACCGCTGTCGACGCGGGAGACGGAATCCTCGATGAGGTTCTTGATTTCCTTGGCAGCCTGCGCGCTGCGTTGCGCCAGGCTGCGCACTTCGCTCGCCACCACGGCAAAGCCGCGGCCCTGCTCGCCGGCGCGCGCCGCTTCCACCGCCGCGTTCAGCGCCAGGATGTTGGTCTGGAACGCAATGCCGTCGATCACGCCGATGATGTCGGAAATCTTGCGCGAGCTCTCCGTAATGCCCTGCATGGTGTCGACCACTTGCCCCACCACCTCGCCGCCGCGACGCGCAATGTCTGACGCGGTGTGGGCCAGTTGGCCAGCCTGGCGCGCATTGTCGGCATTCTGCTTCACGGTCGAGGTCAATTCCTCCATGCTGGAGGCGGTCTCTTCCAGCGATGCCGCCTGCTGTTCGGTGCGCGACGACAGGTCCATGTTGCCGGCGGCGATTTCCTTGGCCCCGGCGTCGATCGCCTCGGTGCCGGTGCGTATGCCCGCAATCACCGACGACAGCCGCTCGCGCATGAGGCCCATCTCATAGAGTAAACTGCGCTGGTCGCCGGGACGCGTGGCTATCGCCATGGTCAATTCGCCGGCGGCAATGCGCGATGCCACCCCGACCGCGTAGGCAGGCTCGCCGCCCAGGCTGCGCGTGATATTGCGGATGATCGCCAGCATCATCGCCGACACCAGCACGCCGACTACGATCAGGATGCCGGCCAGCTTCATCAGGTTTTGATAAAAGTCGGTTTCGACGTCATTAAGGAACACACCCGACACCAGCAACCAATCCCACGGCTGGTAATAAATCAGGTAACTGACTTTCTTGGTCCGGTTGGTGTCGTCCGTACCGGGCAAGCGTCCCATGTATTCCACAAAACCATGCTGCTGCGCCTTGCCGACCTTGACCATCTCTACGTAGTAGAGCTTGCCGTCGCTGTCCTTGCGATCGCCGACGTTCTTGCCAACCACATTTTTGTTGGTCGGATGCATCAGCACTACCGGCCTGGAGTCGAACACGAAGATGTAATTGTCGTTGTCGTAGCGCATTGCCGAGATGCGCTCCAGCGCCTGCTTCTGCGCGTCCGCCAACGTCGTCTTGCCAGCGGCGACCTCGGCCGCATAACTCTTGAGGATGCCCTCGGCGGTTTCGACCACGCGCTTCAGCCCGGCCTGACGCTCGTTGATCATGTTTTGGCGGGTATTGAGCGCCGACCATGCCGCCAGCACCAGCAGGCCTATCCACATGACGACCAGGGCCAGCAACAGCTTCGCTCTCAGTGTTTTCATACTTACAACTCCGTTCAATCCAGATTGGGGGAGATTTATTCTTGGGACCTTGGACGATGACTTACTTCCCTGCAAACACATCAGGCGAACAGCACGGTTTCAGCCATCCGATTGTGAGTTTTGGATTGCCTGACTGACAAGCGCAGCGGCTGCATTGCCGGGAAAGACGACGCCGGGCGCTATATAATGGCGTGATTTTAGAATCTGTCCTTATCCACTGACGCTTTCTCTCCGTGAACCCATTACTCGACAAGCTACAACCCTACCCGTTCGAAAAACTGAAGAACCTGTTTTCCGACGTCACGCCCAACCCGGCCTATCGCCACATCAGCCTGGGCATCGGCGAACCGAAACATCCGACGCCCGAGTTCATCAAGCAAGCGCTGACCGACAATCTGTCGGGATTGGCAAGCTATCCCAGCACGATCGGCTCGGAAGCGTTGCGCAGCGCCATCGCCGGCTGGCTGGAGCGCCGCTACGGCTTGCCGAAAATCGATCCGGCCACGCAAGTGCTGCCGGTCAACGGCTCCCGCGAGGCGCTGTTTTCGCTGACGCAGACCGTCATCGATCCGTCGCAAAAAGAAGCGCTGGTGCTGTGCCCGAACCCGTTCTATCAAATCTATGAAGGCTCGGCTTACTTGTCGGGCGCCCAGCCGTATTTCGTCAATTCGGATCCGGCGCGCAATTTCGCGCCCGACTTCAGCAAGGTGCCGGACGACGTCTGGCCGCGCGTGAAGCTGCTGTTCCTGTGTTCGCCGGGCAATCCCACCGGCGCCGTGCTGTCGCTGGAAGACTGGAAAAAATTGTTCGATCTGTCCGACCGTTACGGTTTCGTGATCGCCTCGGATGAGTGCTATTCGGAAATCTATTTCAAGGCGGAAGCGCCGCTAGGCGGCCTGGAAGCAGCGCACAAGCTGGGCCGCACCGGCTATCCTCGCCTGATCGCCTTCTCCAGTCTGTCCAAGCGCTCCAACGTGCCGGGCATGCGTTCCGGCTTCGTCGCCGGCGACGCGGCCATCTTGAAGAAATTCCTGCTGTACCGCACCTATCACGGCGGCGCCATGAGCCCCTCGATCCAAGGCGCCTCGATTGCCGCCTGGAACGACGAAACCCACGTGCAGGAAAACCGTGCCAAGTACATCGCCAAGTTCAGCCAGGTCACGCCTTTGCTGCAGGAAGTGCTGGACGTGTCGCTGCCCGACGCCGGCTTTTACCTGTGGGCCAAGGTCGACAAGCTGGCCGCCATCAGCGACACGGAATACGCCAAGCGCCTCTATGCCGAATATAATGTCACGGTATTGCCCGGCAGTTATCTGGCGCGCGACGCCGATGGCGTCAATCCGGGCCGGCAACGCATCCGCATGGCACTGGTCGCCGAAGTGGAAGAGTGCCTGGAAGCGGCGCAACGCATTGTCGCCTTTACACGCAAACTGGCAGGCGCATAAGCGCCTCTGCCGCCTCCGGGACACGGTGTCGACATTGAAAACGTGTGCCTGGTTTTTATTTATTTTCAACTGAGATAGCAAAACAAGATGACCCAATCCATCCAGCAAATCATCGATCAGGCGTGGGAAGACCGCGCCAGCCTGTCGCCGAAGTCCGCGCCTGCCGACATCCGCAACGCCGTGGCGGAAGTGATCGCCGGCCTGAATGAAGGCACCCTGCGCGTCGCCGACCGTCAAAGCGTCGGCCAATGGCAAGTCAACCAATGGGTCAAGAAAGCCATCCTGCTGTCGTTCCGACTGGAAGACAACGTCCCGGTCGGTTCCGGCGTGCCGGGCTATCCGCAGTTCTACGACAAGGTCCCGACCAAGTTCGCCAACTACACCGCCGAAGATTTCGCCAAGGGCGGCTTCCGCGTGGTGCCGCCGGCTGTGGCGCGTCACGGTTCCTTCATCGGCAAGAACGTCGTGCTGATGCCTTCCTACGTCAACATCGGCGCCTACGTCGACGAAGGCGCGATGGTCGACACCTGGGCCACGGTCGGCTCGGCTGCGCAAATCGGCAAGAACGTCCACCTGTCCGGTGGCGTCGGCATCGGCGGCGTGCTGGAGCCGGTGCAGGCCGGCCCGGTCATCATCGAAGACAACTGCTTCATCGGCGCCCGTTCGGAAGTTGTCGAAGGCGTGATCATCGAAGAAAACTCGGTGTTGTCGATGGGCGTCTACATCGGCCAGTCGACCAAAATTTACGATCGCGAAACCGGCGAAGTGCATTACGGCCGCGTGCCGGCCGGCTCCGTCGTGGTGCCGGGCAACCTGCCGTCGAAGGATGGCAAGTACAGCCTGTACGCCGCGATCATCGTCAAGAAAGTGGATGCGCAAACCCGCTCCAAGACGTCGATCAACGAACTGCTGCGCGGCGCCTGACAGGCGCGATGCATTGCCGGCGCACGCCGGCAATTTTCTTTGCGGCAAAGCGAGAATCCCGGCCGGCATGGCATGACGCCGGCCTTCATTTTTTGTACAACAGGATGGTCTGATTCCATGAGCACACAAGTCACCCTCTACGGCATTCCCAACTGCGACACGGTCAAGAAGGCGCGCACCTGGCTCGACGCCAACGGCGTTGCCTACGTCTTCCACGATTTCAAGAAGGCAGGCCTCGACGCCAGCATGGTCAAGACCTGGCTCAAGGACATCCCCTGGGACACGCTGGTCAATCGCAAAGGCACGACATGGCGCGGCCTGTCCGACGAACGCAAGGCCAGCATCACCGACAACGCCAGCGCCGCCGCGCTGATGGTCGAGCTGCCGTCCATCGTCAAACGTCCGGTGCTGCAAACCAGCGGCCAGCCCACGCACGTCGGTTTTACCGCGGACCTTTATCAACAGATTTTCAAGAACTGATTTCAAAAATCCATCATGAGCAAAACCCTTGCCCTGACCCAGGAACTGATCGCGCTCTCCTCCGTGACACCGGAAGACAAAGGCTGCCAGACGCGCCTGGCCGAACTGCTGGCGCCGCTCGGATTTGTCTGCGAAACAATCCGGTCCGGCGACGTCACCAATTTGTGGGCGCGCAAGGGCACGGCGCAGCCGCTGCTGGCGTTTGCCGGCCACACCGATGTGGTGCCCACCGGCCCGGTCGAGAAATGGCAATCGCCGCCGTTCGTGCCGACGCAGCGCGACGGCAAGCTGTTCGGCCGCGGCGCCTCCGACATGAAAACCTCGATCGCGGCAATGGTCGTCGCGGTGGAAGAGTTCGTCGCGACGCATCCCGACCACAAAGGCTCGATCGGTTTCCTGATCACCAGCGATGAAGAAGGTCCCGCGACCGACGGCACCGTGGTCGTCTGCGACAAGCTGAAAGCGCGCGGCGAACAGCTCGATTATTGCATCGTCGGCGAACCGACTTCGGCGAAGCAACTCGGCGACATGATCAAGAACGGCCGCCGCGGCACCATGTCCGGCAAACTCGTCGTCAAAGGCATACAGGGCCACATCGCCTATCCGCAACTGGCAAAGAATCCCATCCATCTGGCCGCGCCTGCGCTGGCCGAACTGGTCGCCGAAGAATGGGACGAAGGCAATGAATACTACTTGCCGACCTCATGGCAAATGTCGAACATCCACGGCGGCACAGGTGCATCGAATGTGATCCCGGGCGAGGTCGTGATCGACTTCAACTTCCGCTTCTCGACGGCGAGCACGGTCGAAGGTTTGCAGCAACGCGTGCATGCCATCCTCGACAAGCACGGTTTCGACTACGATCTGAAGTGGACCGTCGGCGGCCTTCCCTTCCTGACGCCGCGCGGCAATCTGAGCGATGCGCTATCCGCAGCGATCAAGGCCGAGACCGGTCTCGATACCGAGCTGTCGACCACCGGCGGCACATCGGACGGACGTTTCATCGCGCAGATCTGCCCGCAAGTCATCGAGTTCGGTCCGCCCAACGACAGCATCCACAAGATCGACGAATACATCGAAGTACGCTATATCGATCCGCTGAAAAACATTTATCGCCGCACGATGGAAAACCTGTTGCTGTAGTTCCGGCATCGGCCCCAATCAACCCGGACCACTCCCGAATCGCTTCCATGTACAGACCGAGAACATCGATCATGACGCCAAACAATTTCGCCACCGTGCGCGATATCCTGCGCTACGCCATCACCAGCTTCAACACCGAGAAGCTGTTCTTCGGCCACGGCACCAACAATGCCTTCGACGAAGCCGCCTACCTGATCCTGCACACGCTGAAACTTCCGCTGGACCAGTTGGAGCCGTTCCTCGATGCACGTCTGCTGCAAGGCGAGATCGACAATCTGCTGCGCGTCATCATGCGCCGCACCGAGGACCGAGTTCCTGCCGCCTACATCACCAACGAAGCGTGGCTGGGAGGCTATCGCTTCTACGTCGATGAACGTGTGATCGTACCGCGCTCGTTCATCGCCGAACTGATCCCGGAACACTTCGCGCCGTGGGTGCAGGATCCGGCGCAAATCGAGAACGCGCTGGATCTGTGCACCGGTTCCGGCTGCCTGCCGATCCTCCTGGCGGATGCTTTCCCGCAAGCGCGGATCGATGCCGTCGACATCTCACCGGAAGCACTGCAGGTGGCGCGTCGCAATGTCGACGATTACGAACTGGGCGAACGTATCAAGCTGGTCGAATCCGACCTCTACGCCAAACTGCCCGCGCGCAAGTACGATCTGATCATCAGCAATCCGCCCTACGTCAATTCGGATTCGATGAGCAAGCTGCCGCAGGAATACTTGCAGGAACCCCAAATCGCGCTGGCCGGCGGCAAGGACGGCATGGACCTGGTGCGCAAGATCGTCAAGGGCGCGGCGCAACGCCTGACGCCGAACGGCGTGCTGGTCGTCGAGATCGGCAACGAGCGCGCCTATGCCGAAGCCGCCTTCCCCGAACTGGAACTGACCTGGGTTACAACCAGCGCCGGCGACGACATGGTGTTCCTGCTGACCGCCGACCAGCTCCAGAGCCTGGCTTAACCATTATTTTTTTGATTGCAGTTCCACGATGATTCGTTTTCAGCAAGTTTCCCTGGCCCGCGGCGTCAAGCCGCTGCTGGAGAATGTCGACCTCACGCTCAACCCGGGCGACAAGATCGGCCTCATCGGCGCCAACGGCGCCGGCAAATCCAGCCTGTTCGCCATGCTGCGCGGCGAACTGCATGCCGATCAGGGCGACATCGACTACCCGTCCAAATGGCGCATGGCATACGTCGCGCAGGAAACCCCCGCACTCGATCGCCCCGCCATTGAATACGCCATCGACGGCGACATTACGCTGCGCCGTCTGGAAGCCGAACTCGCCGCTGCCGAAGCCGAACCGGAAAGCGCCGACAACGGCAATCACATCGCCGAGTTGCACGGTGCGCTGGCCGATGCCGATGCCTACACCGTGCGTTCGCGCGCCGAGCAGTTGCTGATCGGCCTGGGTTTTACGCTGGAACAGATGGCGCGCCCGGTCGCCAGTTTTTCCGGCGGCTGGCGCATGCGCCTGAACCTGGCGCAGGCATTGATGTGTCCGTCCGATCTACTGCTGCTCGATGAACCGACCAATCACCTGGACCTCGACGCCATCATCTGGCTGGAAGACTGGCTCAAGCGCTATGCGGGCACGCTGATCATCATTTCCCATGATCGCGATTTCCTCGACGGCGTAGTCAATGTGATCGTGCATATCGACGAACGCAAGCTGAAGCGCTATTCCGGCAACTACTCGGCGTTTGAGCGCCAACGCTCGGCGCAACTGGAACTGGCGCAAGGCATGATCGAAAAGCAGATGCGCCAGCGCGCCCACCTGCAATCCTTCATCGACCGCTTCAAGGCCAAGGCGACCAAGGCGAGACAGGCGCAGAGCCGCATGAAGGCGCTGGCGAAGATGGAAGAACTGGCGCCGCTGCGCGCGGCGGCCGAGTTCTCGTTTGAATTCCGCGAGCCGCTGTCGGCGCCGAATCCCCTGCTGGTCATGGACAAGGTCAATGCCGGCTATCGCAGCGAGGATCCCGTTACCTATGCGATCACCGAAAAGACCATCGTCAGCGGCATCGAATTCTCGCTGCAAACCGGCCAGCGCATCGGCCTGCTCGGCGTCAACGGCGCCGGCAAATCCACGCTGATCAAAACCATCGCCAACGAGCTGAAACCGTTGTCCGGCACTGCGCAATTCGGCAAGGGGCTGGTGATCGGCTACTTCGCCCAGCATCAGGTCGAAATGCTGCGCCATGACGAATCGCCGCTGTGGCACCTGGCGCGTATCGCGCCGAATGTGCGCGAGCAGGAGTTGCGCAATTTCCTCGGCAGCTTCAACTTCAACGGCACCATGGCGTCGTCCAGCATTGCACCCTTCTCCGGCGGCGAAAAAGCGCGCCTGGCGCTGGCGCTGATCGTCTGGCAACGTCCCAACCTGCTGCTGCTCGACGAACCGACCAACCACCTCGACCTGGAAACCCGCGAGGCGCTGACCATGGCGCTGGCGCAGTTTGAAGGCACCTTGGTTCTGGTGTCCCATGATCGCCATCTGCTGCGCGCCACCACCGACCAGTTCCTGATCGTCGCCGAGGGCAAACTGCAGCCGTTCGACGGCGACCTCGACGATTATCGCGACTGGCTGTTCAAGACCAAGCTGGCAACCAAGAACAACGCCGCCGAAACGCCGCTACCGGCGGTTTCCAAAGTCGAAATCAAGGAGCCGGAACAGTTTGCATCGACGGCGGACCGCCGCGAGCAGAAGCGCCTGGAAGCAGAAGAACGCCAGCGTGTCGCGACGCTGAAGAAGCCGATCGAATCGCGCATCAAGCGCCTGGAAGAGCAGATCGCCAAATGCAACGAAAGGAAAGCCGTCATTGATGCCCGCCTGGCCGATCCCGCCATCTACGATGCCGCCAACAAGGAAGATCTGAAAACGCTGATCACCGACCAGGCCTATTGCATCAAGGAACTGGACCAGCTTGAAGGGGAATGGCTGGGGCAGCAGGAAGCCCTGGAACAGCTACTCGCATAGCCGCTTCCGCAGCGTCCATATAAACTTCTTACGTAGATGTCTTTTGTTTTGACTTGCAAAACGATTAAGCTGCTCGCATATCGGCTTTCCACCGATCAACATATATCGTTAAAGGAACAGACATGACATTCAATAATTTACGAAGATTGTCTCCGCTGCTGGCAGGCCTGCTGCTGGTGGGCGCGACCCTCGGCGCCCATGCCGCCGACCTGCTCGACACCGTCAAGGCGCGCGGCACGTTGAAAGTCGGCCTGGAAGGCAACTATCCGCCGTTCAACTTCAAGGATCCGAAGACCAGCGAACTGACCGGCTTCGAAGTCGACGTTGCCAAATTGCTGGCTGCCAAGCTGGGCCTCAAGCCGGAGTTCACCACCACCGAGTGGAGCGGCATCCTGGCCGGCCTGGGCGCCGGCAAGTATGACGTGATCATCAATCAGGTCGGCATTACCGAAGCGCGTCAGAAGGCATTCGACTTCTCCGATCCGTATACGCTGTCGAGCGCGCAACTGATCGTGCGCAAGGATGAAAAGCGCGAGTTCAAGAGCCTGGAAGACCTCAAGGGCAAGAAGCTCGGCCTCGGCCAGGGCACCAACTTCGAACAGAAGGCCAAAAGCGTTCCCGGCATCGACATCAAGACTTATCCCGGTTCGCCGGAATACCTGGCCGATCTGGCCAGCGGCCGCATCGATGCCGCGCTCAACAGCAACCTGCTGGTCGGTTATCTGCTGAAGTCATCCAACCTCCCGCTCAAGGGCGGTGCGCCGGTCGGCACGATCGACACAATCGGCATTCCGTTCCAGAAGGGCAATCCGCAATTCAAGGCAGCCCTGAACAAGGCGCTGGCCGACATCCAGAAGGACGGCAGCTTCAAGCAGGTCTCCGTCAAATGGTTTGGCATTGACGTGAGCAAGCCGCCGGCCGCACAATAAGCCTCTGATTTATTTTGAAATCGATATCCCCGCGTCAATGCGGGGATATTTTTATTTGCCGACAAAAAATGGAAATTTGGGACCTGCTGCATCAGGCGGCGCCGATCATGCTCAGGGGCACAGCTTATACGCTGCTGTTCGCCCTGTCCTCCATGTTGGGCGGACTGGCCTTGGGTTTCGCACTGACGGCAGCGCGCATCGTCCCCTGGAAACTGGTGCAGTGGCCGGCGACCGTGTATGTCAGCCTGATGCGCGGCACGCCATTGCTGGTCCAGATTTTCGTGGTCTATTACGGCCTGCCCAGCATCGGCATCGAATTCTCACCGCTCTCGGCCGGGGTGCTGACGCTCAGCCTGAACACCGGCGCCTATCTGTCCGAAAGCCTGCGCGGCGCGATTCTGGGCGTCGGCAAAGGTCAATGGAGCGCCAGCTACAGCCTCGGCCTGACCTATCCGCAGACGCTGCGCTACATCATTGCGCCGCAAGCGATTCGCATCGCGGTGCCGTCCATGGGCAATACGCTGATCAGCCTGATCAAGGAGACTTCTCTGGTATCGGTCATCACCGTGACCGAACTGATGCTGTCCACCAAGGAAATCATCGCGGTGACATTCCGGCCGCTGCCCTTGTATATCGCGGCGGCGATGGTGTACTGGTTCCTGAGCATCTGCTTCCAGGCCCTGCAGCACCGCTTGGAACGCAGACTGGAACGCGCGCATCTGCAAGTGCGGGACGAATAACGGCCGAAAAAAAACCGGACCGCGAGGGTCCGGGTTTTCATGTGATTCAGCGTTTGACGCGGTAAATATCCTGTCCCGCTTCATCGATCTGGCGCCGCAATTCGCGCCTTTCGTCGGGACTCAGCTTGCCGCGGCGCTGATTGGCTTCCTGATCGGGCGGAGGTCCCTGACGGCCGCCGTTGCCGCCCTGATGGCGAAAATCCGCCGGCTGTGCCGGCATGGCGCGCGCGCCCTCCGGCGGACGCGCAAACGCAGCGCTGGCGCTCAGCGCAATCACTACTGCAGCACTACCCAAGCTTTTAATTACGGCGTTATCCATGACGGCATTTTTCCATATTTCCGGGCCAACGACAAAGCGCATCGTCAATGAACACAGTGTAGGTTGCCCGGCCGGATGGTATAAGATGATTAAGGTAAGGGATGTAACAGTTTGTAATCTTTGTGCTGTTACATGTTGCCGATCGCCGCGAAGACGCTACCATAACGCCATGAATACGACCAACACAAGCACGACAGCTACTCCGGCCCACCAATCCAAAGTCCTGGTGGTAGACGACGATATTCGCTTGCGCGACCTGCTGCGGCGTTACCTGACCGAGCAAGGCTTCAACGTCGTGACGGCCGAAAACGCCCAGGCGATGAACAAGCTCTGGATCCGAGAGCGCTACGACCTGCTCGTGCTGGACCTGATGCTGCCGGGCGAAGACGGCCTCGCCATTTGCCGCCGCTTGCGCGGCGCCGGCGACCAGACGCCGATCATCATGCTCACTGCCAAGGGCGAAGACGTCGATCGCATCATCGGCCTTGAAATGGGCGCCGACGACTATCTGCCCAAGCCGTTCAATCCGCGCGAACTGGTCGCCCGCATCAATGCCGTTTTGCGCCGCAAAGGTCCGGACGAATTACCCGGCGCGCCGTCCGAATCGCCTGAGTCTTTCGAGTTCGGCGAGTTCGTACTCGATCTCGGCACCCGCACACTGAAGAAAAAAGGCGAAACCGTGCCGCTGACGACCGGCGAATTTTCGGTGCTGAAAGTGTTCGCCCGCAACGCGCGCCAACCGCTATCGCGTGAAAAACTGATGGAAATGGCGCGCGGCCGCGAGTATGAAGTCTTCGACCGCAGTCTCGACGTGCAAATCTCGCGCCTGCGCAAACTGATCGAACCCGATCCCGCCAATCCTCTTTACATCCAGACCGTATGGGGCCTTGGCTATGTCTTCATCCCCGAGGGCAAACCGCGCTGATGCGCCTACCCAACCCGGCTGCCGGCATCCACAACATGAGCTTTCTAGCGCGCCAAAGATGGTTCAGCAACGGACTGTTCTGGCGTACCTTCTTTTTGCTGACCTTCCTGATCACCGCCAGCATGGTGGCTTGGGTAGCGAGTTTCCGCATGGTCGAACGCGGCCCGCGCGCAGAACAACTGGCGGCCCAGATCGTCTCGGTCGTCACCATCACCCGTGCGGCGCTGACGCACTCGGCGCCGGAAATGCGGCGCGAGTTGCTGTTTGAACTGGCCAGCAACGAAGGCATCCGCATCTATCCTCTTGAAAAATCGGACAAGGTCGCGCCGCCTGACGATTCGCCCGTGCTGCCGGAGCTTGAGTATTACGTCAAGCAGTCGATGGGCGACGATACGCAATTCTCTTCCAGCGTCAACGACGTCGACGGTTTCTGGATCAGCTTCAAGATCGATGAGGACGAATACTGGCTGATGCTCGACCGCGGCCGCCTGGACCGCACATCCAGCCTGCAATGGCTGGGCTGGGGTTCGATTGCGCTGGTGTTGTCGCTGATCGGTGCGGTATTCATCTCCACGCTGATCAACCAGCCGCTGGCGCGCCTGACGGCCGCCGCGCGCGCGATCGCCAAAGGTAAACAACCCGGTCCGTTGCCTGAATCGGGTCCCACCGAAATCCGCGAAGCCAATCTCAGTTTCAACCAGATGGTGGCGGACCTCGACCGTATCGAATCGGACCGCGCGGTAATCTTGGCCGGCATTTCCCACGACTTGCGCACGCCGCTGGCGCGCATGCAACTGGAAGTTGAAATGGCGAAACTGTCCGACGAAGCGCGCGACGGCATGCACGCCGACCTGGCGCAGATGGATGCGATCATCGGCCAGTTCCTCGACTACGCCAAACCTTTCGACAGCAGCAGTTTCACACCGGTGGATTTGTCCGGCTTGCTGGAAGACGCCGCCAACAATGCCAAACGCCTGAGCGACGTCCGCATCACGATGGCCATTACACCCGGCATCGAAGTCATGGGCAATACGGTCGAACTGGAACGCACCATCAGCAACCTGATCGAAAATGCACGCCGCTATGGCAAAACGCCGCAGACCGACGTTGCCGACATCGACATCCTGTGCAAGATCGAAGGCCACAGCGTCAAGGTGGAAATCGCCGACCACGGTCCCGGCGCGCCCGACGGCGAACTGGAACATTTGCTGCGCCCATTTACCCGCCTGGACACGGCACGCGGCCAGGCCAACGGATCCGGACTGGGGCTGGCCATCGTCAACCGCATCGTGATCCGCCACAATGGCAAGCTGCATCTGCGCAACCGCGATGGCGGCGGCCTCGTGGTCCAGATGATCTTTCCGCATCGCGGCGGCAATCCGCGCAAACAGGCTGGATAAGATAGTCGTGCAAAGAGGCCTCCGCGGTTTGCTGCTCGCTTTGGCGGCCTGCTGCGCCGTCACCGCATCCGCGCAAACCCGTGTGGATCGCACGTTCAGCGCACAACAACAGCCGGGCGCTACACCCATCGCGGCGCTGCCTGCCGCTGCCGCCATCGCTACGCCCGCTCCGCAACCAGATCAACCACCTGCGCCGACACGCCGCGGTCCAGGCGGCTCCTATGCATCCGACGCGATGGGCGCAACGATACTGGCCAAGAATGCCGATTACGAAACGACATTCAAGGTCAACGCCACCGTGCCGGCGGGCGCCTCCATCAGCAATGTGTCATGGCAATACGGTCTGTCGAACAAACCCGTCGGGTTCGAAGCGGTCCTGTGCTGGAACAACCAGCAACGCTGCTGGAACGTGACCAACAGCGCCAGCGGCAGCACCACCGCTTTCAACGGCAAGGACGCGTCGCAGCCGTTCACGCTGCATTATCGCGTCAAGGGCGGCGGGCAGTTGGGGCCGCCGGCGCAGGGCGAGATGAACCAGATCATTGTCACTTACGACTTGCCGCGCTAGACCCGACAGCGTTATTCGTCGATATTGCGGATCTTCTGCAACGCCTCATCGATACGCTCGACGGCGACGACCTTCAATCCTTCGATTTCCTGTTTTGGCGCATTGGCTTTCGGAATCATCGCAATCGAAAATCCCAGCTTGGCCGCTTCGCGCAAGCGTTCCTGGCCGCGCGGCGCCGGACGGATTTCGCCGGCCAGGCCGACTTCGCCGAACACCACCAGTCCGCGCGGCAACGGCTTGTTGCGCATCGATGAGTTGATCGCCAGCAGCACCGCCAGATCCGCGGCCGGCTCGGTGATCTTGACGCCGCCAACGGCATTGATGAAAACATCCTGGTCGAATGCTGCAATTCCCGCATGGCGATGCAACACCGCCAGCAGCATGGCCAGACGGTTCTGTTCCAGGCCGACGGACAGACGGCGCGCGTTGGGCACATGCGAACTGTCGACCAGCGCCTGGATCTCCACCAGCAAGGGACGTGTTCCCTCCTGCGTCACCATCACGCAGGAACCCGGCACCTGGTTGTCGTGCTGCGACAAGAACAGCGCGGAAGGATTGGACACTCCCTTCAACCCCTTTTCCGTCATGGCGAACACGCCAAGCTCATTGACCGCGCCGAAACGATTCTTGAATGCGCGCACCAGACGGAAGCTGGAATGCGTATCGCCCTCGAAATACAGCACCGTGTCGACGATATGTTCGAGCACGCGCGGACCGGCCAGCGCGCCCTCCTTCGTCACGTGGCCGACCATGATGATGGTGGTGTCGGAAGTCTTGGCCGCGCGCGTCAATTGCGCGGCGCATTCACGCACTTGCGCCACCGACCCCGGCGCCGATGTCAGCGCGTCCGAATAGATGGTCTGGATCGAGTCGATCACGGCGACGTCGGGCTTGTGCTCGGCCAGCGTCGACAGGATTTTTTCCAACTGGATTTCAGCCTGCAGCTTGAGGTCTTTCGCATCCACCGCGAGACGCCTCGCGCGCAAGGCGATCTGCGAACCGGACTCTTCACCGCTGACATACAAGACCTGCTTGAGCTTGGAGATATTCGCCAGCGCCTGCAACAGCAAGGTCGATTTGCCGATGCCGGGATCGCCGCCGATCAGCACCACGCCACCCGGCACCAGGCCGCCGCCGAGCACGCGGTCGAACTCTTCGATGCCGGTGCCGAAACGCGGCACGTCGATCGCTTCGATATCGGCCAGCGACAACACCGGCGCCGTCTGCGCCAGGCTCTGGTGCGGGTTCGAATAACGATTGCCGCCGGCCGACTCGACCAAGGTCTCGACCAGGGTGTTCCACTGGCCGCAGGCCGGACATTGCCCCGCCCATTTATTGCTGATGCCGCCGCATTCGGTGCAGGTGTAATTGGTTTTGGCTTTTGCCATGTCAGTTCTTTTCCCGGACT
>NZ_CBXX010000013.1 GCF_000577615.1 Herbaspirillum sp. RV1423
CGGGAATTGCAGGACGGTTTTTACGTCAACCTCGGCATCGGCTTGCCGACGCTGGTGGCGAACCACGTGCCGAAGGACATTGAGGTGTGGCTGCAATCGGAAAACGGCTTGCTCGGCATCGGCCCGTTCCCGACCGAAGACAAGGTTGACGCCGACCTGATCAACGCCGGCAAGCAGACCGTGACGACGATTCCGGGGTCGTCGTTCTTCAGCTCGGCCGATTCGTTCGGCATGATACGCGGCGGCAAGATCAACATCGCCATCCTCGGCGCGATGCAGGTATCGCAGCAGGGAGACCTGGCCAACTGGATGATTCCGGGCAAGATGGTCAAGGGCATGGGCGGCGCGATGGACCTGGTGGCCGGCGTGGGCCGGGTGGTGGTCTTGATGGAGCACGTGGCCAAAGGCAAGGACGGCAGCATTTCGCAAAAGATACTCAAGCAATGCAACCTGCCGCTGACGGGTGTGGGCGTGGTCAATCGCATCATTACCGATCTGGGCGTGATTGATGTGACGCCGCAGGGGCTCAAGTTGATCGAGCTGGCTGCCGGCGTGACCAAGAATGAGGTGATCGCCAATACCGAAGCGGCGCTGGACGTGAGTGCGGTATAGATGCAGCAGTGAAAGACGGCGCGGCGTCGGTTGAGCAATCACCCGACGCTTTTTTACGATTCCCTCAGGAAAATCAAGGAAACACATGCGCGAAATAGCAAGCATTGAAGCATTGAATGAACTGGTCGGCCAGGAAGTGGCAGTCAGCGACTGGATCGACGTGACACAGGAGCAGGTCAACCAGTTTGCCGACGCCACCGGCGATCACCAGTGGATTCACGTTGACGTCGAGCGCAGCAAGCGCGAACTGCCGTTCGGCGGTACTGTTGCGCACGGTTTCCTGACGCTGGCCCTGTTGCCGAAAATCATGGGACTGAGCATCTCGATGGGCGACGTCAAGATGCTGCTCAACTATGGTCTCAACCGCGTGCGTTTCCCGGCGCCGCTGCCGGTCGGCAGCAAGGTGCGCGGCCGCATCGTGCTGCAGTCCGTAGAAGAAATCCCCGGCGGCGCGCAAGTGGTGTGGGAAATCACGATGGAACGCGAGGGTGCCGACAAGCCTGTGTGCGTCGCTGAATTTATCGTGCGCCGGTATTAAGCTTTAGTTGCAACGTCAATTCTTCGACTCGTGGCTACGTTCGGCGCGGACGATTGTGTAAACAATAATCCGTCGGCCAAGCCTGATAAGAGGAGGCAATAGCCGTGGTGGCGCGCTGGCAGAGCCGGCAGCGGCAAATTCACGATTGGACACCATGCGATGAACGGAACGCCGCACTCCAGTCGAGCACACGGCGCGCTTTTTCATTACTAGCTTCCGCATTGTCTTCCGTGATGTTGAAGACGCCTGCAGAGGTGTTTTGCAGGGAGAGCAAGGCGGCATGCGCAGCGGCGGCGACATGCACCGGACTTGTCCCCTTCGGTTCCCTGTTCCACGTGCCGGGGCCGTAAAGCTGGCCGTAGCGCAGCACCGTGCCGGTCAGGCCGCGCGCCTGAAGGACTTGCGTTTCCAGCGCCGCGACGCCGTCGACGCTGATGCGGCGAGCGCCCTCGGCATTGACATCCAGCGGACTTTCTTCCACATACGGTTTGGTGCCGGGGGCATAGGCCCACGCAATGCTTTGTGCAATCAATCGCGTGGCGCCGGCGGCCAGCGCGGCGGCGATCAGATTGCGCGTGCCTTCGCTGCGTACGCGCGCATTGCGTTGCGCCGCTTCGGTCATCGCCTGCGGATCAAGCTGGCGCGGCAGGTCGGTGAGCTGATGAATCACTGCTACCGGAGCAATCCTGATCAACTCTGCTTTCAGCACATCGGTGTCGAATACATCGACCACAACCGGAACGGCACCGAGTTTTTTCAGTCCATCCGCGTGCGCCTGTCGGCGCGTGCCGCCATACACCGCATAGCCTGCGTCGAGCAGCAGCGGAACCAGTATCGTGCCGATGGCGCCCGTCGCACCGGCCAGAAATATTTTTTCCTTCATCGTATTTCCTCCTCGTTGAAGTGACCAGTGTAAGAGGATGCGCGGCCGCAAAGAAGAGCCAAAAACGTCATGAACGAACTAGGCCATGATGGCGCGGTAATACGCCTGAGATGAGGCGTTGAAGGGAACAAGAGAGATGGATGGGACAGTGCGGCAGCACTGTCCCTCAGATGGGCTGCGGGACTAGCCGCGCTTCAGATATTGCGTGTTGCCGAACAGGATATCCTTGGCCTTGTCGTCGGTCAGCGCCTTGCGCTTGTCGGCCAGCACCATGACGCCGCGTTGCACCGCCGGGCGCGCGCTGATGGCGTCGAACCAGCGTTGCACATTGGGAAAGTCGCTCAGTTCGATGCCCTGGTTCTTCCAGGAGCGCGTCCACGGGAAGCAGGCGATGTCGGCGATGGTGTATTCGTCGCCGGCAAGGTAGGCGGTCTTGGACAATTGCTTGTCCAACACGCCGTACAGGCGCTTGGCTTCGTTGCTGTAACGGTTGATCGCGTATTCGATCTTTTCCGGCGCATACAGGCGAAAGTGGTGCGCCTGGCCGAGCATCGGGCCGAGGCCGCCCATCTGGAACATGACCCATTGCAGTACGTTGAATTTTTCGCGATCGGTCGTGCCGAGGAACTTGCCGGTTTTGCCGGCCAGGTAGATCAGAATGGCGCCGGATTCGAACAGTGAAATCGGCTTGCTGTCCGGACCGTCGGAATCGACGATGGCGGGAATCTTGTTGTTCGGGGAAATCTTCAGGAACTCTTCTGCAAACTGGTCGCCGGCGCCGATGTCGATGGCGTGCACGCGATAATCCAGGCCGCATTCTTCCAGCATGATATGGACCTTGTGGCCGTTCGGCGTGGCCCAGCTATATACGTCGATCATGATCTTCCTTATCGGGTGAAAAAGCCTGGCCAGTGTAGCCCAATGCATGGAACCGCGCAGGAAGGGCGTGCGTTTCTGGAAAAGGGAAAACCGGATGTCAGACTGCGCCCGGACGCTTGGTCAGCACGCCATGTCTTTCGAGGGAAAAATATTCGGCAAGCGTGGTCGTCGAGGCATTGTCCAGCAATGCCTTGAACTGTTCGAAGGCGGCGGGCGGCAACGCGGCCAGCCGTTCGGCCCATTCCAGCGCCTTATCCGCTACGGCACCGTCCGTGGCCAGCTTGTTGACCAGGCCGGCGGCATGCAGACGGGATGCGTTTAGCGGCGCGGCGTCGAGCAGGATTTCCGCGACCCATTGCGGCGGCAGCGCTTTCGGCAGGAACCAGCCGGCGCCGCCCACGGACCAGATACCGATCTGCGAGGAGGAGACGCCGAAAGTCGCGCTTTGTCCCGCCACGACCAGATCGCATGCCAGCGCCAGTGAAAAGCCGGCATCAATGGCAATGCCTTCGATCGCGGCGATCACCGGCTTGGGAAAGCTGCGCAGAGTCTCAACCAGATTCTGCAAATTTTCGAGGATGCCGATTTGTGTCGCCAG
The DNA here is from genome assembly GCF_000577615.1 of Herbaspirillum sp. RV1423. Taxonomy (GTDB): domain Bacteria; phylum Pseudomonadota; class Gammaproteobacteria; order Burkholderiales; family Burkholderiaceae_D; genus Herbaspirillum. Next base: position 3,511 of record NZ_CBXX010000013.1, read on the forward strand.
GTCCTTGCCCGCCTCTATCCCGCCGCAAAAATCTCGGTCTGCGCCGGTCAGCACGACGACCCGGATGGCGTCGTCCCGTTCGGCTTTCGACAGCGTCTCGATGGCGGCAGCGAGGACGTCGCCATCGAAGGCGTTGCGTTGTCCTGGATTGGCGAAAGTGAGGAGCAGGGTGGCGTCGCTGCGACTTGCTTTGAGTTCGGCGGTCATGTGGGCGGTCGTATCGTTATTGTTGCGACATCTTACAGCTTGGCCAGACGATCCAGCGCCAGGCGCAGCGTTTCATCCTTCTTGGCGAAACAGAAACGCACGATGCCGGATTCCTTGGGCGTGTTGTAGAAGGCCGAAACGGGAATCGCGGCGACGCCGATGTCGGTCGTCAGCCATTTGGAAAATTCGGCTTCCGACAAGCCGGAGATGGCGCCGTATTCCACGCACTGAAAATAGGTGCCGTCCGAAGGCAGCAGCTTGAAACGCGTGTTCTTCAGGCCGTCGCGGAACAAGTCTCGCTTCTTCTGGTAGAACGCAGGCAGTTCGAGATAGGGCGCCGGATTCTTCATATACTCGGCCAGGCCGTATTGCACCGGGGTGTTGACGGTGAAGACGTTGAACTGATGCACCTTGCGGAATTCCGCAGTCAGTGCGGCGGGAGCGGCGACGAAACCGACTTTCCAGCCGGTGACGTGATACGTCTTGCCGAAGCTGGAGTTAATGAAGGTGCGCGGCGCCAGTTCGGGATGGCGGCACAGCGATTCGTGGTTCTGGCCGTCGTAGACCATGTGTTCATAGACTTCATCCGACAGCACCAGGATGTCGGTGTTGCGCACGATGTCGGCCAGCGCATCGATGTCGGCTTTCTTCAGGATCGAGCCGGTCGGGTTGTGCGGGGTATTGACCATGATCAGGCGCGTCTTGCCGGTCACGGCAGCGGCGACTTTGTCCCACGGCACGCTGTAGCCTTCGCTGCTGACGGTCATCTGGACGAACACCGGAATGCCGCCGGCCAGCTCGATGGCGGGAACGTAGCAGTCATAGGCTGGCTCGATCACGATCACTTCATCGCCGGCATGCACGGCGCACAGGATCGACGTGAGGATGCCTTGCGTGGCGCCGGCCGTGATGGTGATTTCGCTGGTCGGGTCGTAGGAATGGCCGTGCAGAGCCTTGATCTTTTGGGCAACGGCTTCGCGCAGCACTGGCACGCCGGCCATCGGCGGATACTGGTTCAGGCCGGCGCGCATGGCGCCGACGACGGCGTCGATCAGGGCCGGATCGCAATCGAAATCGGGGAAGCCTTGTCCCAGATTGACCGCGCCTTTTTCGCTGGCGAGCGCGGACATGACGGTGAAGATGGTGGTGCCGACGTTGGGCAGTTTGGAAACGATATTGGCTGGCTGGCTCATTGCAGTGAATCTGTCTGAAGAAAGCGGAAAGAAGGCATTTTAGCCGGATTTTCCGTCCCAGCACTCACTAGGAACCGTTGTCGGCAGACATCCTGCCAAAAGTCCGGAGAACTTGTCGCACGAAGGTGCGCGATAGAGCATCATGCCGCGGTTTCTGCTGCAATCGCACTGGCCGCTGCCGCATGCCATCCTTGCGGCGTCATGATGGCGAACAGATTTTTGCGCACGGTTTTCTTCGCCAATTTGAGCAAGGCCTTGTCCTTGGTGATCAGGACGTCAGCCTCTGATTGCAGCGCCAGTTCGAGGAACTTCTGGTCGTCGGGATCGGAGCAGACAGGCAGCCCGAAGGTGTTGACGGCTACATTCGGCAGGCAGGTGATCAGGCTGTCGAATTCGGCGCGGATGGCAGGTTTGTCTTCTTCCTTGACCGGCAGGTGGGGGTAGTCTAGTACGATCAGCCACTCCATGCGGCAGTCCTCGCGCGTCACGGCCTCGACTTTCCGTTCACGCATGGCTTGCAGCAAAGCAGTCCACCGCGGATCGCGGAAGACGAACAAATCGAGGCAGACGTTGGTGTCGAGAACGATACGGCGCGTCGCGCGTTGCGCGGGGGGAGTAATGGTACTAACTGTCAAAACCGCGTGCTTTCGTATTTTCCACCGGCTGAGATGCGCCGGACAGATTGTTGCCTGTCTCCAGTACGTCGTAACCCTGATCCGTGATGCGCCAGAACTGGTGGATATCGACGGCAACCAGGCCGCGGTCGTGCAGCAGTCGGAGGTGATGCAGGATCAGCTCGGGAGGCGTGCTCTTTGTCTCGAGATTGCTCTGGATTTTCTCGACGTCGGCGTAGGAGGTGCCGAACGAAGACAGCGTCTTGAGAATATCCCCCATCAATGCTTTATCGCGTTTCATATCTCCTCCTGGTAGGTATCGGATCGTGCAGGCATCGATGTCATTTTGTCACCGCTCGCGTGGTGCATCCATATTGCACTGAATCTGTATTGAATCGAAGTCATGGACGATGTGGCGTGCCTGCATTGCTCTACGCCAAATATTAATCCATGTCAGCGGGCTTTGCTCAAAAGAAGCGACGCAAGAGGCACAAAAACGCGTCATTGCAGGCGCGATCCTGGAAAGGCGACTAGCAGCCCGTGCCCCCCAAGACGCGCAGGGCGGGTTTCGGTATCATTACGGAAAATTCAATGGATCCCTCTATGCTGATCGTTTTATCGCCCGCCAAATCCCTCGACTACGACACGCCGCCCTCCACCGACATCCACACCAAGCCAGATTTCATTGCGCGCTCGGCCGAGCTGATCGACGTGCTGAAGCAGAAATCGCCGGCGCAGATTGCCACCCTCATGGGAATTTCCGATCAGTTGGCTGCGCTCAACGTCGGCCGTTATGCTGCGTGGTCGCGCAAATTCACGGCGAAGAACAGCAAGCAGGCCGTGCTGGCCTTCAATGGCGACGTGTATGAAGGTCTGGATGCCGCGTCGCTTTCCGTGAGGCAACTCGACTATGTGCAATCGCATGTACGCATTCTGTCGGGTTTATATGGCGTGCTGCGTCCGCTGGACCTGATGCAGCCTTACCGTCTTGAAATGGGGACCAGGTTGCAGAATCCGCGCGGGAAGGATTTGTATGCATTCTGGGGCGAGGATGTCGCCAAGGCGCTTAGTGCGGAGTTGGCGGGGCATAAATCCCGGGTGTTGGTAAACCTGGCGTCGGAGGAATATTTCAAGGTGGTCAAGCCCAAGAGTCTGGATGCCAAGGTGATTTCACCGGTTTTTGAAGACTGGAAAGGTGGCAAGTACAAGATCATTTCTTTCTATGCCAAGCGTGCGCGCGGATTGATGGCCCGTTATGCGGCATTGAAGAATGTCAGCCAGGCAGAGAAATTGAAGAGCTTCGATTTGGATGGTTATGCGTTCGACGACTCGGTTTCCAGCGAGACTTCGTGGGTGTTTCGCCGGCGTATTGCGGAATAGCTGGGCTATTTTGGGCAAGCCGAAACGCGCCCACCGGGCGCGTTTTTTATTTGAAGGCTCAAACTGCCGAGGGCAAAGGGAGCAAGGATGGCGCCGACCTTGCTCCTGCTGCTGCGACGCTGGTTTCCGGATGGCGCAGTTTGAACAGGCCTACGACTTGCGTCAGCGTTGCTGCCTGGTCCTGCAAGGAGCCTGCAGCAGCAGCGGCTTCTTCCACAAGCGCAGCATTTTGCTGCGTCATTTCATCCATTTGTCCGATGCTCTGGCTCATGAGTTCGATGCGGTTGCTCTGGGTGCGGCTGGCTGCGGTGATATCGCTGACGATGGCGGTGACTTGTTTGACGCTGTGAACGATTTCCTGCATGGTCGAACCGGCTTGCGCAACCAGCTTGCTGCCGGCATCGACCTTTTCCACCGAGTCGTCGATCAGCGCCTTGATTTCCCTGGCGGCGGCCGAACTACGCTGCGCCAGACTGCGCACCTCGCTTGCCACTACCGCGAAACCGCGACCCTGCTCGCCGGCACGAGCGGCCTCGACTGCCGCATTGAGCGCCAGGATATTGGTTTGGAAAGCAATACTGTCTATCACGCTGATGATGTCGACGATTTTCTTGGACGAGTCGTTGATCGAGCCCATGGTGTCGATGACTTGTTCTACTACGCTGCCGCCCTGGACGGCGACTTGCGAAGCGGACAGCGCCAGTTGATTGGCCTGGGCGGCATTGTCGGCGTTTTGCTTGACCGTGGAGGTCAGCTCCTCCATGGACGAGGCGGTTTCTCCCAGCGAGCCGGCTTGTTGTTCCGTGCGCGTGGAAAGATCAAGGTTGCCGCTGGCGATCTGGGCCGACGCCGTTGCAATGGCGTCGGTGCCTTGCCGGACTTTGCTGACGATGGTACAGAGGCTGTCGTTCATGGCTTTCAGCGAAACGATCAGTTGCCCGGTTTCATCCTTGCTGAGCGGCCGGATGTCCGCAGTCAGGTCGCCGTCGGCGACGCGCCGGGCAAAGCCGACGGCTTGCTGCAGCGGTGCCACGACCAGCCGCGATACCCAGATTGCCATGGCGATTCCCAGGAAAATACAGGCGACAAGCAGACCGATGATCATGGTGCGCGACACGGCAAACGTTTCTTGTGCGCTTCGATGGGCTGCCTTGCTGCCGTCCAGGTTGGCGGCCGCGAGTTTATCGGCGTCCTGAAGAATCGCAAAATAAAACGGCGTGAAGCGGTTCATCTGGAGTGCCCAAGCTTCGCTTGACTTGCCCGAGCGCGAGATTGTCAGCACTTGCTTCTGGATCACCAGAATGTCGTCGAATTCGCGGGCCAGCCTGGCGCGTATGGTTTGTTCAGTCTCGGTGGTTGCCAGAGGAGCGAATTCGACAAGTTTCTGCTTGACGACCTGGTTTTGGACATCCAGTTCTTTTTCATTCTGACGGAATTCCGGTTCGCCGGATGAAAGAATATGCTGCAGTTGGATAGCGCGTATGCGAGACAGGGCGACTTTGAGTTCCAGCGCAATCGTTATGCTTGGCAACCAGTTTTCCGCCATTTCGACTGAAGCGCGGTTGACTTTGTCCAGTTGAAAGACCGAGAAAGCTCCCAGTGAAGTGGTGAAGCCGAGGACCAGAACGAAAGAGATCAGCAACTTCCGCGAGATCCGCAAATTGTAAAACCATGTCATGACGTATTCCTCCTGAAGGGGCGTGCGCGCATTGCTGCCGGGATCGGTGCAATACGTTTCAGGAGAGTGGCGAGATTGGAGCGACGGCTGGGACATGTTGCCAACCGTTCATGTGGTGTCACTATTATAAGGAGGTGACAGCGTGCTGGAGTTGCTTCTGTTTAAATAACAACATTGTCCGGTGAAACAGTACTTGCAAGGCAATAAAAAACCCCGCATCGCGGGGTTTCAGGAGAACGGCTTACCAGATTTTCCACCAGGGTTTGTCTTTTGCCTTGGGGCCGCCGGTGTAATAAGGGCTATTCGGATAGGTGGCCTGGATCACGCGTTCGGTGTCGTCGCGTAATTGCTGCTGGCCCATTGCTTCATAGGAGTTCTTCATGATGAACAGCGCTTCTTCGACGGCCGGGGCGTCAGGATATTCCTTGACCGCAGCCTGGGCGCGATTGGCTGCCGAAACGTAGGCGCCGCGGCGGAAGTAATATCTGGCGACGTGGACGTCGTATTGCGCCATGGCATTGACCAGGTATTTCATGCGTGCCAGCGCGTCCGGCGTGTAGGTGCTGTCAGGGAAACGTTCCGCCAGCAGCTTGAACGAATCGAATGCGTCGCGCACGGCCTTGGGGTCGCGTTCGGTGTTGTCCTGGTCGGTAAAGGTGTCGAAGATGCTGGTGCGGTCATTGAAATTGATCAGTCCGCGCAGGTAGTACATGTAGTCGACATTAGGATGGTTCGGGTGCAGCTTGATGAAACGGTCAACCGCCGCCAAGCCTTGTGGCTGATCGTTCAGGCGATAGTAAGCATAGGCGATGTCCATCTGTGCCTGCTGCGCGTATGTGCCGAAGGGATAGCGCGATTCCAGCTTTTCGAAGTACTTGATGGACTTCTCATAACCGCCGGCGGTCAGTTCGTCCTTGGCTTCCGAGTATAATTTGGCCGCAGACCAGCCAATCGTCTCGTCCTTTTGTTCTGGTAGCAAGCCGCAAGCCGACAACGACAGGATGAATGCGACGGTAAGCAACTTCAATAAGATTTTTTGCATGACGTGTGAGCAGTTTTTAGCGGGTGCAAAGAAACAAAATTTCAATTCTCTGATTATAGCTGATGTCACGTACCACTCCCCCTAAGGTTGTAAAAGCATTTGCAGCCGACCCTATCGAAGCAGACGAGGGAGAAGACGCGCTCGACGACATCGTCGGCGGGTTTGCAGAAGGAAACGAACCGATCATCCTGAAACTGACCGACGATGCTTGCGGCATGCGTCTGGACAAGGTGTTGTCGACGCTGGTCCCGCAATATTCGCGCAGCCGCATCCAGCAATGGATAGAGGCCGGCCACGTGACGGTGGACGGAAAGCCGGCGCGCACCAAGATGACCGTGCTGGGAGATGAAGCGGTGCTGATTCTGCCCCAGGCGGCGCCGGAAGACAATGCCTTTCAGCCGGAAGCCATGGATCTGGCGATCGTATATGAAGACAAGGCAATACTGGTGGTCGACAAACCGGCCGGCCTGGTCGTCCATCCGGCCGCCGGCAACTGGTCGGGTACGTTGCTCAATGGTTTGCTTCATCATTGTCCGGCCTTGGCCGGTGTGCCGCGCGCGGGCATCGTCCATCGGCTGGACAAGGACACCAGTGGCCTCATGGTGGTGGCCAAGACGCTGGCGGCCCAAACCGATCTGGTGCGCCAGTTGCAGGCGCGCACTGTCAAACGCCAGTATCTGGCGCTGGTCTGGGGCTTGCCGCAATTGTCCGGTACCATCGACGGCGCCATGGCGCGGCATCCGCGCGACCGCATCAAGATGGCGGTGTCGGAAAGCATGGCAGCCAAGCCGGCGGTCACGCATTACCGGCGCCTGGCGGTCGGCGCACTGGACGGCCGCGCAGTCAGTCTCATGCGTTGCCAACTGGAAACAGGGCGTACGCACCAGATTCGGGTACACATGCAGTCGCTCGGTTTTGCGCTGGTCGGCGACGCCTTGTACGGCAAGTCGCACCTGATGCCGTTTTTTCCGCGCCAGGCATTGCAGGCCTGGAAACTTGGCCTGGTCCATCCGACGACGGGCAAGCAATGCGAATGGGAAGTCGGCTTGCCGCAGGATTTTGCCGAACTGCTGACGCGTGCGGGTATCGATGCGCAGGTCATCAAGACTTTGGACGAGTGAAACGCATGGAATTGCTGATTCCGGATTGGAAAGACATCCCGGGCAATGTCGGCGCGCTTGCCACTTTGCGCCAGGGCGGCTTTAGCCAGGGCCTCTACGGCGACGGGCAGGGCGGCGGCGGTCTCAACCTTGGTGTGCATGTGCAGGACGACCTCGATCATGTCCGTCACAACCGCAGTCTGTTGCGCAGCATTCTGCCATCCGAGCCGACTTGGTTGACTCAGGTGCATGGCGTCGATGTGGCCGATGCCGCCGAGGCGAAAGATGCGCCGGAGGCCGACGCCAGCATCGCCAGCAAACCGGGCGCGGTATGCGTCATGATGACGGCGGATTGTCTGCCGGTGCTGTTTTGCGACACCGCGGGACGGGTGGTCGGCGCGGCGCACGCCGGCTGGCGCGGGCTGGCCGCCGGTGTGCTGGAAAACACGGTGGCAGCCATGCGCCGGCGTGGCGCAGATGAAATACAGGCCTGGTTGGGGCCGGCCATCGGACCGCAGCAATTTGAAGTCGGGCAGGACGTTCTGGATGCCTTCGTCGCGCACGATGTCGCCTGCAGCGCAGCGTTTGTTGCGATTGCCGGACGCGACGGCAAATACCTTGCCGATATTTACCAACTGGCGCGGCGCCGGTTGGCGCAGGTCGATGTACAACGTGTTGCCGGCGGCGGATTTTGCACCGTGAGCGACCGGCGGTTTTATTCCTATCGACGCGACAAGCTCACGGGCCGCATGGCTTCGATGATCTGGCTCAGGTAGCCGGCGTCATTCTCAATTGTTCCAGCAGTTGCCGGGTATGTCCCGGCAATTCATCCTGGTTCCTCACACAAATCAGCAACCGGCGGGTCGCCCATGCATCGCTGAGCGGTATGCATCGGATCGCCGTGGTTTTCTGGCAGCGCAAAGCTGCCGTTTCCGGAATGATGGCGATACCGACGTCGCGCTCCACCATGCGGCAGATGCCGTCGAAGCTACGCAATCTGACGCGGTATTGCAGGCGTCTTCCGGCGCGCAAAGCATGACCGGCGAGATGTTCCTGCAGGGCGCTGCCGTTGCTCAGGCCGACAAAATTCTTGTCCACGATTTCTGCAAACGGCAGCGTTTTTCTGCGCGCCAGCGCGTGCTTGTGCGGCACCACTGCGACCAGGCGATCCTGACGGAAAGGCAGGGTTTGCAGCGGTCCGGTCTCCACCGAGTCGGCAACGATGCCGATGTCGGCAATGCCGTCGACGATCGCTTGCACGATTTCGTGGCTGAGACGTTCTTCGAGATCGATATCGATGTAAGGATTTTGCGCCAGAAAAGCACCTAGCGCATCGGGCAGGAATTCGCTGATGGCGGCCGTGTTGCCGAGCAGGCGGATATGTCCTTTGAGGCCGTGCGCGTATTCGCTCAGTTCATCGCGCATCTTGTCCATTTGCTGCTGCACCGTGCGCGCATGGTGCAGCAGTGCGCGGCCGGCGTCGGTCAACTGGACGCCGCGCCGTTCGCGTATCAGCAAGGCGACGCCGAGCGCGTCTTCCATGCTGCGGATGCGGGCGCTGGCAGATGCCAGCGCAAGATGCGACCGATCGGCGCCGGCGGTGATGCTACCGGTTTCCGCCACATGTAAAAACAGTCGTAGATCGCTCAGGTCCAGGCGTGTGCTCATCGTTCAGTGGGGACGGTTGATGTTTTAGCCTTCGTTGCAGCCGAAGGCTGGCTTAGTGTATTCCAGATTTCCTCCGGCGACGAGAGCAGGCAGACTTGGCTATGCATGAACTATCAATGACGAGGAGCCAACGTGCAGACAAATTTATCTTTCGATACCGCACATGTCCTGTTGCTATCAGCCGTGACCGGCATTTTTTTGCTGGCGGGGTTCGTCAAAGGCGTAGTTGGACTAGGATTGCCGACGGTGGCGGTGGGGTTGCTGGGATTGTTCATGCCGCCGCAGCAGGCTGCCGCATTGTTGATCGTCCCGTCGCTGGCGACCAACCTCTGGCAACTGCTGGCTGGTGGACGTTTTGTATGGCTGTTGCGCCGGCTCTGGCTGATGCTGGCGGGAATTGTCGCCGGTACTTTGCTGGGAGCCAATTTCATGGCCGCGGACTCCGTTGGACATGCGACCATTGCGCTGGGTATGGCGCTGATCGCTTACGCGTTGCTTGGGCTGGCGGCGGCCAGATTTTCCGTCTCGGCAGGAAAAGAAAAGTACCTGTCGCCGGTCATCGGACTTACGACCGGATTGATCACGGCGGCGACAGCGGTGTTCGTGATTCCCGCAGTGCCGTATTTGCAGGCGCTGAATCTGGAGAAGGACGAATTGATTCAGGCGCTGGGGCTTTCCTTTACGGTTTCCACGATTGCCATGGCCGCAGGACTGGCGCAAGGCGGCGCTTTGCACATGGAAGGCGCGGCAATCTCGTTGATTGCGCTGTTGCCGGCGCTGGGCGGAATGTTTGTCGGCCAATGGCTGCGCGCGAAGATTTCAGCGGTCCTGTTTCGCCGTTGCTTCTTCGTCGGGCTGCTGTTGCTGGGTCTGCATCTGAGTTCGCATCTCTGGCGATGAAGGGCCTGCAGTTCGACATCGAAGAGCGTTCCGATGGCGTGCGCATTTATGCGAGGCTGGAGCGAGAAGTGGTGGGGGCGCTCGAGGCTGGAAGTGTGGCGCGAGGTGGGGTAGGAAGGATGCCGGTAACGATTGTCTATGTACTGCCGCGCTGGCGCGGCAGGGGTATTGCTACCGCCTTGAGGGAATACCTGCACGCTATGAATCAGGCGTGAACGCCAGACTCGTTCCATGAACGACATTAGAAATGCTGTCCCCACTTCTCGAATTTCTTCTATTGGCGATTTGATGCGGTTGTGTAATTCTCGCGCCTCGTATCGACGTTGAAGCGCGCATCAAATCCGCGGATCAGGATTCGCTTTTGCGATCCGGCGCCGACTCGCCTGTCGGGTTTTGTTCCGCATTGCGCGCCGCTTCCAATTTTTCCTTGATTTGACGATTCCGCTTGCGTTGCGGTGTGCCCATCAGGTATAAAACAATTGTCAAGGGAAATACGCCGTACAGAAAAAAAGTCATGATTCCCGCAATGGCGGACTGTTCGGTAATCGACATCATGAAGACGACATATAACCATGCGATTGCGACGATATACATTGTAGTTTCTGGCTTCGGACTGAGCGACAAACCGTAACAATACGCGAAAATTGTAGAAGCGAGCATGAATACGAAGACCCCGCAAAATCTTCCTCCCGTTGTTTCGGCATGGCTAAACCAGTTATCTGATTCGAAAGCATGGCAGTCGTGGCCGATGCCTGGCGGTCAGCTCGATGTTCAATCCATTCAAAAGCAACTGGGCGATCTCGGCGCCACGCTGGATCCTGCTGATCTGGTCCGCTTGCAGCAAGACTACGCAGACCAGTTTGCCGGCTTGTGGCAGACCGTCGCCAGTTCCCAGATTCCCGTCATCACCGACCGGCGCATGTCGGCGCCGGCATGGCACGCCAATCCTTTCTTCGCATTTCAGGCTGCCGCTTATCAGCTCAATGCGCGGTTTTTGACCGCCTTGGTCGACGCCGTGCAATCTTCCGAGAAGGTCAAACAGAAGTTGCGTTTTGCGGTGCAGCAAACGATCGATGCATTGTCGCCCGCCAATTTTCTGGCGACCAATCCGGAAGCGCAGCAAAAGATCATCGATACGCGCGGTGAAAGCCTGACGCGCGGCATCGCACAATTGTTCGCCGACCTGCAAAAAGGCCGCGTGTCGCAAACCGACGAAGCCGCATTTGAAGTCGGCAAGGACGTTGCCACAACCGCAGGTTCGGTGGTGTTTGAAAACGATTTGTTCCAACTGATCCAGTACGCGCCGCTGACCAAAACGGTGCATGCGCGTCCGTTGTTGATTGTGCCTCCCTGCATCAACAAATTCTATATTCTTGATCTGCAGCCGCAGAACTCTTTGGTGCGCTATGCGGTTGAGCAGGGCAATACGGTTTTCCTGATTTCCTGGCGCAACGCCGATGTTTCGCTGGAGACGACCACCTGGGATCGATATGTCGACGACGCTGCAGTGCGCGCGATCCATGTGGTCCAGGAAATTTCGGGGCAGGACCAGATCAATGCGCTTGGTTTTTGCGTCGGCGGTACCATCCTGTCGTGCGCCCTGGCGGTGCTCGCGGCGCGCGGCGAAGAGCCGGTGGCGAGCCTGACCTTGCTGACGGCTTTCCTAGATTTTCTCGATACCGGGGCCATCGACGTGTATATCGACGACGTCCAGATCGGCATGCGCGAGCAAATGATAGGTAAAAGCGGCCTGATGGCAGGGCGCGATTTCGCCAGTGCATTCTCGAGCCTGCGGCCAAATGACCTGCTGTGGAATTACGTTGAGTCGAACTACCTGAAAGGCGAAGCGCCGCAGGCATTCGATTTGCTTTACTGGAATGCCGACAGCACTAATTTGCCAGGTCCGATGTTCTGCTATTACCTGCGTCACATGTATCTGGAGAATGCGCTGAAGGAGCCGGGCCGGCTGACGATGGCCGGCGAGAAGATCGATCTCTACAAGCTCAATGTGCCGTCGTTCATTTACGCTTCGCGTGAGGATCACATCGTGCCGTGGATGTCGGCCTATGCGTCGACCGCCATTCTTAATGCGAAGAAGCCAGCCAACAATCGTTTTGTCCTGGGTGCGTCTGGGCATATCGCCGGCGTGATCAATCCGCCGTCGAAGAACAAGCGCAGTTACTGGACCAACGACAAGATCGGCTCTGACCCCGAGGCCTGGTTTGCGGGTGCCAAAGAACATCCAGGCAGTTGGTGGACGGAATGGTCCGCCTTCCTTGCGAAGCACGCAGGCAAGCAAATTGCAGCGCCGAAGAAAGCCGGCAATGCAAAGTACAAGGTAATTGAACCGGCACCGGGGAGGTACGTCAAAGTCAGAGCTGAATAAGACCTAGAAAGATCAACAAGAAGAGGATGCGTTTTCATAAAGATGTCTGCATGCGCAGCAATATGGGATAGCAGGCATCGTCATCCTCGGCAATCATCCACCCGATATACATTAGGAGGCAGCACCATGGTAAAACGTATCGCATATGTGACCGGCGGCATGGGAGGTATCGGTACCCCGATTTGTGCGCGTCTTTGCAAAGATGGTTACACAGTGGTTGCCGGTTGCGGCCCGAACTCCGCGCGCAAGGACAAGTGGCTGGCTTCCATGCGCGAGCAAGGTTTCGATATCCACGCGTCCGAAGGCAATGTCGCCGACTGGGACTCGACCAAGGCGGCTTTTGACAAGGTCAAGGCTGAAATCGGCGAAGTCGATGTCCTGATCAACAATGCCGGGATTACCCGCGACGGCCAGTTCCGCAAGATGACCAAGTCCGACTGGGATGCCGTTATCGATACCAACCTGAATTCGTTGTTCAACGTGACCAAACAGGTCATTGACGGTATGGTGGATCGCGGTTGGGGACGCATCGTCAATATTTCTTCCGTGAACGGCCAGAAAGGCCAGTTCGGACAGACCAATTATTCGACCGCCAAGGCCGGTATCCATGGCTTTACCATGGCGCTGGCGCAGGAAGTGGCGACCAAGGGCGTGACGGTCAATACCGTATCGCCGGGTTATGTCGGCACCGACATGGTGCGGGCGATCCGGCCTGAAGTCCTGGAAAAGATCGTCGCCGGCATCCCCGTCAAGCGTCTGGCGGAGCCGGAAGAAATCGCATCGATCATTGCCTGGATTGCGTCGAATGAAGGTGGTTATGCCACCGGTTCCGATTTTTCGCTGAACGGCGGTTTGCACATGGGTTAGGCTGGCGGCCGGCGGTCCTGATGGTTCGCCGGCCGTTTTTTTAAGGGAAACCGCGTACTTGTATGATTGCCCGGTTTCCCGCCTATAATGCGTTACGCCAGCGGCCCGACTTCAACTCAAAATATGGGGCCGCTTAATAGCTGAAAACAGACTGGAATTTCAGATGACAAGTGCAAAAAACTCTGCAGAGCGTTTAATTAAAAAATATCCCAATCGCCGCCTGTACGATACTCAGACAAGTTCTTACATTACGTTGACCGATGTGAAGCAACTGGTTCTCGATAATGAGGAATTCGCCGTGGTCGATGCCAAGAACGGCGACGACCTGACGCGCAGCATTTTGCTGCAGATCATCTTGGAGGAAGAGTCTCACGGCGCGCCGATGTTTTCCAGCGGCGCGTTGTCGCAGATCATCCGCTACTATGGCCACGCGATGCAGGGCATGATGGGGTCGTACCTGGAAAAGAATATCCAGGCCTTTATCGACATCCAGAACAAACTCGCGGAAAACTCCAAGGGTTTTTACGAAGGCAAACCTTTCAGCCCGGAAATGTGGGCCCAGTTCATGAATGTACAGGGGCCGATGATGCAGGGCATGATGAGCAACTACATCGAGCAGAGCAAGAGCCTGTTCATCCAGATGCAGGAGCAAATGCAGAGCCAGACCAAGAACATGTTCGGCACGTTTCCTTTCGGTCCGACCGATCCCGGTAAAAAGTAGTCATTCTGTCAAGGCGGGCCTGCCGTTTTGCGGCCAGCCCGTCTGTCAAAGGGTACAATAGCGGCTTCGTTCCGAACCCCGCTTTTTTACTCCGTTTATCTCATGTCCAATGTTTCTCCCGTCGCACCTCCTGCAGCCCCCAAGGTCGGCTTTGTTTCCCTCGGCTGTCCCAAAGCCCTGGTGGATTCCGAACAAATTCTGACGCAACTGCGAGCTGAAGGTTATGACACCGCAAAGTCCTACGACGGCGCCGACTTGGTCATCGTCAATACCTGCGGTTTTATTGACGCCGCCGTGCAGGAATCGCTGGACGCCATCGGCGAGGCGTTGAGTGAAAACGGCAGAGTCATCGTCACCGGTTGCCTTGGCGCCAAAAAGGATGGCGATGGCGACGACCTGATCCAGAAAATCCATCCCAAGGTGCTGGAAGTGACCGGTCCGCATGCGGTCGGCGAAGTCATGCAAGCGGTGCACAAGCACCTGCCCAAGCCGCACGAGCCATTCATCGATCTGGTGCCGGCGCAGGGCGTCAAGCTCACCCCCAAGCATTTCGCTTACCTGAAAATTTCCGAGGGCTGCAATCATCGCTGCAGCTTCTGCATCATCCCGTCCATGCGCGGCGACCTGGTGTCGCGTCCGATCGCCGACGTCATGCTGGAAGCCGAAAATCTGTTCAAGGCCGGCGTCAAGGAGTTGCTGGTTATTTCGCAGGACACCAGCGCCTACGGCGTCGATGTCAAATTTCGCATGGGCTTCTGGAACGGGAAGCCGGTCAAGACACACATGACGCAACTGGTCGAAGCGCTGGGCGAGCTGGCCAGCCGGTACGGAGCCTGGGTTCGTCTGCACTACGTTTATCCCTATCCGCATGTCGACCAGATTATTCCGTTCATGGCGCAGGGTCATGTGTTGCCATATCTGGACGTGCCTTTGCAACATGCACATCCCGATGTGCTCAAACGCATGAAGCGCCCGGCCAGCGGCGAGAAAAACATCGAACGCATCCAGGCCTGGCGCAAGATGTGTCCCGACCTGACCATTCGCTCGACTTTCATCGCCGGCTTCCCTGGTGAGACCGAAGCCGAATTCCAGTATCTGCTCGACTTCCTGAAAGAAGCGGAGATTGATCGTCTTGGCTGTTTTGCCTACTCGCCGGTCGAAGGCGCGACGGCCAATCTGCTGGACAATCCGGTGCCGGAAGAAGTGCGCGAAGAACGTCGCGCACGCGTCATGCAATTACAGGAAGAGATTTCAAAAAAGCGTTTGCAAGCCAAGGTCGGCAAGACCTTGCGCGTGCTCATCGACGAAGTGGACCGCAACGGGGGCGTCGGTCGTTCGTATGCCGATGCGCCGGAAATCGACGGCGTAGTCTACGTCAAGCCGCCTTTTGAGCCGCACAAGAAACTGGTGGCGGGCCAGTTCGTCGACGTTGTGGTGACCGCTGCCGACGCGCATGATCTGTGGGCAGCCGCGCAATGATGTCTGGCGTTGCGAAGATTTTGCTATTGTTTGTCCTGGCCGGCGTTGCCATGCGGGCGGTGGCGCAGCAAGTTGTAACCAGCGCTTCTGCGATCGCTCCGGCTCCGGTGCCGGGGACTTTGCAGGATATCGTGCGTAAACCGGTTGTCCTGCGCGGCACACTCGGCGACGACAAGATTCAGCTCACTCTTCAACCCAAGTCGAACGAGGACGGTTTTGAGGGCAAGTATTTTATCTTTGGTCAGAGCGCGCAGATTTTGCTGGCGGGAGAGGTCGATCAGAACGATCTGATGATGGAAGAATCCCATAACGGCAAAGACGTGTCCGGCCAGTGGGAAGGCCGCTTCAAGAGCGGCCTGTTGAGCGGCACCTGGTCTACGCTCGATGGCGCCGTCGCCAAACCGTTTTCTTTGAAAATCGGTACTCCGTAAGAACATACGAAGGCGGCAGCAATGCTCTGCGCCTGGACAATATAAAAACGATTTGACTCCGAGGTTATTCGTGGCAGAAAAATTATCTCCCCAGACAGCCCTGATTCATAGCGAATACAGCGCTCCTGATCATTTCGGCGCCTTGCCGGTCGGGATTCATCATGCGTCGACGGTGCTGTTTCCCAATGTCGCCGCCATGCGCGCGCGCAACTGGAAAGAAAAGAGCGGTTATACCTACGGTCTGCATGGCACGCCCACGACGTTCACATTGGAAGCGCGTCTGGCGGAGATCGAAGGCGGTCGCCACTGCCGCATTGTCCCCAGCGGTCTGGCCGCGATCGCGCTGGTCAATCTGGCGTTCCTGAAAACCGGCGACGACGTGTTGCTGCCGGATAATGTCTACGGCCCGAATCGCGAACAGGCGGCGTGGCTGGAGCGTGACTTTGGCATTACCGCGCGTTTTTACGATCCTTTGATCGGCGCGGGCATCGCCGGTCTGATTCGCGATAACACCAGATTGATCTGGACCGAAGCCCCCGGCTCGGTGTCGATGGAAGTCCCCGACATTCCCGCTATCTGCAAGGAGGCGCATGCGCGCGGCGTACCCGTGGCGATGGACAATACCTGGTCGGCCGGCCTGGCGTTCCGCGCATTCGATCATGGCGTCGATATCGTGATGCAGGCGCTCACGAAGTACCAGTCCGGCGGCTCCGACGTATTGATGGGAGCCGTCATTACGCGCGACGACGAACTCAATCACAAGATCGAGCTGGCGCATATGCGTCTCGGTTTTGGCGTCGGCATGGACGACGTCTATCTGGTGTTGCGCAGTTTGCCATCGATGCGCCTGCGTTTCGATGCCCACGATGCCGCTGCGCGGAAAGTGGCGACGTGGCTCAAACAACGCCCTGAAATCAATAAAGTCTTGCATCCGGCATTGTCCGATTGCCCGGGACACGCTATCTGGCAACGCGACTTCACCGGCGCCGGCGGATTGTTTTCGGTGATTTTCGATGCCGGATTCAACGAAGAGCAGATTGATCGTTTCGTCGATGGACTTTCCCTGTTCAAGATCGGCTTCAGTTGGGGAGGCGCGCATAGTCTTTGCGTGCCTTATCGCATGCAGGGCATGCGCAAAACATGGGGCGAGCAGGGTGGGCTGGTTCGGCTCAATATCGGCCTGGAGTCGGCAGACGATTTGATCGCTGATATCGAACAGAGTCTGTTATTGATGCGTACTGCATAGAAGGTAATAGGGCAAATTTACCTGGCCGAAATGAGGCAAGTCAGCGTGTCGGGTCGTCCATTATCGGTAAGTACTTACAAAAAGCGTGTTTTTTTCTGCCGTTTTTTGTTGCAAATCAATGACATGGAAGTTTTTCATTAAGTAAGTAGTCGTTTGGCGACAACAAAGTAGGAAAACGCGCCGATTTTTAAATCTAAAAAATATTGGTATATATTCAATTTTTCCATTGATTTCTTTGCGGAAATTTTTTATTTCTTCCATAACTTGGCGCCTTGGAAACCCAATACAGGCAAGGGGTTTAGAAAAAAATCTTGATTTTTTGAGATTTTTTGTCCTGTTTTTGTAAGATAAACACCTACAATTCCTGTGGGCAGTCACCAACGAAAAATACCGACAGCCACTAATTTCCCGCCTTTCCTTACCCCCTCAGAATCGGCTTACCGGTAAGAAAAAGTAACCGGGTGTAAATTGTTTTTGAGCTGGGGGCTTAAATGAATACCAATGACATGATGGCTGAAATTCGAGATGCAAATCTGAGTTATTTGATGTTGGCTCAGCAAATGATCCGATCCGATAAGGCTACAGCCATATTCCGCCTTGGTATCAGCGATGAGATCGCGGAGATGATCCAAGGTCTGAGCAATGCGCAAATCCTCAAACTTGCTGGCACCAATATGATGTTGACCCGTTTTCGTTTCGACGATGGTGCGATCCTCGGCATGCTGACCAATTACAACAAAGATAAAGGACTGGCGCAATCGCATGCGGCGATTCTGATGGCTTGCCAGCCTGTCGAACAAATTTCCTGACGCTTCAATCATTCTTCGTGGTATGTTCCGGTTGGCTTGAGGCAACCAGGGGAGTGATTCACGGCATCAAGTCGAGTTGGTAGGTTGATTGTGGTTGTGATTAAAAAATATTGGGGGTGTTCATGGCTAAGAAGAGCGTGATAACAGAAGCGCAAGAGATTCAATTGGCCATTGAGCTGATCAATCTGGGGGCACGTCTACAATTGCTCGAGTCTGAAACGTCCTTGTCGCGTGAACGCTTGCTTAAACTGTACAAAGAGCTCAAGGGCGTGTCGCCACCGAAAGGGATGCTGCCGTTTTCTACCGACTGGTTCATCACCTGGCAACCGAACATCCATTCCTCGCTGTTCATCAACATCCACAAGTATCTGGTCGAATACGCCAGGATCTCCGGCATCGAAGCAGTCATGAAGGCTTATAAGCTCTATCTAGAGCAAGCCGGGCAGGTCGCCGAGGGCGACGAATCGGTATTATCGCTGACCCGTGCATGGACGCTGGTGCGCTTCTTTGAAAGCAAGATGTTGATGACTACGCCTTGCAGTAAATGCGGCGGGCACTTCGTGGTGCATCGCCTGGATTTGCATCAGGATTATTTGTGCGGTCTTTGCCATATGCCGTCGCGCGCGGGTAAAACCAAGAAGGCCAAGGATGCCATTGCCGCGCCGGCCGTCGAAGTGGTCGCACCGATGGTTGCCGCAATCGCCTGAATTTGATTTCTGTCGCGTTACAATAATCGGCTTTTGATGCAGGCTTGGAGGCCGAGATGACATTGGGGCAGCGCAGATCCCTTCTGCAAGCACCTGCAATACAAGCGTTGATCGTTCTTTGTCTGGCCCTGATCCTGGCTTTGCTTGCCGAAGAAGCCATTGAACACTTCCTTGGCGTCGCCGTTTCTCCCGTTCCCTTCTCTTTTTTGCATGGCGCATTGGCTGCCGCTATCGCCTATATACGTCGCATGGCGTCGTGGTGGGTGCCGATCCTGTTCTTCTTTCCGCCGGCCGTCGTGTCGGTCAATGCCTTGCATTTGCCGCCGGCGATATTCCTCGTCGTTTTTCTTTTCCTGCTGTTATTGTTCTGGTCGACCTTTCGCAGCCAGGTGCCGTTTTATCCATCCGGCCGCCCGGTCTGGGATGCGGTGGCTCGGTTATTGCCAGCCGATAAGCCGCTTCGGGTGATTGATATCGGCAGCGGCCTGGGCGGAGCAGTTCTCCATTTGTCGCGCCTGCGGCCGGATAGCCGGTTTGTCGGCATTGAATTGGCGCCCTTGCCGTGGCTGATCAGTCAGGCGCGTGCGCGGATCGGCGGCAGCCGCGGCAGTTTCAAGCGCGGCGATTATGCGTTGTTGGACTTCGCCGATTTCGACGCGATATTCGCTTATCTGTCGCCGGCGGCGATGTCCGCGCTATGGCAAAAGGCGAGAGCGGAGATGCGCCCGGGAACGCTGCTGCTGAGCTATGAATTCATTATTAATGAAGCAGCGCCGGATATCGTCATCCATCCTCAGGAAAAGGGGCCGGTTTTATATGGTTGGCGCATGTGAAACAAAAAAAGAGCTGTGTTACATTCTCGGCACGTTATCAAGTTTCTATCTTTGCTGTCGTAATTGAAAATGAAAGCCCTCTTTCGGTCATGTATTCCATCATTTGCTTGAGAAGATTACATGTAACCTGATAGCAGGTAAAAAACACTGAACGCCACTGGGACGGGAGTAGGCACTTGTTAGTCATAATTGGATATGTGATCGTCATGGCGTCCGTCTTCGGCGGATTTGCAATGGCCGGGGGGCATCTGGGGGCATTGCTGCAGCCCATCGAGTTGTTGATGATTGGCGGAGCAGCGGGGGGGGCCTTCCTTGTCGGCAACAGCAGTAAAGCCATCAAGGCCACGCTGAAGGCTTTGCCGACAGTTTTCAAGGGATCGACCTATACCAAGGCTCTGTACATGGAGCTGATGTCGTTGCTGTTTGAAATCCTGACGAAGTCGCGCAAGGAAGGATTGATGTCCATCGAAGGGGATATCGAAGAGCCTGAGTCCAGCCCGATTTTCAGCAAATACCCCAGCGTGCTGGCCAATCATCATCTGATCGAGTTCATGACCGACTACTTGCGCCTCATGGTGTCGGGAAACATGGATGCGTTCCAGATCGAGAATCTGATGGATAACGAAATCGAAACCCATCATCACGAAGGTGAAATTCCGGTCCATTGTATTGCCAAGCTTGGCGATGGCATGCCGGCGTTCGGTATCGTGGCTGCTGTGATGGGGGTGGTGCATACTATGGAGTCTGTGGGTATTCCACCTTCCGAACTGGGTATGTTGATTGCGCACGCTCTGGTCGGCACCTTCCTCGGTATTTTGCTGGCCTATGGTTTCGTCGGTCCGCTGTCTGGTTTGCTTGAACAGAAACTGCATGAATCCACCAAGATATTCCAATGCGTCAAAGTCACCTTGCTCGCCAGTCTGAATGGTTATGCACCAGCCCTGTCGATCGAATTCGGCCGCAAGGTCTTGTTCTCGACGGAACGTCCGTCCTTCCTTGAGCTGGAAGAGCACGTCAAGCAGGCAAGGAGCAAGTAGTCCGATATGACCAGTCATCAGCAGGAGTAAGACATGGCCGACGAAGGGCTACGTCCCATCATTGTAAAACGCATCAAGAAGGGCGGCGGCGGTCATCACGGCGGCGCCTGGAAGATCGCCTACGCCGACTTCGTGACGGCGATGATGGCGTTTTTCCTGTTGATGTGGCTGCTGGGTTCGACCGCCAAGGGCGACCTCAACGGTATCGCGGAATATTTCAAGACTCCGCTCAAGGTCGCGATGGCAGGCGGTTCCGGCAGCGGCGACGCCAACACCGTGTTGCCAGGCGGCGGCAAGGATCTGACGCGCCAGGACGGACAGTTGCGCAAGGGCGAGAACGACGTTGTCACCAAGCGCAGCATTCGTGCCGCTCAGGCCGAACTGGAAAAGGCCGAACGCACCCGTCTCGATGAGTTGAAGAAACGCATCGAAGCCGCCATTGACAGCAGCCCGACGCTCAAGCAATTCAAGAATCAGCTCCTGATCGATATCACCACCGAAGGTTTGCGCATACAGATCGTGGATGAAAAGAACCGGCCGATGTTTGCCTTGGCGAGTGCACAGTTGCAGCCCTATACCAGGGAAATTCTGCGTGAAATCGGCAAGACGCTGAACGACGTGCCGAACAAGATCAGCCTCTCAGGCCACACCGATGCGACGCCATATTCCAGCGGTGAAAAGGGCTATAGCAACTGGGAACTGTCAGCAGACCGCGCCAATGCGTCGCGTCGCGAGCTGATTTCCGGTGGCATGGACGAGTCGAAAGTGCTGCGCGTCGTAGGTTTGTCTTCTGCCGTGTTGCTTGACAAGGAAGATCCGTTTAACCCGATCAATCGCCGTATCAGCATCATCGTGATGAACAAGAAGGCGGAAGAGCTAGTGGAGAGCAATGGTTCGGCAATGGATGTGTCGTCGGACGCCGAAGTAAAAGAAGGTCTGAGCGAGCCGGCAAAAAAATAACTGGATTTTAAACACTAGGCCCAATTGAAAAGGAGGGCTTCGCATGTCGACACCCAAAATGCTGCAAGAGCTTAAGCGCTTGCTGCTCGATACGGCAAGCGGTGGAAGCAGGCAACTGACGGAAGTCGAGACGGATCTGGTGCAAACCAACATCCTGCTCGGCGAAGCGATCGAGAAACTGGGATCGAGCTTCATGGAGTTGCACACCGCTGTTCTCGCGCAGCAAAAAGAAATAGAACTGCTCATGGCTGGCAATGGCAACTTGTCCGCTGCGGAAGTCGTTCGTCTGAAGGCAATGCAAGACGACATCACGCTGCACGTGAATGCGGCGGTCACCGGCTTGCAATTCCAGGACATGACCAGCCAGTTGCTGGAGCGCATCGTACGCCGTGTAATCGGCTTGCGCGATGCGCTGGGCGTGCTGAGTGCAAACAGTTTTGAAATTACGCCGGATGCTTCGCAGTCGACGGAAGATCTGGAGGACTTGCTCAAGAACACGGTCGAATCAATGGAAGAGCGTCTGACCGCTCTGGAAAACGGCTTGTGGAAAACAGTGAGGCAAACGCGGATGGAGAGCGGCGATATCGAATTGTTTTGATCGTCGCTGCCTCGATGTGCGAATTCGGCGAGGTTCTTTGGTGCGCTGAAGATGAGCTGAATTTACATGCGTGATAGTAATTTTTGATAATGGATGCGGCATAATGGGTTTTTGCAACTCGTACCCGCAAATGAAGAACAGGGAGTAATGATGTCTAAAACAATTCTTGCTGTAGACGACTCGGGGTCATTGCGCCAGATGGTGGTGTTCAGCCTGAAGGCCGCCGGTTATCAGGTCACCGAAGCGGTAGACGGGCAAGATGCGCTGGACAAGGCAAAGCTGCAAACTTTCGATCTGGTGCTGACGGATCAGAACATGCCGCGCATGGACGGTCTGACTTTGATTCGTTCCTTGCGCGCGTTGACCAGCTATCAGCGCGTCCCCATCCTGATGCTGACAACCGAGTTCAGCGACGAGATGAAGGCCAAGGGCAAGGCGGCGGGTGCCAATGGATGGCTGGTGAAGCCGTTCGATCCGCAGCGCCTGACCGAAGTGGTTAAAAAAGTCATCGGCTAGTGTCAATAACCAACGATAAAAGATACACCTACAGTATCTATGACGGAGCCCAATCATGACCATTGATATGAGCCAGTTTTTCCAGGTGTTTTTCGACGAGGCGGAGGAAGGCCTCGCGGAAATGGAAAAGCTCCTGCTGGCCGTTAATGTGTCGGATCCCGACGATGAAGATCTGAATGCGATCTTTCGCGCCGCACATTCCATCAAAGGCGGCTCGGCCACGTTCGGCCTGAGCGACATCACGGAAGTGACCCATGTGCTGGAGTCGCTGCTCGATCGCATTCGCCAGGGCCAGATGGCGTTGACCGGCCAGCACGTCGACGCCTTCCTGGCCGCCAAAGACATTCTCAAATCCATGCTGGACGGCCATCGCCACGGTTCCACCGTCGATCTCGACGCCGTTGCAGATGTGCGCATGTTGCTGCAATCCTTATCCGAAGGCGCTGGCAAGAAGGCGCCAAGCACTCAGCCGCTGGTCGGGCGGGGGGGCGTCAGCCGCTATCGCATCGAATTGCCGCAACTGGCGGAACGCGACGCTGAAGCATTGCAGCAAGAACTGGGTTTGCTTGGGAAAATTGAAAAATCCGACGCGGAAGACGGTCGTTGCATCTTCATTCTCGACACTGCCAAGGGCGCCGACAGCATTGTGGAGATTTGCTCCTTTCTCGTGAATGCCGACGACCTGAAGATTTCCCAGGCGGTCGCCGGCCGTTCCAAGGAAGAAGAGCAAGGATACGGTTTCTTTGCGCCTTTTGTGCCACAGGACGCCACCGATGAAGAGCGGGGCTATGGTTTCTTTGCTCCTTTCGTGCCGGTGAACGCCACGGACCGCGAGCGCGGCTACGGCTTCTTTGAACCATTTGTGCCGAAGGGCGATATCGAGCAGGCCAAACAGGCGGCTGATGCTGTTGTGCATGCCGATCACGACGAGCCGCCGGCGCTTGCAGCCTCGGAAGCTGCCGCCGAAAAGAAAGCCAAGGGCGAGAAACCGGCCGCCGCGGTACATGAGTCGTCATCGATTCGCGTCGGTATCGAAAAAGTCGATCAACTGATCAATCTGGTCGGCGAACTGGTGATCACGCAAGCCATGATTGAACAGCGCACCGGGACACTGGATCCGATGCTGCACGAGAACTTGCTCAACAGCGTCAGCCAGTTGACCCGCAATACTCGCGATCTACAGGAAGCAGTGATGTCGATCCGCATGATGCCGATGGATTATGTGTTCTCACGTTTCCCGCGCATGGTGCGCGACCTGGCCGCCAAGCTGGGCAAGCGCGTCGAATTTGTTACGCATGGAGCGGCCACCGAACTGGACAAGGGGTTGATCGAACGCATTGTCGATCCGCTGACGCATCTGGTGCGCAATAGTATTGACCACGGTATCGAATTGCCTGATGCGCGCCTGGCGGCGGGCAAGGCCGATTACGGCACGTTGTCGCTGTCGGCGGAACATCAGGGCGGCAACATCATCATCGAAGTTACCGACGATGGCGGCGGTCTCAATCGCGACAAGATTCTGGCGAAAGCCAAGCAGCAGGGCATGGGCGTATCCGACAATCTCAGCGACAGCGATGTCTGGCAACTGATTTTCGAGCCCGGCTTCTCCACTGCCGAGCAAGTAACGGATGTCTCTGGTCGCGGCGTCGGCATGGATGTGGTCAAGCGCAATATCTTGGCTATGGGCGGTGTGGTCGATATCCGTTCCAGCAAGGGCTTCGGCACGACGATTTCGATTTCGCTGCCGTTGACGCTGGCGATTCTGGATGGTATGTCCATTCGCATCGGCCATGAAATTTATATCCTGCCGCTCGGTTATGTGGTCGAGTCGCTGCAGCCGGCGGCTCAGGACATCAAGGACATCAGCGGCCAGGGCCAGGTGATCAAGGTCCGCGGCGAGTATTTGCCGCTGATTCCGCTGTACCAGATTTTCAATATCGAGCCGACTTTTACCGATCCGTCCCAGGGATTGGTGGTGATCTTGGAATCGGACGGAAAGAAAGCCGCACTGTTTGTCGATGATTTGATCGGCCAGCAGCAAATCGTTGTCAAGAACCTGGAATCCAATTATCGTAAGGTTACGGGGATTTCTGGTGCTACTATTCTAGGTGACGGAGGCGTAGCCTTGATTATCGATGTTGCCGCTTTGTTACGATCGAGCCGGCAACTCAGTGATGAATCTGTATTTTCCTGATTTTTTATAAGGGCCATTATCATGTCTGACAGCATATCCAAAAATATTTCGGGCTTTGGCGAGAAAGCCGACAGCACCGGGAACGAATTCCTCGCTTTTACCCTCGGCAAGGAAGAATACGGCATCGACATCCTGAAAGTTCAGGAAATCCGCGGCTACGAAGCCGTGACCCGTATTGCCAATTCGCCCGATTTCATCAAGGGCGTTGTTAATCTGCGCGGCATCATCGTTCCCATCGTCGACATGCGCATCAAGTTCCAGCTTGGCGAACCGACCTACGACCAATTCACAGTCGTCATTATCCTGAACATCTCCGGTCGCGTGGTCGGCATGGTGGTGGATAGCGTGTCCGACGTGATTACGTTGTCGCCGGAACAAATCAAGCCGGCGCCGGAAATGGGCACGACCTTCGATTCCGATTACCTGATCGGTCTGGGTACGCTGGATGAACGTATGCTGATCCTGGTCGATATCGACAAGCTGATGTCCAGCGCCGATATGGGCCTGATCGAGAAGCTGGCTGCTTAAGGTTTAATTAAGCTGCTTTAAACCGGCTCTGAAATGGACACATGCCGCATGGCTCTGCGGCATGTGTCCATTTTTGTCTGCGACGGTGTTCGGTGTGTCCGGTATACGCCGGTCAGGCGTTTACCGGTAGCGGGAATGGATAGAATTTTTAGTGGAAGTGTTCAGTTGAAGCCGGCGTGTCCTCCGGCATTTCCGCATGCACGAGGTCGCCATCGGGGGCCGGAAACAAAGGTGTGCCGCAATCGTCGCAAAATTCCATTGTATAGCGTTCTGCATGTAACTTGATGTGCACGATGCCGCATTCGCGCAACACCTCCAGGATTTCTTCCATCGGCGTTTTTACGCTGTCCGGCGCCGATAAATCGCGCACTTCATCCCCATCTTCTTGTTCGTATAGCGGCCATACAATACCGTAAACGATGCTGTCGTCATCGCCCAAGCTGAAGCCGACGCGATATTCGTCGATCTGGCCGTTGATGTTTTCGCAGAAGCTGCCGATGTTGGCCTGCAGTTCGGACGAGGCCACGCCCAGCGCCTGCGTCAGGTAATGGTCGGCGGCACGGATGGCGGCCGGGCGGATACGTTTGTCGGCTTCGCGACAGGCGAAATAATAGGGTTGCGGCAGCAGCAATTCGACATTGCAGCCAGGCAAGAAGCGCGTCAGCAAAGGTGTTGCTTGTGTGATCCAGGCTTTGAGCGCAGCTTCTTTTACATGGATGACGGAAGCTTGTTCGTCCATCTGCCAGCGGAACACCGGGGCTCCCGTCGGCACAGCTACAGCGGCAATCATGTAACGGGTATCAGCGAGGAAGGGCGCGGTCGGCGTCTGCTCCAGCGATAATTGCGGGGAACTCTGCTTAAGGGCCGCCTGGCCCATACGCTGCGCCAGGGCAAACACGTCGGCATGATGGCGTGGCAACTGCTCAATGGCATACAGGGTCGGCGCCAGCGCCAGTTGGACGTTGTCGGCCAGCACATGTGCGTGCAGGTGCGCGAACAGGCCATTGCGGCTCTCGGCCGGCAGGCTGCCGGAGGCGATGCTGAAGCGGGTCCAGGCCAGTACCGGCAGCGCAAGCAACTGCACGCTGTAGAGCTGCCCGTCGTATTCCAGCGCGCAGGCTTCGCTGTTGGCTTCAACGGCTTCGACCAATACATCGTAAGCCGCGAGATCGGATTTGAACAAGTGATCGAGGGCGGCGTCGATCATGCCTTGATGATTGCTTTTCAGTTGTTTGTGCAGCAGCACATCGAGGGATCGCTCCCAGGCTCTTTCTTCGAGACGGCTGGTGGAGCCGGCGACCGCTTGCGATGAATTGACCAGGCGCTGGCTTTCAGCGGACAACCTGGAGGAGGAACGTTTGGCGGGGCGGCGCATGATGAAATATTGACAATCAAATGATAAGAGTCTCTATTGTAGTTGATTCGACATCGCCCCGGTTGTTGCTGTCGGGCATGTCTCCTGTCAATGGCAAGATATGTCCCGTGATGCGCATGCCAATAAAAAAACGCCGGTCGAAGCCGGCGTTTTTTCGTTCTCCCCGCAAAAGGGGACGTCTTTGCTGAAGGCTTATGCAGCCAGCAGTTGACGCAGCACAAATGGCAGGATGCCGCCGTGCTTGTAGTAGTCCACTTCAATCGGCGTATCGATGCGCAGCAGCAGTTTGACTTCCTTGGTTTCGCCGTTCTTGCGATGGATCACCAGAGTCGCTTCCTGTTGCGGCTTGATCTCGCCTTCGAGGCCCTTCAGGTCGAAGGTTTCTTCGCCTGTGATGCCCAGAGACTGCACGCTGTCGTTGCCGATGAATTGCAGCGGCAACACGCCCATGCCGACCAGGTTGGAACGGTGGATACGTTCGAACGAGCGGGTGATCACGGCCTTCACGCCAAGCAATTGGGTGCCTTTGGCTGCCCAGTCGCGGGAGGAGCCGGTACCGTACTCTTCGCCGCCGAACACCATGGTCGGGACACCGTCCTTGACGTACTGCATTGCCGCGTCGTAGATAGCCATTTGCTTGCCGCTAGGCTGATGCACCGTAACACCGCCTTCAACACCGGGAACCATCAGGTTCTTGATGCGAACGTTGGCGAAGGTGCCGCGCATCATGATCTCGTGGTTGCCGCGACGCGAGCCGTAGGAGTTGAAGTCTGCCTTGAGCACGCCATTTTCCTGCAGCCATTTGCCGGCTGGGCTGGAGTCCTTGATCGAACCGGCCGGGGAAATATGGTCGGTGGTAATCGAGTCGCCAAATACGCCCAGTGCGCGCGCACCGCTGATGCCGGTAGCAGCAGCCGTCGGAATCTCGGTGAAGTTTTCAAAGAATGGCGGTTCGGCGATGTAGGTCGATGTCGGCCAGTTGTAGACTTCGCCCTTGGCGACGCCCTTGATGGCTTCCCACAGCTTGCCTGGCGCGCCCTTGACGTCGGCGTAGTTCTCTTTGAACACCTTGGCATTCATCGCGAACTTCAGCAGCTTCTCGATTTCATGGGAAGTCGGCCAGATGTCGCCCAGGAAGATTTCCTTGCCGCCCTTGCCCTTGCCGACCGGTTGCGTCATCAGGTCGACATTGACGTTGCCGGCGATGGCGTAAGCCACGACCAGCGGCGGCGATGCCAGGAAGTTGGAGCGGATGTTCGGATGAATACGCGCTTCGAAGTTGCGGTTGCCGGACAGCACAGCCGAAGCCACGATGTCGTTCTTGGTGATCGCTTCGTTCATCGCAGGCGTCAGGTCGCCGGCGTTGCCGATACAAGTGGTGCAACCGTATGCTGTCACGCCGAAACCGAGTTTTTCCAGATAGCCCAGCAGGCCGGCTGCTTCCAGGTACTTGGTGACAACGCGCGATCCCGGGGCCAGCGAAGTCTTGATGTGCGGAGCGACCTTCAGGCCGGCTTCGACTGCCTTCTTGGCCAGCAGACCGGCGGCCAGCAGCACGCTTGGGTTTGATGTGTTGGTGCACGAAGTGATCGCAGCGATCAGCACGTCGCCGTTCTTGACACTCACGCCGTCGGCGTTGGTGTAAGTCTTGGTCAGATCTTCGATCTTCTTGTTGAAGCCGTTCTCTGCGACAGGCTTGACGAACAGATCGGCGAAGGTCGATTTGACGTTGCCGATTTCGATGCGGTCTTGCGGACGCTTCGGACCGGCCAGCGACGGCGCCACGGTGCCCAGATCCAGCGACACCTCGTTGGTGTAATCGATGTCGCCCGCCTTGGGAATGCCGAACAGGTTTTGCGCCTTGAAATAGGATTCGAATGCGTCGATTTCCGCCTTGGTGCGGCCGGTGCCCTTGAAGTAGTCGATGGTGGCTTCGTCGACCGGGAAGAAGCCCATGGTGGCGCCGTATTCAGGCGCCATGTTGGCGATGGTGGCGCGGTCGGTCAGCGACAGCGACTTGGTGCCTTCGCCGAAGAACTCGACAAACTTGCCCACGACCTTGGTCTTGCGCAGCAGTTCGGTGATGGTCAGGACCAAGTCGGTCGCGGTGACGCCTTCGCGCAGTTCGCCGGTCAGGTTCACGCCGACCACGTCCGGCGTCAGGAAGTACACCGGTTGGCCCAGCATGCCGGCTTCCGCCTCGATACCGCCCACGCCCCAGCCGACCACGCCGATGCCGTTGATCATGGTAGTGTGCGAGTCGGTGCCGACCAGCGTGTCAGGGTAATAGACGCCGCCCTTGTGGTGCACGCCGCGCGCCAAGTATTCCAGATTGACCTGGTGGACGATGCCGAAGCCCGGAGGCACGACGCCGAAGGTGTCGAATGCTTGCATGCCCCATTTCATGAACTGGTAGCGCTCGTTGTTGCGCTGGAATTCCAGCTTCATGTTCAGGTCCAGCGCTTTCTTTTCGCGGAAGTGGTCGATTTGCACAGAGTGATCGACGACCAGGTCCACCGGCACCAGCGGTTCGATGTTCTTCGGGTTTTTACCCAGCTTGCTGGCGACGTTGCGCATCGCGGCCAGGTCGGCCAGCAGCGGAACGCCGGTAAAGTCCTGCAGCACTACGCGCGCCACGACGAACGGGATTTCGTCGACGCGGGCGCCCTTGGCGCTCCAATTGGCCAGTTGCTTGACGTGCTCTTCAGTCACCTTCTGGCCGTCGCAGTTACGCAGCACGGATTCCAAGACGATACGGATCGACACTGGCAGACGGGAGATGTTGACCCCAAGTTTCTTTTCCAGGGCGGGCAGGGAGTAGAACGTGCCTTTCTTGGAACCAGAAATCTTGAATTCCTTTAGGGTGTTCAATGTGTTGCGGGACATGGCCTCTTCTCCTTAGATTGCAAATGGTATAAGTGGTTTGTTAACGCTACGAAGCGATATTTCGTTGCAAATACGGGATTGCCTAACTGCTGAATTTCGGTAATGCGGATACTGATTTGTTGTCTTAGCTTTTCGGGGTTGTCGACGCTTCAGCCGTCGTCGATTGTTCTGTGTTCTTGCATTCGTTCGCCAGTTGCTGACCCTTCTTGGAATCCAGCAGGATGCCCTTGGCCGGGATGCCGATCCAGACCAGGCCGATCTTGCGGTTTTCGAAGCGGTTCGCGCCGGTGGTGGTGGCGACGCGGGTCATGCGATTGACACGTTTGTTCCAGCGGATGGCAATGTGCCTGTCGTCGTCATCGTTTTTGTAGATGGTCAGCTTGTTGCCCATCTCGCAGTTGAAATCGGCCGACTTGGTGCCGCCGATTTCCGGTTCGTTTTCGTCATCGTCGGCGTCCGAAGAAAACGGCATTTTTGCCACGGGCGCTGCTGCTGCCTTGGCAGGTGCTTTTTTCTTGACGGTCTTTTTCGCTTTGGCGGTGGTCGTTGCGGTCTCGGCAAATGCTTGCGGCATGCCGACGGCGAAGAGGGCGCTTACGAGTGTCAGGGCTGTGAGGTAGTTTTTCATCGTGCGTCGATCAATGTTCAGTGTTGCAGGGTGGTTGAAATCGGTGCGGTCGTTGCTTGTGGTTCTTCTGTAAACCAGTCGCCAACTGCTGCCGGCAAGGCAGCGCCGCCTGCATAGGCGCGCTGAAGGATGCTCCAGTAATAACGGTAACTTGCACGGTCGTGCAGCGTACCTCCGTGCTGTATCGGCCCCCATTGCACGTCCCTGGCTTTAAGCAGGATTTGTGCCGCTTCGCCGATTTCGTCGGCGGCGGGAGACATGGTACGCACGATGGCCTTGATCTGGTTCGGATGGATGCTCCACATCCGGGTATAGCCGAATTCCTGCGCGGCGCGACTCGCGTCGCCGGTGACGACGGCCGCGTCCTGAATTTCGGTCGTGACATTGTGCGACGGCACCTTGCCATGGGCATGGCAGGCGGCGGAAATCTCAAGCTTGGCGCGTGCTACCAGCGGATGCGTGAACTGGCCGGGGGAGCGCATGGCGCTGCCCGGAATGGCGCCGTAATGAGCGGAAACAAAATCCATTACACCGAACGACAGCGACTCGACCTGCGGCAGCGCCGCGATCCGGTACACGTCTTCCAGCGCGCCGTGGGTTTCGATCAATACGTGCAGCCGCGGCATGCGGCGGCCTGTTTCACCGGTGTGGCGGGCAATCGTGGCGATGGCTTGCTGGACGTCGGCCAAGCCGTCCGCTTTGGGCAACATCAGGTAAGCCAGACGCGACGCAGCGGCAGCGCAGATCGTCGCGACGTCTGGTTCGAAAAATGGACTGGAGATGTCATGCACGCGGGCGCCAATGCGGCCGAAGCGATTGTCGTCGCTGGCGATCAGAGCGCCTACCAATTGTGCATGCACGGCTTCGTTGCCGGCGCTGGCGCCGTCTTCGCAGTCGAGGGTGATATCAAAAACCGGACCGAGTTCTTGTTGCAGGACGATCGATTTACGCATCAGCTTTTCCGAGCCGGCGTAATGATCGCAGACCGGTAGCGAGACCGGTTGTCGTGTGCCTGGGAACAAGACCTGGGTGGGATGCATTGCTGCTGGATTCCGAATGTATGCAAAATGCGCGGCGGCCTTGCCGGCCAGCCGCGCGCCGGTCAATTAGCCGACCAGATGTTTGACGCCTTCGCGCTCTTCCGACAATTCCTTGAGCGTGATGTTGATGCGCTCTTGCGAGAATGCGTCGATTTCGAGGCCTTGGACGATCTTGTATTCGCCGTTCTCGGTGGTGACCGGGAAGCCGAACATGGTGCCTTCAGGGATGCCGTAGGAGCCGTCCGACGGCACGCCCATGGTGGTCCACTTGCCGTTGGTGCCGAGGATCCAGTCATGCACATGGTCGATCGCCGCATTGGCTGCCGACGCTGCCGAGGACAGGCCGCGCGCTTCGATGATCGCGGCGCCGCGTTTGCCGACTGTCGGCAGGAAAGTGTCCTTGTTCCAGACCTGATCGTTGATCAGATCCTTGACCGGCTTGCCATTTGCAGTGGCGAAACGGTAGTCTGCGTACATGGTCGGCGAGTGGTTGCCCCAGACGCACAGCTTTTCGATGGCCGATACCGGTTGGCCGATCTTGGCGGCAACTTGCGACAGCGCGCGGTTGTGGTCCAGGCGCAGCATGGCGGTGAAGTTCTTGGCCGGCAGATTCGGCGCCGACTTCATGGCGATGTAGGCATTGGTGTTGGCTGGGTTGCCGACGACCAGAACCTTGACGTCGCGCGAAGCGACGGCGTCCAGCGCCTTGCCTTGCACGGTGAAGATTTGCGCGTTGGCTTCCAGCAGATCCTTGCGCTCCATGCCTGGGCCGCGTGGACGGGCACCGACCAGCAGGGCGATATCGGCATCCTTGAATGCGGTCATCGGATCGCTGTGCGCGGTCACGCCGGCCAGCAATGGGAATGCACAGTCATCGATTTCCATGATGACGCCCTTCAGGGCTTTTTGCGCTTTTTCGTCGGGAATTTCCAGTAATTGCAGAATTACCGGCTGGTCTTTGCCCAGCAGATCGCCATTGGCAATGCGGAAGAGGAGGGAGTAACCGATTTGACCTGCGGCGCCGGTGACGGCAACACGCTTGGGGGCTTTAGCCATGTTGAATCTCCAAAGTGGTGATAGAAAGCGTTTGGTGCTGCTGAAGTTGCAATCCGCTCGTCAACTGCTGCGCAGGCGGATTGCAACTTCTTGCAGGCATCTCGGAAGACGCCGACAATTACTTCGTATTCTTTTAAGAGACTGTAATCATACCGTCGAAAGCGCAGGCAGTCAGTTTGTTTTGCTGATTTCGGCAGAGATCAGACACTGCAATGCGCCGGCGTCGCAAGCGATGATGCGGATGCTTGCCAGTAAGCGTACTCGTCGCCGAATATGCCCGCGAGTGTAGGCTTGCCTTTATGGTCTGTCAATCACTATCTTATATCTTATATAAGACATCTTATTTAATACTTTTTGCTGGACGCCGGTAGGGATTTTGTGGTGAAATCCAAGGTTATGAGCTCCAGCCTGCCCAATCTGAACAACAGCGACGCGCAAAGCGCAGGTACTGGTGTTGCCGGAGCCTCTCCCACCTTCAGTCCTCTCTATCAGCAAATCAAGGCTTTGATCACGCAGCGCCTGGAGTCGGGCGAGTGGAAGCCGGGCGAGCTGATCCCCAGTGAAGTCGAACTCGGCAACCGTTTCAAGGTGAGTCAGGGTACTGTGCGCAAGGCGAT
This sequence comes from Herbaspirillum sp. RV1423, assembly GCF_000577615.1. Classification (GTDB taxonomy): domain Bacteria; phylum Pseudomonadota; class Gammaproteobacteria; order Burkholderiales; family Burkholderiaceae_D; genus Herbaspirillum. The sequence goes on from NZ_CBXX010000013.1 coordinate 36,207, forward strand.
CGACGAACTGGCTGCCGAGAATCTGGTGGTGCGGCGACAGGGCAAGGGCACGTTTGTTGCCACGCATCATGAAACGCATGCGCAGTTCCGTTTCCTGCGGTTGACCGCCGATGTGGAAGGGCCGCAACGCGCAGAGAACAAGATCATCGAAGTCAAGCGTGTTCGCGCCCCGGCAGAGGTGGCGCGTCATCTCGATATCAAATCGGGCGACTCCGTCATCTTCATCAAACGGGTAAAATCATTTAACGGCGTTCCGACCATACTTGAAGAAATCTGGTTGCCGGGCCTTATTTTCAAAGGCCTGACCGCGGAGCGTCTGATGGAATATAAAGGGCCGTTGTACGGTCTGTTTGAAACCGAATTCGGGACACGCATGATTCGCGCTGAAGAGCAGATTCGTGCAGTGGGGGCGGATCCAGAGTCTGCGGAACTGCTGGGAGTGCTGCCCCAAACGCCTTTGTTGAGTGTGGACCGTGCTTCTTTCACCTACGGCGACAAGCCGGTGGAGATGCGGCGCGGCTTGTATTTGACGTTGAATTATCACTACCAGAGCGAACTGAACTGAGCCTGCGAAGAGTATTCTTTGCTCGCATCCGTCCGCTGTCTGTGAAATGCCTAATTTGCTGCGAAGCAGAATAAGTGTTGGTGAAGGTTCATGAAATCGGCGAAAATTGCGGGATTGTTTTAAATCTGAGGAGAACCTTGTTATGTCTGAAGCCGCTAAACCACCACGGCCACAATTTCGTAACATTAATATTACCCAAATTGCTGGTTATCGTATGCCACTGGCTGCTCTGGTATCGATCATGCACCGTATCAGCGGGTTGTTTTTGTTCCTGATGCTGCCGTTCATCCTGTATTTGCTGGATAACAGTCTGCTCTCCGAGGGCACCTTCGAGTACCTCAAAGGCTTTGCCTCCAACTGGTTCGTCAAGCTAATCATTCTCGCTCTGTCCTGGGCTTATCTCCACCACTTCTGTGCCGGCATCCGCCACCTGATCATGGATAACCACATTGGTCTGGACAAGGACAGCGCGCGCAAATCGTCGAGTGGCGTTTTGGTCGTCAGCATTGTGCTGATGATCTTGGTGGCATTGAAACTGTTCGGAGCATTCTAAAAATGGCAAACAATAATATCGGATCGAAGCGCCTCGTCGTGGGGGCTCACTACGGCATGCGCGACTGGCTGGCTCAACGCGCTACGGCAGTGGTCATGGCCGTGTACACAGTCATTCTGCTGGTCTGCTTTCTGACCTCCAGCAACTTCTCGTACGAAGGCTGGGCTGCGATGTTCTCGCATCAGTGGTTCAAGATGGCGACCTTCGCTGCTTTCATGGCCTTGTTCTATCACGCCTGGATTGGCGTGCGTGATGTTTGGATGGATTACGTCAAGCCTGTCGCTGTGCGCCTGGTCTTGCAAGTTGCCACGATCCTGTGGCTGATCGTATGTGCCGGATGGGCGGCGCAGATTTTGTGGAGAATGTAATCGTGGCAGCTATCAAATCCACAATCCCTACACGCCGCTTTGATGCGGTTATCGTCGGCGCCGGCGGATCCGGCATGCGTGCTTCGTTGCAACTGGCTGAAGCCGGTCTGAACGTTGCGGTTCTGTCCAAGGTTTTCCCGACACGCTCGCACACGGTTGCTGCGCAGGGCGGCATCGGCGCATCGCTGGGCAACATGTCGGAAGACAATTGGTACTGGCACATGTTCGACACCGTCAAGGGTTCGGACTACCTGGGCGACCAGGACGCCATCGAATTCATGTGCCGTGAAGCACCGAAGGCGGTCTACGAGCTGGAACACTTCGGCATGCCTTTCGACCGCAATCCCGACGGCACAATTTATCAGCGTCCGTTCGGCGGCCACACGGCGAACTTCGGCGAAAAGCCGGTGCAACGCGCCTGTGCCGCGGCCGACCGTACCGGTCACGCGTTGCTGCACACACTGTATCAACGTAACGTGCGCGCCAAGACCCACTTCTTCGTCGAGTGGATGGCGATCGACATCATCCGCGATCAGGAGGGCACCGTCCTTGGCGTCGTCGCGCTGGAAATGGAAACCGGCGAAGTGATGATCCTGCAAGCCAAGACCACCTTGTTCGCCACTGGCGGTGCTGGTCGTATCTGGGCTGCATCGACCAATGCCTTCATCAATACCGGCGACGGCATGGGCATGGCGGCGCGCGCCGGCTTGCCGTTGCAAGACATGGAGTTCTGGCAGTTCCACCCGACCGGCGTGGCCGGTGCGGGCGTGCTGATCACCGAAGGCGTGCGCGGCGAAGGCGGCATTCTGATCAACAGCAACGGCGAACGTTTCATGGAGCGCTATGCGCCGACGCTGAAGGATCTGGCGCCGCGCGACTTCGTTTCGCGTTCAATGGACCAGGAAATCAAGGAAGGCCGCGGCGTCGGCCAGCACAAGGATCACGTGCTGCTGGACTTGCGCCACATTGGCGCCGAGACGATTCAAAAGCGTCTGCCGTCGATTCTGGAAATCGCGCACAAGTTCGCCAACGTCGATGCGACCAAGGAGCCGATTCCTGTCGTGCCGACCATTCACTACCAAATGGGCGGTATTCCGACCAACGTGCACGGCCAGGTTGTCGTGCCGAAGAACGGTTCGTACAAGGACGTGGTGCAGGGCATGTATGCCATCGGCGAATGCGCCTGCGTGTCGGTGCACGGCGCCAACCGCCTGGGCACCAACTCGCTGCTCGACCTGGTGGTGTTCGGCCGTGCGGCCGGCAACCACATCGTCGATAGCAAGCTGCAAGACCGCAGTCATCAGGACCTGCCTGCCGATGCCGCCGATCGTGCGCTGGAACGCTTGGCGCGTCTGGAAAGCAGCACCGGCTCCGAGCGCGTTCAGGACGTCGCCAACACGATTCGCGCCACCATGCAGCACTACTGCGGCGTGTTCCGTACCGATGAGCTGCTGCAGGAAGGCTACAAGAAGATCATGGAACTGGACGAGCGTCGCAAGCACGTGTCGTTCAAGGACAAGTCCAAGGTCTTCAACACCGCACGCGTCGAAGCGCTGGAGCTGGACAACCTGATTGAAACAGCCAAGGCGACCATCACTTCCGCTGCCGCCCGCAAGGAATCGCGCGGCGCCCACGCTCACCGTGACTATGAAAAGCGCGATGACGTCGAATGGCTGAAGCACACGCTGTGGTTCTCCGAGGGGAATCGTCTCGACTACAAGCCAGTCAACATGCAACCGTTGACCGTCGAAACGTTTAAACCTAAACCACGTACTTTCTAAAAGGTCAGAACATGACACGTACTCTGAAATTTAAAATTTATCGCTACGATCCGGACAAGGACGAAAAGCCGTACATGCAAGACCTGACCGTCGAGTTGAAGCCGACCGACAAGATGCTGCTGGACGCCCTTCAACGCATCAAGGCCGACGTGGATGATTCGCTGGCGTTGCGTCGCTCCTGCCGCGAAGGCGTGTGCGGTTCCGATGCGATGAACATCAACGGCAAGAACGGCCTGGCATGCACCACCAACCTGAACGAGCTGACCGAGCCTATCGTTCTGAAACCGTTGCCAGGTTTGCCGGTGATTCGCGACCTCATCGTCGACATGACCAACTTCTTCAAGCAGTACGATTCGATCAAGCCTTACCTGATCAACGACAGCATCCCGCCTGAAAAAGAGCGTTTGCAGTCGCCTGAACAGCGTGAAGAACTCGATGGTGTGTACGAGTGCATCCTGTGCGCCTGCTGCTCGACTTCGTGCCCGTCGTTCTGGTGGAATCCGGACAAGTTCGTCGGTCCTGCCGGCCTGTTGCAGGCATACCGTTTCATCGCCGACAGCCGCGATGAAGCCACCGGCCAGCGTCTGGACGATCTGGAAGACCCGTATCGTCTGTTCCGTTGCCGTTCCATCATGAACTGCGTCGATGTCTGCCCGAAGGGGCTGAACCCCAACAAGGCCATCGGTAAGATCAAGGAACTGATGGTCCGCCGCGCGGTATAAGCAGTTTGCGTCAAAAGGGCGGGAGGAGACTCTCGCCCGTGTTTTAAGCATCATTGCCTTCCGCGCCGGTTTGCCGGCATCGCCGGAAGAACGAAGTCTGTAGTGATTTAGAAGTGAATTGAATCCATGTCCCAAAGCCATCAAGACGATCCCGCCAAACGTGCACGCTTGCGCTGGCGCGCCCGTCGCGGATTGCTGGAAAACGATCTCATCCTGACGCGTTATCTCGATGCGCATGAAGAGGCAATGAGCGACGACGAGGTCGACGCGTTTTCACGCCTGATGGATCTGTCGGACAATGACCTGATGGATTTGCTCCTTGTGCGCAAGGAGCCCGCGGCGGCAGTGGACTTGCCTCATGTCCATGCACTGCTGAAAAAGTTACGTAGCGCCTGAACACAAATCGGGTGCCAATGGTTCAAAAAGCGGCCGGTGTTTCATTAGAGGCTGTTGCAAAATGAGGATGGCTGGCGCAGGCGGGAGCAGGGCGCCAGGTTCATTTTGCAACAGGCTCTAAGCGGTTGGTTTGCGATTTTTGATTAACGATTCATCATCACAGCTGAAGGAAGAACTATGCCCACCTCAGATATCAAAGCGACCCTGTCGTTCTCCGACGGTACGCCCGCCCTGGATTTCCCCGTCTACAAGGGCACTATCGGTCCCGATGTCATTGACATCCGCAAATTGTACGGCGCTACCGGCAAGTTCACCTATGACCCGGGTTTCATGTCGACAGCGGCATGTAATTCCTCGATCACCTATATTGACGGCGACAAGGGCGAGCTGCTGTATCGCGGCTATCCGATCGAACAATTGGCGGTCAACTGCGACTTCCTGGAAACCTGTTACCTGCTGCTGCACGGCGAACTGCCGACAGCGACGCAAAAAGAAGCATTTGTCGGCACCGTGACTCAGCACACTATGGTGCATGAGCAAATGAACTTCTTCTTCCGCGGTTTTCGTCGCGACGCTCACCCGATGGCTGTCCTGACCGGTTCGGTCGGTGCGTTGTCGGCGTTCTACCATGACTCGCTGGACATCAGCAATCCCGTGCATCGCGATGTCTCGGCAATCCGCATGATCGCCAAGCTGCCGACGCTTGTCGCCATGGCGTATAAGTACAACATCGGCCAACCGTTCGTGTATCCTCGCAACGACCTGTCGTACAGCGCCAACTTCATGCGCATGATGTTCGCCAACCCATGCGAAGAGTACAAGGTCAATGAAGTGCTGGTGCGCGCGCTGGATCGTATTTTGATTCTGCATGCGGACCATGAGCAAAATGCATCGACATCGACCGTGCGCCTGGCCGGTTCGTCGGGCGCGAATCCGTTCGCCTGTATCGCTGCCGGTATCGCTTGCCTGTGGGGGCCTGCCCACGGTGGCGCCAATGAAGCCGCATTGAACATGCTGGAGCAAATCGGTTCGGTCGACAAGATTCCTGAGTTCATCAAGCAGGTCAAGGACAAGAACTCCGGCGTCAAGCTGATGGGCTTCGGTCACCGCGTCTACAAGAACTACGATCCGCGTGCCAAGCTCATGCGCGAAACCTGCTACGAAGTGCTCAATGAACTGGGTTTGCACGACGACCCGCTGTTCAAGCTGGCCATGGAGCTGGAAAAAATCGCGCTGGAAGACGACTACTTCGTGTCACGCAAACTGTACCCGAACGTCGATTTCTACTCGGGCATCGTGCAACGTGCGCTGGGCATCCCAACATCGATGTTCACCTGCATTTTTGCGATGGCGCGCACTGTGGGCTGGATTGCCCAGTGGAACGAAATGATCTCCGATCCGGAACAAAAGATCGGTCGTCCACGCCAGTTGTTCGTCGGTTCCCCGAAGCGCGACGTTCCGGCCATCGACAAGCGCGGTTGAGCGACATGGTTGATGGCCGTGCGTGAGGCGTGGTCATCAAGCTGTCATCAAGCCGGTGTAAGTTGCCGGGCGGCCATGGCATTGCTTTTCGCCGACGGCAACAAATAGCAACAAATAAAAAAGCGAATCTTGAGGATTCGCTTTTTTATTGGAAAGAAGGATATATAATTCGGGCTATGCTGACTGGATAACGAAAAAAGTTCAGGTAGACATGGTCCTTCCCCCACAACTTGATGTGCAATCCGCTAACCGGTCAGGCCGTGTCGCGGAAGGTTAGATTAACCCGCTAATCTCGCGAAACGCGAAGAAAGGTGAGCAAGAAATGACACAGCTCTACGAGCAATACAATCTTAATTCCTACCTTTTTGGTGGAAATGCGCCGTACCTGGAAGAACTGTACGAGGCGTACCTCAATAATCCCGGATCCGTACCAGACAATTGGCGTGCTTATTTCGACGCGGTGCAGCACGTGCCTGCAGCCGATGGGTCCAATCGTCCTGACGTTGCCCATGCACCGGTGATCGCTTCGTTTGCAGAGCGTGCCAAGCAAGGTCCGATCCGCACAGTCGTCGCTTCCGCCGATGCCGAAATGGGGCGCAAGCGCGTCGCCGCCACACAATTGATCGCCGGTTATCGCGATCTCGGTTCACGTTACGCCAACCTCGATCCGCTGCAACGCCAGGAGCGTCCAAGCATTCCTGAACTGGAGCCAAGCTTCTATGGCTTCAGCGATTCCGATATGGACATCGTGTTCAATATCAGCAATACCTATTTCGGCGGCGAAACCGCCTCCCTGCGTGATCTGCTGCAATCGTTGCGCGACACCTACTGCCGTTCGATCGGCGCCGAATTCACCTACATCAGCGACCCGGCCGAAGTGCGCTGGATCCAGGAGCGTCTCGAGCCGACACGCGCATTGCCGAAGTTCACCGCTGAAAAGAAAAAGCACATCCTCGACCGCCTGACTGCGGCTGAAGGCCTGGAGCGTTATCTCCATACCAAATACGTCGGCCAAAAACGTTTCTCGCTGGAAGGCGGCGAGAGCTTCATCGCCTCCCTGGATGAAACCATCCAGCGCGCCGGCGAAAAGGGCGTCCAGGAAATCGTCATCGGCATGGCCCACCGCGGCCGTCTGAACGTGCTGGTCAACACCCTGGGCAAGACCCCGCAAGAACTGTTTTCCGAGTTCGAAGGCCATCACGCCGACGATCTGCCGGCGGGCGACGTCAAGTACCACCAAGGTTTCTCCTCTGACATCAGCACCCCGGGCGGCCCAGTCCATCTGTCGCTGGCGTTCAACCCGTCCCACCTGGAAATTGTCAACCCTGTGGTTGAAGGTTCGGTCAAGGCGCGCATGGAACGCCGCGGCGACAAGGATGGTTCGCAAGTGCTGCCTATCCTGGTCCACGGCGATGCGGCATTCGCAGGCCAGGGAGTTGTGATGGAAACCCTGAACCTGGCGCAGACTCGCGGTTACGGTACCGGCGGCACAGTGCACATCGTGATCAATAACCAGATCGGCTTCACCACTTCCGATCCACGCGACTCCCGTTCGACGCTGTATTGCTCGGACGTGGTCAAGATGATCGAAGCGCCTGTGCTGCACGTCAACGGCGACGATCCTGAAGCCGTCGTGTTCGCGACCCAGATCGCTGTCGACTACCGTATGCTGTTCAAGAAAGACATCGTTGTTGACATCATCTGCTTCCGTAAACTTGGCCACAATGAGCAAGATACGCCGGCACTGACTCAGCCGCTGATGTACAAGAAGATCGCGCAACATCCTGGCACACGCAAGCTGTACGCCGAGAAGCTGGCTGCCCAGGGCACCATCCCGGCTGATGGCGGCGATGCCATGGTCAAGGCCTATCGCGATGCGATGGATGCCGGCAAGCATACGGTCGATCCGGTCATCACCAACTTCAAGAGCAAGTACGCCGTCGACTGGCTGCCGTTCCTGAACCGCAAGTGGACCGACGCTGCCGATACTGCGGTGCCGCTGGCGGAACTGAAGCGCCTGGCGACACGTATCACAACGATTCCCGACGGCTTCAAGGCGCACGCGCTGGTCGAAAAGGTCATCAACGACCGCGCCGCCATGGGCCGTGGCGATCTGAACCTCGACTGGGGCATGGGCGAACATCTGGCATATGCTTCGCTGGTAGCGTCCGGCTATGCCGTTCGTCTGACCGGCCAGGATGCGGGCCGCGGCACTTTCGTTCACCGTCATGCCGTCTTGCACGATCAAAACCGCGAGCGTTGGGATGCTGGCACTTACATCCCTCTGCAAAACGTCGCCGAGAACCAATCGCCGTTCACCGTCATCGACTCAGTCCTGTCGGAAGAAGCGGTGCTCGGTTTCGAATATGGCTACTCGACTGCGGAACCGAACACGCTGACCATCTGGGAAGCGCAATTCGGCGACTTCGCCAACGGTGCGCAAGTGGTTATCGACCAGTTCATCAGCTCCGGCGAAGTGAAGTGGGGCCGTGCTTCCGGTCTGGTGCTGATGCTTCCGCACGGCTACGAAGGCCAAGGTCCCGAGCACTCGTCGGCACGTCTGGAACGTTATCTCCAACTGTGCGCGGACAACAACATGCAAGTTGTCCAGCCGACTACCGCTGCGCAGATTTTCCATCTGTTGCGTCGTCAGATGATCCGTCTGTTCCGCAAGCCGCTGATCATCATGACGCCGAAGTCGCTGCTGCGTAACAAGGATGCGGGTTCACCGCTGTCCGAACTGGCCAAGGGTTCGTTCCAGACCGTCATTCCTGAACAGGACGACAAGATCGACGCCAAGAAGGTCAAGCGCGTCGTCGCCTGCTCGGGCAAGGTCTACTACGATCTGGTCAACGCCCGCAAGGAACGCGGACAAACCGACACCGCGATCATTCGTCTGGAACAACTGTATCCGTTCCCGCATAAGGCATTTGCCGCTGCGCTCAAGCAATTCCCGAACTTCCAGGAATTGGTCTGGACGCAAGACGAGCCGCAAAACCAGGGCGCATGGCTGCAAATCCAGCACAACATTTTTGAAAATCTGACTGACGGTCAAAAGCTTGCCTATGCAGGTCGTCCAGCCAGCGCATCGCCAGCGGTCGGCTATTACGACAAGCACTATGCGCAACAAAAGGCGCTGATCGACACCGCGTTTTCCAAGCTCAAGGGCTTTGTCCTGACCAAGTAAGCAGACTTGCACGGCGCGCATTGCGAGGGCGATGCGCGCTGATGTTTATTGAATAACCCGAATCGGAGAAGTTACATGGCACAAATCGAAGTAAAAGTCCCGCAATTATCAGAATCCGTTGCAGAAGCGACGCTGCTGCAATGGCATAAAAAAGTGGGCGAAGCCGTCGCGCGCGACGAGAATCTGATCGATGTCGAAACCGACAAGGTCGTGCTGGAACTGCCAGCCCCTGAGGCCGGCGTGATCACCCAAATCATCAAGGCCGACGGTTCCACAGTGGTCGCCGGTGAAGTCATCGCGATCCTGGATACCGACGCTTCGGCGCAAGTGAGCCCGCTGGAAGTCAAGGCTGCTCCTGCACCGCAAAGCACCAACGAACCGACACCGGTTGCTGCGCCTGAACTGGCCAACAAATCCGACGTCGCCATGCCGGCCGCCGCCAAGATCCTGGCTGACAACAACATGTCGACATCGCAAGTGTCGGGTACAGGCAAGGACGGTCGCGTCACCAAGGGCGACGTGCTGGCATCCCTGGCTACGCCGAAGGCCGCCGCTCCTGCCGCCGCCGCTGTAAAACCTGCGCTGCAACAAGTCGCTGCTCCGGGCAAGCCAAGCCTGGAAAACCGCCCGGAAGAACGCGTGCCGATGAGCCGTCTGCGTGCCCGCGTTGCAGAACGTCTGCTGCAATCGCAAGCAACCAACGCCATCCTGACGACATTCAACGAAGTCAACATGCAACCTGTGTTGGACCTGCGCGCCAAGTACAAGGACAAGTTCGAGAAAGAGCATGGCGTCAAGCTGGGCTTCATGTCTTTCTTCGTCAAGGCAGTGGTTCATGCACTGAAGAAGTACCCGATCGTCAACGCTTCGGTTGACGGCAATGACATCGTCTACCACGGCTATTTCGACATCGGCGTCGCCGTCGGTTCCCCGCGCGGCCTGGTGGTTCCGGTCCTGCGCGATGCAGACCAGATGTCGATCGCCGACATCGAAAAGAAGATCGGCGAATTCGGTCAGAAAGCCAAAGATGGCAAGCTGTCCATCGAAGAACTGACCGGCGGCACCTTTACCGTGTCCAACGGCGGCACCTTCGGTTCGATGCTGTCGACGCCTATCATCAACCCGCCGCAATCCGCGATTCTGGGCATTCACGCCACCAAGGATCGCGCCGTGGTGGAAAACGGCCAGATCGTGATTCGTCCGATGAACTACTTCGCGATGTCCTATGACCATCGCATCATCGACGGCCGCGAAGCCGTCCTGAGTTTGGTGGCTATCAAGGAAGCGTTGGAAGATCCGGCCCGCCTCCTCCTGGACCTGTAATACGAATGGCCGTTGATCAAGCTACTGCGCAACTCAATCTCGGCGCTGTGATGCTCGCCGTACAACCGTACGGCTGCGTTTCTCGCACCGACCTTGAGTTGCTCGCTACGCTTGCTCAACGGCCACAGAGCCGGCTAGGCGCTGAACTTCGGTGTTCAGCGCTTTTTTTGTCTCCGCGGGTCTAATGGTTCGCGCACAACGAATTAGGAATAAAACATGAGTAAAAATTTTGACGTGGTCGTCATCGGCGGCGGCCCTGGTGGTTACATCGCTGCAATCCGCGCAGCACAACTGGGTTTCAACACCGCATGCATCGACGAATGGAAAAACGAAAAGGGCGGCCCCGCACCGGGTGGTACTTGTACCAACGTCGGCTGCATTCCTTCCAAGGCGCTGCTGCAGTCGTCGGAGCATTATGAGCACGCCGGCCACGCCTTTGCTGAACACGGCATCGAAGTCAAAGGCCTGGGCCTGAACCTGGCGCAAATGCTGGGTCGCAAGAATTCCGTCGTCAAGCAAAATAACGACGGCATCCTGTACCTGTTCAAGAAGAACAAGGTTACCTTCTTCCACGGTCGCGGCAGCTTCGTCAAGGGCGATGCCAACGGCTACGAAATCAAGGTCGCCGGGGCCGCCGAGGAATCGATCGTCGCCAAGCACGTCGTGGTCGCCACCGGCTCCAATGCGCGCGCCTTGCCGGGCGCACCGTTCGACGAAGAGCTGATCCTGTCGAACACCGGCGCACTGGCCATTACCGAAGTACCGAAGAAGCTGGGTGTGATTGGTGCGGGTGTGATCGGCCTGGAAATGGGTTCGGTCTGGCGTCGTCTGGGAGCGGAAGTCACTGTGCTGGAAGCGCTGCCGACTTTCCTCGGTGCAGTCGATGAGCAAATCGCCAAGGAAGCGCAGAAACTGTTGGCCAAGCAAGGCCTGACAGTGAATCTGGGCGTCAAGATCGGCGACATCAAGGCGGGCAAGAAAGATGTCTCGGTCGAATATACCGACAACAAGGGCGGTGCGCAAAAGGCCGTGTTCGACAAATTGATCATCTCGATCGGCCGTACCCCGAACACCACGGGCCTGAATGCCGAAGGCATCGGCCTGAAGCTGGACGAGCGCGGTTTCATCGCCGTCGACGGCGACTGCAAGACCAACTTGCCGAACGTGTGGGCGGTGGGCGACGTCGTACGCGGCCCGATGCTGGCGCACAAGGCTGAAGAGGAAGGCGTTGCCGTTGCCGAGCGTATCGCGGGCCAGCACGGTCACGTTAACTTCAACACGATTCCCTGGGTCATCTACACATCGCCGGAAATCGCATGGGTCGGCAAGACCGAGCAACAATTGAAGGCGGACGGCATTGCTTACAAAGCCGGTACATTCCCGTTCCTGGCCAACGGTCGTGCACGCGCGCTGGGCGATACATCTGGCATGGTCAAGTTCCTGGCTGACGCCAAGACTGACGAAATCCTCGGCGTGCATATCGTCGGTCCAATGGCATCGGAGTTGATTGCCGAAGCCGTCGTGGCAATGGAGTTCCGGGCTTCCGCGGAAGACATCGCACGTATCTGCCACGCTCATCCGTCGCTGTCCGAAGCGACCAAGGAAGCAGCGCTGGCCGTCGACAAACGCGCGTTGAACTTCTGATGAAGCGAGTTTGCCATTACCGGTAAACTCCGATCACTATCGATGGGCGAGCCTGGCTCGCCCATTTTTCTTTCAGTTGTAAAAGTTCATTGCGGATAGCGCTCCAAAAGTGCGTTATCTGCAGAAGATTGCCGCTTCTCCGGATGCCGGACGAGGCGAATTAAAATAAAGATCAGTCATGGATGTCCGCGAATTCTACGATCACGCGCTAAGCGAGCGTGGCTTCAAATCCGACGAGGCGCAGCAACGCGCGATCGATCGCCTGCAGCGTGCTTATGAAGAGTGGATAGCGTTCAAGTCGCAACGCTCCAGCACCTTCAAACGCATGATCAATCGCCCAGATGTGCCGCGCGGCGTGTATATGTGGGGCGGGGTGGGACGCGGAAAGTCCTTTCTGATGGATAGCTTCTATTCGGTGGTGCCGGTGGTGCGCAAGACGCGCCTGCATTTTCACGAATTCATGCGCGACGTGCATCGCCAGCTTGACGGACTCAAGGGCATCGCCAATCCGCTGGACGAAGTCGCGCGCCGCATTGCCAAGAAATATCGTCTGATCTGTTTCGACGAATTCCACGTATCGGACATCGCCGACGCCATGATCCTGTACAACCTGCTCAAAGGATTGTTCGACAATGGCGTGTCGTTCGTGATGACCTCGAACTACAAGCCTGACACGCTGTATCCGGACGGTCTGCACCGTGACCGCATGTTGCCGACCATACAATTGCTTAACGATAGACTTGACGTGATGAACATCGACGCCGGTGTCGATTACCGCAAGCGCGCGCTGGAGCAGGTCAAGATTTATCATACTCCGCTCAATGCCAAGACCGACAGCGCGCTGCGCGATGCGTTTGCCAGCGTTGCCGAAACCGCCGATGAAGATCCGCACGTGCATATCGAAGCACGCGAGATTCGCGCCTTGCGTCGCGCAGGCAGCGCGATCTGGTTTGATTTCGCGACCTTGTGCGGCGGGCCGCGCTCGCAGAACGATTATCTGGAGATCGCCAGCCGGTTCCAGACCGTCATCTTGTCGGGCATTCCGCGCATGTCGGCAGCGATGTCTTCGGAGGCGCGCCGTTTTACCTGGTTGATCGACGTGTTCTACGACCACAAGGTCAAGCTGATCATGTCGGCGGAAGTCGAGCCGGAGGAGCTTTATACCGAAGGCACGTTGGCAAATGAATTCCACCGCACGGTTTCACGTATCATTGAAATGCAATCGCGCGAGTATATGGATTCCGAACGACGTCTTGCCGCCGATAAGCTTGCTTGATTATGGATAAGGGTTACATGCAATTATTTTTTGAAAGAATACGTCGCCAATCCGTTGCCGCGCTGGTGTTTGCTGCGGCAGGGCTGGCCTTGCTGCTGCCGGCGGTAGCGATCGCGGAACCGGCGCGCTACGGCTCGCCGGACAAGCCGCCATTCAACGAACGTTATCCTTCCGGCTCGATTCATTCGGTCGATTATGCCGATGAAGTACTGGCCGAGGCCGACAAGGAGCGCACGATCATCGAGGATCAGTACATTGACGAGCAACGCGGCTGCTACAAAAAATTCTTCGTGTCGTCCTGCCTGGAAGACGCCAAGGAGCGTAATCGCGTCGCCGTCAAGCAGGTGCGGGATGTTGAAGTCGAAGCCAATGCCTACAAGCGCCAGGCCAAGGCCGATGATCGCGACAAGGCTCTGGCGGAACAGCGCGCGAAGGATGAGCAGGATGTTGCGCGGCGCGCCAAGGAACAACAGGAAAGGGATGCCGCCGCGGTCAGAAAGATACGGGAAAGCACCGTCAAGGAGCAGCAGGTCAAGGATCGTGAGCGCCAGACCGAAGGTCAGGCCGATTTGCGCGTGAAGTCGCACGAAGCTCAGCTTCGCAAGACCGAGGCGGAAGAGGCAGCCAAGGCGCCGCAACGCAGTGCCAACGAGCGTGCCTACAAGGAAAAGGTGAAAGAAGCCGAAGCGCACCGCAAGGACGTGGAAGAGAAGAAAGCTGAAAAGGCGCGCGAACGTGCCGCCAAGCAACAACAGGCGCCTGCCGCTGCCGGCCAGACTCCCGCGACGCCGGAAACCGCCCAGCCGAAGTAGGAACTCGGCCCCGGGGCTTGGTCGACAATGATTGTTCACCCGCGGCAGGTGGATTACACTGTTTCTTTCCTTGGCAGCGGCTTTTGCAGTCTTCAGTTTTGCAGCCGCTCGCCGTTTTGTAATAGAAGCCATATGACAATGACGCACCGCGAAGATATACAACGCCGTATTATCGAACTGGAAGTGGAGCATCGCGATCTGGACGCCGTGATCGACTTGCTGTCGCGCGAGGTGCGTCATGAGGAATTACAATTGCGTCGTTTGAAGAAGCGCAAGCTGCAATTGAAAGATCATATCATGTTGCTTAAAATGCAACTTATCCCCGATATCCCCGCCTGACGCGCCAGGCGCGACCAGTCGTCCATTTCGTTCAAACAGCTATCCCGAGGACGGCGCTTGCCTGAACGGTCGGCGCCAATGGCAGGGCACGTAGGCGCATGGCGATTTTTGTTTCGGTTTTAACCTCTTTACAGGCATGAGTCAGTGAGTTCCATCGAAGATACCGCAGCGCCCGTTCCACATGGTATCCATGATGCCGAGGTTGAGCAGCTTTTCGGCGCCGGAGGCCCGCTTGGCGGGCAGGTCGGCAGCTATCGTCCGCGCCATTCCCAGACAGAAATGGCCAAGGCCATCGCCGATGCGATTGCCGGCCAGCGCACCCTGATCGCCGAAGCCGGCACCGGCACCGGCAAGACTTTCGCATATCTGGTTCCGGCGCTGCTATGGGGCGGCAAGGTGATCGTCTCCACCGGCACCAAGAACTTGCAGGACCAGCTTTTTCTGCGCGACATTCCTACCGTGCGCAAGGCCTTGAGCGCACCCGTGTCGGTGGCGTTGCTGAAGGGGCGTTCCAACTACGTCTGCCATTTCCATCTTGAGCGCACGCTGCAGAACGGCCGTATGACGTCGCGCGACGACGTCGGCTACCTGCGCGAAATTTCACGCTTTATGAAAACCACATCGTCGGGCGACAAGGCCGAGTTGTCCAAAGTGCCGGAAACTGCGCCGATCTGGAATCTCGTGACCTCGACGCGCGACACTTGCTTCGGCGCCGAGTGTCAGTATTACCAGGACTGCTTCGTCATGAAGGCGCGCAAGGAAGCGCAGCAAGCCGACGTGGTGGTGGTCAATCATCATTTGTTCTTTGCCGACGTTGCGCTCAAGGACACCGGCGTCGCCGAGTTGCTGCCGACCGCCAATACTGTGATCTTCGACGAAGCACATCAGTTGCCGGAGACGGCGACGATGTTCTTTGGCGACACCGTGTCGACGTCGCAGGTGCTGGAACTGTGTCGCGACGTGCTGGCCGAAGGACTTTCTCATGCGCGCGACGGTGCCGACTGGGCCAAGGTGGTGGCGCCGGTCGAGCGCGCCGCGCGCGATCTGCGCCTGGCTTTTCCAGAAGACATCGTGCGTTTGGCGGTCAACCAGATCGCGCCGTCGAGCGTGTTTTTCCCATCGTTGGAAACGCTGCGCAACAATATGGACGACATGATCGCTGTACTGGAAAAGCAAGCCGAGCGCGCCGAAACCATCGAGCAGTGCCGCACGCGCGCGATCGAATTGGCGCACCAGTTGGCGAACTGGAACGGCGCGCAGGACAAGGCTTCCGACGAAGAAGGGCAGACCTATGTGTTGTGGGTGGAGGCATTCACGTCTTCTCTGCAACTGCATCGCACGCCGTTATCCATCGCGCCGATTTTCAACAAGCAGCGGGAAGGCGTGCCGCGCGCATGGATTTTTACTTCGGCGACGCTGGCGGTGAAAAACGACTTTCATCATTACACTTCGCAGATGGGTTTGTGGGACGAGCCGGCGCAATCGTGGCCGAGCCCGTTCAATTATGAGCAGCAAGGCTTGCTGTATGTGCCGAACAATCTGCCGCAGCCGAATTCCTATGAGTACACCGATGCCGTGATCGACGCCGCGCTGCCGGCAATCGTTGCCGCCGGCGGTCGTACCTTCCTGCTGTGTACAACGATACGCGCCGTCAACCGCGCGGCGGAGCGCTTGCGCGAAGAGTTCGAGCAGCGTGGCCTGCCGTTCCCGCTGATGGTGCAGGGCGAGGCAGGGCGCACCGAATTGCTGGACCGCTTCCGCGCGGCCGGCAATGGCGTGCTGATCGGTAGTCAGAGTTTCTGGGAGGGCGTCGACGTGCGCGGCGACGCGCTTTCCTTGGTGATCATCGACAAGCTGCCGTTTTCGCCGCCGGACGATCCGGTGCTGGCGGCGCGGATTGCCGAGCTGGAGAAAAAGGGCCTGAATGGTTTCATGCATCACCAGTTGCCTGCGGCGATCATCAACCTGAAGCAGGGCGCCGGCCGCCTGATTCGCGACGAGAGCGACCGCGGCGTGCTGATGATCTGCGATCCCCGGCTGATCTCGAAAGGATATGGACGCCGGATCTGGCAAAGCCTGCCACCGTTCAAGCGCACACGGGAGATTGGCATGGTCGAAGATTTCTTTGCCCGGCGCGCCGAGCTGGCGGCGGCTTCCAGCGAGAGCTGACTCTTGCTCGTCGATGTGAAGGGCGTTGCGGAGCAATCCGTCAGGATGCCGTCAGCGAAACAGGCTGAGAGCATTGCCTGGCGCAGCTTCGTTGCAACGTTTCGGAAATGCCGCAAATTTTGGATTGCGTAGCTGCATTTCTCTCCGAATCCGGCAAGTCGCTTCGGGTAAAATGACGGGATGAAAATTCTTATCAGCAACGACGACGGCTACCTTGCTCCAGGCATCATTGCGCTGGCCGACGCCTTGTCCGTCATCGCCGAGATCACGGTGGTTGCGCCCGATAGCAACCGTTCGGGCAGTTCCAATTCACTGACGCTGGATCGGCCGCTATGGGTTGAACGCGCCGGCAACGGTTTTTACTATCTCAACGGCACGCCATCCGATTGCGTGCACGTCGCCCTGACTGGTTTGCTGCCGGAGCGTCCGGATCTGATCGTCTCCGGTATCAACCAGGGCCAGAATATGGGCGACGACACGCTGTATTCCGGTACGGTGGCCGCAGCGACGGAAGGTTTTCTGTTCGGCATTCCCGCTATCGCGTTTTCGCAATTGCATAAGGGCTGGGAACATCTCGACAGTGCAGCGCGCATCGCTCGCGAAGTCGTCGAGCGCCACTTCGATGCGCTCGACCAGCCTTATCTGCTCAACGTCAATATTCCCAACTTGCCGTATGGAGAATTGAAGCCTGGCGTTGCCACGCGCCTGGGCAAGCGTCATATGTCGGAACCGGTCTACAAGATGCGTGACCCGCATGGCAAGGATATTTACTGGATCGGGCCGGCGGGCGGCGTCAAGGATGCCGGCGAGGGCACCGATTTTCATGCGACGGCGCAAGGACATGTATCGATCACGCCGTTGCAGATCGATTTGACACACACGGGGCAATTGGCCAACCTCAAGAAGGCGCTCGCATGACCGGTAAGTCGAGCCGCTTTCCCTTGCCTTTGTCTTCTGTCGTGGAGAAGAAAGGCACAGCGGCGTCGCACGTTCCCAGCCGTTCGCCCGAGCAGTCTTCCGCACCCGTGCGCAAGGTGGTGACGCCGCAGACGGCCACGCGGAACGCAGCGCAGGATTCAGGCCGGCAAGCCGCCAAGGCGCAGGCAGCGCAGTTTGTTCAGCCTGTCGGGAAGTCTGCGTCGCGGGCAACGTTGCCGATGCCGGCGGCTGCTTCGACTAGGGCGGCGCCGCTGGTTTCCGAAGCGGTCCGCAAAGCCATGGCGGTGCGGGTGGCCAAGCAGGGCGTCAGCGATCCCAAAGTGCTGGCGGCGATGGAAGCGGTGCCGCGCCATATGTTCATGGAGCCGGCGCTGGCCAGCCAGGCTTATATCGACGCCTCGTTGCCGATCGGACATCACCAGACCATTTCCCAGCCTTATATCGTGGCGCGCATGATAGAGATCATGCGCGACAACAACAAGGGCAAGGTCTTGGAGCGGGTGCTGGAAATCGGCACCGGTTGCGGCTATCAGGCGGCCGTGCTGTCGCTGGTGGCCAAGGAAGTGTATTCGATCGAGCGCATCAAGCCTTTGCATGAACTGGCCAAGACCAATTTGCGGCCACTGCGTATTGCCAACATCCGCTTGCATTACGGAGATGGTATGCTAGGCCTGCCGCAGGTCGCGCCGTTCGACGGCATCATCTTGGCGGCCGCAGGACTGGAAGTGCCCCAGGCTCTGCTGGAACAGATGGCGATCGGCGGGCGCCTGGTGGCGCCGGTCGGAGGGCGTCAGCAAATGTTGCAGCTCATTGAGCGTATCGGCAAGTTCGAATGGACCAGCGAAACCTTGGAAGAATGTCATTTTGTGCCTTTGCGTCCGGGCACGGTGTAACAAGAAATAAAATAAGCAACTCAGAATATGGCAGCAGGCTGGTCTTTCAGCCTTGCTTGTCCCGATGAACTTCTCGTGCAGGGCGCGGGTCAACGTTATCGTTGTACATAATTAATGTAATGAGCATGAAAAAAAATCGTCTGGTGTGGTTGGGGATTGCCGTGAGTCTGCTTGCAGGATGTTCTACTACGCCGCGCACTGCTGCTCCTGTGGTCGAGCGTACAACCAGCGCGGCCAAGCCTGCAGCAGACGCCGCCAAGACAGCAGCAGTTGTGCCGCCGGCGCGTCCGGATGGCAAAGGTTACTACACGGTGAAGAAGGGCGACACACTGTACCGTATTGCCCTGGAGTCGGGACAAAATTACCGCGATATCGTGGCTTGGAACAACCTGACCAATGCGAACGATATCAAGGTCGACCAGGTGTTGCGTGTGGTGCCGCCTGATGGCGTGCAGACTGGCGCCGTGGCGACGACGACGACTTCGGGTATTGAAGTGAAACCGTTGGGCTCGGCGCCGGCAGCTAATGGCGTAGCGGCAAGTTCAGGTGCCAGCGGCGGCAACAAGACCGGTCCGCGCGGCGACAAGCGCGCGTATTCGGACAGTACATTGGCGGAACTGGAGAAGCCAGATGCGGCGCCCTCCAGCGCGCCTGCCGCTATTGCTGCACCGGCGGCCAACGGCGTGCAAGCGCCGGTCAAGGTCGAATCGGCGCATCCTGCCGATAAGCCTGCAGCAGCAGCGCCGGCAGCCGATGACGAAGCGGTATCGTGGATGTGGCCGGCGGAAGGCAAAGTGGTCGGTACTTTCGATGGCGGCAAGAAGGGCGTCGACATCGCCGGTAAGAGCGGGCAGCCGGTGCTGGCGGCGGGCGCCGGCAAGGTCATGTATGCCGGCAGTGGCATTCGCGGCTACGGCAATCTGGTGATCGTTAAGCATACGAACAATCTCTTGTCGGCCTATGCGCACAACAAGACGATATTGGTGAAGGAAGGGCAAGCTGTTACCAAGGGACAGAAGATTGCCGAGATGGGGAATTCCGATAGCGACAGCGTCAAGCTGCACTTCGAGATTCGCCAGCAGGGCAAACCTGTTGATCCGTCGAAATACCTGCCACCACGTTAGCGTATGAGTCCAAGCCCTCGCAATCACCTGCCAGACGAAGAATCCCGATCGGACGACCCGGTCGAGCCATTGGATGCCGATGATGACCTGGAAGTGATTGAGGAGGGAGAGTCGGTCGATCGCGATGAAGAAGTCGTTGTTGCCGTTGAGGGCGTCGAAGAATTGAAGAAGGTGCTCGCCGCCGAACTTTCCACCGACACCACCCAGCATTACCTCAACCAGATCGGCACGCGGCCGTTGTTGACTGCGTCGGAAGAGCTGTATTTCGCTACGCTGGCCAAGCAGGGCGATTTCATTTCCCGCCAAAAAATGATCGAGCATAACCTGCGTCTGGTGGTGTCGATCGCCAAGCATTACATCAATCGCGGCGTTGCCTTGCTCGACCTGATCGAGGAAGGCAACCTGGGCCTCATGCGCGCCATCGACAAGTTCGAACCCGAGCGCGGCTTCCGTTTTTCTACGTATGCGACCTGGTGGATACGCCAAAGCATAGAGCGCGCCATCATGAACCAGGCGCGCACCGTGCGCTTGCCTGTACACATGGTGCGCGAGCTCAACCAGATCCTGCGCGCTAAATATCACTTGGAGGCGCAACAGCATAACGGCCGCGAAGCCACGGCGGAAGACATTGCCCATCTGGTTGACCGGCCGGTCGAAGACGTACAGGACGTGCTGACCTTGTCCGAGCATGCCGCATCGCTCGATACGCCGCTCGACAACGATCCTCAGGCCAGCATGATTGACCTGTTGCCGGGCTCGCTCGATGAAAATCCCGACGCCCAGGCCGAATGCCATGAAATGTCGCTGCTGATCCGGGATTGGCTCAAGAACTTGCCGGACAAGCAAAGAATCGTCATCACCAGGCGTTTCGGCCTCGACAACGACGACCCCTCCACTCTGGAGCAACTGGCGACCGAGATGGGGATCACCCGCGAACGTGTACGCCAGGTCCAGCAAGAAGCCCTGATCAAGCTCAAACGCAGCCTGATCGCGCGCGGTGTGAGCAAGGACGCGTTGTTTTAGGCGGCGGTTTAACTTCCCTCCGGTCCCGGTATCGCGGACAATAGCGGTTTTGATTTTTCCGGCTGCCACGGCGGTCGCATCTATTTGTTTCTATGCAGCAAAATATCATCGATATCAAGGCCCTCGACATGGACGGGCGCGGCGTCGGTCATCTGGCGAACGAGGACGGCACCCAAGGCAAAGTGATTTTCGTCGAAGGCGCCTTGCCGGGCGAGCGGGTGAGCTTCCAGTCTTTCCGCAAGAAGCCCAAATGGGAAGCCGCCACCATGACGCAGTTGTATCGGGAGTCATCCTTGCGCGTCAAGCCGCAGTGCGAATATTTCGGGGTTTGCGGCGGCTGCGCCATGCAGCATCTGGAGTCTTCAGCGCAGGTAGCCATGAAGCAGCGCGTGCTCGAAGACAATCTCTGGCATCTCGGTAAGCTCAAAGCGGAAACCATGTTGCGCCCGATTTACGGGCCGACTTGGGGCTATCGCTATCGCGCACGGATTTCGGTTAAGAATGTCGTCAAGAAGGGCACGGTGCTGGTCGGTTTCCATGAAAAGAAATCACCTTTCGTCAGCGACATGAAAACCTGCGTAATCCTGCCGCCGAACGTATCGGCGATGCTGGTACCGCTGCGCCAGTTGATCGGCTCGCTGTCGATCATCGACCGGTTGCCGCAGATCGAATTGGCAATCGGCGAGGGCGATGGCGGCGAGAAAACGACAGTGATGGTCTTGCGCGTGATGGCTCCGCCGAGCGCCGAGGATGAGGTCAAACTGAAAGCTTTCGCCGACCAACATAAGGTCGAATGGTGGCTGCAACCCAAAGGCCCGGACACGGCCTATCCTTACTATCCGCCGCAGTCGACCCTGCATTACACCTTGCCGGAGTTCGGTATCCGTATGCCGTTCAAACCGACCGATTTCACTCAGGTCAATCATCAGATCAATCGTGTGTTGGTGGCAAGGGCGCTGCGTCTGCTCGATGTGCAGCCGCATGACCGCGTGGCCGATCTATTTT
Source organism: Herbaspirillum sp. RV1423 (assembly GCF_000577615.1). Taxonomy (GTDB): domain Bacteria; phylum Pseudomonadota; class Gammaproteobacteria; order Burkholderiales; family Burkholderiaceae_D; genus Herbaspirillum. Next base: position 57,808 of record NZ_CBXX010000013.1, read on the forward strand.
GCGGGCTGGGCAATTTCACTTTGCCGATCGCGACGCTGGCAAAGGAAGTGGTCGGCATTGAGGGCAGCACGGCATTGACAGAGCGCGCTGCCGAGAACGCCAAGATCAATCAGGTGGCGGAGAAAACCGCTTTCCATTGCCGCAACCTGTTCGAGGCGACCGTCGAAGACTTTATTGCGCTCGGCAAATTTGACCGCATGCTGATCGATCCGCCGCGCGAAGGCGCTTTGGAGGTCTGCAAGGCGATCGCCGGGCTTGGCGGAAGTCATGCCTATCTGAAGCCTAAACGCATCGTCTACGTGTCATGCAATCCGGCGACATTGGCGCGCGATGCCGGAGAGCTGGTAAGTGCCGGCGGTTATCGCCTGAAGCTGGCAGGAGTCGTTAATATGTTCCCCCATACGGCGCATGTGGAATCGATCGCGGTATTCGATTTGCCGGACTGAAACGCCTTGCTCAATAAAAAGCCGACCCGGAGGTCGGCTTTTCGTTTTTTTTTTGCAAGCAGGGTTTTAGTCGCGGTTGCCGCCAAAAATACCCAGTATCGACAGCAGATTGACGAACACGTTGTAGACATCCAGGTAGATCGCCAGCGTCGCCGAAATGTAATTGGTTTCGCCGCCGTTAATTACTTGTTGTACATCAAACAAGATGTAAGTTGAAAAAATGGCGATTGCGACGACGGAAATGGTCAGTTGCAGTGCCGGCAATTGCAGGAAAATATTGGCCAACGAGGCGACAATGATTACCAGCAACCCGGCAAACAGCCATTTGCTCATGCCCGAGAAGTCGCGTTTGGACACGGTAGCAACAGTTGCCATGACGCCGAAAATCAACGCGGTACCGCCAAATGCCGTCATGATCAGTTGGCCGCCGTTGGAAAAGCCGAGCGTGTATTCGATCAGGCGCGACAGCATCAGACCCATGAAGAACGTGAAGCCGAGCAGGACGGCGACGCCCAGGCCGGAATTCTTGGTCTTTTCGATAGCATAGAAGAAGCCGAACGCCACCGCCATGAACACGACGAAACCGATCATCGGGCTGCCGGCGAACATGCTGAAATGCATTTGTACGCCCAGCCATGCGCCCAGTACGGTTGGAATCATGGACAATGCAAGCAGCCAGTATGTGTTGCGCAGCACGCGATTGCGGGCGACGGCGCTGGTGCTGACAGTTTCAAATGCGTCTTGCGGATATTGGTTCATTGTTCCTCCAGTAGCGTTAAATGCGAACAGAGCATAGCACGACGCTCCTTGCATGAGACAGTGGCGTATCAATGAAGTTCTTCGGATCGTTGTCCGTCAAATTTGTCAGAGTGTCATGTTTTACAGCGAATATAGGCTGATAAACGGCCTTTTCGTGGTAGAATCAAAGGTTGATTGAATTGTTAATTAACAGCTTTAACCCTTTCTTTTTATTGGAGTTTTTACACATGGCAATTGAACGCACCCTGTCGATTATCAAACCGGACGCAGTTGCGAAAAACGTGATCGGTCAGATTTATACCCGTTTCGAAAACGCCGGCCTGAAAATCATCGCTGCGCGCATGATTCATTTGTCGCGTGCCGAAGCAGAAGGTTTCTACGCGGTCCACCGCGAACGTCCATTCTTCAAGGATCTGGTCGACTTCATGGTCTCCGGTCCGGTGATCGTGCAAGCCCTCGAAGGCGAAAACGCGATCCTGAAGCACCGCGACCTGATGGGCGCCACCGATCCGAAGAAGGCAGAAAAGGGCACAATCCGCGCCGATTTCGCCGATTCCATCGACGCCAATGCCGTACACGGTTCCGACGCGGCAGAAACAGCGAAAGTTGAAATCGCTTACTTCTTCCCGGCGCTGAATATCTATTCGCGTTAATTTGCAGCAAAGTTGCCTTGAAGTTTGGCAGTCCATGCATCAAGGTTAACCATAGCGGTACATGTTATGACAACAGCTCTCACCAATCTGCTGGATCTGGATCCCGCACAACTCGTCGCCTATTGCGGCGAGTTGGGTGAGAAGCCGTTTCGCGCAAAACAATTGCAGCGCTGGATTCACCAGTATGGCGTTGCCGACTTTGCCGAGATGACCGATCTCGCCAAATCGCTGCGCGAAAAACTGGCCACGCGCGCCCATGTGACGGCGCCGGCCATCATCAGCGATCACACTTCCACCGACGGCACCCGTAAATGGCTGGTGGATGTCGGCAACGGCAATGCCGTTGAAACCGTGTTCATTCCCGAAGAGACGCGCGGCACCTTGTGCATTTCCACCCAGGCCGGCTGCGCCGTCAATTGCCGTTTCTGCTCGACCGGCAAGCAAGGCTTCAACCGCAACCTGAGCGTCGGTGAGATCATCGGTCAGTTGTGGATGGCCGAGTTCGAGTTGCGCAAGACCAAGGGCGTGGAGCCGGGCCCCAAAGGCGAGCGCCAGATCACCAACGTGGTGATGATGGGCATGGGCGAGCCTTTGCTGAATTTCGAGCCTACCGTTACCGCTTTGAAACTGATGCTCGACGATAACGCGTATGGTCTGTCGCGCCGCCGCGTGACGCTGTCGACCAGCGGCGTGGTGCCGATGATCGACAGGCTGTCGCAAGAGTGTCCGGTGGCGCTGGCAGTGTCGCTGCACGCGTCCAACGATGCGCTGCGTGACGGTCTGATTCCCTTGAATAGGAAATATCCGCTGTACGAATTGATGGCGGCGTGCAAACGCTACCTTGAATTCGCACCACGCGATTTTGTGACTTTCGAATATTGCATGCTGGACGGCGTCAACGATAGCGACGCGCATGCGCGCGAACTGGTGGCGCTGGTGCAGGGTGGCGGCGACGGCAAGGCCGCGGTGCCATGCAAATTCAATCTGATTCCGTTCAATCCTTTCCCCGAGTCTGGGTTGAAGCGTTCGCACAATCCGCGCATCAAGGCGTTTGCCCAGATCCTGATGGATGCCGGCATCGTCACGACCATCCGCAAGACGCGCGGCGACGACATTGATGCCGCCTGCGGCCAATTGGCGGGCGAAGTCAAAGATCGCACGCGTGTGCAGGAGCGCATGCAAAAGATGACCGAATACCAGCAAAAATTCGGCAAGGATTTCGGCCGCATCGTGGAGATCTCCGAGTGAAGAAAAGCTGGCAGAACGGTGTAGTTGCCTTGATGCTGGCGCCTGCTTTGCTGCTGACCGGATGTGTTTCTGCTAAATCCGACAAGCCAGAGCTTGTCGGCGATGTTGTTCCCCGCACCGTGATTCCGGCTGATGCGCAAAAGCGTGCCGACATTCGTTTGCAACTGGCGATCGGTTACTACGAACAGCGCCAGTTTGCGGTGACGGTGGAGGAGGCCGGTCTTGCCTTGCAGGCTGTTCCCGATTTTGCCGAGGCGTACAGCATGCGCGCGTTGGCCTATATGGAGATGGGGCAGGTGCAGGCGGCCGAAAGCAATTTCCTCCGGGCGCTGAATCTGGCGCCGGGCAATCCTGATTTTGCAAATAACTACGGTTGGTTTTTGTGCAACGACAACCGTGCCGCCGAGGCGATTCCATATTTCGAGGCGGCTGTCGGCAATCGAGCCTACCAATCTCCGGGTAAGGCATTGGCCAATGCTGGTGCGTGTAGTTTGAAGCTGCGGGATGTGCAGGCTGCGGAACGTTATTTTTCACGTGCTTTTCAGTTTGACCCGGCCAGTCTGACGACTAATGTCAATTTGACCAGGCTTTATTTTGACCGTCGTGAATTCGAGCGGGCGCGCTTTCACATCGGTCTGGCGGTAAACAATGGCGTCTTGGATGTGGATACGCTATGGCTTGCCATCAAGATTGAACGTAAACTAGGCAATCAATCAGCCGAAAATGAACTGGCGGCGCAGTTGCGTCGTCGCTATCCGTCTTCGTCAGAATACGCGGCTTATCAACGTGGAGCATTTGATGAGTGATCAGCAGGGAAATGAAGCGCCAGTCTCGGGCTTTGCATCGGGGACAGAAGAGGTAAGGCCGGCAGCATTACCCGGCGCGCTATTGGCTGCACAACGTCAGGCCAGGGGGTGGTCTGTGGAGCATGCCGCCAGTCAGTTGAAATTTGCAACGCGGCAAGTGCTTGCCCTTGAGGCGGACAATTATGCCGCGCTGCCTGGCCCGGTCATTGTCCGGGGGTTTGTACGTGCGTACGCCAAGCTGCTGGGCATGGATTCCAATGTCCTGGTGGCGGCGTTGCCGCAAGAAGCGCCTGTGCAGAATGCGCCTATCGCACCTCAACGCACGCTGTCGACGCCGTTTTCGGAGTCGCCCCTGCCATTGGGCAATCGCAGCAAAATGTCGTTTGGCCTGGCAGTCGGCATTATTCTTATAGTGGTATTGGTCGGTGCGGCAGCGGTCCTGTACCGTACCGATCTGCTTAACGATGTGCCTCAACTGGCCTGGCTGAAACATGCTGTCAAGCCGGCAGCGGCGTCGGAAGAGCCGCCGGCTCAGGCGCAAGCCGATATTCAGCAGGATTTGCCGCCTGAAGTGCAGGACGGTTCCGACAAGAGCAAGCTGGAGAAGGCCGAGTCAGCGATGGTGGATGCGGCCAGCTCGGCGATCACGAGCGTTTCCGATCATGTGGCGAACGCGGTTTCGCCGCCTTCCCAGCCGGAACCGGCGGTTTCCGCGAAGGCCGCGCCATCGACCGACCCGGCGCAACCCAAAGTCGCAGTGGCGCCGGTGAATCCTGCCTCTCCTGTGACAGGCAATCTGAGCATCAGCAACAGCAAGGATTTATTGCGCCTGACGTTCCGCGAGGACTCGTGGGTGGAAATTCGGCGCGGCGACAAGTCGACCATGATTTCGCGCCTGCTCAAGGCCGGTACCACGGAAGCCTTCGATATCACCGAACCGGTTACGTTGGTGGTCGGCAATGCTGCCGGCGTTGATGCCAGCTTGCGCGGCGCCAGATTGGATCTGGAAACCAGCGCCAATAGCAATGTGGCTCGTTTGAGTCTGAAATGAACCTGAAATAAAGCGCGTATGTCTTCTTCGCCTTCTCCGATTGCATCTGGTCCATTGGGCCGTCGTCAAAGCCGCCGCGCCGTCATCCGATATGGCGATCGCGAAGTTGCGGTCGGCGGCGGCGCCCCGGTCATGGTGCAATCGATGACCAATACGGATACCGCCGACGCCATCGGCACTGCAATCCAGATCAAGGATCTGGCGCGGGCGGGGTCCGAAGTGGTGCGCATCACCGTCAATACGCCGGAAGCTGCGGCGGCAGTGCTGGCCATCCGAGAGCAACTGGATCGCATGGGTGTGGATGTGCCGCTGGTGGGCGATTTCCATTACAACGGCCATACGCTGCTCAACGATTATCCCGACTGCGCCAGGGCGTTGTCGAAATATCGCATCAACCCCGGCAATGTGGGCAAGGGCGCCAAGCGCGATACTCAATTTGCACAGATGATCGAAGCGGCCTGCCGCTATGACAAGCCGGTGCGCATCGGTGTCAACTGGGGTAGTCTCGACCAGGCTTTGCTGGCGCGCATCATGGATGAAAATGCTGTACGCAAGGAGCCGTGGCCGGCGCAAGCCGTGATGTACGAAGCGCTGGTGACGTCCGCTATCGAGAACGCGCAGCGCGCCGAAGAGCTGGGGCTGGACGGCAACAAGATCATCCTGTCCTGCAAGGTCTCCGGCGTGCAGGACCTGATCGCCGTTTATCGCGAATTGGCACGCCGCTGCGATTATCCGTTGCATCTCGGTCTGACCGAAGCAGGCATGGGCAGCAAGGGTATCGTTGCGTCGACGGCGGCCCTGTCGGTGTTGCTGCAGGAAGGCATCGGCGACACCATCCGCATTTCGCTGACGCCGGAACCGGGCGGCGACCGTACCCGCGAAGTCATCGTCGGCCAGGAGATCCTGCAGACCATGGGCTTGCGCAAATTCACGCCGATGGTGATCGCCTGTCCGGGGTGCGGCCGTACGACCTCGACCGTGTTCCAGGATCTGGCGGACAAGATCCAGACCTATCTGCGCGAGCAGATGCCGGTATGGAAGGGCGTGTATCCCGGCGTCGAAAGCATGAACGTCGCCGTCATGGGTTGCATTGTCAACGGTCCGGGCGAATCCAAGCATGCGAACATCGGCATCAGCTTGCCGGGCACCGGCGAATCGCCCGCCGCGCCGGTGTTTATCGATGGCGAAAAGCGTATGACATTGCGCGGCGACCGCATCGCCGAAGAATTCCAAACCATAGTGCTGGACTACGTGCAAACGCATTACAGCAAGCAAACCGCGGCCTGAACTGTGGCCAGAACTCGCCTGAGGGCGGGCCTTTGCGCAGATGGCCGCCGACTGAACAAACCTGAAAATCACTAGCATGTCTGAAAACAAGAAAATCGAAAAAATCGTCGGCGTCAAAGGGATGAATGACATCCTGCCGGCCGATGCCCCGCTGTGGGAATTGTTCGAGAATACCGTGCACTCGGTATTGAAGAGCTACGGCTTCCAGCAAATCCGCACGCCTATCGTCGAACCGACCGCCTTGTTCGCACGCGGCCTGGGTGAAGTCACCGATATCGTCGAAAAGGAAATGTATTCCTTCACAGACTCCATGAACGGCGACAACCTGACTCTGCGGCCGGAAAACACCGCCAGCGTGGTGCGCGCAGCGCTCGAACACAACCTGACTTACGATGGTCCCAAGCGACTCTGGTACGCGGGTCCGATGTTCCGCCACGAGCGTCCACAGCGCGGCCGCTATCGCCAGTTCCATCAGGTCGGCGCGGAAGCGCTGGGCTTCACGGGCCCGGATATCGACGCCGAACTGATCATGATGTGCCAGCGCCTGTGGGACGACCTCGGCCTGCAGGACATCCGCCTGGAACTGAACTCCATCGGCGACGCGGAAGAGCGCAGCAAGCATCGCGCCGATCTGATTGCCTATTTCGAACAGCACAAGGAGTTGCTGGACACCGATGCCCAGCGTCGCCTGTACGCGAATCCGCTGCGCATCCTCGACACCAAGAATCCGACGATGCAGGAGATGGTCAATGCGGCCCCCAAGCTGCTGGACTACCTCGGCGAAGAATCGCGCGCGCACTTCGAAGGCGTGCAAAAGATCCTGCGCCACAACAACATTCCGTTCACGATCAACCCGCGCCTGGTGCGCGGCATGGATTATTACAACCGCACCGTGTTCGAGTGGGTGACCGACCAGCTCGGTTCGCAAGGCACTGTCTGCGGCGGCGGACGCTACGATCCGCTGATCGAGATGTTCGGCGGCAAGCCGACACCGGCCTGCGGTTTCGCCATGGGCGTGGAACGTTTGCTGGAGCTCATGAAAGCCGGCGGCGAGCAATATGCGCCGAACCAATGCGACGTCTATCTGGTCCATCAGGGCGAAGATGCACAACTGCAATCCTTCGTGCTGGCGGAAAGATTACGCGGTGCCGGGCTGGATGTTGTGCTACATTGCGCATCGGCGAGCGCAGGCGGTAGTTTCAAGTCGCAAATGAAGAAGGCGGACGCCAGCGGTGCGGCGTTTGCGGTCATTATTGGCGAAGATGAAGTAATGAACGCGACTGCGACCGTCAAGACCATGCGCACGGAGGATGGCGAAAGCAAGCAGGTTACGATTCCGTTTGACGGCGTGACCGATTATGTCGTGGAGCAGATCGTCGGCGATCACGACCATGATCATGACCACGTTCATTACCATCCTTAATCCCTGAACCATTTTTAGACTTATTTCATGGCATACGATCTCGAAGAACAAGAACAGTTGGCGTCCATCAAGGCATGGTGGAGCAAGTACGGCAATCTTCTGACCTGGGTAGTGATTGTCGCGTTGGCCGCTTACGCCGCCTGGAGCGGCTGGGGCATCTACCAAAGCAAGCAATCGCAACAGGCGGCGCAATTGTACGAAGAGCAGCAAAAGGCGGCTGACGCCAAGGACAACGCCAAGGACAACGCCAAGGTGCTGCGCGCCGCGACCGACATGCAAGAGAAGTTCAGCGGCACCGCGTATGCGCAGATGAGCGCGCTGGTGGCAGCGAAAGCGGCATTTGACGCCAACGACGCCGACAACGCCAAGAAACAGTTGCAATGGGTCATCGACCATGGCCGCGATGCTGAATACAAGGCGATTGCCGCAATCCGTCTGGCCGGCATCCTGCTCGATGCAAAGGCGTATGACGATGCATTGAAACTGCTAGCCGGTGATTTTCCGGCTCAGTTTGCCGGTGCGGTAGCCGATCGCAGGGGCGATATTCTGGTGGCGCAAGACAAGCGCGACGAGGCGCGAGTTGCCTACCAACTGGCGTTGGACAAGACCGACGAGAGAAATCCCGGCCGCCAACTGATCCAGTTGAAGCTCGACGCCATTGGCGGCGCCCCAGTCAAGGCTGCGGCCTGAGTGTTATTCCAACAGCGTGAAATCCGGTAAGAGGAAAAATTATATGCGTCGTGAGTCACAAGTCGTTCCCCAGCGCGTTTCCAGGCGTGCAGCTTCCCTGGCGGTCAAACTGAGCGCGTTTGCTGCGGTTGCCGTCCTGTCGGGCTGCTCGCTGTTTTCCAGCAAGAAGGAAGTGAATCCTCCGGCGCCGCTGGTTGAGTTCAAGCAGACTTTGCGCACGCAAACCGTATGGACGGCATCGGTCGGCAAGGCCGGCACCTTCCAGTTCAGCCCGGTCTTTGCCGGCGGTAGTATTTTTGCCGCAGCAGCCGATGGCGCTGTGGTGCGTCTGAATGCAGCCAGCGGCCAGGTCGTCTGGCGCGTCAATGCGGGTACGTCGCTGACGGCCGGCGTCGGCAGCGATGGCAATACTGTGGTGGTGGTAGGCGAGAAGGGCGTGGTCCAGGCTTTCGACGGCAATGGCAAATCGCTGTGGAAAGCGCAGGCGCCTAGCGAAGTCTTGTCCGCTCCTGCGATCGGCTCTGGCTTGGTGGTGGTGCGCAGCATCGATAACCGCATTACCGCATTCGACGCCGAAAGCGGTGCGCGCCGCTGGACGGTGCTGCGTCCGTTGCCGACGCTGACCCTGCGCACCGCACCGGGTATCGTGCTGGATGCGCAGACGGCCTATGTCGCTTTGCCGGGCGGTCGTCTGTCGGCGCTGGCGCTCAACAACGGCGCTCCGCGCTGGGAAGTCGCCGTGGGCGATCCGCGCGGCACGACCGAACTTGAACGTATCGCCGACGTGTCCGGCGTGCCGGGTCTGGGCGTACGCGATGTTTGCGCGGTTGCTTTCCAGGGGCGTATCGGATGTTTCGATGTCGCCAATGGCAATGTGCGCTGGATCAAGGACTTTTCGAGCGAATCCGGTTTGACGCTGGATGAGCGTTACGTCTTTTCGGCTGACGACAAGGGCGGTGTGACTGAGTTCACCCGCGATACCGGCGCCGCGCTGTGGCGTAACGGCAAACTGGCCTATCGCCGCTTGTCGCCGCCGATTGCAGTTGGCAAAGCCGTCGCGGTAGGGGATTATCAGGGTTACATCCATTTCCTGTCGCGCGACGATGGTTCGTTTGTCGCCCGTATAAGCACTGACGGCAGTCCGATTCTGGCGACGCCGATTGCCGCCGGGCAAGCCGTCGTTTTTCAAACTCAAGCAGGAACAGTCGTCGCCTTGGCGGCAGAATAATATTTAATGAAGCCGGTTATTGCACTTGTTGGTCGTCCCAATGTCGGTAAGTCGACATTGTTTAATCGGCTCACCCGTTCACGTGATGCGCTGGTCGCAGACTTGCCCGGATTGACCCGCGATCGTCACTACGGCGAAGGCCGGGTCGGCGAACGCCCCTTCTTGGTGATCGATACCGGCGGTTTCGAGCCGGTGGCCAAAGAAGGCATCATGCATGAAATGGCCAAACAGACCAAGCAGGCTGTGGTCGAGGCCGATGTCGTAATATTTATTGTCGATGGTCGCCAGGGCCTGACCCCGCATGACAAGACCATCACCGATTTCCTGCGCAAATCCGGCCGGTCGGTCATGCTGGTGGTCAACAAATCCGAGGGTATGAAGTACACCTCGGTGACTGCCGATTTCTATGAGCTGGGACTGGGCGATCCTTACGTGATTTCCGCCGCGCATGGCGATGGCGTTGCCGACCTAGTGGAGGAGGCGCTGGACGTCGCCGTGGCGCAGCGCCCCGATCTCGGCGAAGAAGTCGATGTCGCGCGCGGCATCAAGATCGCCATCGTCGGCCGCCCCAATGTCGGCAAGTCGACGCTGGTCAACACCTTGCTTGGCGAAGAACGCGTGATCGCTTTCGACATGCCGGGAACGACTCGCGACTCGATCGAGATTCCTTTCGAACGCGACGGCAAGCAATATACGCTGATTGATACCGCCGGTATTCGCCGTCGCGGCAAGGTGTTCGAAGCCATCGAAAAGTTTTCGGTGGTGAAGACCTTGCAATCGATCTCGGAAGCCAACGTCGTGCTATTGCTGCTCGACGCCCAGCAAGATATTTCAGAGCAGGATGCGCATATTGCCGGTTTTGTCTTGGAGTCTGGACGTGCGCTGGTGGTGGGGGTGAACAAGTGGGATGGTCTGCAAAGCGATCGGCGTGATGAAATCAAGATGGATCTCGAGCGCAAGCTCAACTTCCTGTCGTTCGCCAAATTCCATTTCATCTCCGCGCTGAAGTCCACTGGCATCGGCCCGCTGATGAAGTCCATCGATTCGGCTTATGCGGCGGCAATGGCCAACCTGAGCACGCCGAAGCTTACGCGCGCCCTGATTGAAGCCGTAGAACATCAGCAACCTCGCCGCAAAGGCTCCATCCGTCCGAAATTGCGCTATGCGCACCAAGGCGGCATGAATCCTCCGGTCGTGGTGATTCACGGCAACGCTCTTGAAGGCGTGGACGACAACTACAAACGTTATCTCGAGAAGCATTTTCGTGAAACTTTCTCGCTGGTTGGCACTCCACTCCGTATCGAGTTCCGCTCGAGCAAGAATCCTTTCGTACGCCAAGATAAATAAGCATCGAATCTTGGCGGTAGGTGGGAAATCGTTTACATTCATAACGCATAGATTGGTAAAGCACTTGAAATTTTTTCAGGTGCCTCCAAATCCTAATCACAACAACACAGTGGAGCTGCCATGAGCAACAAAGGGCAATTGTTACAAGACCCATTTCTTAATGCCTTAAGAAAAGAACACGTCCCCGTTTCCATCTATCTGGTCAACGGGATCAAACTGCAGGGCCACGTGGAGTCGTTCGACCAATATGTCGTTCTGCTGCGCAATACCGTGACGCAAATGGTGTACAAACATGCCATTTCGACCGTCGTTCCTGCTCGCGCCGTCAACCTGAGCCTCGATTCGGCAGAAGCGGAATAATGGTTTATCCAGCCGGCGCCATGCCGTGTGCATACTGATATGCGTGCCGCGCTAGTCGGCCTGGATTTCGGCAAGAGCGATTTTGCCGCAAGTCTGGATGAACTGTTTTTGCTGGCCAAATCGGCTGGCGCAGAACCTGTGACGACCATCACGGGCAAGCGCGCCAGTCCGGACGCCGCGCTTTTTGTCGGTTCCGGCAAGGCTCAGGAGATCGCCGATGCGGTCGCGGACCTGGAACTCGACATTGTCATCTTCAACCACGCCTTGTCGCCCGCGCAACAGCGCAACCTAGAACGGGTGCTGAAAACGCGGGTGCTGGACCGTACCAGCCTGATCCTCGATATTTTCGCCCAACGCGCCAAAAGCCATGAAGGCAAGGTGCAGGTCGAACTCGCTCAATTGCAACACTTGGCGACCCGCCTGATTCGTGGGTGGACTCACTTGGAACGGCAAAAGGGCGGTATCGGCCTGCGCGGCCCGGGCGAGACCCAGCTCGAAACCGACCGCCGGCTGCTGGGAGATCGCGTCAAGGCCTTGCGTGGCCAATTGGACAAGTTGCACCGCCAACATGCCACGCAGCGCCGCGCACGCGGTCGCAATGATACGTTCTCGGTGTCGCTGGTCGGTTATACCAATGCCGGAAAATCGACGGTTTTCAACGCCCTGGCCAAGGCCGGCGTGTATGCCGCGAATCAACTGTTTGCCACGCTCGACACGACCTCGCGTCGGGTTTACCTGGGTGAAGTGGGGCATGTTGTCATTTCCGATACGGTCGGTTTCATCCGTGAACTGCCTCACCAATTGGTGGCGGCTTTCCGTGCGACGCTGGAAGAAACCATCCATGCCGATTTGCTGCTGCATGTTGTGGATGCGGCAAGTCCGGTGCGCATGGAGCAAATCGAGCAGGTCAATCTGGTGCTCAAGGAGATTGGCGCAGAGCATATTCCCCAAATCCTGGTCTGGAACAAGATCGATGCCGCCGGGCTGGAACCGGCGATCGAACAAGACGAGTATGGTAGAATCCACCGGGTTTTTGTCAGTGCGAAAACTGGTGCTGGCCTGGATTTGTTGCGGCAGGCAATTGCCGATTCGCTCAGGTCGTCGATTGAAGCGCGCAGGGGCGCTCAATCGCAGATTCTCGATTCTCAAGATATGCACGCGCATTAATCAGTTGGCGTGAACCGCTACGGTTGGTCGTGCAGGCGGTTCTGAGGTTGGCGGGCATTCCTTTTGATTCTTTAAATTACTAAGCCGGATCGCAACGCATGCTTGTTTCTCTATTCAAAAAACTCGGTTTGAAGTTTTCGCTGAACGACCCCCAATGGGGGCGCGGTTCGCAAGACGACAACAACCGTCAAAATCAGAATAACGGTGGTAATGGCGGCAAGAAGCCGGAAGACGGCCCTCCCGATCTCGATCAGCTCTGGCGCGATTTCAATCAGCGTCTGAGTCGCATGTTCGGCAAGCGTGGCAATGGCGGCGGTTCGGACAACGGCGATGGCGGCTTCAATCGCGGTGACATCAAGGGCGCAGGCATCGGTGCCGGGGTAATTGCCATCATCGTCGCTTTCCTGTGGCTGGCCAGCGGTTTCTTTATCGTGCAGGAAGGCCAGACGGCTGTCGTCATGACCTTCGGCAAGTATAGCCATACCACGCTGCCGGGCTTCAACTGGCGCTGGCCGTATCCAGTGCAAAGCCATGAAATCGTCAACGTGTCGCAAGTGCGCACTGCTGAAATCGGCTATCGCAGCAACGCCAAGAACAAGCAATTGAAGGAAGCCCTGATGCTGACCGATGATGAAAATATCATCGATATCCAGTTTGCCGTCCAGTACAAGTTGAAGAATGCCGCCGAATGGCTGTTCAACAATCGCGATCAGGACGAAACCGTGCGTCAGGTCGCCGAGACCGCCATTCGTGAAATCGTCGGCCGCAGCAAGATGGACTTCGTACTGTATGAAGGCCGTGAAAAAGTTGCACTGGATGTCGGTCAACTGATGCAGCAAATCCTTGACCGTTACAAATCTGGCGTGCAGATTACCAATGTCACCATGCAAGGCGTGCAACCGCCCGAACAGGTGCAGGCAGCCTTCGATGATGCCGTCAAAGCAGGCCAGGATCGCGAGCGTCAAAAGAACGAAGGCCAGGCCTACGCCAACGATGTGATTCCGAAAGCCAGCGGTGCGTCTTCGCGTCTGCTGGAAGAAGCTGAAGCCTATCGTTCGCGCATCGTCGCCAATGCAGAGGGCGATGCGGCCCGCTTCAAGCAGGTTCTGGATGAGTATCAGAAAGCGCCTGCCGTGACGCGCGACCGCATGTATCTGGAAACCATGCAGCAGATATTTTCCAACACGACCAAGGTCATGGTGGACGCCAAGAGCGGCAACAACTTGCTGTACCTGCCGCTGGACAAGTTGATCCAGCAGACCGACAGCACCGCCGCCAAGCCGACGACGCCGTCGCCGGCAGCCGCCGCGCCAACACTTCCAGGAACAGATCCAGTGTATCCAGTCGATGTCCAGCGCGACTCCCGTAATCGGGATGCGCGTGATTCCCGCGATCGGGAGGTACGTTAATGAGCCGCCTGATCACCAGCATCATCGTTGCCGTCATCGCCATCTGGCTGGTGTCGTCAACCATTTTCGTCGTCGAACAGCGTCAGTCGGCCATCGTCTTCGCCCTCGGCGAAGTCAAGCAAGTGGTGACCGAGCCGGGTCTGCATTTCAAGTTGCCGCCGCCGTTCCAGAATGTGATCTATCTCGACAAGCGCATCCAGACCTTGGATACGCCTGATGCTGACCGTTTTATCACGGCAGAGAAGAAGAACGTCCTGGTGGACTCCTTCGTCAAGTGGCGCATCGTTGATCCTCGCCTGTATTTCATCAGCTTCGGCGGCGATGACCGTCGTGCGCAAGACCGTCTGTCGCAGATCGTCAAGGCGGCGCTCAATGAAGAAATTACCAAGCGTACCGTGCGCGAAGTGATTTCCGGCGAGCGCGGCAAAGTGATGGACGCGATCCAGCGCAAAGTCGCCACTGAGGCCAAGCAGATCGGCGCCGAAATCATTGACGTCCGACTGCGCCGGGTTGATTATGTCGAGCAGATCAACAATTCCGTCTATGAGCGCATGAAGTCCGAGCGCGCCCGCGTGGCCAATGAACTGCGCTCCACCGGTGCGGCAGAGTCGGAAAAAATCCGCGCCGATGCGGATCGCCAGCGTGTCGTGATCCTGGCGGAAGCTTACCGCGATGCCGAAAAGATCCGCGGCGCCGGTGATGCCAAGGCCTCCCAGATTTATGCGCAGGCATTCGGCCAGAATCCTGAATTCTTCAAGTTCTACCGTAGCCTTGAGGCATACCGTGCGAGCTTCAAGAACCGGCACGATTTGATGGTAGTGGACCCCAATTCCGAATTCTTCAAATATTTCAAGGGCGTAGGAGGCGTCAGCGCCAAGAAATAGAGCATGGGAAGATCGTGATATAACAGAAGTTCGGGGTTCAAGGGGTTCAGAGAACCCAGGAATGGATGCCGCTGGTTCGAGGGTATCCTTCTGTTTTTTGTTGCTCTGGTATTTCTTTCGAGTATTTGTTTCCCCAACATTGACGCAGTTTCCATCAGGCATACGCTTCTTCGGACGCGTGTGCCTTGCTGCGTGTGGTGGGGGTTTGGTTCAGACATATTTTTGGATTGAATTGTGTTATGCCTAACTGGCTTCTTCCTGAAAACATTGCCGACGTCTTGCCGTCCGAAGCGCGCAAGATTGAAGAGTTGCGCCGCAGCATGCTCGACAATTTCCGATTGTACGGCTACGAGATGGTCATGCCGCCGCTGCTCGAATATCTGGAGTCGCTGCTGACCGGCGCCGGGCAGGACACCGACCTGCGCACCTTCAAGCTGGTGGATCAGTTGTCGGGACGTACGCTGGGTATTCGCGCCGACATGACCACGCAAGTGGCGCGCATTGACGCCCATTTGCTCAATCGCGATTCCGTTACGCGCCTGTGCTATGCCGGCAGCGTGCTGCATACGCGTCCATCTGGTTTGCACGCCACGCGCGAACCGCTGCAGATCGGCGCCGAGATATATGGTCACGCTGGTCTCGAAGCCGATGCTGAAATCCAGGAACTGGCGCTGGCGTCGCTGGCGCTGGCCGGTATCGACAAGGTGCGCCTGGATCTGTGTCACGTCGGCGTGCTGCGCGCAATCATCGCCAAGGATGAGAAGGCGAGCAAGCAGGCCGCACAATTGTTCGGCTTGCTGGAAGCCAAGGATATTCCCGGTCTGCAGGTCGTGACGAAAGATTATCTGCCGACTACGCGCGACGCCTTGCTGGCGCTGCCCGGCCTGTATGGCGACATCGATGTTGTCGCCAAGGCGCGCAAGGTCTTGCCGTCAATGCCCGGCATCGCCCAGGCGCTGGACGAACTGCAGTCGCTGGCGCGACTGGCGGGCGAAGCCAATGTCACCGTCGATCTGGCCGACTTGCGCGGCTACCATTATCACAGTGGCGTGATGTTTGCGGCGTATGTGCCGGGCCTGCCCAATGCGGTGGTGCGTGGCGGCCGTTACGACCACGTCGGCGAAGCATTCGGACGCGCCCGTCCAGCGACCGGTTTTTCCATGGATTTGCGCGAACTGGCCCGTCTGATGCCGGGTGCGGAAAGAAAGCGCGCAATTCGCGCGCCATGGGGTACCGAGGCCGGTTTGCGTGAGAAAATAGCGGAATTGCGCCAGGCCGGAGAAATTGTCATTCAAAGTCTCCCGGGACACGAGAACGACCAGGACGAGTTCGACTGCGATCGCGCAGTGGAGCTCAGCAATGGAAATTGGATTATCAAAAATTTGGGTTAAGCCATGTTACAGAAAAGCAATGCAAGGAATGTCGTCGTCATCGGTACGCAGTGGGGCGATGAAGGTAAAGGCAAGATCGTCGATTGGCTGACCGATCATGCGCAAGGCGTGGTGCGTTTCCAGGGCGGCCACAATGCCGGCCATACACTGGTCATCGGCGGTCAGAAGACCGCACTGCAACTGATTCCGTCCGGCATCATGCGTCCTGGCGTGGCTTGCTACATCGGCAATGGCGTGGTGCTGTCCGTGCCCGACCTGCTGCGCGAAATCGACAAACTGCATGCGGCCGGCGTTGAAGTCGCCACGCGCCTGAAAGTGTCGGCGGCCTGTCCGCTGATTCTGCCTTACCACGTCGCCCTGGACGTGGCGCGTGAAGCTGCGCGCGGCGCCGCCAAGATCGGCACCACCGGCAAGGGCATCGGCCCGGCCTACGAAGACAAGGTCGCCCGCCGCGCCATTCGCGTTGCCGACCTGCTCAATGAAAAGCGTTTCGCCGAAAAGCTGCTGGAGAACCTGGACTACCACAACTTCGTCCTGACCCAATACCTGAAGACCCAGCCGGTCGACTACCAAAAGACGCTGGACGACGCGCTGGCCAATGTGCCGCGCCTCAAGCCGATGGTCGCCGACGTTTCCAACGACCTGCACATCGCCAACCAACAAGGCGCCAACCTGCTGTTCGAAGGCGCGCAGGGCAGCCTGCTGGACGTCGACCACGGCACCTATCCGTTCGTGACCTCGAGCAACTGCGTGGCCGGTAATGCCGCTGCCGGCGCCGGCGTCGGTCCCGACATGCTGCATTACATCCTGGGCATCACCAAGGCCTACACCACGCGCGTCGGTTCCGGCCCGTTCCCGGCAGAACTGCCGACCGATGCCGGCGTCGGCAAGCACCTCGCTTCCGTCGGCCACGAATTCGGCACCGTGACCGGCCGCGCGCGCCGCTGCGGCTGGTTCGACGCCGCGCTGCTCAAGCGTTCGGTGCAGATCAACGGCGTCTCCGGCATGTGCCTGACCAAGCTGGACGTGCTGGACGGACTTGAGTCGCTCAAGCTGTGCACCGGTTACACGCTCAACGGCAAGACCGTCGATATCTTCCCGGTCGGCGCCGAAGAGGCCGCAGCCTGCCAGCCTATCTACGAAGAAATGCCGGGCTGGAAAGAATCGACCGTCGGCGTACAATCGCTGGAGGTTTTGCCGCAGAACGCACGCGCCTACATCAAGCGCATTGAGGAACTGGTGGGTGTGCCGATCGACATGATTTCGACCGGCCCCGACCGCGAAGAAACCATCGTGTTGCGCCATCCGTTCAAGTAATTCGGCAAAAGCAATTCTGTACGACGAGCATCAGAAAAATGAAAATATCCGACGACAAAGACCTGTGGGTCTCCTGGGATGATTACAACCGCAGCATTGAAAAGCTGGCCCTGAAAGTGTTCGAGTCGGGCTGGCAGTTCGATCAGGTCCTGTGCCTGGCGCGCGGCGGCCTGCGTCCCGGCGACGTATTCTCGCGCATCTTCGACGTGCCGCTGGCGATCCTGTCCACCAGTTCTTACCGCGAAGCGGCCGGCACCATTCGCAGCAGCCTGGACATCGCCAAATACATCACCATCACCAAGGGCAGCCTGTCGGGCCGCGTCTTGCTGGTGGATGACCTGGTGGATTCCGGTGTGACGCTGCAGAAGGTGCAACTACACCTGAAGGAGCATTATCCGGCCGTGACCGAGATCAAATCGGCCGTGTTGTGGTGGAAGGCCTGCTCGATCATCGAGCCGGATTACCATCTCGACTACCTGCCGACCAATCCGTGGATCCATCAGCCGTTTGAGGACTACGACGGCCTCGGCCCGCATCAGTTGGCGGCATGGGTCAAGAAGGGCGAGTCGAAGTAATTTGGTGTTTCTTGCGCCGCAAATGAAAAGAGCTTACGCATCGGCGTAAGCTCTTTTTTTATGCTCAAGGCCGGCGCTCCGGTAGGGCGTCAGGGAATCACCTTGCGCCGGCGGAAATCGTCGAAGATGTCCATGAACATGCGTTCCGTCTCGACATATTCATGGAAACCGAAGCGGCGCGCCTTGGAGCTGTCTCCGAACATGTCGTAATCCCACGAGAAGACGAAGTCGCTGAACTCCCATGACGACAAATCTGTAAAGCTGTGCGGAGCGAGGCCATGCTTTCCGGCGATCTGTTTCCACAGATCGGCCTTGTCGGCCATCACGCTCGTCAACGATAACGGCAGCGGCGGCGCCGCTTCCAGATCGAAGTAGCGGGCGATTTTCGGCCACATTTCGCTCCAGCGGAACAGGTCGCCGTTGCCGATGTTGAAAGCCTCATTCGCGCAGCGCGGATCGGTCGCCGCCCATGCCGTCGCCTTGGCCAGCAGGCCGGCATCGGTCATTTCCAGCAGCTTGTCGTAAGAGCCAGGTTTGCCGGGAAAGCGCAGCGGCAGTCCCAGTTCTTTCGACATCGAGGCGTACACCGCAATCGCCAGCGCCAGGTTCATTGGATTGCCCAGCGCAAAACCGCCGACCACCGCCGGACGTATGCCCGACCAGCTCCACGGCTTGCCCTGTTGGCGGTTCTCCAGATAGGTCTGCTGGTCGAACATGAATTCCGGCGGCATGAAATGCGCATCGGTCTCGCGCGCCGGCGTCTTGAAGGGACCGAGGTGGCCGCCGTAGACCTTGTAACCCTGCATCAGGCTGACGTGCTGCAAGTTGCCGGCGACAGGTTCGATGCTTTCCAGCGTATTGACCAGCATCGCCAGATTCGGCGCCACCAGCTCGGCCCAGGTCGGGCGGTGCTGGTAGGCGGCGTAGAAAATGTGCGTGACTTGTCGCAGGCCGCCCAGTTTGGCGCGGGCATCTTCCTTGTCGAGCAGGTCCACCGCGATGTGCTGCGTGCGGCCGGCCGACTCGCCGCCGCGGCGCGACAGGCCGACGACGTTCCAGTCGTCCTGATCGCGCAGATGAGCGATCAGGTTGCAGCCGATAACGCCTTGGGCGCCGACCACCAGGGCGACTTTTTGCGTGTCCATGGCAGATGCTCAGATTGGTCGGATGGATTTAACAGACTTCGCCGACGGTACTGAGTCTGGATGCCGCCGCCGTTTTGCGATCGAGCTTCCAACTGATCAGCGCTACCACCAGTCCGCCGGCGGTGATCAGCGCTGCAACCAGCGCCACGGCGTTGAGGCCGGGGCCGTGGTCGATGGTGACGCCGCCCAGCCATGCGCCCAGCGCGTTGCCGAGATTGAAGGCGGCGATATTCACGGACGACGCCAGGTTGGGCGCGCCGGCGGCTTTTTCCAGCACGCGCATTTGGAGCGGCGGCACGGTGGCGAAGGCGGCGGCGCCGAGCAGGCCGACGGTGATCACGGCAGCCAGCTTGTAATGGCTGGTGAACGAGAACAGCACCAGCACGCCGGCCAGCAGCACCAGGCTCGTCACGAGGGTGGGCATCAGGTACTTGTCGGCGAATTTGCCTCCCAGCAGGTTGCCGCCCACCAGGCCGACACCGAACAGCAACAGGATCGGCGACACTGCGCCAGGCTGAAAGCCGGTGATGTCGGTCAGGATAGGCGCGATATAGGTGAAGGCCGCGAACACGCCGCCAAAGCCCAACACCGTCATCAACAGGCCCAGCAACACTTGCGGGCGGCCTAGCACGCGCAGTTCGCTGCTGAAGTCGGCATCTTGTCTGGCATCCGAACGTGGCACCAGATAGGCGGTCGCCAGCAAGGCGACCACGCCGATGGCGCTGACTGCCCAGAATGTCGAACGCCAGCCGTAAGCCTGGCCCAGCCAAGTGCCGAAAGGCACGCCCAGCACGTTGGCCACGGTCAGGCCGGTGAACATCAGGGCAATCGCCGAAGCCTGTTTTTCCTTGGCGACCAGGCTGGTGGCGACTACCGAACCGACGCCGAAGAAAGCGCCGTGCGAGAACGAAGCAACGATGCGAGAAATCATCAACACGGTGTAATCTGGCGCCAGCGCACAACCGAGGTTGCCGATGACGAACAGCACCATCAGGCCGACCAGCAAGGTCTTGCGCGGCAGTTTGCCGGTGGTGGCGGTGACCAGCGGTGCGCCGACGAACACGCCGAGCGCGTAGCCGGTCACCAGCAGCCCGGCCGATGACAGGGTTGTCCCCAGATTGGCGGCGACTTCGGGCAACAGGCCCATGATGACGAATTCCGTGGTTCCTATCGCGAACGCGCTGATGGCCAGCGCCCATAAAGCAATCGGCATGATGCACACTCCCTTTAATGATTGACAGGGGGCATTGTGAGGCTTAAGTTTGTTGAGAAAAATACCGTTAAAATCAAAAAATATTTGAATCGGAGTCAATAATGACCATGCAATCGGATGAAATGCGCATATTTATCGCCGTGGTCGAGGCCGGCAGCCTGAGTGCTGCCGCCGAAGTGCTGGAGCAGACCACCTCGGGCGTCAGTCGGGCGCTGACCAGGCTGGAAGAGAAGCTCGGCACCAGCCTGCTGACGCGCACTACGCGCCGCATGGAATTGACCGAAGAAGGGCAGGTATTCCTCGAACAGGCGCGCGAGATCGTCGCGGCCATGGA
The DNA here is from genome assembly GCF_000577615.1 of Herbaspirillum sp. RV1423. Taxonomy (GTDB): domain Bacteria; phylum Pseudomonadota; class Gammaproteobacteria; order Burkholderiales; family Burkholderiaceae_D; genus Herbaspirillum. Next base: position 78,541 of record NZ_CBXX010000013.1, read on the forward strand.
ACAGGCGGAAGAGTCGATCCGCATCCGCAGCCAGAAACCGGTCGGCAAGCTGCGCGTCGACGCCTCGGTACCGTTCATGCTGCACTGTATCGTCCCGCATGTCGGCGCCTTCCGCGAAGCTTATCCCGATATCGAACTCGACCTGACCACCAATGACCGCTTCATCGATCTGGTCGAGCAGCGCACCGACATTGCCATCCGTATCGGTGAATTGCAGGATTCGACCTTGCACGCCAAGCCGCTGAGCTCGGCCCGGCTGCAATTGCTGGCCAGTCCGGACTACCTGCGTCGCCACGGCACGCCAAAGACGGTCAAGGATCTCGACAAGCACCAACTGATCGGTTTCACTCAGCCGGAAGGCCTGAACCATTGGCCGCTGCAACATGAAGACGGCGATCGTTACCCGATCAAGCCGGCGTTTCGCGCCTCCAGCGGCGAGACCATCCGCCAGTTGGCATTGCATGGGCAAGGCATCGTCTGCCTGTCCAACTTCATGTCCGATGCCGATGTCGAAGCGGGCCGGCTGGTGCGGGTGCTGGAAAAATCGCACACTGCATTCCGACAGAAAATCCATGCGGTGTACTACCGGAATACGCAGATTTCCCGGCGTATCAGTTGCTTCCTCGATTTTCTTCAGTGCAAACTTTGATGTATCGCGAAGCCGGAGAAGTCAAAGCGAACCAATAACCGTAAGCCGGGTCTGGAGCAAGGCGCCATGATTTTGACGGCGCTCGTAACGGCACTGAGCCTCAAACGAAAAATAATGTAGCGGAGCGAGCATGCATCTGATTTCCCGTACTGCGTATCTGACCTCTTTACTGGCGCTCGCAACGAGCCTGATTGCGGGACTGATACAGCCGTCCGCCGCGCATGCGGCCGGCGTCGCGGGCTTTTCCCCGCAAGGCGAGGTCGCGAAGATCCGTCAGGCGCGCGCAACATTTTCCGAAGAGATGGTCAAGTTCGGCGATCCCAAGGCGGCTGCGCCTTTCGATATCGATTGTCCGGTCGCGGGTACCTCGCGCTGGGCTGACGGCAAGAACTGGGTCTATGATTTTGAGCGCGACCTGCCGCCGGGAACGCGCTGCGCATTCACGCTCAAACCTGGCGTCAAAACCACGGCCGGCGCCGCGCTGACCGGTCGCAGCATGTTCCGCTTCAACACCGGCGGTCCGGCGGTCGTGCGGCAATTGCCGAACGGCGGCAATATCGAGGAAGAGCAAGCCTTCATCCTGTTCCAGAACGGTCCCGCCAATGCCGACACCGTGCGCGAACATCTGTATTGCGAAGCTGAAGGCGTGCATGAACGGATCCCCGTCAAATTTGCCAGCGAGGCCATGCGCAAGGATCTGCTCCAGCAGTTCGCCAAAAAAATCGATCCGGCGCTGGTGACGATCGTCCAATGCCGGCAGCGCCTGCCCAACGACGCCGCCGTCAGGCTGACCTGGGATAAGGGTATCGCCACGCCGTCGGGCATCGTCACGACGACTGCGCAGACCTTCAAGTTCCATGTGCGTCCGGAATTCTCGGCCAGTCTCAGTTGCGAGCGCGAGAACGCCAATGCGGCGTGTTCGCCGATCTTGCCGATGACCCTGTCTTTTTCGGCGCCGGTGCCGCGCAAGCTGGCCGAGGCGGTCGAATTGAAGAGCGCCAGCGGCAAGCTCAAGCCTTTTTTTGAAAAAGGCGACGCCAGCGAGACCGTGCACAGCCTGACCTTCAGGCCGCCGTTTGCGGAAAATGCGGAATTCACGATCAGCCTGCCATCCGGTTTCAAGGATGAAAGCGGGCGACCGCTCGTCAATGCCGCGATGTTCCCGCTCAAGTCGCGCACGGCCGGCTATCCGCCGCTGGCGAAGTTTCCCGCGGCGCCGTTCGGCATCATCGAGCTGAACGCCGATCCCACCTTGCCGGTGACGCTGCGCCGGGTCGAAGCCAATTTGCTGGTCCGCGGCGTCGACGGCAAGGCCTTGCCTGGCAAGGTGGCCAATCTCAAGGTCGACGATGACAAAGGCGTCATCGCCTGGCTCACGCGCCTGAACCGTTACCACGAACGTTGGGGCAATCCCGACAAGAAGGCCATCGATTCGCGCGCCGTCGGTTTGCTGGCGAAGGAACCAGGCGTGAAAATGCTGGACTTGCCGGCATTGACAGAGGCCAGGGACGGCGAACGTCCGTTTGAAGTCGTCGGCATTCCGCTCCGGGACCCGGGCTTTTATGTGGTCGAGCTGGCGTCGCAAAAACTCGGCGCCTCGCTGCTCGGCAAGCCGGCGCCGATGTATGTACGCACCAGTGCGCTGGTCACCAACCTGTCGGTACATGTCAAGACCGGACGCGAAAATAGCGCCGTGTGGGTGACCACGCTGGATACTGCCAGACCGGTGGCCGATGCCGACGTGCGTATTTCCAATTGCAGGGGCGAAGAGCTGTGGCGCGGCAAGACCGGCGCTACTGGCGTGGCGATGGTCGCCAGGCGCATCGAGGATGTGTGCGCCAGCGGCAAGACCGAGGACGGCGCCATCGGCGGCCTGTTCGTCAGCGCGCGCAAAACCGACGACAAGGGACGCGCCGACATGGCGTTTGCATTGACGTCGTGGAACGAAGGCATCGAGTCGTGGCGCTTCAACTTGCCGACGGATCGTTCGGACAATGCCACCGCGCGCGCGCATACGATCTTCGATCGGACGCTGTTCCGCGCCGGCGAGACGGTGTCGATGAAGCATATGTTCCGCCTGGAAGACATGAACGGCTTTGCCTTGGCGGGCAAGGGCAAGTTGCCGGGGCGCGTGCGCATCATCCACCAAGGGAGCGGCCAGGAGTTTCAGTTTCCGTTGGTCTGGCGCGGGCAGAAATCCGCCGAGACGGTCTTTGCGATTCCCAAGGATGCCAAGCTGGGAAGTTACGATGTGATGCTCGACAGCGGCAAGGTCAAGAGCGGCGACGAGGCGGGCGCGGCGACGGAAGACGGCGATTACGGTCCGGGCAGTTACGGCACCGGCAGTTTCCGGGTGGAAGAGTTTCGTCTGCCGCTGATGCAGGGACGCATCACGCCGGTGCTCGCCGGCAAGGGCAGCCTGGTGGCGCCGAAAGAGCTGCCGCTCGACGTGCAGCTCAATTATCTGAACGGCGGCGGCGCATCGGGGCAGGCGGTGCGCATTACCAGCCTGATGCGTCCTAAGGACGTGAGCTTTCCGGCATATGAAGGCTATTCCTTCGACGCAGGCAGTTATGGCGGCTACGACGGCGAGAATGGCAGCGGCGGCAACGGCCAGAATGACGACCAGAAAATCGTCGCCGACAAATTGCCGGTGACGCTGGACAAGACCGGCGCCGGTCGCACCACGATCAAATCCTTGCCGGCGGTGAAGACGCCGCGCGAACTGCTGACCGAAATGACCTACAGCGATCCCAACGGCGAGATCCAGACCATCTCCAATGTCACCTCGCTGTGGCCGTCGGCGGTGATCGTCGGCATCAAGGCCGGCAATTGGGTCTCGGTGAAAAAGAAACTGGCGCTGAGCATGGTGGTGCTGAACGCCGCAGGACAGCCGCAAGCCGACGTGCCGATCGAAGTGAGCGCCGAGGCGAAACAGACCAACTCGCATCGCAAGCGCATGGTAGGCGGTTTCTACGCCTATGAAAACGTCAAGTCGTCGCAGAACCTCGGCACGCTATGCACGGGCAAGACCGACAAGCATGGCGTACTGATTTGCGAAGCGTCCTTGTCCGAGGCCGGCAACGTCGAACTGACGGCGATGGCAAAGGACGCCGTCGGCAACGCCTCTTTCGCCAAGACATCGGTATGGGTGACGCGTCAGGGCGAGCTGTGGTTCGACGGCGAAAACCAGGATCGCATCGACATCCTGCCCGAGAAGAAAACCTACCAGCCCGGCGAGACCGCCAAATTCCAGGTGCGCATGCCGTTCCGCTATGCGACTGCCCTGGTGGCGGTGGAACGCGAAGGCGTGATCGAAACGCAGGTGGTGCAACTGAGCGGGCAAGACCCGACCGTCAGCTTGCCGGTCAAGGGCGGCTTTGCGCCCAACGTCTATGTGTCGGTGCTGGCGGTGCGCGGCCGCATGCGCGAAGTGCCGTGGTATTCCTTCTTCACCTGGGGCTGGAAGGAACCGATCAACTGGTGGCATGAGTTCAAGGAATATCAGGCGCCCGGGACCATGGTCGATCTGGCCAAGCCCGCGTACAAGTTCGGCATTGCCGAGATTGCGGTCGGCAGCGCGGCGCATCAGTTGAAGGTGGCGGTGAGCGCCGACAAGGCCAGTTATCCGATACGCTCCGTCGCCAGGGTCAATGTGCAGGTCAGCCTGCCGGACGGCAAGCCGGCGGCGGGAGCGGAAATCGCGCTGGCGGCGGTGGACGAAGCGCTGCTCGAACTGCAACCCAACACCAGTTGGAACTTGCTGTCGGCGATGCTGCAGCGGCGCAGCTATGGCGTGGAGACCGCCACTGCGCAGATGCAGGTCGTCGGCAAGCGCCACTATGGCAAGAAGGCGACGCCGGCGGGCGGCGGCGGCGGCAAATCGCCGACGCGTGAACTGTTCGATACGCTGCTGCTGTGGAAGCCGTCCATTGTGCTCGACGCCAACGGCAGGGCGCAGGTCGACGTGCCGCTCAATGACGCATTGACGGCGTTCCGCATCGTCGCGGTCGCCGAAAGCGGCGCCGGTCTGTTCGGCACCGGCGCGACCAGCATCCGTTCGACGCAGGACGTGCAAATCATTTCCGGCCTGCCGCCGCTGGTGCGCGAAGGCGACCGGTTCAATGCCGTGATCACGGTGCGCAACACCACGGCGCGCAACATGCAGGTCCGGCTGACGGCCAGAGCCTCGGCTTCCGCGCCGATTGCCTTGCAGGACAAGGACATCGCGATTCCCGCGGGCGAGGCGCGCGAAGTCATGTGGCCGGTTGCCGTGCCTGCCGACATTGCCCAATTGACGTGGGACATTGCCGCGCAAGAGCAATCGGCGCAGGCCGCGAAAGACAGCATCAGGTTCGTCCAGCGCGTATTGCCGGCCGTACCGGTGACGGTGCAGCAGGCGACGCTGTTCCAGCTCGACAAGACGTTCGCGATGAATGTGGCGCCGCCGGCGGACAGCCTGCCGAATCGCGGCGGATTGGCCATTTCGCTCAAGCCGAGCCTGGCGGGCGGCAGCGAAGGCATTCGCAAGTATTTCGCCGATTATCCGTTCGCGTGCCTGGAGCAGCGCGCATCCAAAGCGATCGGCCTGCGCGATGACGCCATGTGGCAAAAACTGCTCGTCGAACTGCCGACTTATCTCGATGCCGACGGCCTGGCGTATTACTTCCCGCCCAGCGAGTCGAATGCGCGGCGCGGCAGCGATACGCTGACGGCTTACCTGCTGGCGGCATCGAACGAGGCGTCGTACGCCTTGCCGGTGCAGAGCCGCGACAAGATGCTCGACGGTCTCGCCGCTTTCGTCGAGGGCAAGCTGACGCGCGAATTCTGGGCGCCGAAAAAGGACCTCGACATCCGCAAGCTGTCCGCATTGGAGGCGCTGTCTCGCTATCACCGCGTGCAGCCGTCCATGCTCGGTTCGCTGCAGATCAATCCCAATCTGTGGCCGACCTCGGCGGTGCTCGACTGGATCGCCATCCTGCAGCGCGTGACCACGATACCCGAACGCGACCGGCGTCTGGCCGAAGCCGACCAGATCATTCGCTCGCGCCTGAACTACCAGGGCACGCGCATGGGATTTTCCAACGAGGAAAGCGACTACTGGTGGTGGCTCATGGCCAGCGGCGACAGCAACGCCAATCGCCTGATCCTGACCATGCTGAATAACCCGGCCTGGCGCGACGACATGCCCAAGCTGATCAGCGGCGCCATCCAGCGCCAGCAGCGCGGACACTGGAGCACCACTACCGCCAATGTGTGGGGCGGTCTGGCGCTGGAGAAATTCAGCCACGCCTTTGAGACGGAAAAAGTCGCCGGCAACACGCGCATCGCCTCCGATCAGGGTAGTAGCGGTCATGCGTGGAGCGGCGCCGGCGCTGCTGGCGGCAAGCTGGCGATGGCATGGGGACCGACCGCACCAGGGACATTGAAATTTAGTCAGGAAGGCGCCGGCAAGCCGTGGATCACCGTGCAAAGCCTGGCCGCCGTACCGTTGAAGACGCCATCCGGCAGCGGCTATCGCATCACCAAGACGATCGTACCGGTCGAGCAAAAGCAGAAGGGCGTCTATACTCGCGGCGACGTGTTGCGCGTCAATCTCGACATCGACGCGCAGACCGACATGACCTGGGTAGTGCTGAGCGATCCGATTCCGGGCGGCGCCAGCTTGCTGGGTTCGGGACTGGCGCGCGATTCGGCGATCACGCGCAGCGGCGAGGATGACGGCCGTTCACGCAGCAACGCCTGGCTGGCTTACGAGGAGCGCAGTTTCGAAGGCTACCGCGCTTACTATGAACGCTTGCCGAAAGGCCGTTCCAGCATCTCTTACACGGTGCGGCTGAACAACGCCGGCGAGTTCAGCCTGCCGCCGACGCGCGCCGAAGCGATGTACGCGCCGGAGATGTTCGGCGAGGTGCCGAACGCCACGATGAGCATCAAGGCGCAATGATGGCGTCGCGCATTCACCGGCGTTTTGCGGCATCACTGAAGGGCGTTCTTGCAACGATGTTGTTGTGTGTCGCCGGTGCGGCAGGTGCCGTGCCGGGTTTTGCGGAAGTGCAGCAGTCGTTCCGCTCGTCCGATGCCGGTTTGTATGACCGTCATGGCGAACTGCTCCAGCAGTTGCGCCTGAATCCCAATGAGCGCCGCCTGTCCTGGATTGCGCTGGAAGATGTGTCGCCAGCCTTGCGCAATGCCCTGATCGCATCGGAAGACCGGCGTTTCTACCAGCACAGCGGCATCGACTGGAACGCCGTCGCGGCGTCCGCCTGGGGCAATTTGTGGAATACGAAAACGCGCGGCGCTTCCACCATCACCATGCAACTGGCGGGTTTGATCTACGACGACTTGCGCCGCAAATCGGCGGCGCGCTCGCTGGCGCAAAAGGTGTCGCAGGCGTTCATCGCGCAATCGCTGGAACGCAACTGGCGCAAGGACCAGATTCTGGAGGCTTACCTCAACCTGGTCAGTTTTCGCGGCGAGCTGGTGGGGGTGCATGCCTTGTCTCGCGTCCTGTTCGCCAAACATCCGAGCGGCCTGAACCAGAGCGAAGCGGCAATTGCCGTGGCGCTGATCCGCGCGCCCAATGCCAGGCCGGCGAAGGTTTCGGAACGCGCCTGTGCGATTTTAAAAGAACAGAAATCGCCGCAGGAATGTGACGGCTTGCAAGGCCGTACCGAACTGGTGCTGGCGCGCGCGACCGCCAAAGGCGAAATCAGCGGCGCCGCGACGGCGCCGCAGCTTGCCCCGCATCTGGCGCGCAAGTTGCTCAAGGATGCCGGTCAGCCGGTCTACGCCACGCTCGATGCGGCGACTCAGCGTTTCGCCAGCGATGCCTTGCGTCGCCAGTTGTCGGCGCTGGTCGACCGCAATATCGAAGACGGCGCTGTAGTGGTGATCGACAATGCCAGCGGCGACGTGCTGGCCTGGGTTGGATCGAGCGGCTCGTTGTCCGGCGCGGCGCAGGTGGACGGTGTGCTGGCATTGCGCCAGGCCGGATCGACGCTCAAGCCGTTCCTGTATGAAATGGCGATCGAGAAGAAATGGCTCACGGCAGCATCGCTGCTGGACGATTCGCCGGTCAACCTGGCGACCTCGGCCGGACTGTATATTCCACAAAACTACGACAAGCAATTCAAGGGATTGGTCAGCCTGCGCACGGCGCTCGGGTCATCGCTGAACATCCCGGCGGTGCGCACGCTGGTGATGGTGACGCCGGAGCGTTTTTTCCGACGCTTGCAGACGCTGGGTTTCAATCTGCGCGAGTCAGGCGATTATTACGGTTACAGCCTCGCGCTGGGTAGCGCCGACGTCAGCTTGCTGGCGTTGACCAATGCCTACCGCGCGCTGGCGAACCAGGGCCGCTACAGTCCGGTGCGTACGGCAATGAACGATCCGCGCGTCGTCTATCGGCAGTCGATGGGCGACGACGCCTCGTTCATCGTCGGCGACATCCTGTCGGACCGCAGCGCCCGGGCACGGACCTTCGGCCTGGAGAGCGCCCTGTCGACGCGCGTCTGGACCGCCGTAAAAACCGGCACCTCGAAAGATATGCGCGACAACTGGTGCGTAGGATTTTCATCGCGCTACACGGTTGGAGTATGGGTCGGCAACGCTTCCGGCGCGCCGATGTGGGATGTGTCAGGCGTTACTGGCGCAGCGCCGGTCTGGCAGGAAGTGATGCAATACCTGCACCGGCAATCAGGTTCGCAGGAACCGGTGAAGCCGGTGTCGGTGGAGGCCCTGCCGATTCAGTTCGAGAATCAGCTTGAGGCTATGCGCACCGAATACTTCCTGCCAGGCACCGGCCAGCGCATGTTGCGTGTGGCGAAGTCGAACGATATCGCACCATCGATCGCCTATCCGACGCCGGGTATGCTGGTGGCGATCGATCCCGACATCCCGCCTTCGCGCCAGCGTCTGCGCTTCAGCGCGCAGGGAGTGAAGCAGGGAGCGTGGCTGCTTGACGGCAAACCGCTCGTCGGGCCGGCAGGAAGAAAAACGGGCGATCTCGGCTATGACTGGATGCCATGGCCGGGCAGGCACAAACTGGTTTTGCAGGACGTGAACGGCGCGGTGCTCGACCAGTTGCAGTTCGAGGTGCGCGGCGCGCTGGTGCGTCCGCCCGAAGGAAAAGCGGTGAAGAGTCGGGGCAGTCTGTCGGCCAAGTGAAGAGCAAGAGAATCGCGAAAATATCATTGGCCGGAAAACGCAAAAGGCCGACTGATTTTCATCAATCGACCTTTTATGTTTTGGTGCCCACGGAGGGACTCGGTCACGTGTCGCGACCCCGCCCGGCCTTGCAAGGCCAGGCTTTCGAGTCCCACCCGCAAGGCGCGCAGGCGCCTTGCTCGCGTACCCCAAAACGCAAAAGGCTGATTGATTTTCATCAATCAGCCTTTTATGTTTTGGTGCCCACGGAGGGACTCGAACCCCCACACCTTGCGGCACATGGACCTGAACCATGCGCGTCTACCAATTCCGCCACGTGGGCCTGAAGCGTTGCCACACAAGGCGGGCAGCGCTTAGAAGGGCTGAATAATACTTGCATTGCAGCAGACGGTCAACAAGAGAATCGGGAAAATACGATGCTTGCGCCCCGTTGGACTGACGCGTCGTTTACACTGTTGTTTTGTGGGCCGCCTGATCGAGGCAGGCTGAGGATAATTGCACATGAACTGGAAAAATGGATTGGCCCAACCCGGCGTCGCAACTGCCCTGGCAGCGGCCGCGCTGTTCGGTGCGGGAATGCCGCTGGCAAAGTATTTGTTGCGTGACATGTCGCCATGGATGTTGGCCGCTTTACTGTACCTGGGATCGGGAACCGGCCTTGCGGTGTATCGGATGATTGTGCGTGCGCCGTCCGTGCATCTGCTTCGCGGCGAATTGCCGTGGTTCGCCGGCGCGGTGGTGGCGGGCGGGATCGTCGCTCCCGTTTTGCTGATGGTTGGATTGCTGAATATGCCTGCATCCGGCGCGTCGTTGTTGCTGAACGCGGAAGGCGTCTTTACCGCGTTGCTGGCCTGGTTTGTTTTCAAGGAAAACTTCGATCGCCGCATTGCGTGCGGCATGCTTGCTATTTCCGCCGGCGCGTTGATTCTCAGTTGGCCGGACCAGGCCGGCTTTGCGGGTTTCGTTCCGGCGCTGGCGATCCTTGGCGCGTGTCTGGCATGGGCGTTCGACAACAATCTGACGCGCAAGGTCTCGCTGACTGACGCAAGCTGGATCGCCTCGGTCAAGGGGCTGGTATCCGGTGCGGTGAATCTGACGCTGGCTGTCGCATTGGGGGCGACGCTGCCGGATCCGCTCCATGTCGGGGCGGCGATGCTGGTCGGGTTGTTGGCTTACGGCATGAGTCTCAGCTTGTTTGTGGTGGCGTTGCGCCACCTTGGCACGGCGCGTACGGGTGCCTATTTTTCTACCGCGCCTTTTCTTGGCGCGGCGCTGGCCCTGCTGATGGGGGAGGCACCGACCTTGGCTTTACTGGCGGCTGGGATGCTGATGGCGGTGGGGTTGTGGCTGCATCTGACGGAGCGTCACGAGCATATCCATACGCATGAAGAAATGGAGCATGAGCATGCCCACACGCACGAAGACGATGAGCATCATCGGCACACACATCCTTTTCCGGTCGCGCCGGGAGTGGAACATACCCACAAGCACAGTCATGGCGTCTTGACGCACGCGCATGCACACTTTCCGGATATGCATCACCGGCACAAGCACTGACAGTGGTGCGCAGGCACCTTGCTCGCGTACCCCAAAACGCAAAAGGCCGACTGATTTTCATCAATCGACCTTTTATGTTTTTGGTGCCCACGGAGGGACTCGGTCACGTGTCGCGACCCTGCCTGGCCTTGCAAGGCCAGGCTTTCGAGTCCCACCCGCAAGGCGCGCAGGCGCCTTGCTCGCGTACTCCAAAACGCAAAAGGCCGACTGATTTTCATCAATCGACCTTTTATGTTTTGGTGCCCACGGAGGGACTCGAACCCCCACACCTTGCGGCACATGGACCTGAACCATGCGCGTCTACCAATTCCGCCACGTGGGCAATAACGCGAAAGACAGAGATTATAGCCGATTTTCAGTTATTGTCAATCTCTTGCGTCGGGCAATTCGATTTATTTTCATTTGCGGTAGGGCGTTTCGGGCCTCTGCGTTAGGTAATTAAGGCAACCTCCGTTACACTAGGACCTGTTGCACCCAAGGGCCCAGGCCCGCCGTAGTCGTGTTCCAGCAGCTCGCCCGACGGCTCCGCTGTCGCGATGCTGATGAATAACAATTTACCTGATTACACTTTTGAGCCAATTTCCCTATTCCATCCCCAGCCGCGAGGAAATTCTCGGTATCCTGCGCACTTCTTCCGGCGCGCAAAATGTGATGACACTGGCCGCAGCGCTCAGCGTCAAACCTGAAGAAATGGATGGCCTGACGCGCCGCCTGAACGCGATGGAGCGAGATGGCCAGATCAAGCCCGACCGTTCCGGCAACTACCAGCTCACGCATTCTGCCAATTTCATCGAAGGCCGCGTCAGCAGCCATCGCGACGGTTTTGGTTTCCTGTTGCCGGATGACGGTAGCGACGACATTTTCCTGCCTGAGAAAGAGATGCAGAAGGTGTTGCATGGCGACCGCGTCCAGGCCCGCATCATCGGCACCGACCGCCGCGGCCGTCCGGAAGGCACGATCGTCGAAGTGGTGGCGCGCGCCAATACCCACGTCATCGGCCGCCTGCTCAATGAGAACGGCGTCTGGGTGGTGGCGCCCGAAGACAAGCGCATCGGCCAGGACGTGATCCTCGCCGGTTCGCCGGGCAAGGCCAAGGCGGGGCAGGTGGTCAGCGTCGAGCTGACCGAGCAGCCATCGCGCTACACCCAGCCGGTCGGCAAAATTGCCGAAATCCTCGGCGACATCGACGACCCGGGCATGGAAATCGAAATCGCCGTGCGCAAGTACGGCGTGCCGCATGAATTTTCTGAAGCTGCCAAAAAGCTGGCATCAAAACTGCCGGGAGAGGTCCGGGCTGCCGACTTGAACGATCGCGTCGACTTGCGCGACGTGCCGCTGGTCACCATCGATGGCGAAGATGCGCGCGACTTCGATGACGCGGTCTATTGCGAACCAGTCAAGATCGGTCGCGCCAAAGGCTATCGCCTGATCGTTGCGATTGCCGACGTCAGCCACTATGTGAAGCCCAACGATGCGCTCGATGTCGACGCGCTGGAGCGCAGCACCTCGGTGTATTTCCCGCGCCGCGTGATTCCGATGCTGCCGGAAAAACTGTCGAACGGCTTGTGCTCGCTGAATCCCGATGTCGATCGCCTGACGCTGGTGTGCGATGCCGTCATTACCGCCAAGGGCGAGGTCAAGGCATACCAGTTCTATCCGGCGGTGATCCATTCCGCCGCGCGTCTGACCTATACCGAAGTCGCCTCCGTGCTGGCCAACACCAAAGGTCCGGAAGCCGCCAGGCGCGCCGGCCTGGTGCCGCATCTGCTGCATCTCTACGAAGTATTCCAGGCGCTATTGCAGGCGCGCCATGCACGCGGTGCGATCGATTTCGAAACCACCGAAACCTACATCGTCTGCAACGCCGCCGGCAAGATCGAGAAGATCCTGCCGCGTACCCGCAACGATGCGCACCGTCTGATCGAAGAGTGCATGCTGGCGGCCAACGTCTGCGCCGCCGATTTGCTGCATCGTCACGAGCATCCGGGTTTGTATCGCGTCCACGCCGGACCGACCAAGGAAAAGCTCAACCAGTTGCGCACCTTCCTCAAGCAGATCGGCCTGAACCTGGGCGGCGGCGATACGCCGAGCGCGTCCGACTATGCCGAGCTGATGCCAAAGATCAAGTCGCGTCCAGATGCCTTGCTGATCCAGACCATGCTGCTGCGTTCGATGCAGCAGGCCGTCTATAGTCCGGAAAACATCGGCCACTTCGGCTTGTCGTATGATTCTTACGCCCATTTCACCAGCCCGATCCGCCGTTATCCGGATTTGCTGACGCACCGCGCGATCAAGGCGATCCTGCTCGGCAAGCGTTACGATCCCAAAGGCATCGACACCAGCGTGCTCAACACCATGCTGTCGCCGGCCGCGCGCAAGGCGCAGGCGCTGGATCGCGCCAACGGCAAGAAGAAATCGGAAAGCAGCATTGCCATCTGGGAAGCGCTCGGCATTCACTGTTCCGCCAATGAGCGTCGCGCTGACGAAGCCTCGCGCGACGTCGAGGCATGGCTCAAGTGTTACTTCATCCGCGACAAGCTGGGCGAAGAATTCACCGGCACGATTTCCGGCGTCGCCACGTTCGGCATCTTCGTGCAACTGGATGCGCTGTACATCGAGGGCATGGTGCATGTCACCGAACTGGGTGCGGATTACTTCCAGTACGATGAAGCGCGCCACGAATTGCGCGGCGAACGCACCGGCATCCGCTACCAGTTGACCGACCGCGTCACGGTGCAGGTCAGCCGCGTTGATCTCGATGCGCGCAAGATCGATCTGCGCCTGGTGACAGAACCGGGCATTCGCACCATCCTCAAGAATGAAGCGCGTCGCGCGGAAAGCGCCCAACAGGCGCGCAGCAAAGGCTCCCCAGGCACCGGCGCCAAACCGGGTGCGAAGACGGCGGCGCCGGCCGGCAAGCCTGCAACGGCTGGCAAGGCGGCAGCCGGCAAAGGCAAGGCAACCGTACGCGTCAAAGGCGCGGTTGAGTCGGAGCGCAAGCGACCGGCGAAGGGGTTCTCCCGACCCAGCAAGAAGAAACGCTGAAACAGCGCGACGCAATCTAAGGTAAAAGAAGCAAAGCACATGAAAAGTAAAATGATTTTTGGTTTCCACGCCGTCACCTCGCGGATTCGCCACGAGGCGTCGTCGGTGGAGGAACTGTACGTCGACGCGGACCGCAACGACGCCCGCATGCGCGACCTGCTGCATGCCGCCAAGGCGGCCGGCGTGCGCATCATCCAGGCGGACGACCAGCGCCTGTCGAATATCGTCGGCACGCGCCGCCACCAGGGCGTGGTCGCCAAAGCCGGCGAGCTGTCGCTGGCGCGCAATCTGGACGAGCTGCTGGACGCCATCGAAGGGCCGCCCTTGCTGCTGATCCTCGACGGCATCACCGATCCGCACAACCTCGGCGCCTGCCTGCGTGTCGCCGACGGCGCAGGCGCGCATGCCGTGATTGCGCCCAAGGATCGTGCAGTCGGCCTCAACGCCACTGCCGCCAAGGTTGCCAGCGGCGCAGCGGAAACCGTGCCTTACATCACCGTGACCAATCTGGCGCGCACCATGCGCGACCTCAAGGACCGCGGCGTCTGGCTGATCGGCACCACCGACGATGCCGAAAAAGACCTGTATGCCGGAGATTTCACCGGTCCGACTGCGCTCGTCATGGGTTCGGAAGGCGAGGGCATGCGCCGTCTGACACGTGAAACCTGCGATTTGCTGGTCAGTATCCCGATGTTCGGCTCGGTCGAGAGCCTGAACGTCTCCGTCGCTTCCGGCGTCTGTCTGTACGAAGCCCGCCGGCAGCGTCTGCCCAAGTAATCCGGGCGCCTGCCGGGATCTCCGGCAGGCATTTCTCCCTCGTATGATCCCTTTATTGACGTCAGGAAAACCGGGCCATGCTCGGCAAGACCGACAGTAAACGATTAAGATTGCACTTCCCGCATCGACACAGACCGTATTGATTCCAAATCTATGTTTACCCAACTTCGAGAAGACATTTCCAGCATCATCGAACGCGATCCGGCAGCGCGCAACGCTTGGGAAGTCTTGACCTGTTATCCGGGCCTGCACGCGGTGGTATTGCATCGTATTGCACACAAATGCTGGATCAACGGTTTGAAGTGGTTGGGGCGTTTCATCTCGCAACTGGCGCGTTGGTTCACCGGTATCGAAATCCATCCGGGCGCCACCATCGGCCGCCGCGTCTTTATCGACCACGGCTTCGGGGTGGTGATCGGTGAGACCGCCGAGATCGGCGACGACTGCACCATCTATCAGGGCGTGACATTGGGCGGCACCTCGCTCAACAAGGGCGCCAAGCGCCATCCGACGCTGGGGCGCGGCGTCATCATCGGCGCGGGCGCGCAGGTGCTGGGCGGCTTCACCGTCGGCGATGGCGCCAAGGTGGGTTCAAACGCTGTGGTGGTCAAGGAAGTGCCGCCGGGCGCGACTGCCGTCGGCAATCCGGCCCGCGTGGTGCGCAAGGAAGTGCAGGATCCGCGCGAACAGGCTGCGGCGCGCATGTTTGCCGCCTACGGCGTCATGCCCAACGGCGACGATCCCTTGTCCAAGGCGCTGCATGGCCTGATCGACCAGGCTGCCGCGCAAGAACATCAGATCGAAGTCATCCTGGCGGCGTTAAAGAGTGCCGGTATCGGTTGCCAGAAGTTGGAAGAGCTGGAAAAATTCGATCCCGCCCAGTTGAACAAGCTGGTGGAATGAAAAAAGAGGAGCGATTGCTCCTCTTTTTTTCTTCGGGATTGTTATTCCAATTCCATTCCAGTGGCATCGAAACGATGCAGCACGCCATCCTGCGTCAGGCTGATCCAGCCGCCGCGCGCCGGTTCCACGTCGTATTCCCAGTCAGGCAAGACATAGCGCAGGAGCGTTCGGCCACCGGCTTCGACGGCATGCAACGCCGGGCGATGCGTGTGGCCGTGGATCAGCGTTTGCGTCCCGGTGCTGTCGTAGAGATTGCGGATGGCGTCGGCGTTGACGTCCATGATCTCGTACGATTTTTCCTTATTGGCATCCTTGCTGTTTTGGCGCACGCCTTCGATGATGGCTTTGCGCTGGGCCAGCGGCATGGTCAGGAATTGTTGTTGCCAGGCCGCTTGCCGCACTTGCGCACGAAACGCCATGTACGCCGTGTCATCGGTGCATTGCGCGTCGCCATGCGCCAGCGTGATGTCGCGTCCGGCCAGGCGGATTACGTGCGGATCGTCGAGGATGGTCAGTCCGGCGGCTTCGGCAAAGCTGGCACCGACCAGGAAATCGCGGTTGCCGGCAATCCAGAACAGTTGTACGCCCCGGTCGCTCAGGCGGCGCAAGGCGTCGGCGATGGCGCGGTTGTAAGGTGTGTCGAGATCGTCGTCGCCGGCCCAGTATTCGAAGATGTCGCCGAGCAGATACAGGTGTTCGGCGAACGCCGCCCGCTGCGTCAGGAAATCGAAGAATGCCTGCGTCGTGCGCGGCAGGCCGGCCTGCAAATGCAGGTCGGAAATGAAAAGCGCAACCGCCCGGGGTTGCGCTTTCGATAAAGACGATGTGTCGGTCATCGGAGAGGAGCGATGGCGGTCGCTCAGACCACTTCAGCCTTTTCGATTACCACGTCGTCGACCGGCACATCGGCGAACATGCCCGAACGGGTGGTCTTGACATCCTTGATCTTGTCGATCACTTCGGTGCCTTCGACGACCTTGCCGAATACACAGTAGCCCCAGCCGTCCTGACCCGGATGGTCGAGGAAGCTGTTGTTCTTGACGTTGACGAAGAACTGGGCCGATGCCGAATGCGGCGCCGAAGTGCGGGCCATGGCCAGGGTATACGGCTCGTTCTTGAGGCCGTTATTGGCTTCGTTTTCTACCGGATCGTTGGTCGGCTTTTGCTTCATGCCTGGTTCGAAGCCGCCGCCCTGGATCATGAAGCCGTCGATCACGCGATGAAAAATGGTGCCGGAGTAGTGGCCTGAGTTGACGTAAGCCAGGAAGTTTTCAACAGTCTTCGGCGCTTTTTCCGCGTCCAGTTCGACCTTGAAGTTACCGTGGTTGGTGGTGAAGAGAACAGCCATGAGAATCCCTTTTGCGTAATAAAAAAATGAATGGGTATTACTTGATCAGCGTCGCCGACTGGATCACGACCGGCGTCACCGGCACATCGTCGTACATGCCGCTGCTGCCGGTGCGGACCTGCTTGATCTTGTCCACCACGTCCGCGCCCTGGACGACCTTGCCGAACACCGCATAACCCCAGCCGTCGCGGCTCGGATAGTTCAGCGGCCCGTTGTTGGCGACGTTGATGAAGAATTGCGCGGCGGCGGAGTGCGGATTGGAGGTACGCGCCATGGCGATAGTATACGCTTCGTTTTTCAAGCCGTTCCTGGCTTCGTTCTGGATCGGGGCGTCAGTCGGCTTTTCGCGCATGTCCTTGTCGAAACCGCCGCCCTGAATCATGAAGCCGTTGATCACGCGGTGGAAGATGGTGCCGTTGTACTGACCCTTTTTGACGTATTGCAGGAAATTGGCCACGGTGACCGGCGCCTTGTCGGCATCCAGTTCCAGCGTGATGTCGCCCATGCTGGTCTTGAGCAGCACGCGCGGGGCGTCAGCCGCATGCGCCAGCAGGGCGGCGCCGGACAGGGAGAGCACGGCGAGGCATTGCAGCAGCTTGCGGCGGGACATCAGGGTTTGAATCATGTGGAGCTTTCCTTGCTGAAAAAGACTGAAATGAGTGGCGGAACGGATGTGGAAATCGCTCAGGCTGCGCCTTCGTAGACGATCTTCCATTGCGCTCCTTCTTTTTGCCAGTATTGGCGTTTGCGGACCGCATTCTTGTTTTTGCCGACGGCAGTTTCCTGGATGAAAGTACTGACGATCAGCTCATCCTTGCCGGGGTAGCGGTACAGGCTGAGGTCTCGCACTTTGACACTGGAAGGACGGGCGCCGTTCAGGCTTTTTTGCTGGCGGGAAAACCAGGTACCGAGGCTTTCGCCCAGGCTGGAGCGGAAGGCCGGAGAATAGTTTGCCAGCACCTTATCGGCATCCGGAGCTTCCATGTCCTGCTGCCACTGGTCCATGAACTTGCTGGCCGAGCCGCGTTCCTTGTCCCATTCGCTCTTGTTGACGAACTGGATGCCATCGCTGATCACGACCACGGTCTTGCCGACTTCGGCGGTGGAGTACAGGCTTTGCAGGTCGGGGTTGGCCAGCACCACACAACCGTCGGAAGACAGCGGCGGACGGCTGAAGTTGTCGGATGGCGTGCCGTGCAGCCAGATGCCGGAGCCGCTGCGGCCGTTGCGCTTGTCCCACTCGTTGGGATAGTTGAGCGGCAGGGCGCCGGTGCCGTAAAAGTCAGGCAGCTTGGGGCCGGGAATACGGCCATTGACGTAATACACGCCGATCGGCGTACGCTGGTCGCCTTCGCGCGATTTGTTCACGCCATAGCGGCCTTGCGAAATATAGTAGTCGGTGATGAACTTGAGCTGGCCGCCCTGGTTTTCGTAGACATACATGCGCGAGCGACTGGTGTCGACCACCAACACGTTCTTCTGATCTTCGCCGACTTGCAACACCGGTTTCGGGATCAGGCTGGGGTTGGGGCGTTCCTGCAGCGATCGGATGCGTACCATGGCCTCGGCGCGCAAATCCTTGAGTTTGTCGGCTGGCGCATCGGCGATGGCGGCGAAGCCTTTGACCGGACGCGCGTGCATCATCAGCAGGTCGCCGCGTACCAGATGGCCGAGGCGAAAATGGGGATAGGCAGCCACCAGCGCATCGGCTTTGGCTTGCGCTTCCTGCAAGCGGTTATTGCCCAGGTCTTTGTAAATGTCGAGCAGCAAGGCTTCGGGATCCGGCTTGTGGATTTCCGATTGCATGGCTTGCGGCGGGATCGCCGAAGAGGACGCAACGCTGGTCGCAACCGGCGCGCTGGCCAGGCAACTCAATATCAGTCGTCCAAGGACCGATCGCAAGGGCAATCCCTTGCGAGTATGTGCAGCGAAACGAACCATCAGCCTCCCACGCGCTCCTGTTTGATCAGCCACCTGTTGCCCTGTCTGGTCAGGATCAGTGTCTTGCGGCTGTTAACGGTCAGACGGTTGGAATTATATATCTGACGGAAGCGAACCGTGGCGGTGTCGTTTTTGATCGCGATCTGTGGCGCTTCGACCTTGACGCTGATGCGTCCTTTTTCCTCGATGCGGGCGCGTCGTTCGTCGGCCCATTCCTTGCGCGACTCGCCCTTGGGCGTTTGGAAGTCGCTGCCGTAGGCGGCCAGGTAGGATTTCACGTCCATGTCGCTCCAGGCCTTGGCCCAGTTGTTGACGGCTGCCAGCACCACGGCCTTGTCTTTTTCGGCGCGAGCGGCTTCGGCGGCCTTTTCAGCGGCTTTTTCGGCTGCCTTGTCGGATTTGGATGGCTTCTCTGCCTTGTCAGCCGGTTTTTCTACGGGCTTGTCGGCTGGCTTTTCCACTGGCTTCTCAACAGGCTTCGGTTTTTCAACCGGCGCAGGTTTGGCTGGAGCGGGTTCCGGTTTCGGTTCCGGCTTCGGCTTCGGCTTTACCTCCGGCGCGGGCGCCGGAGTCGGTGTTGGGGCGGGAAGCGGGGCCGGGATTGGCGCAGGCGTTGTTGCTACGGGCGCCGTCGGTTTGCTTGTCGTGCCTGCGCTCGCCAGTTTGGGAATTGTCCCGCCGGTAACGTTGCCGGCCAGCGTACGCACCAGTGTCAGTTTTGGTTGCGGGACGTTGCTGCCGGGATCGATCTGCAGCGCCTTGTCATAGGCCTGGCTGGCCAGCTTGGCGTAGATGTCGCCGAGGTTTTCGAGCGCGGTAGCGTAGGTCGGGTTGGTGCGGATCGCCATATCGAGTGTTGCGCGGGCCTTGTCGTATTGACCATTGGCGGCGTACAGCACTGCCAGGTTATTGTAAGGTTCAGGCAGGTCAGGGAAGTCTTCGGTCAGCTTGCTGAAGATGGCGATGGCTTCGGCGGACTTGTTCTGTTCTGCTAAGATCAGGCCTTTGACGAAACGCATCTGCGCGTCGCGCGGATGCTTTGCCAGTACCGCGTCCGTCTTGACCAGGGCTTCGGCATATTGCCCGGTGCGCATGAGTTTGTTGATGTCCGAAACCTCGGTGGCCTGCGCGGAGTAGATTGCGGCGATCAGGCCGGATAGAATGACGGTCTTGTTCAAAATGCCACGCAATGCATTGCGATATGTGTGCGGAGATGCAAGAGGCATGGTTTTCATCAATGCTATACTCGAACGAAAAGACGCATTTTATCAAAGAAGCACTATAAAAAGGGTTTTGGCAATCGTGTTGTATTCATGTTGTAGACCGCTATAAAAAAACAAGCGCGGACGCACTGAAACGTGCTGGCAGATGGCAACTCGCGCCACCCGCTCAGCATCGAAACGCATCACGAATGATTATTGCCGGAACCGATATTTCCCATCCATGAGCAATCTGAAAATCTACAACACGCTGGCGCGTGATAAGCAGGCTTTTTCCCCAATCGAACCGGGCAAGGTCCGCCTCTACGTATGCGGCATGACCGTGTACGACTACTGCCATCTCGGTCATGCGCGCGTGATGGTGGTGTTCGACATGGTGCAGCGCTGGTTGCGCGCTTCCGGATTCGACGTGACGTATGTGCGCAACATCACTGACATCGACGACAAGATCATCCAGCGCGCGATTGAAAACCGCGAGTCGATCGGCCAACTGACCCAGCGTTTCATCATTGCCATGGACGAAGATGCGGCTGCGCTCGGCGTGCAGAAGCCGGACCATGAGCCGCGCGCCACAGCTTACGTGCCGCAGATGCTGGCGATGATCGGTCAACTGGAAAAGAACGGGCTGGCTTATCAGGGCAGCGACGGCGACGTCAACTATTCGGTGCGCGATTTTCCCGGTTACGGCAAATTGTCGGGGAAATCGCTCGACGACCTGCGTGCCGGCGAGCGCGTCGACGTCAATGCCGGCAAGCGTGATCCGCTCGACTTCGTGCTGTGGAAAGCCGCCAAGGAAAGCGAACCGGGCGAAGTCAAATGGGATTCGCCGTGGGGCAAGGGACGTCCAGGATGGCATATCGAGTGCTCGGCCATGTCCGGCGAACTGCTCGGCGATCACTTCGACATCCACGGCGGCGGCCAGGATTTGCAGTTCCCGCACCATGAGAATGAAATCGCGCAATCCGAAGGTGCGCACCGGCACACCTTTGTGAATTACTGGATGCACAACGGTTTCGTCCGTGTCGACAATGAAAAAATGTCGAAATCGCTGGGAAATTTTTTCACTATCCGTGATGTGCTGAAAAAATACGATCCCGAAGTGGTACGCTTCTTCATTCTGCGCGCGCATTATCGTAGTCCGCTGAATTATTCGGACGCGCATCTGGATGACGCCCGCCAAGCCTTGACGCGTCTTTATACGGCGCTGAAAGAAGTGCCGGTGGACGACTTGGCGGCGGTTACGGCGGTGGACCAGGGTGAGGCGCATGCGCAGCGTTTTGCCGAAGCGATGAACGACGATTTCAATACGCCGGTGGCGATTGCGGTGTTGTTCGATCTCGCCAACGAGATCAACAAGAGCAAATCGGTTGCACTTGCCCGGCAATTGAAAGCGCTGGCCGGCGTGATCGGCCTGTTGCAGCGTCCGGCCGACAGTTTTCTCAAAGGCGGCGTCGGCAGCGAAGCTGCAGGATTGTCTGCGGCAGATATCGAAGCAAAGATCGCGGCGCGCATCGCCGCCAAAAAAGCAAAGAATTTCGCCGAAGCAGATGGCATCCGCGCGGAACTTGCCGCGGCCGGCGTGATTCTGGAAGACAAACCGGGCGGTTTGACCGAGTGGCGACGAGGCTGACGAGAATGACAAAAAACAATCCGACTGATCAGGCAATCAGCGTGCCGGCGTACTGGGAGGACGCCAAGGCGGAACTGATGAAGCGCGACCGCATCATGCGCAAGCTCATCCCGCAATTCGGCGACCTGCAGCTCACCGGGCGCGGCGATGCATTCACCACACTGGCGCGTTCCATCATCGGCCAGCAGATTTCCACCAAGAGCGCCCAGGCGGTCTGGCACCGTTTCCTTGAAACTTGCCCTAAATGCCTGCCGGTTCAGGTCATCAAGGCCGGACACGAGAATCTTGTCGCATGCGGTCTGTCCAAACGGAAGGCGGAATACATCCTCGACCTCGCCAATCACTTCAAGGCCAAGACCGTTCATCCCGACAAATGGGCGGAGATGGGCGACGAAGACGTCATTGCCGAGATGCTCCAGATCCGCGGGATCGGCCGCTGGACAGCCGAGATGTTTTTGATATTTAATCTGCTGCGGCCGAACGTCCTGCCGCTGGACGATCCAGGGTTGCTCAAGGGCATCAGCGACAGTTATTTTTCAGGTGAGCCGGTGTCGCGCAGCGATGCGCGCGAAGTTGCCGCCAACTGGGAGCCGTGGCGTACTGTTGCCACCTGGTATCTGTGGCGCAGTCTGGATGCCGTCGCGTCCTGACGATTGAAACGAATGAAGCGCTTGAATCGATTGCCTGGTTGGCAAAGCGGCAACGAAAATAAGGCGGCGCGGGCTGTTATACTGCCGCCTGTTCATGAAAATGAGTAAAGGAATACGATGAGCAAGTCGACAACGACATTTCTGGGTTTCGAGCAGGCGATCGCCGAACTCGACGCCAAAATCGAGGAGTTGCGCTTTGTGCAAGACGACTCGGCCGTCGATATCTCGGAAGAGATCGAGCGCCTGGTCAAAAAAAGTCAGCAACTGACCAAAGATATCTACGCCAAGCTGACGCCATGGCAAGTGTCGCAAATCGCACGTCATCCGCAACGTCCCTACACCATGGACTACGTGAATGAAATCTTCACCGACTTCCACGAACTGCACGGCGACCGCACCTATGCGGACGACCTGTCCATCGTCGGCGGCCTAGCGCGTTTCAACGGCCAGGCTTGCATGGTGATCGGCCACCAGAAGGGCCGCGACACCAAAGAACGCGCCATGCGCAACTTCGGCATGCCGAAACCGGAAGGCTATCGCAAGGCCATGCGCCTGATGAAAGTCGCCGAAAAATTCAATTTACCCATTTTTACCTTCGTCGATACGCCGGGCGCGTTTCCCGGCATCGATGCGGAAGAGCGCGGCCAGTCCGAAGCAATCGGCCACAATCTCTACGTCATGGCCGAACTGAAAGTGCCGCTGATCGCCACCATCATCGGTGAAGGCGGTTCCGGCGGCGCCCTGGCGATTGCGGTGGGCGACTCGGTGTTGATGCTGCAATATGCGACTTACTCTGTGATTTCGCCGGAAGGCTGCGCCTCGATCCTGTGGAAGACCGCGGACCGCGCTGCCGACGCCGCCGAAGCGCTGGGCCTGACTGCCCACCGCCTCAAGGCCATGGGACTGATCGACAAGATCGTCAACGAACCGCTGGGCGGCGCGCATCGCGATCCGAAGCAAATGGCCTCGCTGCTCAAGCGCGCGCTGGCCGATACGCTGCGCCAGTTCCAGGGCATCAAGACCAAGGAATTACTGGCGGCGCGTCATGAAAAGCTGATGAGCTACGGCAAATTCAAGGAACTCAATACGCAGGAATAAGCCTCTAGCCGGAGAACGTTTTTATCCCATAGCCGATGGCCTCGTTTGAGGCCATTGTCTCTTCTGCGAGCAGGAAAAACGCACATGTCTGCCTCAGGCGCCGTCCCATCCCTCCAGGAACAACTTGCCCAAGCCCTGCTTGCGTTGAGCACTTCGCATCGTTTCGATAACGGAGGCACGTTTCCCGCCGCATTTCCCTCGATGGCAATTGCCTACAGCGGCGGACTCGATTCATCCGTACTGCTGCATATCGCGACCGCGTTTGCGCGCGAGCGTGGCGTGCGCCTGTTTGCGTTCCATATCCATCATGGCATCAGCGTCAACGCCGACCGGTGGCAGGCGCATTGTCTGCAACAGTGCGAACGTCTTGGCGTCGCTTTCGGCACGCGCAACATCACGCTCGTGCAGAAGGACAAAAGCGGCGTGGAAGAGGCTGCGCGCGTTGCTCGTTATCAGGCGCTCGGCGCGTTGTGCCGCGAACACGGCGTGGAGTTGCTGCTTACTGCGCATCATCTGGACGACCAGGCCGAAACCGTGCTGTTGCAAATGCTGCGCGGCGCTGGCGTGGCCGGCCTGTCGGGCATGGACAGCGCCAACAAGGCGGCCGAGTTGCTCGGCAATGCCGGATTGCTGATGGCGCGCCCCTTGCTCGCCGCATCGCGCAGCGAACTCGAGCGATACGCGCAGCAGCAGGAAGTGCAGTTCGTGGAGGACGAATCCAACAGCGACACGCGCTATGCACGCAATGCGTTGCGGCACAAGGTCATGCCGGTGCTGGCGGAATTCTTTCCAGGATTCCAGGAGCGATTTGCGCGCGCGGCAGGACATGCGCAATCGGCACAGCGGTTGCTGATCGTGCTCGCGAGCCAGGACCTCGCCGCATGCATGGATGGAGAATACCTGAGCGTCCCGGCCTTGCGCCGACTCGACCCGGAACGGATCGACAACCTGTTGCGCTACTGGTTTGGCCTGCGTGGCTTGCGCATGCCGTCGGCGGCGTGGTTGCTGGAATTGCGCACGCAATTATTGGATGCGAAATATGATGCGCAACTTTGCGTGACGCACCCCGATTGCCATATCCGGCGTTATCGCGAGCGTGTTTTCCTGACGCCGCGACGGCCGCTGTTCGATGAGAATACGGCGCCGCAACCGTTTGTCTGGCGCGGCGAAGAAAAACTGCATTTCCCGCAGTTTGCCGGCAGCCTGTTTTTCGACGTTGCCGAACAAGGTTTCAACGCGGCATGGTTGCGCGAACAGCCATTGTCAGTATGTCTGCGCAGCGGCGGCGAACGCGTGAAGCTGGCATGGAACCGGCCGTCCAAGAGCCTTAAATATCACTATCAAAGCATGGATATACCAGCCTGGGAACGTCCGTATCTGCCCATCGTGTTTGCGCAGGAACAGATCCTGTATGCGGCAGGCATCGGCATGGATTGCCATGCGCAACGCGAGATCGGCGGGCAGGGCGACGGACCTCGCATTGCCTTGCGCTGGCAGGCCGATCTGGGCTGAGCGCCGCGTACCCGATATCCTCGCGCAGCAATGAAAAAAGCGGTTTGCCATGTTTCGATGGCAAACCGCTTTTGTTGATACGCCCTGAGCGTGTTGCGTGCTTCATCGCACGCTACTTGAATTACTTGGCCTTGGCAGGTGCTGCTGCATCGGTTGCAGGTTTTGCAGCCGGTGCATCGGCGGTCTTCTCAGTCTTTTCCTTCGCGACCTTCTTGGCGTGCTTCACAGTCTTGTGTTTGGCGGCGTGTTCAGCCTTGGGAGCGGCAGTCGCAGCCGCAGGAGTTGCCGGTGCTGCAGCAGGCGTAGCTGGTGTGCCGGTTTGAGCGAACACTGGCAGAGTCAGAGCGGAGAACAGGGCTGCAACGATGATGGATTTCGATTTCATGGCAATTTCCTTAAAGAGAAGTTTTTTCAGTATCGGCGCTAGATTGTTGCGCCTTACTTCCATTAACGAGCCGGAAACCGAAGCGACGACATCAGAGTGTTTCAAAAGATGCCATATTTGTAAGTGACTGTTGCAGCCGTTCTGCTTCGTTTCTAGGAAAACGGCCAGCCGCGTGAACCGAACAGGCCTACCAGGCCGATGACGATCAGGTACAGCGCGATGATGAAATTGAGCAGGCGCGGCATCACCAGGATCAGAATGCCGGCAATCAAAGCCACCAGCGGGCCGAAAGACAGATGGATGTTCATGTGGCGCTCCTTGCAGGTTGATCTTGATCGGAACAGCTATCTCCTATCAGACGGTGTTCGCATGGCGGAGTTCAGCGTATGGCGCCGGTTGTCCTTGGAATTCATTTCGTCAATAGGCGCTCACGCCCATTGATGAAATGAGTTCTATAATGCTGATCCGATTTACCTGCAGAAAGTGACGGCATGGCTTTTCAATCCTGGTTTGCTTTTTTTCTGGCGGCTTGCCTGATCGCGATTTCTCCCGGTTCGGGAGCAGTCTTGTCAATGAGTCATGGCCTGAACTATGGCGTGCGCCGCACCAGCGCTACCATCCTTGGCCTGGAGATCGCGCTCGTGCTGATTCTGGTCATTGCCGGCGCCGGCGTGGGGTCGCTGCTGGTGGCGTCCGAAGCGGCTTTCAACACGATCAAAATTCTCGGCGCGGCGTATCTGATTTATCTCGGCTGGTCGCAATGGCGCGCGCCGGTGCACATCGACGATAAAGAGGTTGCGCGTCCTGTCGCTGCAACGGCATGGTGGCAACGCACGGTGACCGGCTTCCTGACCAATGCCACCAATCCGAAAGGCATCGTGTTCATGGTCGCGGTTTTACCGCAATTCATCAATCACGACAGGCCGCTGTGGCTGCAATTGCTGCTCATGGCAATCACCATGGTGACGGTGGATCTGGTCGTGATGCATGGCTATGCGTTTGCAGCCAGCCGCATGCAGCGATTTTTCCGAGATGCGAAGGCGGTGAAGATGCAGAACCGTTTTTTCGGCGGCGTGCTGATGTTGGTCGGCGCGGGCTTGTTCTTCTTCAAGCGCAGTCAGGCATGATGTCTTTTTAGTAATATTGTGCACGCAAAAAAGCCCGCATCGGATTTCATGTGCGGGCTTTTTGCTGTGCGCCGCAGTGTGGCGGCTTATTTCGCTTACCTGACTTTTACTTGTCTTTCTTCAGGCATTCCTTCATGAAGGCTTTGCGTTCGTCGCCTTTCTTGCCCTTGGCGTCGGCGTTGCAGGTCTTCATCTTTTCTTGCTGCGTTGCAGGGGCGGCCGGCATCGCTGGTTTATTGGAGAGGCATTCTTTCATGAAGGCCTTGCGTTCATCGCCTTTCTTGCCGGTGGCATCCTTGTTACAGGAGGTCATTTTGCTTTGCTGGGTGTTCTGCGCCATGGCGGCGGGGCTGAGCAAGACGGGAGCGATGAGGGCGATGGCGGCGAGCAGCTTTTTCATGGTTTTCTCCATTCAGGGATGACGTGGGTTGTGCGATTGGGATATCGTGGCCTGCGCTTGAGGCATTACAGCATGAATCTGTAGTGCCTGCCAATGAACGTTTGCCAAACCGCCCGCGTTGACAGCGCAGCGCCTGCAGGCCCTGGTTCAACGAGGACAGGAGATATCGCCTTCCGGGCATGCCGACAGCGCCTTGAGCTCCCTGGTGCGTTCCTGTGTCTTTTCCGTCAGGCAGGATTGCAGCGCTATGCTGTGCGCCGAGCCGCCGACGCTGGCGGAACTGGCATACTTGCAGGACAGGTCACGATATTTGATCCACGCCAGTTGTACGTCGCGAATCTCGTTCTGCCGGGCTTTGCCGAGGCGGTTGCGGTAATCGACGTAAGTCTGGTTCAATTCGGCGTCAGCCTTGTTGAGCGCCTGGGCGGCGCATTCGTTCATGTCGTTTTGCGTCTGGGCCTGATTGCAATCGAGCGCGTAGCTGGCAAGACTGAAGGCGGACAGCGATAACAGAGTGGCAATGCGCCACGGGAATAAATTCATTTCTTTCCTCAACTTTGACTAGGTGCAAGTGTCTACCGGTGGCAGCAACGAGGCAATACCAAAGGCAGGGATTAGAAGAGCCGGATCATATTGAGTTCAATGACATGGAGTAATGAATGGCTATTAACTGGATTGCCGCATTCAAACTGATACCGTGGTCGGATGTCGTGCAGGCCACGCCGACCGTGGTGCGCGGCGCCAAGGATCTGTGGGCGCGCACCAAGAAAGCCAAATCGGTCACCCGGGAGGACGCCGGCATCATCGAAGCCGACAGCAACGCAGAGCTTACGCAGCGCATTACCCAATTGGAAAGCGAACAACTGGAAGCCTCCGCGCTGATCAACACGCTGGCCGAGCAGAATGCGCAACTGGTGGCGGCGCTGGATAACCTGCGCACGCGTCTCAAGATGCTGTTCGCGGCATGCGTGCTGCTGACGCTGGGAGGACTGGCGCTCTGGCTGCGCTGACGGTTGCGTTGACACCTGATCGCGCCGGATGCGCTATTCTGTCGATCAAATCATTCAGTGATTCAGTGCCAGTCTTGCGGCGCCGCTGACCATCCATCATTTTTCCTGTCTGGGCCTGCATGTTTTCTTTATCGTTGCGTATGACGCGCCGTGACTGGCGCGCCGGGGAGTTGCGTTTTTTGCTGATCGCGCTGATTGTCGCGGTGGCCGCGCTGTCTTCGGTCGGCTTCTTCGTCGATCGCATGCGCGCTGGCCTGGTGCGCGATGCGCATCAGTTGCTTGGCGCCGATTTGCTGGTCGGCGCCGACCAGCCGCTCAATGCCGGCTGGCTGGACCAGGCGCGCCAGGCGAATCTGGCGATGGCGCAGACGGTGGTATTCCCGAGCATGGCGATTGCCGGCGAGGGAGCGGCAGGGCGGTCCATCCTGTCATCGATCAAGGCGGTCACCAGCGCCTATCCCTTGCGCGGCCAGTTGACGCTGGCCAATCCTGCCGGCGGCGCCGACCGGATTGCCGACGGCGTGCCGCAGCCAGGTACGGTATGGGTCGATCCGAACATTCTGTCGGCCTTGCAGGTCAAGCTCGGCGACGTCGTCAAACTGGGCGACAAGACATTCCGTATTGCCGGCGTGATCGCGGTCGAGCCGGACCGCGGCAGCGCCTTCGTCAATTTCGCACCGCGCGTGATGCTGGCAATGGATGACCTGGCTG
Organism: Herbaspirillum sp. RV1423; assembly: GCF_000577615.1. Lineage (GTDB taxonomy): Bacteria > Pseudomonadota > Gammaproteobacteria > Burkholderiales > Burkholderiaceae_D > Herbaspirillum. The sequence continues at coordinate 106,673 of NZ_CBXX010000013.1, forward strand.
CTACCGGCCTGGTGCAATACGGCTCGCGCGTCACGTATCGCTTGCTGCTCGCAGGCGCGCCTGAGCGGATCAAGACCTACCAGCAATGGCTGCAGAAGACCATCGACGACGGCAACGTCAAGGGCGTGCGCATCGAGTCGCTTGAATCGGGACGGCCGGAAATGCGCGCCACGCTCGACCGCGCCGAGCAATTCCTGTCGCTGGTCGGCCTGCTGTCGGCCTTGCTGGCGGCGGTCGCCGTGGCGATGGCCGCGCGCCGTTTCATGCTGCGCCACCTGGACGCCTGTGCCATGCTGCGCTGTTTCGGCATGACGCAAAACCAGGTCACGGTGATGTACCTGCAGGAATTCGTTGTGATCGGCCTCGCCGGCAGCGGGCTTGGCGTATTGCTCGGCTTTGCAGCCCATTTTGCATTGATCGAGTGGCTCGGCCGCTTCATGCCGACCGCGTTGCCGGCGGCGAGCTGGTGGCCGGCGTTGCAGGGCATCGCCATCGGTTTGCTGTTGCTGGTCGGGTTCGCCTTGCCGCCGTTGTTGCAGTTGCGCAATGTGCCGCACAACCGCGTGATCCGGCGCGAGTCGTCTGCACCCAAGGCGATGAGCATCGCCGCCTATGTATTGGGCATGATCGTGTTTGCCGGATTGCTGCTATGGCAGGCCGGCGACATCAAGCTGGGCGCCATGACGGCCGCAGGGTTCCTTGGCGGCTTTGCGCTGTTTGCATTGGTCGCCTGGGCTTGCCTCAAGAGCGTGCAATCCTTGCGCGGCCTGTTCGACAACCAGAGCTGGCGCTTCGCCATCGATGGCTTGCAGCGCCGGCCCGGTGCGACCACGATGCAGATCGTGGCGCTCGGCCTCGGCCTGATGGCCCTGCTGTTGCTGACCGTGATCCGCGGCGACCTGATCGGCGCCTGGCGCCAGGCCACACCGGCGGATGCGCCGAATCGCTTCGTCATCAACATCCAGCCCGACCAAAAAGACGTGGTCGAACAAAAACTGACGCAGGAAGGCTTGCAGCAAGTACGGCTGTTCCCGATGATCCGCGGCCGGCTGGTGCAGATCAACGGCAAGCCGGTGACCAACGATACGTATCAGGAAGACCGCGCCAAACGCCTGGTCGACCGCGAATTCAACCTTTCAACCATGCGCGACGTGCCGGCGCAGAACACCATCGTCGGCGGCAAATGGTATGACGACAGCCGTCCCGAAGCTTCGGTGGAAGAGGGGCTGGCCAAGACGCTCGGACTCAAGCTGGGCGACCGGTTGCAATTCGATATCGCCGGTCAACTGATCAGCGTGCCGGTCACCAGCATTCGCAAGCTGGAATGGGGCTCGCTGCGCGTCAATTTCTTCGTCATCATCAATCCGGCGGCGATGAAGGACATGCCGCAGACCTGGATCACGGCATTCCATTTGCCGGACGCCAAGGCCGGTCTCGGCAATGTGCTCACGCGCGATTTTCCGAACCTGACCGTGGTCGACATCGGCAGCGTGCTCAAGCAGATCCAGGATATCGTCGATCAGGTGATTGCCGCAGTGGAATTCCTGTTCCTGTTCACGCTGACGGCGGGCGTACTGGTGTTGTATGCCGCGCTGGTCGGCACCCAGGATGAGCGCGTGCGCGAGGCGGGTTTGCTGCGCGCGCTCGGCGCCACGCGGCGGGAGTTGGCAAAGGCGCAACGCATCGAAGTCATGCTGATCGGCAGCGTGGCCGGCTTGCTGGCGGCGAGCGGCGCCGCTGGCATCGGCTGGGCGCTGGCGCATTATGTGTTCGACTTCGAATGGCGTTTCAGTCCGTGGCTGTGGCTGTCCGGCGCCGCGATCGGCATTCTGTGCGCCGTATTCGGCGGCTGGGCCGGCTTGCGCGACGTGCTGTCGAAGCCGCCGTTGCAGACGCTGCGAGAGGCATAAGCACGCTGAAGCGGGTATCATCTCGGTCTATGCAAATCGAAGAACTCAATCAACCGACTGTCTACGACATGATCGGCGGCGCGGAAAAGCTGCGCGCAATGGTGGATCGTTTCTACGACCTGATGGACCTCGAGCCGGAGTTCGCTGGCCTCCGGGCGCTGCATCCGGCGTCGCTCGACGGTTCGCGCGACAAGACCTACTGGTTCCTCTCCGGCTGGAGCGGCGGTCCCAACCTGTACATCGAACGCTTCGGCCATCCTTTCCTGCGTGCGCGCCATCTACCGTTTCCCATCGGCATCTCCGAGCGCGACCAATGGCTGCGTTGCATGGCCTGGGCGATGGAAGACACCGGCCTCGATGAAGCCTTGCGCACACGGCTGATGCAGTCGTTTTTCCAGACCGCCGATTGGTTAGTAAACCAGAAATAGTTGGTTGGGAAAACCCCCTGAGCTTTCTTCTCGACATCTTGGCGGCTATTAGAACGCATCTCACGCCTATTGATGAAATGAGTTCTAGACTGTACGGCATGGTCAGAGAAGACCGAAAGCTAATGTTGCGCGATGGCGCGCATGGACTGGCGGACAGCATTTGAACGGATATTCCACCCATTCAGCCAACCACGATGCTTGACTGGATCGCAGTTCGCTATGACGGCCTTATGCCGCCACTTCCGGTCGCAGTCCTGTCGGCCCGTTCAGTGTCATTGAACTGTCATTTTTGACGAATACAATCCGCGTTCATTCCGCGTGGTATCCACGTGTCCCGATTTCTTCAACTGGTCGCACTTTATTCGAACCATGACAGCTAGTTCGGCATTGGTCGGTGTGCTTACACTGGCAGGGTGCCTGGTAAGTACAGGCATTTCCGCGACGCAGGCAGTGGTTCAATCGGTATTGCCAGGGCAGGGTGAAACGGATGAAGCCGAACTGTTTTCTTTCAACATCGCATCTATTCCGTTGTCCCTGGCATTGCAACAATACGCAAGTCTCACGCACTATCCCACATTGTTTCGCAGCGAGCTGGTCGCCAATCGGACGTCGACGGCGATTCAAGGCGACTATGCCGCCGAGGACGCGCTACACGTCATCCTCACGGGAACCGGGCTGATTGCCGAAGAATTCAATTCAGGCGCCTCGCGCGCTTTCATTTTGAAGCTTGCGTCCGACAATCTGGTAGTGAAAGGCGAACAGCGCTGGGTGCTGTATTCGAGGCTTTTGCAAAAGCGTATTTGGCAGACGCTGTGCAGCAGTCCGAGGACGGCACCCGGACAATATCGCACCTTGTTGCGTTTCCGCGTGGACGCCATCGGGAAGATCCAGCAGTCGGTCCTGCTGACTTCTACCGGCGATAAGGGACGGGACAAGGCTGTCCTCGACGTATTGCGGCAATTGCAAATGAACCCGGCGCCACCTGTCGATATGCCGCAGCCGCTGACCATGCTGATCGTGCCGAACGATGCAGAGGCAAGCATGCGTTGCGACGAGAGCAATCAAGACCGCAATCAGGATGGACGGCAATGAGCGAGCAAGCGACTTCAAGCTTGGTCGATTATCTGATCAGACACTATGGCAGTCTCAAATCGCGTCTGTCGCGCATGTTGGGCAGTAGCGATCTTGCCGGCGACGCGCTGCAGGACGCCTGGTTGCGCCTGCAGAGCAAGGAAGAGGAAGAAACGATACAAAATCCCGCCGGCTATCTGCTGCGCATGACCGTCAACATCGCGATCGATATCCAACGGCGGCAGTCGCGCTCGGTGTCGCTGGACGAGGTCAACGAAGTCATCGAGCTGGCCGATCCGGCGCCCGGCACAGAGCATATCGTGCAAGCCCGTTCGGAAGTCGAGGCCGTGCTGCGCCATATCGAGCGCCTGCCCAAACGCCAGCAGGACGTGATTTATATGGTGCATTGGGATGGGATGGAGCAAAAGGAAGTGGCCCGGCGTCTGGATATTTCTCTGCGGACGGTCGAGTCGGATCTGAAAAAAGCGCATGACTTCCTGATCGCCCAGAGAAAAAATGAGTAAAAATGTGCGGTTACCCCCTACCGTCGTTCGTCATAGAATCAGGAGGCGACCACGAAAGAACGTTTCCATTTACGATAACAGTCGGCAACTGCAAGCCGGCAGACATCCCACAGCATGAAGACACATTCGAACAACAAGATATCTCCGGAGGCCAAGCTTGAAGAACAAGCCTGGGTCTGGTTGCGCTTGCTCCATTCGGGCGATGTCAGGCAATGGGATCTCGACGGATTCAAACGCTGGGTGCGCACCAGCCCGCAACATCATGCGGCATTCAGTGCTGCGCGACGTCATTGGGAGCTGGTCAAGTCGGCATCGAGCGCGATGGCGCCTGTCGACGTTGCGAACTTGGGAAGGGCCGCCGGTTCACAAAATATCCCTCTTCTTGTCAAGCCGACACGCCGTCTGTTCATGGGCGCAGCGGTAACTGCCGCAGCCGTTGCCGCCGTGGCGGTGGTGCATCCGCCGTTCGGCTTGTGGGCAGCACCTGGCGAATGGAGCGCGGATGATCGCACTGTCATCGGCGAACAGCGCTCGTTTGAGCTCAACGACGGTATACACCTTACGCTCAACACGCAAACCAGTATTCGCCGTCAGGTCGTCGCCGATCGGATTGCGGGCATCGAATTGCTGGGTGGTGAAGCCGCGGTCGATCTGAAGACGACAGGCCGGGTATTTTCCGTCAGTGCGAGCGTGGGGAAAAGCACGTCGAGCGAAGGGCGCTTCGAGGTGCGCTATGTCGACGACAAAATTTGCGTCACTTGCCTTGCCGGCACGGTTTCCGTCAGCCATCCAGCGGGCGAGCGTACATTGACTGCGCGTCAGCAAACGGTCTATGACCGTCACGCGCTCAGCGGCATCGCCGCGATCGAGCCGCAACTGGTATCGGCCTGGCGTCATGGGGAACTCAGGTTCAACGAAGTTGCGCTGGGGAGGGTCATCGATGAGATCAATCGTTATCGTCCGGGCAAGGTCGTTCTCATGAATGCCGCCGTGCGCGATAAGCCTGTGAGCGGCAGCTTCTACATCGCGTCGCTGGATCTCGCGCTGTCGCAATTGCAGCGTTCGTTCGACCTGCAAGCCACTTCGTTGCCGGGCGGTTTGTATGTGCTGAGTTAGCTGCGGCGTTGGCTGCGGAGTTAATTGCCAGCCCTGTTTTATGACAAAAAAATGACATCGCACTGGTGTCATTTTTTTTGCGGGTTTTTGTGCGCTAAGTGTGAAATGAGTTCTAAATAATCTGCGGGTCGATTGCCTGTCGTTCGTCTTGACGTATCGGGAGCAGGACGCAGACGTGTAGAGGTTTGTTTGCCGAAGGCTTGATAGGTATGGCGTACGCAGAAAAAAGATAAGCGATACGGCATTGACTCATTCAAAGGCGGGAAATTACATGGACAAAGGCGGTCGCAGCGTAGGCAGTCATCGGGCAATTACCCATTGCTCAATCAGGCGCAAAGAATCGGGCGTTTTCAGAGCTGCGCCGTTGGCGCATGCGGTAGCGCTTATTCTGGCGACAGGAGCCTGGCACAGCGCCCATGCGCAGCAAGCGTTCAGCAGCGCCTGGTTTGCGGCCAAGGGAGCTGCGCAAAGCAGTGCGGCAGCTACGGGATATCTGCCCAACGGCATGCCGGCGTCATCGCTGACCAATCCGGCCCAGCAAAAGCAGCAGGCCAACCAGCAGCTACAGACTTCCCTCAATAATCTCGCCATCATGGCGCGCGGCATTGCCGCCCAGCAGGCGGCGCAAGCCGCGGCACGTCTTGCTGCCACGAATGGAGCGGGGGTGCCCGACGGCCTGACCGACGGCGGCCTCAAGGTCGATACCGACAGCCTCACCAAAGGCTGGCTCAACGCCAATGCGCCAACACAGACGACTGTCGACGGCAAGACCGTGGTGGCGATTCAGCAGACTGCCGACAAGGCGATCCTGAACTGGGAGACGTTCAACATCGGCAAGAACACGATCCTGAGTTTCCTGCAGCAGCCGAGCTGGGCGGTGCTCAACCGTATCAACGATCCGCTGGCGCGCCCGAGTCAGATCCAGGGCCAGATCAAGGGCGATGGCACGGTAATGATCGTCAACCGCAACGGCGTTATTTTCAGCGGCAGCAGCCAAGTCGATACGCGCAATCTGGTCGCTGCCGCAGCGGCCATCAGCGACAGTCAGTTCACCGCCAGCGGTCTTTACGGCGCCAACGGCACCACACCCAGCTTCACCGATGCCAACGGCAAATTGATCGTCGAAGCTGGGGCGCGGATCAGCACCGCGCCAGCGGCCTCGGTTACGCAAGGCGGGGGCTATGTGCTGCTGCTGGGCAGCGAGGTGAGTAACGCCGGCACCATCAGTACGCCCAAGGGGCAGGCGGCACTGGCCGCCGGCGACAGCTTCATCATCCGCAAGGGCTACGGCACCGATGCTAATGCAATGTCGACCACGCGCGGCAATGAAATATCGCCGCAATTCATCAACGGCAGCACGGCCGGCAAGGTCGTCAACACAGGCTTGCTGACCTCGCCGGAGGGAGACGTAACCCTGGCCGGCCGCGACGTGCAGCAAAACGGTGTGGCTATTGCCACGACGACCGTCAACACGCGCGGCACCATCCACTTGCTTAATTCGGCCAGCGATGCGCAAGGCAGCGTCACGCTGGGAAGCGGTTCTTATACGGCGGTACTGATTGATGACGATGGCACGACGACTGCCTTGAACAGTCAGCGCGACGCGCTCATTGCCGATTCGGCGAAGCAGGATGCGCTGCGCGCAAGCGCATCGTCGGGCGTCTTCGACAATCTTTCCAAGCTCTCAGACCGGCGCGACCAGTCGCGTGTGGAAATCGTCAGCGGCGGCAACATCAATTTTGCAGACGGTTCTCTGACGCTGGCCAGCGGCGGGCAGATCGCCGCCAGCGCGACCAAGCGCGCCTTTGCCGCGAGCGGTTCGACGCTGGACGTCTCAGGTGCGGTAGGTGTATCGCTGCCGATGTCGTCGAACGGTTTGCTGGTGAACATCCAGGGCAATGAATTGCGCGATGCGCCGGTCGCGCGCGATAGCGGAACGCTTAGCAGCAGCAACGTCTGGATCGACACCAGCCGGCTGATCTATGTGCCGGCCGGCACCGGCGGCTACGCCTCGGACCGCTGGTACACAGCGGGCGGACTGCTCGAAGTCGGCGGTTACCTCGCCAACCAGGGACATCGCGTCGGTGAATGGGCGGCGCAAGGTGGCGCACTGACGCTGGGCGGGGCCGAAGTGATCACGCAGACCGGTTCCGCCATCAATATCTCCGGCGGCACCGTGAACGTGCAGACCGGCTACGTCAATGTCAGTTGGCTCAAAGGCAGCGACGGCCAGCTCTATCGCGTCGACACGGCACCGGCCAATCTGAGTTTCGACGGCGTCTACAAAGGTTTCGAATCGGCCCATGCGCGATGGGGCAACAACACCACCGAGTACTACTACAATCCGCTGATCGGCCCGCAGCACCTTCTCCAAAACGGTTATACCTCCGGGCGCGATGCCGGCAGTCTGCAGATCAATGCCTCCACCGCGGTGCTCGAAGGCGATGTCATGGCCGCTGTCTACAACGGACCGAACCAGACCGTCGTCCGGATCACAGGCGCGACCGACGGCTACAAGCTCGGACAGACCACCGCCGCGCTGGCCGGTTCGCTGGTGCTGGGCCAGTACAGCGGCGTCGGCCGCACCGGCACGTATGCCAGCGATGTGCTGATCGGCGATATCGGCGATGTGAGCACGGCAATGGCGGCGGGCGATGTGCTGGATGCAACGCGCCTGAATACCGTATGGCTGAACGCGGCTCGTCTGAACGGCGACCAGTTAGGCGCAGTGGACATGGTCACAAGCGGCCAGATCACGGTCAGGCAGCCGCTGCAGTTGGCTAACGGCGGACGCCTGAGCCTGGTCGCGCCTGTGGTGGACATCGAGGGCGACCTGACCGCACGTGGCGGCACGGTCAAGGTGTCGAACCTGTTCCTGCCGGATGGCCAGCTCTATCCGATTGCCTTGACCACGGCGGATAATTCGGCGCGACTTACACTGGCTACGGGCAAGACCATCGATGTGCGCGGGCTGTGGGTCAATACGCGCATGAGCCAGGAAGACACGCCGCAACTGGCGTATCTGAACGGCGGCAACGTCATCCTGGATTCGACGGGCGATCTGACTGTCGCCGCAGGCAGCGTCATCGACGTGTCGTCCGGCGGCGCGATGCTGGCTACCGGCAAGACCCGTGGCGGCACCGGCGGCAACGTGACGCTGATCGCCGGCGACTCTGCGGGCAACGTCGGCCACAGCCTTGGTACGCTGATGCTGGATGGCACTATTAAAGCCTATGGCGTCAACGGCGGCGGCAAGCTGACCCTTTCCACGCCCGACAGTATTTTGATCGGCAGCAACGCGGCGCTGGCCGGCGGCGAACTGGCCGCCGGCACGGCGGCGGCAGTGGCGGTGAAGCTGGCGCAACCGCTCACCATCGCCGTAGGACAGCCGCTGCCGATCGAACTGGTGCAGCGCTATACCTCGCTGCTGTATGACGTGCCGGTGCAGGTCGACGTCAAGATCGACGGCCTGCCTGTGGGCGCAACGTTGCGCGACTGGGTCATTCCGCCCGGGATAGAGCCGGCAGTGCGAAGCAGCAACGGCTTTCTGGTCTACTATTCCGCTGGCTCGGTTTTGCCTGCGGGGTCGGTCGTCGCCAATTTTAGCGGGGCGGGCGACACGATTCGCGCCGGCACGGTGATTCCTTCAGGCGTCTTCCCCAACGGCATTCCTGTCAAGCCGTTCCAGTATGTCTTCGCAGCGGGATCGGTGCAGGCTGCCGACATGACTTACCCGGTCGGCTTCATCCTGCCTACCGGTACGGTGTTGCCGCAGACAGTGGCGGTGACGCCGGTGCCGATGTTCAATGCGGGGACGTCGGGCAACAACAGTTCTTTTTTCAGCGCCGGTTTTTCCAGCTATGACCTCAATGGCGGCCAGGGCGTGCGCGTGGACAACGGCGTGACGATCAATCCGGTCATGCCGGTCTATCGCTTCAGCACCGGCAGCGTCAATGCCGCTTCGGGCAGCGATCCGGCCGTGGCCATGGAACTGTGGACTCCCCCGCTGTTCGCCGAACATCCGCAAGGCGCCACGCTGATGCAGCGCGGCGGCGTCAGCCTGGCGCTGCGCTCCACATCGACGTCGATCGACGGCAATCCGTCCGGCGCCGCCGTGGTCGTCGCGCCCCATGCGTCGGTCATCGTCGATCCGGGGCAGAGCATCACGCTCGATGCCTTCGGTCAGATCACGGTCGACGGCAGCCTGACGGCGCGCGGCGGCAGCATCAGCCTGATCAATGAAGCCAACCCGGCGACTGCACCCAATTTCGATGCGTCCGGCGTCAATCAAGGCGTTTCCATCTGGATCGGCGAAGCCGGCCGACTCGATGTGTCCGGCCTGGGTTATGCCGCCACCGATATACTCGGACGCACCTACGGCACATTGCGCGATGGCGGCGCCATCAAACTGAGCGGCAACACGTCTTTCTTGGTGCTGCGACCCGGCGCCGAACTCAATGCCGACGGCGCGGCCCTGGCGGTCGATGCAAGCACCGTTCCCGGCCAGTCCGCCGGTGCAGTCGGCAGCATGACGCGTGTTTCCAACGGCGGCTCGATCGCCCTGAGTTCGCTCAGCGGCCTGGTGCTCGACGGCAATCTGCACGCCGTCTCGGGCGGCTCGGGCGCCTCCGGCGGCGACCTGAACATCGCGCTCGTCACACCGATCTATCCGGATCTGGAGGCGCGCTTTCCCAGCAGCGTGGTGGTGCCCAGCGTCATGACGGTGAGCCAGTCGCGTCCTGCCGCGTGGAGTGGATCGGACCCTGCTTCGGCCGCCTCGCTGCCCTTCGGCCAGGCGGCGGTCAGCGTCGACATGGTCAGACAGGGCGGGTTCAGTTCGCTGTCCTTGTCGTCGGGCGACTTCATGATTTTTTCAAGCGACGTTTCCTTGTCGCTGGACAGGAGCCTGAGTCTCAATGCCGGCGCTTTCACTTCCGGCCCTCGCATCGCCGGCGGCAGCGACCCGGCCGCCTCGCCCGGACGCAGCAATGTGCGCCTGGCGGCACCCTATATGTCGTTGAGCGGCACGCCGGTGATCATCCCCGACGGCAACCGCAGCGGCAGCATCGGCAATCCGGGCGCTGCCGAATCGCCGACCACAGCCACCTTCGAGGCGGACGCCAGACTGATCGATGTGCAGGGCTCCGTCGTTTTCTCGGCGGACACCAGCTATTACGATTCATCGATCTATGCCTTCGTGCGTACGCCCGCGCCGGGTTTTCGCACCGTCCGCCTAGTCAGCCAGGGCGATATCCGCTTCCTGCCGACGCCAGGCCAGCAACGCGGCACGACCCTGATCACTTCATGGGATATGGACCTGGAAGCGGCGCAGATTTATCCGGCCACCAATGCCGTGGCCAACATCGTGGCCGGGCAGAGAAACAGCGCCTATGAGGCCACGCTGACCATCGGTCGCACCACCGCTACGCTGCCCGACGTGCCTTTGTCGGTGTTCGGTTCGCTGTACTTGAGCGCGCCAGTGATCGAGCAGGGCGGCATTGTGCGCGCACCGTTGGGCCAGATACTGATGGCGCCGACGGCGGCGGCGGTGCCGGGTATGGAGGTTGATCCCGTTCGTATCGAACTGTTGCCCGGCAGCCTGACTTCGGTCTCGATGGCCGGCCTGCAGATTCCGTATGGCGGCACCGTTGACGGCGTGAGCTATACCTACAACGGTGCGGCCATCACACCGCTCGCCGCCGGCGGCATCATAAGCGGCGGCAGCGGCTTGAGCGCGGGCGTCAAGTTGCAGGGGCAGAGCGTCGCGGTCGACAGCGGCGCCGTGATCGACCTGTCGGGCGGCGGCCAGGTGCTGGGGGCCGGTTTCGTTTCCGGCCGCGGCGGCTCGGTCGACATCCTGAACACACCGCTGGTCAACGCCAATCCCACTGCCACTAACAGCAAGACTGGCGACAAGGTCTACGCCATTGTGCCGGGCTATGCCTCGGCCTACGCGCCGGTCGCGCCGGACAAGGGGGCGGGCGACCCGGCAGTGGGCCAGCAGATCACCATCGGCGCTGGCGTGCCGGGCTTGCCGGCGGGGACGTATACCCTGTTGCCGTCGACTTATGCGTTGCTGCCGGGCGCTTATCGCGTAGAGATCGGCGCCACCGGCGTCAACGTACCCAACAGCGCTGCGGCCATCGGCAACGGCAGCTATCTGGTGTCGGGTTATACCGGCATTGCCAACACCTCCATCGTCAGTCAGTTGCCCTCGACGGTGCTGGTCACGTCCGGTACGGCGGTGCGCCGTTATTCGCAATACAACGAGCAGGGCTACAGCGATTTTTTCCAGGCACAGGCGGCGCAGTTCGGCAGTACGCCGGCCTTGTTGCCGAGCGACGGCAAGGCGCTGCTGATCAACCTGATCAATCCGGCCAATCCGGGCGCCGGTTCCGACTTGCGTTTCGATGGCACGGCGCTGTTCCAGGCCGCTGCCGGCGGTGTGGCCGGGCAGGCCGTGGTGACCAACGTGGGCGAAATCACCACCGGCGCGCGGACGGCCGGTTTTGCGAACTCTTCGGTGAGCGCCGACGACCTCAGCGCTATCGGCGCGCCGCGCCTGAACATCAACGGCTATGCCATTTCGAACAATGGCCTGTTCACGTTCCAGTCGCCCTATTCGGCGGGTAGCCTGTATGTGCGCGACGGCGTCATGCTCAAAGCCGGCGAAATCTACCTGGTGGGCGGCGACATCGTGGTCGGCAACGACGTCACCTTGAGCACCATCGGCCAGGGCGCCGTGCCGTATGATTCTGCGTCCACCGGAATGGGCTACTCGGCCGGCATCAACACGGTGTTGGGCCTGTCGAACGGTTCGGTGCAATTCGTCGGTTCGGCCAACAGCACCGGCTCGATCAGCATCGGCGCGAATTCCCGGCTGTATGCCGAAGGCACGCTGGCGCTGGCCACCAATGGCGCCTCCGGCATTGATTCCACGGCGCGCTTCGGTGCGCGTAATATCGTCCTGGCGGCGGGCACCCTTAATATCGGCGACGCCGGCCAAGTGGCGGCGAGCGGCTCCAGCGGACTCTTGTTCAATCAGGCAGTCCTTAACACCTTGCTGCAAGGCGATGCCGTGCAGGGCGTGCCGACGTTGCGGCAACTCACCTTGAGCGCGGCCAACTCGATCAACCTGTTCGGCTCCAACGGCCTCGACACCCGCGGCACCGGGGTCGACATTGCGCTGAATTCGCCTGCGATTTATGGCTATGGCGGCGGCGCCGACCGCGCCGTCATTGCTGCCGACCACATCAGTTGGAGCGTCGTGAGCGGCGCCAATCCGCCGGCCGTGAATGCCAACGGTCCCGGAACCGGCCTGGGCGCTCTGGAGCTGGTGGCAAGGGAAATCGACCTGGGCCAGTTCGTCTCACTGGACAACACCAAGGTCAATCGCACCATCTACGGTTTCAACGACGTCAACTTCACGGCCAGCGAGCGCATCGTCTCGGCCGGCAATGGCAGCCTGTATGTATATCAGGCACCCAGCAGCCAGAGCGGCGCGGTATTCGGTCAGAGCGGCAGCGGCGGCAATCTGACGCTGAGCACGCCCTTGCTGACCGGTACCCAGAAGTCGATCATGGCTTACACGGCCGGTGGCGCCCTGAATGTGGTTGCGCCTGCAGGCGCAACACCCAGCACTGCGACCAGCACCATCGCCGGCGCCGAGATCGATCTGAACGGCGACAGCGTTTCCATCGGCAGCACTATCTTGCTACCCAGCGGCAAGCTGGCAGTCAACGCCACCCATGACATCAGTCTCAACAGTGGCAACCGTATCGACCTCGCCGGCCAAGCGTCGCAGATCCAGAACGCGACCATCTACGGTTTCGGCGGTACGGCGATCTTCAATAGCGCGCAGGGGAGCTTCACCCAGGCCGCAGGCGCAACGATAGACGTGTCGGCGCTTAACGCCAATGCCGGTTCGATTACCGTTGATGCGCGCAATGGTGTCGTGAGCTTGAATGGGGCCCTGCAGGGACGGGTTAATGCCGGTTACCTCAGCGGCGACTTCAGCGCCAGTGCAGCAAGCTTTGCCGACTTCGCAGGCTTGAATGCGTTGCTGACCCAGGGCGGTTTCTTCGATGCGCGCAGTTTCGACCAAAGAACCGGGGACTTGGTGATCGGCGATGGCGTCAAGGCGCATCAGGTCAATATCTCGGTTGACGGCGGCGGCCTGACCGTTAACGGCACCATTGATGCCTCGGGCACGGCGCCGGGGACGATTCGTCTGTCGGCCGGCAACGGTCTGACGCTGGCGTCGACTGCCGTGCTCGACGCACACGGTACGCGCTTGCAGACGGACAGCTATGGCCAGGCCATCGAAGCCAAGAACCGCGGACATGTGGAATTGACTGCCGCCGCCGGCACGCTGACGCTGTCGCCGGGCGCGACCATCGATCTGAGCACGCCGGGCGGCGCCAGTTTTGGCGACGTGGTGTTGAATGCGCAGCGCACCGCCGAAACCTCGGGCGACATCGCCGTCGATGCCCGCGGTCCGCTGACCATTCGCGGCGTCAACAGCATCGCGCTCAATGCGTTCTGGACTTATGATCTGGCCGCCGGCACCGTCATCACGCAGGGTTCGCTCGACACTTACGACACGGCCAGCACCAGCTTCATCAATGCCGCGCTGGGCAATACGGCATTGGGGGCGCGCACGGCAGGGCTGTCGGCCTACGACAGCGCCTACCATCTGCGTCCGGGCGTGCAGATTACCTCAAGCGGCGATCTGTCGACCTCGGGCGATATCGATCTGGCGAAGTATCGCTACGGCCCCAATGCCAATCGCGATCCGGCGTCGGCCGCCTACGGCGCGGGCGAGCCGATGGCGCTGGTGGTGCGGGCCGGCGGCAACTTGACTGTCACGGGCAGTATTTCGGATGGCTTCCGGGCTAGCCAGGCCGGTGCACCGACTTATTTAGCCGTCACCGTATCGATGCTTTCAACCGATACTGCTCACTTCGGCATGCAAGGGACTTCGTTTTGGAAACTGCAGCCAGGCAATGTCGTGGCGGTAAGCAATCCGGCGGGGTGGACCGTCCCAACTTTGCTTAATGGCGCTCCCTTGCCTGTTCCCTTCCGGCCGATGGGAGTCAACGGCACAATGTATGCATCGGGCAGTGTCATTCCCTACGGCACGCAGTTGACGCGCCTGCTTATACCCGTTGGCAAAGAGGCCGATGTCGTCGGCATGTCACTCCAGACAGATCCCGGCACGCCTGCCGCGCCCGCGACTTCGGCACGGGCAAGCATGTTGGCAGCCGGTTCAATGGCGGCGTTCATTCGCCTGGCAGCGGGCGCCGATTTGTTGGCGGCAGACCAACGCATGCTGCAAACGGCGCAGGCGCTTAACGATAGCGGCAATCTCACGCTCAACGACGCGGCATACAACGGCTCGCTTGCCGGAACGTTCTTCAGCGTACTGCGCACTGGCACCGGCGGCCTGGATCTCCTGGCCGCCGGCAGTTTCAGCGAAGCCACGCCGTACGGCGTCTATACTGCCGGCACGCAATCGGCGCCGATCTTGGCCGCCGACGGCAGCAATCCGTATAACCTTGTCGGCACGGTTACTGGCGGCTTGGTGCAAGCCTGGTATCCAGAGCATGGTGGCGATGTGCTGCTCATGGCGCAGCAGGACGTGAGCGGCAACATCCAGATCGCCGACAACTCGCTACGTTACGTCGCAAGTGATCTGACGTCGAACTGGTTGTCGCGGCAGGCCGGAAGTGGGATCAGCCCGGACCCGACGGCATGGTGGATCAACTTCGGTGCACTGGCAAAGACTTACGCCTATGCGAGCGGCCCCGGCCTGATTGGTTTCCAAGGCATCGGGACGATGGGCGGCGGTAACCTGACCGTAATCGCAGGCCGTAATGCGGGTGTGATGACCAGCGCCGGCAATACGACGTCAACCGGCCTGGACCTGGCTGTCGCATCCACCGGTCGCGTGTTGGCGGACGGCACGCTGGTGCAGACCGGCGGCGGCGATCTGACCCTGAAGGTAGGCGGCGTGCTCAATGGCCGTACCGCCGTTGGCGCGAGCAACTATGCGCCGGACTATTACGGCACCGTCACCGGCTTGCGCGGCAATATCGATATCGCCTCCGGCGCCATCGGTGTCATCGCGCAGGCCAATTCGGGACTGTATTGGAAGTCCTACGATCCCCGCAGCCTGGATGCGGCCACCATCAAGCGCTCCATGCAGACTCCGGGACCGACCGTGACGCCGGGCGACGGCGCCGTCACGGTCGCCACGCGCGGCGACCTGGTGTTCGGCGGCGCCGGCGATGCCGGGATGGGCCCAAGTTCAGATGTCAAGGGCATGTATTACACGATGCGCGACGCCAATGGCATGCCGACCGTGATTGCCCAAGGCGCCAATACTCAATTCACCCTGTGGACGCCGTCGACGGCGATCCAGCTCTACTCGGCAGGGGGGGATGCCACACCGATGACGGGCGCCACGCCCGGCAGCCTGGGTTTCTATCCGGGCAGCCTGAGCGTGGTTGCGGCCAATGGCAATATCCGCGTCACCGAAACCTCTTCAGCCGGCGGATTGGCGCCGGTCATCGAATTGATTCCATCGCCCATCGGACAGTTGCAGTTGCTGGCGGCCGGGACGATTTATGGATCGGGCGCAACAGTATCGATGTCGGGCGCCGACATGGCCAGCCTGGCGACGCCATTGCGGCCCTATTTCATGGCTGGCAACCGTTCCAATGCCGCTGCCAACGGCGCCATCCGCGACACCGCCTATAATCCGCTCGCCTTCGGCGAGGATACGGTCACCGGATCCCTGCACGCGCAGGGATCCGGGCCGGCCCTGGTGTATGCGGGAATCGATATCGATGACTTGAGCATCGGTCGGGCGATCGGTGTCAATCGTACTCCGAGCTCGGGTTTCAAGCCCACCACGTCGACCTGGTACGTGGCCGCCAAGCCGTTCGAAGTGATCGCCGGACGCGACATCGTCGGCACCGGCGCCTTGCCCAGCGTGTTCCTGAACCTCGGCGCCAGCGACATCACTCTGTTGCAGGCCGGTCGCGACATTCTTTATCAGTCGGTTAATATTGTCGGTCCGGGTTTGTTGCAGATGCAGGCCGGCCGCAATTTCTACCAGGGCTATTATGGCTCGCTCAACAGCGTCGGCGATATCGTGCATCCCTCCAATACCAGCGGCGGCGCCGATATCTCGGTGCTGGCGGGCGTGGGCGCCAATGGTCCGGATTATGCCGGCTTCGCCAGACTGTATTTCGATGCAGCCAAGCAAATGTCCGGCGGCACGGCGCTGGCCGACAGCGGTAAGGTCGTCCATGCCTACAACCAGGAACTGGTGAGCTGGCTGCAGGAACGCTTCGGCTACACCGGCACGGCCGGCGATGCGCTGGCGTATTTCCTGGCATTGCCGACGGCGCAGCAAGGCGTGTTCGTGCGTCAGGTTTATTTCAAGGAACTGCTGTTGGGCGGGCGCGAATACAACGACCCGGCCAGCCCGCGCCATGGCAGCTATCTGCGTGGGCGCGTAGCCATCGCGACCCTGTTCCCGGCCACCGGTTACAACGGTGCCATCACCATGTTCAGCAGCGTCACGGGCTCTAATACGATTAATGGCGTGACCACGCCGGTGACCAGCGACGCCAGCGTGCGCACCAACTTCGGCGGTAGCATCCAGATGCTCAATCCGGGCGGGCGCACGCTGGTAGGCGTGGAAGGCGTCACGCCGGGGGCCAGCGCGGGCGTGGTGACGCAAGGCCAGGGCGATATCCAGCTCTACAGCAAGGACAGCATCCTCCTGGGCCTGTCGCGCATCATGACCACCTTTGGCGGCAACATCCAGGCTTGGTCGTCTAACGGCGACATCAACGCCGGCCGCGGCGCCAAGACGACAGTGTTGTACACGCCGCCAAAGCGCGTCTATGACAACGTAGGCGATGTCACACTGTCGCCGCAGGTACCGTCCAGCGGTGCCGGCATCGCAACGCTGGCGCCGATTCCGGAAGTGCCTGCCGGGGACATCGATCTGATCGCGCCGTTGGGCACGATCGATGCCGGCGAGGCCGGTATCCGGGTATCTGGCAATGTCAATCTGGCGGCGCTGCAAGTGGTGAACGCGGCCAATATCCAGGTGCAGGGTAAGGCGGTAGGGATTCCGATGATCGCGGCGGTGAATGTCGGCGCGCTGACCAATGCCAGCGCGGCGGCAAGTTCTGCGGCGACGGCGGCGCAGGAGTCGGTGCAGCGTGCCCGCAATGAAGCGCGTCAGGCACTGCCGTCGATCTTCACGGTGCGCGTGCTGGGCTTCGGCAACGACACGCCGGTACAAATGCCTTCATCGGGATCGGCACCTGCGCAGTCTTCCGGTGCAGCGTCGCGCGGCGATCAGGACATGCGTCTTCCGGTGCAGGTGATGGCGCCGGGCCTCGTCAGCGAGCAGCAAAGATCCAGACTGACGGGAGAAGAAAAACGTTTGCTAGGGTTGTAACCGGTACTGAAATTCGTCGAGTCTTCGTAAGGCCTGTCGGAGGCGTTGTCCGGTCCCGCTCCTCCGACGGTTTTCCTCCGATGTCACGGATATGTCATTTTCGACAGGTATAGTCTCGCCTCTCAGTCTGTGGTTTCCGCGTTGACTTTACTCCAACCGCTTGCACTTTATTCGAACTATGACAGGTAGCCCGGCATCGGTCAGTGTGCTCGCGCTGGCAGGGTGCTTGGCTGGTGCAAGTCTCATGTTTGCAGTACGGCCTGCCTTCGCGCAAGCCGCGAAAGCGCTGGGCGAATCTCTGCAAACCGGTTCTTCCGCAGCGATGGCGACTGCGACTGAAACAGTCGGAAAATCCCCGTCTTTCGAATTCAATATTCCTGCTCAATCCCTCGCCGCGGCATTGGATCGCTATGCCGTCATCACCGGCAGTCCCGTGCTTTTTTCCAGCAAGCTGGCCGCCGGCCGCAACGCGTCCGCCGTCAACGGCCGGCATGAAGCCGGTGCGGCGCTGGCGATGCTGTTGCAGGGAACCGGGCTCGGCGTGGAGCCGTTGCATGAAGGCGGCCTCGATACTTTTGTGCTGAAACCGTTGCCTGCGCAGGACGCTGCTGCTATCGCGGCTGCCGGCAGTCCGGGCGGGCATGCCGTTTCCGAAGACTACGACGCGCTGGTGCAGAGCCGCGTGTGGGAAGCGTTTTGCGGCAACGCGCAGACGGCGCCGGGCAGTTATCGGGGACTGTTGCGGTTTCGTGTCGACGAGCAAGGACATGTGCGCCAGCCGCGCCTGCTTAGCTCGACCGGCGACAAGCGTCGCGACGCGATGCTCACCGACGCGCTCGGTAAAGTCAGCGTCGGCCGGCCGCCACCGTCCGGGCTGATGCAGCCGCTGACGATGCTGATGCTGCCGCAGGGGCAGATAGCGGGCCGCTCTTGTCCTCCGGAGGCGCACTGACATGTCCGAAGACGTACGCGCCACGCTGCTCACGCATCTCACCAGCCGCTATGCCGATCTCAAACGGCGGCTCACGCGCGTGCTCGGCAGCGACGATCTGGCCGGCGACGCCCTGCAAGACACCTGGTTGCGCCTGCAACGTCTCGAAGGCCAGAGTCCGATTCTCAATCCGCACGCTTTTTTGTTGCGCATGGCGGCCAATATCGCCGTCGACAACCGGCGCAGCCAGAGCAGGGCATTGCCGCCGGGTGAGATCGATGAATTGCTGGAGTTGTCCGATGGCGCTCCCGGTCCGGAGCAGACTGCCGAAGCGCGCTCCGAAGCGCAGGCATTGGTGCGGACCCTGGAACGCATGCCGCCGCGCCGCCGCGAGATCCTGATTATGGTGCGCTGGGAAGGCATGCCGCAAAAGGAAGTCGCCCGGCAGCTCGGGATTTCGCTGCGCACCGTGGAACACGAGCTCAAGCGCGCGCACGATTTCTGCGCGGCTCGGCTGGATCAAAAAAATTAATTGCGGATTTTCATGTCGACAAACGTCTTTATCAATACCGAGCCGAAATTACCGACGTCACATGAGCGCCGGCATTGCCGCCTGCCATGGAAAGCCTGACTGTGAAGACTGCCCCCGACGACCGTTCCGACCTGCCTGACGTGCTTGCGCAAGAAGCACGGGCCTGGTTGCGCCGTCTTACTTCGGGCGATGTCACCGAGTGGGACGCGCAGGCTTTCAAGCGCTGGAAGCAGAGCAACCCGGCGCATCAACAAGCTTTCAACGACGCCAAACGTCAATGGAAAGCCATGGGGCCGGCCATCGGCAAGCTGCTGCAGAGCAACCGCGATGCAGCGGCATTGCACGAGCGCAGCATGCATTCCCGGCGGCAGGCCGGCCGCCGCCTGTTCCTGCGCGTTGCTGCCGGCGGTGCGGCTGCCGCCGTCGGCGTGGCCGTTGTGCATCCTCCCTGGCAACTCTGGCCGTCGCTCAATGAATGGCAGGCCGATGCGCGCACCGCCAAAGGGGAGCAGCGCAACCTAGTGTTGGGCGACCGCATCAACGTCACCTTGAATACGCAAACCAGCGTGCGCAGGGAAATGCTCAACGGCGAAACCAGCGGGATCGATCTGATCACCGGTGAAGCCGCCATCGATATGCGCGGTAGTAGTGCGGCGTTCAACGTCGTCGCAGGCGTCGGCCGCAGCATCGCCCGGGAAGGACAATTCGAAGTGCGCAATCTGGATGGAAGGGTTTGCGTGACCTGCGTGCAAGGAGCGGTACGCGTCGAACATCCGAGCGGTGCAGTCGACCTGAAGTCGCGCCAGCAGACCATCTACGATGCCGATGCGCTCGGTCGCGTCGCCGCTGTCGACGTGGCAAGCATGTCGGCATGGCGCAAAGGCGAACTGGTATTCCGCCAGACGCCGCTTGAGCAAGTGATTGACGAGATCAACCGCTATCGTCCGGGCCGCGTCGTGTTGGCGGCGAGTTCTATGCGCGAGAGCGCGGTGAGCGGCCGCTTTTCGATCGTGGCGCTCGATGGCGCGTTGTTGCAATTACAGCATTCCTTCGATCTGAATGCACGCCGCTTGCCGGGCGGCGTGCTGGTGTTGAGCTGAAAAGTTGAGGCAACATTGCATGCCGACGCGTGAGTAAAAATAGTTGGGGGATTTCAGAATCGGTTGTCGTCCTTGTAGAGACAGGTTGCGACGCAGCAGAGATGCCGCATAACGCAACCGGCAAACTTTATCGGACACAGCCGGCCGTTTGGGTGGATGGCTGGTCGGGGAACGATTCAGCTATCTACGGGACTCAACATGAATACACGCAGTCGCAGCGCGCACGCTCGTATCAAGAAGCACAACAATAAACGATGCTTCCATCCGGCACCGCTTGCGCATGCGGTGGCGCTCATTCTGGCGACGGGAGCCTGGCACAGCGTCCATGCGCAGCAAGCATTCAGCAGTGCGTGGTTCGCGGCCAAGGGAGCGGCGCAAAGCAGTGCGGCAGCGACCGGTTATCTGCCCAATGGCATGCCTGCGTCCTCCTTGACCAATCCGGCCCAGCAACAGCAGCAGGCCAATCAGAAACTGCAGACGTCGCTCAATAATCTCTCCATCGTCGCGCGCGCCATTGCCGCGCAACAGTCGGCACAGCAAGCGGCGCGGCTGGCCGCGATGAATGGCGCCGGCGTGCCCGACGGCCTGGCCGACGGCGGTCTGAAGATTGACACCGACAGCCTCACCAAAGGCTGGCTCAACGCCAATGCGCCCACACAAACCACGGCAGACGGCAAGACCACGGTCGCGATCCAGCAGACGGCCGACAAGGCGATCCTGAACTGGGAAACACTCAACGTCGGCAAGAACACGCTGCTGCGTTTTTACCAGAACGCCAACTGGGCGGTGCTGAACCGCATCAACGATCCGCTGGCGCGACCGAGCCAGATACAAGGTCAGATCCAGGGCGACGGCACGGTGATGATCGTCAACCGCAACGGCATCATCTTCAGCGGCGGCAGCCAGATCAACACCCGCAGCCTGGTCGCCTCGACCGCCGGCATCACCGACGCACAGTTCCGCGACAAAGGCATCTATTACGACGCCACCGGCACGCAGCCCAGTTTCACCAATGCCCTGGGCAAGATCGAGGTGCAAGCCGGCGCGCAGTTGTCGACATCAGCATCGACCTCGGCCACGCAAAGCGGCGGCTACGTGCTGCTCATGGGCAGCGAAGTGAACAATGCCGGCCAGATCAATACGCCGGGCGGCCAGGCCACGCTGGCAGCAGGCGACAATTTCTATATCCGCAAAGGCGCCAGCACCGACGGCAACGCCACCTCGACCACGCGCGGCAACGAAGTCTCGGCACAATTGAACGTCGGCAGCGCCAGCAGCGGCAAGGCAAGCAACACCGGCCTGATCACTGCCGCCACCGGCGACATCACCCTGACCGGCCACGCGGTGGAGCAAGCCGGTGTCGCCGTCAGCACCACCTCGGTCGGCACGCGCGGCACCATTCACCTGCTCAACCGCGCAAGCGATGCGACAGGCAGCGTCACGCTGGCCGAAGGCAGCACCACGGCGATTGTGCTCGACCAAAGCGCAGCGACCGCGCTGGACAGCCAACGCGACGCCGCCAGCAAGAATCTGGATGGCATCAAGACCACCAACAACATCACCGCCAACTTCGACAACCTGAGCAGCGTTGCCGATCGTGGCGACTTGTCGCGCGTAGAAATCGTCAGCGGCAATACCGTGGAATTCAAAGATACGTCCACCACGCTGGCCACCGGCGGCCAGATTGCCGTGTCAGCCAAACAGCGCAGCCTGGTCGGCAACGGCGCCGTGCTCGATGTGGCCGGCGCGGTAGGGGTGAGCGTAGCGATGGAAGCCAACAATCTCTCCATCAACGTGCAAGGCAACGAATTGCGCGACGCCTCGATCAACCGCGACAGCGGCCTGCTCAGCAGCAGCAACGTCTGGATCGACCGTCGCTCGCTGGTGCTGGTGCCGGCCGGCACCAACGGCTACGCCACCGACCGCTGGTACACCGCCGGCGGTTTATTGGAAGTGAGCGGCTATCTGGCCACCGGCGGCCATAGCGTCGGCGAATGGATGGCCCTGGGCGGCACGGTGACGTTCACCGGCAAAGACGTCGTCACGCAGGCGCGCTCGAACATCAACCTGTCGGGCGGCACGCTCAATGTGCAGACCGGCTACCTGAATCAGAGCTGGCTCAAGGGTGCCGATGGCAACCTCTATGAAGTGTCCAAAGCGCCGGGCGATCTCTTGTACAACGGTCTGTACAAAGGTTACGAACTTGAGCATGCGCGCTGGGGCAAGAACGCGACCGAATATTTTTACAATCCGTTGATCGGACCGCAGCGACGTCTGGAAAGCGGTTACACCGTCGGCCGCGACGCCGGCCGGCTGGTCATTGCCACCGATTCCGCAGTGTTGGAAGGGCAGTTGACGACCGAGGTGTTCCAGGGCGGCCGGCAAACGCAGGCGGCGCAGGCCGGTCTGGACGGCTATTATCAATCGCAGAATGCGGCGGCGCGACGCGGACAACTGATCATCGGTCAGTACTTGCCGGTCTATGACGCCACCGCCGGCATGCTGCGCTACGGCCTGACGCCGAAGGTGAACCAGGTCACGCTGGCGGACCAGGTGGCGGCGATTGCCGACAGCCTCAATCTGAACGCTGCATTGCCGGCGGATCGCCTGGGCAATGTGCTGCTCGACAGCGGCAGCCTCAACAGCTTCGCTCTGGGCGGCCTGGTCGTCGGCGCCAAGGACGGCATCAGCGTCAACGGTGCGGTGCAGATGGCCAACGGCGGCAACATCACCTTGTATGCGCCTCAGGTCAATGTCAATGCCGATGTCATTGCGCATGGCGGCAGCATCAATCTCGGCAATACCCTGTTGCAGATGAGCGGCAACGGCCGCTATGAAGACACCAGCCAGATTGCGGCAGCCGGCAAGGGAACGGTCGTCAATGTGGCGGCAGGCGTAAAGCTGGATGCCTCCGGCATGTGGAGCAATCTGCAGGTGAATCCGGATGACATCAGCGGCATGCCGGCGATGAACGGCGGCACGGTGTCG
>NZ_CBXX010000014.1 GCF_000577615.1 Herbaspirillum sp. RV1423
CCGCTCGACCGGTCATACTCAAACTTTAGCCATAGCGTCCGGGATGACGACGACGAGGTAAAACCGTTCGACCGGTCATACTCGAACTCTAGCCATAGCGTACAGGATGACGATGACGAGTTAAAACCGTTCGACCGGTCATACTCGAACTCTAGCCATAGCGTTCGGGATGACGACGACGAGGTAAAACCGCTCGACCGGTCATACTCAAACTTTAGCCATAGCGTCCGAGATGACGATGACGAGTTAAAACCGCTCGACCGGTCATACTCAAACTTTAGCCATAGCGTCCGAGATGACGATGACGAGTTAAAACCGCTCGACCGTTCATACTCGAACTCTAGCCATAGCGTCCGGGATGACGATGACGAGTTAAAACCGCTCGACCGGTCATACTCAAACTCTAGTCGTAGCGTACAGGATCAAGACGACGCCCCAGCCAGCTCACTGGATAGCACTGAACCCCGTGCTAACTCCTCAGTCTCGCCACGCATCAGATGGAAAGCCGATGCAGAAGCTCGAAAGAGACGCGACGCTGCTGCCGAAGCCCGACTGCGGGATGACGCTGCAGTCTCGCCACGCATCAGATGGAAAGCCGATGCAGAAGCTCGAAAGAGACGTGATGCTGCTGCCGAAGCCCGACAGCAAGATGACGCTGCAGTCTCGCCACGCATCAGATGGAAAGCCAACGCAGAAGCTCGAAAGAGACGTGATGCTGCTGCCGAAGCCCGACAGCAAGATGACGCTGCAGTCTCGCCACGCATCAGATGGAAAGCCAACGCAGAAGCTCGAAAGAGACGTGACGCTGCTGCCGAAGCCCGACAGCAAGATGACGCTGCAGTCTCGCCACGCATCAGATGGAAAGCCGATGCAGAAGCTCATAAGAGACGTGACGCTGCTGCCGAAATCCGACAACAAGATGACGCCAAGCGCGCCGTTGCGTCTTCTACGGCGGAAGAATATGCAGTGAAAAGACGACGAATTAGTAGTCAGAGTGGTAGCGCAGACATATAAACAACAAAGGCAAAACCGGCTGGTTTAGACAGCGCTATTCAAAAAATCAGAAAAAGAAAGTAGCGCTCTGTCTCCAACTGGTTCATCCCTCCTCATGATGACGCGAGATAGTAAGTAACGCAGATATCACCCCTTCAGAACATGCATGCGCGCGCGATCCTGCAATATGGGTTGCATGAATTTCGACCTATCCGGCGCATTGCGCGCCAGAAATTCGCGAACATGGTTTCCGTCTTCGGATGGCGAACAAATCTCCATCTTCTCGCCCGACGGCGACCTCACACAAGGCAAAATCTTCTCCGGTCGTTTTACTGCCGACTTCCCGGCTCCTGAAACGAGCCTGTCGGCGAACGCCACGCCCTACGCCGACGGCGCGGTTGTGCGCTACGACCACGCAACGCACAAGCTATAGGCGATCCTGCCAGGCGGCAGCACCGCCATCATCAAAGCAAATACCGTTGCTGCGGACGCTGTTACGATCAGCCGCTTGCCTATTACGCGTTATGGCATCGGTTTGACGAGGCCAGCATCGCTGCAGGCATGCGATGCTGGCCGAGAACAGTCGTGAGAAGTCTGTTCAGGAGCTTAAGCGAGCGATTTTTGAGCATTACTGCGTAGTGAGAAAATTGCGAAGCAAAGACATATTTGCGAAGCAAAAAGAAAAGGCCCACCGAGCGGTGGGCCTTTTAAATACTGGTGCTGGCTGCAGGACTTGAACCCGCCACCCCCTGATTACAAGTCAGGTGCTCTACCAGATGAGCTAAGCCAGCAAAAACTAAGACCGCGATTATAACCTATTTAATTCTGGTTAGTACAGGTCTTCCACCCTTTTTTGGCGGCTCCGGCTCGTCATCGGGATTTTTTTCGCTGCTTGCTTCTGCCTTTTCTACCGCCGGGACCGACGCCAAGCCTGGCGTCGCCGATGCCTCCGGCGCGTCGTCGACATTTTCGCCGACGGCGAGCACGGACGGCGCTTCGAAGGCCATGCCCTGGCCGTTTTCACGGGCGTAGATGGCAATGACGTTTTCGACCGGGACCGAGATGTCGCGCGAGACGCCGCCGAAACGGGCGCTGAAATTGATGAAGTCGTTGTCCATCTTGAGGCCGCTGGTGGCTTCGAAACTGACGTTCAGGACGATCTCGCCGTTCTTGACGAATTGCATGGGAACCCGCGTGCGGGCATCCACCACCACGGCAATGTGCGGCGTGTAGCCGTTGTCCGTACACCATTCGTAAATGGCGCGCAAAAGATAAGGTTTGGTAGACACTTCTGACATGACGTAAACCGATCCGGAAAAACAGACTGCGCAATGCTTATGCTGAGGCGGCAGTCTTAAATGCGTTCGCCGATTGTTCCGTCACTCGGGACCAACCGGCGAAGTGCGATGAAGCGTACTGCAGTGCTTGGCGAATTAACGACGCATAACCTTTTCGGAAGGCGTCAGGGCTTCGATGTAGGCCGGACGCGAGAAGATGCGTTCTGCGTATTTCATCAGCGGCGCGGCGGTCTTCGACAGTTCGATGCCGTAGTGGTCGAGACGCCAGAGCAACGGCGCCAGGGCGACGTCGAGCATGGAGAACTCGTCGCCGAGCATGTACTTGTTCTTCAGGAACAGCGGCGCCAGCGTGGTCAGACGGTCGCGAATTTCTGCGCGTGCCTTTTCATGGGCCTTTTCTGCGGCCTTGGTCTTTTCGTTTTCCAGCGTGTGGACGTGGATGAACAATTCTTTTTCGAAATTGAACAGCATCAGACGCGCGCGCGCGCGCATCAGCGGATCGGCCGGCATCAGTTGCGGATGCGGGAAACGCTCGTCGATGTATTCGTTGATGATGTTGGATTCGTACAGCACCAGGTCGCGCTCGACCAGGATCGGCACCTGGCCGTATGGGTTCATGACCGAAATGTCTTCCGGCTTGTTGAACAGGTCGACGTCGCGGATTTCAAAGTCCATGCCCTTTTCGAACAGGACCAGGCGGCAACGTTGCGAGAATGGGCAGGTTGTGCCCGAGTAGAGAACCATCATTTTGTAGTGCCTTAGAAACAAAGGGGTGAGACGCCGTACGCCTCACCCCGATACGTACGTCCGCAAACCGCGCGGACACGAAAACTTACTGCTTACTTGACTTCTTTCCAGAAGGAGGCGTTCAGACGCCACGCCAACACCAGGAAACCGCCGAGGAACAGCAAAACCCAGACGCCGAGGCGCTTACGCGTATTTTGCGCGGGTTCGCCCATCCATTGCAAGTAGCCGACCAGATCAGCCACGGCGCTGTCGTATTCGACAGTGCTCATCTTGCCTGGTTTCAATTGTTCGAAACCGACAAATTTGTGGATGGTCTTGCCTTCTTCATGCGGATCTTTCTCTTCTGCAAACTTGGGCGCACGTATGCCTTGCAATTCCCACAATACGTGCGGCATGCCGACGTTGGGGAAAACCATGTTGTTCCAGCCGGTCGGACGGCTGTCGTCCTTGTAGTAGCTGCGCAGGTAGGTGTAGATCCAGTCCGGTCCGGAACCGGCTTCGGACGCCTTGGCGCGGGCGATCACAGACAAATCGGGGGGAACCGTGCCGAACCATGCCTTGGCGTCTTGCGGCAGCATGGTGGTCTTCATCAGATCGCCGACCTTTTCGCCGGTGAACAGCAGGTTGTTCTTGATCTGGTCTTCGGACAGGCCGATGTCGCGCAGGCGGTTGTAACGCATGGCCGATGCCGAGTGGCAATTCAGGCAATAGTTGACGAACAGCTTGGCGCCGTTTTGCAGCGCCGACACGTCGGTGGTGCGATCCGGCGCAGTATCCAGCGGAAAGGCTCCCTCGCTGGCGTAGCTCAGGGCGGGCAGCAGCACGAAAGTCGCGATCAGTCTTTTAAGCAATGTCATTTTTATCCTCTTGGCGGCTGGCTTAGTGCGGCTTGTAAGTAACGCGGTCAGGAACTTGCTTGAACTGTCCTGCAGCACTCCACCATGGCATCAGCAAAAAGAAACCGAAGTAAATGAAAGTACATACTTGACTGACGGTCTGGGCAATGTCGTTGATCACCGTGTGATCGCCGATGCGCAAACCGCCCCAGACTCCCGGCGGCTTCACGCCCAGATATCCCAGCACGAAGAAGGCGATCGCGAACAGGATGTAGATGTATTTGTGCCAGCTCGGACGATAGCGGATCGACTTGACTTGCGAATGATCCAGCCACGGCAGGCCGCCGAGGATCATGACGGACACGCCCATCAGGACCACGCCCCAGAACTTCGCATCGAAAATCGCCATGCCGATGATGACGGCGACGCCGACGACGATCGCCGCGATCTTGAAGGTGCTGTTGCGCTTGGAACGAAGCAGCAGCAGCGCGACGTAGGCGGCGACGCCGGCCATCAGGTAAACCATGAAGTCGGACGTGGTGGCGCGCAGGATCGAGTAGAACGGCGTGAAGTACCAGACCGGCGCGATGTGCGGCGGGGTCTTCAGCGAATCGGCCGGGATGAAGTTGTTGTATTCGAGGAAGTAGCCGCCCATTTCCGGCGCGAAGAACACCACGGCGGTGAACACGATCAGGAACACGGCAACGGCCATGATGTCATGCACGGAGTAGTACGGATGGAAAGGAACGCCGTCCAGCGGCACGCCCTTTTCGTCGAGCTTTTCCTTGATCTCGACGCCGTCCGGGTTGTTCGAGCCGACTTCGTGCAACGCAATGATGTGCGCGACCACCAGGCCGATCAGCACCAGCGGGATGGCGATCACGTGGAACGAGAAGAAGCGGTTCAGCGTGGCGTCGGACACGACATAGTCGCCGCGGATCCACAGCGACAGGTCAGGGCCGATGAAAGGGATCGCGCCGAACAGGTTGACGATCACTTGCGCGCCCCAATAGGACATCTGGCCCCACGGCAGCAGGTAGCCCATGAAGGCTTCGCCCATCAGGCACAGGAAGATGGCGACGCCGAACAGCCAGACCAGCTCGCGCGGCTTGCGATAGGAACCGTACAGCAGTCCGCGCACCATGTGCAGGTAAACCACGATGAAGAACGCCGAGGCGCCGGTGGAGTGCATGTAGCGCACCAGCCAGCCCCAGGGGACGTCGCGCATGATGTATTCGACCGAAGCGAACGCCAGGTTGGCGTCCGGCTTGTAGTGCATCACCAGGAAAATCCCGGTCACGATCTGAATGACCAGCACCAGCAGCGCCAGCGAACCGAAGGCGTACCAGAAGTTGAAATTCTTGGGAGCGTAGTACTCGGAAAGATGGGCTTTCCAAGTGGAAGTCAGGGGAAAACGGGCGTCAACCCAGTTCAGTGCTTTAGCGGCTATCGGTGCATCTTTGGGCAATTGTTTTTCTTGGAATGCAGCCATGATTACGCCTCGCCTTTCTCATCTTTGCCGATGACCAGTTTGGTGTCACCTTCAAACATGTGCCGTGGAACCTGGAGGTTGTCTGGGGACGGTTTGTTCTTGTAGACCCGGCCGGCGAGGTCGAAGGTGGAACCGTGGCACGGGCAGAGGAAACCGCCCTGCCAGTCGTCCGGCAGCGAGGGCTGGGCACCGGGCTGGAATTTGGAACTGGGCGAACATCCGAGGTGCGGGCAGATGCCGACCACGACGAGGACGTCTTTCTTGATCGAACGCCATTCGTTGAGAGCGTATTCCGGAGTTGTGGAGAATTCGGTGCGCTTGGATTCCGGGTCCGCAACCTGTGCGTCGACTTTTTTCAGCGACTCCACCATTTCCGGAGTGCGCTTGAGGATCCAGACCGGTTTGCCGCGCCATTCGACGGTGCGCATTTCGCCCGGAGCCAAGGTGGAGATATCCACTTCGACCGGCGCGCCGGCTGCTTTGGCGCGCTCGGATGGCTGAAAGGTGGAAACAAAAGCCCCTGCGGTAGCCAGTCCGGCCACACCACCCGCCGCGCAAGTCGCGACGAGCAATCCACGCCGACTGGAGTCGACCTGTTTTTCGTTACTCATACCAACCCCAATTAGTGAAAATACGAAAACTGCACGGAACTTCCAGCAACCTTAGATTATAACTAACCAAGGATGCCTTTTAAAGCGAATAAAATTCTGGAAACGCGATTTATGGAAATTTTTTAATATTTCAAGTGTTCCACAAGCAAAAATGTCTCAATCATTCGTATTGTGCAATAAATTGCCAGCAATTTACTTTTTAATCGAAGCACGATATAACCGACTGCATCGTTTTGCAACATTTTCTAGGAGAAAAAGATGGGCATGATGCAAGAATTCCGTTCTTTTGCACTCAAAGGCAACGTTGTCGACTTGGCCGTCGGCGTGATTATCGGCGGCGCATTCGGCAAGATCGTCGAATCGCTGGTACAGGACATCATCATGCCGCTGGTGGGAAGGATCTTCGGCGGCCTCGACTTCGCCAACTATTATTGGCCGCTGAACGGCCAGAACACCCAGTTGACGCTGGTGGAAGCCAAGAAAGCGGGGGCGGTGTTCGCTTACGGGAATTTCCTGACTATTTTGATCAACTTCCTGATTCTGGCCTTCGTCATTTTCCAGATGGTCCGCATGATCAACAAGGCGCGCGATCTGGCGACGGCGCAAAAGGAAGAGGCGCCTGCGGCGCCGGCCGCGCCATCGGAAGACATCGTCCTGTTGCGCGAGATTCGCGACGCGCTGAAAAAGTAAAACGGCAATATCGCCTCTATCGCAGTCGTCCCGGCGAACGCTGGGACCCGGCGCCGTAAGGACGATCGATACGACGCTCTGTCCGGAGATGCGTCAGGACGACAAGGCAGTACAAGTTTTACGAGGATATTTGCAAACTGGATGGCGGGCTGTTCAGTTTTTTCGTGCGCCCGCGTCAGACGGGATTGTCGATGTCGACAAACTGATGGCGAATGCCGAAGTATTCCGCGAGATGTGTTCCCAGCGCCTGCACGCCGTAGCGTTCGGTGGCGTGGTGACCGGCGGCGATGTAGGCGACGCCGGTTTCGCGCGCCAGATGCACGGTGGGTTCGGAGATTTCGCCGCTGATGTAAACCGATGCGCCGGCTGCAATGGCGTCCCCCAGGAAGCCTTGCGCGGCGCCGGTGCACCAGGCCACCTTGCCGACCGCTTGGCCGGCGTCGCCGATCAGCAGCGGCGCGCGGCCGAGACGGCGTTCGATCAGGCGCGCCAGGTCGCCGACGGTGGCGACGTTGGCCTCGGCTTCCGGCTCGCCGAGCCAGCCCAGCTTGTCCTCGCCGAAACGTTCGCTGCCGGCCAGAAGACTCAACTGACGCGCAAGCTGGGCGTTGTTGCCGAGTTCAGGATGGCCGTCGAGCGGCAAGTGGTAGGCGAACAGGTTGATGTCGTGGGCGAGCAGCGCCTTGAGGCGTTTGTACCTGGTGCCGATCACGCGCGAATCTTCGCCGCGCCAGAAGTAGCCGTGATGGACCAGGATGGCGTCGGCCTTGAGGTCGATCGCGGCCTCGATCAGCGCCTGGCTTGCGGTGACGCCGCTGACGACGAAGCCGATCTCGGCGCGCCCTTCCACCTGTAGCCCATTTGGGCAATAATCGCGGTATTGTGCGATATTCAGCATTTGCGCCAGGTATTTCGCAAGTTCATCCCTATTTGCTGTGCGCAGGGTCATTTTTCATCCTCATCTTTATTTCAATATGCGACGTTTTTGGCTGTTGTTTGCGCAAACCGTGACTGTCGGTTTGGCAGTCTGGTTCATTGTAGCCACCTTGAAGCCCGACTGGGCGACCGGCACGCTGAGCTCCCGGGTACGCCCCGCCGCATCGTCGGTACAGATGCAGGAAGCCACTCCCGGCGTACAGACGTCCAACTCCTATCGCGACGCTGCGCGCCAGGCGATGCCGTCGGTGGTGAACATCTTCACCACGACGGAAGCGCGACCGCAAAAAAGTCCGTTCCTGGACGATCCATTCTTCAAGAAGTTCTTCGGCGACCAGTTTGAAGACCAGCAGCAGGACGACAAGCAATCCAGTCTCGGCTCGGGCGTGATCGTCAGCCCGCAAGGCTATATCCTGACCAACAACCATGTGGTCGAAGCCGCCGATGAAATCGAAGTGGCGCTGGCCGACGGCCGCAAGGCTTCGGCCAAGGTCGTCGGCACCGATCCCGAAACCGACCTCGCCGTGATCAAGATCAACCTGCCGAACCTGCCTGCGATCACGCTGGCGCATGTCGAACAAGCCACCGTGGGCGACATCGTGCTGGCCATCGGCAATCCGTTCGGCGTCGGTCAGACCGTCACCATGGGCATCATCTCGGCGTTGGGCCGCAACCACCTCGGCATCAACACGTTCGAGAACTTCATCCAGACCGATGCTGCGATCAACCCGGGCAATTCGGGCGGCGCGCTGGTCGATACCAGCGGCAACCTGCTGGGCATCAACACGGCGATCTATTCGCGCACCGGCGGCAACCTCGGCATCGGCTTTGCGATTCCGGTGTCGACCGCCAAGAACGTCATGGAAGCCATCATCAATCACGGCCAGGTAGTGCGCGGCTGGATCGGCGTCGAGCCGCAGGACATCACGCCTGAACTGGCGGAAAGCTTCGGCCTGACCAAGAAGACCGGCGCCATCATCGCCGGCGTGCTCAAGAACGGTCCTGCCGACAAGGCCGGCATGCGTCCAGGCGACATCCTGATCAGCATCGAAGACAAACAGGTGGCCGACACCACCGACATGCTGAACCTGATCGCCCAACTGACGCCGGGGCAGAAAGCCAAGATGACCGTGCTGCGCAAAGCGCAGGAAGCCACGCTGGAAATCGTCGTCGGCAAACGTCCGCCGCCGAAACGCGAAGAACGTGAATAAAACAAGAGAGTAAGCGCATGCATATCCGCGACCTGACCCAATATCTCGCCGAGCTGTCTGAGAACAACAACCGCGCCTGGTTCGTCATGAACAAGCCGCGCTACGACATCCTGCGCGCCGAGTTTCTGGAGTTGGTGATCAAGCTGATCGCCGACATCAGCAAATTCGATCCGGCCATCGCCGGCTGCAATCCGAAGAAAGCGCTGTTCCGTATCAATCGCGACATGCGCTTCTCGCACGACAAGAGTCCGTACAAGACGCACTTTTCTGCAGCGCTCACCGCCAGCGGTTTGAAGAAGCCCAGCTCGGGCGGCGGTCCGGCATATTACTTCCACATCGACGCCGACGGCCAGTTGCTAGTCGCCGGCGGCGAATACATGCCGCCGGCAGACCGCCTGCGTGCGATTCGCCGGCAAGTTATCGCCGATGCCGCCGGCTTCAGCAAGGTGCTGAAGAACAAGACCATCAAGGACAATTACGGCGGCTTGCAGGAAGAAGGCAAACTGACGCGCCCGCCCAAAGGTTTCGACGCCGATGGTCCGCATGGCGAATACATCAAACTCAAGAGTTTCATCGTCTGGAAGGAAAGCAGCCTCAAGAAGAAGATCCCGGCCGATCTCGGCAAGGAAGTCCTGGCCGGGTTCAAGGATGCCTATCCGCTGGTGAATTGGCTGCGCAAGGTGCCGCTGGTTGTGCCGGAATAAAGCAGGCGCGCCAAAATCGCAAGACCACGAGAAGCTTCCCAGCCATCGTCCCTGCGTTCGCCGGGACCCAGTGTCGTGACGACGTCCGATACGACGCTGGGTCCTGACTTTCGTCAGGACGACGGTTATGGTGAACTGACGATACGGCAATGCAGTTCAGTGAAGCCTATTTCCTCTGCCGTCGTCCCGGCGCACGCTGGGACTCAGGGCCAAGTGTCGTGACAACATCCGATACGACGCTGGGCCCTGACTTTCGTCAGGACGGCAGTTGCGATGGACTGACTATACGGTAAGGCGTTTTTTAAACTTGACTGAACGGCATGACCACGACAAGTGGCCGTTCTTGTCGCGCTGCCCAGTTCACTGCCCGCTGCTCACGGGATCTTCCTGCTCTTCCGGGGCGCGCGTGGCCCTCTCGAAGATCGGCGCCACCAGCAAACCGATCTCATACAGCAGGCACAGCGGCACCGCCAGCATGAGCTGGCTCATGATATCCGGCGGCGTGACCACGGCGGCGACGACGAACGCGCCGACCACAACATAGGGACGAATCTGTTTCAGCTTGGCCAGCGGCACCAGGCCCATGCGCACCAGCACGATCACGATGATCGGCACTTCGAACGTGATGCCGAAGGCCAGGAACATGGTCAGCACAAAGTCGACGTAGCTGTCGATATCCGGCGCCACCGATACCGACTTCGGCGCAAAGTTGTTGATGAACGGGAACACCACGCCGAACACGAAGAAATAGCAGAACGCCACGCCGGTAATGAACAGCACCGACGACGAAATCACCAGCGGCGCCACCAGGCGCTTTTCATGCGTGTACAAACCCGGCGCCACGAACGCCCACATCTGGTACAGCACCCACGGCAAGGCGATGATGAAAGCCATCAGCATGGTGACCTTGACCGGGATCAGGAACGGTGTGATCACACCGGTCGCAATCATCTTGCTGCCGACCGGCAGCGCGTGCATCATCGGCGCGGCGAGCAAGTCGAAGAGATGCGCAGCCCACGGCATCATGCACAGGAAAATGATGAGCACGGCGGCGGCCGACTTGACCACGCGGCTGCGCAATTCGATCAGATGCGAAATGAAAGACTCTTCGCTACCTGACGTTTTCTGTTCTTCGGCCATGGAATTACTGCAGGAGTGGGATGGAAAACACGGAAAACGCGTCCATCGGGATTAGAAAAAACCGGCCGACTTGCCGGCGCCGATCGGACGGTATTTGGCCACGCGCGCCGCGGCGGAAATCACGCGGGTGCGGCGGCCGCTCTGGTTTTTGTACCACGACGGAACGGCCGAGGTGCGCGCCAGCTTCTTCTTGCGGAAATTCTTGGCCTTGATGGTCAGCGCTTCTGGACTCGGCGTTGTACTCCAGTTGGCGCCGCTGCCCGAGTTGCTGTCGTTCCATGCATCGTTGATGGAATTCTCGGCATCGGCAACGCTCTTGGAAATACTGCTGTGGACGTCGCTGGCGGCGTCCTCCACGTCCTTCTGCATCTTTCGCAGTTCTTCCAGCTCGATCTCGCGGCTGACTTCGGTCTTGACCTCGTTGATGTAGCGCTGGGCGCGGCCGAACAGCGAGCCGGCCATGCGCGCCACCTTGGGCAGGCGCTCAGGACCGATCACGACCAGCGCGACGACGCCGATTAAAGCCAGCTTGGAAAGACCGATATCAATCATTGCAAGGGTAACAATCGAAAGTGAATGCCGCGAAAATCAGCGCACATGACGCCGGGCATCAGGAACAACGATAGCCCGCGCAACCGGCAAGGCCGCACGGGCGTCGACGGAATAGGATCAATTGCCGGATTTTTCTTTGTCTTTGGCTTGCACGTCGATGGTGGTCTGATCC
The DNA here is from genome assembly GCF_000577615.1 of Herbaspirillum sp. RV1423. Classification (GTDB taxonomy): domain Bacteria; phylum Pseudomonadota; class Gammaproteobacteria; order Burkholderiales; family Burkholderiaceae_D; genus Herbaspirillum. The sequence goes on from NZ_CBXX010000014.1 coordinate 11,383, forward strand.
TTGGCGACAGGCTTCTCTTCTTCGCCCTTGACGCCATCCTTGAAGCCCTTGACCGCCTTGCCGAGGTCGGAACCCATGTTGCCCAGCTTCTTCGTGCCGAACACGACCATGACGATAACCAGAACGATCAACCAATGCCAGATACTGAACGAACCCATTTTTCTCTCCTAAGCGGACACGCATGTCCTGTATTCAATTAACTTCTCTACTGCCTATATTCCTGCTGTGCCGGACGCCGCGGCGTCTATCCCTGCAACACCGACTTGGCCCGCCACGGATGCGGGCCGCCGATGACATGCATGTGGAGATGGTACACCTCTTGGCCGCCGTCCGGGCCTGTATTGAAAAGCGTCTTGAAACCACCGGTCTTGCCGCCGGTCGCATCAAGCTGGTAACCGCATCCCTGTTCTTGCGCCAGTTTAGGCGCAAGCAGGGACATTTTACCCAATAGCGCCGCATGTTTCTCGCCGCAATCGGCCAGGGTCGCGACATGCTCCTTGGGAACGATCAGGAAATGCACCGGCGCGGCGGGATTGATGTCGTGAAAGGCGATGACGTCGTCGTCCTCGTAGATCACCTTCGACGGGATCTGTTTGGCGGCGATCTTGCAAAAAATACAGTTATCCAAAGCTGTTCCTCCTGAGTGTCCCGGTAAATTGCCGTCCGGATCGGTTTGCCGTTCTTCGTTCTTATTTGCCGGACGGACGGCTGGCTTTCTCTTCCAGCCCGGACAAGCCTTCGCGGCGGGCCAGTTCGTTGAGCACATCCTGCGGCTTGAGGTCGAACTGCGCCAGCATGACCATGGAGTGGAACCACAGGTCGGCGCATTCGTAGAGCACCTTCGATGCATCGCCGCTGACGCGCGCATCCTTGGCCGCCATGATGGTTTCGGCGGCTTCTTCGCCGATCTTTTTCAGGATGGCATCGTCGCCCTTGGAAAACAGGCGCGCCACGTAGGACTTCTCGGGATCGCCGCCATTGGCCAGTTTGCGCGATTCGATGACGTCGGCCAGACGGCCCAGTGTTTCACTCATGGCGTCACCTTGTTGGTTGTCTTGCGCGCACGCTTGGGCTTTTCCTTTTCCGGAACGGCTTCGATGTCTTTCAATACCGGCTCGACGGTCTGCCATTCGCCGGTGTCGGCATTGCCTTCGAATTTCTGGAAGAAGCAGGAATGACGGCCGGTATGGCAAGCGATGCCCGCAACCTGCTCGACCTTGAGCAGGACCACGTCTTCATCGCAGTCGAGGCGGATTTCATGCACTTTCTGGAAGTGGCCTGACTCTTCGCCCTTGTGCCACAGCTTCTTGCGTGAACGGCTCCAGTAGACGGCTTCGCCGGTCTGCACGGTCCTGGCCAGCGCTTCGCGATTCATCCAGGCGAACATCAGCACGTCGTTGGAACCGACTTCCTGGGCGATCACCGGCACCAGGCCGACTTCGTCCCATTTCACCTTGTTCAGCCATTTTGCGCTGATGCTCATGCCAGCCTCATTGGAATGTTCTGATCGGCCATAAAACGCTTCGCTTCCTGCACCGTGTGCTGCCCGTAATGGAAAATACTCGCCGCCAGCACGGCGTCCGCCTTGCCTTGCTTGATGCCGTCGGCCAGGTCCTGCAGGCCGCCGACGCCGCCCGAGGCGATCACCGGAATCGGCACCGCTTCCGACACGGCGCGCGTCAATGCCAAGTCGAAGCCGCTGCGGGTGCCGTCACGGTCCATGCTGGTCAGCAAGATTTCGCCGGCGCCGAGTTGCGCCATCTTGCGCGCCCATTCGACGGCATCCAGGCCTGTGGGGTTGCGGCCGCCGTGGGTGAAGACTTCCCATTTGCCTTCGCCGGTACGCTTGGCGTCAATCGCCACGACGATGCATTGCGAACCGTATTTGCTTGCCGCGTCTTCGACCAGTTGCGGATTGGTCACCGCCGAGGTGTTGATGCCGACCTTGTCGGCGCCGGCATTGAGCAGGCGGCGCACGTCATCGACCGCGCGCACGCCGCCGCCGACGGTCAGCGGAATGAAGACCTGCGACGCCACCGCTTCGATGATGTCGAGAATCAGGCCGCGACCGTCCGACGAGGCGGTAATGTCGAGGAAAGTGATTTCGTCGGCGCCTTGCTCGTCATACCGGCGCGCGATTTCGACCGGGTCGCCGGCGTCGCGCAGCTCGACGAAATTGACGCCTTTGACAACCCGTCCGGCCGTCACGTCGAGACAGGGAATGATGCGTTTTGCGAGTGTCATGATGGTTCGCTATCGGTCCCTGCGGACGACGCCGGCAACTCAGGCAACGAGTCGGTCAATTCGTCGGCGCGTTCCTGCGCCGAACTCAGGTCCAGCGTTCCTTCATAAATCGAACGGCCGCAGATGACGGCTTCGATGCCTTCATCCTGTACGCCGCACAGGGCTTCGACGTCCTTGATGCTGTGCACGCCGCCGGAAGCGATGATCGGGATCGAGACCGCCTGCGCCAGGCGCACGGTGGCTTCGATGTTGACGCCTCCCATCATGCCGTCGCGGCCGATGTCGGTGTAGACGATGGCTTCGCAGCCGTAGCCTTCGAACTTGCGCGCGAGGTCGACCACCTCATGGCCGGACAGCTTGCTCCAGCCGTCGGTGGCGACCTTGCCGTCCTTGGCGTCGAGGCCGACGATGATCTGGCCCGGAAAGGCGCTGCAGGCGTCGTGCAGGAATCCGGGATTCTTCACCGCGGCGGTGCCGATGATAATGTAGGACAGGCCATCGTCGAGATAGCGTTCGATGGTGTCAAGATCGCGGATGCCGCCACCCAGTTGCACGGGAATTTCATCGACATCGTTTGCGACGGCGAAATCGCGCACGGCTTTCAGGATGGATTTGACTGCCGCTTCGTTCTTCGGCTTGCCGGCGAAGGCGCCGTTGAGATCAACCAGATGCAGGCGCCGGGCGCCCTGCGCCAGCCAATGCCGCGCCATCTCGGCGGGATCCTCGGAAAAAACGGTGGCTTGGTCCATATCGCCTTGCTTCAGGCGAACGCAATGACCGTCTTTCAGGTCGATGGCAGGTATCAGCAGCATGGCTACGGTAATGACGTTGAGTAAGTGGAAGTAAATGGCAAATCAGCGCAACATGCGCATCGCTTGCCTGTTGGACAAAAATTAAGCAAAAATCAAGGATTCCAGTGTACGAAATTCCGGTAGAGCTGCAAACCCGCGGAGGCACTTTTTTCCGGGTGGAACTGGGTTGCAAAAATATTATCGCGGGCAACGGCGCAGGCAAATGCCTGCCCATACACCGTCTCGCCCACCACATGCGCCGCCTCGGCCGGTTGGGCGTAATAGCTGTGGACGAAATAAAAATAAGCCTGGTCTGCGATGCCTTCCCACAATGGGTGCGCGACTTTCTGGTGCACGCGGTTCCAGCCCATTTGCGGCACCTTGAAACGCGAGCCGTCTTCCTGCAGCATGCCGTCGAGCCGGAAGCGCACCACCTTGCCCGGCAACAAGCCGAGGCCAGGCGTATCGCCTTCCTCGCTCCAGTCGAACAACATCTGTTCGCCGACGCACACGCCGAACAGAGGCTTGCTGCGTGAAGCCGCGACCACCGCTTCCTGCAAACCCGACTCGCGCAGGCAGCGCATACAGTCGGGCATGGCGCCCTGGCCCGGCAGCACCACGCGGTCGGCCGCCCGGATGTCGGCGACGTCGCCGGAAATGCGCACGTCGGCTTCCGGCGCGACGTGGCGCAGGGCTTGCGCGACCGAGCGCAGGTTGCCCATTCCGTAATCCACTACAACAATTTTATTCATAGTAAAGAATGCAAAAGCACAGAAAGTGCCAACGGCGAAGCAACCTGCCCCGCCGACCGGCTCACATTACAAGCTGCCTTTGGTGGAAGGTATCGTTCCGGCCGCGCGCGGATCGAGTTCGATCGCCATGCGCAGGGCGCGGCCAAAAGCCTTGAATACGGTTTCGCATTGATGGTGCGCATTGATGCCGCGCAGATTGTCGACATGCAGCGTGACTTGCGCATGATTGACAAAACCATGGAAGAACTCGCTGGTCAGGTCGACGTCGAAACCGCCGATCATCGAGCGGGTAAAAGGGAGATGGTATTCCAGGCCGGGCCGGCCGGAAAAATCGATCACCACGCGCGACAGCGCCTCGTCGAGCGGCACGTAGGCATGGCCGTAACGGCGGATGCCTTTCTTGTCGCCGATGGCCTTGGCAAACGCCTGGCCAAGCGTGATGCCGACGTCTTCCACGGTGTGGTGCGCATCGATGTGCAGGTCGCCCTTGGCCTCGATATCGAGGTCGATCAAACCGTGGCGCGCGATCTGGTCCAGCATGTGATCGAGGAAAGGCACACCGGTATTCAGCTTTTGCTGGCCGGTGCCATCCAAGTTGATCGCGACGCGAATTTGCGTCTCGTTGGTGTTGCGGACGACTTCTGCAGTTCGTGGAGTAGGCATGATCAGGGTAAAGACATTACAAAACCAATTCCTAGATGCGCTCTTGAAGCGATTCCTTCAAGGCCTTCAGGAACAGGGCATTCTCTTCGGAAGTGCTGACATTGACTCTCAGGCAATTTCGCAGCGATGGATGCATTTTACCGGCATTTTTGACTAATACCTTACGTTGCAGCAGCCCAGCGAATACTTTATCCGCATTCGCCATCCTGATCAGCAGGAAATTGGCCGCGGAGGGGAACACCTCGACGCTGCCGAGCCCGGCAATCGCGGCGGCAAGTTCGCTGCGGGCGCTACGCAAAGCCGCGGCTTGGCGGTCCAGTTCAGCCGTATGATCGAGTACGAACTCGGCCGCCGCCTGCGTCAACACGTTGATATTGTATGGCGGGCGGACCTTGTCGAATTCCTGCAACAAAGCGGGGTCGGCCGCCATGTAGCCGAGGCGGATGCCGGCCAGGCCCAGCTTGGAAACCGTGCGCATCACCACCAGATTGTTGAATTCCGGCAACCGCGGCATGAAGCTTTCCTGGGCAAACGGCTGGTAGGCTTCGTCGACCACCACGATGCCGCTGTCGCCGACGGCGCGGATCACGGCCTCGATATCGGCGGCATCGTACAGCGTGCCGGTCGGATTGTTGGGATAAGCGAGATAGGTGATGGCCGGCCGGTGTGCCGCAATCGCCGCCAGCAAGGCGTCGCGGTCGAGCGTGAAATCCGCCTTCAACGGCACGCTGACATAATCGAGCCCGGCAAACCTGGCCGACACGCCGTACATCACGAAACCGGGTTCCGGCGCCAGCACCTTGGCGCCCGCCTGCGCACAGGCAATCGACATGATGGAAATCAGCTCATCCGAACCATTGCCCAGCAAGACGTCGAAACCGGCCGGCACGCCCATATGGCGGCACAGCTTTTCCTTCAGCAGTGTGTAGGACGGCACCGGATAGCGATTCAGGGCGACCGCCGCCAGCCGCTGCCCGAGCTCCTCGCGCAGAGCCTGCGGCAAGGTGTAGGGATTCTCCATCGCATCGAGTTTGACGAAGCCGCTCGCATCCGGCACCGGATAGGCGGACAGTGCGCGCACGTCGGCACGGATGACGCGTTCAACCAGGGACTTGCTCATTGGGTATCGATGTCGAAATAGTGTTCAATTCAGCCACGCCGGCTACACGTTGTGCAATCAATTCGCAATAGACCGGATTCAATTCAAAGCCGACGTACCGGCGGCCGCAACGTTTTGCCGCCACCGCGGTGGTGCCGCTGCCCATGAAAGGATCGAGCACCACGCCGCCGGGCGGACAGGATGCCTTGATCATGCGCTCGACGATCTCCAGCGGTTTTTGCGTGGGATGGTCGGTGCGCTCCTTGTGTTCGCGATGCAGGCGCGAGACGCTCCAGACGTCTTTCGGGTTGTACCCCATCTCCAGCCACTTGGCGCCGACGAAGATCGAGCGGGAGCGTGCCTTCTTGGTCTCGGCGTCGTACGGGATGCGAATGGCGTCGAGGTCGAAATAATGATCCTTGGCACGCGCGAAAAAACCGATGGTGTCATGCACCGACGAATACTTGCGCGTGCTGCCGCCCATCGACGGCACGCGACGGTCCCAGATGATCTCGTTGAGCATGGTCATGCGCCGTTTGAGCATGACGAAAATTTCCGGCGAGTAACGCCAGGTCAAAAAAATATAAAGACTGCCGTTCGGTTTGAGCTTGGGAAGCGCCGTATCGATCCACTGCTCGGTCCAGGCCAGGTAAGCATCGGTATCGAGCTTGTCGGAATCGTTGCCGTAGTCCTTGCCGAGGCCATACGGCGGATCGGCGATCAGCAAATCGACCTGGCCGTCGGGAATGCGCACCAGCCCTTGCAGCGCATCTTCGCAAAAAACGCGGTCGAGCCAACTCATCGCGGACCTGGCTGGACGCGGCGGGTTGTCATTTGAGGCGATACTCCGCAGAGCGCGCATGCGCCTGCAAGCCTTCGCCATACGCCAACTCGGCCGCAACCTTGCCGAGCGTCTGGGCGCCGGCTTCGCTGACCTGGATGATGCTGGAGCGCTTCTGGAAATCGTAGACGCCCAGCGGCGACGAGAAGCGCGCGGTGCGCGAGGTCGGCAACACATGGTTCGGACCGGCGCAGTAATCGCCCAGAGATTCCGACGAAAAACGGCCGAGGAACATAGCGCCGGCATGGCGGATCTTGTCGGCCCATTGCTGCGGCTGTCCGGCGGAAATTTCCAGATGTTCGGCGGCGATCATGTTGGCGATCTCACAAGCTTCGTCCATGTCGCGCACCTTGACCAGTGCGCCGCGATCGGTCAGCGATGTACGAATCACGTCCTTGCGCGGCATGGCGTCGAGCTGCTTGTTAATGCTGGCTTCGACTTTGGCGATGTAAGCGGCGTCCGGGCAGAGCAGGATGGATTGCGCCAGTTCGTCGTGCTCGGCTTGCGAGAACAGGTCCATGGCGATCCAGTCGGGATCGGTGCTGCCGTCGCAGATCACCAGGATCTCGGACGGACCGGCGATCATGTCGATGCCGACCGTGCCGAACACGCGGCGCTTGGCGGCGGCGACGTAGGCATTGCCGGGGCCGACGATCTTGTCGACCTGGGGAATCGTGTCGGTGCCGTAGGCCAGCGCGCCGACGGCTTGGGCGCCTCCGATGGTGAACACGCGGTCGACGCCCGCAATCGCGGCGGCGGCCAGCACCAGTTCATTCTTCACGCCGTCCGGCGTCGGCACCACCATGATGACTTCCTGCACCCCGGCGACCTTGGCCGGAATGGCGTTCATCAGCACCGACGACGGATAAGCCGCCTTGCCGCCCGGCACGTAAATGCCGACGCGGTCCAATGGCGTCACCTTCTGGCCCAGCACCGTGCCGTCGGCTTCCGTGTAGAGGAAACCGTCGGAGCCGCATTCCTGCTTCTGGCGTTCATGGTAGGCGCGCACGCGATCGGCGGCGGTCTGCAGGGCGGCGCGGCGCGCGGCAGGCAAGCCGGCGAGCGCCTTTTGCAATTCATCCTTGCCGATTTCCAGCGCCGCAACGGCGCTTGCGGAAAGGCGGTCGAAGCGGTTGGTGTATTCGAGTACGGCAGCGTCGCCGCGCGCCTTGACGTCGGCCAGGATGCCGGCAGCGGCGCGGTCGATGGCTTCGTCTTCACTGGCTTCGAAAGCCAGCACGGCGGACAGCTTCTGCCTGAAGCCGGCTTCGGCGGAGTCGAGTTTTCTGATGGCTATGCCCATGATGTCGCCCTTGCTGCTTTCGGTGTTCCGTTCAATCGTTTATGCGTTTGCCTGCGAAGCTTTTTCAAATGCTTCCAGGATCGGTTGCAGACGCTCGCGCTTGAGTTTCAATGCGGCCTGGTTGACCACCAGGCGCGAGGAAATATCCATGATGTGCTCGACTTCGACCAGTTTGTTGGCACGCAGCGTGCCGCCAGTGCTGACCAGGTCGACGATGGCGTCGGACAGGCCGACCAGCGGGCCCAGTTCCATCGAACCGTAGAGTTTGATCAGGTCGACATGCACGCCCTTGGCCGCGAAGTGCTCGCGCGCCGTCTTGACGTATTTGGTCACCACTCGCAGGCGCGCGCCCTGGCGCACGGCGCTGGCATAGTCGAAACCGTCCTGCACCGCGACCGACAAGCGGCACCTGGCGATGTTCAGGTCGATAGGCTGGTACAGGCCTTCGCCGCCATGTTCCAGCAGCACATCCTTGCCGGCCACGCCAAAGTCGGCGGCGCCGTATTGCACGTAAGTCGGTACGTCCGACGCGCGCACGATGATCACACGCACGGCAGGATCGTTGGTCGGCAGGATCAGCTTGCGCGATGTTTCCGGATCTTCGGTCACCTCGATGCCGGCGGCTTTCAGCAGCGGCAGCGTTTCTTCGAAGATGCGTCCCTTGGACAAGGCCAAGGTGAGCTGTTGATTCGGTTGCTGAGTCATTTTTATACTGCCGATTATTTAACGCGTTCGATCTGGGCGCCGATCGAAGAGAGTTTGTTTTCCATGCGATCGTAACCGCGATCGAGGTGATAGATGCGTTCGATCAGGGTTTCGCCTTGCGCAGCCAGGCCGGCGATCACCAGCGACGCCGACGCGCGCAAGTCGGTCGCCATCACCGGCGCGCCGACGAACTTGTCCACGCCCCTGACGATCGCGGTGTTGCCTTCGATGTCGATGGCGGCGCCCAGGCGATTCAGTTCCTGCACATGCATGAAACGGTTTTCGAAAATCGTTTCGGTGACGTGGCTGGTGCCTTCGGCAATGCAGTTCAACGCCATGAATTGCGCTTGCATGTCGGTCGGGAAACCCGGGTATTCGGTGGTGCGGAAGCTGACCGCCTTGGGACGGCGCGCCATTTGCACGCGGATCCAGTCGTCGCTGGAGGTCAGGATAGCGCCGGCTTCGCGCAGTTTGTCGAGGGCGGCATCGAGGAAATTGCTGCGCGTGTTCTTCAGCGTGACGTCGCCACCCACGGCAGCGACAGCGCACAGGAAGGTACCTGTTTCGATGCGGTCGGCAATGACCTTGTGGCTGGCGCCGTGCAGCTTATCGACGCCCTGGATCACCAAGCGGTCGCTGCCAATGCCTTCGATCTTCGCGCCCATGGCCACCAGCAGATGCGCAAGATCGCTGACTTCCGGTTCGCGCGCGGCGTTCTCCAGCACTGTCTGGCCATCGGCCAGCACCGCCGCCATCAGCAGGTTTTCGGTGCCGGTGACGGTGATCATGTCGGTGACGATGCGCGCGCCCTTGAGCCTTTTGGCCTTGGCGTAAATGTAGCCGGCATCGATGGTGATCTCGGCGCCCATGGCCTGCAGGCCCTTGATGTGCTGGTCGACCGGACGCGAACCGATGGCACAACCGCCCGGCAGCGATACCTTGGCTTCGCCGAAGCGCGCCAGCAGCGGCCCCAGCACCAGGATCGATGCGCGCATGGTTTTCACCAGTTCATATGGCGCTTCCAGATTGGCGATGTCGTTGCCGGTGAGCGTGACATCGCCGCCGTCCTGTTCGACGCGCAACCCCATCTGGCGCAACAGCTTGAGCATCGTGCTCACATCCTGCAGGTTCGGAATGTTCGACAAATGCAGGTTGTCGGCGGTCAGCAGGCCGGCACACAGAATAGGCAGCGCTGCATTCTTGGCGCCGGAAATGACGACATCGCCGGAGAGACGGTTGCCGCCGCGGATTAAGAGCTTGTCCATGGAGAAATATAGACCTTATTTCTGGAATTCTTCGGGAGTGAGGGTCTTCATCGACAGGGCGTGAATTTCCTCGCGCATGCGGTCGCCGAGCGCCGCGTAAACCAATTGATGACGCTGGATCAGGCGTTTGCCGGCAAACGCGTCGGATACGATGACGGCGGTAAAATGCTGGCCGTCGCCTTCAACTTCGAGGTGCGAACAGGCCAGGCCGGCAGCGATGTAGTTCTTAACAAGTTCTGGTGTGGGTAGCATGATACGGCTCTTCACTAGGATTCAATGTCTATGGTCTTGCGGCCGTCAATGCCCGCCGTCGCGCAGTTTATAGCCGCTCTTGAGCATGCGCACGGCCAACGTCGCCAATACGACGAAGAACACGGCGACGATCGCCAGGCTGATCATGGGGTCGATGTCGGACTGCCCGAAAAAGCCGTAGCGGAAGCCATCGATCATATAAAAAAACGGGTTGAAATGCGAGACCGTTTGCCAGAATGGCGGCAGCGAGTGGATCGAATAGAACACGCCGGCCAGGAAAGTCAGCGGCACGATCAGGAAATTCTGGAATGCCGCGAGCTGGTCGAATTTTTCCGCCCAGATGCCCGCCACCAAGCCCATAGTGCCGAGAATCGCCGCGCCCAGCAAGGCAAAGATGACGATCCACCATGGCGCGACAAAACTCAGGTGGCCGAACCAGGCCGTCACCACGAACACGCCGGCGCCAACGATCAACCCGCGCACCACCGCCGCCAGCACGTAGCCGCCGAACATTTCCCAGTGCGACAGCGGAGTAAGGAGGACAAACACCAGGTTGCCGGTAATCTTGGACTGGATCAGCGAAGACGAGCTGTTGGCGAACGCATTCTGCAACACGCTCATCATGACCAGGCCCGGCACCAGGAAACCGGTGTATTGCACACCCGGATAGACTTGCACGCGATCTTGCAGCACATGGCCGAAAATCAGCAGGTACAACATGGCCGTCAGGACCGGCGCCGTAACGGTCTGGGTGGCGACTTTCCAGAAGCGCAGCACCTCTTTGTAAAACAGCGTCTGAAAACCGGTCATTTGACGCCTTCCATGATCTGGATGAAGACGTCTTCCAGATCGGCATGTTGCAGTTGCATGTCGTCGATCACCGCGCCGGACTGACGCAAGGTCGAAAGAATAGGTTCGACGTCGTTGTAGTCGGTCACGCGCAGCGTGTATTTGAGACCCGACAATAATTCTTCGGGGTGCGTCACCAGCGGGCGCAGGCTGTCAGGCAAGCTACCATGCCCGTTTTGTTTCAGGCGCAGCACCAATTGCGAGCCGGAAATGCGCTTGATCAGCGCCTCGGTGGAATCGAGCGCCACCACCTTGCCGAACTTCAGCATGGCAATGCGGTTGCATAGCGCCTGTGCCTCTTCGAGGTAGTGCGTGGTCAGCACAATGGTGTGACCTTCGCGATTGAGGCGGCCGATGAATTTCCACAAGGTCTGGCGCAGCTCAACGTCGACACCGGCAGTCGGCTCATCGAGCACGATGACCGGCGGCTTATGCACCAGCGCCTGCGCCACCAGTACACGCCGCTTCATGCCGCCGGACAGTGCGCGCATGTTGGTGTCGGCCTTGTTGGTCAGGTCGAGGTTGTCCATTACCTCGTCGATCCACTTGTCGTTGTTCTTCAGTCCGAAATAGCCGGATTGCATGCGCAGCGTCTCGCGCACGGTGAAGAACGGATCAAACACCAGCTCCTGCGGCACCACGCCCAGCTTGGCGCGCGCGGCGCGGTAGTCGCTGACGACGTCGCGGCCGTGGATGGTGACGGTGCCGGAGTCGGCGCGGTTCAACCCTGCGATGATGGAAATCAGTGTGGTTTTTCCGGCCCCATTGGGTCCGAGCAAGCCGAAAAACTCACCCTCTTCTATCGAGAGCGACACCCCACCCAGCGCTTGCAGCGACTGATAGCGTTTTTCGACATTGTTAATCTGTAGAGCTGCCATGTTGTGGTCCGTATTCAGGACTCGTCAGAGAAAACCAAAGGAACAAATCATGCCGCAAACCGTTTGCATCAAGGCAATAAGCGGTACGGCGAAACGTTGGATTATAGGGGATTTCCGAGCTTGCAGCCGGAACGGAGGAAGCGGCTGCCGACAGCGCCGACGGCCGAAGAAAGATCAGTGATGTCGGTCGGAAGCCGAAGTCGGGGCGCCCAGCAGCGAAGCAGCGCCATAAAGGTCGACCAAGCTTTGCAGATTGGCCGGCAGGACGCCGAATTGCAGCGCCTGCCCCTTCTGCTGCGCAGCGCGTTGCCATGCCAGCAAAATCGCCACCGCGGAAGAATCCACTGTGGCGACATCGCTCAGGTCTATCGTTGCCTGGCCGGCAGCAATCGCTTGCAGGCCGGCAGCCAGCGTGGCGGTGGCGTTATCGGAGGTCAGAGTGGCGCCTGGCTTGAACATGGCAAGGTTCCTATGCTTTCCTGTTACTTCTTGGCGATGGAACGTGCAGCAAGCTGCTTGTTCTTGTCGGACAGGCTCTTGATCAGACCGTCGATGCCGCCCTTGGTGATTTCGCTATTGAAGGTGCCCTTGTAGGCTTCCACCAGCCATGCACCCATGACGTTGACGTCATACATCTTCCAGCCGGATGGCAATTTTTCCAGGCGATAGCTCAGTTGGATGGGTTCGCCGCGCGACTGGATCACTTGCGAGCGGACTTCTACTTCGGTGTCAGCCGGATCGGCCCGCAGAGGCCTGTATTCGATCTTCTGGTCGCGCACTTGCGAGAGCGCGCCGGAATAGGTGTAGATCAGCAGGCTGCGGAATTCGGTGATCAGTTGTTTTTGCTGTTCTGGAGTGGCCTGGCGCCAGAAACGGCCGGCCGCCAAGGCGGTCATGCGCTCCGCATCGACGTAAGGCAGGATTTTCTCCTCTACCAGGGCGACGATGCGATTGATATTGCCGGACTGGATTTCCTTGTCGTTCTTGGCTGTATTCAGGACATCTTCGCTGATGCGCTTGACCAGCACGTCGGGAGCTTCCTGCGCCGAGGCCGCGGAAGCGAATATCAGTGCGGAAGCCGACAAGGCAATCGCCAGGAGTTTGGTGAGCATGTTCATATTCTAAATCCATTCATAAATAAGCACCGTCACCCGCTGCAGGCACTTGCCGGGCATATTCCGTTGCCATGCAAGCGGGTTCGCCATCATTGGAGCGACTCTGGGCCGATGGGTTCCAAACAGAACCGGTTTTACAATGTGGCGGCATTATCCGGATTTTCAAGTGAGGCCGGGCGCGATGATCGCGCCCGGCCGGTTTCACCTGTCTTTCAGGCCGCACTGCGGCTTACGGCTTGATCACTTCTTCTTTGGTGCGGCTGTCGTCCTTGGTGCCATCGATCTGCGACTGACGGCTTTGCATAAACGTATCGCGCACGAAATCGTACTTGTCGAGCGCCACGTCTTCCAGCAGATTCGTAGCGTCCAGCAACTGGGCGCGCCGGTCGATCACACGCACCACCGAGCCGACGTTACGCCAGCGCACCGGCTTCTTGTAAGTCCACAGGTCGCCGTAGAAATCGGCCGGCAAAGCGGCGGTGTCGCGGATGGTGGACGGTCCCAGCAGCGGCAGCACGACGTACGGGCCGGAACCCACACCCCATTTACCCAGCGTCTGGCCGAAATCAGACTTCTGCTTCGGCAGGCGGGCTTCGGTACTGACGTCGAGCACACCGCCCAGACCGAAAGTGGTGTTGACAGCGACGCGCATGATGCTGGACACACCGGTTTCCACGCGACCTTGCAGAATCTGGTTCACTGCGGACCACAGGTCGCCGATGTTGCCGAAGAAATTGCTGATGCCGGTCTGCACGAAATTGGGCAACACAAATTGATACGCCTGCGCGGCCGGCTTCAGTGCCACCTTATCGACCGTGTCGTTGAAACTGAACATCGCACGGTTGAAACCTTCAAGAGGATCATTCGGATTATGTGACGTTGCGCAACCACTGAGCGCGGCAACCATGGCCAGCGTGCTGATGCGAGCTGCGTATTTCATTTTGAATTATCCTTTCCCTCTGCTGCCTTGCTATATAAGAACTGGCTGATCAGGCTTTCCAACACGATCGCCGATTGCGTCATCTTGATCGTGTCGCCCGCCGCCAGATTGTTCACGTCGCCCCCCGGCTCGATGCCGATGTACTGTTCACCCAGCAATCCCGACGTCAGGATCTTGGCCGAACTATCCTTGGGAAACTGGTAGCTCGCATCGAGATTCAACGTGACCAGCGCCTGGAATGTCTTGTCGTCGAACCTGATGGAACCGACGCGGCCAACCACCACGCCGGCACTCTTGACCGGAGCACGCGGCTTCAGGCCGCCGATGTTGTCGAACTTGCTCGTGACCGCATAGGTCTTCTGGCTGAATGAGAACGAACTCAAGTTACCGGCCTTGAGCGCGAGGAAAACCAACGCCGCCGCTCCCAGCAAGACAAACAAGCCTACCCACATGTCTAATGTTTTACGTTGCATATGCTGCCATCCTAAAAATCAATCCGAAGTCTGCGATCAATGCGTTGCCGACTTGCTCAGCTAAACATCAGAGCAGTGAGCACGAAGTCCAGCCCCAGCACCAACAGCGAAGCAATCACAACCGTGCGCGTGGTCGCACGTGCGACGCCTTCCGGCGTCGGTTTGGCCTCGTAACCTTGAAACAGGGCAACGAAGGTTACCGCAATACCGAAAACGATGCTTTTCAGCACGCCGTTGGCAATGTCGCTCCAAATGTCGACGCCTCCTTGCATCTGCGACCAGAATGCGCCTTCGTCGACACCGATCAGCAGCACTCCCACAATATAACCACCCATCACACCGACGGCACTAAAAATCGCGGCCAATACGGGCATCGCCACAACACCGGCCCAGAACCGCGGTGCAAGCACGCGCTCCAAGGGATTGACGGCCATCATTTCCATCGCCGACAATTGCTCGCCGGCCTTCATCAGGCCGATTTCCGCGGTCAGCGAGGTGCCGGCGCGACCGGCAAACAACAGCGCAGTCACGACCGGCCCCAGTTCGCGCGTGAGCGACAACGCCACCAGCAAGCCCAGCGCCTGCTCGGATCCGTATTTGTTCAGCGTGTAATACCCCTGCAAGCCAAGCACGAAGCCGACGAACAGACCGGACACGGCGATGATGATCAGTGAATAGTTGCCGATAAAATGGATCTGGTCGGTGATCAGCCTCGGCCGGCGCCACAGGCCACCGGACGAACGGATCACGGTCCAGAACATGCGTGCGGCGAAACCGACGCCAAGCACGAATTCGCGCACGCTACGGCCGATCCCGCCGAGGAAATCGAGGATCATTGACGACCTCCCAGGCCGATATCCTCCGCCAGCGAGCGGCCGGGATAATGGAAGGGTACCGGGCCGTCGGCCTCGGCGTGCACGAACTGCCTGACGTAGGCGTCCTGCGAGGCGCGCATCTCTTCCGGCGTGCCCTGCGCAACGATCTTGCCCTCTGACAGGAAGTAGATGTGGTCGGCAATGGCGAACGATTCGTTGACGTCGTGCGACACCAGGATCGAGGTCGAGCCGAGCGCGTCGTTGAGCTTGCGAATCAGGTTGGCGGTCACGCCCATGGAAATCGGATCGAGACCGGCAAACGGCTCGTCATACATGATCAGCGCGGGATCCAGAGCAATCGCGCGCGCCAGCGCCACGCGGCGTGCCATGCCGCCCGAAATCTCGGCCGGTTTCAGCCGCGCGGCATTGCGCAAGCCGACGGCATTGAGTTTCAGCAGGACCAGATCGCGAATCAGTTCTTCCGACAAGTTGGTGTGTTCGTGTAATGGAAAGGCGACATTGTCAAACACCGTCATATCGGTGAACAGCGCGCCGTTCTGGAACAACATGCCCATTTTACGGCGCAGCCGGTACAGGTCGGCGGTATCGAGCAACGGCACATTCTCGCCATTCACCGTCAGCGTCCCCGATTGCGGGCGCAACTGTCCGCCGATCAGGCGCAGGATCGTCGTTTTTCCGGAACCGGAACCGCCCATGACCGCAATCACTTTTCCACGCGGGAAGTCCATGCGGAGACCCGACAGGATCGGGCGATCCCCATAGCCGAAGTGCAAGTCGTGGATTTCTACAATGTTAGGCAAGACGGATACCAAGAATTCTCCAAAGGCGACATTGTAGAGCAAAAACAGCAATTGCTTCCGTGGTAGCAATAGGCAGTGTAAATACAATCCAACGCCAAACCGCGTATTTGACGTATTGAAACAAACTGGAAACACTTCAACGCACCAATCTCGGCGAGTTGAGAGAAGTTTCTATGTTTGCGTACACGCCGAGGCCGGCCGCCAAACGGGCTCCGGGCGGCCCGACTTGATACAATACCGCTTTTGATTAAGAAAGAATTTTTGTCATGAGCCTCCAATGCGGCATCGTCGGCCTGCCCAACGTCGGTAAATCGACCCTGTTCAATGCCCTGACCAAAGCGGGTATCGCCGCCGAGAATTATCCCTTCTGCACCATCGAACCGAACGTCGGCGTGGTGGAAGTGCCTGACCCGCGCCTGCTGGCGCTGGCTGAAATCGTCAAGCCGGAACGCGTCCTGCCGGCCGTCGTGGAATTCGTCGACATCGCCGGCCTGGTTGCAGGCGCCTCTAAGGGAGAAGGCCTGGGCAACCAGTTCCTTTCGCACATCCGCGAAACCGACGCCATCGTCAACGTGGTGCGCTGCTTCGAAGATCCGAACGTGATCCACGTGGCCGGCAAGGTCAGCCCGCTGGACGACATCGCCGTGATCCAGACCGAACTGGCGCTGGCCGACATGGGCACCGTCGAGAAGGCGATCCACCGCGAACAGAAAAAAGCACGCTCCGGCGACAAGGACGCCGCCAGGCTGGTGGCCCTGCTGGAACGCATCATGCCGGCGCTGGACCAGGCCCAGCCGGTGCGCGCACTCGGCCTCGACGCCGAAGAAATGCTGCTGATCAAGCCGCTGTGCCTGATCACCGCCAAGCCGGCCATGTATGTCGCCAACGTATCCGACACCGGTTTCACCAATAATCCGCTGCTGGACCAGTTGACCGCTTACGCCAAGGAACAGAATGCGCCGATCGTTGCGATCTGCGCCGCGATCGAATCGGAAATCGCCGACCTCGACGATGCCGACAAGGAAGTCTTCCTGACCGATATGGGCATGGAAGAACCGGGCCTGGATCGCCTGATCCGCGCCGCTTACAAGCTGCTCGGCCTGCAGACCTACTTCACCGCCGGCGTCAAGGAAGTGCGCGCCTGGACCATCCCGGTCGGCGCCACGGGCCCGCAAGCGGCGGGCGTGATCCATACCGACTTCGAACGCGGCTTCATCCGCGCGCAGACGATTGCTTACGAAGACTTCATCACCTACAAGGGCGAAACCGGCGCCAAAGAAGCCGGCAAGATGCGCGCCGAGGGCAAGGAATACGTGGTCAAGGACGGCGACGTGATGAACTTCCTGTTCAACGTCTAAGCCATCGCCATTCCCATGAGCAGCAAGAAACGCAACCAACCTGCGGCCGGCGCGGCCGCAGGCGGCGCCCCCGCGGCCATTCCGGAAATCCGTCCCGGCCAGTCGATAGAACTGCTCAAGGAGTTGCATATCCTGACGCGCGACGGCAAGCTCAACCAGGACAGCCGCCGCAAGTTGAAACAGGTCTATCACCTGTACCAGTTCATCGAACCGCTGCTGGAAGAAATCCACTCGCAGCATCCCGACGTCAGCCTGGTTGACCACGGCGCCGGCAAGTCCTACCTTGGCTTCATCCTGTACGACCTGTTCTTCAAGTCGCTCGAAGGAAACTCACGCATCTACGGCATTGAGACACGCGAAGAGCTGGTGCAAAAATCGACCGAGCTGGCCGACCGCCTGGGTTTTCCGGGCATGTCCTTCCTCAACCTGTCGGTTGCCGACTCCATCGGGTCGGATGCCCTGCCCGCGCAGATCGATGTGGTCACCGCGCTGCACGCCTGCGACACCGCGACCGACGATGCCATCCATTTCGCGCTGAAGAAGCATGCCAGGTTCATCGTGCTGGTGCCATGCTGCCAGGCGGAAGTTGCTTCGGCGCTGAACCGCAACAAGGGAAAATCGCTCGGCCGCACCTCGCTGACCGAACTCTGGCGCCATCCGCTGCACACGCGCGAATTCGGCAGCCAAGTGACCAACGTGCTGCGCTGCCTGCAACTGGAAGCGCACGGCTATCAGGTCAGCGTCACCGAACTTGTCGGCTGGGAACATTCGATGAAAAATGAACTGATCGTCGCCCGCTACAAAGACCTGCCGCGCAAGCGGCCCGCCGAACGCCTGCAAGAAGTGCTCCGGTCGCTCGGCCTGGAAGAAATGGGTGAACGTTTTTTCAGTGCCCTGTAACACAGCGGCCACACGGTAATGGTAAGCTTGTACGCCCAGGCAAACTGTGCCAGGGCATGAGGAACGCCGGCCGGAAGTCCGTGCGTTGAGTCAGGGAAGAACGGCTTCAAGACCGGAACATGATGAAGAGCGCTGTCGACACCAAAGCACTGATCGAAGAAAATCAGCAGTTGCATGCCGAGTTGCAGGATTTGCTGGAACAGGCGCGCATCAACCAGCAGATCATGCAGCGCCATCAGGCGTTCGACCTGCGGCTGATCGGTTCCAGCGAATTCCGCGACCTGATCGAGACGGTGTCGTTGCTGATGCCGAACACCTTCAGCCTCGAAATCGTCACCCTTACCCTGATCGACTACGACTTCGACGTGCGCCGCATCCTGCACGACCTGCAAATCGGCCTCGATGAATATCCGAACCTGCAGTTCCTGGCCGAAGGCGCCGCCGCTCTGGCGTTGCCGCAAGAGAAGCCCACGCTCGGACCGTATCAGCCCGGCCCGCACCAGCTCCTGTTTCCCGCCTACCAGCCCGCCAGCGTCGCGATATTGCCGCTGACGCGCCATCAGAAGCTGATCGGTTACCTGGCGCTGGGCAGCGCCCATGAAGGACGTTTCACCGGCAACCTGGCGACCGACTTCATCGAGCGCCTGGCGTCGGTGGTGGCGATCTGCCTGGAAAACGTCATCAACAACGAGCGCCTGAAGCATATCGGCCTGACCGACCCGCTCACCGGCGTCAACAACCGCCGCTACATCGAACAACGCATGCAGGAAGAAATCGGCCGCGCCCAGCGCGAACGGTCGTCGCTGTCGTGCCTGTTCATCGACATCGATCATTTCAAACGCGTCAACGACAAATTCGGCCACCAGAACGGCGACGACGTGTTGTGCGAAGTGGCAAGACGCATCAAGAAAGAATTGCGCCTGAGCGATTCGCTGGGTCGTTTCGGCGGCGAAGAATTCATCGTCCTGCTGACGCAAGCGACGCTGCACGATGCCGCCCGCATCGCCGAGCGCATCCGCGCCAGCGTCGCGCAGCAAGCCATCCCGCTGGCCGGCGCCGAAGAATCGCTGCAAATCACCGTCTCCATCGGCGCCGCCTCGCTAGCGCCGCCGGACCGCAACGCCCCGGCCGATACCGCGCGCCAGAAACTGGTCGCCACCGCCGACGAAGCGCTTTATCGCGCCAAGGAAAGCGGCCGCAACCGGGTCGTGCTGGCCGAGTAGTCTTAGTGCGCCGGCATGGCCGGCCGCCGATCCCGGATCAGCCACGGCGTGGCGATGATCAACGCGCCGCCGACAATATCCTGCACACGCAACTCGGCTGCGCCGAACAGCCATGCCGATACGGCCGCGATGATGATTTCCGCCAGCATGATCACCGCTGCGATGTTCGCCGGCAAACGCGCCACACCGTATTGCAGGCACAAGTTGGACGCCATGAACAACACCGACCACAATGCCAGCGTCGGCACCGACGGCGTGCCGATCACGCCGGGCCAGGCGATCAAACCGACTGCGGCGAACGCCACCCCCAGGCCCGTCGAAAGTACGGCGCCGCCGCTCAGCATGGCAATCGCGCGCGCACCATCGGCCACGTCATGCAAACGGCGCAACATGACATTGTTGACCGCGAAACTGAAACCGCCGAACAACGCCACCCAATCGGCCATGTCATGCGGCAAGGGTACGCCGATCGATGGCTGATACAGCACGATCATGGCGCCGCTCAGCCCCAGGGCAATGCGCAACAACGCCGGACGGGTAATCGGTTCATGCAGCACAAGGCGCGCCAGTATCACGGTCCAGATCGGCATCAGGTAAAACAGCAAGACCACGCGCACCACATCGCCGAACGCGACGGCGCCGTTGAAAGCGGTATTGGTCATGCCCGATGCGATCGCGACATAGATCAGTTCAGGATGCCGGCACATTTCACGCAACGACTTGCGCTTTAGCAGCAGCATCCAGATCGTGCAAAAGGAAAAGATGAGCGCGGTCGCCCACAAAGGGTGAATGCCTTGCTGCTGCAAGGATTTGAAGGCGACCCAGGACAAACCCCAGATCGTCGCGTTGACAAGCAATGCGCCGGCTGCGCGCAGCGGTATGTGTTGCATGAAGACCGTTTCGAAAGAAGAAGCGACCGCCATTGTAATCGGGGGGCGCCTTTCTCGTTTTTGCTTCGCCGCAATACGCTATATGACGTAAAACCCGTGCGTGCCGTCGCGGCCGAGCTGCTCGACCAGGCCGAACTCCCAGTCGAGATAAGCCTGCATGGCCGACGCGGGATTATCGGTGCCTTCATACGGACGTCGATAGCGGTCGATGCATGGTGAGGCCAGCGCGGTTGCACCGGTCTCCAGCGGCAGGCCGGCCGCCTTCCAGCCGGCATCGCCGCCCTCGAGCAGGAACAGCGGCTTGTCGGTCAGCGCGGCGAGGTCGCCGATCGCATACGCGGCCAGCAAGCTGCTGCCGCACGTGACCACATAGCGGTCGGCCGGCGGCAATGTGGACAATGCCTCTTCAAGTTGCGAACGCAGCACGAACCAGGAGCCGGGAATGTGTTGCCTGGCGTAGTTCGCGCTGGTCGCGAAATCCAGCACCACGGTGCGGACGTCGGATTGCCGCAGCCAACCGGCCAGTGTTTGCGGCGTGATCCGTTCTGACTGCGGCGCCGGCGGCAACTGGCGCTGGGCGGGACCTCGCTCGCTGAGCTGCTGCGTCGCCACGCCCTCAAGCACATAGACTTCCCACGCCATTTGCGCCAGCCAGGAAGCGGTCATGTTGGCGCGCACGCCATCGTCGTCGGCCAGCACGATGCGCGCACCGCGCACGGTGGCGTTGGATTCGGTCTCCTGCACCAACTGGCCGCCGGGCGCGCTCAGGAAGCCGGGCAGGTGGCCGGCTTCATATTCCTGCGGCATGCGCACGTCGAACCGGTAAGTAGTGCGTCCGGCTTCTGCGCACAAGGCCTGCAAACCGTCCAAATCAATGCGCTTGACGCCTGCGCGGTCGGCCACGGCGCGCGCATCGCTTGCAGCCTGCGCACGGGTGTCAGCCGCAACGTCGACGGGAAACTGGCGGCTGTTGCCGTGCTCCAGCTTCTGCCCGGCCAGCGTCCACCCGATGGTGCCGTTGCGCAGCGCGTGGACCTGATTCGGAATGCCGGCATTGACCAGCGACTGTGTGCCGATGATGCTGCGCGTGCGCCCGGCGCAATTGACGATCACGCGCGTCTTCGGATCGGGCGCCAGCGCGCGCACGCGCAAGACCAGTTCGGCGCCGGGCACGCTGATCGAGGTCGGGATGTTCATGTTCTGGTATTCGTCGAAGCGGCGCACGTCGAGCACCACGACGTCTTCCTTTGCATCGAGCAAGGCTTTGACTTCGGGCGCCGACAGGGATGGCGTGTGGCGCTTGCTCTCCACCAGTTCACCGAAAGATTTGCTGGGCACATTGACGTCCTGGAACAGTTCGCCCCCAGCAGCCTTCCACCCCTTCACGCCGCCGTCGAGAATGCTGACGTCGCCATACCCCAGCGCGACAAAACGCGCGGCGGCCTTTTGCGCCAGACCTTCGCCATCGTCAAGCACGACTATGGCGGTATCGCGGCGCGGGATGCGCGCATAGGCCAGCAGTTCCAGATGCGAGAACGGCAGGTTGGCGGCGAACAGCGGATGCGCTTCGGCATGCGGCGCTTCTTCGCGCACGTCGAGCAGCGCGATTTCGCGGCGCGCCAGGAGGTCTTCGCGGACTTGCCGGAAGGTGCGGGTGGAAACGTTCGCGTCGCTGTTCATGTCGTTGCTCATGCTGTCTTCGTCTCCAGGGACAAGTCCCAAATATTGGGCAATGTGGTGTTCGAATAACCCGAAATGAATGCCTTGCGCGTGCCGTCGGGCTGGTAGACCGAACGGTGCACCGCGCCGATGTTGGCGCCGTAGACATGCACGCTGATCGAGACCTTGTCGTCGTAGGCATTGCGCACGCGATGGATGTCGTCGTAGCCATCAAGATTGGGCGACACTGCCTCGACCATGCCGGGCAACAATTGTATCGGTTCTCCGTGCGGCGCGAGCGAACCTTCTTGCCGGCGGTAAGGCTGCGTGTATTCGGCGCCGCGCAGCATGCCGATCAGACCCCATACGGTATGGTCATGCACCGGCGTCTGCTGGCCAGGCCCCCAAACGAAACTGACAACGGAAAAACGCTGCGCCGAATCGACGTGCAGCAGGTATTGGCGATAACGTTCGGGGTCAGGCTGGGCGTAGGCTTCCGGCAGCCAGTCGTCGACCGCGACGAGTTCGCCCAATAGCGACGAACCATCGCGGATGATGCCGGCCTCGCCGGGTTCGCATTCGAGCAAGGCGGCGAAGGAGGTGATGAAATGGCGCAGGCGATGATGATTGGACATGGCTGTTTTCCGGCAAGGCGGCCGATGAAACGCAAGCCCATCGGCACGCTCGTGAAACTGCGAAAGAAAAATGGCGAGCGACGATGATACCGCGCCCGGACGGCGCAGCAGAAATACCGACTACCTATAAGCAAGCAGGATTTTCTTATGACGCCGTCAGCCGCCCCGACATCGGCGTGGAAAGGGAATACGTCAGGACTTGGCGATCGCCTGCAACGACTCGTATTTGGCCATCAATTGCTCATTGGTCTCGCGCCAGGCGGGATTGAAGGGAATGCAGGCGACCGGACAGACTTGCTGGCATTGCGGCTCATTGAAATGGCCGACGCATTCGGTGCACTTGTTGGGATCGATTTCATAGATCTGCGGCCCCATGTAAATCGCCTCGTTCGGGCACTCGGGCTCGCAGACGTCGCAATTGATGCAATCATCGGTGATCATCAGTGCCATACCAACTCCGCTTCCTTTACATGCCGCCCGCATCGCCTGCCGCATTCATTCCGGCAAGCAATGCAGACATTACAAATCCATCTTGGCCATCTTTTCCTTCAGCCACTTTTCGACCGAAGGAAAAACAAACTTCGACACATCGCCACCCAGCAGGGCGATTTCGCGCACGATGGTGCCTGATATGAATTGATATTGGTCCGACGGCGTCAGAAACAAGGTTTCCACGTCGGGCAACAGATAGCGATTCATGCCCGCCATCTGGAATTCATACTCGAAGTCCGACACCGCACGCAGGCCGCGCACGATCACGCGGGCGCCGTTTTGCCGGACGAAATCCTTGAGCAGGCCGGAAAAACTTTCCACCTGGACATTCGGATAATGTCCCAATACTTCATTTGCTATCGACAGGCGCTCCTCAAGGGAGAAAAACGGCTTCTTGTTTTTGCTGTCCGCTACGCCTACGACCAACTTGTCAAACAATCCCGATGCGCGTCTTACCAGATCTTCATGGCCACGTGTCAACGGATCGAATGTTCCCGGATAAACGGCTGTCACCATCAGGGTCTCTCCTCACCAGCTAAGCAATCAGAACGCGCATTATGCCTGAATTAACTGATGTTTTTGCGCCGCAATAAATGATAAAACACCATGCCCGCCTTATCCGCCCTGACAACCTCCCAGGGCGCCATCCAGCCGGGCGCAGCGTCGCCTTCCAGCGACTGTTCCGATTCGGCATACACCAGGCCGTCGCCGGCCAGCACGTGTTCGCACACCGGCATGATCTTCTCAAGCCAGTCCTGATGATACGGCGGATCGGCAAAGATGAGGTTGAATCCTTCACCTGACTGCGCCGACATATTGTGGATCCCGGAAAATCCCTGCAGCAACGCCAGCGCATCGCCGCGCCGTATATCGACTTGCGCGGCGTTCAACTTTTCCTTGTTGGCGTCGAGCTGGCGCACTGCCGGTCCGTGGTTCTCGACCATGACCACGCGCTGCGCCCCGCGGCTGGCGGCTTCAAAGCCGAGCGCGCCGGAACCGGCGAACAGGTCGAGGCAACGGATGCTTTCCCAGTCGCCGTCGATCAGGTGGGTAATCCAGTTGAACACCGTTTCGCGCACGCGATCCGGCGTCGGCCGCAAGCCTTCGGCGTCCAGCACCGGCAGCGGCGTACGCTTCCATTGTCCGCCGATGATGCGGACCTGGCGCGAACCGCGGTTGTTGGCGTCGGTAGCGCCATGTCTTCTTGCTGTCCTGCTCATGTTTTAGTTCGCCTCGCCCACTACCACCGTGGTCAGTTGATCAAGAGCGATTTTACGCTGGAAGGCCTCGCGGATTTGCGCGATGGTGACTTTACCGATATTGGTGGTCCAGGTGTCGAGATAGTCGAGCGGCAAGCGGTAATAGCCGATCACGGCAAGGTTGTCGAGAATCTTGCGATTGTTGTCGATGCGCAGCGCGAAGCCGCCGATCAGGTTGTCCTTGGCCGCCTTCAACTCAGCGGCGCTCGGGCCGTCGCGCAGGTAGGCCGCCAGCGTCCGGCGCACCACGCCGAGCGCTTCGTCGGTCTGGTCCTGCTTGGTTTGCAGGCCGATCTGGAACGGTCCCTGCTGCGCCAGCGGCGAGAAATAACTGTAGATGCTGTACGACAACGCGCGCTTTTCACGCACTTCGTTGGTCAGCCGCGAGACGAACCCGCCGCCGCCGAGGATGTAATTGCCGACCGTCAGCGCAAAGAAATCCGGATCGCCGCGCACCAGCGCCGGCATGCCGATCAGGATATGCGACTGCGAGGCCGGATGGGCGATGCGCTTTTCCTGCTGGGTGCCGACGGCGACTTCAGGCAAAGCCGGCAACGCCGCGCCTTGCGGCAATTGCTGCGTCAGACGCTGCGCGATCCCGTCGGCCTGCGCGCGCGTGACGTCGCCGATCATGGCGATGACGGCGCGATTGGCGACATAGTGGTCGCGATGGAACGCCACCAGATCGTCGCGCGTGATCGCGGCAATACTGTCTTCGGTCTCCCGGCGTGCATAAGGATGCTGGCCATATACAGCAGCCCAGAAGGCTCTGGCGGCAATGTCTTCGGGCTTGGTCTGCGACTCTTTCACCTCGGCGATGGTGCGCGCCTTGTCGCGCGAGAACAGGTCGGCCGGGAAACTCGGCTGCGCCAGCGTACGCGCCAGCAGACCCACCGCGGCGTCACGCTCGACCGCGCTCGACAGCATGCGCAATGTCACGCCTGCGCGGTCCATGCCGGCCCCACCGCCGCGCTGTGCGGCGACATCGGCCAGGCCGTCGAGAATCTGCGCCTCGGTCAGCGCCGGCGCATCGCCGCTGGCGGCAACACCGCGCGTAAGCATCGCCTGCGTCAGCGATGCCAGCCCTGACTTGCCAGTTGGATCGCGACGCGAACCGGCATCGAATTCGATGCTGAGATCGAGCATCGGGATCGCGTGGTTCTCGACGAACAGCACGCGCGCGCCGTTGGCCAGCGACCACGATTGAATCTGCAAGGCCGCCTGGGCCTGCGCCGCGAAACCGCCCAACAGGACTGCACACGCCAGCAAATATTTTTTCATCTTGATACGACACCAATAAACTGCGAAATAGAACCGCCTGTCAGACGCCAGTCTGCGGCGGCGCGTCGGCCGACCTGGCCTTGCCGCCGACCCAATCGATGATCGGCTGCCATTGCTCGATATCGCGTTGCACACGCGAAGGCGCGATGTCCCACAAGGTCAGGCCGTGGGCCGCCAGTTGCACATAGTTCTGCGTGTCGCGCAGATAGCTCAGCACCGGCAGATTGAGGCCTTCAATGAAACGATGCAGTTGCTCGGCCGAACGCGTGCGCGCATCGACGCGCATGCCGACGATGCCGACGTCGATTTCGCCTTGGCGCACGGCTTTTTCTTCGGCCAGCCGGCGCAGGAAATCCTGCGTCGCCAGGATATCGAAGATCGACGGCTGCAATGGCACCACCACCTTGTCAGCCATCTTCAGCACGTCGTTGAGCCGCCAGCCGTGCAAACCCGCCGGCGTGTCCAGCACGACGTGCGTGGTGCCTTTGGGCGGTTTGGCGATGTAATCTTCGCTGACGTCCCAGGTAGCGATCTGCGCCGCTGCCGGCGGCCGGAGGTTGAGCCAGGCGCGCGCCGACTGCTGGCGGTCGATGTCGCCGAGCAGCACGCCATGTCCGCGGCTGGCGAAATAGCCGGCCAGGTTGGTCGCGAGAGTACTTTTACCTACGCCGCCTTTGGGATTCGCAACGACGATCACTGGCATGTTCTTCCTCCGTAAAAATGCGTCTGAAAATGCAACATCGGGTCAGGACGCCTGTTCAAAAATCGGCGGCTCAACGCAACGGTCCCGGCGGCGGTCCCATTTTCTTGCCGGACAACGGCAACGGTTCGAGTGTCGCCACTGTCAGCCTGTCGTCGGTGAAGTATTTTTGCGCGGCAGCCTGCACTTGTTGCGGCGTCACCGATTTGAGCTTGTCGACGATGCGGTCGATATTCTTGTACGACAGGCCAGCCATTTCCATCACGCCGATTTCCATGGCCTGGCCGAAGACGGAGTCGCGTTTGTAGATCTGGGAAGCGATCAGTTGGGTCTTCACGCGCTGCAATTCCTGCTCCGACACGCCGTCTTTCGCAATGCGCGCAACTTCGGCGCGCAGCAGGGCTTCCAGTTGCGCTGTGGTAGTGCCGGCGGCCGGACTGCCTTCCAACGTGAACAGGGGCGGGCCGCGCGTGATGTCGTCGTAGCTCGCGCCGACGCTGTTGGCGACCTTGTCGGTGCGCACCAGCTTGTCGTTCAGGCGCGCGTTGTCATAGCCGTCGAGTACCGCCGACAAGACATCGAGAGCATACGGCTCCTCGTCCTTTTCGACATCGCGCAGCGTCGGCACCTTGAAGGCGAGGATGACGTAGGGATTTTCCGCCGGCGCCTTGACGGTCACGCGGCGCAAACCGTTCTGCTCAGGCTCGTTCTGCGGCTTGCCGCGCACGACGGTCTTCGCGGGAATGGAGCCGAAATACTTTTCGGCCAGCGCCGCCACCTTGCCGGCGCTGACATCGCCGCTGACCACCAGCGTGGCGTTGTTGGGCGCATACCAGCGGCGGTACCAGGCTTCGATGTCCTGGACGGTCATGTACTGCAGATCGTCCATCCAGCCAACTACTGGATGATGGTAAGGATGGGCGACGAACGCGGCGGCATTCAGGGCCTCGCTCATCAGCCCCTGGGGTTGGTCGTCGGTGCGCCAGCGACGCTCTTCCATGACGACGCGGATTTCCTTGGCGAATTCATCCTTGTCGAATTGCAAATTGCGCATCCGGTCAGCCTCCAATGCCATCACGGCTTCCAGCCGGGTGTGCTCGACCTGCTGGAAATAGGCGGTGTAGTCGCGGTTGGTGAAGGCGTTTTCGCGGCCGCCCAACTCGGCGACCAGGCGGCTGAACTCGCCGGTCTTGTGTTTTTTTGTCCCCTTGAACATCATGTGTTCGAGCGCATGGGCGACACCGGTAGTGCCGTTGCTTTCGTCAATGGAACCCACCTTGTACCAGACCATTTGCACCGCTGTCGGGGCGCGATGGTCCTCCTTGACAATGACTTTCATGCCGTTTTTCAGTATGAATTCAGAGGCGGCGGAAGGCACCGACTCGGCCACAACAACCGGACTTTGCCCGGATAGACAGACAAACAACAAGCCAGTCGACAGGATTGCTCTGATCTTCAATTTCATTCGCTGTGCTCTGATAGAATGCGGGGGCTGGCCAAGGACCGCCCGGACGGCAGCATCCGGGCACAAGGCCGGCCAATTGTACCTTGTTCATTGCGATTTCCCTCGGGGAAACGCACCCATCAGACACCGCAGCCACATTCGACGAATCAGCCCAGCATCCGATGTTTAGTTTCTTCAAGAAAAAGCCACAACCCGAACCCGCCGTTGCCAAGGAAGCAGTCCCGCAGGCGCTACCGGCAGCGGCAACCTCCACCGCTGAAGAAATCGTCGAACCCGCCCCGTCATCGCCCGAAGCCAAACGCTCCTGGCTCGCGCGCCTGAAAAGCGGCCTGTCCAAGACCTCCAGCAACCTGACCACGCTGTTCATCGGCGCCAAGATCGGCGACGAACTCTATGAAGAGCTGGAATCGGCCTTGCTGGTCTCGGATGCCGGCGTCGAAGCCACCCAATTCCTGCTTGATGCCCTGAAAAAGAAGGTCAAAGACGAAAAGCTGACCGAGGCCGACCAGGTCCGCAATGCCTTGCGCGAACTGCTCATCGACCTGCTGCGCCCGCTGCAGAAACCGCTGGTGCTGGGCCGCCATCAACCGCTGGTAATGATGATCGCCGGCGTCAACGGCGCCGGCAAGACCACCACCATCGGCAAGCTGGCCAAGCATTTGCAGGCGCATGAGCAATCGGTGCTTCTGGCTGCGGGCGATACCTTCCGTGCCGCCGCGCGCGAGCAACTGACGATCTGGGGCGAGCGCAACAACATCACCGTGATCGCCCAGGAATCCGGCGACCCGGCTGCGGTGGCCTTCGACGCCGTGCATTCGGCCCAGGCGCGCGGCACCAATGTCGTGATGGTCGACACCGCCGGCCGCCTGCCGACGCAGTTGCACCTGATGGACGAACTGAAGAAGATCAAGCGCGTCATTGCCAAGGCCATGGATACCGCGCCGCACGAAGTACTGCTGGTCATCGACGGCAATACCGGCCAGAATGCGCTGGCGCAGGTCAAGGCTTTCGACGATGCGCTGGGCCTGACCGGACTGGTCGTGACCAAGCTCGACGGCACCGCCAAGGGCGGCATCCTGGCCGCGATCGCCAAGACCCGGCCGGTGCCGCTGTATTTCATCGGCGTGGGCGAAAAGATCGACGATCTGCAAGCCTTCGATGCCGAAGAGTTCGTTGACGCCTTGTTAAGCTGAAGCACAAATCAATAACCGACGATGATTGAATTCGCCAAGGTCTCCAAACAATATTCGCGCGATGTCTTCGCCTTGCGCGACGTCACGCTCTCGGTCCGGAAGGGCGAGCTGCTGTTCCTGGCCGGCCCGTCCGGCGCCGGCAAGTCGACTTTGCTGAAAATGATCGCCGCCATGGAACGCCCCAGCGCGGGCACGCTTAGCGTCAACGGCCAGAGCATTAATACCATCAAGCCTTCCGGCATGCCTTACCTGCGCCGCAACCTCGGCCTGATTTTCCAGCAGCAACGCCTGCTGCAGGACCGCAACATCCTGGCCAACGTCATGTTGCCGCTGATCGTTACCGGCGCGGCGCGTTCGGATGCCGAAAAGCGCGCCCGCGCTGCACTGGACAAGGTCGACCTGCTCGACAAGGCTGTCTCCAGGCCGCAGGAGCTGTCGGGCGGCGAGCAGCAGCGCGTGGCGATCGCCCGCGCCATCGTCAACCGGCCGCAAATCATCCTGGCCGACGAACCGACCGCCAACCTCGACCGCGACAACGCCAACAAGGTGCTGGCCGCGCTCAAGTCTTTCCACGGTGTCGGCGTGACCTGCCTGATTTCGACCCACGACGAACAATACCTGACCGGCGCTGACCGCATCGTCTATCTGGATCGCGGCCGCATTGTCGACGGCTGGCATAACGGCGTCAGCAATCCGGTGGAGATTTCGCAATGAACTGGCTGCGCCAACACTTCTTCGCACTGGCCGATGCCTTCACTCACCTGCTGCGCTCGCCGGGCAATTTCATCCTCAACGTACTGGTGGTGTCGATCGCGCTGGCGCTGCCGTTCGCCGGCCTGACCGTGCTGGAAAACGTGCGACCGGTATCGGAACAGCTCGCGGTCGAGCCGGAAATCAGCATTTTCCTGAAAATGGACTTCCCGCGCGATAAGGCCACCGCGCTGGCCGGCAATATCCGCGCTATTTTGCAAGACAGCGGCAGCGCCGCCAGGATCGAATTCACGCCGCGCGAAAAGGCGTTCGACACGCTCAAGAGCAAGACCGGCTTGAACGACGTGCTGGCGACGCTGGGCGCCAATCCGTTGCCGGACAGCTATGTGCTGAAAATGTCGGGTTTCCAGGACGCCATGGACGCCGCCCGAATTGACGACATCGCTCAAAAACTCAAGGCCATGCCGGGCGTCGACACCGTGCAGATCGATTCGGCCTGGGTCAAGCGGCTGGCGGCCCTGTTGCGGATTTTGCGGCTGGTGCTGCTGTTCCTCGGCATCACGCTCGGCGCGGTGGTGGTGGCCGTGGTGTTCAATACGATCCGCCTGCAGGTCATGACGCAATATGAAGAAATCGAGGTGTCCCGCCTGCTCGGCGCGACCAACGCCTTCATCCATCGCCCCTTCTATTACACCGGCGCCCTGCTCGGTCTGTGTGCTGGCGCACTCGCCTTGGGCTTGGTGGCGCTGGCCTTGCAACCGCTCAATCTGGCGATCACGGATTTTGCCCGTTTGTACGCTTCCGAGTTCCGCCTGGCACTGCCGAGCATCGAGGCGATCGGCATCCTGCTCGGCGTCAGCGCCCTGCTGGGTTTGCTGGGCGCCATGCTGTCCGTCAAGCGACATCTGGCGCGGCTGGCCTGATCTCGTCATTTCCCTCCGGCGGCAATCATTTCTTTTTTAAGATAATTGCCGCTTTTCAATATTGCTCTGCAAAATTTGTTACAGCTTTATGGTTGGAACAAGCAACTTTGCACCCCAAATCTCCTCTAATTCCTGCGATGAAAGTCAATTGCTTTGAAAGTTGCCATAGATAATAACTATTTCTTTCTTCTAGATTCGTTATTAGCACTCTCATGGAAGGAGTGCTAGAATTGTTGATAGAAATACTCCAGCTTTAAAGCATTGCTTATCTTAATTTATGCATCGCTTCCTCACTTAGGAACCAAGGAGAATCAATGAAATCAGCCACTGCACTCATGCCCGTCGAGACCAATGCGCTTGCGCTCGGCTTCTCCGGCAGCCTGGGCAACATTGACGCCTATATTTCGGCCGTTAATCGTCTGCCGATGCTGACGCAGGCTGAAGAAGTCTCGCTCGCGCGCAGTCTGCGCGAAAAGAACGACCTCGCCGCCGCCCAAAAACTGGTGCTGTCCCACTTGCGCCTGGTGGTGTCGATCGCGCGCGGCTATCTGGGTTACGGCCTGCCGCACGCCGACCTGATCCAGGAAGGCAATATCGGCCTGATGAAGGCGGTCAAACGCTTCGATCCGGACCAGAACGTGCGTCTGGTGTCGTACGCAATGCACTGGATCAAGGCCGAGATGCATGAATACATCCTGAAAAACTGGCGTCTGGTCAAAGTAGCCACCACAAAGGCCCAGCGCAAGTTGTTCTTCAACCTGCGCAGCCACAAGGAAGGCCTGGACGCCATGACGCCGGCGCAAGTCGACGCGTTGGCCAAGACGCTGGATGTGAAGCGCGAAGAAGTCATCGAAATGGAAACGCGCTTGTCCGGCCGCGATATCGCACTGGAAGCGCCGACCGACGACGAAGACGACAAGTTCGCGCCGATCGCCTACCTGTCGTCGGACAGCAGCGAACCGACCCGCGTGATGGAAGCCAAGCAATACGACCGTCTCCAGTCGGAAGGCCTGGAAGCCGCACTGAGCAAGCTGGACGATCGTTCGCGCCGCATCGTGGAAGCGCGCTGGCTGGCCAACGACGACGGCAGCGGCGCAACGCTGCACGAACTGGCTGACGAATTCGGCGTATCCGCCGAACGCATTCGCCAGATCGAGGCGGTGGCATTGAAGAAGATGAAGGGCGCGCTGCAAGCGTTCGCTTAAGCAAGTCCCGCAGTTCGACAGCAATGAAAAAGGCGCTCAATCGAGCGCCTTCTTTTTGTCCGTAACCTGAAAGGCTTCAGGACAACAACAACTTCAAGTCGTGCACAATAGGCTCCGCGCCCTGGCCATGTTTGACGAACAGACGGATATGGCCTTGCGGGTCAAACACGTAGCTGCCCGCAGTATGGTCCATGGTGTAGCTGCCCGGCGTCTTGCCCGGTACTTTCTGGAAGAACACCTTGAATTCCTTGGCGACCTTCTCGGTCGCCGCTTCATCGCCGTACAAGCCGAGGAAACGCTTGTCGAAGGCCGGCACATACTGCGACAGAATCTGCGGCGTGTCGCGCGCCGGATCGATCGTCACGAACAAGACCTGCACCTTGTCGGCCTGCGGGCCGAGCTCCTTCATCACATTCGCCATTTCGGCCATTGTCGTCGGGCAGACATCCGGACATTGCGTGTAGCCGAAAAACATCACCACCGCCTTGCCCTTGAAATCGGCCAGCGTGCGCGGCTTGCCGTTGTGGTCGGTGAGCGCGAAGTCCCTGGCGTATTCCAGGCCGGTGACATCAGTGTTGACGAATTTTTCGGCGTTGCCCTGCTGGCAGGCCGCCAGCATCAGCACACCGAGCGCCAGCAAGACGGCCGGCAGGAAAGACAGCAAACGTTTCATCAAAAAGTCCTGAACAGCAGGTAATGGTCGACCAGCAGCGCAGCGAACAACACCGACAGGTAGATGATCGAAAAAGCGAAGGCCTTGCGCGCAATCAGGTCGGTGTAGTGGCGATAAATCTGCCAGGAGTAATGGAAAAAAATCCCTCCCAGCACAATCGCCGTGCCGAGATAAATCAGGCCGCTCATGCCGACCGCGAACGGCAGCATGGTGGTCGCGATCAGTGCAATCGTGTACAGCAGGATATGGAATTGCGTAAACTTCATGCCGTGCGTGATGGGCAGCATCGGCAAGCCGGACTTGGCATAATCGTCGCGGCGGTACATCGCCAGCGCCCAGAAGTGCGGCGGCGTCCAGATGAAAATGATCAGCACCAGGATCCAGGCCTGCATCGGCACGTCATTGGCGATCGCGGCCCATCCCAGCGCCGGCGGCATCGCGCCCGACAGGCCGCCGATGACGATGTTTTGCGGCGTGGCAGGCTTGAGGATGATGGTGTAAATGACGGCATAGCCGACGAAAGTCGCCAGGGTCAGCCACATGGTCAGCGGATTGACGAAGTTGTACAGCACCCACATGCCCATGCCGCCGATCACACCGGAAAATATCAGGGTTTGCACAACGGTAATTTCGCCGCGCGCCATCGGGCGGCGCGCCGTGCGCGCCATGCGCGAATCGATTTCGCGTTCCACCAGGCAATTGATGGCGAACGCCGCGCCGGCCAGCAGCCAGATGCCAATCGTCGCAAACACCACCTTGCGCCAGTCGGGCAATTCGGGCGTGGCCAGAAACATGCCGATGACGGCGCAGAACACCGCCAGTTGCGTCACCCGCGGCTTGGTCAGGGCCCAGTATTGGGCGATGCGATTCGGTGGTACGGTCAATGTGGTCATGTCATGAAAGCGGGGCATACGCTGCAGCGGCAACCGCAACCGCGGCGGGAGCCAATCGAGTTTTGTAGTTTAACATGACCAGCAAAACCAGCAGCAGCGCCGCACCGCCGTTGTGCATGACGGCAATCGCCAGGGGCCAGTTCAGGTAGATGGTCGACAAGCCGGTAACCAGTTGCAAGGCGATCACGATCAGCAGCCAGCATCCGGTCTTGCGCAAGCCGGAGTCCTTGAGCGCCTTGTGCGCCAGCCAGGCAACGTAGGAGATCACGACGAAAGCGAAGGTGCGATGCAGCCAGTGGATCGCGGTCAGGGCCGGGAATGGCAGGTATTCATTGTCGGCGGTCTTGCCAAGGTGACGCCACAACGTGAAGCCGTTTTCAAAATCCATCGGCGGAATCATCGCGCCGTGGCACAAGGGAAAGTCGCCGCAGGCCAGCGCCGCGTAATTGGTGCTGACCCAGCCGCCCAGCGCGATCTGCAAGACCAACAGCAGCAAGCCGGCCAAAGCCGGAAACGCCAGCGCCCGCCCGCCGGCCGCGACCGGCGTATGCTCGTTCTGGCGCGCGCCCAGCCAGGTCAACATCGCCAGCAAGGTCAGACCGAGCAGCAAGTGGATGGTGACGATGACCGGCTGCAGTTTCATCGTCACCGTCCAGGCGCCAAATGCGCCTTGCAGGCAGACGAACAGGAACAGCATGGTCGGAAACCACGGCCGGAACTTGATCTCCACATGGCGTGACTTGATCCAGCGCCACCAGGCAATCGCCATGAGCGAAATGATCAGCACGCCAACCGCCATCGCTACGTACCGGTGGGTCATTTCGATCCAGGCCTTTGCGACCGTCACGGGTCCGGTCGGCATGGCTTCCTGCGCAGCGCTGATGTGTTCATGCGCCAGCAAGGGATTGGAATGGCCGTAGCAGCCCGGCCAGTCAGGACAGCCCAGACCGGAATCAGTCAGTCGCGTGAAGGCGCCGAACATAATCAGGTCGAAGGTCAGGAACAACGTGACCCAGACCAGCTTGCGATATTTATTGGGGTCATTGGAAACGACCAGAATCAGCGCGAGCGGTATTGACGCAATCAGCAAAGCCGCGAGGGCAAGTTGAATTAGCATAAGCTACCTCACCCGATCGCCGACGCGCGCAACAGTTTGCCGATGTCTTTCTTGACCTTGTTGGGATCGGCATCCTTGGGGAAACGCATCATCAGGTTGCCGAGCGGATCGATCATGTAGATATGGTCTTCCGCCGTCGTGCCGGCGTCGGTCGGCAGCCAGGCCTTGAGCAGCGCCGGATCGACACGCAGCATGTCGGTGCCGTCGTATTCGCGCATGAGCATTGTGTCGAGCGGTTTGGCGTCGGTGATCAGCCAGACGCGCTCGATGCGGTCCATTTCCTTGCCCTGCATCAGGCGCAACTGACGCATGGCGAACAGGCGCGCCTTGCAGGCGTCGTCGCAATCGCCGCCAGCGATTTGCAGCATCACCCATTTACCTTTGTAATCCTCCAGCCCGGCCGGCTTGCCGTCGAGTCCGGCAGTGCCCAGCGGTGGGATCGGATATTGGCGCGGGTCAATCAGCGTGCCGTAGTTGGTACGGCTCTCCGGCTTGATCACGTAATAGGTGAGATACGAAGCGATCAACGGCGCGGCGCAGACCGCAACCACCAGCAACAGCTTCCATCGGCCGCGCTTGCGTTGCGGGTCTGGCTGTCCTTGCTCTTTACTTTTTTCCACTTCGGAATCCTGTGACGACGAAAAAAATGACGGCCATCAAGGCCAATGCATACCACTGCACGGCATAACCGCGATGACGCTCGATGCCCAGCGACGGCGCGGGCCAGTCGCGCACCAGTCCGTCCTTCATGGCGCTGGACTGCTCGATCACGAACGGCGCGAGTTGCAAGCCGCTGGCGCGGGCGTATGCGGCGATGTCGAGGTTCTGCATGATCGCACCGGGACGCAGCG
The DNA here is from genome assembly GCF_000577615.1 of Herbaspirillum sp. RV1423. Lineage (GTDB taxonomy): Bacteria > Pseudomonadota > Gammaproteobacteria > Burkholderiales > Burkholderiaceae_D > Herbaspirillum. The sequence goes on from NZ_CBXX010000014.1 coordinate 46,617, forward strand.
CTTCAGCGGCCCCGAGTTGCAGCAAATGCCCGGCGTCGCTGCGGATCACGCCTTCGATCTCGACCTCACCCGCCGCCGTCTGCACAGACGGCAAACGCGTGCGGTCGTTCGCGTCGCGCGGCGCCCAGCCGCGCTCGACCAGTACCGCAGACGCCGGTTCCGCGCCGGCTATTTTAAACGGCATCAGCACATAGAAACCGGGCACGCCGTTATACGGACGGTTTTCCAGGTAAGTCGCCCAGTTCTGCACGAACTCACCCCGTATCTTCACGTGGCGGAACTCGGCCTGCGCAATATCGACCTGCGCCGCGCCGGTCAGGGCGATGACAGGCGCCGCCTGGCGCGCCTGCATCTTCGCCTGGATCGCTTCCTTCTCATCCCCACGCCGGGTCTGCCACTGTCCCAGCGACACCCCGAGCGCGGCCACGATCACCGTGGCGACCAGGGGAATCCATCGAATACGGAATCTGATTGGCATTACAATGTCGCTTTACTCAATGCGCTTGGTCTTGCGCCACGGGCCGTCCGGCATCCTGCCGCTTCCTGCCCCCCCCTTACCTGCACACGCCATGAAAATCATCGTCGCCGTCGCTTTCTTGCTCATCATCGGTAGCCTTGCATCGGCGCTGCTGTTCCTGATGCGCGACAAGGGCAAAAGCAACCGTACGGTGTATGCGCTGACGATGCGCGTGGGATTTTCGGTGCTGCTGTTCATCCTGCTGCTGATCGCCTACCGGCTGGGCTGGATACAGCCGACCGGCATTCGCTGAACCGCTGCCGGCAAGGCGGCTGGTTCGACACGGCAAGCGGGCACAGCTTACACGTTTTCCGGATTTCTTGAAGCTGGTTTTCGACCGTAAAAAAGCCGCACCGAAGTGCGGCTTTTTTGTGCGCAAAGCGGATCCGCGTTACAGCCAGTAGACCACAACGTACAGGCCGAGCCAAACCACGTCCACAAAGTGCCAATACCAGGCCGCGCCTTCGAAAGCGAAGTGGTGTTCCGGCGTGAAATGACCGCGCAGCACGCGGTACAGCACCACCGACAACATGATCGCGCCCATCGTCACGTGAAAGCCATGGAAACCGGTCAGCATGAAGAAAGTCGAACCGTAGACGCCTGACGTCAGCTTCAGATTCAGCTCGGTATAGGCGTGGTGGTATTCGTAAGCCTGGAAACCCATGAAGATCGCACCGAGCAGGATCGTGGCAAACAGCCAGATTGCAGTTTGCGCACGGTGACCGGCGCGCAGCGCGTGGTGGGAGATCGTCAGCGTCACGCCCGACGTCAGCAGCAAGGCCGTGTTGATGGTCGGGATCGGGAACGGGCCCATGGTCTGGAACGACTCGATCGTGCCGGCGGGACCGACGTTGCCCCAGTGCGCCGCGAAGTCGGGCCACAAAATCTTGTGGTCGAGATCGGCCAGCCACGGCATGGTGATGCTGCGTGCATAAAACAGCGCGCCGAAGAAGGCGGCGAAGAACATCACTTCGGAGAAGATGAACCAGCTCATGCTCCAGCGGAAGGAGGCATCGATACGCTCGCTGTACTGGCCGGATTCGGATTCGCCGATGGCCTGGCCGAACCACTTGTACAGCACCACCAGCACCGACAGGATGCCGACGATATTGAGGACTGCGCCCCAACTGTGACCATTGACCCAGGCCGACGCGCCGGCCATGGTGACCAGCATCGATATGCCCGCCAGCACCGGCCACTGCGAGGGACCCGGTACGAAATAGTACGGCGCTTTAGCGTGTTGAGAACTCATCTCCATCTCCCAATACAAAATTCGGATCTTTTATAAATGACTGCTTCAAACCGGTACTGCCACATTCGTTCGGCCTTGCTCGCGACCGCCTTCATTGCGTAGTCACTGAGCAACCACCATTTTCACTATCAGCACCAATGCCGTTACAAAAATCGCTGCGCCGATAATGCCGGCGATCACGACATGCAGCGGATTCAGCTTGGCGGCGTCGCTTTCGTAATCGCTGCGCTTGCGCACGCCGAAGAACGACCAGAACACCGCCTTCATCGTCGCCGCAAAGGATGCCTTGCGCTGAGTTGCATTTTTCAAGTCATCCATGCGCCACCTCTCAACTCGCCTTCTTCACTTGCCCGCCAATCTCAAAGAACGTATAAGACAGCGTAATCGTCGTCACATCCTTCGGCAGTGCCGGATCGATGTAGAACACCACCGGCATCTGCTTGGCCTCGTTCGGCCCCAGGGTCTGCTGCGTAAAACAGAAACACTCCACCTTCTTGAAGAACGCCGCCGACTGCTGCGGCGCGTAACTCGGTATGGCCTGCGCATCGACGCTGCGCGCCTGGGTGTTGACCACTTCGTACAACACCTGCGTCATCTCGCCCGGATGCACCTTCATGCTGGCCACCGTCGGACGGAAGCGCCACGGCCCCTGCGCATTGCCGTCGAACTCGATCGTCACGGTGCGGCTCTTGTCGATCTGCGTGTTCGTCGGCGCTTCGACCGTCGCATCCTTGGGCGTCAGGAAATTGACGCCCGTGACTTCGCAAATCTTCTTGTACACCGGAATCAGCGCATAACCGAAGCCAAACATCAGCACGGCAATGACCAACAGCTTGCCCAGCATCTGCCGGTTCAGCCTGCGTTCCGGCGATAACGCTTTCTTGTCGGTATCTGTCATCAGCGGAACCAGATGCGATTGACGAAGATGCCGACGAAGAATGCCAACGCCACCAGCCCCAGCAGCAAACCCGTGCGCAGATTATTCGGCTTTTTACGATCTGTCATACAGAGTGGGCAGGACCAGCCTGCCGCTCCCTTTATTTAACTGTCGGTGGCACTTCGAATGTATGGAAAGGCGCCGGGCTCGGCACGGTCCACTCCAGACCTTCAGCGCCTTCCCATGGCTTGTCCGCGGCTTTCACGCCGCCCTTGATCGACGGAATCACCACGAAGAACAGGAAGTACACCTGGGAAAGGCCGAAGCCGAGCGCGCCGATCGAGGCCACCATGTTGAAGTCGGTGAACTGCGCCGGATAATCGGCATAGCGGCGCGGCATGCCGGCCAGGCCCAGGAAGTGCATCGGGAAGAACGTCACGTTGAACCAGATCAGCGAATTCCAGAAGTGGATCTTGCCGCGGGTTTCGTTGTACATGAAACCGGTCCACTTCGGACCCCAGTAGTAGAAGCCGGCGAACAGCGCGAACAGCGAACCGGCCACCAGCACGTAGTGGAAGTGCGCCACCACGTAGTAGGTGTCCTGCATCTGGATATCGATCGGCGTAACCGCCAGGATCAGGCCGGTGAAACCGCCCATGGTGAACACGAAGATGAAACCGACCGAGAACAGCATCGGCGTTTCAAAGGTCATCGAACCGCGCCACATGGTGGCAATCCAGTTGAATATCTTCACGCCGGTCGGCACCGCGATCAGCATCGTCGCGTACATGAAGAACAACTGCGCAGTCACCGGCATGCCGGTAGTGAACATGTGATGGGCCCAGACGATGAAGGACAGGATCGCGATCGACGCGGTCGCATACACCATCGAGGCGTAACCGAACAATTGCTTGCGGGCGAAGGCCGGGATGATCTGCGACACGATGCCGAAGGCCGGCAAGATCATGATGTAGACCTCGGGGTGACCGAAGAACCAGAAGATGTGCTGGTACATCACCGGATCGCCGCCGCCGGCGGCGTTGAAGAACGAGGTGCCGAAGTGGCGGTCGGTCAGCGTCATGGTGATCGCGCCTGCCAACACCGGCATCACTGCGATCAGCAGGTAGGCGGTGATCAGCCAGGTCCAGCAGAACATCGGCATCTTCATCAGCGTCATGCCGGGAGCGCGCATGTTGAGGATGGTGACGATGATGTTGATCGACCCCATGATCGACGAGGCGCCCATGATGTGCACCGCGAAGATGGCCATGTCCATGCCCGGACCCATTTGCGTCGACAGCGGCGCATACAGGGTCCAGCCGGCGGCGGTCGCGCCGCCCGGCACCAGGAAGGAGGTCGCCAGCAGCAGCGCGGCGGGCGGCAGCAGCCAGAACGAGAAGTTGTTCATGCGCGCGAACGCCATGTCGGAGGCTCCGATCTGCAGCGGGATCATCCAGTTGGCGAAGCCGACGAAAGCCGGCATGATCGCGCCGAACACCATCACCAGACCGTGCATCGTGGTCAGTTGATTGAAGAATTCAGGGCGGAAGAATTGCAGGCCGGGCTGGAACAATTCGGCCCGGATCAGCAGCGCCAGCACGCCGCCCGACAGCAGCATGGTGAACGAGAACCACAGGTACAGCGTGCCGATGTCCTTGTGGTTGGTGGCGAAGATCCAGCGGCGCCAGCCGTGCGGATGATCGTGATGCGCGTGATCGTCGTGGCCATGTGCGCCATGCTCATGCGCGTGCGAGTGATCGTGTCCGTGATCGACTACAGTTGTGCTCATTTCAGTCTCCCAATTCGATACATGTGCGCGTAGTAAGCGCTCAGGTTCTCACTCAGTTCAGTTACTTGCGCGCAGCCAGTACCTCGGCCGGTTGAACGATATTTTCTTGTGCTTTATTGGACCAGTTATTGCGCGTGTAGGTGATCACGGCAGCGATTTCGGTGTCGTTGAGCACCGACTTCCACGCCGGCATGGCGTTCTTGCCGTTCAACACGGTGGTGATCTGGACCGCCTTCGGACCGTTCACGACCAGGCTGCCGTCGAGCGCAGGAAACGCGCCGGGAACACCCTTGCCGTTGGCCTGATGGCAGACCACGCAATTGGATGTGTAGACTTTTTCGCCGCGCTGCTTGAGTTCGTCGATGGTCCAGACCTTGGTCGGATCGTCGGCCTTGGCGGCCATTTCCTTCTTCTTGCCGTCGACCCAGGTCTTGTAGTCGGCTTCGCTGACGACGTTGACGACGATCGGCATGAAGGCATGGTCCTTGCCGCACAGTTCAACACACTGGCCGCGGTAGGTGCCGATTTTCTCGGCCTTGAACCAGGTATCGCGCACGAAACCGGGAATCGCATCCTGCTTCACGCCGAAGGCCGGGACGGTCCACGAGTGGATCACGTCATTGGCGGTGGTGACGATGCGCACCTTCTTGTTGACCGGCACGACGACCGGATTGTCGACTTCGATCAGATAGTTGTCGTTCTTCTTCAGCGAAGAGTCGGTGATCTGTTCGCGCGGCGTAGCCAGGTTGGACAGGAAGGAAATGCCTTCGCCTTCGCCCTTGAGGTAATCGTAGCCCCACTTCCATTGCATGCCGGTGACCTTGATGGTGAGGTCGGCGTTGGACGTGTCTTTCATCGCCACCACGGTCTTGGTGGCCGGCAGCGCCATGCCGATCACGATCAGGAACGGGACGATGGTCCAGGCTATTTCGACGGTGGTGCTTTCGTGGAAACTGGCCGATTTGTGGCCGAGGGATTTTCGATGCTTGAGGATGGAGTAGAACATGACGCCGAACACGGCAAGGAAAATCACCAGGCAGATGACCAGCATCAGATGATGCAGGTCATAAATCTGTTCGGCGATCTGCGTTACCGGCGGCTGGAAATTGGTCTGCAATACGGCTGGACCGCCCTGACTATCGACCACTGCCCATGACGGCACGGAAGCCGCCAGGAGCGATGCACCAAGTAGCAAAGAATGAAGGCGCTTCGCAATTATCATGATTTCCTCAAAAGCCCAAAATAATTATAAGAATTGTGCCGGCTACCTGACGCTACTGCTTGCTGATAACTCACGCTCCAGCTCCAGTGCGAATTCGCGTCTCTTCCATTCCGTCAGGTGCCGACCTACATCGACTCGTATTCCAGAGGACTCCAGCCTCACCAGCTTGCCAGCGTGGTGGGACCTTGCCGGATCGACTCGCGCATGATGCAGATCGAGCCTGTAACGACTCGTTTTCCCTGCGTACACGAATTCGACCAGCACACAATCATCAACCACCGCGATATATTCGCGATCAGTCGCATGACGTGCATAAATCAGAAAAGCAAAACCGACCGCGGACAACTCAAGTACGGAAAAAACCAGTATGTACCAGGCTCCACGCAAAGTGAAAACAAACGCTACTGTCAGCGAAACCGCGCATAGGATCGCGAAAACCTGCCCCAATTGGTGCGGCGCAATCGAACAGTTGCGCTTCAACATCCACTCCCGCTTTACCACGATACGCCCCCTGAACCAGTAGGTTGAGCACGTCCGTACAAGCTAAAACCCTCGGAGTATAAGGGGTAACCGTAAATGTTATCAAGCGGAATAAAGTCGCTTTTTCGCTCTTGACACAACGCCTTTCCAGCCTCCGAAACCGTACCGCCACCCCCTTCAAAACCCATCTCGGCGCCTGCTGCGATAGCGCTCCATCTCGGCTTCGCGGCATTCATCGGCGGCTTTTCCGGTTGACTGTCCGGCTACTTCCTGGGCAAGTCGAAGCGGATAATCGACTCGCCGCTGGCCGTGGTCTTGGGCACCGGCCGGAAAGCGTGACCATATATCACCTCGAAGCTCAGCGGTATCTTGCCGTCCGGCCCGCGCTGCCGGTCAAGCGCCAACAGCAGGCGCTGGTGCGCGGCGCGACCGAGCAAGCCGCGTCGCCGGCTTTCCAGCGGATTGCCGCCCCAGGCGCGCAGGTCGGCCAGCAGGCGTTGCGGCGTGTCATACGTGACAGTGATCGCTTCCATGTCCATGACCGGTGTCGAAAAGCCGGCATTGACCAGCATGTCGCCGAAATCGTGCATGTCGACAAACGGCAGGCTGTGCGGCGCGGCGTCCACGGTCTCGAAGGCCGTCCGCAATTCCTTGAAAGTGTCCGGGCCCAAACAGGAAAACATCAGCAAGCCCTCGACCCGCAAGACCCGACGCCATTCGGCGAAAACCCGGTCCGGCTGCGGATGCCAGTGCAGCGCCAGATTGGACCAGACCATGTCGAGCGCATTGGCGGCAAACGGCAGTTGCGCAAAGTCGGCGCAGGCCAGGCTGCCGGTGCCGGCCGCGCTGGCAGTCGGCAGCCATCTGGTCAGCAGGCGATTGACGGCGGACTGCGCCGCCAGTTGACGCTCCCGGGCTAGCGCCACCATGTTGAAGGCGCCGTCGAGACCGACGATCTGGGCATCAATGAAACGCTTCTGCAAGGCGGCGATATCGGCACCCTCGCCGCAACCCGCATCCAGCACTCGCTGCGGCGTGATCTTGATCAGCAGCAGACGCTCCAGCATGCGCGCCGACACCTCGCGGCGCAGGAAATCCGATTCCGCCACGCGCGCCGGAGCGGAAAACAGGCGGCGCACTAGAGGCAGATCGATCGGCGCGCTCAATTTGGCGCTGGCGTTGGGCGGAGACAAAGACATGGAAAAATCGGACGGACAAGATGAGATAATCGGCGTTAGTTTAGTCCAATTCCTTCTTTCGGGTACGATGCCGCCCCCGCGGAGACGCCGAATCGGACTGAAATCCGACTGCAACCACCCAACCATCCTGTCCATGCTCTCGCGCCTGCTGACAATCACCCGCCGTTTGTTGCCAATGCAGCCAATGCGGCACTTGCTGCCGTCTTCCTGCGTATTGTGCGGGCAGACTGATCGTGAAGCGTTGTGCCAACCCTGCCGCCAGCGCTATTTTATGGTCCGGCCGCGCCGTTGCGTGCAGTGCGCCATGCCGATTCCGACCACCGCCAAGGAAATCCGCTGCGGCGACTGCCTCAAGAACAAACCCGCGTTCGACGCCACCGTGGTGGCGACCGATTATGCCGCGCCGGCCGACCAACTGGTGCTGGCGCTGAAGTTCGGCGCCACGCTGCCGCTGGCGCCGCTGCTGGCGGACATGCTGCACGCCTCGGTGCAGCACTACACGGAACGCGGCCTGCCGTTGCCGACGCTGATGACGGCCGTGCCATTGGGCGTCAGGCGCCTGCGAGAGCGCGGCTTCAACCAGTCGCTCGAAATCGCGCGGCCGCTGGCGCGCAGTCTGGGTGTCCGGCTCGATCCGCAACTGCTGGTGCGGCTGCGCGACACGCAGGCGCAAGCCACGCTGCCCAATGACGAACGCAAGCGCAATATGCGCCGCGCCTTCGTCGTGCCGACCGGGACGATGAATCACGTACGCGGCGCGCACATCGGTGTCGTCGATGACGTCATCACCACCGGGGAAACCCTCAATGAAATTGCCGAGACCCTCAAGCGTTTCGGCGCGCGGCGCGTCACCAATATCGTGTTTGCCCGCACCGTCGCAAAGTAAATCAGCGCCCATCAAGGAGAATCACTTGTTTCACGTCGTCCTGGTCGAGCCGGAAATCCCACCGAACACCGGCAACATCATTCGCCTGTGTGCCAACACCGGCGCGCAATTGCACCTGATCGAACCGCTCGGCTTCCCGCTCGACGATGCCAAGATGCGGCGCGCCGGTCTGGATTATCACGACTACGCGACCATGCAGGTCCATCCCCATTGGGATGCCTTCATGGAAAAGCGCCGCGCCGATCCCGGCTTCGATGCCACGCGCATGTTCGCGCTCACCACGCACGGCTCGACGCCGTTTGCGAGTGTGGTGTTCCGGCCCGGCGACGTGTTCGTGTTCGGCGCCGAAACCCGGGGACTTGCGCGCGCATTGCGCGAGTCCTTCCCGGTCGCGCAACGCATCCGCCTGCCGATGCGCCCCGACAACCGCAGCCTCAACCTGTCCAATACGGTAGCGGTAGTGGTGTACGAAGCCTGGCGGCAGAACGGTTTTGCGGGTGGAAGCTGAGCGTTGGAGCCGCATTGAAGAAGGCCGCGATGGCGGTAATGCCGTTCAGTTTCAAGTGTAAAAAGCTCCTTGCCGCATTAGTTCATCACGACCGTCGTCCTGACGAAAGTCAGGACCCAGTGTCGTATCGGACGTTTTCACGACACTGGGTCCCGGCGTGCGCCGGGACGACGGCCGGGAAAATAGGCTTCATTGAACGACATTACCGCCATCGCGGCCTTCTTCACTTTCCTAGAACGACTGCTTTATCCCAGCAGCAAAGCGTCATCGGACAAGACTTCGCCGCGCGTGCGCTCGAACATCTTCAGCAGGTCCGGCACATCCAGCCCGGCGCGTTCCTCTCCGGAGACATCCAGCACCACCTTGCCCTGATGCAGCATCACGGTGCGGTCGCCGTAATCAAGCGCCTGGCGCATGCTGTGCGTCACCATCATGGTGGTCAGCTTGCTTTCGGCGACGATCTTGGCGGTCAGTTCCAGCACGAAGGCCGCGGTTTTCGGGTCCAGCGCGGCGGTGTGCTCATCCAGCAGCAGGATGCGCGACGGTTGCAGCGACGCCATCAGCAGGCTGACGGCTTGCCGCTGGCCGCCGGACAACAGGCCGATGCGGTCGGTCAGGCGCTTTTCGAGGCCGAGATTCAGGATGGCAAGCTTCTCACGGAACAGCTCGCGCATGTTGCGCTTGATGGCGAAACCGAAGCCACGACGCTTGCCGCGCGCCATCGCCAGCGCCATGTTTTCTTCGATGGTCAACGCTTCGCAGGTGCCCGCCATCGGGTCCTGGAACACGCGTGCCACCATGCCGGCGCGATCCCAGGCTTGTTTTTTGGTGACATCGACGCCGTCGATCTCGATCTTGCCTTCGTCGACCAGCAGGTCGCCGGAAATCGCATTAAGGAAAGTCGACTTGCCGGCGCCGTTGGAACCGATCACGGCAACGAACTGGCCGGTCGGGATTTCAAGGTCGAGGCCGCGCAATGCGCGGTTTTCGATCGGGGTGCCGGCGTTGAATGTGATGTGCAGATCGGTAGCCTTCAACATCTCAGGCTCCTCTCGTCAGCAGCTTCAGCTTGCGCTTGCCCATCGGCAGCACCAGGGCCAGCATCACCAGCACGGCGGTGACCAGGTTCAGATCTTGCGCCTGCAGGCCGATGAAATCGCTGTTCAACGCCAGCGCGATAAAGAAGCGGTACAGGATCGCGCCCAGGATCACGGCCAGCGTGGTCCACACCAGGCGGCGCGCCGGCAGGATGTTTTCGCCGATGATCACGGCCGCCAGGCCGATCACGATGGTGCCGATACCCATGGAGATATCGGCGCCGCCCTGGGTCTGCGCAAACAGCGCACCGCCCAATGCGACCAGCGCATTGGCCAACGCCATGCCGGCCAGCGTGGCGCGGCCGGTGGCGATGCCCTGCGCGCGCGCCATGCGGGCGTTGGCGCCGGTGGCGCGCATGGCCAGGCCGATTTCTGAAGAAAAGAACCAGTCCAGCAACAGCTTGGCAATGATCACCACCACCAGCAACACCAATGGACGTTCGACATAGTCGGGCATCCAGTCGGGCAGCAGAATGCTGAAAATCGTCGGCTCATTGATCAGCGGCACGTTCGGCTTGCCCATCACGCGCAGGTTGATCGAATACAGCGCGATCATCATCAGGATACTGGCCAGCAGATCCATGATCTTCAGGCGCACGTTCAGCCAGGCGGTGGTGAAGCCGGCCAGCGCTCCGGCCAGGATGGCCACGCCGGTCGCCAGGAAGGGGTTGTAGCCGGCGGCGATCATCGTCGCCGCAACAGCGCCGCCGAGCGGAAAACTGCCGTCGACGGTCAGATCGGGGAAGGTGAGGATGCGAAACGAAATCAGCACCCCGAGGGCAACCAGGCTGAAAATCAGGCCGATTTCCAGCGCGCCCAGCAGCGTATACAGCGACATAAAAGGTCTTTCTTAAAAAACACATTCGGCATTGACCCGGGTGGGCATGCGAATAACATGCCGGTCAATGCCGAATGTCTTCTGGAAATCATGGCATGCGCCGTCGGTAACCGCACATGCCATGTTTCAGGATACTGCTGATCGACAACCGCTCAAAGGCTGATCAGTTGATGACCTTGGTTGCCGACTTGATGAATTCCGGCGACAGCGTCACGCCTTGCTTCTGCGCGGCGGCGGTGTTCACGTACAGCTCCAGGTTCTTGCTGGTCGACGATGGAATGTCGCCCGGCTTTTCGCCCTTCAGGATGCGCGCCACGATTTTACCGGTCTGACGGCCCAGATCGTAGAAATTCACGCCCAGCGCAGCCACGGCGCCGCGCTTGACGCTGCCGGTGTCGGAGGCGATCAGCGGAATCTTCGCGTCGTTGCAGACCTTGGCCAGCGACTCGAAGGTCGACACGACAACATTGTCGGTAGTGGAGTACATCACGTCGATCTTGCCGATCAGGCTCTTGGCGGCCGGCGCCACGTCAACCGAGCGCGGCGCGGCAGCCTCCACCAGCGTCATGCCCTGCTTTTCCAGCACGGCCTTGATGGCGTTGAGCGCCGACACGGAATTGGATTCGCCCGGATTGTAAACGATGCCGACACGCTTGGCGCTGGGAACGACTTTCTTGATGATCTCGACTTGCTTGACCGGATCGAGCATATGCGACAGGCCGGTCACGTTGGTGCCGGACGGGCCCCAGTCCTTGACCAATTGCGCTGCAATCGGATCGGCGATGGCCGAATAGACGATGGGAATGGTCTTGGTCGACGCCACCAGCGGCTGCGCCGACGGCGTGCCGATGGCGACGATCACGTCAGGATTGTCGCCGACGAATTTCTTGGCGATCTGGCCGGCGGTGCCGGCATTGCCCTGGGCGCTCTGGAACTCCCATTTGAACCCCTTGCCGGCATCGAAGCCTTCGGCCTTCAGTTCGTCGCGGGTGCCGTCGCGCACGGCATCCAATGCCGGATGCTCGACGATGGATGTCACCAGTACGCTCTTGTCCGCCGCCAATGCCGGCGCAGCGCAAACCGCGGCCAGGGTCAGCGCGCCGATCACGGTGCGCAACGTTTTATTCAATATGAACATATCTCTCCTCGGATGATTGTTTGTGCATGAAAAAGCGCCTCTTGGCGGGCGCTTGTTTTTCCTCTGATTATTTAATAACCGTCTTGGCCGACTTGATCAGATCGGACGACAGGGTCACGCCCTGCTTTTGCGCGGCGGTCGTATTGACGAATAACTCCAGCTTGCTGCTGGTGGCCGACGCGATATCTCCCGGCTTTTCACCTTTCAGGATGCGCGCGACAATCTTGCCGGTCTGGCGGCCGAGGTCGTAGTAGTTCACGCCCAGGGCGGCGATCGCGCCGCGCTTGACGCTGTCGGTGTCGGAAGCCACCAGCGGAATCTTGGCATCGTTGCCGACCTTGACCAGCGATTCATAGGCGGACACCACGTTGTTGTCGGTATTGGTGTAGATCACGTCGACCTTGCCGATCAGGCTCTTGGCGGCCGAACCGACGTCAACGGTGCGCGGCGCGGCGGCTTCGACCAGCGTGATGCCGGACTTGCCGAGCAATTCCTTGAGTGCTTTCACGACCACGGCGGAGTTGGCTTCGCCCGGGTTGTAGACCATGCCGACGCGCTTGACGTTAGGCACGACGCGCTTGATGAGGTCGATCTGTTTTTCCAGTTCCAGCAGGTCGGACACGCCGGTGACATTGGTGCCGGACGGCTTCCAGTCCTTGACCAGTTGTGCGGCGACCGGATCGGTCACGCCCGAATAGACGATGGGAATCGACTTGGTGGCGGACACCAGCGCCTGCGCCGACGGCGTGGCGATGGCAACGATCACGTCCGGCTTGTCGCCGACGAATTTACGGGCGATCTGGGCCGCAGTGCCGGTATTGCCCTGGGCGCTTTGGTATTCCCACTTGAGGTTCTTGCCTGCCTCGAAACCTTCATCCTTGAGTTCGTCCTTGACGCCGTCGCGCACCGCGTCCAGTGCAGGATGCTCGACGATGGCCGTCACCAGAACAGCCTTGTCCGCCGCCAGAGCCGGCGCAGAACATGCTGCTGCCAATGCCAGGGTGCCGACCAATGCCTTGGCCAAGACGCGCAACGACAATTTTTTCATGCTGGACATGACTGTCTCCTCAAAATTTTTTGATAAAACCCGAAAAAGACGCTAAGTCTAGCCTAGCCCCTGCCAACAATCAATTTACGTAAACAATTTGGATCCGGCCCGCAACCGGGCTCCAGAGACGCTTGCCGGGTCAAAAACTCTCATCCGGCGCGAACTTCCGCACATCCGTTCGCATTTTCCCCGCATTTTCGACATCGGGCGGTCTTTCACACGCGTATTGCCGAGGAGCATTCAAAGCAAGAAACCCTCGCTTGCTATAATCTGCGCCCTATGCTGACCGTCTTCCGTTCCCTCGCCGCCTGGATCGCCATCGCCTGCCTGGCGTTCGCGAGCCTGTTGCCGCTGGCTTCGCTGGCGGAGGCCAAGACGCCCGCCTCGGCAATGGCCATTTGCTCAGGCGCGCCATCCTGGCAAATGCCGGGATCCGGTTCGGGGCAGGCCGGACATGCACACTGCATTTATTGCAGCAGTCAATCGTACGCATTCGGATTTCAGGAAGGCAACCTCGGCAATGGCGGCGATTTCCGCGCCGCGCTGCTTTATTTCACCGCACAGGCGCCCCAGCGCGCCGCACATCCCTACCTCCTAAGAGAAGACAGTTGGGCCCGAGCACCGCCGGCTTGACGGAAAACTCCGTCAAACCTGTCTCTCCGTCCGTTTACTTTATTTCTCAAAGGATATCCATGTCTCTCCGTCATTTGATCGCCCTGATCGCTGGCGTCGCTCTCATCGGCGCCGCGTATGCCCATGATTACAAAGCAGGCGAACTGCAAGTAGGTCACCCCTGGGCTCGTCCCACCGTCCCCGGCCAGCCCTCCGGCGGCGCTTACCTAAGCATCGAAAACAAGGGCAAGACCGGCGACAAGCTGGTTTCGGTTGCCTCGCCGGTCGCAAAATCCGCCGAAATCCACACCATGTCCATGGAAGGCAATGTGATGAAGATGCGCGAGGTCGGCAGCATCGACATCAAGCCGTCCGAAAAAATCGCCATGCAACCCGGCAACGGCTATCACATCATGCTGATCGGCCTTGTCCAGCCGCTGAAAGTCGGCGACAAGGTCCCGCTGACGCTGACTTTCGAAAAAGCGGGCAAGCTGGAAGTGTCGGTGTATGTCGAAGACAAGAGCGCCGGCAAGGGCGACGGCAAGGACGGCATGGAGCATATGCAACATTGATGTGATGCCGGCCGGCTCAATATAAAAAAGCGGCCGCGGGCTGCCTTATGCCGTTCAACGAAGCCTGTTTTCCCAGCCCTCGTCCCAGCGAACGCTGAGACCCAGTGTCATGAAAACGTCCGATACGACGCTGGGTCCTGACTTTCGTCAGGACGACAGTTGTGATGGACTGACAACAATGCGGCAAGGGGATTTTTAGGGCTTTTAAAACTTAACTGAACGGCATGAGACCCGCGGCCGCTTTTTTCTGGCGATCCGATGCGCCTTATCGATGTGCCTTATTTACGCACTTTGGCCAGCAGCTTGGTCGTCGAGCGATCATGCTCGAAGGCGATCGCTACCGCCTTGCCGCCATAGGCCGCGACAGCTTTTCCTTCCGGTATCGCCGCCATGTCGTAATCGCCGCCCTTGACGTAAATCTGCGGGCGCGCTTCCTGCACCACTTCCAGCGCGGTGTCTTCATCGAACGGAACCACCAGCGACACCGACTCCAACGCCGCCAGCACCGCCATGCGGTCCTCACAAGTATTGATCGGACGATCTTCGCCCTTGCCCAGCCGCCTGACAGAAGCGTCAGTGTTGGCTGCCACGACCAGCGAAGCGCCTTGCGCACGCGCTTGCGCCAGGTAGGTGACATGCCCGCGGTGCAGGATGTCGAACACGCCGTTGGTCAGCACCACCGGCTGCGGCAAAGCGGCGACGCGGACCTTGAGATCGGCGCGGCTGCAGATTTTTTTTTCGAAGTCACTCATACGCGGCTTTTCCTACGACAGTTTTTTCCATATAAAAAAGCCGCACCCCAGGCCAGGTGCGGCTTTGCTGATTCGGAACCGGCCCGATCAGGCTGCGGCAGGATGCACCGGCACCATACGCGTGACGATTTCCTTGCGATAGCGGTTCAGCTCCTGCACGGTCTCGAAGGTACGCTCGAACAGCAGCGACATGTTGTGCAGGATACGGTCGACGACCTTCTTTTCCCACTCGCTGTCGAACTTGATTTGCGTGTCGAGCCAGTGTTCCAGCCACTCCGGATCCGGCAGGCGGCTTTGCACGGTGTCGTTCGGGAACAGCGCCTGATTGACATGGAGGTTGGTCGGATGCAGAGGTTTTTCAGTGCGGCGGGCCGACGCCATCAGTACACCGATCTTGGCGAATGCGGCGCGCGCGGTGTCGCCGACTTCAACCAGCGCCTTCTTCATGTAGCGCAGGTAAGCGCCGCCGTGGCGCGCTTCGTCCTGGCTGATGATCTTGTAAATTTGCTTGATGACCGGTTCGGTGTGCCAGTCGGAGGCGCAACGGTACCAGTGGTTCAGACGGATTTCGCCGCAGAAGTGCATCATCAGCGTTTCCAGCGGCGGCGCCGGATCGAATTCGAAGCGCACGTTGTGCAGTTCCTGTTCGGTCGGCGCGAATTCAGGCTTGAAACGGCGCAGATATTCCATCAGCACCAGAGAATGTTTTTGCTCTTCAAAGAACCACACCGACATGAAGGCGGAAAAATCGCTGTCGCCGCGATTATCGCGCAGGAACATTTCGGTCGCAGGCAGCGCCGACCATTCGGTGATCGCATTCATGCGGATGGTCTGGGCTTGCTCGTCGGAGAGCATGGAAGCGTCGAATTTATCCCAAGGAATATCTTTATCCATATTCCAGCGGACTTGCTCGAGCGATTTAAACAGTTCTGGGTACAGCATTCTGACCTTGCCTATGATTTAACTTATTGATTTTACCAAGATTTTCCCCGTCCCCATACTAAAACGGCTTCATTTCAGAATGATGACAAACGGTAAAGTCACGCGTATTTGCGGACAAATGTTGTTGTTTTGCGCCGATCAAGGGGATTTTGGCTTGCGGGAGGCTGGCTTGGCTTGGCGAGATTGTACAACAGTCGATTTGGCGCGTGTTCGCGGTTTGGCCGCCGTCTTGGATTTTGTTGTTTTCTTCTGTGCCGCCTGGGTCGTCGCCGCTACAGGCTTGGCGTCTTTCCCGGCAGGCCCCTGATCGGCCAGAACATTGCCGACAGCTTGCTGGAATTGCTCTTGCAGCAAGTTCCACCATGCATTGGGATTGGCCATTGAGGCCTGGAAGTCCGGTGAGGGCGACGCCGGCTTTTGCCCGGCTTTCGCCTTGGCCGCTTGTGGCGTTTCCGCTTCGCGGGCAGGCTCAGGCTCGGCCTCAGGTTCCTCTTCGGTTTCAGGCGCGGCGTCGGCAGCCGGCTGCGCGGAGCCTTGCGGCGGCCATGCCGGGAAACCGCCGAAAAGCGATGTCGCGCTCGCGGCTTCGGATGCCGTCGCGGCGCCTTCACGCGGCGTCAGGATCGCCCCCATCGCCTGCAAGGTCGACAAGGTGGCGCTTTGCACCTCCAGCGTCTGTATCGTCGCGCGCAGCATGTTCATGTTGAGTTCCAGCCAGGACGCCACGGTCTTGAGGTCGGCGATCTTCTTGTTGATTTCTTCGACCGACAGCGACGGAATGCCCATGGCCGGCGCGCCCATGCTGCCCCACATCTTGCGCATGAATTCCATAGTATCGGCAATCGATCCGGCTCCGGGCATCTTGTTATGGTTCAGCATCATTGTCTCCAATCGGTGAAACGTTCTTGGCGAGGCATCAGTCACTGCGACCATTGTACGTCGTTTGAAAACCGCGGCAACGCATTCATGCCATCCGCAGCGCAGGGCGCGATACACTTACGGCTATGACAGAAGCAAAAGCTTTTCCACTATCCAGGCCATGGCGCGCAGCGGCGCTGGTCCTGCTCACCGTCCTGCTGCACTTGCTGGCCATCGATTGGGGAAAGGAATATTTCAACGCGGCGACAGCGGATCAGCGCGCGCAATCCAGCATCAGCGTCGCGCTGCGTCCGGTGGAATTGCCGAAACAACAGGTCTCGCTGCCGACCGCCGCCCCACCCAAAGTCCGCAAAGCGCGCAAACCTGCGCCCGTACCTGCACCGTCCATCGCTCCGGCGACGCCCTCGGACGAGATCCAGCCTGTGACGACGGCGCCAGCCGCGGAACCGCCAGCCGCCGCCGACGGCAATGACGCCGGCGCTGCGGCAGCAGATGCAACAGACGCAAAAAATGCGCCATCCCCAAAAGACGACAGCAAGACGCCCGAGACGCAGGGCACGCACTACCAGATCGATCCGCCGCCCTCGGCCGAACTGGAATACGAGGTGCGCGCCTTTTCCGACAACCTCAACTGGTACGGCACCAGCATCCTGACCTGGAAAACCGACGGCAGCCGCTACCGCGTCGACGGTGAAGTCTATACGCGCCTGTTCGCCAAAATCGGTTTCCTCAATTTCAGCAGTACCGGCGACATCAACGAATTCGGCGTCGCGCCGGAGCTATATACGGAAAAGAAAAGAAACCGTCCCGCCACCAATACGCATTTCAACCGCGAACGCAACGTCGTCAGCTTTTCCGCTTCGACCGCCAACTATCCGCGCGTCGGCGGCGAACAGGATCGCGCCAGCCTGATCTGGCAACTGGCCGGCATCGGCCGCGGCGACAACGGCAAATTCACGCCCGGCGCCGTGATCGACATGTTCGTCGCCGGCGTGCGCGACGGCGAAGTCTGGCGCATGCAGGTGGTCGGGCAGGAAGAAATACACCTGACCACCGGCGCCGCCCAAGTCTGGCACGTGGTGCGCCAGCCGCGCCCGGGCTCTTACGACCAGCGCCTCGACATCTGGCTCGAACCCGGCCGGCAATGGTATCCGGCGCGGCTGCGCTTTACCGAAACCAACGGGGACTATTTGGAACTGTCGTTGTCCAACCTGAAGGCTCTATAAAAAACGCTATAAACTAGCGTTATTGAGCGAAGCGCGAGTGCGCCTTCGCCTGCGCTCCGAAAAAACCCTGGCAATCATCGTCGCGGCATCCGTATTGCCTGCCGGACAGTTGCCGACTTTTCAAGTGAACTCTACATGCAGACATCCAACGCTTTCCCCCGCAATGCGCAGCAACTGATGTGCGCCCTGCTGCTAGCCGCAGCCGGCGCCTTCACCGCTGCCGGCGCCGCCAGTCCCGCCGAGCATCCCGTCGTCAAACGCAAGGTCAGCCTGCCGCCGTCGGCGGAACTCCACTACAACATCGAGGCCAAGCAAAGAGGCCTGGAAGTCACCGGCGAGGCGCTGGTCAAATGGAACAACGCCAACAATAAATACAGCGTCAACGCCGAAACCCGCGCCATGCTGATCGGCAAGATCCTCGAAGCCAGCAGCGAAGGCGACATCGACAGCTACGGACTGGCGCCGGGCCGTTTCGTCGATAAACGCTTTCGCCGCGAACCCTCGACCACCACCTTCAATCGCGAGCTGAACACCATCAATTTCACGCAGTCGGCCGAAAACTATCCGCTCAAAGGCGGCGAACAGGATCGCACCAGCATCATCTGGCAATTGATCGCGGTCGCACGCGGCAATGCCGACAAATTCACTAGCGGTTCGGAATGGCTGTTCTTCGTGGCCGGTCCGCGCGATGCGGAGCAATGGAGTTTCAAGGTGATCGGGCGTGAAAAAATCAGGACCGGGCAGGGCGACGTCAATGCCGTGCACGTCTTCCGCGCGCCGCCGCCGGGCGATCAGGGTCAGAAGCTGGACATCTGGCTGGCGCCATCGTCGGACTGGTATCCGGTGCGTCTGCGCTTCACCGATCCCGATGGCGACTTCATCGAACAAACCCTCGACAGCGTCAACAAGAAACCCGTTAAATAAAAGCGAACCGGAAATACCGACATGGCGACTCCTCACCCTCCCCTGCCCCAACGCGCGCTGGTCCTGTTCAGCGGCGGCCAGGATTCCACCACCTGTCTCGCCTGGGCGCTGTCGCGCTATCAGAAAGTCGAGACCATCGGTTTCGATTACGGCCAGCGCCACGCGATCGAATTGCAGGTGCGCCCGACCTTGCTGGAAAAAATGCGCGGTTTCTCTTCCGAATGGAACAGCAAGCTCGGCGAAGACCACATGGTCGACCTGTCGCTGATCGGCAAGATTTCCGACACCGCGTTGACGCGCGACGTCGCCATTTCGATGCAAGAGAACGGCTTGCCCAACACCTTCGTGCCGGGACGCAACCTGCTATTTATGACGGTGGCGGCGACGGTGGCGTATCGGCGCGGACTGGATGTGCTGGTGGGCGGCATGTGCGAGACGGATTTTTCCGGCTACCCGGATTGCCGCGACGACACCATGAAAGCGCTGCAGGTCGCGCTCAACCTCGGCATGGCGACGCACCTGAAAGTGGAAACGCCGCTGATGTGGATCGACAAGGCTGCCACCTGGCGCCTGGCCCACGAACTCGGCGGCACAACACTGGTCGACCTGATCCGCGCCGATACCCATACCTGCTACCTGGGTGAACGCGGCGCGCTGCATGACTGGGGTTACGGCTGCGGCGCCTGCCCGGCCTGCGAACTGCGCGCGCGCGGTTACCGGCAGTACGTGGAAGCTGCCTGATCGTATCGTCGAAGTCATGAAAAAACGGCAGGCGGGATATATCCCTCTCCTGCCGTTTTTTCATGGTTGCCTGAGCAGAAAGAGCGTCAGAACAATTCGTTCTTCATCTGGTTCTTGGCTTTTTCTTCTTCCGGCGACGCCGCCGTGCCGTGGTCGCCCAGACCCAGATCGCGCACGCTGGCGTTCGGCGGATATTCCGAATAGTAATACTCACCGCCCGATTCAATCAGGCCGCCCGGCACCGTGCGATCGACCATCGGCACGTCCTTGAGCGCCTTCTGCATGTAGCTGATCCAGATCGGCAAGGCCAGGCCGCCGCCCGTCTCGCGATCACCCAGGCTCTTCGGCTGGTCGTAACCCATCCACGCGATGCCGACCAGATTCGGCTGGTAGCCGGCGAACCAGGCATCCATCGAATCGTTGGTGGTGCCGGTCTTGCCGGCCAGGTCGGTACGCTTGAGCGACAAGGCCTTGACCGCTGTGCCATGACGCACCACATCGCGCAGCATGCTGTCCATCACGAAGGCATTGCGCGCATCGATCACGCGATTGGCCTCGTCGCCGGCCTTGACCGGCCGCGCCTCGGACAAAGTGTTGCCGTTACTGTCGGTGATTTTGGAAATCAGATAGGGATTGATCTTGTAACCGCCGTTGGCGAACACAGAATAAGCGCCCACCATCTGCAGCGGCGTCACAGCACCCGCACCCAGCGCCAGCGTCAGATAGGGCGGATTCTTGTCGGCGTCGAAGCCGAAGCGCGTGATGTATTCCTGCGCATATTTCACGCCGACGCGCTCCAGAATACGGATCGACACCAGATTGATCGACTTCTGCAGCGCGCGGCGCATCGAGATCGGGCCTTCGAACTTGCCGCCGTAGTTCTTCGGCTGCCACACCTGGCCACCGGTCTGTGTGAACGTCAGCGGTGCATCGTTGATGATGGTGGCCGGCGACAGGCCTTTTTCCAGCGACGACGAATAGATGAACGGCTTGAACGACGAGCCCGGCTGGCGCCATGCCTGGATCACGTGGTTGAACTTGTTGCGGTTGAAATCGAAACCGCCGACCAGCGAGCGGATCGCGCCGTCGTTCGGATCGAGCGAAATGAAAGCCGACTCCACTTCCGGCATCTGCGTCACGATCCAGTTCTTGCCGTCCTGGAAGACACGGATGATGGCACCGCGCTTGATTTTTTTCTGCGGCGGCGCCTTGTCGCTCAGCAGGTTGCCGGCGAAACCCAGGCCGCTGCCGGAAATCTTGATCTCATCGCCGGTCGCCAGCACGGCGGTGATTTCCTTGGTGGTCGCTTCCAGCACCACCGCGGCAATCAGATCGTCGCTGTCGGGATGGTCGGCCAGCTCGGATTCGATGGCGTCGTCGGCTTCTTCCTTGGAGGTGGTCGGAATTTCCATGTAGCCTTCCGGACCGCGATAGCCGTGGCGGCGCTCATAGTCGATGATGCCGCGGCGCAGAGCCAGGTAAGCGGCATCCTGGTCGGCCTTCGTGATGGTGGTGAAGACATTCAGGCCGCGCGTGTACGTGTCATCCTTGAATTGCGCATAGACCAGTTGGCGCGCCATTTCCGACACGTATTCGGCGTGCACGCCGAAGGCCGTGCTGTCGCTCTTGATGTTCAGCGGCTCATCCTTGGCCTGCGTGTATTGCTGGTCGGTGATGTAGCCGAGCTGGCGCATGCGCAACAAGATGTATTGCTGGCGCGCATGGGCGCGTTTCGGATTGACCACCGGATTGTAGGCCGACGGCGCTTTCGGGAGGCCCGCCAGCATCGCGGCTTCGGCGATGGTCAGGTCCTTGAGCGGCTTACCGAAATAAATTTGCGCCGCGGACGAAAAACCGTAAGCGCGCTGCCCCAGATAAATCTGGTTCATGTAGACCTCAAGGATCTGGTCCTTGGTCAGGTTGCGCTCGATCTTCCAGGCCAGTGGAATTTCGTAGAGGAATTTGCGCGAAGCTTTTTGCAGGAAAGTCGGCTCGTTGCTGGTCAGGAAGAAATTGCGCGCCACCTGCTGGGTGATCGTGCTGGCGCCGCCGCTGCCGCCCGACAAGTTGGCGAAGGTGGCGCGCACGATACCCTGATAATCGACGCCGCCGTGTTCGTAGAAGCGATCGTCTTCGATCGCCAATACGGCCTTTTTCATGATATCGGGGATTTCCTTGATATGCACCAGATTGCGGCGCTCCTCGCCGAATTCGCCGATCAGCACGCCATCGGCGGAAAACACGCGCAGCGGAATCTTGGGACGGTAGTCGGTCAGCGTGTCGAGATCGGGCAACTTGGGATAGGCCAGCGTGACCACGAATCCCAGCACCAACGCCGCCATCAGCACCAGCGCCGCCAATACGCCTATCGTCCCAAGGAAGACGCGGATAACCGGATGCAGGCGTTTTTTGACGGGTGCTTGGGGTGCCGGTGCTGCTGGAGCCGACGTCGCGGCAGCAGGATTGGGAGCTGGCGCTTTGCCGTTGTTTTCAGGGGTGGTCATGCGCTTGAGACTGGGTGTAAGAAAGACAATCCTCTCATTATAGCGACTTGCGGGACGGGAAAATCCGGCAATTCGCCGGAACAGAGGCACAACGGCGTCATCCGCAGACCTTCCTGTCCGCCCGATACAAACGGGGGAACCGTTGCTCAGAAACCGTTTGCGCCGAGAAGTTTCGCGACATCGTTCGTGTCGTTACGCGCCACAACCGGCAACCGCCCGCAATAAAATTGCTTTACAGACAATAAATCTTGTTGTTAGGATGCCGCATGTTGCAAAAACGACAATTATTCTCATTGCCGTCCTTGCGTTTCTCCTAACGTGGTATTTGTATCTGGAATGCAATGCTGTCCAATTTCGTCCGTTCTTTCTTTTCCAAAAAACCGTTGCTCGCAGGTCTCGACATTTGTCCTTCTGAAGTCAGGATGGTCGAACTCTCCGGCACCAATGCCAAACACCCGCGCCTGGAACGTTATGCCCGCGAAAGCCTGCCCTACGGCGCGGTGAGCAGCGATGGCATCGAGAATCTGCGCCAGGTAATGGAGGCCGTCGGCCGCTTATGGAACCGGAGCGGGTCGCGGGCGCGAGAAGTGGCAATCAGCATCCCTGCCGCGAGCGCCTTCACGGAGATCATCGTCGTTGCCGCCGGCAGCAGCGACCAGCAGCGGGAAACGCTGGCAAAGACGTATATGGCAGGATTGCTGCCCTACCCGATAGAACAGGCGCTGTTCGACTACAGCATCATCGGTCCCAGCAGCAAGGCGGCCGGTCACATCGACCTGCTGATCGCCGCTGCGCGCAAGGAAGACATCGAAGACCGCGTCGCCATCGCAGAATCCCTCGGCCTGAAAGCAACGGTGGCCGATGTCGACAGTTATGCGGCGCTCAACGCCCTGTTGCGGGACGATGCCGCGCCGGCAACAATGACGGCCGGGACCGTCGTTGCGCTGCTGCGTCTGGAAGCGCACGGCACACACGCATCGCTCGCATGCGACGGACGCGTCGTCGTTGACCATGACGACGCCGGCGGTCACCAGCAGTTGGAGTACAAGATCATGCGCAACTACGGGCTGACGCAGGAAGAATCCAGACGCAGGCAACGGGACGGCAGCCTGCCGGACGGTTACGTCGCCGACATTCTCGCCCCCTATGTCGATGAAGTCGCTACGAAAGCGCAAGAATCATTGCGAGCGATGCAAGCGTCTGCGCGGACCGGTGATGTCGCCCGCATTGTCCTGGCCGGACCGGGAGCGCAGACCCCCGGCCTGGCGCAGACCATTCAGAAACGGGCGAACGTCGCCACCAGCATCGCCGCGCCGTTCGCCGGCATGTCGGTCGCTGCCGCCATCGATCGCCGGCAATTGGCTGCCGACGCGCCGTCCTGCGCGGTCGCCTGCGGCTTGGCGCTAAGGCAGTTCGACCGATGATCGGAATCAATTTTCTGCCCTACCGGGCGCATGGACAAGTCCGGCTTGAACAGCGGTTTTATCTTCTGTTGGCCGCGACGTCGACCGCCAGCCTGGCGCTGCTGCTGGCGCTCGGCGCAACGCTCAACGAACAAACCATGCTGCAGCGACAACTCACGCAAGTGCTGCAAACCGAACATGCCAGGCTGGACCAGCACATCCGTCAGGGCAAGGAATTACGGGAAAAGATCGCTGCGCTTCGGGAACAAAACCGGCGACTGCAAGCCCTGCAACAGCAGCGAAATGACGCCGTACGATTGCTCGCGGAACTCGCCCGGCAAATGCCCAGGCACGTCTATCTGGGCGCGATGACTCAGGAAGGAAAGCAACTCACATTGAACGGACATGCGCCGTCGCACCGACACATCATGCAATTGCTGGACACGTTGCGCGATCCGGCCGGCCCTTTCCGCCACGCGGAACTGCGTGAAGCGCGCGCCGCCGCTCCCGTCAATCCAATCCCAGCCAAGCAAAGACACGATTTCGTGATCACGGCCAGCCATTTTCCTGCGACGCATGACGCAGCGAACATGGACCAGGCCAGGCAGTGAATCCGGAAACATTCATCCGACGACTCCGCGATCTGAACGGCCGCCATCCGGCGACCTGGCCCTGTCTGCCGCAATGCCTGCTCTTCGCGGCTGTCTTTCTGGGTGTATTGCTATTAGGCTGGCTACTGTATCTGCGACCTGCCGTTGACGTGCTGGACAGCGCCGAAACAGAAACACTCACACTGAAAAACACCTTTGCCGCTAAGCAACAGCAAGCAACCGTCCTGCCGTCGCTACAAGAACAGGAGCGGCATCTTGCGCGATCCCTCGCCGCACTGGAAGAACAACTGCCGCTCGCGGACGATCTCAGCGCGATACTCGGCGACATCGGCGACGCCGCCCTGCGCCACCAGTTGCACTTCGAATTCGCCCGCCCCGGCAAACCCGAAACAAAACACGGCTATCTAGAACTGCCCATCGCCATTCGCCTCGGCGGCAATTATCACGACATCGGCCGCTTTGCCGCCGACATTGCGGCCATGCCGCAGCTTCTGATCCTGAACGATATGCGCCTGAGCGCTACCGACAAGCAAGGATGGGTGACGCTGGAAGCGCTTGCGTTGACCTATCGCCGCATCGAAGCCGACGAGAAAAAACCATGAAACACCGAATACCTCTTCTCATGGCGACGCTGGTGATCGCGGTTTCGGCGGGCTGCAAACAAAGGGAAACGCCCAGCCGGTTGCTCGAACAATTGAACCTGCTCCAGCGCGGCGCGCCGGCAACCCAGCCGCCGGCCCCCGACGCGCCGGCTTTTATTCCCTATGCCTACAGTGCAGACGACGCCGACACGCCGTTTGGCCGCGCCGAATTCGCCGAGGCCGACGCCAATGCCCGCCCGCCGCAGCGCGGTCCCATGCAATATCTTGAGAACTTCCCGCTGGAATCCATCCGCATGGTCGGCACGCTCGCCCGGGACGGCCGCCTGCTGGCTTTGCTGCAAGTCGACAAGGTGGTCCATCAGTCGCACCCGGGCGACTACGTCGGCAAGAATTTCGGCGTCATCCGCCATATCGCCGAAACCGGCATCGAACTGGAAGAACTGGTACGCGCCGCCGACGATTGGGAAAGACGCCCGGCAAAACTGGAATTGCAAGGAACCGGAAAATGACGCCGACATGTTGCCGTCTATCGATATCAGCTTGCCTGCTGTTTTGTCTTGCCTGGCTCGGCCTGTCTGCCACCGATGCCAGGGCGCAGGAACCAAGGAACGCCATTATCGCAATCGACGTCGCGCAAACCGGTAGCCGCATCGAAGTCGGCATCCGGCTGCGCACCGCGCTCGGCGCAACGCCGGACCATTTCTCCACAACCGGTCCGGCGCGCATCGTCGTCGACCTGCCCGGCACGGAGAATGCGAGCGGCCATCATCAGCAGAACATCAACGCCGGCCCGCTACGCAGCTACGCCATTGCACGCGCGGGCGGACGCAGCCGCATCGTCTTCAATCTCCGGCATTCGCTCCCCCATGTCGTGCGGCTTCAAGGCGATAGGGTGATCGTCAGCATGGATACGGAGGTGGCCAGGCCTGCCGGACACGACGTCGTGGCGACTCGCCCGATGCTCGGCAATATCGACTTTCGACGCGGCCCGCAAGGAGAAGGCCAGGTCATCGTCGACCTTCCCGGCCCTGGCACCGCGCTGAACGTGAAACAGCAGGGCAAGCAAATCGTCGCCGACTTCTTCAACGCCGACCTGCCTGCGCATCTGCAGCGCCGCCTCGACGTCAGTGACTTCGGCGTGCCGGTGAAAGCCGTCAGCGCCAGCCGCAACGGCGCGGATGTGCGCATGCTGATCGAAGCCGAAGGCATGTGGGAATACCACGCTTATCAAAAAGACGCGCAACTGGTCATTGAGGTAAGGACATCTTCCGACAATGGCAGGCGTTCTCTGCAAAGCACCCAGGGCTATCGCGGCGACAAGCTGTCGCTGCAATTCCAGAACGTCGAAGTGCGCGCGATCCTGCAGGTGCTCGCCGACTTCACCGGCATCAACATCATTGCCAGCGACAGCGTCGGCGGTGCGCTGACGCTGCGCCTGAAGGACGTCCCGTGGGATCAGGCGCTGGATATCGTGCTGCAGGCGCGCGGACTGGACATGCGGCGCAACGGCAACGTCATGTGGGTGGCGCCGCGCGAAGAATTGCTGACGAGAGAACGGCTGGAACTCGAGCAACGCGCGCAGATTGCCGAACTCGAACCACTGCGTGCTGAAGTGTTCCAGCTCAACTACCAGAAGGCGGAGGCCTTCCGTAAGGTATTCGGCGAAAATGGCGGCAACGGCACCCACGCCGGCGAGCGCAGGAATACGCTACTGTCGCGCCGCGGCAGCGCGGTGGTCGACCAGCGCACCAACCAGTTGTTCGTCACCGACACGCCCTCGGTGCTCGACAATATCCGCAAGCTGCTGGAGAAGACCGATATCGCTTCGCGCCAGGTGCAGATCGAGGCGCGCATCGTCGAGGCGGACGACAGCTTCAGCCGCAACCTGGGCGTGCGCCTCGGCTTCTCGGCGAAGGCCGATGGTTTCGCAGTCGGCAATACTTACAACAGCGTCGGCGAACTGGCCGGCCTGACACCCGCCTCGCCCAACGCCTACACCGGCAACCATGCGGTCAACTTGCCGGCGCAAACCAGCGGTGGCGCAACCCCCGGCAGCTTTGCGCTGAGCCTGTTCAATGCAACGGCCAACCGTTTCCTCAATCTCGAATTATCGGCGCTGGAAGCCGACGGCAAGGGCAAGATCGTGTCCAGCCCGCGCGTGGTGACCGCCGACCAGCAAGCGGCCCTGATCGAACAGGGCGAAGAAATTCCTTACCAGCAAGCCACCAGCAGCGGCGCCACCTCCACCGCCTTCAAAAAGGCCAACCTCAAGCTGGAAGTCACGCCGCAAATCACACCCGACGGCAACGTGATCCTCAACGTCGACATCAACAAGGACAGTCGCGGCACCTCCACGCCGGGCGGACTGGCGATCAACACCAAGCACGTCAAAACTTTGGTGCAAGTGGAAAACGGCGGCACCGTGGTGATCGGCGGCATCTATACGCAAACCGAGTCGAATACCGTTTCCAAAGTGCCGCTGCTGGGCGATATCCCGGTGCTGGGCAACCTGTTCAAAAATACCGCCAGACTCAACCACAAGACGGAATTGCTGATCTTCCTGACGCCGAAAATCATGGCCGACCGCAATTTCCTGCGCTGAACCAGATCCCAAGCCATGTTTTTCCCGATATTTTCCCGACAATGCTGCAACAGACGGTAAAATCATCCGTTGCAGCATGCCGCAGGAGAGAAAGGGCTACCGCCGCCTGACAAGCCTCCCCCTGCGCACGCTATCCGGACAATCCGCAGCGAAAACCTAGCATATGAGTGGAAGCATCTTTCTTGTCGGCCTGATGGGCGCCGGCAAGACAACCATAGGGCGCGCCCTGGCGAAAAAACTGAACAAGCGTTTCGTCGATTCCGATCACGAGATCGAATCGCGGACCGGCGCATCCATTCCCGTGATCTTTGAAATCGAAGGCGAAGAGAGTTTCCGCAAGCGCGAAGCCGAAGTCATCCGCGAACTGAGCGCCCAGCAGGATATCGTGCTGGCCACCGGCGGCGGCGCGATCCTGCGCGCGGATACACGCGAATACCTGAAGCAGCGCGGCACCGTGATCTACCTGCGCGCCGGCATCAACCAGATCCTGCAACGCACCGGCCGCGACAAGAATCGCCCGCTGCTGCAGACTGCCGATCCGCGCAGGAAACTCGAAGAACTCTCGCGCCAGCGCGAACCCTACTATCGCGAAGTAGCCGATTTCGTCATCGAAACCGGCCGCCCCAATGTGCAATTCCTGGTGCAGGCCATTCTGAGCCAGTTGGAACTCACTACCAAGCAAACCGCCGGCGCATGCACCGCGCCTGGCTGTGCGCCGCACGATAACGCCTCAACAGTCGAACCAGCCGAACCCGCCATGAATGCTTCCACTTTCGCCCCCATCACCCTGCAAGTCGACCTGGGAGAGCGCAGCTATCCGATCACCATCGGCCACGGCCTGCTGTCCAGGCCGGAACTGCTGACGCGCCACGTCGCCGGCAAGCGCGCCGCCATCGTCACCAACGACAAGGTCGGTCCGCTGTATCTGGCACAGGTGCGCAAGCTGCTCGAGGACGCCGGCAAGCAGGTGACCGAGATCGTCCTGCCCGACGGCGAGGAAGAAAAGACCTGGGCCAGCCTGATGAAAGTGTTCGATGTCCTGCTGGCGCAAAAATGCGACCGCAAGACCACCCTGATCGCGCTGGGCGGCGGCGTCATCGGCGACCTGACCGGCTTTGCCGCGGCGTCCTACATGCGTGGCGTGCCGTTCGTGCAGATTCCGACCACGCTGCTGTCGCAAGTCGATTCGTCGGTCGGCGGCAAGACCGGCATCAACCATCCGCTCGGCAAGAACATGATCGGCGCGTTCTACCAGCCGCAGGCCGTCATCGCCGACACCGCCACGCTGCACACCTTGCCGCCGCGCGAATTGTCGGCCGGCCTGGCCGAGGTGATCAAGCACGGCGCCATCATCGACGCGCCCTTCTTCGACTGGATCGAAGCCAACATCGGCAAACTGGTCGCCGGGGACAACGCGGCGCTGGCCTACTCCATCCAGCGCTCATGCGAGATCAAGGCCGACGTGGTGCGCCAGGACGAACGCGAAGGCGGCCTGCGCGCCATCCTCAACTTCGGCCACACCTTCGGCCACGCCATCGAATCCGGCCTCGGTTACGGCCAGTGGCTGCACGGCGAAGCGGTCGGCTGCGGCATGGTGATGGCGGCCGACCTGTCGCATCGCCTGGGCTATATCGACACCGCCGCCAAAGACCGCCTGACGGCCCTGGTCAAGGCTGCCGGCTTGCCGGTCGTGGCGCCCGACCTCGGCACGGCGCGCTGGCTGGAACTGATGGAAGTCGACAAGAAAAACGAAGGCGGCCAGATCAAGTTCATCCTGATCAAACCGCTGGGCAAGCCGCTGATCACCGGCGTGCCGCAAGACCTCCTGCTGCAAACCCTGGCAGCCTGCACGCAAAGCTGACGTCGCCCTTCCTGTCGCTTTCCCATGTTTTGCGTTCGATTGAAGAACCTTCACGAAATGAGTTTCCGACATGACCCAAGACGCGCCCCTCCACCTGGCACCTTATGCCGCCCACGCCGCCGCATCAACCGGGCGGCGCCTGCCCGAGCCGGCGCCCGGCTCGCGCACCGAATACCAGCGCGACCGCGACCGCATCATCCACTCCACCGCCTTCCGCCGGCTCGAATACAAGACCCAGGTCTTCGTCAACCATGAAGGCGACCTGTTCCGCACGCGCCTGACCCACAGCATCGAAGTTGCCCAGATCGCCCGCTCTTGCGCGCGCAACCTGCGCCTGAACGAGGACCTGGTGGAGGCCATCTCGCTGGCGCATGACCTCGGCCACACGCCGTTCGGCCATGCCGGACAGGACGAGCTCAACATCTGCATGAAAGATTTCGGCGGCTTCGAACACAACCTGCAAAGCCTGCGCGTAGTCGACGACCTCGAACAACACTACGGCGCCTTCGACGGCCTCAACCTGATGTTCGAAACGCGCGAGGGCATCCTCAAGCATTGTTCGCTGAATAATGCACGTCAGCTCGGCGCCATCGGCCAGCGTTTCATCGACAGGAAGCAGCCCGGCCTGGAAGCCCAACTGGCCAACCTCGCCGACGAAATCGCCTACAACAACCACGATATCGACGACGGCTTGCGCTCGGGCCTGCTGACCATCGCGCAACTGGGCGAGGTGGATTTTTTCGCGCGCCATCAGCGCGAGGCGGAACTGACCTATCCCGGCATCACCGGCCGCCGCGCCATCAACGAAACCGTGCGCCGCATGATCAACACGCTGATCGTCGACCTGATCCGCACCTCGCAAGACAACATCGCCGGCGTCGCGCCACGCAGCATCGACGACGTGCGCAACGCGCCGCCGCTGATCGCCTTCTCGCAACCGATGCAGCAGGAAGCCGCCGTGCTCAAACGCTTCCTGCATGAAAACCTGTATCGCCACTACCAGGTCAACCGCATGACGGCCAAGGCGCGCCGCATCATTGCGGAACTGTTTCATGCCTTTCTCTCCCAACCTGCTCTGTTGCCGCCCGACTATCAGACCGCCAGACGCGACCAGGACGACGAGCGCCGCCAGGCGCGCCAAGTCTCCGATTACATCGCCGGCATGACGGACCGTTATGCCATGCGCGAGCATCGTCGCCTGTTCATGATAGAAGAACGCTGAAAATCATCGTCACCGGCTTCAAATTTTTCCGAATTTTGTTCTCTATTTCACCTGATCCGGCACACCTCCATTGCACTCCGCCGACGCATTGCTAAGCTCAACAGAGACAATCGGCAAGACGTCCTCTTCCCGGCGAGGATGCGAGACGAAATGGAGGCCATCATGCACATCATGCGAATACCCGGTCGATACTGGACCGACTGGATTGGCGCAGTCGCGCTCGCCTGCCTGGTCGGCGATGCGCGCGCGGAAAGCAAGGACATCGTCATCGGACAGTCTGCCGACCTGAGCGGCCAGTATGCGCACATCACCCGGCAATTCCTTACCGGCGCCAACATCTACTTTTCCGGGATCAACAGCGGCGGCGGCATCCACGGGCGGCGGATCAGGCTGATCACGATGGACGACAGGAGCGATCCCGACCTCGCCATCCGGAACACCCATCGCTTGCTGCAGACCGACAAGGCACTGGCGCTATTCGGGTATGTCGGCGCGCAAATCAGCGGCGCCGTGCTGCCCACCATCAACGAATACAAGGTTCCCTACTTTGCGCCTATGACCGGCTCGAGGATCGTCTATTCTGCATTCAACCGCCATGTCTTCACCATCCGTGCCAGTTACACCGACGAATATCGCTACCTGTTCTCGCGCTTCACCCAAATGGGACTCAAGCGCCTGGCCGTCTTTTACGATGCCGTCAGCTTGTCGAACGACTCGCTGATGCAAACCATGATTGCCGATGCCAAGGCGGAACTGGTCGCATCCGAAAGCGGCATCGGCCGGGACATCGACAAGGTCGCCGACAATCTCATACAGGCCCGCCCCGACGTGATCCTGATCATGAGCGTCTCCCCAAAAGTCAACGCCGCGTTGTTCAGGACGCTGCGCAACAAAGGCTATCTCGGCTACTTTTACTGTAACTCGCTGATTTGCAGCCCGCTGCTCACCGACAGTCTGCAAGAAACAGCCAACGGATTGATCATCTCTCAGATCGTCCCTTTTCCTTGGAGAGCCAGCTCACCCATCGTCCGGGAATACCAACAGGCGATGCTCAAGGCGCGCATCAGCAAATTCAGCTATCTCGGCCTGGAAGGATTCATCGCCGCCAAAGTACTGACGGAAGGCCTGTATCGCGCCGGTCCAGCGCCGACGCGCGAAAAACTGATTGCCGCACTGGAAAGCATCAATGAAAAAAACTACAGCAATCCCGGATATCAGATCAATTTCTCCAATTCAAACCATCAGGGTTCGGTCTACGTCGACGTAACGACTATCGGCAAAGCCGGCGCCATTTTGCACTAGCCGGAGGTGGCCCATCGGCGCAGGAATGCGTGCAGCAAGCGCAGATAATTGCGCCGCTGAGCGCTTTATGGAAATAATCGCCGGCCTGAGGCGGGCAAACGGCGCATTCCTTGCGAAGCGGCATTTCCCGATTGCAAAACATCTGGCAATTTCATTGAAAACGATACGTATTGTCTCGATTCAGCACGCAAATTACATTATCGGAAGTTGCCATTCCGACCTTCAGAATCCATTTGAGATGCCGTAAGCTGCGGATGGACTGCCGATTTATCTCCCCTTTTTGTGTGCGGTCCGTGTACAGGAGACTGCCATGTCTATCAGCACCAATGATCTGAACACCCTCAATACGCTCAACACCCAGACGTCACCGGCCAGCACGCCGCCTGCAACGTCAGGCGCCGCCGGCAACGCCAGTCAGACCGGCAACGCCGACGACGCGAAACAGGTAAAACTGACGCCGCAGCTTGCCAGGCAACAATTGAATGCATCCATCCTGCAGGCATCGTTGGAAGTATCCATCACTTCGCAAAACGATCCGCTCGCATTGGTGTACAAATCGGCCATTGAGAATCTGAACGACATTCTGAAGCCTCAGCTCGGCGACAATGCCATCCAGAATGCCGCCAGCCAGGACAATAGCCCGGAAGCCACGGCAGGACGCATCGTCTCGTTCATCAAGAGTGCCTATGCGATGTACAGCCAGGTCAATCCGATGAATCCCGACGGCAGCACCGCCGACAATTTCCTCAGCCTGATCCAGGCCGGCGTCGACAAAGGTTTCGATGAAGCCCGCGGCATCCTGGCCAGCCTGCAAGTCCTCAACGGCGACATCGCAAGCAACATCGACAAAACCTACGACCTGGTCAAAAAGGGGCTTGCCGATTTTGCAGCATCGCTGAAAGCTCCGGCCACAGGCGACAACGGATCTGCACCAGCCACCGGCGACGGCAGCGGTTCCACCTCCAGCACCACCGTCTCGGTATCGATCTCCATCACTGCCAGCAGGACCGAAACCGTGACCTATTGATCGCCTGCGATCGTAGCTTTACAGCAAACGTAAAAAAAGACGCGGACATCCGCGTCTTTTCTCTTTGTCCCTGCATACTCGTCTTCAATGCCTGACCGAAGACAAGGCGACACCTCTACCCTTTGAGCTTGGCGAACGCCGCCGCCATGGCATTGTTCATCGGCGCCGGTTGGCGCGACTGCTGGCCCTGATGCTGCGACAGGCGACGCGCGTCATTGCGGTCGCCGCGCTGTTCCGGCTTGCTGCCGGCGACGGGGGCGCTGTCGGACAGGCGCATGGTCAGCGCGATGCGTTTGCGCTTCTCGTCGACTTCCAGCACCTTGACCTTGACGACCTGGCCGGCCTTGACCACGGTGTGCGGGTCCTTGACGAAGGTGTTGGACAAGGCCGAGATATGCACCAGGCCATCCTGATGCACGCCGATGTCGACGAAGGCGCCGAACGCGGCGACGTTGGTGACCACGCCTTCAAGGATCATGTCGGGGCGCAAGTCCTTGATCTCTTCCACGCCGTCCTTGAAGGTGGCGGTGGTGAATTCCGGACGCGGATCGCGGCCCGGTTTTTCGAGTTCCTTCAGGATGTCGGTCACGGTCGGCACGCCGAATTTTTCGTCGGCATACTTGGCCGGGTTCAGCGACTTCAGCAACGCGGCTTCGCCGAGTACGCCCTTCACGTCCTTCTTGATGTCGGCCAGGATTTTTTGCACCAGCGGATATGATTCCGGGTGGACCGCGGAAGCATCGAGCGGGTTCTCGCCGTTCATCACGCGCAGGAAGCCGGCCGCCTGTTCAAACGTCTTGTCGCCCAGTCGCGGCACCTCGCGCAGCGCTGCGCGCGAAGTGAACATACCCTTCATGTCGCGATACGAGACGATGCTTTGCGCGACGCTGGCATTCAGGCCGGACACGCGCGCCAGCAACGGCGCCGAGGCGGTGTTGACGTCAACGCCGACAGCGTTCACGCAATCCTCGACGACCGCGTCGAGCGAACGCGCCAGTTGCGACTGGCCGACGTCGTGCTGATATTGGCCGACGCCGATCGACTTCGGATCGATCTTGACCAGTTCGGCCAGCGGATCTTGGAGGCGGCGGGCAATCGATACGGCGCCGCGCAGCGAGACATCCATGTCTGGCAATTCCTTGGAAGCGAATTCGGACGCCGAATACACCGATGCGCCGGCTTCGGACACAACGATCTTGGTCAGTTTCAGTTCCGGGCGCATCTTGATCAGGTCTTGCGCCAGCTTGTCGGTTTCGCGCGAAGCAGTGCCGTTGCCGATCGAGATCAGCGACACATTGTGCTTCTCCGCCAATTTGGCCAGCGTGTGCAGCGAACCTTCCCAATCGTTGCGCGGCTGGTGCGGGAAAATCGCGGTGGTGTCGACCACCTTGCCGGTGGCGTCCACGACCGCGACCTTGACGCCGGTGCGCAATCCGGGATCCAGGCCCATGGTCGCGCGCGGACCGGCAGGCGCCGCCAGCAGCAGGTCTTTGAGATTACGGGCAAAGACGTTGATCGCTTCAGCTTCGCTGCGCTCGCGCAGGCCGGTCATCAATTCGGTCTCCAGATGCATGAACACCTTCACGCGCCAGGCCCAGCGCACGGTGTCGGCCAGCCACTTGTCGGCCGGACGGCCCTTGTTGCTGACGCCGAAGCGCGAGGCGATGCGGTTCTCGCAAGGATTATGCGGCGCGTCCCACTTCGGTTTTTCTTCTTCGCTGTCGAGGCGCAACGTCACGGTCAGCATCTCTTCGCGGCGGCCGCGGAACAAGGCCAGCGCGCGGTGCGACGGAATCGTGCCGACGGTTTCCGAGTAATCGAAATAGTCGGCGAATTTTTCACCGGCATCCTGCTTGCCTTCGACCACTTTCGATTCGACCACACCGTGTTCGGTCAGGTATTCGCGCAGCGATTGCAGCAGTTGCGCATCTTCCGAGAAACGCTCCATCAGGATCTGGCGCGCGCCGTCCAACGCAGCCTTGGCGTCGGCCACGCCGGGATTGTCGCCGTTGTCGGTGGTGAAAGCGGGCTTGAGGTATTTGGCGGCTTCTTCTTCCGGATTCAACATCGGATCGTTCAGCAGCGCGTCGGCCAGTTCGGTCAAGCCGGCTTCGGCGGCGATCTGGGCCTTGGTGCGACGCTTGGGCTTGTACGGCAGGTACAAGTCTTCCAGGCGCGTCTTGTCTTCAGCGTGGACGATGGAATCGAGCAATACCGGCGTCATCTTGCCCTGCTCTTCGATGGACGCGATGATCGCGGCGCGGCGATCTTCCAGCTCGCGCAAATAGCGCAGGCGCTCTTCCAGCAGGCGCAGTTGCGTATCGTCCAGGCCGCCGGTCGCTTCCTTGCGGTAGCGCGCGATGAAAGGCACGGTCGCGCCTTCGTCGAGTAAGGCGATCGCGGCGGCAACCTGCACCGGCTTGGCGACGAGTTCAAGAGCTAAACGTTGTTCGATGGAAGGCAGCATGAGAATGAAATCCGGGAATTGAAAAACAAGCGTTGGATGATACGCAATTCAAGGACATGCGCCAATCTTGACAACCCTCAAATGCGAGAAATAAATAGGTTTACAGTAACAAAACCGGTATACGCCGCAGAATTGGACGCGCCGATTCGTTATCCGCGATAATCTGCGCTTTCTTTTCACTTTTTATCCGTATGTCTATCCGTCTCATCGTCGGCCTCGGCAACCCCGGCCCGGAATACGAGCAAACCCGGCACAACGCCGGCTTCTGGCTGGTAGACAATCTCGCCGGCAGCACACGCCTGACCCGCGAAGCGCGCTTCAACGCGCTGGCCGCAAAGACATTCATCGGCGGCCAGGAAGTCTGGCTGCTGGAGCCCCAGACCTTCATGAACCGCTCCGGCCAGTCGGTGGGCGCCATCGCGCGCTTCTACAAGATCGCGCCGGACGAAGTACTGGTGGTGCATGACGAACTGGACCTGCCGCCCGGCAGCGCCAAGATCAAGAAAGGCGGTTCGTCAGGCGGCCACAACGGCCTGAAAGACATCACCGCCGCGCTCGGCACGCAGGACTACTGGCGCCTGCGCATCGGCATCGGCCATCCGCGCACGATGGGATTGCAGCAGCCGGTGGCCGACTTCGTGCTGCATCGTCCGCGCAAGGAAGAACAGGCGCTGATCAACGACGCACTCGAGAAAAGCCTCGACGCGATACCGCTGCTGTGCGAAGGGAAATTTGAAGCTGGAATGATGCAGTTGCATACGGCCGCCAAGTAAGTCGGCGGCCGGCGCAAGCGCTTACTTCAGCGTAGCGAACTTCTGTTCCAGGCCCTTGGCGTCGATGGCACCCGGGATGCGCGAGCCGTCCGCAAAAATAATGGTCGGCGTACCGGTCACTTTCATCTTCTGGCCCAGCGCCAGCACCTGCTCATGCGGCGCGTTGCACGACGCCGGCGCGGCCGATGCTTCCTTGCCGTTCAGCATCCAGTCGCTCCAGGCCTTGCCAGGGTTGGACGAACACCAGATGTTGCGCGACTTCTCGATGGAATCCTGCGCCAGGATGTTGTACTGGAAGGTGTAGACGGTCACGTTGTCGACTTCCTGCAAGGTCTTCTGGAAGCGCTTGCAATAGCCGCAGTTGGGATCTTCGAACACGGCGATGGCGCGCTTGCCGTTGCCCTTGACGGTCTTGATCGCCAGGTCCAGCGGCAGGTCGGAGAACTTGACCTTGTTGATGGCCTGGATCTTTTCCTTGGTGAAATCGCGATAGGTTTGCGAGTCGACCACGCGGCCGATAAACAGGTACTGCGCCTTGGCGTCGGTGTAGATCACGTCGCCGTCGACCTGTACTTCATACAAACCCGAATACGGCGTCTTGGTGACGGCCTCGACCTTTGCGCCTTCGCCCAGGCGCGGCTCGATCAGTTTCTTGATGGTGGCTTCGGTGCTGTCGGCGGCAAAGGCCGAACCACCCATGCAGGCCAGCAACATGCCGGCTGCCGCGACGAAAACGGGGAATGCAAAAATCTTTTTCATGTTCTGTTCCAATGAGGAGACCGTAGCCGCAACGCCCCGGGGCGCGCCGCAGAAGTGCAATAGCGTCACACTATAAATTAAATTGGCTAAATGTGTTTTCCGAGTGCATGAGCCATCAAACGCCGCTTTAAGACAGGCAAGCGGTTCACCAAGTTCAACCCGATATTGCGCGCCATGCGCAACGGCTCGATGCCGGTTTCGAACAGGCGCGCCAGGCCGTCGGTCGCCAGTTGCATCAGCAAGACTTCTTCCTTGCGCGCACGCGCGTAGCGATTCAGCACGCGGGCGTCGCCGCAATCGCGCTGCTGCTCGCGCTCGCCGATCACCTTGAGCAGAGCGACGATATCGGCAAAGCCGAGATTCATGCCGTGCCCGGCGAGCGGATGGATCACATGCGCAGCGTCGCCGATCAGCGCCACGCGCGGCGCCGTCATCGCATGCGGCTTGATCAGCCTCAACGGAAAGTCGCGCACCACTTCCGGCTCCAGCGGCGTCAGCGCACCCAGCGCGTGGCCGGCGTATTTCGCCAGATGCTGCGCCAGTTGCGCCGCGGGTTGCCGCAGCAAAGTCTCGGCCAGCACATCGGGCGCCGACCACACCAGCGACACGCGCTGTCCCGGCAACGGCAACAAGGCAACGACGCCTTCGGCGCCGGTGAACCATTGATACGCCACGCCCTGGTGCGCTTTTTCGCAGGCGAAATTGGTGACGATGGCGCGTTGTCCGTAAGCGCGGTAATCGAGGCCGATGTCGCATTGCCCGCGCACCCAGGATTGTCCGCCGTCAGCGCCGACCAGCAGCGAAGCATTGAGCACGTCGCCGTTTTCCAGTTGCAGGCTGACGCTTTGCTGGTCCGCATGCAGCGACACGGCGCGGCCGTTGACGACGCGCACATTGGGAGAAAATTTCAGCGCCGCATCGAGCGCGGCATTCAGGTTGCGATCCTCGACGATCCACGCCAGCGCATCGACACGCGCCGAATAAGCGTCGAACGTCAGATGCCCGGGATGGTTGTCCGCATCGCCGGTCACGTCCATGCCGTCGACCACAGCAACGCGCTCGGCATCGAGCGCATCCCATACCTTGATCAACGACAGCAGGTCATACGCAATCTGGTTCACTGCATAGACGCGCACATCCCAACTGGCCTGCTCACTCGCGGCCGCAACGGGCAACTGCACCGGCGCCAGCAAGGTCACGCGCAGTCCGGCTTGCGCCAGCGCCAACGCGGCGGTCTTGCCGATCGCGCCGTTGCCGACAATGCAAATATCGCTGGAATCGCCGGAAGAAGCGCCTGCAGACTTGCGCGCGGCAGCGGAGGAAGAGGAAGTGGATGATGGACCGTTCATGGTGAAGCATTATAAACGGCTTCACCGCAGGCCTTTCCTTGATCTCCGTCATAGGAAGGCAAGGACGGAAATAATTATCCTGAAATGAAGCGCACGGACTTTTTGAGAAAAAAGTGGGGGCACCCTTTGCATTCCAAAATTATCTTGCTATAATTCGGCCTCTTGGCCTGGTAGCTCAGTCGGTAGAGCAGAGGATTGAAAATCCTTGTGTCGGTGGTTCGATTCCGCCCCGGGCCACCAAATTAGAAGCGGACTTACTGTGAATATCAGTTAGTCCGCTTTTCTACATTTTGGACCGTTTTCTACAATTAAAATTAAATACATCTTCATAGATGTGAAATGAACGAATTAGCTAGGGGTAGCTTCTCATGGCAATTGATCCGCGCACCGAAATTTGGAACGCAGCTTTCGAGACGAAATACGACGCTTATTTTTCAGAGCTGGTTGAAGAAACCCTTATGAAAAACTGGCTAAAGTTAGATCATGCATCAAGAGTTTTGGCTGGACTGACTGCTACTGGTTCCGCAATTACAGGATGGGCTCTATGGAAAGACCCCTCCCTTACATGGTTGTGGCCAATCCTTACCGGGATAAGTGCAGCCCTATCCATACTTACAGAATGTCTTGGCGTAAAAGGAAAATTGCGCGAAAGTAGCAACAGCATGCGTGCTTTTTCATCCCTGCGGATTGAATTGGAAACGTTTGCCTACCGCATGAAAATTGACCCTCAATTTTCAGTCACTTCTTTCCAAAAAGAATTGCTAGCCTTCCGTGACCGCTACACTCAAGAGTGCAAGCGAACCAAGGATGACATTCTCCGAACAAATTCTATGCAAGTGAAATGCCAAAAAAACCTTGATCAACGCCTAGGCTACTAAAACCGTTTGAGGAATGCTATGAAACAGATTGCGACTTCACCGCTAGGTACCCCAGCTCCATTGCCTAGACCGCATCGCGCGCCGCCAGGACCACGTCCGGGTCCCCCACCTCGCCCAGGCGCATAGAGATTCCCTTGTCGAACCTCGCATGAGTGAATAGCAACGCTAATGTCGCATCAGTCCTTGCCACGTTTAAATAGAGGCCGAACGAGATCTCCCCGTCGCTCTCTAGTATAAATTTCAGTCGTGCTTCGGTTCTTATGGCCCAAGAGACTTTGCGCATGAGCAAGGTCTTCGACATCAGTCGCGGCCTTTGCGCGAAGATCCCTGAATTGAAAACTTACCCCTGATTTCTCCCGAGCCTTGTCGAATCTTGATCTCAAGGCAAAATATGTCAAAGATTTCCCATCGGGGTCTTGCAGAAGCGTGTGATTTGTTGTGCTACGAGGTTTTGCCAATATCCTAGCGATAACATCCGCAAGATCGCCCTCTATAGCTATACGTAGCTTCTTACCTGTTTTGTTCTGGGAAATCGATAATTTCCCATCAGCTATATCACCCACCACTATTTTCAATACATCCGCCGGGCGCTGAGCGGTACACAAAGCCAGATCCATCGCATCCTGCACCGTTGGATGAGCAGTTCGCCATAGCGAGAGGTATTCCTCATCCGAAACGTATCGATCTCGCGCCTTTTCTTTGAAACCTTTCACACCGACACAAGGATTCACAGAATCCACGTATCCCCAGGCTCTCGCATAATTGAATATGGTGCTGAAGAGCGCCTTCTCTCTGTTTGCCCGGACCTTCGATGTCTCTCCACGAACTCTCAAATATTCAGCGATATCAAATGGTCGAATTCGTTCAATCGGCAACTCACCAAATACTACATCGAGTAGCCGGAAATACTGCGCATAGTCCCTCTGCGTAATCGGACGAAGCGTCGGTAGCACCTCGCGCATATAGCGTCTTCCGATCACGCCAAATGTTCTATCATCCCCCTCAGACTGTGTACCTTCTATATCAGCCCACTTCCGACGCGCCTCATTGAGATCGTGCCCAAGAGATGTCCATTTTCGCGGCAAAGTACTCGACACGTGATAGTACGCGTTCCCCTTGACGTGCATCCTTGGAGGTAAATTAAGATTACCCTGCCGTCGCCTTCCCATACTTACGATTTAAAACCTTTCCCAACGCTGAAAAATTAGGCCTTGTATCCCATAGCAGCTTAGGCATCATCAGCTCACCAACCAAGACCTGCTGCCCCTTCTCAACACTGTCCGAAGTGACGATGGTCTGAGCAAGACGAATTTCTTCAGGTGCGCCGGTTTTCTTATTGCGATAGGGAATGATCTTGTAACCGACGATGCGGAGTAAGTGCTTGGTATCCATATTTTCCTTTTTGAGTTGAATTTTGCTGATCTGTTGTTGATGCGCTTGAAACGCCAAAACCGTGTCATATGTATGCCATATATTGCATATTTCTTACACGGTTTATGAAATATACCTACCTTTCAAATTTTTTACAATAAAAAACAATGTGCGACAATTCGGTATCAGCCGCAGAGGACTAAGAAAAATGAAAACAGTGAAGGACGTCGCGCTTACAGAACGATTGAGAGATCTGATAGTGCGCAGATTTGGCGAACGTGGAAAATTCCGACTTCTAGAAGAAGCCAGCGGAATCGGAGAATCGAAATGGAAAAATATCTACTATCGTAAGCAGGAGGCTACTGCAGAGATTATTGATTTTTGGTCTAGTCGATACCCAGAAGATGAAGTCTGGCTAAAGACCGGGAAAATGCAGCCCCGCGAAGACGAATATCCCTTTTTGGCACCGGTTGCGACAACATGGGAAGGGCAAACAATCGGAGATCGCCTGAACTGGGTAATTACAGAATGGGCGTCGCCGGTTGGAGAAGAGCTAACAAAATACTTAGAGGGACGCTCAAACAAGAAAGTGAGCGCACTGCAATGGCAACGCGTGATCATGCGCCTAGACCAACCAAGTGTTGAAATGATTAATGTCGTATGCAAGGCCAGGCCGATGTTTTTAGAGTGGGTTCACTTTGGCGGCATTTTCTCGCCACTCCAAGTAGATCCGTCCGACAAAGAATCGATAGCGGAATGGAAGAAACACGAGAAAAGAAACTGGAAGATATTTGAAAGAGCAATCACTCGCACGATAAATGAGCAAAGTGAGAAAGAAGATTCCTAACTTGGGCATCGAAGCGGGAGTTCTTCAGCGCATCTCGCTATATCAAATAAAAAAAAGCCAGGGTTATCCTGGCTCTTTTTTTAGTTGTAGTACGACAAACTATGGCTGAATCAGCTAGCAAAAAGCTATTTTTTATAGCCTAAAAAAGAGAGCACAGTACCTTTCTCGCCACGTTTCGGTATGTTCGTTGCCTCAACACGAGCGGAACGCAATGTCGCCAACTCGACTACATCCGCGGGAGCCGAAAAGAAGTTCTCTCTAAGTGAACATAACTTCTCAATGTCTCTAGAAGAAACTCCTAAATATCGAGAAAAGTCTTCTGCCGCAAGAACGCCTTCATTTATGAGTAGCTCGACAGTACGACGCATAAGCCTCGGCAGCTCAATCTCCCATTTATCGTCATAAGGCTCCGCCTTAGAACCCCATCGAGCTGATCTCCGCTTAAAAAGCGCAAGCTTCTCCTCATCACTGAGAAAGCCGAGCACATGCAGTCTCATCATCATTGCAGCAACTGATACCCCCCATCGCTGCTTGAGAATAAGCAAATTATCTAGGTTCGGTGGTAAACGAACCTCATTAGAAAATGCCTCTGCGGGGAGCAAAAATGCACTAGCAAATTTGTGTGCCTGCTTCTCCATTTGGTTATAGCGATCTCGCTCATCAGCACGAGGAATGTGCTTATGCAAAATAAGATGACCAATCTCATGAGCCAGATCGAAACGACTTCTAAATGCGTTGCCTTTATCTGCCGATAAAAAGATTATTGGACGCCCGAGCAATTCACTCCAACTAGAAAGTCCCTCAATCGCTGAAATCTCAGTCTCTTCTCTTACGATAATGATCCCGGCACTTTCTGCGGCTAAAGTAAGATTTTGAATCGGTCCCCGCCCCAATTGCCAAAGAGCTCGGCATTCCTCAGCCGCATCTTCAATATCAACGTCACCAATCTGCTCAGGGTCTTCAAACGAGCGCTCCGGCAAATTCAACTTTGGATAATCGACATATTCGTTGAGCAAAACGGCCAATTCTTGCGCCCATTCCGTGCGGGCTTCCAACTTAGCTCTAGCCGCCTTCAAAGCAGAAGCGTTGCTACGATACAAAGGAGCTGTAATCGACATGAGGGAGGGTCGTGTCAGCCATTCAGACTGAACATTGAGAACCGAAGCAAGACGCTCAAAAGTCTCTACTTCAGGGGCCTGATCTCCTTTGCACCATTTAGTAACGGTAGATGCAGCTACCCCGACAAGACTTGCCAGTTGTCCCTTGGTCAGTCCACGCGCTGCAAGTGCTTGCTCAAGGCGCGTCGGCTGAATATCAGTTATTCCCTTGCTCATTACCAGTTTTCTTCTTGGTGATAGTTCTAAGAATCGGCTTCGCATTGTCGACCTGTGCGACCGCATCTGCCTCATCATAAATTTTTAGAAAGTCAGCTATTGTACTGATGTACAGCCATGATTTCATATTTGGCGCTGGAAGTGCCAACATGACTTGGGTGAGCTGGGAAATATTATTTTCATCAGCGCCATCCATGATCCCAACGATAAAAATCGTCCCCGCAGTCAACTCTGAATCTTGCTGAAACAAATCCGCTTGAATAAATTTTTTATTGATCGCGTGATTCTGATCTGCCAACTTCTTGCGCGTAGAGCTTCGCCCTAAATCAACCCATTGATGACCAGGCACATTCAGTCGAGCAATGTTAAAAATACCCAGCTTCCCGATAACCAGTTTGGTACCTCGAAGCGGTGAAGGGTCAGCGCCATGGGCCTGTAAAGCATCAAAAAAAGATTCATTGATAGAAAAATGCTTGTTCTGCCCTGCTGCCGATGGCCTGTGACCCTTTTCGAAATCTGAAGCCCTAGAACGCCCCTTTGCATCGCCGCTGAAATAAGCATCTTCGAACGCCATGAGGGCATCACGCGGGATATGTTTAATGATCAGCTTTTCCAGATCGCCTGCATTCGTCGAGAGCATATTTCACCTAAATATTTTTCCAATAACAGGAATATATATCAAAATACTTTCGTGTGCGATGGTTTTTATCAAGATTTCACGTTGCAGCAACTGAGAGTTTCAAAAAAAGAAACATTCGTTATTGAAGACACTACTAGCCCTGAGGTAACCATGTTCTACAACTCAGATTGCCCCCACGTAAATTCGAGGGATTGCGCCGCATTGGAACAACGAATTTGTAGAATGCTTTTAGTCTAAGTCATTCATTTAATGACTAAATGGCAATGATTGAAAATCCTTGTGTCGGTGGTTCGATTCCGCACCGGACCACCAAGAATGAGCGGCACCAAAACAAGGGCTTACAGCAATGTAAGCCCTTTTGTATTACAAGGACGAAAACCGGCCGATGGTCGCGTCGATGTGCTGCAAAACCACCGAGAGGCGAAGCGCGACGATGACCTGAGATTTCTCATCTTTCTCCAGTATCATCCCACCGACCTTCGGGGGAAGAATGGATGAGAAAGGCAGTCTCAGCCCTGTATTGATCAGGGGGCCGCCGCTCAATCCTTTGGGGCCGATAGTATTTTCTTCCTTGCCGTCCTCATTGATCGAGCGATTCTCGCGTTTGATTGCAATATGGGTTTCCGGCGACATTCCCCTTTTTTTGAAATATTCGTCGGCATCCGCCTGCAGGTTCGTATAACGAAACATGAGGGGGATGAGCCTGCGCGCCCGTCGAT
This sequence comes from Herbaspirillum sp. RV1423, assembly GCF_000577615.1. Taxonomy (GTDB): domain Bacteria; phylum Pseudomonadota; class Gammaproteobacteria; order Burkholderiales; family Burkholderiaceae_D; genus Herbaspirillum. The sequence continues at coordinate 90,387 of NZ_CBXX010000014.1, forward strand.
CATCCGGACTGATTTTTTTGTTCTTCGAGACAGGAAAGCCCATCGCCATATATAGGCCGGTGCCGCCCTCATGAGAACGCCGATTCTCGATATTGTCCTCCGGAATGCAGGCAATTATGCGCGCCTCTTCGGCGGTGAGTTCGTGCCATGCAAAGTCGAACGGGTCGTCCTCACGGGGCTTGTCTCCAGGGTCGACGAGATGAAACAGTCTTTCGATAGCAACCAATTCATTCGAAAACGGAGTACCTAAGGCAAGCGCGGCATGTTTGTGATTGTCTATCACGTGTGCGGCGGTGACGAGAAACTTTCGATTCCTGTACTCGATCGCGAAGCATGTTCCAAGCAGTTCCGGATCTCCGGTCTCGACAAAAGCATAGACCGGGTATACGGCGAATGTAAATTTGCCGACTGCGTCGGCGCTTACCTGCTCTATTAATTTCATTGAATCTGTCATTATCAGTAATCCCCACTTAATCACCCGCCTGATCAGAATTTCCCGAGGGCGCCTCAGGGCGCGTTCTGGATCTTTCTTTGAAGCGCGGCGTGAAGCGTTGAGTCATCGATTTCTGCATTGTCGATACGTAAAAGCGAAATCCCCAGATGCCGCAGCAAGAATGTCTTCACTTCGTCGTTTTCGATCTGGCGATCGTTCGTCGTGTGAGATCTGCCATCGAGTTCGATCGCAAACAGGATGTTGCCCGAAGTGTCGGCGATCACGAAATCCAGCGATAGCTTGGTCACCGGATTCAATATTTTCCAGCGCGTCGCGTTGGTCAGGCTAAACCCGCCCTGGGGCGCCAGGTGAGCCCACCACTGGTTAAAAGAATTCATTGCCTTCTGGTCAATCTGGAAAAGCTGGAGGAGATGAACCTGACACCAGATCAACTCACTCGGGCGCCACTGCTGAAGCAATTTCAGCAGCATCGCTTCACGCGGAAACAACTTCTTGGGGCTCAGCATTTGCAGCAACCGTTCAATCTCGGTCAGTTCAAAATCCGCCGACCATGACTGCTCAGCCCTGTCCAGGTAGTCTTGAAAACTTTCATTCTGGCCAACGATATCAGGACGGAACACCATATTGTTCTTTCATCAAAACATAAAAACCAGAGAGTAACCGATCCGCAAACTCCGGCGTACTGGAAGATGAATATTTCCGCATGGGCGTCGAGAATGCAAGGCTCCGGAGAAATCTGCCCGACGCGAGCAACGAAGAGTTGACTTGCCGACGGCAGCCCAAAATGATGCGACAATTGCTCTCCCCTGCCGGACATCAATAAAAACACCGCAATAATGCGACAACAACCAATATGAATACTGGATTACTGGCTTCGCTAAGCGATAGCGCAAATGATTTCAAAAACGTGGTGTGGCCGCGGATCTCGACAACGCCTCTGGTGGGCGGCGGCGTTCTCAAGCCGGTGGAAGCAGTCGCCGAGAAGGAGTTCAAGGACGAACTGGATTTGCTGGCCGGTATCGATGCCTGGCAAATTCTGTATGACACTTCCAGCATTCGAGGAATCGCCAGCCGAGTGCAATGGGGTTCGCGCCATGATTCTTTCAGCATCCGCATTGCTGTACGTTCGGGAAACGACACCGAGTTTCAGAAAAGACTCTATGCCATTCGCAACAGGCAAGAAGGGCCTCTCTATCCTCATATCACCATCCAGGCTTATCTGGACCGAAAGAACGGAAGTTTGCAGGCTGCGGCGGCAATCAAAACCATTGACCTGATCGAAGCAGCAGCCTTCCTGATGGAAAAAAGAGAGAGCCTGTATTCCCGACCTGATTTTTACGGATTCATCGCCAATGGGGATGGCTCCAGTTTTATTTATATGCGTTGGAGTTACCTGATCTACAAAGGCCTGTTGCAAGAGGCAGATATTGTTGCCTCCTTGTAGGACATGCAAGTTGGACGGGCTGCCGCGTCTGCCACGTCCAATGGCGTTTGCGGGCCGGACGAAGCAGGCGTTCGACAAGCGTCCCCGGCATGTGCTCTTCTGCCAGCACGTGCCGGCATTAGGGAGTAGAATCAACATCAGTCTGCAGACTGCCACCGAAACTTGATGAAAATCAACTCCATGCCAGGCGGCTCCGCGACTTCGAGCAACCATTTTTCACGCAGCATCTTCCATGAACATCCCCGAGCAAGGCCAACTGGTATGCCTTTCTTGCGGCCAGAAACACGGCTACAAGATACCGCTTCCAGCTATCTGGCATTACGCGACCTGCGTCAAGTGCCATGAAAAAAGCAATGTCACGAAGCAGCTTCACCCGAACGATTAAAGCAGGGTACGAATAACAAGACAAAAGCGGGCCGTTCCGTCAGGAACCGCCCGCTTTTCGTTGCCGCGACAAGTGCTTAACGCGGTTTCAACTCAGTGAGTCCTTGCGCCGCCAGCGCCTTGAGCCAGCCGAGGCCGGCCGAAGTCGCCGCCGCCGGCACATATTCGCAACCAATCCAGCCCTTGTAACCCAGTTCGTCGATCAGCTTGAGCAGATACGGATAATTCAGTTCGCCGATGTCCGGCTCATGGCGTTCCGGCACGCCGGCGATCTGGATGTGGCCGACGCCCGCCATGTCGCGCTTGAGCTTGACGGCGACGTCGCCCTCGACGATCTGGCAGTGGTAGCAGTCGAACTGCACCTTGAGGTTCTCCGCGCCGATCTCCGCGCAGATGGCTTGCGCATCATCCTGGCGATTGAGGAAAAAACCGGGGATGTTGCGCGTGTTGATCGGTTCGATGACCACGGTCACGCCGGCCGATTCGGCCTGGTGCGCGGCATACGACAAGTTGTCCATGTACACGGCGCGATGCTTCGCGCGGTCCTGTTCGGGACGGATCAGGCCGGCCATGAGATGCAACGTCTTGTTGCCGATCACCTTGGTGTAGCGAAGCGCGGTTTCCACGCTGCGCTTGAATTCGTCTTCGCGGCCCGGCAGCGAAGCGATGCCGCGTTCGCCGGCCGCCCAGTCTCCCGGCGGCGCATTGAACAGCGCTTGCGTCAGGCCGTGCGCGTCGAGACGCGACCTGATGTCTTCCGCCTGGAAATCGTAAGGAAACAGGAACTCGACGCCGCTGAAACCGTCTTTGGCGGCAGCGGCGAAGCGATCGAGAAAGGCATGCTCGTTGTACATCATGCTCAGGTTGGCGGCGAAGCGCAGCATTGTGATCTCCTTGGGATGATGGTGCGCGCCGCGATGGCGGCGCGCACCGGACAAGTTTATTTGCGAACCTTATTGTTCACCGGTTCCGGTGGATTGATCGCGGCCATACGCAAACCTACCAGCGCGCCTTGAACACCTCGCGCAGTTCCTTGAGCGCCGCCTCGTCCAGAGGCGCGATGTCGCCGCCGGCCAGATGCCACAGCTTGGCGGTTTCTTCCAGTTCTTCCAGCGCATGCGCGGCCCTGGACACCGAACCTTCCCAGACCACCGGACCGAGACGTTCGAGCAGCACCCCGCGCACGCTGGCGGCCAGCTTCCCGATCTGTTCGGCCACCAGCGGATCGCCGGGACGGCGATAGGAAATCAGCGGAACATGGCCGACCTTCATCACGTAATACGGCGTGATCGGCGGCAGCACATCGTCCTGCGACCACACGCCGCTGATGGTCAGCTTGACCAGGTAGGTCGAATGCGTATGGATGACGGCGTGCATCTCCGGATTGTTGTCGTAGACCATGCGATGCAGCACCAGCGTCTTGGACGGCTTGGCTCCCGATACCCAGTTGCCGCCCGCGTCGACTTTGGCGATTGCAGCCGGATCGAGGAAGCCCAGACAAGCGTCGGTCGGCGTAATCAGCCATCCGTCATCGAGACGCGCGCTGATGTTGCCGGCTGTCCCGACGGTATAGCCGCGCTGGTACAGGCTGGCGCCGATGCGGCAAATTTCTTCGCGCAGTTGGATTTCCTTGTTCATGCTTTGGCCCCGCCGAGGAAGCGCAGGGCCTTCTCGAAGAAATCGACGCCGCCGAAATTGCCCGACTTGAGCGCCAGCGCCAGCGGCTGTTCATCCAGCGTCGCCGTCGCCGGCACGCCCGGATCGATCTGCGGCCCGATGCGCAGCGCGCGCACGTCGAGCGCCTGCACCACCGCACCGGAAGTCTCGCCGCCGGCCACCACGAAACGGCGCACGCCGCGTTCGCGCAAAGCGCGGGCGATCTCGGCCAGCGCCTGCTCGACCAGATGGCCGGCCTTGGCGACGCCCAGTTCCTTTTGCACCGACTTCACTTCGTCGGGCGTTGCGGTGGCATAGATCAGCACCGGCTCTTTCCCGATATGTTCATCGGCGAACGCCAGCGCCTGCGCCACCACCGCTTCGCCGCGCGCCAACGCCAGCGGGTCGATGCGATAGGCGGGATGCTTGTGTTTCCATTCGGCGACCTGCGCGTTGGTGGCCTTGGAAGCGCTGCCGGCCAGCACCACCGACAAGCCGTCGACCTTGGGCAATTGCGCCGCTTCGTCCGCGGCGTGCAGCAAGCCGGCGCGGCGGAAGTTCTCCGGCAGGCCGAGCGCGATGCCCGAGCCGCCGGTGAGCAGTTTCAATTCCGCGCAGGCTTCGCCCAGCGCATGCAGATCGCGGTCGGACACCGCATCGGCGATCGCCATCTTCACGCCGTCGCTGCGCAATGCAGTGAAACGCTCGCCGATCGCTGCAACCCCTTTGGCGACAGTGTCGTAACGCACCAGCCCGACCTTGGATGCGGTCTGGCGCTGCAACACGCGCACCAGGTTGGCGTCGGTCATCGGCGTCAGCGGATGATTCTCCATGCCGGATTCATTGAGCAGCACGTCGCCGACGAACAGGTAGCCGCGATAAATGGTGCGGCCATTTTCCGGAAAAGCCGGACAGGCGATGGTGAAGTCGGCGCCCAGCTCCTTGAGCAGCGCGTCGGTAACCTGGCCGATGTTGCCGGCGTCGGTGGAGTCGAAGGTCGAGCAATACTTGAAAAAGAATTGCGTGCAGCCTTGCTGTTGCAGCCAGCGCAAAGCGGCCAGCGATTGCTCGACCGCTTCGGCGGCGGGGATGGTGCGTGACTTCAGCGCCAGCACCAGCGCATCGGCCGCGACTGCCGGCATCCGTTCGGGAATGCCGATGGTTTGCACGGTACGCATGCCGCCGCGCACCAGCATGTTGGCGAGATCGGTGGCGCCGGTGAAATCGTCGGCGATGCAACCGAGCAGAGGTTTGGTATTCATGGTCTTGCTCCGAAAGCGGGTCGATTGACGGGTCTGTTACTGGTTCGGCGACGGCAGGTCGATGCCGGGGAAAATCTTGATCACAGCCGAGTCGTCTTCGCCGCCATGTCCGGCGGTCGAGGCCATCATGAACATCTGGTGCGCGGCGGCCGACAGCGGCAGCGGGAATTTGCTGCGGCGCGCGGTGTCGAGCACCAGCCCCAGATCCTTGACGAAAATATCCACCGCCGACAGCGGCGTGTAATCGCCGTTGAGGATATGCGGCACACGGTTTTCAAACATCCACGAATTGCCCGCGCTGTGCGTGATCACCTCGTACAGCGCAGCGGGGTCGACGCCTTCGCGCAAGCCCAATGCCATCGCTTCCGCCGAGGCGGCGATATGTACGCCGGCCAGCAACTGGTTGATGATCTTGACCTTGGAGCCGATGCCGTGCGTGTCGCCCAGGCGATAGACCTTGCCGGCCATACCCCTCAACACGTCTTCGATTCCGGCATAAACCTCGGCGGGGCCGGAAGTCATCATCGTCATCTCCCCCGATGCGGCGCGCGCCGCGCCCCCCGACACCGGTGCATCCAGCATGAGCAATCCCTTTTCGGCAAGGCGCTGGGCGAGCGCAATCGCAAAATCCGGCGCGACGGTGGCGCTGGAAATCACCACGCTGCCCGGCTTCAAGGTTGCAGCCGCGCCATTCTCGCCGAACAGCACGGTCTCGGTTTGCGCCCCGTTGACCACCAGCGTGACGATCACGTCGACAGCCTTGCCCATCTCGGCCGGACTGGCGCAGGCGACGCCGCCTTCCGCCGCAAACCTGTCGAGCACCTCCTTGCGCACGTCGCAAGCGTGCACATTGAAACCCGCCCGCAGCAGGGAGCGGGCAACACCCAGGCCCATCGCGCCTAGACCGATCACACCTATATTTCTGGACATTCTCGACTCCGATGATTGCGGCGGCGTTGACTGCGAACCGGTCGGTTCGACACGCGTCGCCTGGTTGGAAATGATCAGGCCTGGCTCAATCGCCGTGCCGCGTTAAACATATGCGTCTGCGCCGCAGCGCGCGCCGCCATCTCGTCGCCGGCGCGAATCGCCGCGACGATGGCCTCGTGCTCTTCGCGCACCTGGCGCGAGAAATCATCGCGCCGCGCTTCATTGCCGCGCGTGACCGTGGTTGCCGCTTCCAGATACTGGCTCAGGAATTCCAGCGTCTTGATGAAATACGGATTGCGCGTGGCCACCGCCAGCGCGCGGTGAAACGCCACATCGGCGGCAACACCGTCGCCGCCTTCCCGGACATCCTGGCCGATGCGCGCCAATGCCGCGTCGATCGCCACCATGTCGGCGTCGGTGCGGCGCTTGGCGGCCTGCGCCGCGACTTCGGCTTCGATGGCGCGACGCAACTCGACGATCTGCAAGACCGCGTCGGGAGAACTGACTTCAGTGTAGTCGATGCGTAGCGGCTTGATGCCAGCCTGCTCGGTCACGAACACGCCGCTGCCCTGGCGCGGCTCGACCACGCCTTCGTTCTTGAGCCGCGAGATCGCTTCGCGCACCACCGTGCGGCTGACGCCGAACTCCCGCGCCAATACCGCTTCGGTCGGCAGCTTGCCGCCGCGCGGGAACGCGCCGAGGTCGATTTTCTCCAGCAATTGCCGCGCAACCGTGTCGCTCAGCGCCTGCACCGGGATTTTCTGGAACATGCTGTCTCTGGATGTTTTCATTAAATTGTCCGGTCATCATACAAATTTATGCGACGTCGTGCAATCCGTCGCCGCAAAATACTTTCAGGCATTGCCTGACAAAGAAACAAGGAAATTGACGGCTCTTGACGGAGATAAGGTGTAAATGACGACAGCAAAGAGCGGCATCCTTGGTCATAGCGATTGCCTATGCGACGAAATCGCTGCGAAACCGTATCTGTGGCACACTGCACGCATCCGATCTTATAGAACTCATTTCATCGATAGAAGCGGGATGCGTTCTAACAAATACTGTTTATAAAACATGGCCTACGATCTTTCCGGCATGCTGGTCATCGGCATTTCCTCGCGCGCGCTGTTCGACCTCGAGCACGAAAATGCCATCTTCGACAATGAAGGCGTGGCGGCCTATACCGCCTATCAGCGCGAACATGAAAACGATCCGCTGCTGCCCGGCACGGCTTTTCCGCTGGTCAAGGCGCTGCTCAAGCTGAACCACCTGATCCCCGGCCGCCGCCTGGTGGAAGTGGTGGTCATCTCGCGCAACACGCCCGACACCGGCCTGCGCGCCTTCAACGCCATCGAAGCGCACAAGCTCGACATCAGCCGCGCGGCTTTCACCGGCGGCGAGCCGATCGTGCATTATCTGGAAGCCTTCAAGATCGACCTGTTCCTGTCGCGCGAAAAAAGCGATGTGCAGGACGCCATCGACGGCGGCGTCGCAGCGGCCCAGTTGTATACCGCGCCGACCAACTACGTCGCCCCGGAAAACCAGATCCGCATTGCCTTCGACGGCGACGCCGTGTTGTTTTCGCCGGAATCGGAACGCATCTACGCCGAAAAGGGACTGGAAGCCTTCGTCCGCCACGAACAGCGCCACCGCAACAAGGCCATGAAGGAAGGCCCGCTGGCCAAGCTGCTGTTCGCGCTGTCGGAAATCCAGAAACAGTTCACGCCCGAAACCTGCCCGGTGCGCATCGCCATCGTCACCGCGCGCAACAGCCCGGCGCACAAGCGCGTGATCCACACGCTGCGCACCTGGAACGTGACGGTGGACGAAGCGTTCTTCCTCGGCGGCCTGCCCAAGGCGGATGTGCTGCATGCTTTCGGCGCGCACATGTTCTTTGACGATCAGGAAGGCCATGTGCAACTGGCCTCTGCGGTGGTGCCTTCGGGCCGCGTGCCGTATGAAGGCGGCACGCTGGGCGGCCGCATCGTGCGCAAACCGGCCAAACCGCCGGTAGCCCCGGCCGACAGCGAAACGCCGCTGGAGACATCGAAGAACTAGGGCAAATAGAAACAAAGAGCCGCCCGGCAATGCGTTTTTATCGTGAACTGGTATACAAGATGCACCATTCCGGTGATTGCCTCCGATCCAGATTGAATCGGCGCCAAAGCCATACCAGTTCTGCAATCTAGTCCCGAGCCCCAGCCACGCTGGCCCTGCAGCATTTTCCTCTTTGAGGCAAGATGCACCCTTTCCGCACGTCAATCTTGTATATCAGACTGGCATACATATTGCTCAGATGATGGCATGAGCACCGACGCCATCAAATCCTCGATCCAGATCGCCAGCCGCATCATGGAAGCGATCCTCGCCAAGCAGCTTGCCCCCGGCACGCGGCTGGGCGAGCAGCAACTGTCGACGCTGTTCGGGGTGAGCCGCACGTTGGTGCGCGAAGCGCTGACGCGCCTGGTCACGCGCGGCATCGTCACGGTCAGTGCCCGACGCGGCTGGTTCGTCATCGAGCCGTCGCCGAGCGACGCGCGCGAAGCCTTCGAAGCGCGCCGTGTGATCGAACTCGGCCTATTGCGCCATGCGCGCCCGATCACCGAAGCCGCCATCCGGCAACTGCGCGACCATATCGAGCGAGAACAAGCCGCCATCGAGGGCGACGACGTCGGCGCGCGCAGCTACCTGCTCGGCGATTTCCACGTCTGCCTGTGCGAATGCCTGGGCAACACGCTGCTGTCGGACACCCTGCGCGACCTCACCGCGCGCACCACCTTGACCGCCATGCTGCATCAGTCGTCGGAGCAGGCCGAAGACTCCTGCTCCGAACACGTGCATATCGTCGCGGCGCTGGAGCGCGGCGACCTGGCGGCGGCGGAACAATTGATGCATGAACACCTGCGGCACGTCGAAGCCGGCCTCAACAAAGCCGGCATCAACGATCCGCTGGCGCCGCTGCGGCAGGCGCTGGCGCCGGTTTCCGCAGTCGGCAATCCTTTTGTAGCAAGTGCGAAACGCAAGAAGCCAGCTTCGCGTTCCGTTGAAAAATCGGCTGCGACAGCCATTCCTCTTACTTCATCTCAACCTGGAGAATAATGATGAAATTATCCAAACTTCTGCTTGGCCTGATGGCTGGCGCGCTGCTGATTTCCGCTTCCGCCGCGCGCGCCGACGCGCTGGACGATATCCAGAAAAACGGCGTGCTGCGCGTGGCCGTACCGCAAGACTTCCCGCCGTTCGGTTCGGTCACCGCCGACCTCAAGCCGCAGGGCCTGGACATCGACGTCGCCACGCTGATCGCCAAGAAGATCGGCGTCAAGGTCGAACTGATCCCGGTCACCAGCGCCAACCGTGTGCCTTACCTGCAAACCAAGAAGGTCGACCTGGTCATTTCCAGCATGGGCAAGAATGCCGAGCGTGAAAAAGTGATCGACTTCTCGGCGGCCTACGCGCCCTTCTTCAACGGCGTGTTCGGTCCGGCCGACCAGAAGGTCAGCGGCCCCGCCGACCTGGCCGGCAAGACCATCGGCGTCACGCGCGGTTCAGTGGAAGACCTGGAACTCTCCAAGATCGCTCCGGCGGGCGCCACCATCAAACGCTATGAAGACAACAACGGCACCATCAGCTCGTTCCTGTCGAACCAGGTGCAACTGGTCGCGACCGGCAACGTGATCGCCGCCGCCATCATCGCCAAGAACCCGCCGAAGAAGCCTGAAACCAAGTTCCTGATCAAGGACTCGCCATGCTTCATCGGCCTGAACAAGGATGAGAAGAAGCTGCAGGACAAGGTCAACGCCATCCTCGCCGACATCAAGAAGGACGGCGAACTGAGCGCGCTGACCGTGAAGTGGCTGGGCCTGCCGCTGCCGGCCAACCTGTGATTAAGTAACGACACTGGGTCCCGGCTTGCGCCGGGATGACGGCAAAATGACATCCTTGTTATCGCAAAAAATACCATCGTCCCGGCGCAAGCCGGAACCCATTCACTTGCAATCTGAATTGATCAACGCCGACAACCATTTTCAGAAAATGAATCCATATGGCCTATCACTTTGATTTCCTGTCGGCGTTCGACTATACCGACGTGCTGGTCAAGGGCGTACTGACGACGATCGAGCTGATCGCCGTAGGCGGCGTCATTGGCATTGCCGTCGGCATTTTCGGCGCCTGGGCGCGTACCCAGGGGCCGCGCTGGCTCAAGCCCATCGTCAGCGCCTACGTCGAGCTGGTCCGCAACACGCCGTTCCTGGTGCAACTGTTCTTCATCTTCTTCGGCTTGCCCAGCCTGGGCATACAGATCAGCGAAATGCAGGCGGCCATCCTGACCATGGTCATCAATCTCGGCGCCTACAGCACCGAGATCATCCGCGCCGGCGTCAACGCGATTGCGCGCGGCCAGGTGGAAGCCGCGCTGAGCCTGTCGATGACGCGCGTGCAGGTGTTCCGCCACATCATCCTGCGCCCGGCGCTGCAAAAAATCTGGCCGGCGCTGTCGAGCCAGGTCGTCATTGTGATGCTAGGTTCGGCGGTGTGTTCGCAGATCGCGGTGGAAGAACTGTCGTTCGCCGCCAACTTCATCCAGGGCCGTAATTTCCGCGCCTTCGAAGCATATCTGATCGCCACCGCCATTTACTTGCTGATGGCGATCCTGCTGCGCCTGTTGTTGCGCGTGATCGGCGACAAATTCATCTTTGCGCGGAGGGCGTCATGATTTCCTTTTCCTTGTGGGACATCGTCCGCAACTTGCTGCTGGCGGGACGCTGGACCGTGCTGCTGTCGCTGGCGACCTTCGCGCTGGGCGGCGTGGTCGGCATGATCATCCTGTTCGCGCGCATTTCCAAACGTCGCTTCCTGCAGCGTTCGGCCAAGCTGTATATCGAAGTGTTCCAGGGCACGCCGCTGCTGATGCAATTGTTCCTGATCTTCTTCGGCCTCGCGCTGTTCGGCATGGAAGTGCCGGCCTGGCTGGCGGCGGGGCTGGCGCTGACCTTGTGGAGCGCGTCCTTCCTCGCCGAAATCTGGCGCGGCTGCGTCGAGGCGATTCCGCGCGGCCAGTGGGAGGCATCTTCGGTGCTGGCCATGGGCCACATGCAACAGATGCGCCACATCATCCTGCCGCAAGCGCTCAGGATCGCGATTCCGCCGACCGTCGGCTTCGGCGTGCAGATCATCAAGGGCACCGCCGTGACCTCGATCATCGGCTTTGTCGAACTATCGAAGGCCGGCACCGTGATCACCAACGCCACCTTCGCGCCGTTCACCGTGTTTGCCGTCGTCGGACTTTTTTACTTTGTTCTGTGCTGGCCGCTGTCGAAGTACAGCCAATTCTTGGAAAGGAAATTCAATGCCGCTCATCGCCATTGAGGATGTCAAAAAACGCTACGGCGACAACGAAGTGCTCAAGGGCATCCGTCTCGCCGTCGACGCCGGGGAAGTCATCGCCATCATCGGCAAGAGCGGCTCCGGCAAAAGCACGCTGCTGCGCTGTATCAACGGACTGGAAACCATCGACGAAGGTTCGATCAGCGTGGCCGGCGCCTATCTCGGGCAAAGCGAGCTGGAACTGCGCACGCTGCGGCTGAAGGTCGGCATGATCTTCCAGCAGTTCAACCTGTTCCCGCACCTGAGCGTGGGCCGCAACGTGATGATCTCGCCGATGATCGTCAAGGGCATGCCGGAAGCGCAAGCGCGCGAACTGGCAAAGAAGAATCTGGAGCGCGTCGGCCTGGGCATGAAGTTCGATGCCTTCCCCGAGCAACTCTCCGGCGGCCAGCAACAACGCGTGGCGATTGCCCGCGCGCTGAGCATGCAGCCGCAGGCTTTGCTGTGCGACGAAATCACCTCGGCGCTCGATCCGGAACTGGTCAATGAAGTGCTGGCCGTGGTGCGCGGCCTGGCCGACGACGGCATGACGCTGCTGATGGTCACGCATGAAATGCGCTTTGCGCGCGAAGTCTGCGACCGCGTGGTCTTCATGCATCAGGGCAAGGTCCATGAAATCGGACCGCCGGAAGAATTGTTCACCAATCCGCAGACGCCGGAGTTGCAGCAATTCCTCGGCATGACGCATTGACGGCGCGACGGCGGAAACGAAAAAAAGCCTGAGCACACCACTCAGGCTTTTGATTCAGGCTTCTGACTCAGGGGGATTATGCGCACAAACGCGCACAACCGAGGCGATGCCGGTTCAACGTGAAATCTGGCAAACCTTCTGGCCGTTTTCGATGAACTGCACCGGCCCGGTGGTATAGCGTTCTTTGGGAATCTCGACCAGCAGGAAATCCTTGACCTCATAGGTCGCGCCCGAGCGCGGCTTGACGAAGCGATATTCCAGTTTCAGCACACCGCCCTTCATGGTCACCTTGTCGGCCGTGAATATCTGGCTGCGCTCGACGCTGTCCGGCGCCTGGATCACCCGCGTGGCCAGCAGCAACTGGCGGGTTTCAAAATAATCGGCCGATGGCGTCAGCGCCTGCCTGGTGCGCATGGTTGCGGCCGGTCGGAACCAGTAGTTCCAGTCGCTCTGGGAACGGATCAACGCGCACAGCACCGGCTGGTCCTTGTCGTCCCAGGTCTTTACAAAGCTTTGATAAGCGCTGCTTGGAATCGTCGAGAACGGCACCAGCGAGCTGTCTTCCTTCTTGTTCCAGAAAAACAGCGAGCAACCGGACAGCGCTGCCCCAACGCCCGCCAGCATGCTGCATGTCATCGTCGTCGCAATTATCTTTTTCATTCGTGATCCCGACCTGATTCTGTACCCATTCATTAACGGCATAGCATTAAAGCACGCCTCGCCGACAATCCGACGGATTTCATGAGAACTTTACATTTTTATTTTTCGCGTCGTCATGGCCTGCGGCTTGCATGCTTAGTCAACGCCGAACCGATTTAGTTTTCTCATCAGACGTTTTTTTTGGCTCTCTCCCGCTTTCTGAGAAAATACGCCATCGTTCCAGCACACACCCAAAGGTCAGCCATGAATACCTCCGCCACCCCGCCCCTGTCCGCCGAGATGCGCGCCTTCGTCGAGGCCTTGCCCAAGACCGAACTGCATCTGCACATCGAAGGCACGCTCGAGCCGGAACTGCTGTTCGCCCTGGCGCAACGCAACAAGATCGCGCTGCCCTATGCTTCGGTGGAAGCCCTGCGCGCCGCCTATGCCTTCACCGACCTGCAATCCTTCCTCGACCTCTACTACGCCGGCGCCAACGTGCTGCGCACCGAACAGGATTTCCACGACATGACCGCCGCTTACATCGAGCGCGCGCGCGCCGACAACGTGCGCCATGCCGAGATTTTCTTCGACCCGCAGACCCACACCGAGCGCGGCATCGGCATCGACGTGGTGTTCGCCGGCATTGCCCGCGCCTTGCGTGCAGCGCGCGACGAGCATGGTTTTTCCGGCGCCATGATCATGTCCTTCCTGCGCCATCTGTCGGAAGAGGACGCTTTCGCCACGCTGGAAGCCGCGCTGCCGCTGCGCGAGCAATACAAGGATTTGTGGAACGGCATCGGCCTGGACTCGTCCGAACGCGGCAATCCGCCGGAGAAATTCGCACGCGTATTCGCGCGCTGCAGGGAACTAGGCTTCCATCTGGTCGCCCATGCCGGCGAAGAGGGTCCGCCGGCATATGTGACCGGCGCGCTTGATGTACTCAAGGTGGAACGCATCGACCACGGCGTGCGCAGCGAAGAGGACCCGGCGTTGATGCAGCGCCTGGCGCGCGAAAAGATGCCGCTGACGGTATGTCCGCTGTCCAATCTGAAACTGTGCGTGGTGGACGATATGGCCAAGCACAACCTGGCGCGCCTGCTGCGCGCCGGACTCGCGGTCACGGTCAATTCCGACGACCCGGCCTACTTCGGCGGCTACATGAACGACAATTATCTCGCCGTCGCCTCGGCCCTGGCGCTCACCCGCGAGGAGATCGTGCAACTGGCGCGCAACGGCATCGATGCGAGCTTCCTGCCCGTCGCTGAAAAAGGCCGCCTGACGGCGGAACTGGATCGGTACGCTGCCGCGCATTGATTCCCGCACGGTTGTCGTCCTGACGAAAGTCAGGCCCCCGCGTCTTCCCGTCCGTTTTCACGACACCGGACCCCGGGCGCTGGCAATTACTGCAACAGTTCGCCCAGCGCCAGCGTCACCACCTTGGTCGCCTTCAGCAAGTCGTCGAGACGCAGGTTTTCATCGGAATTGTGTCCGCGCGCTTCCATCAGCGTGCGCGGCCCGGCGCCGTACAGGATCGTCGGGATGCCCCGCTTGGTGTAATGGCGCGCATCGGTATACAGCGGCACGCCATGCGCCGCCACCGGCTCGCCGAGTACCGCTTCGGCATTGCGTCGGAACGCGGCGATCAGTTTTTCCACGCCCGGCAGCTCGGCCAGCGGTTCGGCCAGCAGGATGCGCCGCACGCTGACTTCGATACCGGGATAAAGCGCCGCGGCGGCCTCAATGACACGGCGCAGCTCGCCTTCGGCGTCAAAGCCCGCCTCTTCCGGAATCATGCGGCGGTCCAGGCGGAACGTCGCCAGATCAGGCACCACATTGGTGTTGATGCCGCCCTTGATCAGGCCGACGTTGAGCGTGGCGTGATCGATGCCGCTGACCCCGGATTTCTTTTTCGCCAGTTCCGCACGATAGGCATACAACGCCTGCAGGATGCCGCTTGCCGCTTCGATGGCGTCGATGCCGGTATGCGGCATGGCGGCATGCGCCTGCCTGCCCTTGACCGTGACTTCCAGGTGCAGACAGCCGTTGTGAGCCGAAGTGATGCCGTAGGCAAAACCGGCCGAGACGGCATAATCGGGCTTGCTCAGGCCTTGCTCCAGTATCCATTTCGGGCCGATGTCGCCGCCGGCTTCTTCGTCGTAGGTGAATTGCAGCTCGATCGCGCCGTTTAGCGCAACGCCTTGTCGTTCGGCGGCGATCAAGGCCAGCAACGCCCAGGTGTAGGTGGCGAAGTCCGACTTCGACACCGCCACGCCGCGGCCGTACATCACCGGACCATGTTCCGGATCCTGCACGATCTCGCCGCCGTAGGGATCCTTGCTCCAGCCGAGGCCGGGCGGCACCACGTCGCCGTGGGCGTTGAGCGCGATGGTCGGGCCGCCGCTGCCGAAGCGCTTGCGCACGATCAGGTTGGTCGCCGACAGCATGCCGTTGGCCTTGACCAGCTCTGCCGGCACCACATGCGCCTCGACCTCAAAACCGAGTTGCTCCAGCAATTGTTGGACGCGCGCGCCATGAGCGGCGCAATCGCCGGGAGGATTATCGGAAGGAACGCGCACCAGTTCCTGCAGGAAACGGATTTGCGCGGCATGTTCCGTATCGAGGAAGGAAACGGCTGACTGCTGGAATGAAGCGGATGAAGACGGCATAAAGTGACCTGTGAAGAATAAGCGGTGTAGACGAGTAAAAGTATGCGCATGGTGAATGCGCGTGCAGCAAAAACGGCCGGTCCATGATTGTAGAAGAGTTGGGCCGCAAACGGTTGGCCGCTCCAGCCGCTCCGTCAATGACAAAATCGCGCGGCAAGTACGCTTCTTGCATAGGATGGAAAGTCGTCGTCAAAAAGCATGAGCAATGTCCGATGAAAAATACCAAAAAAAATTGTCAACAATCCAAGATGCGCCGATTTCTCTGGAAAAATCGCGCCCCCGATTGTCGGCAGGTCCGCCGCCGCATCGAAGAATCGCGTACACCGCATTTTTTCTCATGGTGCACTGCCTGGGCGATCGCACCGTTTTTGGTGCATAAACTCACCAATTTGTCGCAAATCAATTTATTTATTGTCGACAATATCGCTTGCCGGTATGACTCCTGCTCTGTTGCAAATGACCGTTCGTCCATCCAACCTCTGATGTCATCTACTGACCGCCATGACTAAACCAAGCAAGACATCCCGCTCTTTCCTGGCTTCGCAAACCACCGCCCGCGATCACTCGCCGGCCGTGGAAGAACGCATTTACCAGGACATCTACGACGCCATCATGGAACATCGCCTGCCGCCGCGCACCAAGCTCACAGAGCAGGTCCTGTGCCAGATTTACGATACCGCCCGGCATACCGTGCGCAAGGTGCTGTCGCGCCTGGCCGCGGAAGGCATGGTTGATCTCGAGGCCAACCGCGGCGCCTTCATCGCCAGTCCGTCCAACACCGAAGTGAAGGACATGTTCGAGCTGCGCAACATCATCGAATACGCGGTGCTCGACAAGGTCGGCCGCGAAGCCAGCACGCGCCAGATCGCCAGCCTGCGCAAAATGGTCGAGGAAGAGCGGCACTCCTACCTGACCGGCGACCGGCCGCGCTGGATCCGCCTGTCGGCGCAGTTTCACCTGGCGCTGGCTGAACTGACCGGCAATACCCTGCTGGTCGAAACCCTGCGCAAGCTGGTCTCGCGCACCACGCTGATGATCGCCAAGACCGAAGCGCCGGGACACAACGCCTGCTCCTTCGACGAGCACGATACCGTGCTCGCGGCGCTGGAAAGTGGCGACGTCGCGCTGGCGCAGGAGCACATGGCACACCATTTGCACTTGTGTGAAGACCGCGTTCGTCCCGATGACACCGATCACTTTGATTTGCGTTCGGTGTTGGGCAAAAGTGCGTGAGCGGCGACAGGGCGGGATGTCGTCGCGCCAGGCCTTTGACACGCTGCAACGCGCCGAATGACAATGCCCGCCTGACCATATCCATCACCATAAAGAACACATGCAACAAGCAGACAATTATCCGCGCGACCTGATCGGCTACGGTCGCAACGTCCCTCACGCCAACTGGCCCGGACAAGCCAGGATCGCCGTGCAGTTCGTCCTGAACTATGAAGAAGGCGGCGAAAACTCCGTGCTGCACGGCGACCCGGCGTCGGAACAGTTCCTGTCCGAGATCATCGGCGCGGCCGCCTATCCGGCGCGCCACCTGTCGATGGAATCGATCTACGAATACGGCTCGCGCGTGGGCGTCTGGCGCATCCTGCGCGAATTCGAGAAACGCCGGTTGCCGCTGACCGTATTCGGCATCGCCATGGCCTTGCAGCGCCATCCGGAGGTGACGCAGGCGTTCATTGAACTGGGCCATGAGATCGCCTGCCACGGCCTGCGCTGGATCCATTACCAGAACGTCGATATCGACACCGAGCGCGAACACATGCGCGCCGCCGTCGAGATTTTCCGCAAGCTGACCGGGGTCGATCCGCAAGGCTGGTATACCGGCCGCGATTCGCCCAACACGCGGCAACTGGTGGTCGAGCACGGCGGCTTCGTCTACGACTCCGATTACTATGGCGACGACCTGCCGTTCTGGACCAAGGTCGCGTGCGCCGACGGCGCCCTGCAGCCGCATCTGGTGGTGCCTTACACGCTCGACAGCAACGACATGCGCTTCGCCACGCCGCAAGGCTTCAACACCGGCGAGCAGTTCTTCCAATACCTGAAGGACAGCTTCGACGTGCTGTACGCCGAAGGCGAAGAAACGCCAAGAATGCTGTCGGTCGGCATGCACTGCCGCCTGCTCGGCCGACCGGGACGCTTTGCAGCCTTGCAGCGTTTCCTCGACTACGTGCAATCGCATGAGCGCGTCTGGATCTGCCGCCGCATCGACATCGCCAATCACTGGCGCGAGCAGCATCCGTACCGGGGCTGACAAACTGGTCGCACAAAAACAAAAAGGCTGAACATTGCGTTCAGCCTTTTTTATCGCCCTTGCGGAATCTGTTTCATTCGCCCTTGGCGCCGGCCTCGAACCACTTGCCCAGCACCGCGCGTTCATCGTCGGTGATGTTGGTCATATTCCCGAGCGGCATGGCTTTCTGCACCACCGCCTGCTGGTAAATCTGCTGGGCATGTTGCAAGATGCCGTCCTTGCTGTCGAGCAGAATGCCCTTGCCCGGCACCGGCATGAGCGTCGGTTTGGCGGCATGGCATTGGATGCAGCGCGTCTCGACCACCTGCCGCGCCTGGGCGAACGACACCGTTGTCGCAACACCCTGCGCAGGCTGCAACGCCGACTTCGGCACAATCCAGAATGCCACGCCGGCCAGGATGACGACCGCCGCAGCCGGATATTGCCATTTGAAAACGCCCTTGTGCCTGAGCACGAAGAATTGCCGTATCAGCACGCCGGCCAGCATGATCAGCAACAGCACCAGCCAGTTGGCTGGCGCGCCGTAGGTCATGCTGTAGTGGTTCGACAGCATGGCGAAGATCACCGGCAGCGTGAAGTAGGTGTTGTGCACGCTGCGCTGCTTGCCGCGCTTGCCGTGGATGGGATCGGGACTCTGGCCGGCGCGCATCGACGCCACCATCTTGCGCTGGCCGGGAATGATCCAGAACAGCACGTTGGCGCTCATCACGGTCGCCAGCGACGCGCCGGTCATGAGGAAGGCCGCGCGCCCCGAAAACACATGGCAGGCCACCCATACAGCGACGATGACATACAAGGTGACCAGCACGCCGACCACGCGGTCGCCGCCCGGCTTGTCGCCGAACAGGCGGCAAATGGCGTCGTACACCAGCCAGCCGGCGACGAGGTAAGCCAGTGCCGCAAACACGGCGGCCGTGGCCGACATGTCGAGTACATGCTTGTCGACCAGGAAGGTCCCGGCGTTGAACAGGTAGAGCACCGAGAACAGTGCGAAGCCCGACAGCCAGGTGCTGTACGATTCCCAGAAAAACCAGTGCAGATTCCGGGGCAGCGTCTTCGGCGCCAGCAGATATTTTTGCGGATTGTAGAACCCGCCGCCATGCACCGCCCACAGTTCGCCGCCGACGCCCTTTTGCAGCAGTTCGGGATCGTCCGGTCTGGTCAGGCTGTTGTCGAGCCAGACGAAGTAGAACGACGAACCTATCCATGCAATTGCCGTGATGACATGCAGCCAGCGCAGCAAGAGATTGAGCCAGTCCAAGATGTACGCTTCCATGACGTTCCGCTTGTGAATTGGTTTGTAAATCTGGTTGTAAATTATTTATATCGTTAATCCGCCGGAGAGGATTTCAAAACAACATTGCCGACAATTTTTTCACTGCAGCCAGGTGGCGGCCTTGCTCCATATTTCCCTGCTAGCCTGCATTCCAGCGGTATCGCAGCACGCCTGTTTTAGTGCGCGCCATCACAATTGGTGCGGCGCCGGCACCATTTCATCACCACCGCGCACCACATTTGTTGACAAAATCCGATGCGCCTCCCGCCAATAAGGATGAGCATGAGGCATGCCAAGGACATTATCCGGCCAAATCATCAATAAAAAATGCCGGGTCAAAAAGGACCCGGCATCCAAGTTCCAACGGTGCCGCCGGAACTGAACGGCTTGTCGCGACGCCCACGCCAAGCCATCCGCAGAACCGATCAGAAATGATATTCAGCGCGGATCATCGGCGTCTTGGCCAACGAGCCGGGGACGTTATGGGGGTTGCCGAACTTGTTGCGCCAGTATTGGTATTCCAGGCCGACGCGGAACGTGTTCTTGCCCATGCCCAGCGGCATACCGACGTCATACATGATCTGGCCGTCGAAGTTCACCTCAGGCGCCGTGCCGCCGCCGAATTCGTTCTTGCCCTTGGCTGCGATGTAGTTCACATAGCCTTCGAACGCGAAGCCGCTGGTGCCAAATGGAATACCCCAGGCTGCGTTCAGCATCGGATGCGTGTCGTATGAATAGCGACTGGACATGCGCACGCCGTTGTTCAGCGGCTGGTTGCTTTCCCACAGCGCCAGCAAGCTGATGTTCAGGAAACCCGGCACATCCATCATCAATGTCGGACCGGCGACATACATGCGCTTGCGCGAGCTGTAACCGGGATCGTTCTTGGTGTTCCAGTCAAAACCCAGTGTGAAGCCAACGCCGCGCGCCGGGCCGAAGGACAGGTCCTTGCCGCTAATCTTGCCGATATCCAGCGTGTGGCGATAGACGATGTACGCTTCTTGCGCCTCGTTGTCCTTGCTGTCGGATGTCAGCAAATCGACGTTCAGGAAATTGGTGCCGTATTTATAACCGCTCGCGTGCGTGAAGTTGACCACTTTCTTGGAAATGTCCTGCGAATTGAATGGCTCCGCAAACTTGGTGCCGTAGCGAATACCAATCGAATTGTCCGACCAGTCGGCGGCGTTGGCCTGCATGCTGCCCATGGCCGATGCGGCCAGCACGGCGGTCGTCAAGCACATCCCCATTGCACTTTTCTTCATACGTTTCTCCCTTTTACATTTCACGAAAAATAAATCCGGATCCCATGCGCGCATCGTGCAATTCGTCGTGGGACAAACCGCAAACCGTTCATCCGATGACGCGCCTCCTTCATTTGCTCACCCATGTCAAACAAGGCCGGGCATATTGCAATCGACAGTTGCCGATGTTCAATCCGCCGGGTTCGATAATGCAAACGCCATGCCAGCAAAAAAGCGCCATATTGAAAATGTGTCGGCGATGCCAAGCGCGTCAAAAAGCCGACGCCAGGCGCTGCAATCGCAAGTCGCGTATGAGCACAGAGGGAAATGAGTTTTAGATTGTTGACAGAATGCGGAGGCGCGGCATCAGGATGGCTTTGTTCTATACCCCAGTCTTCATAAGGCTTACAAGCGCGTAAGAATACTGGATTTAGTGCGATCCTTTCCATGCAGGTGCAACCAAGCACCAAATTGTTGCAAATGATTTTTTAAATTGTCGACAAAATGATTGCCGTGAGAAAGTCGACAGCGCCACTACTTTTCCGCCATCGCCCGCCATCATCCTCGCGACGTCCGAAAGAGCTTTGTCGAGCACTCATGCGCTCTTGGCACAGTAAATGCTTTTCCAAGCACATCGTTTGCAAAACAAAACCGGGGGCATTGGCGACATTGCCAGTACTCCTGATCGCCAACCCATTGACAGGGATCGCTCCATGCCAGCCAAGAAACTGCTCAAATACACCGCCGCGCTGCTGCTCGGCGCCGCCTGCTCAAGCGCATTCGCGCAAGCCGCCAAGATCAAGTTCCAGCTCGACTGGCGCTTTGAAGGCCCGTCGGCGCTGTTCCTGGTGGCCCAGTCCAAAGGTTATTTCGCGCAGGAAAAACTGGATGTCACCATCGACGCCGGCAGCGGTTCGGGCAACGCCGTCAACCGCGTGGCTTCGGGCACCTACGACATGGGCTTCGCCGACATGGCGGCGCTGATGGAATTCACCGCCAACAATCCCAACTCGCCGGGCAAGCCGATGGCCGTGATGATGGTCTACAACGACACGCCGGCGGCGATCTTTTCGCTGAAGAAAACCGGCATCAAGACGCCGGCCGACCTGGTGGGCAAGAAGCTCGGCTCGCCGGTGTTCGACGCCGGCCGCCGCGGCTATCCGATCTTCGCCAAGGCCAACGGACTGGATGCTTCCAAAGCGAACTGGATCAGCATGGATCCGCCGCTGCGTGAAACCATGCTGGTGCGCGGCGACGTCGACGCCATCACCGGCTTCTATTTCACTTCGCTGCTGAACCTGAATGCGCGCGGCATCAAGGATCAGGACATCAATGTCATGCTGTATCCCGACTATGGCGTCAAGCTGTACGGCAACGCCATCATCGCCAACGAGAGCCTGATGAAGACCAATCCGGAAGCGCTCAAAGGTTTCCTACGCGCCTTCGCCAAGGCCACCAGGGATGTGCTGGCCAATCCCGAAGCGGCGATCAAAGTGCTCAAGGAACGCGACGGCCTGATCGACGAAAAACTGGAACTGCGCCGCCTCAAGCTGGCCATTTCCAGCGCCATCGCCACGCCGCATGCCAAAGCCGAAGGATTCGGGCAGATCGTCCTGCCGCGCCTGACGCTGATGGCTTCGCAAGTGTCCGACGCCTACGCTACCAAGACGCGCGTCAATCCCGACAAGATCTGGACCTCCGCTTTCCTGCCGTCCAAGGCCGAACTGAATGTCTTCGGGAAATAACATTGCGCGCTGAAACAACCATGAGCGACGCTTTCGTCGATTTCCGCCGCGTCTTCCTGTCCTACGACGGCTCCGACGAATTTGCGATCGAAGACATCTCCCTGCAGACGAAGCAGGGAGAATTCATCGCCATAGTCGGTCCGTCCGGCTGCGGCAAGTCGACCTTCATGAAGCTGGCGACCGGCCTGAAGCGTCCCACGCGCGGCAGCGTGGCCATCGCCGGGGCCGACGTTACCGGTCCGCTCAAGTTCGTCGGCATGGCTTTCCAGGCGCCGACCTTGCTG
Organism: Herbaspirillum sp. RV1423; assembly: GCF_000577615.1. Lineage (GTDB taxonomy): Bacteria > Pseudomonadota > Gammaproteobacteria > Burkholderiales > Burkholderiaceae_D > Herbaspirillum. Next base: position 112,710 of record NZ_CBXX010000014.1, read on the forward strand.
CCGTGGCGCACCACGCTCGACAACGTGCTGCTGCCTCTTGAAATCGTCGAGCCCTATCGCCGCGAGATCAAAAAAAACAAGGCGCAATATGTCGAGCGTGCGCTAAAGCTGCTGAAGACCGTCGGCCTCGACGGCTACGCCGACAGATTTCCGTGGCAACTGTCGGGCGGCATGCAGCAGCGCGCCTCGATCTGCCGCGCGCTGATCCATGAACCCAAGATGCTGCTGCTGGACGAACCGTTCGGCGCGCTCGACGCCTTCACGCGCGAAGAACTTTGGTGCGTGCTGCGCGACCTGTGGACCGAGCGCCGGTTCAACGTCATCCTGGTCACGCACGACCTGCGCGAAGCGGCTTTCCTGGCCGACACCATCTATGTGATGAGCAAGCGCCCAGGTCGCATCGTGGCGCGCAAGGAGAATCCGTTGCCGCGTCCGCGCGAGCTGGAACTGACTTACACCGATCCGTTCAACGCCCTGGTGCACGAGCTGCGCGAGCATATCGGCCGCGTGCGCAACACCTGAGAAATACCCGAGCGGAGACGAACATGAAAAAACCTTCCCATCTGAACAAAGCCGCGAAGACCTTGGCGCCCTGGCTGCTGCTGATCGCCATCCTGGTAATCTGGCAATTCATCTGCAGCGTGCTGGAAGTGTCCGAGTTCATCTTCCCGGCCCCGATGGCGATCATCGAAGCCATGATCGAATTCGCCGGGCCGATCGCGCACCACGCGCTCTCCACCTTCTGGGTCACCATGGTGGGTTTCGCCATCGCCGTGGCGGTGGGCGTGTCGCTGGGCGTCCTGATCGGCTCGTCGCCGATGCTGTACGCCGCCGCGTATCCGCTGATGACAGCCTTCAACGCATTGCCCAAGGCCGCCTTCGTGCCGGTGCTGGTGGTGTGGTTCGGCATCGGCGCCGGTCCGGCGATCCTGACGGCGTTTCTGATCTCGTTCTTCCCGATCATGGTCAACATCGCCACCGGCCTGGCGACGCTGGAGCCGGAACTGGAAGACGTCTTGCGCGTGCTCGGCGCGAAACGCCTGGACATCCTGCTCAAGGTCGGCCTGCCGCGCTCGCTGCCGTATTTCTTTGCCTCGCTGAAAGTCGCCATCACGCTGGCCTTCGTCGGTTCGACCGTGTCCGAGATGAATGCCTCCAACGAAGGTATCGGCTATCTGCTGGTGTCGGCCGGCTCGTCGATGAAGATGCCGCTGGCGTTCGCCGGCCTGGTGGTGATCGGCGCAATGGCCATGGCCATGTACGAACTGTTCGCGGTGATCGAAAAACGCACGACGCGCTGGGCCCACCGGGGCGGCAACAAATGAAGTATTTTTTGGACTTTTACGATTGTCGACAATTTGGCTATGGTAAATTCCGCTGAACATTTGAATAACCTGGAAGCGGCGTCGCGCCGCACGCTTTCTGCAAGGGGAAATCCGTGACCGCTACGTCGCCTTCGCGCCTGCAAATTGCGCACATCCGCAAGGCCTATCCAGGGGTATTGGCCAACGACGACATCAACCTGAGCGTCGCGCCCGGCGAGATCCACGCCGTGCTCGGCGAAAACGGCGCCGGCAAGTCGACGCTGATGAAGATCATCTTCGGCACCGTCAAACCCGATGCCGGCGACATCTACTGGAACGGCGAACCGGTGCACATCGCCAATCCGCACGTCGCGCGCAAACTCGGCATCGCGATGGTGTTCCAGCACTTCTCATTGTTCGACACGCTGACCGTGGCCGAAAACATCGCGCTCGGGCTGGAATCGGACACCGACATGCAGGATCTGGTGGCGCGCATCCGCCAGACCGGCGAAAAGTACGGCCTCGAACTGGAACCCAACCGCCATGTCCATACGCTGTCGGTGGGCGAACGCCAGCGCGTGGAAATCGTGCGCGCGCTGCTGACCAATCCGCAATTGCTGATTCTCGACGAGCCGACTTCGGTGCTGACGCCGCAGGCGGTCGAGAAGCTGTTCGTCACGCTGCGCAAGCTGGCCGACGAAGGCTGCAGCATTCTTTACATCAGCCACAAACTCGACGAAATCCGCGCGCTGTGCCACAGCGCCACCGTGATGCGCGGCGGCCGCGTGACCGGCAACTGCGATCCGCGCAATGAAACCAGCGCCGGCCTGTCGCGCATGATGATCGGCGACGAACTGGTGCGCCTGCATCGCGAACGCAATCCAGAGTCGCAACGCAACGAACGCAAGCTGCATGTCAACCGATTGTCGCTGCCCAAGGCGCATTTGTTTGCCACCGAACTCAAGGACATCGAGTGCGAGGTGCGCGCCGGCGAGATCGTCGGCATCGCCGGCGTGTCCGGCAACGGCCAGCAGGAATTGCTGGCCGCGCTGTCCGGCGAAGACCAGCGCGCCGCGCCCCACATGATCATGCTCGGCGACGCGGCGGTCGGCCATCTCGCCCCCAACCCGCGCCGCGCGCGCGGCCTCGGCCTGGTGCCGGAAGAACGCCTGGGCCGCGGCGCCGTGCCGACGCTGAGCCTGTCGGCCAACATGCTGCTGTCGCACCAGAAGCAACCCTACGTGAAGCACGGCATGATCGACTTCGGCTATACGCGCAAGATCGCCGCCTCCATCATCGAACGCTTCAAGGTGAAGGCGAGCGGCCCCGATGCGCTGGCCAAGAGTCTGTCCGGCGGCAACCTGCAGAAATTCATCGTCGGCCGCGAGATGGAACGCCGGCCCGGCGTCTTCATCGTCGCGCAGCCGACCTGGGGCGTCGATGTCGGCGCCGCCGCGCAAATCCACGCGGAAATCCTCGCATTGAAACAGGAGGGCTGCGCCGTGCTGGTGATCTCGGAAGAACTCGATGAATTGTTCGCGCTGTGCGATCGCCTGCATGTGATCGCCAAGGGCCGGTTGTCGCCGTCCATCTCCATCGAGCAGGCCACACGCGAGCAGGTCGGCCTGTGGATGAGCGGCTTGTGGCATGACGACGATCCCGAGGCGCCGAGCGCCGGGGCGGAGGCTGCCCATGCTTAACCCGGTTTTCACGTCCTTGCCGTTCCGCCTGGAGCTGCGCGGCACGCCGTCGCGCCGCATGACCTATCTGTCGCCGGTGATTGCCATCATTCTGACCCTGCTCCTCGGCGCGCTGCTGTTCATGGCGCTGGGCAAGGATCCGATTGCGGGACTCAAGGTATTCCTGGTCGATCCGTTCAGCAGCAGGCGCGCCATCAGCGAATTGCTGCTCAAATCGATTCCGCTGATCCTGTGTGCGCTCGGGTTGGCCGTGTGCTTCCGCGCCAGCATCTGGAACATCGGCGCTGAGGGCCAGTTCACCGTCGGCGCCTTGTGCGCGGGCGCGATGCTGGTGTGGATCGATGTGCCGGATCATGCCATCCCGGGCGGCGCCGGACTGATCCTGATGATCCTGGCCGGCGTGGTCGGCGGCGCGTTCTGGGCCGGCATCACGGCGCTCTTGCGCGACAAGTTCAACGCCAACGAAATCCTGGTGTCGCTGATGCTGACCTATGTCGCGCAACTGCTGCTGATGTATGCCGTCAACGGTCCGCTCAAGGATCCCAACGGCATGAACTTCCCGCAGTCGAAGGTGTTCTCGAGCGAGTTCATGCTGCCGATGCTGATGAGCGGCACGCGCCTGCACATCGGTTTCGCCGTCACCATCATCGCGGCGATCGTCATGGCGGTGTTCATGATGCGCAGCTTCCGCGGCTTTTCGCTGATGGTCGGCGGCGTGGCGCCGCATGCGGCGCGCTATGCCGGTTTCTCCAGCCGCAACGCCTTGTGGATGTCGCTGCTGATCTCGGGCGGTTTCGCTGGCCTGGCGGGCGCGTTTGAAATCGCCGGGCCGATCGGCCAGTTGTTGCCGTCAGTGTCGCCGGGCTACGGCTTCGCCGCGATCATCGTCGCCTTCATCGGACGCCTGCATCCGATCGGCGCGGTATTCGGCGGACTGATCATGTCGCTGCTGTACCTGGGCGGCGAGCTGGCGCAATCGCGCCTCGGCCTGCCGTCGGCGATCACCGGCGTGTTCCAGGGCATGCTGCTGTTCCTGCTGCTGGCCTGCGACACGCTGATCGATTATCGCCTGCGCTGGAAAAAACAAGGATGAGAGCGACTAACAAAACGCCGCTGGCGGTGTTGCTTCTCCTAGCCGTACTTTCGTACTGTCTTCGTCGGCGCGCCTTGCCATCGACGTTTTGTCAGCCGCTCTAAAGGAACACACGACATGGACCAACTCGCTCCTCTCATCGCGGCCTCGATCAATGCCGGTACGCCCTTGCTGCTGGCCGCCATCGGCCTGCTGATCAACGAACGCGCCGGCGTGCTCAACCTGGGCGCGGAAGGCATGATGCTGGTCGCGGCGATCGCCGGTTTTGCGGTCGGCTACACCACCAGGAGTCCGCTGCTGGGCTTCGCCGCGGGTGCTGTCTGCGGCATGCTGATGGCGACGCTGTTTTCGTGGCTGGCGCTGGTGCTGGCAACCAACCAGGTCGCCACCGGATTGGCGTTGTCGATTTTCGGCACGGGCTTGTCGGCCTTCATCGGCCAGCGTTTCGTCGGCCTGGCATTGCCTGCGCAAAGCGCCGGTATTCCCGGCCTCAACGGCATTCCTTTCGTCGGTCCGGCGTTTTTCAACCAGCACTGGATGAGTTATCTGGCGCTGCTGCTGTGCGCGGCGATCGGGTGGTTCCTGTACCGCACGCGCGCCGGCCTGATCCTGCGCGCGGTCGGCGAGTCGCCGGAGTCGGCCCATGCGCTGGGCTATTCGGTGCGCGGCATCCGCTTCGTCGCGCTGCTCTTCGGCGGCGCCTGCTGCGGCCTGGCCGGCGCTTATCTGTCGCTGGTCTATACGCCGATGTGGGTCGAAGGCCTGGTATCCGGGCGCGGCTGGATCGCGCTGGCGCTGACGGCATTTGCGACATGGCGTCCGGCACGCGTCTTACTGGGCTCCCTGCTGTTCGGCGGCGTGACTATCTTGCAGTTTTACCTGCAGGGCATCGGCGTGACGGTTCCGTCGCAGATCCTGTCGATGCTGCCGTATGTGGCGACCATCGTGGTGCTGGCGCTGATCTCGCGCAACCCCGACTGGATCCGCCTGAACATGCCGGCCTCGCTGGGCAAACCGTTCCGTCCGGGGGCATCGTGATTTTTTGCAGCCGCTTGTATCGTTCTTAATTTTTGCAAGTCCATCAACAACGCTTAGGGAGAAACACATGAAAATTTCGCGCAGAGCCTCGATTGCGATGCTCGCCACGCTGGCAGCCGCCGCACTGATCGGCTGCGGCAAAAAAGAAGAACCGGCTCCCGCGCCCGCCCCTGCGGCGGCTGCGCCGGCGCCTGCACCGGCTGAGCCGCTGAAGGTCGCCTTCGTCTATATCGGACCGGTCGGCGACGCCGGCTGGACCTTCGCGCACGACAAGGGCCGCAAGGCGGTCGAAGCCAAGTTCGGCGACAAGGTCAAGACCACCTTCGTCGAAAACGTCCCCGAATCGGCCGCCGACGCCGAACGCGTGATGCGCCAACTGGCCACCGACGGCAACAAGCTGATCTTCGGCACCACCTTCGGCTACATGGAAGCGATGCTGAAGGTCGCCAAGGAATTCCCGGACGTCAAGTTCGAACACGCCACCGGCTTCAAGACCGCCGACAACCTGGCGCAATACGACGTGCGCACGTATGAAGGCGCTTACCTGGCGGGCGTGGTCGCCGGCAAGATGAGCAAGTCCGGCAAGCTGGGCGTGGTCGCTTCGGTGCCGATTCCTGAAGTGGTGCGCAACATCGACGCCTTCACCATGGGCGCGCGTTCGATCAATCCGAAGGCGACCACCCGCGTGGTCTGGGTCAACAAGTGGTTCGATCCGGGCAAGGAACGTGAAGCCGCCACCACGCTGATCGGCCAGGGCGTCGACGTGCTGATGCAAAACACCGACTCCGCCGCCGTGGTGCAGACCGCGCAGGAAAAAGGCGTCTATGCATTCGGCTGGGACAGCGACATGACCAGCTTCGGTCCGAAGGCGCATCTGGCCGCATCGATGATCAACTGGGGCGTGTATTACACGGCGCGCGTGCAGGCTGTGCTGGACGGCAGTTGGAAGAGTTCCACCACCTGGATCGGCCTGAAGGAAAACGGCATCGACCTGGGCGGCTTCAATCCTGATCTGCCGGCCGACGTCAAGGCGCTGGTCGAAGAACGCAAGAAGGGCATCGCCGACGGTTCCGCGCCGATCTGGAAGGGTCCGATCAAGGACAACACCGGCAAGGAACAAGTCGCCAAGGATGCGGTTGCCGATGACGGCTTCCTGCATGGCATCAAGTTCTACGTCGAAGGCGTGGACGGCAAGGTGCCGGGTTAAGTATCAAGAACCGCGAGCTCGCCGTGTGATGGCTGGCTCGCGGAACTGACAGCACAACAGACCATCAGGCAATTCCAGTTATTCATCTCCTTCCCGTTGTCGCCCGTATTTAGCGACACGACAAAATTCACCTCCATTGACGGCGTCCAGAAAATGGATGCGTTGTTGCCCCCTCGAAGCAACGCACCACCTGTCCACCTGTGTGCCCGCCTCACATACGTATCACTTCCCCTTGTGAAAAACAACGATTAAGAAATCAATAAAATTTGATTTTTTAGGAATTATTCAAATTACATTCTTTTTGCATTCTTTGTTTATTCACAGTTAAACCAAACCTCATTAGCATGGCGAGCACTCCCTCTCGTAAAGGACACTCGCCATGCCCGATCTATTCAATCCCTCCCGCCTTGCAGCGCATCTCAAGACCCTCACCGGCCAGCAGCAATACCATGTGATCGTTCCCGGCACCGCCTCTGCG
>NZ_CBXX010000015.1 GCF_000577615.1 Herbaspirillum sp. RV1423
GCTTTTACCACCGCAAAGTTCACCCCTCCGTTCGGCTGCTTGATGCCACCATTCGAAAAATGCTGCAGCTTCACTCCCAGGTCCAGTCCGTTCGAAAACACATAACCAGCTCCTATGTGATCGCCAAATTGGAACGCCGTTATGCCTTCATTCTACGAATACGGGAATTTGCGGAATTGATATCAAATCCCTCTGGATCAAAGACGCCCCCAATCCAACGCAACATGTCGACATGCTGTTCATGTTTAGGATTTGCGATTGCACTGAGGAATTCCCCATAGCCCCAAACTCCTCCGACATCTTCAGGTGGGCAAGCCCGTTGTCCGGCTGTGCAAAGTGATCCCTTCCAGGATGGATGCGCCTCCCGGCTTTGCTCAAGCACCACCCGGTGTTGCCAATCGTCGCCAAAATCGTATTCATAGATGAACTCGCGCACCTGACCAACCAGCACGGCCGACAGTTTGACACCTTTCTCATCGACCAACTTTCGATCGCCAAAGGGATCTGGTTCACTGTAACAGTCATCGCCGATATGGAATTGGTGGAGATGGTTATTGGTCCAGCCCATGGCACCTTGTATAGCGCGATGCAGTTTGGGCAAGGTGATGGTGGCCGGCACCAGCAGGCGGCGCCATATCATGGGCTCGATGCGCGTTAGTTCAATGCGCAAGCTATAGTAGGTTAGGGAGGTCGTCATTTGGGAAATTATAAGACACTGCCACAGTGACCTGCACGACGCGGCTGAATGTCCCAACGGATCATACGATGAGCGACTACGTTGGAAACAAAAAAAGGGCCGCGTTTGCAACGCGACCCTCTATCAAACAGTGTGCAACGGCTGGCTATCTACCGCGAGCTATTCGGCATCAAATTATTAAGCAGCACTCAGCAGATAAGCGCCCACCGCCGCAATGCCAACCCCGCCGAGACGTACAACCCCGTCTGCCATTCGTTTGCCGGCAACCAGGCCGAGCGTCAGGCCGGCCGCATGCAGCAAGGCAGTGGCAAGTACAAAGCCGAAAGCGTACGTCGCTGCCGATGAACCATGCGGCAATTCGCTGCCATGCGCATAACCGTGGAACAGCGCGAATAAAGACACCACCAATGTACTTGTCCATAAAGGCATTTTGACGGCGAAGGCAATCAGCAGACCAAGTACAGCGACTGATGCCGCGATGCCGGTTTCCGCAGCAGGAATTTCGAGGCCGACGAGCGCCAGCAATGCACCGATTACCATCATCAGCGGGAACGCCAGCGGCAGCACCCACAACGCGGAGCGCTTGTTCTGTGCAGCCCAGAGACCGACAGCAAGCATTGCCAACAAATGGTCAATGCCGGAGAACGGATGGCTGAAGCCGGCGCCAAAACTCATCGACGCCGTCATCATGGAGCCGGGATGTCCAGGATGCGCCAATGCGCTGCCGGCAGCGAGCGCGGCAATAGCCAATGCGCCGGTACGCGTCGCTGTTTTGGTGGAAATGCGGAACATATTTTTCTCCTTAGGATAGATCTTCGTGAATATGTGCATACGCACAATAAACCTGAGTATGAAATCGACCGGCAGTATTACTTCTTCTCATCCAGCAAACCTTGCTTACGGATGTAATCGATGACCGTCTCCACGCCATCGCCGCTACGCAGATTGGTGAAGACAAAAGGTCGCTCGCCGCGCATGCGCTTGGCGTCCTGCGCCATGATGTCGAGATTGGCGCCGACATAAGGAGCGAGGTCGGTTTTGTTGATGATCAACAGATCCGACCGCGTAATGCCGGGGCCACCCTTGCGCGGAATTTTTTCGCCGCCGGCGACGTCGATGACATAGATGGTCAGGTCCGACAATTCCGGACTGAACGTCGCCGCCAGATTGTCGCCGCCGGATTCTACCAGTATCAGGTCGAGGTCGGGGAAGTCGGCACTCATGCGCGCGATCGCTTCCAGGTTGATCGACGCATCCTCACGGATTGCGGTGTGCGGGCAGCCGCCGGTCTCGACGCCCATCAGGCGCTCGGCTGGCAAGGCATCGGCGCGCAGCAGGATTTCCATGTCCTCCTTGGTGTAGATGTCATTGGTAATGACCGCCATGTCATAATGGTCGCGCATGCGCTTGCACAGCATTTCGCACAGCGCCGTCTTGCCGGAGCCGACCGGGCCGCCGATGCCTACGCGCAGTGGATTGGGAGAGGATGGATTGCTCATGGTTATCTCGATTAAAAACGGATTCTATAAACTGCAAACGTACATGATATTGCGGATCGCCTCAGGAGCGATAGAGACGGCTGTACTGCACCTCATGCTGCATCGACAGCAGCGACAAGCCGGGCGACCAGTTGGATAAATCGTCATCGCCCAACTCTTGAGCGGTTCTCGCGGCAGCTTCAAGCTCCGGCTGCAGCGACAGCAAGAGGCGTTGTCCGGCAACCTGCCCAAGCGGCACCGACTTGACGCAGACCAGCACCTGATTCTCCACCCAGGCGAAGAGCATGCCCAGCAACGCCGCGTCATGCGGCACATTCAACGCCACTGCGGCATAGGCCAGCGCAGTCGGCAACGGCACTTCTGTTTGCGACTGCATCAGGCCGCGCAACATGTCGTCGCCGATTTGCAGATCGACGGCCAGCTTGCTCAGCGAATATCCCATCTGTATCGTCTCGGCGCGGAACTCTGCGGTATCGCGGGCGGCGATGAAACGTTCGTTCCACAGGCTCACCTCTTGCGCGTCGCGTGCTGCGAACGCCTGCAGCAAACGCCAGAATATCGGCGCTTCAAAACGCGCCACCACCTCGTGCAGCGAATCCACGATCCACGTCCGCGCGCTCGCTTCGTTCTTGACCGCGCCGTTTTCGATCGCCGCCTCCAGGCCCTGCGAATAGCTGTACGCACCGATCGGTAGCGACGGGCTGGTCAGTTGAAGCAGATGGAGAAGGGCTTGTGCTTGCATGGGATGCTGGCCGGTGATCAGGATTTGTCGCCGGGGCGATGGATTTTCTGACGTACCGGAATCGGGGCCAGCGGATGATGGTGATCGTCGCCGTGATGATGATGGCCGCCGCCGTAAGCGCCGGACTCCGGCTCGAAAGCCGCTTCTTCTTCCGTTACGCGCGCGCCGAGGCCCTCCAGCATTTCCTTCAGAACCGGGTCCTTCCTGATGCGCAGAAAACCTTCGCCGACTTGGGCCTGGGTATGGCGATTGCCGAGATGAAAAGCGCAACGCAGCAACTGGTGCGGCGAACTTGCTTCAACCCGATAGGTAGCCTCCCTGGCGGCATTGATCTTCACCACGCGACCATCATCGCCGCGCAGCAGATCGCCGTTGCGCAGCACCGTGCCGCGCAACGTGAAGACCGCCACTTCTTCGCCGGACGTCATGGTTGCGCGCAGGCGGCTTTTTTCTCGCAGGTCGTAAGGCAGCAGCAGTTCACCATCGACACGGTCGGACTGATCAATCTTGGTATTCAGAGTCAGCATGATTTCTTCAGAACAGGAAATAACGTTGCGCCAGCGGCAAGACCTTGGCCGGTTCGCAGACCAGCAACTCGCCGTCGGCGCGCACTTCATAAGTTTCGGAATCGACTTCCATCTTCGGCGTCGCGCCGTTGTGGATCATGTCGCGCTTGCGCAGGTTGCGCATGCCCTTGACCGGCACCACCGGCTTGTTCAGCTTGAGCATGTCGCCGATGCCGGCGTCGAATGCCGACTGCGAGACGAAGGTCATCGAGGTCTTCAAGCCGCCGCCATAGGCACCGAACATCATGCGGTAATGCACAGGTTGCGGCGTCGGGATCGAGGCGTTCGGATCTCCCATCTGCGCTGCGGCGATCATGCCGCTCTTGAGGATCATCGATGGTTTGACGCCGAAGAAGGCGGGCTTCCACAGCACGATATCGGCGACCTTGCCGACCTCCAGCGAACCGACCACATGCGAAACGCCGTGTGTGATGGCCGGATTGATGGTGTACTTGGCGATATAGCGCTTGACGCGGAAATTGTCGTGCCGCGACGGATCCTCTGCCAGCGAACCGCGCTGCGTTTTCATCTTGTGAGCGGTCTGCCAGGTGCGCATGATTACCTCGCCGACGCGGCCCATCGCCTGCGAGTCCGAGGACATCATCGAGATCGCGCCGATGTCGTGCAAGATGTCTTCCGCCGCGATGGTCTCGCGCCGGATGCGCGACTCGGCGAAGGCGATGTCTTCGGCAATCGCCGGATCCAGGTGATGACAGACCATCAGCATGTCCAGATGTTCGTCCAGCGTGTTGACGGTGAATGGCCGCGTCGGATTGGTCGACGACGGCAGCACGTTGCTCTCGCCGACCGCTGCGATGATGTCGGGCGCATGGCCGCCGCCCGCGCCTTCAGTGTGGAAGGTGTGGATAGTGCGATCCTTGAACGCGGCCAGCGTGTGTTCGAGGAAGCCGCCTTCGTTCAGCGTATCGCTATGGATTGCCACCTGGACGTCGAGACGGTCGGCCACCGACAGGCAATTGTCGATCGCCGCCGGCGTGGTGCCCCAGTCTTCATGCAGCTTGAGGCCGATGGCGCCGGCATGGACTTGTTCTTCCAATGGCGTCGGCAGGCTCACGTTGCCCTTGCCGAGGAAGCCTAGGTTCATCGGGAAGGCGTCGGCCGCCGACAGCATCGAATGGATATGCCACGGCCCCGGCGTGCAGGTCGTCGCCGCCGTACCGACCGCCGGACCGGTGCCGCCGCCGATCATGGTGGTGACGCCGCTCATCAGCGCCTCCTCGATCTGTTGCGGGCAGATGAAATGGATGTGCGTGTCGATGCCGCCGGCCGTCACGATCATGCCTTCGCCGGCGATGATCTCGGTGGCGCCGCCGATGGCCATGGTCACGTCCGGCTGGATGTCCGGATTGCCGGCCTTGCCGATGCCGGCGATTTTGCCGCCCTTGAGACCGATGTCGGCCTTGACGATGCCCCAGTGGTCGACAATCACGGCATTGGTGATCACTGTGTCCATGACGTCCTTGTAGTTGCGCTGCGACTGGCCCATGCCGTCGCGGATCACCTTGCCGCCGCCGAATTTGACCTCTTCGCCATAGGTCGTGAAGTCCTTTTCGATCTCGATGAACAGCTCGGTATCGGCCAGACGCAAACGGTCGCCGACGGTAGGGCCGAACATCTCGGCATAAGCCTGACGCGAAATCTTGCTCATTGTTTGCTTCCCTTCTTGTCGAGTGCGCCCATCACCTTGGCGTTGAAGCCGTAGACCTTGCGGTCGCCGGCCAGCGCCACCAGCTCCACCGTGCGCTCCTGGCCCGGCTCGAAGCGTACTGCAGTGCCGGCGGCGATGTTCAGGCGCATGCCGTAGCCGATCCGACGATCGAATTTCAGCGCCGGATTTGTTTCAAAAAAATGAAAATGAGAACCGACCTGGATCGGGCGGTCGCCGCTATTGGCGACGTTGACGCTCGCCGTGCGGCGACCGACGTTGAGTTCGATGTCGCCGGGTTCGACCAGCATTTCTCCTGGAATCATCGTGGCGCTCCTTAAGGAATGGGATGGTGAACCGTGACCAGCTTGCTGCCGTCAGGGAACGTCGCTTCAACCTGGATGTCGGGAATCATCTCCGCCACGCCGTCCATGACGTCGGCGCGCGTGAGGATCCTGGTGCCTTCCGACATCAGCTCTGCGACGGTGCGGCCGTCGCGCGCGCCTTCCATGATAGCGGCGGTGATCAGCGCCACGGCTTCCGGATAATTCAGTTTCAGGCCGCGCGCCTTGCGTCGTTCGGCCACCAGCGCCGCCGTGAAAATCAGCAGCTTGTCTTTTTCTCGCGGGGTGAGTTCCATGTTTCCATTCTCCCTGGTTCTTTACGTTCGTTATGTATTCCAAATGCGCGGCACAATCGCTTCGCGCGCCAATAATTCGGGCCGGATACGCCGCCACGCATGCGTCAGCCATTGCCGTGCGACCTGGCTGGAGTTGCCCAGATAGCGCAGCACCAATACCTGCTTCATCTGCGTCGCGCCGCTGCGGCCGTCGTGCGCGAGTGCGCCGGTTTGCTCCCGCAGTTCATTCAGGAAGGCGCCGTTCAACGGCATGCCGACCGCGATCAGCGTGGCGCACACCGTATGGCCGGCCAGCGCCAGCGGACTGGTCATCGACGACGTGCCCGCACGCAGGGCGCCTTGCTCGAACCATACCAGCTTGCCGTCGCGGCGAATGCTGGTGCGCTGGCTGACGCGGCCACTGGCGAAGGATTCGCCCGAGGCCGTGCGGCCGAAGCACAAAATTTCTCCGCCGATATAACGGGCATCGGCAGCCAGGTCGACCTGGTGTTCCATGCGCACATCGGCGTCGTTGAAAAAGATGGTTTCTTGCGGCAGCCATTCCAGCGCCGCGCCGGCCGTCGCCGTCAGCGACACCTGCTGCTGCGAGACGAAGCCGTTGGCGCGATACCACTTGCCGGCGCCCGGTGTTGTCAGCAAGGCATGTGCGCGATCGCCGGCGCGGACGTTGATGCTGAGCTGGTCGCCGCCGAGGATGCCGCCCGGCGGATGCACGATGACCGCATGGCAGACCGCCGGTTGCTCCGGGTACAGAGGCTTTTGCACGCGCAAGGGGCCGAAGTGGCTGCGTTCGATCATGCGCGTGGTGCCGGCGTCGTCGGCGAAGCCCAGCGTCAGCCGCGCCTGCTCATGGCGCGACGCGGCAACGACGGCTTGGCCCGACTCCGTGACGGCAGCGGCAGGATCAATGATGCGTTTCATGCAATGTTTTGATTATGAGGACATGGGTCGATGGTGCGGGATGTGCTTTTATAGCAGAGCTGTCGCCAAAACGCACGCCGCCAAGCGTTACACCGCCAGATGCCTCTTGACGTCTTCGTTATCCATCTCGGCTTGCGTGCCCGAAGCGACCACCTCGCCGCGCGACATGACGACGAAGGTATCGGCCAGCTCGCGCGCAAAGTCGAAATATTGTTCGCACAGCAAAATCCCGATATCGCCGCGCTGGCGCAGCAAGCTGATGACGCGGCCGATGTCCTTGATGATGGATGGCTGGATGCCTTCGGTCGGTTCATCGAGGATGATCAGCTTCGGTTCCGCCAGCAGCGCGCGGGCGATCGCCAGTTGCTGTTGCTGGCCGCCCGACAGATCGCCGCCGCGTCGGTGCAGCATTTCCTTGAGCACGGGAAACAGCTCGTAGACTTCGCCCTTGATCGTCGATGCCTTGCGGCCGGATTTGGTCGCCATGCCCATCAACAGGTTTTCTTCGACGGTCAGGCGCGCAAAGATCTCGCGGCCCTGCGGCACATACGCAATGCCGAGCGCGGCGCGTTGATGCGGCTTCAGTCTGGTGATGTCTTTGCTTTCGAGCGTGACGTTGCCGGCAGCCACCGGCAGTACACCCATCAGGCATTTCAGCAGCGTGGTCTTGCCGACGCCGTTGCGGCCGAGCAGCGACAGGCATTTGCCTTTTTCGACAGTAATCGACACGCCGCGCAGCGTGTGCGCGGCGCCGTAGTATTGGTTCAGTTGATTGACTTGCAGCATATTCTTCTCGTCCCGGGTTTAGCGCTCTGGCATTAGCGACCTAAGTACACTTCAATCACGCGATCATCCGACTGCACCTGCTGCATCGTGCCTTCAGCCAGCACCGAGCCTTCGTGCAGCACGGTCACCTTGCCGCCCTGGGCAATCTCTTCGACGAAGCCCATGTCATGCTCGACCACCATGATCGAATGCTTGCCGCGCAACTCGTTGAGCAATTCGGCCGTGCGCACGGTTTCGGCGTCGGACATCCCGGCTACCGGTTCGTCCAGCAGCAGCAATTGCGGTTCCTGCATGAGCAGCATGCCGATTTCCAGCCATTGCTTCTGACCGTGCGAAAGCAGGCCGGCGGCGCGGTTTTCCTGACCGTTGAGGCGGATCAGCTTGAGGCATTCCTCGATCTTGCCGATCTGTTCCGAATTCAGGCGCGCGAACAAGGTGGTCTTCACGCGCTTGTCCATCTTCATCGCCATTTCCAGGTTCTCGAACACGGAATGCTGCTCGAACACCGTCGGTCGCTGGAACTTGCGGCCGATGCCGGCGTGGGCGATTTCATACTCGGTCATCTTGGTCAGGTCGATGGACTGGCCGAAGAAAGCCGTGCCCGCAGTCGGACGCGTCTTGCCGGTGATCACGTCCATCATCGTGGTCTTGCCGGCGCCGTTGGGGCCGATGATGCAACGCAGTTCGCCCACCGAGATGTCGAGATTGAGGTTGTTGATGGCCTTGAAGCCGTCGAACGACACCGTAATGTTTTCCAGATACAGAATCGCACCGTGCGTGGTGTCGACGCCTTCCGGCCTGACGCGCGCATACGAGGTGCCGTGGTCGGCGTGCTGGCTGTTGTCGACGTTGTCTTGCGGCGCCGCCCGATTGTACATTTCGCTCATGCGGCCTCCTTGGCGGGATCCTGTTTCTTGAGTTTCTTGATCAGCCCCAGGATGCCTTGCGGCAGGAACAGCGTGACCAGGATGAAGATCAGCCCCAACGCATACAGCCATAAATCCGGGAACGCCGCGGTGAACCAGCTTTTCAGGCCGTTGACGGTGAACGCGCCGATGATCGGGCCGAGCAGTGAACCGCGCCCGCCGACGGCGGCCCAGATCACCATTTCGATGGAGTTGGCCGGCGACATTTCCGACGGGTTGATGATGCCGACCTGCGGCACGTACAGCGCGCCGGCAATGCCGCACAACACCGCCGACAAGGTCCATACGAACAGCTTGAACCACAGCGGGTTGTAGCCGATGAACATCAATCGCGACTCCGAATCGCGCACGCCTTGCAGCACACGGCCCAGCTTCGACGTCACAATGGCGCGGCACAGCAGCAGCGAGCCGAGCAGGAAGGCCAGCGTCACCAGGTACAGCACCGCCTTGGTCGACGGCGCCGTGATGGTGAAGCCGAGGATGCGCTTGAAGTCGGTGAAGCCGTTGTTGCCGCCGAAGCCGGTGTCGTTGCGGAAGAACAGCAGCATGAAAGCGAAGGTCATTGCCTGCGTGATGATCGAAAAATACACGCCCTTGATGCGCGAACGGAACGCGAAGTAACCGAACACGAACGCCAGCACGCCCGGCACCAGCACCACCAGCAACATGGCGAACCAGAAATGCTCGGTCATCCACCAGTACCACGGATAGGCTTTCCAGTTGAGGAACACCATGAAGTCCGGCAAGTCGCTCTGATACACGCCGTCATGGCCGATGGCGCGCATCAGGTACATGCCGTGCGCATAGCCGCCCAGCGCGAAGAACACGCCGTGGCCGAGCGACAGGATGCCGGTGTAGCCCCATACCAGATCGAGCGCCAGCGCCGCCATGGCGTAGCACATGAACTTGCCGATCAACGCCACGGTATAGCTCGAGATCGCCAGCGGATGGCCGGGCGGAAAGACCAGATTAAGGATCGGCAGCAGCGCCAGGATGAGCGTGCAGACGACGATGCCGATCCATGCCGGACGCGAGAACAGGGACGGTTTCAAAGGTAGATTCAAGGTACTCATTCCACGCTCCTGCCTTTCAGTGCAAACAGGCCTTGCGGGCGTTTTTGGATAAACACGATGATGAACACGAGGATGGCGATCTTGGCCAGCACGGCGCCGGCGACCGGTTCCAGGAACTTGTTCACTTCACCCAGGCCGAACGCGGCGATCACGGTGCCGGCCAATTGACCCACGCCGCCCAATACCACCACCATGAAGGAGTCGACGATGTAGCCCTGGCCGAGGTCGGGACCGACATTGCCGAGCTGCGACAGGGCTACGCCGCCGAGACCGGCGATGCCGCAGCCGAGGCCGAAGGTCATCATGTCGATCTTGCCGGTCGACACGCCGACGCAATCGGCCATGCGGCGATTCTGCGTGACGGCGCGCACGAACAGGCCGAGGCGTGTTTTATTGAGGATCAGCCACACCGCGAACACCACGAATAGCGCGAAGAAGATGATCACGATGCGGTTGTACGACAGCACCAGCGAGCCCAACACCGTGATGCCGCCCGACATCCAGCTCGGGTTGGCGACCTCGACGTTCTGCGCGCCGAAGATCGAGCGCACGCATTGCATCAGCATCAGGCTGATGCCCCAGGTGCACAGCAGCGTTTCGAGCGGACGGCCGTAGAGCCAGCGGATCACCAGGCGTTCCAGCGCGATGCCGACCGCCGCGGCGACGATGAAGGCCGCCGGCAATGCGACGACCAGATAGGCGTCGATCGCGCCGGGGAAGAATTTGCGGAATACCAGTTGGCACACATAGGTCGTGTAAGCACCGATCATCAGCAGCTCGCCGTGCGCCATGTTGATGATGCCCATCAAGCCGAAGGTGATGGCCAGGCCGAGGGCCGCCAGCAACAGCACGCTGCCGAGCGAGACGCCGTAGAACAGCTTGCCGACGAATTCCGTGATCGCCAGGCGGCGGTCCAGCGCCGACAGCGTGCGGACCGCTTCGACGCGCACGCCTTCATCGGTTTCCACGTAGCTGCCGTCGGGATTCCTGGCCAGCATTTGTTCCAGCACCGGCTTCAGGTTGGCGTTGGTGGTCTCGGCCAGCGCCTTGACGGCGGCCTGGCGCGTGGGGGCGTCGGGCGCGTGCAGGTTGGCGGTGGCGACGACCTGCTTCAGCACCGCCTGAATCTCGGCATCTTTTTCCGCGGCCAACGCCTTGCTGATCAGCGGCGTCTGCGCGGCGTCGGCAGTCTTCAGCAAATCGGTCGCCGCGGTCAGGCGCACGGCGCGGTCCGGCGAAAACAATCTGAGGCCGGACAAGGCGCCTTCCACCACGCCGCGCAGGCGGTTGTTGACGGTGATGCCTTCGGCGTCGTCGGGCGCCGGACCGGTCTTGTCGGTGGCGGGATTGAACGCCTCGGTGTCCTCAATGATCAACACGTCGCCGGTAGGCGTCGCGTACAGCGCATCGCTGTTGATGGCGTTGAGGATTTTCTGCGCATCGGCATTGGCGAGCGCGGCGATCTGCGTGACGGCGGCGATGCGCGCATCCGGATCGTCGCCGGCCAGCGGCTTGAGCAGCGCCGGATCAATCGCGGCATGCGCGCCGATCGTCTGGATGCACAGCCAGCCCGTCAGCAAGGCAGAGGCAAGGATGTTGGGAAGAAGTCTCATGATTCTTTTCGGTGGCACTGCAAGACGGAAAGAAGGTCTTGGCGACGCTTGTCTGAGCGTCGTGCAAACGCCAGGACGAGCGGCGCTGCGTAGATTGCACCGGACGGGATGTCGGGCGCCCGGTGCAAGGTGTTACAAAGCAACTGCAAGGAAGATGCGGCTGCTTGCTGCAAAGACGAGAGGCGAAGCCGGGATTACAGCTTTTGCTTGCCTTCGTTGCCAGGGATGTACGGGCTCCATGGCTGCGCGCGGATCGTGGTCTTGGTCTTGTTGACCACGTTGAACTGACCATCGGCCTTGATTTCGCCGATCATCACCGGTTTGTGCAGATGATGGTTGGTCTTGTCCATTTCCAGCGTGTAGCCGGACGGCGCCTTGAACGTCTGACCGCCCATCGCTGCGATCACCTTGTCGGTGTCGGTCGACTTGGCCTTCTCGACAGCCTGCTTCCACATGTAGATGCCGACGTAGGTTGCTTCCATCGGATCGTTGGTCACGACGGTGTCGGCATTCGGCAGACCCTTGGCCTTGGCGTAGGCTTTCCACTTCTTGATGAAGGCGGTATTGACCGGGTTCTTCACGGATTCGAAGTAGTTCCACGCAGCCAGGTGGCCGACCAGCGGCTTGGTGTCGACGCCGCGCAGTTCTTCTTCACCCACCGAGAACGCCACGACAGGCACGTCGGTCGCCTTCAGGCCGGCATTGCCCAGTTCCTTGTAGAACGGCACGTTGGAGTCGCCGTTGATGGTCGAGATCACGGCAGTCTTGCCGCCGGCGGAAAACTTCTTGATGTTGGCGACGATGGTCTGGTAGTCGGAATGGCCGAACGGCGTATAGACTTCATCGATGTCGGAATCCTTCACGCCCTTGCTGTGCAGGAAAGCGCGCAGGATCTTGTTGGTGGTGCGCGGGTACACATAGTCGGTGCCCAGCAGCACGAAACGCTTGGCGCCGCCGCCTTCTTTCGACATCAGGTATTCGGTGGCCGGGATCGCTTGCTGGTTAGGTGCAGCGCCGGTGTAGAACACGTTCTTTTCAAGTTCTTCGCCTTCGTACTGGACCGGGTAGAACAGCAGGCTGTTGAGTTCCTTGAAGACCGGCAGGACAGACTTGCGCGAGACCGAAGTCCAGCAGCCGAACACGACGGAGACCTTGTCTTGCGAAATCAACTGACGCGCTTTTTCAGCGAACAGAGGCCAGTTGGATGCAGGGTCGACGACCACAGGCTCGAGCTTCTTGCCCATGACGCCGCCGTTGGCATTGATTTCATCGATCGTCATCATCGCCACATCCTTGAGCGATGTTTCGGAGATGGCCATGGTGCCCGACAGCGAGTGAAGGATGCCGACCTTGATGGTGTCCGCGGCGAACGCGGCAGGGAGCCAGGAAGAAGCTGCAAGTGCGAACGCGCCGAGTGCTGTTGCTTTTAGGATAGTGCGACGTGACATGAAGTGCTCCTACAGTTAGAAAAATCAATGAAGGTTTGTTGACTGCCCCCATGCTTTAGCAGATTGCGTGCCAATGACAATTCGTCAATCTGCGGGGATTCTTCATGCTTTGCAGAAGCGGGTGCGCATCGACGCACCATTTCGGTGATGGTGGAAATGGCGGCGGTGCGGTCGGAGATGATTTGCCCCAAAAGTGCGCAAATCAGGGATGGGGGTGTTTGTTTTTAGCGCAAAAAAACGTAGTGCATGAGCTGCCGGATCGGATATTGCACCCAGCTTTGCACCTTGGGCGGCAGCTCCAGCGGACGCATGATCATCCTCAACGCCATTTCCGGCGTCAAATTGGTGCGCACGATGGTGTTCATGCGCGCGCTCAACTGACGTAGATAGGCAGCGTCTTCGGCGCGCGCCGGATCGCGGAATCTGAGCACATGGCGGATCGCGCAGTCGGCGTCTTCGTTGCGCATCTCCAGCGTGCGGCGGCTCAGCGTCGCCAGTACGCGCGAGCGGCCGACGCCTTCACGCTCGCGATACTGGCGGAAGTAATGATAGAAATGCTTGTAGTGATTGACCTCGTCGTTCGAAATGCGCGCGGCCAGATCGCGCAGCATCGGCTCTTTTGTGCTGCGCGACAAGGCGCGGTAATACGTTGCCGTGCCGGTTTCGACCACGCAGCGTGCGGCCATTTCCAGCGCCTTGGTCGGCTCCAGCAACTCGACCTTGCAATAGGCGGCGTATTCGCCGAGGAAGCTGTCGTAGGCACTCTGCCAGTCGAATTCGGGCCAGACATGTGCGACGTAGGCGCGCAGCGCGGCGCCATGTTGCAACTCCTCCAGTTCCCATTGTCCGCGCAACCAGGCCACGACTTGTTCGTTGTCATGGAAGAAGTCGACCAGGTTGTGGGTA
The DNA here is from genome assembly GCF_000577615.1 of Herbaspirillum sp. RV1423. Taxonomy (GTDB): domain Bacteria; phylum Pseudomonadota; class Gammaproteobacteria; order Burkholderiales; family Burkholderiaceae_D; genus Herbaspirillum. The sequence goes on from NZ_CBXX010000015.1 coordinate 13,484, forward strand.
TAGAGATCGGAGCCGCTTTCGACAAAGGATGCGCAGGCTACCAGATAGAAGGTGTATTCGTCGTCGCGCACGCGTTGCAGATCGATGCGGGAGAAATCCAGATCGGCGATACGCCAGCGCGGCTGGTACTGTTCCGGACTTGCCACATTACCTCCTCGACAAAATTGCGATAGAAGTATGACGAAACCGAATAGGCTTGGTTCGCCAACTTGTGTTGGCGATTTGTAACAGCGCATCGCTCAATTGCGGAGTTGCCTGGATGCCAACAACGGGATCGTTGCGCTGAACAGCAACTGCAACAGGCATACCGCAGTCCAGCCGCCCCGATTCCACGCCAGGCCGGACAGCGCCGCGCCGACCGCGCCGCCGACGAACAGGAAGCCGACGAACAAGCCGTTCAGACGCCCGCGCAGTTGCGGCGACAGCAGATTGATCTTGCGTCGTTCCAGCGTCTGTTCGGCGGCGACGCCGCCGTCGAGCAGGATCGCGGCCAGGCCGAGCAACGCCAGCGCAACGCCGGCATGGCCACGCACGTCGAAGCCGCCCCAGCCACTGCCGGCCACGCCGGCAATCAAGGCCGCCGCCAGCACTGCCAGACGACTGCGGCGCGCAGCGATGCGACCGCGTCCGTGGTCGCCGGCGCGTCCGGCAAAAGGCGTCACGCACACCGCGCTCGCGCCAACCAGCGCGAACACCGCGATTCCACCTGCGCCCAGCGAGAACGGCGCTTGCGTCAGCAGCAGCGCAATCGTGGTCCAGTATGACATATACGCTGCCATGCCCAACCCGCCGGTCAACGCACTGTATTGCAAGGTGCGCTCATGCAGCAGCAATTGCCACAGCGAGCGCAGGATTGCGCCATAGCGTTGCACCGTCTGCTGAGGATGGCGTTCCGGCAACACGCGCGCCAGCAGCAGCGCCAGTGTGGCGACGATCAATGCCAGCAGGCCGTAGACCGCGCGCCAGCCGGCAATGCTGGCGATCCATCCGGCCAGCGGGCGCGACAGCATGATGCCTAGCATCAGGCCGCTCATCAGATTGCCGATGACGCGACCGCGATGCGCCTCTTCGCTCATGAAAGCCGCCATTGGCACCAGCATCTGGATCGCGCTCGACAGCACGCCGGCCAGGAAGATCGCTGTCAGGAAAAGCCATGCCTGCGTACTCAGCATCGCCACGCCCAGGCACAGCGCGCACCCCGCCAGCAGGCGCACGATCAGGCGGCGGTTTTCGTGGAGATCGGTCAGCGGCACCACCAGAAACTGGCCGCAGGTATAGCCGAGCAAGGGTAGCATCGCGATCAGGCCGATGGCGCCGTCGGGTATCCGCATGGATGCGCGGATCGCCGCCAGCATCGGCTGGGCGGCATAAAGATTCATGACGATGACGCCAACCGCCGCGGCAAACAGCACCGTCATGGCGGTCGTCATGCGCCTGGCCGGTGTGGCGGGAGGCGGCGGCCGGAAGCCTGTCGGGTCGTCAGCCGGCAGCTTGTTGCATTGTTCCATTCTGGCTCCATTCGAGTTGATGCGGGCCAGTATAGATAGCGGCTAATTATGCGACAATTGAATAATTGTCATAAACAATATGCGAGATTATTTTGAATACGCGAGACCTGCAAGCCTACGTCGCGGTGATTGAAACCGGCTCCATCGTCGCCGCCGCCACGCGGCTGCACCTGACGCAATCCGGCATCACGCGCCGCGTGCAAAGCCTGGAAAGCATGCTAGGCATCGAATTGCTGGATCGCCAGTCAAAGCCGCTCAAGCCTACGTCGGCGGGGCGTGAAGTGTACGACATGGGGCGGCGCGTGCTAGCGTCGGTCGAGGACCTGATCGACCGTGTCTCGCCGCAGGCGCAAGCCAGCGGCGAATTGCGTCTGGGCGTGCCGCCGTTTCTGTCGGAGGCGGCATTAACCTCCCCGCTCGATTGTCTGCGTACGGAGTTCCCCAGGCTCAGCGTGCGCATCACCGCCGCGTGGTCGCCGGGCCTGATGGACATGCTGGGAAAAAATGCCATCGATGCCGCCGCCGTGATCGTGCCCGATGGCGTGCCGCCGCCCGAGCGCTTTCAGCTCCATGTGCTGGGGCGCGAACCGGCGCTGGTGGTCGCGGCTAAATCGCTGAAGCTGCCCAGGGGCGACCTCGGGTTGGCCGACCTGACGCCGCAATCCTGGGTACTCAATCAGGATGGCTGCGGACTGCGCAGCGCCATCCGGCATGCGCTAGAGGCATTGCGTCTGCCCTTCACGGTCGCGGTGGAAGCTTTCGGTGCCGAACTGCAATTGTCGCTGGTGGCGCGCGGAGTCGGCATCGGCATCACCACCCCCAGCGCACTCAAGCGCAGCGCTTTCCGCAAGCAGATCCGGGTCTTGTCGGTGCCGGAATTCGACAACGGCATGAAGGTCTGGCTACTGCACGCACCGGCGCTGTCGAGCGGCCGGCTGGCGGCGCCGCTGGCGCGTTTTCGCAGCAGCCTTGCCGATGTCCTGCGCCAGCAAGGCATCGCCAGCGGCAATCCCGCCGCCGGCTTGTCCTGAACGGCAGCGCCGTCGGATTCGGATCCGGACTCAGAGACAGCCGAGCCGCAGCAATTCGCGGTGCAACTTCTCGCGCAATGGCGGCGAACCGGGCTGCATCGGTGCGCGCAGTTCGTCGCGCGCCATGCCCATCAGCGACAAGGCGGTCTTGATGGCTGCCGGATTCGGTTCGGCGAACAGCAACCGGATCAGCGGCAGCAAATTGTAGAATTGTTCGCGGGCTTCGATCAGCCGCTGTTCGCTCACCAGTTGCGCCACGCGCACGAACAGGTCGGGACGGATATGCGCCGCGGCGGTGATCGCGCCGCTGCCGCCGAGGCACAGCGTGATGAAAATCTGTTCGTCTTCTCCGGCCAGTATCTGCAGGCCGCCGTGGGCGATCAGGTCCATGGTCGCCGCCGCGCTGCCGCCGCAATCTTTCACCGCGACGATGCGCTCGTGTGCCGCGAGTTCGAGGATGGTGGCGACATCGATATGAACGCCGGTGCGATAAGGGATGTTGTAGACGATGATGGGAACGTTCGCGGCGTCGGCCATCGCCAGATAGAAGGCGCGCAGGCCAAGCTGCGAAGGGCGGATGTAATACGGCGCCGGAATCAGCAGGCCGGCGATCGGACGCTGCTGGATTTTTTCCAGTCTTTCCAGCATCGCCGCCTGTCGGTTGCCGGCAAGGCCCATGACCACCGGACAGCCGGGAGCGGCGTCGAGGATGGCGTCCAGCACCGCCAGTTGCTCATCGTCGTCGAGCGCCGCCGCCTCCGCAGTCGAGCCGCAGGCCACCAGGCCGGACACACCGGCACCGACCATGCTGCGCGCCAGCGTCTGCAAAGCGGGGAAGTCGATCTCGCCGTCGTGGAAAGGCGTGATCAGGGGAATCCAGATACCGTCAAAAGCTGCCATACAACACTCCATTCAATTGATGCATGAAGACCGTCTATGTCTGTCTGGAAGGAGGAGGGGAATGTGCACCGTGTTGCAGGAAGAGGGAAAGAGTCCGGCCTGCATTCGCCATCCTGTCGACCCACCTGACAGGACAGCGCGCCCCGGTCAGATGAGCGACTGTTTCTTTGGTTTGCCGGCCGCGGCTGCGTGCGCAGGCATGGCCAGTGCAAGCAGGCTCAGCGACAACAGGCAGGACAGGGCGACGGTAAACATGAAGGATGAAATACGTAGCAACGCAATGCAAACGATTCTAGCAGCATTTCCGGAACCGGTTTTTCAGGCAACCGGATCTTCCCATTCCGCCGCAAACGTGTCGCGGAATTCGCGCAGCCATTGCATGCGCCGTTCGCCGAGCTTGCGGCCGGCGGCGGTCTGCATTGTCGCCGGCAAGGTTTCCAGTTTGCAGGCGATATGATCGAGCGCATAACGTTGGTCGTCCGGCGAGCGTTGCGTTGCGCACACATCGCCGTCATGGGCGAGCCGGCTGCCCATACGTCCGGCGGTATAGAAGAGGCGCGCCAATCCGACTGCGCCGAGCGCGTCGAGGCGGTCGGCATCCTGCACGATTTGCGCTTCGATGGTCGTCGGCGTAATGCCGGCCGAAAAACTGTGCGCTTCAATCGCATGCGCGACGGGGGCCAATTTCTCTTGCGGGAAACGCAGTTGTTCGAGATGGCGGCAAGCCAGTTGCGCGGCTTGGCGCGAAGCGAGATGACGTTGCGGGTGGTTCTTGGGCAGGTTCACCAGGTCGTGCAGGTAACAGGCCGCCAGCACCGTCAGCGCATCGGCTTGCGGATGTTCATCGAGCAGGGTTTGCGCTGCGCGCCAGACGCGATGCAAGTGATTGAGGTCGTGGGCGCCATCGTCGCCGGCGAGCTTGCCGGCCAGCGTTGCCAGTTGCGTTTGCCAGTCTTGCAGAAGATGATTCATGGAAGAGCGTATTTGTGATCGCGGAACAGTGATCATAGCGGAACGGAATGCGCCGCCGGAATGAAACAAAGCCCGCCTAGGCGAGCTTCGTTGGTGCCGGGTCCGATCGGCGACGGCCCATGCTATCTGCGTGGTGCCGCCGGCGATGTATCGAATCCGGACTTGAGTGCAGCGGAGACCTCGGCCTCCGCGTCACGACACGCGACGATTAGATCGCGCGAATGTTGGTGGCTTTTTCGCCTTTAGGACCGGTGCCGCGGTCGAAAGAGACGCGCTGGTTTTCGGCCAGGCTCTTGAAACCGTTGGACTGGATGTCCTGAAAATGCGCGAACAGATCGTCGCCGCCTTGATCAGGCGTGATGAAGCCGAAGCCCTTTGCATCGTTGAACCATTTGACTGTGCCGGTTTGACTTGTAGACATGATACTTCCTTGTAAAAAATGAGGGACAACGCCCGAAGCGCACCCAAGACCAAGAAAGATGTAACCGAAGAGAGTCCGACAGAGATGGCCCGCGAACGAGCACAAGGAAGAGAGACCGACAATAACGACGACTTGATGTAAGTGCAGAATTCAATATACAGGCAAAACGCCGGTTTGCCTAAACATATCGAAATTTAATTCGTAACAATTTGAATTTGCGATAATCGCGTCATCGATATCCATAGGTCGGCGCGGGCGTACGCTGCGTGAGCTGGGCGATTGCGCGCTGCAGGCGCTCTTCGCTGCGCTTGGTGCGCGAAGCATTGCCGGAAGTGGTCAGCTCCAGATCCGGGAAGTAAACGCGCACCGACTTGTCCGCGGTGATCAGGTCGAGTCTGTGCGCGTGCTCGTGCGTGAGATCGGCGCCGATGTCCCACACGCACTCGACGATCTGCACACCCTGCGCCTGCGCCAGCGCGACCGCCGTGGCGGAGATCGCAGCGGCGCCGTCGTTGCGATCTATGTGGATGGCGTTCGGCATGATGATGGCGCCGGTCTTATTAATAACGGCGACGCTGTTGCCCGCCGCCGACAGGTCCGCGTTTTTCCAGATGACGGAAAGTGATGCGGCCCTTGCTCAGGTCGTAAGGCGACAACTCCAGCGTGACCTTGTCGCCGGCCAGGATGCGGATGTGATTCTGGCGCATCTTGCCGGAGGTGTAGGCGATCAGTCGATGACCGTTCTCCAGATTGACGCGAAAGCGTGAATCTGGCAGGACTTCTTCAACGAGGCCGTTCATTTCGAGTAGTTCTTCTTTAGCCATAATGGTTTCCAGGTAAGGCGACCGGCAGGCGGGGGGGCTGCTTGCAATACGCTGCAACGGCATCCGCCAGGGATCGCAGAAAAAGAGGCCGGTTGCCGCGCGAACGGACCAGTGCGATTTGCTTTTCGCTCGGAAGCACTGCTTGCACACAGATGCAGGAACACGAAAAGACTTGGCGCCGGATGCACAATGCCGCCGACGGCAGGACGATTACTACAGGACAGGCCGACTGCCTGAAAACCAGAACAACGGGAGACTGGCGCGGCCGGAAAGTGTGGAGACAGGCAATGCTGCTGGCCGGTCCGGGAAAGGGCGGTGCGCCCAACGAGCATCTATTATACCTTGTCGGCGCCAACCCCGCCGGATCGCGGATTTTGTTTGCTATTCGCGGCACTTACGCGCACTATAGAAAATTATTCGACCAGAGGTACGCCATGTCTCAATCTGTGACCGAAACCGAAGCGAAGTTGACCAATGCGGGCGTGGTGTTCTCTGTGTGCGTCGAGTTCGTCAATCGCGAGTGCTTCATTTCCAATGAAGCGCTGATGAAACTGGCCTCGCAAATGTTCACTGCCATCGGACCGATGCAAACCTTCCGCCAACTGGAAGCCAACATCACCGGTGTGGCGCGTCGCCTGGTGCATGCCGGGGTGCAGGGATCTCCGCTGCAACTTACGCCGAACACCTTCCAATAACATCGTCATTCGCTGCACCGGCGCATTGCCGTCTGGCATTGTTTGTCTTGTCGGCAATACTTTCTCCTGTCCGTCCGCTTTGCCGTCGTCGGCGCATCGCCGATGCGAGTATCCGCAATTATGCTGCGTGGTGCGGGCGGGCCTTGCAACTTAACATCGCTGATTGCGTCACAAGCGGGTAAACTGCATCTCCATCCGGCCGCGCCCTGCGGCCCAAAAGAACTCGTGAGTCCCACCATGTCCGAAGCCCCCCTCCCCTTATTTTCCGACCTCCATCTCAGCGAACCGCTGTTGCGCGTGCTGAAGGAACTCGGTTACGAATCGCCGTCGCCGATCCAGGCCGCCACCATTCCCCTGCTGCTGAGCAACCGCGATGTGCTGGGCCAAGCCCAGACCGGCACCGGCAAGACCGCGGCGTTTGCGCTGCCGATCCTGTCGCGCATCGACATCCGCCAGAGCGCGCCGCAGGCGCTGGTGCTGGCGCCGACGCGCGAACTGGCGATCCAGGTGGCCGAAGCTTTCCAGCGCTATGCCACCCACATTCCCGGCTTCCATGTGCTGCCAATCTACGGCGGCCAGAGTTACGGCCCGCAACTGAGCGCCTTGCGCCGCGGGGTACACGTCGTGGTCGGCACGCCCGGTCGCGTGATCGACCATCTGGACAAGGGTTCGCTCGACCTCTCGCAACTGAAGACCATGGTGCTCGACGAAGCCGATGAAATGTTGCGCATGGGCTTCATCGACGACGTCGAATCGATTTTGCAAAAGACTCCGGCAACGCGCCAGACCACGCTGTTTTCGGCCACCATGCCGGCCGTCATCAAACGCATCGCCAAGACGTACCTGCGCGATCCGGCCGAAGTCACCATCGCCGCCAAGACCGGCACCGCCGAAAACATCCGCCAGCGTTACTGGCTGGTCAGCGGCATGCACAAGCTCGACGCGCTCACGCGCATTCTGGAAGTCGAGCCCTTCGACGGCCTGATCATTTTCGTGCGAACCAAGCTCGGCACCGAAGAGCTGGCCGGCAAATTGCAGGCGCGGGGATTTGCCGCCGCCGCCATCAACGGCGACATTCAGCAGCAACAGCGCGAGCGCACCATCCAGCAACTGAAGGATGGCCAGATCGACATCCTGATCGCCACCGACGTCGCCGCGCGCGGCCTCGACGTCGAACGCATCAGCCACGTCATCAACTACGACGTACCCTACGATCCGGAAAGCTACACCCACCGCATCGGCCGCACCGGTCGCGCCGGCCGCAGCGGCGAAGCGATCCTCTTCATCACGCCGCGCGAAAAGAACCTGCTCAAGAGCATCGAGCGTTCCACCCGCCAGCCGATCACCCAGATGACGCTGCCGAGCATCCAAGCCGTCAACGACGTGCGCGTCGCCCGCTTCAAGGAACAGATCGGCGAAACGCTGGCGGCCGGCGACCTTGACGTCTTCCGTTCACTCATCGAAGACTACGAGCGCGAGCAGAACGTCACCGCAGTCGACATTGCCGCCGCCCTTGCCAAGATGGCGCGCGGCGACGTGCCGCTGCTGCTCGACAAGAACCAGCGCGAACCGGAGTTTGCGCGCAGCGACGAGCGCGCGCCGCGTGAACGTCCGGACCGCTCGCCACGCGCCGAACGTGAAGACCGCGGCGAGCGTCCGGCCTTTGCCAAGAAGGAGCGCATCATTCGCGACGCCGATCCAGGCATGCAGACCTTCCGCATCGAAGTCGGCCATCAGCACGGCGTCAAGCCCGGCAACATCGTCGGCGCCATCGCCAATGAAGCCGGCATGGATTCCAAGCACATCGGCCGTATCGAGATCTTCGACGATTACAGCGTGCTCGACCTGCCGGACGATATGCCCGACGATCTGATCGATCATCTGAAATTGGTGCGCGTCGCCGGCCAGCAATTGCAGATCAGTCGCGACGGCGCACGTATCGACGCGGCGCCGCGTGCGGAAAGAAGCGAACGCAAGGAGCGTTCGGAACGCACCGAGCGCACCGAGCGCGAACGCGCACCGGCAAGCCGCGAGCGTCCGGGCAAGGCCGATTTTGCGGCGCACACCACGCAGACCTATCGCATCGAAGTCGGCCATGAGCATGGCGTCAAGCCCGGCAATATCGTCGGCGCGATCGCCAATGAAGCCGGCATGGACGCCAAGCACATCGGTCGCATCGAGATCTTCGACGATCACAGCGTGCTGGATCTCCCGGGCGACATGCCGGACGATTTGCTCCAGCATCTCAAGAAGGTCTGGGTCGCCGGCCAGCAACTGAAGATCAGCCTGACCGACGAGCGGCCGCCGATGCTGCGCGCCGAGCGCGGTCCGCGCAATGACCGCGACGATCGTCCGGCGCGCGCAGAACGCGTTGACCGTACCGAGCGTGCAGAACATGCGCCGGCTGAAGAAGAACCGCGCAAGGCCAAGACCAAGGAGAAGGGCAAGCCGACATTCCAGATGCAGACCTTCCGCATCGAGATCGGCCGTGTCCACGCCGCCACCGCCGCAGGCATCGTCAATGCGATCGCCACCGAAGCAGAACTCGAAGCCAAGCATATCGGCCGCATCGATATTCACGACGACTACAGCACATTGGATCTGCCTGCCGGCATGCCCAAGCCTTTGCTGCATCAGTTGAAGGCAGTGGAAATTGCCGGCCGCAAGATGAACATCAGCATCATCGGTTCAGGCACCGAACATCATGACAAGAACCCGCCAAAAAATGCTACGCCTCCCAAGATCAACAGCAGTGCGCGCGCCGGCCGTCCGGGCGACAAACGTTCGGACAAGCGCGATGCGCGTCCCGACACGCGCGTATCGGGCAAAGCCAAACCGCATCGCAAGGGCGGCAAGTCCGCATAAGTCTCGGGATGGAGCCTGTTCTCGTCTGTCCTGCCGTCGTCCCGGCGAATGCCGGGACCCAGCGTCGTGAAGACGGCCGATACGATGCTGGGTCCTGACGTGTGTCAGCACGACGCTTGTGCCGGTGACGGAACGACATCATCTCAGCGCAAATAGCTGCGCAAGGTATCGCCCCCATAATCGCGCCGGAACTGTTCGCGCCGCTGCAACTCCGGCACCACCAGATCGACGAAATCGTCGAAGCCCTCGGGCAGGTGCACCGGCGTGATCACGAAACCGTCGGCGCCTTGCTGCGCGACGATATGCTCCATCCAGTCGGCAATCTCCGCCGCGGTGCCGGCCACTTGCGGCACCAGCACGCCGCCGGCATACAGCCGTCCGATGTCGGCCAGCGTCAGGCAGCCTTCGCTCGACAACTCCTTCACCAGGCCGAACAAGCCCTGCATCCCCGCCACCTGGATATCGTCGATCGGCGCATCCAGCGCATGCGCCGAAAAATCCACGTTCATGTGGCTGGACAGCGTCGATAAGCCGACGACGGGATCGACCATCGCATTGTGGCGTGCGCGTTTGTCCTCCGCTTCGGCCTTGCTCTTGCCGACGAAGGGCATGACGGCGGTCAGCACCTTGATGTCCTGCGGACGGCGCCCGAATTTCTCCGTGCGGCCCTTGAGGTCCTGGTAGAAACGCTGCATGCGCGCCAGATCAGGCTGGATACCGAACACGACCTCGGCCCAGCGCGCGGCGAAGTCCTGGCCGCGATGCGACGATCCGGCCTGAATGATCACCGGGCCGCCTTGCGGCGAGGCCGGAATATTCAGCGGGCCGCGCACATTGAAATGCGCGCCGTGGTGGTCGATGGGGTTCACGCGATCGGGATCGGCATAGCGTCCGCTGTCCGTTTCCAGCAGCAAGGCCCCGGCGTCCCAGCTCTGCCAAAGTTTGTGTGCGACATCCAGAAACTCGTCGGCGCGGTCGTAGCGTTCGTCATGCCCCAGCGTTTCGCGCAGGCCGAAGTTGTCGGCCTCGCCCTGATTCACCGAGGTCACCACATTCCATGCCGCGCGTCCCGCCGACAAATGGTCCAGCGTGGAGAACTCGCGCGCCAGACTGTAAGGCTGCGAATATGTAGTCGAGCGCGTCGCGCCCAGGCCGATGCGCGAAGTCACTGCGGCAATCGCGCCCAGCACCGGCAACGGGTCCATGCGCGTCGCATCCTGGTCGCCGTGCGCCACGCCGTAGCGATGATCGCCGCCGAAGCGCGTCGACACCGCCAGCCGGTCGGCGAAGAACAGCAAGTCGAACTTGCCGCGCTCCAGCGTCTGCGCGATGCGCCTGTAATAGTCGAGCGTCAGGAAGCCGCCCGGCGTGCTGCGCGGATGGCGCCACAGCACCTGGCTGTGGGCTGCGTTGCCGGCGATCAGGAACGCCGCGAGATGTATCGTCATGGGATGGCCGGAGAAGAATTACAACAACGCTTCGCCGTAGACCTTGTCCTTGACCCGCACCGGATTCTTGATCAGGTTCAGCTTGTAGAACGCCTCGACGATCTGCTGCTGTTCCTGGATGATGCCGGCGTCGATCGGCACCGCAGTGTAATTGCGGCGCTCGGTGGCCAGGCGCAATACCTTGGCGTCGACGCCAAGTTGCGGCGCCAACAGGTCGGCGGTTTCCTGCGGATGGGACTGGGTCCAGTTGTTGGCTTTCTTCAGTTCGACGAACAAGGTGCGAATGATGTTCTTGTTCTGGTCGACGAACTTCGGATTGGCCAGATGGAAGGTGCGGTTGTTCGACAGGCCGGTGCCGTCGCGCAGGATGCGCGGCCGCGTCGAAATTTCCTGGCCGGCCAGGAAGGGATCCCACAAACCGGCGGCGTCGACATTGCCCGACTGGAACGCCGCGCGCACGTCGGCAGCGTTGGACACATACACCGGCACGACATCGTTGTAGCTCAGGCCGACTTCTTCCAGCGCGCGCACCAGCAGGTATTGTACGTTCCAGCCGCGGCCCAGCGCGACCTTCTTTCCTTTCAGTTCCTTGATCGAGCGGATCGGAGAATCCTGCGCGACGAAGATGCCGATGCCTTTCGGATACGGCTGTTCGGCGGCGAGATACACTGCGTTCACGCCCGACGCATTGGCGAACGCTGCCGGCGTATCGGCGGCGTGGCCGAAGTCGATCGCTTCGGCGTTGAGCGCTTCGGTCAACTGCGGACCGGCCGCGAACTCGAACCACTTCACCTTCCAGCCCAGCGGCGCCAGCGCCTTTTCCAGGTTGCCGGTGCCTTTAAGAATGTTGAGCGTGTTGAACTTCTGATAGCCGATGCGCAGCGTGCGCTCTTCGGCGGCGCCGCTCCATCCGGCCGTACCGGCCAACGCTGCTGCTGCCGCCCCTTGCAAAACCAGACGGCGTTTGTGCGATGTTGTTGTCATGTCCTGCCCCGTAGAATGTGTCAAGGCATCAAGACTAAACAAAGCGACGCGATAGCAGAACGAATGCTTTCGATCATGCTTAAGCGATTTTTGTATATATCGAAATTCCCGCGTTGCGCGACTCGCCTCAGGCGTTGCCCAGCATGTCGTGAGCGTTGAGGATGGCGTAGGCGATTTCCGGTTTGTTTTCCAGGCACTTGCGGATTGCGGCGGGGACTGTCTGGCGTGTTTTTTTGCACAAGCCGGGGCGGTCTTCGAGCAGAATGACGAAGCCGCGCACGGTGCGCACTTCACGCGGACTCGGCGTGATGCGCAAGACCACGCCAAGCTGTTGGTACAGCAGGCCGGCGACATGCTGCAGGTCGTCGTAGCTGGATATCTTGCCGATGCGTTCGATCAGCCGCCGTTCCTGTTCCTGCGTCAGCGTCAGCACGCGCAGGTCGATATCGGCGTTGGCGCCGACGCCGGCAAGCAGGCTTTCGCGATCGCAAACGCACGCGCCCGGAGGACACTCCTTGCGGATGGGAATATCGGAAAGCGGGTGCTGCATGCCAACTCCTGCCGGGATTTCAACGTTAATGAGTTCTAGTATAGCGGCATGCCCCGGACGCGGCAGCCGGCGGCACATGGCCGGGGTTGTATACTATGCGTTCCGCGACGCGCATCCGGCGCTGTTGCAGCCTCATCACGGAAACCATCATGAGCACCTTGCCACGCTGTCCCCAATGCAATTCCGAATTCACTTACGAAGACGGCAACCTCTACATTTGTCCCGAATGCGCCCATGAATGGTCGGCGCAAGCCGCCGAGTCCGTCGAAGAAAGCGCCAAGGTTTGGCGCGACGCCGCCGGCAACATCCTGCAGGACGGCGACACCGTCACCGTGATCAAGGATCTCAAGCTCAAGGGCGGCGGCGGGGTCGTCAAGATCGGCACCAAGGTCAAGAACATCCGCCTGGTCGAGGGCGACCACGACATCGATTGCAAGATCGACGGTTTCGGCGCAATGGGATTGAAGACCGAATTCGTCAAGAAAATCTGAATCAGGAGCGGGGCCATGTCCGACGCATTGAAGCTGGGTTTGATAGGTTACGGTTTTGCCGGGGCCACGTTCCATGCGCCGGTCATCGCGTATAGCGGCCGCGCCGAGCTTGCCGCGATTGCAACATCGCAGGCCGGTCGCGCCGGCGCCGATTTTCCAGGCGCCGCCATCGTTCCCGATATCGATGCCTTGCTCGCGCGCGGCGACATCGGCTGCATCGTCGTCGCCACGCCCAACGACACCCACTTCGATCTTGCCCGCCGGGTGCTCGAGGCCGGCAAACATGTGGTGGTCGACAAACCGGTCACCTTGTCCGGCGCCGACGCCAAAATACTGGCTGATCTGGCGTCGCAGGGCGGCTTGTTGTTCGCGCCGTTCCACAATCGGCGCTGGGACGGCGACTTCATGACGCTGCGCGGCCTGATCGCCGAAGGCCGTCTGGGACGCGTCACCCACTACGAATCGCATTTCGACCGTTTCCGTCCGGTCATCCCGCAACGCTGGCGCGAAGAAGCGGCGCATGGCGGCGGCTTGTTGTTCGATCTCGGCCCACACCTGATCGACCAGGCGCTGGCGTTGTTCGGCGCGCCGCTGTCGGTGTCGGCCACGCTCAGGCAGCAACGCGACCGCGCCGAGGTGCCGGATTACGTGCACCTGCAATTGCAATACGCCGACAAGGAAGTGATTCTTCATGCAAGCGCGCTGACCGCATTGCCGCCGCCGCGCTTTACCGTGCACGGCACGCGCGGCAGTTATGTGATCAACGGCCTGGATGTGCAGGAAGACCAGTTGAAGGCCGGGCTGCGTCCCGGCGGCGCCGGTTTCGGCAAGAATCCTCCCGGCCTGCTGCGCCAAGCCGACGGCGAGCACGACACGCAAGGCGAGCTCGCCTCACTTGACGGCGACTATGCCGGATTCTATCGCGCGCTGGCGGATACGCTGTTGGACGGCAAACCTTTCCCCGTGTCGGCGCAGGATGCCGTCGACGTCATGACCATTATCGATCTGGCGATCGGCAGCGACGAGCAAGGCATGCGCCTGCCGTTTGTGCGCTTGCGCTGAAAGGCGGCGACGAAGCCGGTATTGCTTCTCCTGTAAAAATCGCATTGCCGGCGCTGCATCCCGGCGTCTCCATCGGCTGTTTCATGTTGCATGGCAGTACTGTTGCTTTCGCCGCAAGTTCTATTTGCGCTGTCCATAAAACGCGGTACTCTGTATCAAGCTCACGGGCAACCCGGAGTGGAGGCAGACAATCATAACGATAGCGAACGAGGGACGACAGCATCATGAAACAACTTTCCAATATACGGATTTCCAGCCGCCTGATTTTCGGTTTTGCCATTGTATTGATATTGGCGATCATTTCCACGGGGATGGGACTGATCAACGCCAAGCGCAACTCCGACGCCACGCGCGCCATGATGGAGTTGCCGCTGGCCAAGGAACGGCTGGTGGCGGACTGGTTCGTGCTGACGTATTCGGCAATCGCGCGCACGTCGATGATCGCGCGCAGCTCCGACGCCAACCTGTCGGAGACCTTCAAAGAGGTGATCGCCGCCAGCGTGGTGTCGGGCAGCGCGATCATCAAGAAGCTTGAACCGCTGTTGAGCACGGAAGACGAAAAAGCCCTGTTCAAGGAAATCATCGCCGCGCGCAACAAATACCAGGCGGCCAAGGAACTGGTCATGAATTCGCGCAAGGCAGGCGATGCCGCCGCCTCCGAAAAAGCATACAAGGATGCCTTCGATCCGGCGGCCAAAGCGTATTCCGACAAGGTGCATGCGTTGCTCGACATGCAGCGCAACGCCATCGACAGCATGGCCGCCGACATCAACAGGACCAATACGCGCGGCATGCAGTTGATGATGTTGCTGGGTGTGCTGCTGGTCGGCATCAGTGTGATTGCGGTGCTGATCATTTCGCGCAGCATCACCGCGCCGCTCAAGCGCGCGCTGGAAGTTGCCAGGATGGTCGCGGCCGGCGACCTCACCGCCAATATCCAGAAGCAGGGCAAGGACGAGATCGCTGAACTGATGCAAGCGCTGGAAGAGATGAATACGGCATTGCGCAAGATCGTGTCCGAGGTGCAGACCGGGACCGAATCGATCACCACCGCAGCCAATGAAATCGCGTCGGGCAATTTCGACCTGTCGTCGCGCACCGAGCAGCAAGCCGGGTCGCTGGAAGAGACCGCCGCCTCCATCGAACAATTGACCTCCACCGTCAAACAGAATGCCGAGAACGCGCGCCAGGCCAACCAGTTGGCGCAGAACGCTTCCGACGTTGCAGTCAAAGGCAGCGGCGTGGTGGCGCAAGTGGTCGACACCATGGGCGCGATCAACGAGTCGTCGAACAAGATCGTCGACATCATCAGCGTGATCGACGGCATCGCTTTCCAGACCAACATCCTGGCGCTGAACGCGGCGGTGGAAGCTGCGCGTGCCGGCGAGCAGGGGCGCGGTTTCGCGGTGGTGGCATCCGAAGTGCGCAGCCTGGCGCAACGCAGCGCTTCCGCCGCCAAGGAAATCAAGGCGCTCATCGACGACTCGGTGGTGAAAGTCGGTTCCGGCAGCAGGTTGGTGGAACAGGCCGGCGTCACCATGAGCGAGATGGTCGACAGCGTCAAGCGCGTGACCGCGATCATGGCCGAAATCGCCACCGCCAGCCAGGAACAGAGCGCCGGTATCGAGCAGATCAACCAGGCCGTGACCGAGATGGACAACACTACGCAGCAAAACGCCGCGCTGGTCGAGCAGGCCGCCGCCACATCGGAATTGTTGCAGGCCCAGGCCGGCAAGCTGGCCGATGCGGGGCGGCAGTTCAAACTGTGATGGGCCTGACGACCTCATAGCATGAAAAGAAACGGGCGCCTCATCAGGCGCCCGTTGCTCATTTCAGCATGCTTTTTCTCAGAAGGTTTCCCATTCTTCCGAACCGTTATCGGCATCGGCAGGCGCTTTTTTATGTGATGGCGTTTGTGTCTGCGGCGCGGCAATTGCCATGGCCGGCCTGGACGGCGCACGCGCTTTTGCCGCCGGCAGCGCGGCAGCCCGTGCCGCTGCGATGACCGGACGCGGTTGCGGCGCGATGGTCTTCATCGGCGCCGCCGGCATCATGCCATCGTTGTCCAGTCTGAATACGCTGACCACCTGCGCCAGCCGTGCAGCCTGTTCCTGGAGCGAGCCCGCTGCCGCTGCTGCCTGTTCGACCAGCGCAGCGTTTTGTTGGGTCACCTGATCCATTTGCGTGATCGCACGATTGACCTCGCCGATGCCGGTGCTCTGTTCTTGCGTGGCGGCGCTGATCTCGGCGACGATGTCGCTGACACGCTTGACGCTGCTGACCACTTCGGTCATGGTCTTGCCGGCCTGTTCCACCAGTCGCGTGCCTGAGTCGACTTTGTCGACCGAGTCGCCGATGAGCGTCTTGATTTCCTTGGCGGCGGAAGCGCTGCGTTGCGCCAGGTTGCGCACTTCGGATGCCACTACCGCGAAACCGCGCCCCTGCTCGCCGGCACGCGCTGCTTCCACCGCCGCGTTCAGCGCCAGGATGTTGGTCTGGAAAGCGATGCCGTCGATCACGCTGATGATGTCGACAATGCGGCGCGAGGATTCATTGATCGCGCCCATGGTGTCGACTACCTTGCCGACCACGGCGCCGCCTTGCACGGCGACATCCGATGCCGACAACGCCAACTGGTTGGCTTCGCGCGCGTTGTCCGCGTTCTGCCTGACGGTGGAGGTCAATTGTTCGATGGCGGACGCGGTCTCTTCCAGCGATCCGGCCTGCTGTTCGGTGCGCGACGACAGGTCGAGATTGCCGGTGGCGATTTCGGACGAGGCGGTGGCGATGGTGTCGGCGCCGGTGCGCACTTCGCGCACGGTTTTCAGCAAGTTTTGCGTCATGTCGTGCAAGCCTTGCAGCAACTGGCCCACTTCATCCTTGCGATCGACCACGACGGGCTTGCTGAGATCGCCGGCGGCAACCGCCGCCGTTGCCTGCACGGCGCGCTGCAGCGGACGCGTGATGCCGTCGGACAAGCGCCAGGAAGCGATGATGCCCACCAGCAGCGCAATCACACCGACCGCGATCAGGATGGTGCGGCCCGAGCGGTATTGTGCATCGACCGTGGCGGCGCCGAGATTGATGACGTCTCTTTGGTGCGAAGCGACCGCATTGACGCGCACCGTGTATTCCTTCATCGCCGGTATCAGTTCGCTGTCGAGGGCGGCCAGCGCGCCGGCTTCATCGCCGCTTTCCTTCATTTTGAATACCTTGTTGCGCAAATCGTTGTAGACCTTGCGCTGCGCCAGCAACGCATTGAATATTTTTCGTCCTTCGTCGGACCTGACCAGTTCATCCAGTTGTTTCTGGATGGCGCTGGTGCGGTCGACCGTGCCGGCCACCTGATCCTTGAAATATTTCTGATGGTCGGGATTGTTGCTCTTGATGAGCGCAACCGTGCGCACGCCATTGGCATCGATGTTGGCGGCCCATTCGGAGGCCAGGCGTTCTTTCAGCAAATCCTGGCTGATCATGTTCGCGGTGCGGCCGCCGATATCCTGCAAACGCCACACGCCGATGATCGTCATCAATACCAGCAGGGACAGCACCAATGCAAAGCCGAGGCCCAGGCGCGAGCCAATGCGCATATTTTTCATATTGTTCTTCTTTCGTCTCTCAAATGTTTTGTCGTTCCTGCCTGTAGGGGGAGGAGGTGCAAGGCAGAATTGCATGGTAGTCCCGCGGCAGCGCGCGCCATCTTGCGAAAAGGCCGGTAAACCATGCCCAGTTGAGGATAGCGGTGGTACTACATCACCGCGATGTAGTATTTTCTTGCCAGGAAAATACTCATTGCCGGTCTGGCGTTGCGGCCCGGCTCCTAAATGTTGTTCAACAGGCTAGTCTGCTGAACAACGTTTATTCCGCTTGTTCATCCGCGAGGCCTTGCAACGCGTTGAGCACGACACGATTACGTCCCTGCGATTTGGCGCGATACAAGGCGACGTCGGCCATGCGCAACAGCGTGTCGGTGTTCATGGCGTCGTCAACCACGAGGGCGGTGATGCCGATGCTGCAGGTGACGTGGCCGAAGGGCGAATCTTCGTGAGGTATCTGCAAGGCTTCGACGGCGGCGCGGATGTTCTCGCCAAGCAGCATGGCGTTGGCGCTGTCGCCCTCGGCGACGATGACGGCGAATTCTTCGCCGCCGTAGCGTGCCGCCAGGTCGGTGGCGCGGCGTGAGCTGGTGCGCAACACTTGCGCGATCGTGCGCAGGCAATCGTCGCCGGCCAGATGGCCGTAGCGGTCGTTGTAGTTCTTGAAAAAATCCACGTCCAGCATCATCAACGCCAGCGACTTCTGCGTGCGTACGGCGCGCCGCAGTTCGCCGCTCAGCGCCTCGTCGAAACGGCGTCGGTTAGCGATGCCGGTCAGGCTGTCGGTCGCACTCAAGGTTTCCAGTTTGCGGTTGGCCTGTTCCAGTTCGTGCGTGCGCTCGGCCACCAATTCTTCCAACTGTTCATTGTGCTGATGCACCTTGCTGGCCATTTCGTTGAAACGCCGCGACAGCACGGCAATTTCATCCTTGCCTTCGTAATCCATGCGGATCAGGTAATTGCCGGTCTTGGTGGCTTTCATCACGCCAACCAGTTGCTTGAGCGGCAGCGAAATGCTGCGCGCGATAATGAACGACAGCACCAATGCGAGGATGAAGCAGAGCACGCCGATCAGGATGATCTTGTTCCTGATCGAGCGTACTTCCGCATTGACACCGTCGAGCGGCGTGACGTTGACCACCATCCAGGTGGTGTGCGGCACCGGCGCATAGGCCGCGAGTTGTTTCTTGCGATTGCGATCGCGGTAGGCGATGAAATTGCCGTTGCCGCCGGTGATGTTGTTCGCCATTGCCTCGACCAGGGCAGTCTCGACGGTATCGCCGCTATCGCCGCCGCTGACGATGACGTGGCCGTCGCGGCTGTCGATTACCAGCATGCGCGAGCCGTAACCGAGATCGACCGATTCGAAGATACGCGAGAAGTGGCTGGGCCGGAGTCCGATGAATAGCGTGCCCGCCAGGCGATTGTTGCCCTTGAACAGGATGTCGCGCAGCATCACCACGCTCTTCTGCCCGGTCGCGGTGCTGTATATGCTCCAGTAGGGGCGGCCCTGCATGTCGGGCGCGCGGTCGGCAAAGCGCGCCACGTCGTCGCCCAGTTGTGCGAACACTTGCGAATCCATGATCTTGTGGCGGCGGTCGAGCAAGTACTTCTGATTGACGTATTCGAAAGAGCCGTAATTCTCCAGCAGCAGCCGGATGATCTCGGCATGGCCGGCGGCGCGTTCCGCTGCGCTCTTGCTGTAATAGGCCGTCAGCGCATTTTGCATGCGTTCGGAGATCGCCAGTTCTTCGCTGGAGGATTCGATTTTCTCGATCTGCTGCAGCATGTTCTGTGCAACCTGCTTGACGACTTCGCCGGCGAAGATACGGACTTTCTCCTGTGAAGCATTGTTCGATTCGCGGTAAGCGATGACGCCGGCGATCAGCAAGGGCAGCAGCGACACCAGGATGAAAGAATTGATCAGCCGATAGCGGATCTCGATCCGGCGCAGCAGCTTCAGCGACAGGAAATCCAGCATCTTCTTCATGCGGCAGCGTACTTCGGCAAATGGGCAGGCGTGGTCGGCATCGCTATTTGTTCTCCGTCCTGGCCTCGTGGCGGATCGACGCGTTCAGCGCCAGCGCCGCCTGGCGCGGCGTTTTCTTGCCGAACAGGACATCCTGCAGCAGCGGATGCAGCAGGGCGATGGTATTGGTCGGCAGGTAGGAATAGTAAGGTCCGGCCGTGACCGGCGCCTGGCTTGCGCGCTGCACATAGTCGATGATCTGCGGATCGCTGGCGGACTTGCCGGGAACCAGTTTGAGCGGAGCGATGTTCTGGCGCTTGTTTTGCTGGATGGTGAAGCCTTTGCCGTAAATGAATTCGAGGAATTGCAGCGCCGCTTTCTTGTTGCGCGTCTCGCAGACGGCGAAGCCGGTTTCGCTGCCGATCACCGGCACGATGGTTTCCCCCGGCGCATTCCACGGCGGCATGAAGACGCCGGTGCTGAAATCCTTGCCATGCATCAAAGCGCCCGCCGACCAGGTGCCTTCGAAGGCCATCGCCGCCCTGCCTTCAGTAAACAAGTGGATGCCTTCGTCGTAGCTGGTGTTCATGTAGTCGCGCTGCAGATAACCTTTGTCGGCGATCAGCTTGATCTTGGCGAAGATGTCGACCGCTGCGCCGGTCTTCAGGTCCAGGCTGCCGTCGGCGATGCGCGCCTTCCAGTCGGCCGGGTGGCGCGTCACGATATTGTTGGCGAAGCCGAAGCTGAACGGGCCGTTGGCCAGCGTATTGGGAAAGGCGCCGGTCCAGACCATCGGCGTGAAGCCGGCTTTCCTGAGTGCAGCGCACGCCGCCAGGAATTCCTCGAAGTTGGCCGGCAGGGTCGCGATCCCCGCTTGCCGGAACATCTCCTTGTTGTAATAGACCAGCGTCGCCGCCACGCCGCCGGAGATGCCGTAGCGTTTTGCGTGCCGGCTGGTCCAGTCGGGCTTGAGCAACTCCAGCATGTTGTTCCAGGCCGCGGTGTCGCCGACGTCGGCCAGGATGCCCTGGTCGGCTAGTTCGGCGCTGTAGGCGTTCGGATTGACCGAGACCAGATCGGGCAGATTGCGCGTGGCGATCTTGGGTTTGAGGTTTTCCTCCACCGAGTTGCCGATCATGAATTGCACGTCGACCGTGATGTCGGGATGCTCGCGATGAAATTCATCGGCGATCCTGTGCATCTCCTGCGGCCAGTCCGGCGCCCATACCAGCGCGGTCAGACGGGTACGCGCAACGGCAGGCGTCGCGGGCGAAAAACTGTTCCCGGTGTCCTGGTCGCAGGCCGCAAGCAGGCAGGACAGCAAACCGGAAAACAGCAGGAAAACGGCGCGACCGGCGGTTCTTTTTATTCTTGCATCACCCATGAGTCTTCTTGAAACTTCCCCCGATATGATTATCAAAAAACATTCTAGGTAGTACGAAAACGCACGGCCAGCGCGGTTTTGCCGCGACCTGGCACTTGCGACCAGTGTGCCACCTTTTCGCCGCATTGCTGCTCGAATGTTGAGCGATCAGCAAAAAATTTCTTGCGAGGATGTAACTGCAGCATGCAATGCAGCATTGACAACATCGGCCATTGTGTCCCCGTGCAATGGGGCGCTGAAGCTTTCCGGGCCAGACGGTATAATGCCAATGCGCGACCTCCTGCGCGCAACGCATTCCCCCTCTCATTGCCCTGACCGTCTCTCGCATGCCGCATGCCGGTGAGAAGCGGCTTTTTGTCTCTCTTCATGCATACAAATTCTTCTTTACACGACAAGCGTCTCCTGCCCGGCTGGCTGATCCTGATGGCGGCCTTGACGGCCATGGGCGCGTTGTCGATCGACATGTACCTGCCCAGTTTTTCCTTCATCGCCAAGGACCTGGGCGTCGGCAGCAACACGGTGCAACTGACGCTGTCGACTTTCCTGATCGGACTGGCGCTGGGACAGATGTTCTACGGCCCCATCAGCGATCGCTTCGGCCGCAAGCCGCCGCTGTACTTCGGCATCTGCCTGTATGTGCTGTCGTCGCTGGGCTGCGTGCTGGCGCCGAACATCGAGACGCTGCTGGTGCTGCGTCTGTTCCAGGGCCTGGGCGGCAGCTCCGGCATGATGATCCCGCGCGCCGTGGTGCGCGACAAGATGGGCGCGGAAGGCGCCGCCCGGGCGTTCTCGATGCTGATGCTGGTGTTCGGCCTGGCGCCCATCCTCGCGCCTTTCATCGGCGGTCTGCTGCTGACCTTTTCGACTTGGCGCGCGATCTTCGTGACCTTGACCGCTTTCGGCGCGATCTGCCTGATCTTCACCTATCGCGTGATGGAAGAGACGCTGGACCAGACGCATGTGGTGCCGCTGCACCTGGGCCGGGTGCTGCGCCAGTACGTCGATTTACTGCGGCATCGCCAGTTCATGGCCTACGTCATGTGCGGCGGCCTGATCCAGGCGGGCTTGTTCGCCTACATTTCCGGCGGTCCATTCGTGCTGATCGAACTGCACGGCATCAAGCCGCAGAATTTCGGCTTCGTGTTCGGCGCCAACGCCATCGGCCTGATCGCCTGTTCGCAGATCAATGCGCGCCTGGTGATCAAACGCAGCGCCGACCGCGTGCTCGGCAAGATCATCTGGGTGCCGGCCATCCTGACCACCGCGGTTGCGGTCCTGGTCGCCTGCGGTTTTGAAAGCCTGCCGTTGCTGCTGGTCGGTTTCTTCGGCTTCCTGTCCTGTCACGGCTTTGTCGGTCCCAACGCCTCGGCCATCGCGCTGGCGCAGCAAGGCAAGCAGGCCGGCACGGCGGCGGCGCTGATGGGCACCCTGCAATTCGGCACCGGCATGCTGTCCGGCGTCGTGATGGGGCTGTGGCACGACGGCACCGCATTGCCGCTGGTGACCGTGATGGCGGTCTGCGGTGTCGCCGCGCTGCTGCTGTATCGCTACGTCGCGCGCCACACGACGCAGCCGCGCCAAGCCTGATCGTCACTGGTTGGCATTTTCGGCGCCCAGTTCCATGCGCCTCTTCTTATTTTTTCTTTCATCGGCCCGTGCGCGCGTGCACGTTTACGCGGCACGGGCTTGCATGAAATTTGTGCGGCGTCTTTTTTCGGCGCATTGTTTTCATCCCCGCAGCCTCGCTCCATGCGCTTGCCGATGCCCGCCTTCTCCCTGATTCTTTCTCGGTAAGCGTCGCTATTCCGGGTAGGTGGCATGTCAATTGCTATGTCCTCTCTTGCGGTCTGACCAGTCAGACCAAAAAGGGGAAACCGATGAGCATGCCCAATATCGCCGCGCAGACTTTGCAGCGCCAGATCCTGTCCGGGGCCTACAAGACCGGACAGATGCTGCCGGGCCAGCGCGATCTCGCCGAGTTGATGGGCATCAGCCGCGCCTCCCTGCGCGAAGCCTTGTCGATGCTGGAAGCGCTGGGTTTCATCCGCTCCATGCCGGGCAAGGGCACGCTGGTCACCTCGGGCCGCGCCGCGGCCGGAAACGCCGCGACCGCATCGACGGCGCCGTCCTCCGCCGAGCTGCAATCCACGTTCCAATTGCGCTACGTATTCGAACCGTCCGCCGCGGCGCTGGCTGCGCGCGTGGTCGATGCACATGCCACGCCGCGCCTGTGGGGCGTGCAGGCGCGCTTTGAAGATGCGCTCAAGATCGTCGACCTGGTCAGCGCTTCGCAGGCCGATCTTGAGTTCCACCAGTTGATCGCCGAGCTGTCCGGCAATGCCGGCCTGCTGCAAATCGCGCGGGATTTTGAAACCCGCATCAGCCACAGCCTGCGGTTGCCGTTCGCCGATCATTCCCGCATCTGGGAACCGGCGGAAGAACATCGCGTCATCGCCGCCGCCATGTCGGCCGGCGACGCCACCGGCGCGCGCACGGCGATGCAGACGCACCTGCTGCGCACCGCGGCGCGCGCCGGCATCGAATTTCTCCAGCCATGATTGCTTTGCCCGACTCAGTAAGAACTCTCAACAACATTTCTTCGCCGTTCTCATCAAAGGAAGCATCGACATGAAACTGACCAAACCAAGCGTTCTCACCCTGGCCTGTACGCTGGCCTTCGGCCTCTTGGCCGGCGCCGGCGCGCACGCGGAAAAAGTATTGCGCATCGCCATGACCGCCGGCGATATTCCGCGCACGCTGGGCCAGCCCGACCAGGGCTTCGAGGGTAATCGCTTCACCGGCATCCCGATGTACGACAGCCTGACGCAATGGGATTTGAGCAAGGCCGACAAGGCCAGCGAACTGATTCCCGATCTGGCCGTGTCGTGGGCGGTCGACGCCAAGGACAAGACCAAATGGATCTTCAAGCTGCGTCCCGGCGTCAAGTTCCATGACGGTTCCGCCTTCAACGCCGACGCCGTGGTGTGGAACGTCGCCAAGGTGCTCGACAAGGACGCGCCCAACTTCGATCCGAGCCAGGTCGGTGTGACCGCCTCGCGCATGCCGACGCTGCGGTCGGCGAAAAAGATCGACGACCTCACGGTCGAGCTGACGACCTCCGAGCCCGATTCCTTCCTGCCGATCAACCTGACCAACCTGTTCATGGCATCGCCGCTGCAATGGGCCAAGAAGCTGGCCGCCGTGCCCGCGTCGGTAACCGACAAGGCCGAGCGCTCCAAACAGGCCTGGGCCGCGTTCGCCGCCGACGCCTCCGGCACCGGTCCGTTCAAGATGACCAAGTTCGTCGCGCGCGAGCGCCTGGAGCTGGCCAAGAATCCGGAATACTGGGATGCCAAGCGCCGCCCGCATATCGACAAGGTGGTGATGCTGCCGCTGCCGGAAGCCAATTCGCGCACTGCCGCGCTGCTGTCCGGCCAGGTCGACTGGATCGAAGCGCCGGCGCCCGATGCGCTTGACACCATCAAGGCGCGCGGCTTCAAGATTTATTCCAACCCGCAGCCGCACGTGTGGCCGTGGCAGCTTTCCTTCGTGCCCGGTTCGCCTTGGCTGGACAAGCGCGTGCGCTACGCCGCCAACCTGTGCGTCAATCGTCCGGCGATGAAGCAATTGCTGGGCGGCCTGATGGGCGAAGCCACCGGCACCGTCGAACCCGGCCATCCATGGCGCGGCAACCCCAGCTTCCACATCAAGTACGACCCGGACGGCGCGCGCAAGCTGATGACCGAAGCCGGCTATTCGGCCGCCAAGCCGCTCAAGGTGAAGGTGCAGATTTCGGCGTCCGGCTCCGGCCAGATGCAGCCGCTGCCGATGAACGAGTTCATGCAGCAGAATCTGAAAGCCTGCTTCTTCGACGTGCAGTTCGACGTGATCGAGTGGAACACGCTGTACACCAACTGGCGCATCGGCGCCAAGGACCCGAGCGCGCACGGATCGGATGCGGTCAACATCAGCTTCGCGGCGATGGATCCGTTCTTTGCGATGGTGCGTTTCGTCAGCTCCAAGGCAGCGCCGCCGGTGTCGAACAACTGGGGCTTCTACAGCAATCCCGAGGTCGACGCCCTGATCGCCAAGGCGCGCACCACCTTCGACGCCAAACAGCGCGATGCCCTGCTGGCGCAATTGCACGCCAGGATCGTCGACGAAGCGCCGTTCGTCTGGGTGGCGCACGACACCGGCCCGCGCGCCATCTCCGCCAAGGTCAAGGGCGTGGTGCAGCCGCAAAGCTGGTTCATCGACATCGCCACGATGACGATGGACTGATGCCGCAGGCTTGATGCGAACCATGCCGCCGGGGTTGCGAGGGCAATCCCGGCGGCAGAAACGACTGACTGAAAACCCATGATTTCCTACCTGATCCGACGCGTGCTGTATGCCTTGCCCATTATGCTGGGCGTGGCGTTCCTGTGCTTCATGCTGGTTCACATCGCGCCCGGCGATCCGCTGGTGGCTATCTTGCCGCCCGACGCGTCCGTCGATCTGCAAAAGCAGTTGATGGAACTCTACGGTTTCAATCGCAGTTATCCCGAACAATTTTTCAGTTGGGTCTGGCGCGCCATGCATGGCGACCTCGGCAGTTCGATCGCCACCGGACGTCCGGTAGCGCAGGAAGTGTTCAAGGCCGTCGGCAACACCTTCATGCTGGCCGCGCTGGCGACACTGATCGGTTTCTTTTTCGGCTCGCTGTTCGGTTTTGTCGCGGGCTACTTCCGCAACTCCTGGGTCGACAAGATCGCTTCCTTCATTTCCGTGATCGGCGTGAGCGTGCCGCATTACTGGCTCGGCATGGTGCTGGTCATCATCTTCTCGTCGCAACTGATGTGGCTGCCTGCCACCGGCGCCGGTCCCGACGGATCGGGCGCATGGATCTGGGACGTCGAGCACGTCAAATACCTGATCATGCCGGCCGTCACGATGTCGTTCATCCCGATGGGCATCATCGCGCGCACCGTGCGCGCACTGGTCGCCGACATCCTGTCCCAGGAATTCGTGATCGGCCTGAAGGCGCGCGGCCTCGGCGAATTCGGCGTGTTCCGCCACGTCGTCAAGAACTGCGCGCCGACCGCGATGGCGGTGATGGGTTTGCAACTGGGTTATCTGCTGGGCGGCTCGATCCTGATCGAGACGGTATTCTCCTGGCCCGGCACCGGCTTCCTGCTGAACCAGGCGATCTTCCAGCGCGACCTGCCGCTGCTGCAGGGCACGATCCTGGTGCTGGCGCTATTCTTCGTGTCGCTGAACCTGTTGGTCGACATCCTGCAAACCGTGTTCGATCCGCGCATAGAAAGAGCCTGACCATGCAAGCGACTGTCGCCGTTCCTTCCACCATATCGCCGCCGGCCTTCACGCGTTCGCGCGGACATTGGGCCAACGTCGCCGCGCGCATCGTGCGCAATCCGCTGGCGATGATTGCCGCATTGATTCTGCTGACGCTGATCTGCCTGGCGCTGTTCGCGCCGTGGCTGATGCCGGCCGATCCGTTCGCCGCGTCGATGTTTACGCGGCTCAAGCCGATCGGCACTCCTGGCCACATTTTCGGCACCGACGAACTGGGCCGCGACCTGTTGTCGCGCTTGATCCTCGGCGGCCGCCTGTCGCTGTTCATGGGCATCACGCCGGTGCTGCTGGCATTCGTGATCGGCAGCGGCATCGGCATCCTGGCCGGCTACGCGGGCGGCATCGTCAATACCGTCATCATGCGCACCATCGACGTGCTGTACGCATTTCCCTCGGTGCTGCTGGCGATCGCCCTGTCGGGCGCGCTCGGCGCCGGCATCGTCAATGCGCTGACCTCGCTGACCATCGTTTTCATTCCGCAGATCGCGCGCATCGCCGAGAGCGTCACCACGCAGGTGCGCCGCAGCGATTACGTCGACGCCGCACGCGCGTCGGGCGCGGGCGCTTTCACCATCGTGCGCGCGCACGTGCTGGGCAATGTGCTTGGACCGATCTTCGTCTATTCGACCAGCCTGATCTCGGTGTCGATGATCCTGGCCTCTGGCTTGTCCTTCCTCGGTCTCGGCGTCAAGCCGCCGGAGCCGGAATGGGGCCTGATGCTCAACACGCTGCGCACCGCCATTTATACGCAGCCGTGGGTGGCGGCCTTGCCGGGCGCCTTCATCTTCATCACATCCATTTCATTCAACATGTTGTCCGACGGCTTGCGTTCGGCGATGGAGGTCAAGCAATGACGGACCAACGCGATATCGGCGGACCGCGCCAGCCCCTGCTGCAGGTGCGCGATCTGCTCAAGCATTTTCCGCTCAAGGGAAAAGGGCTTCCATTTGCGCCTTTCACTTCTTCGCGCAGCGCCGTGCGCGCCGTCGACGGCATCAACTTCGACATCCTCAAGGGCGAGACGCTGGGCGTGGTCGGCGAATCCGGCTGCGGCAAATCGACCACCGCGCGCGTGCTTATGCAACTGATCAATCAGGACAGCGGCGAGTTGGTGTTCGACGGTGAGACGGTCGGTTCGCGCGCCTTGCCGCTGCGTCAGTTCCGCCGCCAGACGCAGATGGTGTTCCAGGACAGTTACTCGTCGCTCAATCCGCGCATGACGATCGAGGATTCGATTGCCTTCGCGCCCATCGTCCACGGCTTGCCGTCGCGCGCAGCGATCACGCGCGCACGCGATTTGCTGGCGCGCGTCGGCTTGCAGCCGGCGCGTTTCGCCGGCCGCTATCCGCACGAGCTGTCGGGCGGCCAGCGCCAGCGCGTCAACATTGCGCGTGCGCTGGCGCTGGAGCCGCGCCTGGTGATTCTCGACGAAGCGGTTTCGGCGCTCGACAAGTCGGTCGAGGCGCAAGTGCTCAACCTGCTGCTCGACCTCAAGCAGGAGTTCGGTCTGACTTATCTGTTCATCAGCCACGACCTCAACGTGGTGCGCTTCATTTCGGATCGCGTGCTGGTGATGTATCTCGGCCAGGTTGTCGAGATCGGTTCGTCCGATCAGGTGTTCGACCGGCCTAAACATCCCTACACGCGCGCCTTGCTGCAATCGATGCCGAGCATGGATCCCTTGCAACGCACGACGCAGGCGCCGCTGGCCGGCGATCCGCCCAATCCTATCGACCCGCCGAGCGGATGCCGCTTCCATACGCGCTGTGCCTTTGCGCAGCCCGTGTGTAATCAGCGCGCGCCGCTCTTCGCCAGCGACGACAGCGGCCACGGCGTGGCCTGCCTGCGCTACGAAGCCGATACCGCATCCCTGTTCGCCCGCGAGGTGGCCCATGTCTGACATGATTTCCCTGCGCGACCTGCAAGTGCAGTTCTTCGCGCCGAAGAAGCTGATCCGTGCCGTCAACGGCGTCAACCTGAGCGTCGGCCAGGGCGAAGTGGTCGCGCTGATCGGTGAATCCGGTTCGGGCAAGAGCGTCACGCTGCGTTCCATCATGCGTTTGCATCCTGAGCGCTCGACCCGCATCAGCGGCGGCTTGCGCGTCGACGGCAAGGACGTGCTGGCGCTGTCGCAGCGCGAACTGGCGGCGTTGCGCGGCGACACCGTGGCGATGATCTTCCAGGAACCGCTGCTGGCGCTCGATCCCGTCTACACCGTTGGCGACCAGATCATCGAGACGATCCGCCGCCACAAGAAGGTATCCAGGGCGGAAGCGCGCAGGCAGGCGCTGGGCCTGTTCGAGAAAGTGCGCATCCCGAGTCCGGAACGTCGCCTCGATGCCTATCCGCACGAGATGTCGGGCGGCATGCGCCAGCGCGCCATGATTGCGCTGGCCTTGTCGTGCTCGCCCAAGGTCTTGCTGGCCGACGAGCCGACCACGGCGCTCGACGCCACCGTGCAGATCCAGATCCTGCTGTTGCTGCGCGAGCTGCAAAAGGAACTGGGCCTGTCCATCGTCTTCGTCACGCACGACATCGGCGCGGCGGCGGAAGTGGCCGATCGCATCGCCGTCATGTATGCCGGCAAGATCATCGAACAGGGCCCCGCCGCGACGCTGCTGACGCGGCCGCGCCATCCCTACACCTTGTCGCTGCTCAAGAGCCGCAGCCACGGCGCCATGCAAAAGGGCCAGCGCCTGGAAACCATCGCCGGCGCGCCGCCGGATTTGTCCAACCTGCCATCCGGCTGCGCCTTCGCCGAGCGCTGCAAACATGGCCTCGCCGAATGCCACAGCATGCAGCCGCGCGAAGAGACGCTGGCGCCCGGCCACGTCGTCAGTTGCCTGCGCGTGCACCAGATCGCTGACGCCCCGGCCGCCCCGGCGGCAACCCATTAACGGAACTTTCATCATGAACACCCAGATCACCTCTTCTTCCCCGCATCCGGAAAAATCCTTCCCGCTTGTCGATGCGCAAGCAGCACGTTGTTTCGTCCCTTATCCGGCGCCGACGGTCACGGCGATTTCTTCCGGCCCGCTGGCCGGGCTGCGCTTTGCAGTGAAGGACATCTTCGACGTCGCCGGCTATCCGACCGGTTGCGGCAATCCGCACATGCTGGCGCTGTCCGGCATCAAGAGCGTTTCGGCCGAGGCCGTGACGGCGCTGGCGCAGACCGGTGCGAAATTCGTCGGCAAGACCTATACCGACGAACTGGCGTTTTCCATGAACGGCAAAAATGCCCACTTCGGCACGCCGCGCAACGGCGGCGCGCCTGACCGGATTCCGGGCGGCTCCAGCTCGGGGTCTGCCTCAGCCGTGTCCAACGGGCTGGCGGATGTTGCACTCGGTACCGATACCGGCGGTTCCGTACGTGCTCCCGCCAGCCACTGCGGGCTGATCGGCCTGCGTCCGACGCATGCGCGCGTGAGCCTGAAAGGCACGATGGACCTGGCGCCGTCGTTCGACACCTGCGGCTGGTTTGCACGCGACATCGACAACTTCGCGCGCGCCGGCGAAGTCCTGCTGGGCGAAGACACCTGCATGCTGCCGGATGGTGCGCCGGCCATGCCGCAGATGCTGGTGGCGGCCGACGTGCTGGCGCTGCTGGAGCCGCGCGTGCAGGAAGTCTTCATGCAGACGCTGGAACGCCTGTCCGGCGCGATCGGCATGCCGCTGCCGGTGAAGACGGCGACGCCGTCCTTCGATGCCTTGTACTGGTCTTTCCGTTACATCCAGGGCTACGAAGCATGGCAAAGCCACGGCGCCACGATCCGTCGCCACGACCTGCAACTCGGTCCGGGCGTGGCCGAACGTTTTGCGTGGTCGAGTCAGATCACGGCGCAGCAAATGCAGGAACACGCCGGCGTGCGCGATCGTTTCCGCGAAGATTTCCTGCGTCTGCTCGGCAACGATCGCGTGATGCTCTTGCCGACCATGCCCGACGTCGCGCCCTTGCTGAGCGAGTCGGAGCAGGTGCTGGAAGACTATCGCAACCAGGCTGTGCGCATGCTGTGCCTGGCCGGCTTGTCCGGCTGTCCGCAGATTTCGCTGCCGTTGATGACGCTGGACGGCGCGCCGTTCGGGTTCTCCCTGATCGGCCCGCGTGGCAGCGACCAGGCGTTGATCCGCTTGTCGAGGAAACTGATCGATGAGCTTGCCTGACCTGTCCGAGGCGAGGACGATCGCGGCGCAGGCGTTGACGCCGGCAGCCTTCGCCGGCTTCGGCGACGTGATCGTTGCCGAAGCCGGCGGCAGCACGCCGATCAACCAGGGTACGGCGCAGCGTTTCGATGACCTCACCGCACTCGACGTGAGCGAGCAGGGCGGCACAGCCTGCGTGGCGATCTTCCGTACGCAGGACGGTGCGCATGTCGCGCCTTACCGACTGACCGTGTTCGAGCGCCATGTGCTGGGCAGCCAGACCTTCGTGCCGCTCGCGCAGGGACGTTGCCTTGCCGTGCTGGCGCACGGCGACGACGCGCCCGACGAAAGCGCCATCGCGGCTTTCATCGTCGAACCGGGCCAGGGCATCACCTTGAAGCGCGGCGTCTGGCACCATCCGCTGATCACCATCGGCGGCGCCGACGTGCTCGTCATCGAGCGCCGTGCGGCGCATGCCGATTGCGAAATCCGGCGTGTCGAAGGGCAGTTCGTCGTCGCGCTTTGACAACTTGAAGCAGTCCTGATCCGGCGCGCCCTGCCGCGAAAGAAAAATCCTGTGATAATGGCGTCGCTGCCGTGAGATCCTGAAAAGGTTTCGCGGCGCTTTCCTTTTTGCCATTCCACTTTTCAGTTCGCCATGTTTTACGCGATAAGCTGCTTTCTGCTCTGGGGTCTGTTTCCGCTGTACTTCAAGCTGTTGCAAGACGTTTCTTCTTTCGACATCGTCGTCCAGCGCATCTTCTGGTCGCTGATCTTCCTCGTCATCGTGCTGAGCTGGAAGCGCCAATGGGCATGGTTGGGCGAAGCGGCGCGGCGACCGCGCGTGCTGCTCGGTTTCCTGATCAGCGCGCTGCTGTTGTCAGGCAACTGGGTGTTGTATGTGTGGGCGGTCAACAGCGGCCGCATCGTCGACGCCAGCCTGGGTTACTTCATGAGCCCGCTGCTGAGCGTGTTGCTCGGTTCGGTGGTGCTCAAGGAGCGGCTGCGTCCGCTGCAATGGCTGGCGGTCTTGCTGGCGCTGGGCGCGGTGCTGTGGCTGACCTGGATGAACGGCGCCTTGCCATGGATCGGCCTGACCATCGCCGTGACCTTCGGCCTCTACGGCTTGCTGCGCAAGACCGCGCATCTGGGCGCGCTGCAGGGGCTGGCGCTGGAAACCATTCTGCTGGCGCCGCTGGTGCTGGCCATTCTCGCGGTATCGGCGCTGCACGGCGCCAACGGTTTCCTGCAGGCGTCACCGTCGTCGCAGGTGCTGCTGGCGCTATCGGGACCGGTCACGGCGATTCCCTTGCTGTTGTTCGCCCGCGCCGCGCGGCGCATTCCGCTGTCCTTGCTGGGATTGCTGCAATACATTTCGCCTACGATGCAACTGTTGACCGGGGTGTTCATCTACGACGAACCCTTCGACGGGCCGCGCCTGACCGGATTCGTGGTGATCTGGGCCGCGCTGGCTGTATACTCGCTGGAAGGACTGTGGCGGTTGTGGGCCGGCAAGGCGCGCACCGCCGGCGCGTAAGCCCGGATTGCGGGATTGCGCGCTGCATCGTCTCACTTTTTCATCATCCATCCATACTGGCATTCAAACATGGCTCAATACGTATTCACTATGAACCGCGTCGGCAAGATCGTGCCGCCGAAGCGGCAGATCCTGAAGGACATTTCGCTGTCGTTCTTCCCCGGCGCCAAGATCGGCGTGCTGGGCCTGAACGGCTCGGGCAAGTCGACGCTGCTCAAGATCATGGCCGGCATCGACAAGGACATCGAAGGCGAAGCGATCCCGATGCCCAACCTGAACATCGGCTACCTGCCGCAGGAACCGCAGCTCGATCCGGAAAAGACCGTGCGCCAGGAAGTCGAAAGCGCGCTGGGCGAAGTGTTCGAAGCGCAGGCCAAGCTCGATGCCGTCTACGCCGCCTATGCCGAGGAAGACGCCGATTTCGACGCCCTCGCCACCGAACAGGCGCGGCTGGAAGCGATCATCGCCGCCTCCGACGGCAACAGCCTGAACCAGCAATTGGAAATGGCCGCCGACGCGCTGCGCCTGCCGCCGTGGGATGCAAAAATCGGTGTGCTGTCGGGCGGCGAAAAGCGCCGCGTGGCGCTGTGCAAGCTGCTGCTGTCCAAGCCCGACATGCTGCTGCTCGACGAGCCGACCAACCATCTGGACGCCGAATCGGTGGACTGGCTGGAGCAGTTCCTGCAACGCTTCCCCGGCACCGTCGTGGCGATCACCCATGATCGCTACTTCCTCGACAATGCCGCCGAGTGGATCCTGGAACTGGACCGCGGCCATGGCATTCCGTGGAAGGGCAATTACTCGTCCTGGCTGGAACAGAAGGAGGCGCGCCTGAAGCAGGAAGAAGCCAGCGAATCGGCGCGCCAGAAGACCATCGCCAAGGAACTGGAGTGGGTGCGCCAGAATCCCAAGGGCCGCCAGGCCAAGAGCAAGGCGCGTCTGTCGCGCTTCAACGAACTCTCCGAACATGAATACCAGAAGCGCAACGAAACCCAGGAAATCTTCATTCCCGTGGCCGAGCGCCTGGGCAATGAAGTCATCGAATTCAAGAACGTCAGCAAGGGCTACGGCGACCGCCTGCTGATCGACAACCTCAACTTCAAGATCCCGGCCGGCGCCATCGTCGGCATCATCGGCCCCAACGGCGCCGGCAAATCGACGCTGTTCCGCATGCTGGCAGGCCGCGAACAGCCGGACGGCGGCGAACTGGCGCTCGGACCCACCGTCAGGATTTCGCTGGTCGATCAGTCGCGCGAAGACCTGGAAAACAAGAAGACCGTGTTCGAAGACGTCGCCAACGGCGCCGACATCCTGACGGTCGGCCGTTTTGAAATGCCGTCGCGCGCCTATCTGGGACGCTTCAACTTCAAGGGCGGCGACCAGCAGAAGATTGTCGGCAACCTGTCCGGCGGCGAACGCGGCCGCCTGCACCTGGCGAAGACATTGTTGCAAGGCGGCAATGTCTTGCTGCTGGACGAACCGTCCAACGACCTCGACGTCGAAACCCTGCGTGCGCTGGAAGACGCCTTGCTGGAATTTGCCGGCACCGTGCTGGTGATCAGCCATGATCGCTGGTTCCTGGACCGTATCGCCACCCACATCATTTCTTTCGAGGGCGATTCGCAGGTTGCTTTCTTCGACGGCAACTATCAGGAATATGAAGCCGACAAGAAAAAGCGTCTCGGCGAAGAAGGCGCCAAGCCCAAGCGCATCCGTTACAAGCCGGTCACGCGCTGATCCTTGCCGCCGGGATATTGCGGATTACGCAACATCCCGGCGGCATGCGGGCAAATGCCCCGGCCGGCGGCAATGCCGTTCAGTTAAGCCTCAAAATGTCCATTCTTTCCGGTCGTCCCGGCATTCGCCGCGCTGATTGCGCCGGACAGGAATATGCTCAACCGAATGGCATTACCGCCGGCCGGGGCATTGTTGCATTTTGGAATGTCTTGTAAACCTTGCTCCTTTTCGTATTTTTTTGATCGTGTCTCTCGCCTGTGTGAGGTATAAGAACAGACGCTTGACATGATAAATTTACGCGGAGGCGTTATGTGTTTTTTCAACCGCGCGCACAAGATGGCGGTCCTTCTGGTACTACTGGCATCACTGGCGCAAGCGCAGGCTTGCCTGGCGGCCGATGACGAAGTCCAGACCGTCACGATAGGATTTACCGGCGCCCTGAGCGGCGTTTCGGAAGCATTCAGCAAGAGCCTCGCCAATGCGGCGGAACTGGCGATTGCCGAAAACAATCGCGCACCTTTCAAGATCAACGGCAAGCGCATCCAGTTCCGGCTGCTGCGCATGGACGATCGCAGCGACCCGGAGCGTGCGAAGGAAGTCGCCAGGATCCTGGTCAAGGAGGGCGTGATCGGCGTCATCGGCGGCGCCAACAGCGGCACCAGCATCGCCGGCGCAAAGATCTACGCTGCGGCCGGCATTCCGCAGATTTCTCCGGCGGCCAGCCTGCGCAAATATACCGAATCGGGATCGCGGACAACCTTTCGCATGGTCGGCATCGACGATCAAGCCTGCGTTTTCCTCGGCGAATATGTGGTCAACGAAATGCATGCCCAGCGCGTTGCCGTCATCGACAACGGCACGCTGTTCGGCAGCACGGTCGCCGCACGCTTCAGTGAAGTGGCCCAAGACCACGGCGCGGTGATCGTGCGGCGCGACTCGGTGAGCGACATGCTGACCGATTTCAGCGGCATCCTGAAGAGCGCCAAGGCGCAAGACGTCGATCTGGTTTTCTTCGGCGGCTATTCGTCCCAGACCAGCATGCTGGCCCAGAACATGGCGCGCATGGAGATGAAGGCGCATCTGGTCACCACCATGGTCGGCATTGTCGGTACGCCCTTCCTGATTTCGGCGGGCTCCGCAGCCAACGGCACCATTGCGCAGGAAGCCGGCATCTCGTTCGGCAAAATGCCGGGCTGGAAGAAATTCGAAACCGACTTCACGCAACGTTTCGATTTCAACATCTATGGCCTGACGCCGTATGCATACGATGCCGCCCATGTCCTCATGGCGGCGGTGCGCCAGGCCAACGCGCTCGATCCGAGAAAGGTCGCTTACGCTTTGCATCAGATCAGCCACAAGGGATTGACCGGAACCGTTTCCTTCGACGCCAGCGGCAATCCGCGCACGCCATCGTTTACCATCTACGAAGTGCAGAATCAAAAATGGGTGGCGCTGAGGACCCACACCGTGCGGTGATTCCATCCGGCCTGCGGCTCCATTCGCGGCATGTAAAGGAAGTGTAAGCAGCCTCTTTACGATTGCTCGCCGCATGATTTTGTGGGATAGGCTTGCGCTCTGTCTGTCCTTATCGCGGAGCCCATGTTGACGCCGA
This sequence comes from Herbaspirillum sp. RV1423, assembly GCF_000577615.1. Taxonomy (GTDB): domain Bacteria; phylum Pseudomonadota; class Gammaproteobacteria; order Burkholderiales; family Burkholderiaceae_D; genus Herbaspirillum. Next base: position 48,565 of record NZ_CBXX010000015.1, read on the forward strand.
CTCGTTTCCTTCCCCTGCTTGCCGTCGCGGCGCTGTCCGCATGTTCTTCCGGCGGCGACATCGTCCAGCTCGATCGCGACACTTACATGGTGACCGCGCAATCGCGTCTGGGCAACGCCAACGGCGCGGCGGCGGGAATAACGAAGGCCGATGCCTATTGCAAGGAACGCGGCAAGCGCATGCAGATGACCGGCGCGGAAACCTCCGACGGCGTGATCGGCATATGGCCGTCGAAGAGCGTGGTGATGTTCAGATGCGCGGCCTGATGCGGTCCGCAAGGCGACTGCCTGCAAGGATGGCGGCGCGCAGGTAAAATGGCGGCTCTTGTGCGTCCAAAAGATGCATGGACAGGCCGGCATCGCCGCACGCTATCCGTTGCATCCGCCTCCTGAACACGCGCTCGCGTCATCCGCGGAAATGCTCACACAATAACTTCCCCTCATCCGCTGAAACGATCGTTCATCATGCTTGCAAGCCTTACCCGTCTGTTCCCCCTGTGGGCGCTGCTGCTGTCCGCTGTTGCCTATTTTTCGCCGTCCACCTTTACACCCATCGGCCCCCACGTCACCATTCTGCTGACGCTGATCATGCTGACCATGGGCGTGACATTGACGGTCGACGATTTCAAACGCATCGTCAAACGTCCCGCGCCGGTCGCTGCCGGCATCGTGCTGCATTACCTGGTCATGCCGCTGGCCGCCTGGCTTATCGCCAAATTGCTGCGCATGCCGCCTGACCTGACCGCCGGCATGGTGCTGGTCGGCAGCGTCGCCAGCGGTACGGCGTCCAACGTCATGATCTACCTGTCGCGCGGCGACGTCGCGCTGTCGGTGACGATTTCGACCCTGTCGGCGCTGGTCAGCGTATTCGCCACGCCGTTGCTGACCGAGTTGTATGTGGATGCGTCGATTCATTTCGATGCGCATGCGATGCTGATGAGCATCGTGCAGATCGTGGTGGTGCCCATCGTCGTCGGCCTGGTGCTGAACCTGTTCGCCGGCAAGCTGATCCGCCGCGTCGAGCCTTACCTGTCGCTGGTGTCGATGGTGGCGATCCTGCTGATCATCGCCGCCGTGGTCGGCGGCAGCCAGGCCAGCATCGCTTCGGTCGGGCTGGTGGTGCTGGTCGGCGTCATCCTGCATAACGGCCTCGGCCTCCTGGGCGGTTACTGGGGCGGGCGGCTGCTCGGTTTCGACGAAGCGATCTGCCGCACGCTGGCGATCGAGGTCGGCATGCAGAATTCCGGTCTCGCGGCGGCGCTGGGCAAGCTGTACTTCACGCCGCTGGCGGCCTTGCCGGGCGCGCTGTTCTCGGTCTGGCACAATCTGTCGGGGTCGATGCTGGCCGGTTTCTGGCGCGGCCGGCCGCCGAAGGATCAGGTCTGAGCCGGTCTTATGCAACGGGAAAAGCGGACTGCGGTTCTCATGCCGTAAAAAGCTCCTTGCCGCATTGTCGGTCCATCATAACTGTCACAACTGTCGTCCTGACGAAAGTCAGGACCCAGCGTCGCATCGGACGTCGTCATGACGCTGGGTCCCAGCGTGCGCCGCGACGACGGCTGGGAGAACTGGCTTAACTGGATGGCATGAGGAGTGCGGTCCGCTTTTTATGTCCGCCGGACGGATGCGATCCGGAATTATCGGGCATCATGCAGCTCATCGTCTGCAAACGGAGAAGCGATCATGAAGAAACGGAATTTTCTCGCCGCCGGACTGCTCGGCGTCGGCAGCGTCGCCATGGCGGCAAGCGGCAAGAAGAACCTCGCCTGTCGCGCCGAGGCCGGTCCGGTCCTGCTCACCGTGACCGGCGCCATCGGCGCGGGCAATCGCGGCGCGCTCGATCCGGCGCTGGACCAGATGATGGCCAAACAGAAGCTGCAATTCAACCGCGCCCACACCTTCGACTTTGCCGCGCTGGCGGCTCTGCCGCAGGTGGTCATCAAACCGACGCTGGAATACGACGGCAAGCAGCACACGCTGAGCGGCCCCTTGCTGGGCGAGGTCATGGACGCCGCCGGCGCATCCGCCGCAAGCGATGTCCTGCTGCGCGCGGTCGACGGCTACGCCGTGCAGGCGTCGATGGCCGACATTCGCAAGTACCGCTTCATCGTCGCCACCCATCTGGACGGCAAGCCGATTCCGCTGGGCGGCCTGGGACCGTTGTGGGCGGTGTATGACGCCGACAGTTTTGCCGACATCATGGCAAAACCGCTGAGTGCGAGATTCACGCTATGCCCGTGGGGGATGTATCACATGGAAGCCAAAGCCTAGGCTTCCAGGCCCTTGCCTCAGATATGCATCGCCGCCAACGTTCCCAGCACCACGCTGGCGCCGGCTGCGGTGTAGGAAATCTTCTTGAGCCAGTCCTTGCGCGTGAGCAGCGTGATCGCCGCCAGCGAGATGGCGATCTGGATCGCCGTCATGGCTTGAGCCCAGCGGTGATGCTGGTGCAGTTTGACTTCCGACAGCTCATCCCATTCCTTGGATTCGGCTTCCAGCTTCTCGGCGGCCTTGCGGATTTCTTCTTTCTCCGATTTGTAGCGTTCGGCAGCGGCAGTGTATTTTGCCGCGTCGACGCCGGGAATCGTCGCCGCCAGTTCGGCCAGATTCTGGCGGCTCGATTTGGCCTGGTAGTAATTCCACTGGTTCGCCGCTTCGGTCTTCTTGATCGCAGCATTGTTCTTGTTCATCGCCACCGTGCTTTCGGTGGACCCGGCTTGATAACTGAACAGCGCACCGATGGTCGCCATGATGGCGGTCATGACGGCGATCTTGCCGGCGAAATTGTCGCCGCTGGAATGCGCGTGTTCGGTCACGTGTTCCAGATGATGTTCATGCGGACTGGGGACTTCAAATTCTTCTGCCATGCGAGCGCTCTTTATCTTGATTGACTTGTTATCTTTGCATGTCCGGCGTCGCCGGGCATGTCGCGCAACCCTCCTTGCGCATGCCCTTAATGCGCAAGCGGCAGCGCCAGTTGACGCGGTTTGCACTTTTATCTGTGCCGCGCGCCGGGCCGGGGTTTGTTACCATTGCTGTTTTATTGCAGAACCTTCCGAAAACCATTCCCCATGAGCAAATTCTGGAGCCCCCTCGTCAGCCGCCTGACGCCCTACACTCCCGGCGAGCAACCCAAGATCAGCAAGCTGGTCAAGCTCAACACCAACGAGAATCCCTACGGCCCGTCGCCGAAGGCGGTCGTCGCCATGGCGCAGGAAGTCGGCGACAACCTGCGCCTGTATCCCAATCCCGACGCCGAACCGCTCAAGCTGGCAATTGCAAAACGGCATGGCTTGTCGACCGCGCAAGTGTTCGTCGGCAACGGTTCGGACGAAGTGCTGGCGCATGCTTTCCAGGCCTTGCTCAAGCATGGCGCGCCGATCCTGTTCCCGGACATCACATACAGCTTCTATCCGACCTATGCCGGCCTGTATGAAGTGGAATACCGCGCCGTGCCGCTGGCGGACGACTTCACCATCCGCGTGGACGATTACCTGGGCCATGGCGATGCCATCGGCGGCATCATCTTCCCGAATCCGAATGCCCCCACCGGTTGCCTGCTGCCGCTGGACGAGGTCGAGCGCATGCTGGCCGGCAATCCGGACCGCGTGGTGATCGTCGACGAGGCGTATATCGATTTCGGCGGCGAGAGCGCCATCGGACTGATAGCGCGTCATCCCAACCTGTTGGTGGTGCAGACGCTGTCGAAGTCGCGTTCGCTGGCCGGTTTGCGCGTAGGATTCGCGGTCGGCCATGTCGACCTGATCAGCGCGCTCGAACGCGTCAAGAACAGTTTCAATTCCTATCCGCTGGATCGCATCGCCATTGTCGGCGCCACTGCCGCGATCGAGGACGACGCGCATTTCGACAAGACCAGGAATGCCGTCATCGCCAGCCGCGGCAAGCTGGTGAGCGACCTGGCGTCGCTTGGTTTCGAGGTGCTGCCGTCGGCTGCCAACTTCATCTTCGCACGCCATCCGCAACATGACGCCGCGGCATTGGCGGCCGCGTTGCGCGGCGACGGCATCATCGTGCGCCACTTCACCAGCGCGCGCATCAATCAGTTCCTGCGCATCACGGTCGGCACCGATGAGGCATGCGGGACGCTGATCGATTCATTGCGTAAGTACCTGGCTTGAATTCAGCGGCCGCTGGCGCCATGCCAGCAGCGCCCCGATCAGCAGGGCCAGCGCCGAAAACAGCAGGCCTTGCTGCAAGCCGCCGCTGCGATCGGCGATCCAGCCGACAATGGTCGGGCCGACAATCTGGCCTGCCGCAAACACGATCGTGAATGCACTGATGCCGACTGACCAGCTCGCCGGCGGCAGGTTGTGGCGCACCAGCGCCGTGGTCGACGCCACCGCCGACAGGAACACGCCGCCGAACATCAATCCCGAAATGAACACCGCCGCCGGCGCCGCCGTCACTGCCGGCACCAGCGTCGCGATGCTCAGCAGCGCATTGAGGAGCGCCAGCGACTGGCCGCCCCTGAACCTGTCGAGCATGCCGGCCCACAAGCGCGACGATCCCACTACCGCCACGCCGAGCAGGGTATAGAACAAGGTGATCATGCCAGCCGACATGCCTTGCTCCTTCAGCAAGGCAATCACGAAGGTCATGTAACCGATATAGCCGAGTCCGAACATGAAGTAGCCCGTCAGTCCGAAACCCAATGTGCGCAGACGGAAATGCCCGGCACCTTGCGTCTGCGGCGGCAGCGTCGGGATGCGCAAGGCGGGAATTGCCATGACGGCGGTGGCGATCAGGCTCAGTGCGCCCATCGCCAGCCAGGCCCACTGCCAGCCGTGCGCTACGCCGCAGGCGCTTGCGGCGGCAATCGTCAGCGGCACGAGCCAGGCCGATGCCACGATGCCGATGCCGCTGCCGCCATAAAACACGCCCAGCAAAAAACCCGCGCGCCGCGGATGCATTGCCGCCAGCCGGCTGACCAGGATGCCGCCGGAGATGAAGACGAAAGCGCTGACCGTGCCGGTCACGATGCGCAGCGACAGCAACGTTGCGGTGTCGGTGACCAAGCCCGACAGGATGATGAAGAACGCCGTCGCCAGGGCGCCGCCGATCAGCATTCCGTGCGTGCCGAAGCGGCGCGCCAGCGGCGGCGTCGCCAATGCGCCCAGCAGGTAGCCGAGCGCATTGCCGGTGTTCATGCCGCCCGCGATCAGATAAGGCCAGCCGAGATCGGTGCGCATCGGCGACAGCAGCAGGGCGTAGGAGAAGCGCGCCACACCGAGCGCGATTGCGGTGCCCAGCGACAGGGCGAGGGCGGTCAGTAAAGGATGGCGCGTGATGAAATCGTGATCGGCGTGCGCAGTCGATGCGGGCATGGGCTTGTCTCTTGGGCGTCGGCGGCTGATGGCTGGTGTTGCGAGCGCCGCCTGATTTTGTCTTGCCCAGAGTGTAGCTGATCTTGCTATGCGGCGTTGCCGCAGACATGCAGGCAGGCGTCGACTGCCGCAGGATCAAGACGCGTGCCGCGCAGGCGCTGGATTTCCTTCAGCGCGGCGGACATGCCCAGGCTTTTGCGATAGGGGCGATCTTCGGACATCGACTCCACGATGTCGGCCACCGTGAGAATGCGCGCGGCCGGCATGATCTGGTCGCCGCGCAAACCGCGCGGATAGCCGGAGCCGTCGAGGTATTCGTGATGCGCGTACACGATGTCGGCCACCGGCAGCGTGAAAGAGATGCGGTTCAGCACGTCGTAGCTGGTTTTGGCGTGCGTCTTGATCAACGTGAATTCGGTGTCGGTGAGCTTGCCTGGTTTATTTAATATTCCGAGTGGAATGTCGACTTTGCCGATGTCATGCACCAGTGCCGCCATATGCAGCGCTTCGAGTTGAGCGGAGCCGACTTCCAGCCGGCGGCCGATGCTCATCGCCAGTCCTGCGACGCGGTGTTCATGCAGGGGGGGGTAGTCGTCGACCATGTGTTGCAGCGCCAGGAGCGCGTCCAGCGTTTGTCGTTCAAGTCTGTGTGGTTGGACAGTCGAATCTAGCATGTGGAAAATAAAATGCCGCCGTAGTGGTGAATGGAAGACATCATTGCGATTGTGCAGAATCCGAAAGCGATTCGCACGGGATGCGAGATAATGGCGGCTGACCGAAGTTTAATCCTCCGATGACCGCATGACAACCGATCTGACTCTCGGCACATCGACGCCGCGCGTGCGTTGGCGACAAATCGCCGTTCCATTTTTCTTTTTCTTGCTCGGCCTGCTCTATGCAAGCTGGGCTGCTCGCATTCCATCGATTCGCGACAACCTGCAACTGGACGCCGCCACGTTGAGCATGGTGCTGCTGTGCGGCGGCATTGGCGCCGTCGGCTCGTTTCCTCTGGCGGCGTGGCTCAATGCGCACTACGGCGCACGTCGTACCGCGTGGTATGCCGGAATCATGTTGCTGATATCGCTGCCGGCCATCGGTTGCGCGCCGGAGCTGGCGCTGCTGATGCTGTTCAGCGCCATGTACGGCGCCGCATCGAGCTGCTTCGATGTCGCCATCAATGCACTCGGCGCGGTGGCGGAAAAGCAGGCCGGGCGCTCCATCATGTCGCTGCTGCATGCATGGTTTTGCGTCGGTACGTTCTGCGGCGCCTTGCTCGGCAGCGCGGTGGCGTCATTCGAGGTGGCGCCGTTCTGGCACTTTCTGTTGTTAAGCCTGTTATTTTTCCTGCCGCTGCGCTGGGGTTACAAGGCCTTGCCGAACGATCGCCCCGAGCCTGACGCGGACAGGAAAATTTTCGCCATTCCGCATGGCCATCTGGTGGCGCTCGGCCTGATCGGTTTTTGCGGCGCCATCGTCGAAGGATCGATTGCCGACTGGAGCGGCCTGTACATGAAGGACCACATGGGGGCGGGCGATGGCGGCGCGCCGCTGGCGTATGCCGGGTTTGCCGGCATGATGCTGCTGGCGCGCCTGGTCGGCGACCGCTTCAAGGAACGCTGGGGCGCGCGCAAGGTGGTGGGCTATGGTGCGCTGCTGGCCGGCGTCGGCGTCTTCATCGCCGTCGCGGCGGCGAACATTCCGATGGCGATCGTCGGCTTCGCGATTGCCGGCAGCGGCGTGGCGATGGTATTCCCGTTCGTGTTCAGCGCCGCCGGCCGGCATGGTTCGATCGCGCTGGCGGGCGTGGCGACGCTGGGTTATAGCGGCAGCCTGGTTGGTCCGCCGATGGTCGGTTTTCTGGCGCACGGTTTCGGGTTGCAGGCGGCGCTGGCGTTCATCGGCGTGCTGTGCGGCGCGGTGGCGCTGGCGGCCGGCCGGGCGAAATGGCTGGAGTGATCTTGTTGAAAAAAGGAGGTGCAGTCATGAAACGATATCTTGCGATTTTCGCCGCGACGGCGGCAACGGTGCTGGCGGCATGCGCAACACCGCAGGCCACGGATAGCGCGGCGCTGGCAATGTCGCGTTGGGAACTGACGAGTTGGCCCGGCCATGATATTCCGCACGGCGACAACGGCGAGCCGGTGATCCTGAATTTCCAGGATGACGGCGCCCAGGCCAGCGTCAGCGGCCGTGCCTGGTGCAACCGGTTCAGCGCGCCATATGTGCTGCGCGACGGCAGCCGTCTCACGATCGGCCACGCCGCCGCCACGCGCATGGCTTGTGCGGGCAAGGCCATGGATTTCGAAGCGGCTTTCCTCGACAAGCTGCAGGCGCTGGAACGATACAAGATCAACGGCAAGACGCTGCAATTGTTTGCGGTCGATGGGGAGGTCATGACCCTCCAGGCGCGCGACATTCCCGGCGCAACGCGGGACAGATAATTGAACGACAATCTACAACGAGGAAATAGAAAGAAGATGCGCGACCTGGTTTTTTTGCCCGGCTTTATGCTGAATGAATCATTGTGGGACGACATGCGCGGCGATCTTGCGACGCTGGGCACATTGCATTTCGGCGACCTGGGACAAGACGATTCGCTGGCGGCGATGGCCGACCGGGTGTTGGACAATGCCCCGGACAGGTTCGTGCTGTTCGGTTTTTCCATGGGCGGTTTCGTGGCGCAGGCGATCACCTTGAAAGCGCCGGAGCGCGTGCTCGGTCTGGGCTTGCTGAATACTTCCTCGCGTGCGCAAAACGCGCAGGAATCGGCGGCGACGCTGGCGCAGATCGCGCTGGCGGAGAAGGCGCCGTTCAAGGGATTGACGTCACGCGCGCTGGCATCGTCGCTGCATCCCGATCGGGCCGGCGACGCGGCGTTGCTGCAGCGTTTGCAAGCGATGGCGCTGAAAAACGGCAAGGAAGTTTTCCTGCGCCAGTTGTCGACGCTGCGCGACGGCAGCTACGCCGACCTGCATCGCATCCTTTGCCCGGCGCTGATCGTGGCCAGCGACGCCGATCGCCTGCGCACGGTGGAGGAGTCGGAAGAGATGGCAAAGCGCATCCCCGCGGCGCGTTTCGAGATCGTGCGCGATTGCGGCCACATGACGCCATTGGAGAAACCGCAGGAACTGGCCCGCATCATCAACGAGTGGATCGCCGACGCCGGGCTTTGATTTCCGGTTTTCTTCCCTTCCTGCCGGACGCTACAACACGCAGCTCGCAAATCGATTGCCATCAGGCCCTGGCGGGTCAATGCGATTTATCGAAAGTTTCGTCGCCGGTCTTGTGCGGCGCTTCGCCGGCGCGTTTGCCGGCATCCTTGTTGACTTCGTCGAGGCCGCCGCTGCCGCGCAGATCCGTGTCTACCTGACCATCGCGAATGTCCTCATAGGCGCGGCGGATTTCCTTCTGCCCGACATCGCTGCGCTGGCTGTCGGCGGACTGGTCATGCTCATGGGGGAGACGGGCTTTGTTTTCCGATTTTGGGTGGCGATCTTTTCTGGTGCGGAGAAAGCTGGTCATAAAGTCCTCACGTGTATGGTGTTTGAGACCGTACGACATACAAGTGAGGAAGAAGTGCCGCTAGTTACAAAGTCGTTTGCAGATAGCGGCATTGTCCGACAGAAGCCGTCTGTCGGCGCAGCATCGAAAGTGGTTATAGCGCAAGACGCTTGCGCGCCGCAGCATATTCGTTTTCGAGGCGCGTCACCATCTCCGCCACCGTCGGCACATCGTCCATCAATCCCACCGCCTGACCGGCGCCCCAGATGTCGCGCCATGCCTTGGCCTTGGTGTCGCCGCCGGAACCGAAATTCATCTTGGTCTTGTCCGCCTCCGGCAGGTTGTCCGGATCGAGCCCGGCGTTGACGATGGATTTCTTCAGGTAATTGCCGTGTATGCCGGTGAAGAGGTTGGTATACACCACGTCGGCCGCGGTCGATTCGATGATGGCCTGGCGGTATGCGTCGCTGACGTTGGCTTCCTTGGTCGCCAGCCAGCGCGAGCCGATGTAGGCCAGGTCGGCGCCCATGGCCTGGGCCGACAGGATGGCGTCGCCGGTGGCGATGGCGCCCGACAGGATGAGCGGGCCGTCGAAGAACTTGCGCACCTCGCCGACCAGCGCGAACGGCGACAGCGTTCCGGCATGGCCGCCGGCGCCGGCCGCCACCAGGATCAGGCCGTCGACCCCGGCTTCCAGCGCCTTTTGCGCGTGACGGATCGAAATCACGTCGTGCAGCACGATGCCGCCATAGCTGTGGATGGCGTCCAGCATTTCCTTCGGCGGCGCGCGCAGGCTCGAGATGATGATGGGAATGCGATGTTTCACGCAGACTTCCACGTCATGCGCGAGACGGTCATTGGACTGATGCACGATCTGATTGACCGCAATCGGGCCGACGATGGCGTCCGGATTGGCGGCGTGATAGGTCGCCAGCTCCGCCTGCAATTGCGTCAGCCAGACGTCGAGTTGCTCCGCCGGACGCGCATTGAGCGCCGGAAAGGAGCCGACGATGCCGGCTTTGCATTGGGCCGCCACCAGCGCAGGGCCGCTGGCGATGAACATCGGCGAGGCAATCACGGGCAGGCGCAAGTGTTGCAGGATGGCTGGAATCGGCATGGCGGCGTCTCATCATTGTTGGTAATGCGGCGATTATAAGGTGAAAATATTACGATCGTGCTTTTTGTGTTGTTGCGTCGAATATTTTTTGTTTTTGACAAGTCTTCTTATTTTGTAAACATGTTATGTTTTCTATAAACCAGCCGATAAAGACTTGCACGCTGCCGTATGGCGCGCCGTTTGCGAGTGCATGCGTGTTCAATGCTGGTTTTTCAAGGTGCCTTTCCGAGGGGGATATATGGATACCTTTCTGACTGTGACCGCCATCGCCGGCGGCCTTGTCCTGGCGGCAATACTTCATCATCGACTTCTTCAGGCGCGTCTGCAGCATATACGCACGCGCAGTCGTCACCGACACTAATTCCATTCATCAATCGCGCAGTACCACAGCACCGTCTGTCGGCGGTGCTGTGTCGTGTCGTCTCGTCTCGGGATGTCGTGCATCCATGTTGCCGGCGACAAAATTTTTGAGAAAACCGAGGAGGTGAGGATGCGCAAACTATTCACTTTAAAGCGGAGTTTTTTTTTTCTTTGTCGTGCTGGCAGCATTGTCGATATTGATGTTTGCCACATTGCAACTGATATTGAGGGCGCAGACCGAGATCGAAAAAGCCGGTGATGCGCGCTATAACTCCTACAAGCTCGCCAGCGAAGTCCGCAACAATTCAGAACGTCTGACTGCATCCGTGCGCAGATACGTCGTCACCGGCGATCCGAGATACGAGGCGATTTATTGGGACATCGTCGCCGTCAGCACCGGCAAGAAACCGCGCCCCGACGGCCGCACCATTTCCGTCACCGATCTGATGAAACAGGCCGGTTTTACCGATCAGGAATTCGCCAAGCTCAATGAGGCCCAATCGTTATCCACGGCGCTGATCAAGACGGAAGACATCGCCATGCATGCGGTCAAGGGCGAGTACGACGACGGCACCGGGAAATTCACCAAGAAAGATACGCCCGACCTGGAGAAGGCGCGCAAACTGGTGTACGACGACGTCTACGAAAAAAATGCCGCAAACATCATGCAGCCGATCACTGAATTTGAAACGCTGATGGACCGACGCACTGCCGGCGAACTGGACAAGGCGCGTGGCGACGGAACCCGGGCTTATGTCGTCGCCCTGGTAATGCTCGGCTTGATGCTGGCGACCTCGGTGGCCGTGCTCTATGCGCTGTATGTCCTGATCAAGAAACAGCTCGATCAGAGCCTGGTCGCCGCAGAGAAACTGGCCACCGGCGACCTGACCGCCAAACTTGCGGTCGAACGCGACGATGAAATCGGCCGCCTGATGGGCGCCATCAACGGCATCGGCGAGGGACTCGCCAGCGTGGTCGGCAATGTGCGCACCGGCACTGAAACCATCAACGTCGCCTCGCGCGAAATCGCCACCGGCAATGCCGACCTGTCGAACCGCACCGAGTCCCAGGCCTCCAGCCTGGAAGAAACCGCGAGCTCGATGGAAGAGCTGACATCGACGGTGCGACAGAACGCCGACAACGCGCGCCAGGCCAATTCGCTGGTGACCTCGGCGTCCGAGCTGGCGCTCAAGGGCGGCAAAGTGGTCGGCGATGTGGTCGTCACCATGGGCTCGATCAAAGAAAGCTCAAGCAAGATTGTCGACATCATCAGCGTGATTGACGGTATCGCCTTCCAGACCAACATCCTGGCATTGAACGCGGCGGTGGAAGCGGCACGCGCCGGCGAACAGGGCCGCGGCTTCGCGGTGGTGGCGAGCGAAGTGCGCAGCCTGGCGCAGCGCAGCGCCTCGGCGGCCAAGGAAATCAAGGAACTGATCGGCGATTCGGTGGGCAAGGTCGACGCCGGCGGCAAGCTGGTGGACGAAGCCGGCGCCACCATGGGCGAGATCGTGACCTCGGTCAAGCACGTGGCCGACATCATGGGCGAGATCACCGCCGCCAGCCAGGAGCAAAGCACAGGCATCGAGGAAGTGAACCGGGCGATTACGCAGATGGATGAGATCACGCAGCAAAACGCCGCGCTGGTCGAGCAGGCCGCCGCCGCAGCCGAAAGCCTGCAGGAACAGGCCGGTCTGTTGGCGCAGGCTGTCAGCGTGTTCAAGCTGTCCGACAACGATCATGGCCGCATGTCTGCGACTTCGCATACGGCGCCGCAGCCAAAGCCGGTCCATAAAGCTGCCGCCGTGCGCGCGCCGGCGGCGAAGCAGAAGCCACTCAAAGCACCTGTGCAGGCGGTTGCGAAACCGGTTGCAAAACCGGCTGCACTGCCGACGGCAGCTTCCGCCGACAGGACCGTCAAAGCAACCGGCGCCGATGAAAATTCCTGGGAAGAATTCTGATGATTCAGAGATTCTGACGCGCCCAGGTAAAAAGCGGCATGACCATTACCGGTCGTGCCGCTTTCCCTTTCGAGCCGAATGCTTACGCTGTGCGCTTGGCCGCAATGGCGTTTCCTGCGCGGCTGACTGCCTTGCGACCAAGGTGCTGCGAAATGAACTGGCCTGCATCCACCACCGCATCCAGATTGACGCCGGTCTCGATGCCCAGGCCTTGCATCATGTAGAGCACATCTTCCGAGGCGACGTTGCCGGTCGCACCCTTGGCGTAAGGACAGCCGCCCAGGCCGGCGACCGAAGAGTGATAGATCGTGATGCCGACTTCCAGGCTGGCGTAGATATTGGCCAGCGCCTGGCCGTAGGTATCGTGGAAATGCCCCGACAGGCCGTCGATATGGAACTCGCGGATGGCCGCTTGCATGACCGGCGCAACCTTGTTCGGCGTCGCCACGCCGATGGTGTCGGCGATGTCGATCTCGTCGCAACCCAGATCGCGGAAACGGCCGACGACGTCGGCCACCGCCGACAGCGGCACATCGCCTTGGTAGGGGCAGCCGAACGCGCAACTGACGGCTGCGCGCAGGCGTTTATTGTGTTGTTTTGCCGCTTGCGCGACCTCGCGGAAGCGCGCGATCGATTCGGCGATAGAGCAATTGATATTCTTCTGCGAAAACGCTTGGGACGCGGCGCCGAAAATCACCATCTCATCGACGCCGGCTTCCAGCGCCGCTTCAAAACCCTTCATGTTGGGCACCAGCGCGGAATAGATCACACCGGGTTTGCGTGCAATGCCGCGCATGACTTCGCCGGACGTCGCCATCTGCGGCACCCATTTCGGCGACACGAACGACGCCGCTTCGATGTTGACGAAGCCGGCCGCCGTCAAGCGGTCGACCAGTTCGATCTTGACCTCGGCGGAAATGGTTTCCTTCTCGTTCTGCAAGCCGTCGCGCGGACCGACTTCGACGATTTTTACTTTCTTGGGCAGGCTCATGGCGTTTGTCTCCTTTGCTATTTTGGGCAGGTTGTCGGATGCGGGATGCGGCGCGGGCGCCACGATCAATATCCTCGCTTGCGATCGACCAGACCGGCGACTGTTTCGCCGCGTTGCAGGGCGGCGATCTTTTCGGCGATCTGGCGCGCCGCGATATCGCGTACCGTCAGCGCGGAAATATGCGGCGTGATGGCGATGCGCGGGTCGCTCCAGAACGGATGCTGAGGCGGCAACGGCTCTTCCCGGAACACGTCGAGCGTGGCGCCGGCAATCCGGCCGCTTGCCAGCAGCGGCGGCAAATCGGCTTCGACCAGATGGCCGCCGCGCGCCAGGTTGATCAGGTAAGCGCCGTGCGGCAACTGCGACAGCGTCTCGCGATTGAGGATGCCGGCGGTTTCCGGCGTCAGCGGCACCATGCATACCAGCACGCGCGCGCTGCGCAGGAAGTCATTCAATTGCGCGGCACCCGCGTGGCTCGTCACGCCGGGCATCGATCGGGGAGTGCGGCTCCAGCCGCTGACCTTGAAACCGAAATGCTGCAGGCTCTCGGCGATGCGCTGGCCGAGCACGCCCAGTCCCAGGATGCCGACGCCGAAATCGGCCTTGTCGAATGGCGGCAGCGGTTTCCATTCGCCGCGCCGCGCTTGCTGTTCGTACAGGTCGAGGCGGCGGTAATAGCGCAGCGTCGCCTGGACGGCGAATTCTGCCATTTGTTCGGCCATGCCGCCGTCGTCGATGCGGATCAGCGGCAGGTGTTCCGGCACCACGTTCAATTGCAGGATGGCGTCGACGCCGGCGCCGAGATTGAATACCGCTTTCAGCTCGGGATGCGCCCGCAGCATCTCGAACGGCGGCTTCCACACCACCGCATAATCGGCCGGCGCGGCAGAAGCAGCGTCGCCGGATTGCCAGAGGCGGACGTCGGCGTCCGGCAGGGCGGCGCGCAGATCGCGCAGCCAGGCGTCCTGGCTGGCGGTGTCTGCGGTCTGGAACAGGATGCGCATGTAGGTTGTCTGCAAAAAGTGAAGTAAGCCGATGATTTTACCTGCAACGCGTCGCCATCGCTGCCATAACCAGCTTAGCCAGCGTTGCGCAATTCGCCGCCCACGATGGCGGCTGCGCCCGCTCTGACCAGTTGCGCCATCGCCCAGTCGGCGAGCGCGGCGTCGCCGAGATGGAAGTAGCGACGGTTGCATGCGGCCAGCAGCGGAATATCCGCCATCATCGACGACACCTGTTCGAGCGGAATCGTTTGCCGCTCCAGCAGCAGGAATTTCAAGATCACCTTGACGCTGTTCTGCGCATTGCGCAGCGGATCGTCCTGCAGATAGTCGAGTCGCGAATACGCTGTCGCCAGCGCCGCGCCGACATCCGCGAACGGCGCGCCGTGGCCGGGGATGACCAGCCGCACATCGAGTCCTGCAATCAGGTCTAGCGTCGCGTGCGCCTCGGCGAATCCGGACTTGCCTTCCAGCTCCGGGAAGATCACGCCGAAGCCGTTCTGCCACAGGGCATCGGCCGAGATGAGCAATCCCTCTTGCGCGCAATACAAAATCAGCGAATGCGGATCGTGTCCCGGCGCCGCCAGCGCGGTCCATTGCAGATCGCCAAGCAGCAGCGCATCGCCGTCCCGTATGGTGTCATCAAACGCGAAACGCGGACATTGCTGGCCGGTCGCCTTGTAGCTCAGTTGGTCTTCATCCCAGCGCGCCACCTTGCCGGCTTCGGCATGCGGGATCGCGGTGCGGCAGCGATAGGCGGCTTGCAAGGCCGCGTTGCCGCCGCAATGATCGGAATGCAGGTGTGTGTTGACCAGCCGGTCCAGCCGGTTACTGCGGTCGTGTTCCCGCAGCACATGCGCGATCAGCGCCAGCGTCTGCGGCGCATGCGTGACGTAGCCGCTGTCGACCAGCGCGGTCTCCTGCTCGCCGAGGAACAGGATATTGTTCGACGACAGCCAGCCGCGCTCCAGCACATGGATGCTGGACGGCAGGCCGAACGGATTGGCAATCATCGCGGCGGGCTCAGGCCGGGGTGAACGCCAGCAACTGCGCGCCTTCCGCCACCTGGTCGCCGACCAGGTACAGCAGCTCGTCGATGACGCCGTCGGCGGGCGCGGCGATGGTGTGTTCCATCTTCATTGCTTCCATGATCAGCAGCGGCGCACCCTTGGCGACGCTGCGGCCCTTCTCCACCAGCACCGCGACAATCTTGCCCGGCATCGGCGCGGTCAGGCGGCCGCCTTCGCTCTCGCTGTGACCGGCATGCGCCATCGGGTCGTCCCATTCCAGCACAGTGTGTCGGCCATGATGGAAGACATGAAAGACGTCGCCATCGCGCACGACATTGCCGGCGACGGTTGCATCGCCCAACGCGATGCGCAGATCGGCATGGTTGTGGTCGTCCACGCGCAGACTGTGTTGCGTGCCGTCGCGATGCAGAATCCATTGCGCGCTGCCGCGATACTCGACGGTCATTGTGTAGACGCCCGCTTCGTCGCTGAATGTCAATGTGCGCAACAGCGTGCCGTTCATTCGCCAGCCGCTGGTTTGCGCCCATGGATCGCGGGCGTCGGGCGCGCGGGGCGTTTCCTGCGACAGCAGGAGCGCCGCCGCGAGCCCCAGCGTCGCGGTTGACGCCGCTTGCTGCGCCGGGAACAGCGCATCGTGGTGACGCTCGATCAGTCCGGTATCGAGGTCCGCCGTGGAGAACGCCTGCCCCGCAATCAGACGCTGCAAAAAACCGATGTTGCTGGCCAGGCCGACGATGCGGTATTGCGCCAGCGCCGTCGCCATGTTGGTCAGTGCGGCGTCGCGGTCCTTGCCCCAGACGATCAGCTTGGCGATCATGGGATCGTAGAACGGCGAAATCGCGTCGCCTTCGCGCACGCCGGAATCGATACGCACCGCAGCCGGCGATTGCGCATGGCCGGCAACGCGGAAATGCACCGCAGGCGGCGTATGCAGATAGCGCAGCGTGCCGATCGACGGCAAGAAGCCCTTTTCCGGATTTTCCGCATAGATGCGCGCCTCGATGGCGTGGCCGTTGAGTTGCAATTGTTCCTGGCGCAGCGGCAAGGTTTCGCCTGCGGCCACGCGCAATTGCCACTCGACCAGATCGAGGCCGGTGATCATTTCGGTCACGGGGTGTTCGACTTGCAGGCGCGTATTCATTTCCATGAAGTAGAAACTGCCGTCCTCGCCGTTGGAATAATCGGCAATGAACTCCACCGTACCCGCGCCGACATAGCCGACCGCCTGCGCCGCCGCCACCGCCGCTTCACCCATGGCGCGGCGGCGTTCTTCGCTCATGCCGGGCGCTGGCGCTTCTTCCAGCACCTTCTGGTGACGGCGCTGCACCGAGCAATCGCGCTCGAACAGGTAGACGCATTCGCCACGGTTGTCGGCAAATACCTGGATCTCGATATGACGCGGCCGCGTCAGGTATTTTTCCACCAGCACCTTGTCGTCGCCGAAGCTGTTGATCGCTTCGCGTTTGCACGAGGCGAGCGCAGCCTTGAAGTCTTCAGGTTTCTCGACAATGCGCATGCCCTTGCCGCCGCCGCCGGCGCTGGCTTTGAGCAGCACCGGATAGGCGATGCGGTCGGCTTCCTTTTGCAGGAAGTCGGGGTCCTGGTTGTCGCCGTGATAGCCGGGAACCAGCGGCACGTTGGCGTTTTCCATCAAGGCCTTGGCCGCCGATTTGGAGCCCATCGCGTGGATCGCCGATGCCGGCGGGCCAATGAAGACCAGTCCGGCTTTGGCGCAGGCTTCCGCAAAACCGGCATTCTCGGACAGGAAACCATAGCCCGGATGGATTGCCTGGGCACCGGTCGCCAGCGCCACGGCGATGATCTTGTCGCCCAGCAGATAGCTTTCCTTGGCCGGCGCCGGGCCGATCAACACGGCTTCGTCGCAGGCTGCGACATGCTTTGCGCATGCGTCCGCCTCCGAATACACGGCCACGGTCTTGATGCCGAGCTTGCGCGCGGTTTCCGCGACCCGGCAAGCGATTTCGCCGCGATTGGCGATCAGGATTTTGCTGAACATTTTGTCTCCTCGGACATTATTTTTGTCTGGCGTCTGCGTTTACATCCGGAATACGCCGAATTTCGTTTCTTCGATCGGCGCATTCAGCGCCGCGCTCAATCCCAGGCCGAGCACCATGCGCGTATCGGCGGGATCGATCACGCCGTCGTCCCAGAGACGCGCCGAGGCATAGTAGGGATGTCCCTGATGTTCGTACTGTTCGCGGATCGGCGTCTTGAAAGCGGCTTCTTCTTCCACCGACCAGGTGCCGCCTTTCGCTTCGATGCCGTCGCGCTTGACGGTGGCCAGCACGCTCGCGGCCTGCTCGCCGCCCATCACCGAGATGCGCGCGTTCGGCCACATCCACAGGAAACGCGGCGAAAACGCGCGGCCGCACATGCCGTAATTGCCGGCGCCGAAACTGCCGCCGATGATCATCGTCAGCTTCGGCACCGATGCCGTGGACACCGCCGTCACCATCTTGGCGCCGTTGCGCGCAATGCCTTCGTTTTCGTATTTGCGGCCGACCATGAAGCCGGTGATGTTTTGCAGGAAGATCAGCGGGATCTTGCGCTGGCAGCACAGCTCGATGAAGTGCGCGCCCTTGAGCGCGGATTCCGAAAACAGGATGCCGTTGTTGGCGATGATGCCGACCGGCATACCGTACAGGTGCGCGAAGCCGCATACCAGCGTGACGCCGTAACGTGCCTTGAATTCGTCGAACTCGCTGCCGTCGACGACACGCGCGATGACCTCGCGCACGTCGAAGGGTTTGCGCGTGTCGGCCGGGATGATGCCGTACAGCTCATGCGCCGGATACTTCGGTTCCTGTGGCTCGCGCAACGCCGGTTGTTGCGGCTTGCTGCGGTTGAGATTGCCGACGATGCTGCGCGCGATCGACAACGCGTGCAGATCGTTTTGCGCCAGATGATCGACCACGCCCGACAGCCGCGTGTGCACGTCGCCGCCGCCCAGTTCTTCCGCGGTGACGACTTCGCCGGTGGCGGCTTTCACCAGCGGCGGTCCGGCCAGGAAGATGGTGCCCTGGTCCTTGACGATGATGGATTCGTCGCTCATCGCCGGCACGTAGGCGCCGCCCGCCGTGCAGGAACCCATCACCACGGCGATCTGCGGGATGCCCTTGGCGGACAGGTTGGCCTGATTGAAGAAGATGCGGCCGAAGTGGTCGCGGTCGGGGAACACTTCATCCTGATTCGGCAGGTTGGCGCCGCCGCTGTCGACCAGGTAGATGCAGGGAAGATGGTTGAATTCGGCGATCTCTTGCGCACGCAGATGTTTTTTTGCGGTCATCGGGTAATAGGTGCCGCCCTTGACGGTTGCATCGTTGCAGACGATCACGCATTCCTGCCCGGCGACGCGGCCGATGCCGGTGATGATGCCGGCCGACGGCGCCGCATCCTTGCCTTCCTTCTCCTGGTACATGCCGTAGGCGGCAAGTTGAGAAAATTCAAGGAAGGGCGTGCCGGGATCGAGCAGCATCTGCACACGGTCGCGCGGCAGCAGTTTGCCGCGCGCCAGATGCTTGTTGCGTGCGGCTTCGCCGCCGCCTTGCGCGATCGCGGCGATCTTTTCCCTGAGGTCGTCGACGATGGTTTGCATCGCGGCGGCATTGCTCTGGAAATCCTCGCTGCGCGTATTCAGTTTGCTGTCGAGTTGCGGCATGTGATCCTTTGTCTCAATGTATTTTTATTCGTCGTCCGGGAAAGCGCCGTCGACGTAGTACCAACGCGCCACGCCGGCGGCATCGGTCTGACGCACGAAGCTGCTGACCTCGTGCAGGCGATGGGCGCGGCCGCCAACCTTGAAGCGGGCGATGAACTCGACGGTCGCTTCGTCGCTGTCTTTTTCGTGTTTTTGTCTGATCACGTCCAGGCCTATCCATTTGACGTCGCTCTCGGCCGTGATCGGTTCATCCGGCAGGGTGTCCGGATGCCAGGTCGAGCGCAGGTAGGCCTCTTCGCGCAGCGCGAATGCCGTATAGCGCGAACGCATCAATTGTTCCGCCGTTGCCGGTACCGCAGCACCGGAGATGAAGCGGCCGCAGCAAGCGGCATACATGCCTTTGCCGCAGGGGCATGCCTGTTTGTCCGACTTGCCTGCCATCAGATTTTCCCGTTTTTCAATAATGCCTCCAGTTGATCGAAGCGATCGAATCCCCAGAAGGCTTCGCCATCGACGATGACGAACGGCGAACCGAATACGCCGCGTTCGATGGCGGCGGTAACTTCCTGCTTCAGCGCATCCTTGATGGCGTCATTGCTGAGCGCCGCCTGCAATTTTTCGACATCGATGCCGAGGTCGCCGGCGATGCGCAATACCGCGTCGACCTTGCTGATGTCGATGTTCTCGGTGAAGTAGGCGCTGTAGAGCGTGTGGATCAGGTTGACCGCTTTGGCCGGATCGTTCTTCTGCGTCCACAATACCGCGCGTGCCGCCTGTTGCGAAGCGATCGGCAGCACGTCCGGCATCTTGAAGAAGATGTTGTGGAAGCGCGCGGTGCGCTCCATGTCATGGTGCGAGTAGTCGCCTTTCAACGGGACGCTCGCCAGCGGCGCGATGTTCATCAGCTTGAATGCCGGGCCCAGCAGGATCGCATGCCAGTTGACCTGACGGCCGTATTGGGCCGCCAGCTTTTCGATGTGCAGCGAGCCGAAATAGCCGTAGGGCGAACTGAAGTCGAAGTAGAAATCGATAGGTGCGCTCATATCATCCTCAGATCAGTTCGATTGCCAGTGCCGTGCCTTCGCCGCCGCCGATGCACAGCGAGGCCACGCCGCGCCTGCCGCCGGTTTTCTTCAGCGCGCCGATCAGCGTGACGATGATGCGCGCACCGGAGGCGCCGATGGGATGGCCCAGCGCGCAGGCGCCGCCGTGGATGTTGACCTTGTCGTGCGCGATGCCGAGTTCCTTCATCGCGGCCATCGGCACGGCGGCGAAGGCTTCGTTGATCTCGAACAGGTCGACGTCGGCGGTGCTCCAGCCGATCTTCTTGTACAGCTTGTTGATGGCGCCGATCGGCGCGGTGGTGAACCAGTTCGGTTCCTGCGAATGGCGCGCGTGGCCGACGATGCGGGCAATCGGCGTGCTGCCGAGTTTTTTCGCGGTCGATTCGCGCATCAGCACGAGCGCGGCGGCGCCGTCGTTGATCGAGGACGACGAGGCGGCAGTGATGGTGCCGTCTTTCTTGAAGGCGGCTTTGAGCGTCGGGATTTTTTCGATCCTGGCCTTGCGCGGACCTTCATCGGTGTCGATGACGACATCGCCGGCGCGCGTGGCGACCGTGACCGGCGCGATTTCCCATTTGAACGAACCATCGGCGGTGGCCTGCTGCGCGCGTTTGACCGAGGCGATGGCGAAGGCGTCCTGGTCCGCGCGCGTGAAGTGGTATTTCGCCGCGCAGTCTTCAGCGAAGGTGCCCATGGCGCGGCCTTTGTCGTAAGCATCTTCGAGGCCGTCCAGCATCATGTGGTCGTAGATCATGCCGTGGCCGATGCGATAGCCGCCGCGCGCCTTCGGGATCAGGTAGGGCGCGTTGGTCATCGATTCCATGCCGCCGGCAACCACGACGTCATTGGTCCCCGCGAGGATCGAGTCGAAGCCGAACATGGCGGCCTGCATCGCCGAGCCGCACATCTTGGACAGCGTGACGGCGCCGGCCGACACCGGGATGCCGGCCTTGATCGCCGCCTGGCGCGCCGGCGCCTGGCCTTGTCCTGCCATCAGGCAGTTGCCGAACAGGACATCCTGCACCTGATCGGGGGCGACGCCGGCGCGTTCGAGTGCGGCCTTGATTGCGGCGGCGCCGAGTTCGTTGGCGGAGAGCGCCGACAATTCGCCCTGGAAAGCGCCCATGGGAGTGCGCGCGGCGCCGACGATAACGATAGGGTCTTGCATGATCTTCTCCTGCTGGCTAGTTAATGAAATACGTGAACAAAGTATGGAAATGGTGAAATCTGAAAAACTCTTTTACACAGCAAACTTGGCAGATCTGTCGTCCTGACGAAAGTCGGGACCCAGCGTTCGCCGGGACGACGGAAATGAAGCGTAACTGAGAGATGCTTAAAGAACGGCATGTGGTTCTCGTCGCTGCTTATATCGTTTCTGCAAACAGTTCGCGACCGATCAGCATGCGGCGGATTTCGCTGGTGCCGGCGCCGATCTCGTACAGTTTGGCGTCGCGCCACAGGCGCCCGGCCGGATATTCGTTGATGTAACCGTTGCCGCCCAGGGCCTGGATGGTTTCGCCGGCCATCCAGGTGGCCTTTTCGGCGGAGTAGAGAATCGACCCGGCGGCATCCTTGCGCAAGGCGCGCGCCGCGTCGGGCGTCTTCGCGCGGTCGCAGGCCTGGCCGACAGCGTAGACGTAGGCCTTGCACGCCATCATGGTCGAATACATGTCGGCGATCTTGCCCTGCATCAACTGGAATTCGCCGATCGCCTGGCCGAACTGCTTGCGGTCGTGCACATAAGGCACGACCACATCCATGCAGGCCTGCATGATGCCCAGCGGGCCGCCGGACAATACGGCGCGTTCGTAATCGAGGCCGGACATCAACACATTGACGCCGCGCCCGACGCCGCCGAGCACGTTTTCGGCCGGCACTTCGCAATCCCGGAACACCAGCTCGCCGGTGTGGGAACCGCGCATGCCGAGCTTGTCGAGTTTTTGTGCAACCGAAAATCCCTTGAAGTCCTTTTCGACCAGGAACGCCGTCATGCCGCGCGCGCCGGCCTCGATGTCGGTCTTGGCGTAGACCACCAGCACGTCGGCGTCGGGACCGTTGGTGATCCACATCTTGCTGCCGTTGAGCACGTAGCGGTCGCCTTTGAGATCGGCGCGCAGTTTCATGCTGACGACGTCGGAGCCGGCATTGGGTTCGGACATGGCGAGCGCGCCGATGAAGTCGCCCGAGATCAGCTTGGGCAGGTATTTGTTCTTTTGCGCGGCAGTGCCGTTGCGCTTGATCTGGTTGACGCACAGGTTGGAGTGCGCGCCGTAGGACAGGCCGACCGAGGCCGAGGCGCGCGAGATTTCTTCGAGCGCGACGATGTGGGCCAGATATCCCATGGCGGCGCCGCCGTATTCTTCGTCGGCGGTGATGCCGAGCACGCCAAGGTCGCCCATCTTCTTCCACAAGTCCATCGGGAACTGGTCGCTGCGGTCGATTTCCGCCGCGCGCGGCGCGATTTCCGCCTGCGCGAATTCCGCCACGCTGGCGCGCAGCGCGGCAATGTCTTCGCCGTGATCGAAGGTCAAACCGGGTAAATGGATCATGTTGTGTCTCCTCGTCTGGATAGGTTCGTTATGATTTATATGGTTTACGTTAACGTCAATCAAATTGCGTGGTGTGCCTAAATAATGGGCAATCTTTGGTCATGCGTTCAGGCGGATTTGCGGGCGGAGGCGGCGCGTCTGGCGGGGTTCTTTTGCGACGGCGCGGTTTCCAGCAACTGCAGGCATTCGGCTTCGTGCGCGGCGATTTCCGCCAGCGTCACTTCGAGGTCTTCACGCTGGCGCTCAAGCTTTTCGCGATGCTGGGCGAGCACGCCGAGGAAGCGCTTCAACTGCGCTTCGGTGTCCTTGGGTGACTCGTACATGTCAACCAGGTTCTTGATTTCCGACAGGGTGAGGCCGAGGCGCTTGCCGCGCAAGGTCAGCTTGAGGCGGGTGCGCTCGCGCGCCGCGTAGACCCGGTTGCGACCGCCGCTGCCTTCTCGTTTCGGGCTCAGCAAGCCCTGATCTTCATAGAACCGGATCGCGCGCGGCGTGATGTCGAATTCTTTCGCCAGCTCGGTAATGGTATAGGTCGGCATGATCTCTGAATGGTGGCTTGCTACGGTTTTCGGAGTGTTGGTGGCACTTTACGTTAACGTCAAGTATATTGTAGGCTGCTCCGCAAAAAATGAAAACCATTCTTCGTTTTTTGCCAGTTTGCCAATACATTGGATTGCCTCCGATCACACCCAGGTACTCATGAACGCTCTTGAATCCCAACTTGAATACGCCTTCGGCGACACCCTGCCCGCGTTGGGCGCCACCCTTGAAGTCGCGCCCGGCGTGTTGTGGCTGCGCATGGGCTTGCCGTTCGCATTGGATCACATCAACTTGTGGCTGCTGGAAGACGAGGTCGACACGCCGGCCGGCCGGGTGCGCGGCTGGACCGCCGTCGATTGCGGCATCGCTACCGATATCACGAAAGAAAGCTGGGAGGCCATTTTCGCCACGCAGTTGCGCGGCCTGCCGATTCTTCGCGTGCTGGTCACGCATTGTCATCCCGATCACGTCGGCCTGGCGGATTGGTTGTGCCGACGCTGGCATGCGCCGCTGTGGATGAGCGCCGCCGAATACGGGTTCGCGCGCCTGATGTCGGCCGGTCTGCCGGGTGCGGACGGCAGCGCCGCGGCGCCGCATTTCCGCCTGCACGGCTTGACCGATGCCGAGCAGATCGCCAAGTTGGCTGGCCGCAATCATTATTATCAAAACCTGGTGCCGAGCGTGCCGCTGGCCTACACACGCATGCAGGACCAGCACATGGTTCGCATCGGCGGCCGCGACTGGCGCGTGATCACCGGCTTCGGCCATTCGCCGGAACATGTCTCGCTGTATGCCGGGGATGTGCGATTGCTGATTTCCGGCGACATGGTGTTGCCGCGCATCTCGACCAATGTCTCGGTATTTGCGATCGAGCCGGAATCCAACCCGGTGCAGCAATATCTGGATTCGTTGAAGAAATACGCCGGTCTGGCTGACGATACGCTGGTGCTGCCGTCGCATGGCAAGCCGTTCCGCGGCTTGCATACGCGCATTGCGCAACTAAACGACCATCATCGCGCGCGGCTGGCGGAAGTGGTCGAAGCGTGTGCGACGCCGCAGTCGGCCGTGGACATCTTGCCGGTCATGTTCAAGCGGCCGCTGGATACGCACCAGCTCAGTTTCGCGCTCGGCGAGGCCGTGGCGCATTTGCACAAGCTGTGGTTTGACGGCGTGTTGCAGCGTCAACTCGGCGAAGACAAGGTATATCGCTTCGTCGCAGTGTGATGCGCGCCTGATCGTCATTCATACGGAATGAAAAACGGCCTGCTGATGCAGGCCGTTTTTATTTTGCAGCGAGCAGCGAATCAGCGCGCGCCGGCATGTTCGCGTTTCAGTTCGCGTTCTTCCTTTTGCAGCTTGGCCTTGATGCGGTTGCGCTTGAGCGGCGACAGGTATTCCACGAAGACCTTGCCTTTCAGGTGGTCCATTTCGTGTTGGATGCAGACCGCCAGCAGGCCGTCCGCTTCCACTTCGAACGGTTTGCCGTCGACGTCGAACGCACGCGCCTTGACGCGTGCCGGACGTTCGACGCCATCGTAAATGCCGGGCACCGACAGGCAGCCTTCGTCGTAGACCTGCTTTTCTTCGCTGGCCCAGGTGATTTCCGGATTGATGAAAACACGCAGTTCGTTGTTGGTGTCGGATACATCGATGACGATGACTTGCTCGTGCACGTCGACCTGGGTCGCGGCCAGGCCGACGCCCGGCGCGGCATACATGGTTTCGGCCATGTCGGCGACCAGTTTTTTGATGCGATCGTCAAACGCGGTCACGGGTTTGGCGATCTTGTGCAGTCGGGAATCCGGGTAACGGAGGATATTCAATAAGGCCATACATATCTACTTGCTGCGCTATCTGCGCTCTATAGCGATAGCTGCGGGTTGTTCTTGCCAGTTCAAGGATTTCTCGGCAGAATCTGCATTTTATTATCAATGTTGCAACAAAATATATCAGGCCATATCAGGCTGATTCCGATTATTTGCCGCATCCGGGGGCAATCTTTGAAAAAGTTTAGCATAGCCGCCGTATTCTTCCTGCTGCCGGGCTTGTGCGGCGCGGTTTGGGCATCTGCTTCGGAGGAGGCGGCGACGACGGTACTGCTCGCGCCCGCGATCAGATCGGGGGCGCTGCAGCAAGCTTTGCCGCAGAGGTTTTTTCCGCGTTCCGGGGCGTTTGTTTCAGCATTGCCTGTCGCAGTCGATGCCGCCATGTTGGACCATGCACCGCGCATTGTCTCCGCACCGGAACAACGCATGCATCTGGGCAAGGGCGATCGCATGTATGTAGAGGGCGATGTGCAGGGCGCGGCGGAATTTCTGATCGTGCGTTCGACGCAGCGTCTTCGGGATCCGGTCAGCGGCGAGCATCTTGGCGATGAAGTGATGCAGCTCGGCGCGGCGAAGCTGGTGCGCAAGGCGGGCGATGGTTTGCACGCTTTCTTCATTTCCGATTCCAGGCAGGAAATCGTCATCGGTGACCGCTTGCTGCCGCATTTGCCGAAGTCGGATGAGTCGCTTGCCGCCGGCGCGCCACGTAATCCCGGCGCAGCGCTCGATGCGCTGATCGTGTCGGTCTCCGACGGCGCCGTCCATGCGGCGCAACACCAGGTCGTCAGCATCAACAAGGGCGCGCGCGATCAGCTCATGGAAGGCGCATCGTTTGCCTTGTACGCGACGGCGGACAAATTGCGCAGAGAGACAAAAGAACAGACGCCGGAACAGGAGCCCCGCTTGCCGGAGGAAGAAAGCGGCCGCTTGTTGATTCTGCGCGTATTCGAACGCGTGTCGTACGGCTTGATTACGCAAGCCGTCGCACCGTTGCGGGTGGGAGACAAGGTGCGTGCGCCACACTGAAGAGATTAGCGATGTCGAATACCGATCATATGAATGACGAAACGGAACAGAGGGAACTGAGCAACTGGATCCGTTTCACGCAAACCGAGGGCGTCGGCGTGGAAGCTGCCCGGCGTCTCTTGTCCGCCTTCGGCATGCCGGCCGACATCTTCGCCGCCGCTTTCGATGACTTGCGCGCGGCGACGTCCGAGCGTATCGCGCGTGCGCTCCTGAAGCCGCCCTCGCCGATGATGCAAAACAATGTCCAACGCGCGCTGGAATGGGCGGCGCAGCCCGGCCATCGTATCGTCACGCTGGCCGACGCCGCTTATCCGCAGGCGTTGCTCAACATTGCCGATCCGCCCATCCTGCTCTATGCAAAAGGACGTAGCGAATTGTTGCAGGCGACTTCGCTGGCGGTGGTCGGCAGCCGCAATGCCACGGTCCAGGGCATACAGAATGCCGAGCGCTTTTCCGAGGCGGCCAGTCGCGCCGGACTGACGGTGGCGTCGGGGCTGGCTCTGGGGATCGACGCGGCGGCGCATCAGGGCGGTTTGCGCGGTGGCGCATCGAGCGTTGCCGTCATCGGCACCGGCATCGATATCGTGTACCCGGCGCGCAACCGTACGCTCGCGCATCGACTCGCCGAAGAAGGCTGCATTGTCAGCGAATATCCGCTCGGCGTGCCGCCGATTGCCGGCAATTTTCCGCGTCGCAATCGCATTATTTCCGGGTTGGCGCGCGCGGTGCTGGTGGTCGAGGCGGCAGCGCAATCGGGGTCGCTGATCACAGCGCGCACGGTGGCGGAGCAGGGGCGCGACGTGTTCGCGATTCCCGGCTCGATTCATTCGCCGCTGTCCAAAGGTTGCCATCTGCTGATCAAGCAAGGCGCCAAGCTGGTGGAATCGGCACAGGACATCCTCGAAGAAATCGGCAAGCTGCCGCTGACGGAGCCGAGGCAACTGGCGTCGGCGGGCGCGACAAATGTTGCTGATGATTCATCAATTGCGGATGGCGACCAGGTGCTTAACGCCATGGGCTTCGATCCGGTGGATGCCGACATGCTCGGCATGCGCAGCGGACTCGGCGCCGCTGCGTTGGCGGAGCGTTTGCTGACGCTGGAACTGGCGGGCGCGGTGGAGTGCCTGCCGGGTGGACGGTATCGTCGCGTCGACTAGACAATCAATTAGTCTCTAGGTAACTCGCAGATGACAACGCACAAGATATTCTGCGCAAATGTCAAAATCCTGCCATACTGGATTCGTAGACTTGTGTTGTCACAACCTTCGCGATAGAGTAGAGCCATGTTCGACGTCCTTGTTTATCTGTACGAAACCTACTATCGCCCCGATGCCTGCCCTGAACCAGCGGCTTTGGTCAAGAAATTGTCCGCCATCGGTTTTGAGGAAGAGGAAATCACCAGGGCGCTCGGTTGGCTGACCGATCTGGAAGAAGCCAATCACGAGTTCGCTGATCGGTATCCTCAGCAGACGGCCTTTTCCTTCGGTATCCGTATTTACGCCCAGCAAGAGATGGATGTGCTCGGCACGGAAGCCGTCGGTTTCATCCAGTTCCTTGAATCCGCCAAGATGCTCAATGCCGTGCAGCGCGAAATCGTCATCGAGCGCGCGCTGGCCATCGGCGATGCGCCGGTGTCGCTCGAGAAGCTCAAAGTCATCGTGCTGATGGTCTTGTGGAGCCAGGGCAAGGAACCGGACGGTCTGATGTTCGACGAGTTGTTTCTCGACGAAGAAGATAACGAACCGCGGCTCTTGCATTAACTTCAACAGAACGGCGTCCATGGCGGCGCCGTTTTTTATTGTCCGGTCGACATTGTGCATGGAGCGGGCCGGGGTTGAACGGAGGCAATCGCCAGGTCGGATGGCGCTTGTTTTTTTGACATCTGCCAACAGATTATCCGACGATGGCAACGTTCTTCGCGGACCACAGCCATACTGCCGCGCTTGCCGTTTGTTCCGCAACGCGCTTATCATTCCCCCCGCATTACTCGAATATTAGCTACTATATAAAAAGCGTATTGCCAATATGCAATACAAATTTTGCTGCGGCGCCTCATTTTGGTGCCGCAAGGCATCCGCTTACGACTCCTTTGCCTCCTCTTTGAGATCACATTTATGAGCAAGACCCTCATCATTGCCGAGAAGCCCTCTGTCGCGAACGACATCGCGAAGACGCTCGGCGGCTTTACCAAGCACGATGAGTATTTCGAATCCGACCAATACGTCCTGTCCTCGGCCGTCGGCCACCTGCTGGAAATCGCAGTGCCGGAAGAATACGACGTCAAGCGTGGCAAGTGGACTTTCACGCATTTGCCGATGATTCCGCCGCACTTCGCGCTCAACCCCATCGCCAAGACCGAATCGCGCCTCAAGGCGCTGTCCAGGCTGATCAAGCGCAAGGACGTCACCGGCCTGATCAACGCATGCGACGCGGGGCGGGAAGGCGAACTGATTTTCCGCCTGATCGCGCAGTACACCAAGGCCAAGCAGCCGGTGCAACGCCTCTGGCTGCAATCGATGACGCCGGGCGCAATCCGCGACGGCTTCGCCAATTTGCGCAAGGATGAGGATATGTTGCCGCTGGCCGATGCCGCGCGTTGCCGCAGCGAGGCCGACTGGCTGATCGGCATCAACGGTACGCGCGCCATGACCGCGTTCAATTCGAAGGAAGGCGGCTTCTACTTGACCACGGTCGGTCGCGTACAGACGCCGACTTTGTCGATCGTGGTCGAGCGCGAAGAGAAGATCAAGAAGTTCGTCCCGCGCGACTATTGGGAAGTGCGCGCCGAGTTCGTCTGCGCCGCCGGCATCTATGAAGGCCGCTGGCTCGACAAGATGCACAAGAAGGACGAGACCGATCCCGAGAAGCGTCCCGAGCGTTTGTGGAGCAAAGCCGCCGCCGAATCCATCGTCGCCGCCTGCCGTGGCAAGATCGGCACCGTCACCGAAGAATCCAAGCCGACCACGCAAATGGCGCCCGGCCTGTTCGACCTGACCAGCCTGCAGCGCGAAGCCAACTCGCGCTTCGGCTTCTCGGCCAAGAACACGCTCGGCCTGGCGCAGGCGTTGTACGAAAAGCACAAGGTGCTGACCTATCCGCGTACCGACTCGCGCCACTTGCCCGAAGACTATCTGCAGACCGTCAAGGAAACGATGGAGTCGCTGTCGGAGAACAACAACTATCATCAGTTCTCCAAGCAAATCCTCAAGCAGGGCTGGGTCAAGCCGAACAAGCGCATCTTCGACAACACCAAGATCAGCGATCACTTTGCGATCATCCCGACCACGCAGGTGCCGAAGAATTTGTCCGAGCCGGAACAGAAACTCTACGACCTGGTGACGCGCCGCTTCATGGCGGTGTTTTTCCCGGCGGCGGAATTCCAGGTCACGACGCGCTTTACCGAAGTCTCCGGCCATCAGTTCAAGACCGAGGGCAAAGTCATGACCAACCCGGGTTGGCTGGCGATCTACGGCAAGGATGTGGTTGACGAGAAAGACGAAAACAGCGGTACGCTGGTGGCGGTCGCCAAGGACGAAAAGGTCAAGACCGACAAGGTCACCGCCAACGGCCTGGTCACCAAACCGCCCGCACGCTACACGGAAGCAACGTTGCTGTCGGCCATGGAAGGCGCAGGGAAGTTGATCGATTCCGACGAGCTGCGCGAAGCGATGGCCGGCAAGGGTCTCGGCACGCCGGCCACGCGCGCGGCCATCATCGAAGGTTTGCTGAACGAAAAATACCTGATTCGCGAAGGCCGCGAAATGATGCCGACCGCCAAGGCGTTCCAGCTCATGACGCTGCTGCACGGCCTCGGCGTGGACGAACTGACAGAGCCAGAACTGACCGGTGAATGGGAGCACAAGCTGGCGCAGATGGAGCGCGGCAAGATCAGCCGCGACGAGTTCATGCGCGAGATCGCGCAGATGACGCAAATCATCGTCAAGCGCGCCAAAGAATACAACAACGACACCATCCCCGGCGATTACGCGACGCTGAAGACGCCGTGCCCGAACTGCGGCGGCGTGGTCAAGGAAAACTATCGCCGCTTCGCTTGCACCAAGTGCGAATTCTCGATGAGCAAGGTGCCGGGCGGGCGCCAGTTCGAGATTCCCGAAGTGGAAGAATTGCTGACCAATCGCACCATTGGTCCGCTGCAAGGTTTCCGTTCCAAAATGGGCCGTCCGTTCGCGGCGATCCTGAAGATCTCGCGCGACAACGAGATCAACAACTACAAGCTCGAATTCGACTTCGGCCAGAACGACGAAGGCGAAGGTGGCGAACCCGTCGATTTCAGCGAGCAGACCCCTCTCGGTCCTTGCCCGAAATGCGGCAGCGGCGTGTACGAAATGGGACTGGCCTATGTCTGCGAAAAGACGGTTGCCAAGCCCAAGGCCTGCGACTTCCGCAGCGGCCGCATCATCCTGCAGCAGGAAATCCTGCCGGATCAAATGGCCAAGCTGCTCAACGAAGGCAAGACCGACTTGCTGCCGGGTTTCATCTCGCAACGTACGCGGCGGCCGTTCAAGGCGTTCCTGGTGCGCGGCAAGGATGGCAAGATCAGCTTCGAATTCGAGGAACGCAAAGCCAAGGCGCCGGCCAAGGGCAAGGCTGCAGCGGCTGCGGAAGGCGACGGCGCCGAAGCGGCGGCCAAGGCCACGCCGGCAGCAGCGAAGAAGCCGGCCGCCGCCAAGAAACCTGCGGCGAAAAAACCTGCAGCGAAAAAGGCCGCGCCGAAGAAAGCTGCCGCCGCATAGGCGATCGGTTTTCTCCCGCGCACGAAAAAGCCCTCGTTTTTTTCGAGGGCTTTTTCATTGCTGCCGCGAACGTTCAGGCGGCGCTCACTGCTTATAATCGATCGTCAACGGCGCGTGGTCGGAGAAGCGCGCCGTTTTGTAGATGGCGGCGCTACTGGCCTTCTTGGCGATGCCGGCGGTGGCGATGTGATAATCGATGCGCCAACCGACGTTGTTGGCCCAGGCCTGGCCTCGATTGCTCCACCACGTATAGGCATCGCCGGTGGTGGTCGGATGCAGCACGCGATACACGTCAACCAGCCCGAGTTCGTCGAACACGCGCGACAGCCAGGCACGTTCTTCCGGCAGGAAACCCGAGTTCTTCTGGTTGCTCTTCCAGTTCTTCAGGTCGATTTCCTTGTGCGCGATGTTCCAGTCGCCGCAGATGACGATTTCGCGGCCGCTGTTCTTCAATTCCTGCAAGTGCGGCAGGAACACTTCCATGAAGCGGAATTTGGCCTGCTGGCGCTCTTCGCTCGATGAGCCCGAGGGGCAGTACAGTGAAATCACCGTGATGTCGCCGAAGTCGCATTCGACATACCGGCCTTCGTTGTCGAACTCTTCCACGCCGAAGCCGATGCGCACCGCGTCCGGGGTGCGCTTGCTGTACAGGCCGACGCCGGAATAGCCCTTTTTCTCGGCGTAGTGGAAGTGGCCGACGTAGCCGGCGGGGGCCAGGAATTCCGGCGTCATGTCGGCTTCCTGCGCCTTCAGTTCCTGCACGCAGATAAAGTCGGCGGATTCCTTGGCCATCCACTCGAAGAAGCCTTTTTTGGCGGCGGAGCGGATGCCGTTGAGATTGGCGGAGACAATTTTTGGCATGGTTTCAGGTATGAAAAGTCAGGCGCGTAGCATAACCGATTCATTTAAAATGTGGGCCTGCATGCCTTCGCCTCAGAGCAAGGTTGCCCCGCAAACAATTTCCAGGAATGTATTTTGAGCAACTTACGACAAGAATTCATTGAGTTCGCCGTTTCCGCTGGCGTCCTGCGCTTCGGCGAGTTCATCACCAAGGCCGGGCGCACCTCGCCTTATTTCTTCAATGCAGGGCTGTTCAGCGAAGGCGCCGCATTGGCCAAGGTCGCGCAGTTTTACGCGCAGACGTTGCAGGCGTCGGGCCTGGAATACGACATGCTGTTCGGTCCGGCCTATAAGGGCATCACGCTGGCTTCGGCCACCGCCGTTGCGTTGGCGGGCCTGGGCCGCAACGTGCCGTTCGCCTACAACCGCAAGGAAGCCAAGGATCATGGCGAAGGCGGCACGATCGTCGGCGCCAAGCTGCAAGGCCGCGTGGTGATTATTGACGACGTGATTTCGGCAGGCACCTCGGTGCGCGAATCGGTCGACATGATCCGCGCCGCCGGCGCCACGCCGTGCGCCGTGTTGATCGCTCTGGACCGCATGGAGCGCTCCGGCAAGGATGACGCCTTGTCGGCGCATTCGGCGGTGCAGGAAGTCGCCAAGACTTACGACATGCCGGTGATCTCGATCGGCAACCTGAACGATTTGCTGGAATACCTGGCGCATGCCGGCGCCGATGCGCAATTGTCGCAGTACAAGGATGCCGTGGCGGCGTATCGCACGCGTTACGGCGTTCAATAAAATGCCCCGCGCTGTTGCGGCGCGGGGCATGGTTCGTCATTCTTTCAGCGTGTAGCGGCTCATCAGGCAGTCGTTCTGACGCCTACTCCCAGCCGTTGCAGGCGATCGTCGAGTTCGCCGATCTGCGCGGCAACCGCATTTTCCGTCAACTGGCCGCGTTGCTGGATGTCTTGCTGCACCGACTCGATCTTGTTGGTCAGCGCGCTCAGGTGGGCGTTCTGGCGTTGCTGCAACTGCTGCAACTCGCTTTGCAGGTAACCGCGCAATTCGATGAAGCGCGATTTTTCGGCCTGGTCGGCGAGATCGCGTTGTGTGTCGAGCTGTTTGGTCAGGCGACGTGTTTCAAACAGCACGCTGGTCTGCAATGCCATCACATACAGCAAGAAGGCGGCAGTCAGGACCACCACCACGCCCAGCATCACCAGTCCCAGCGGCGCCTGAAAGTCGGTGAACACCAGCGTCAACTGCGTCGGTGCGAGGAAGGCATTCCAGTTGACGGCGGCGAAGATGCCGACCAGCGCCAGCGCGGCGATCATAAAGCTTGTGCGGAATTTCATGAGCATTCTCCTGATGTTGTTCGAATAAGTCTGCGGAATATGCCGATTGGACCCGTATGGCAGAGCGTCGTTCCTTATTCGTTGGCAACAATGCAAGATTGCCCAACAAAAAGCCCTCTTGCGAGGGTAATGTCATTCAGTTAAATCTATCTTCCCAGCCATCGTCCCGGCGCATGCCGGGATCCAGTGTCGTGAACACGTCCGATACGACGCTGGGTCCTGACTTTCGTCAGGATGACAGTTGTGATGGACTGTCTATGCAGTAAGGCGCTTTTTATACTTGATTGAACGGTATTACTCTTGCGAGGCCTTTGTCGCTATTGCCGGAGAAACAGTTCAGAACGGCACATCGCCTTCCACGGTCGTGCGATACAGCGTGCGGCGCAGATGTTGCGGCGTGATGGCGGCGTAGTGCTGGGTGCTGCGGTTGTCCCAGAACACCATGTCGTGCGGCTGCCATTGATGGCGGTAGACATTTTCGGGACGCGTGATGTGCGCGTGCAGGGTCTTGAGCAACTCGTCGCTTTCATCCTTCGGCATCCCGATGATATGCGAGGTGAAGCCTTCGCTGACGAACAGGATTTTGCGACCGCTCTCCGGGTGCGTGGTGATGACCGGATGTTCCACCGGCGGCACTTCGTCGATCTGCTTTTGCGTCAACTCAGACCGCCAGGGCGACAGCTTGCGCAGGCGCTCGTAGCGGTAGACGTAGGAGTGCACCGCGCGCTTGCCCTCCAGCAGCTTCTTGATCTCGACCGGCAGCGCGTCATAGGCATTGGCAGTATTGGCGTACAGCGTGTCGCCTAGTTCGGCGGGCAGTTCCTGCGAATGCAGCAGCGCGCCCAGGCTGGGCTTGGGCATGTAGGACAGATCCGAATGCCAGTCGGCGCCGGCGTCCACCAAGCCGATGGGCTGGCCGTCTTCGACGACGTTGGACACGATCAGGATTTCCGGGTGGTTCTTCAGATGGAAACGGTTGAGCACATGCACCTGCAGCGGGCCGAAGCGGCGGCTGAAGGCGACGTGCTGGTCCGGCGTGACGCGTTGGTCGCGGAACACAACCACGCCATGCTTGACCAGCGCCGCGCGGATGTCGGCGATGTTCCGGTCGGACACCGGCAGGTTGAGGTCGAGGCCGTCGATTTCGGCGCCGAGCGGGCCGTCGAGAGAGCGGATGGTGAAATCCTGCTTCACATTCTGTTTCGTTGCTGTGGCCGGGGTTTGCAGTGCAGTCGCGCTAGACATGATGGTACGGGCTCCGTTGCAAGGCGGCGCTCGCATGTGACTTTGGCGATTCAGGGCGATGCCGTCTTTGGTGTGGTTGACACAGGGATTACACCCCCGGGCGGCGGTGCCAGCAAGTAATAAGTTCTCATATCCATATGTGGTTTTCGTTCATGCGGAGATGCAGGAACAAAAAAAAGCCGCTGCAAGGGCAGCGGCTTGGCTTTTATTGGCGCGGCGATGAAAATCAGCCGGCCAGTTTCTTGCGCAGCAATTCCGTCAATTGCGCCGGGTTGGCCTTGCCCTTGGTGGCTTTCATGGCCTGGCCGATCAGGGCGTTGATCGCCTGTTCCTTGCCGGAGCGGAATTCCGCCACCGACTTCTCGTTGGCCGCCAGCACCTGATCGACGATCGCTTCCAGCGCGCCGCTGTCGGAAATCTGCTTCAGCCCCTTGGCCTCGATGATGTCGTCGGCCAGCGTGTCCTTGCCTGACTTCGCTTCCCACATGCCGGTGAAGACTTCCTTGGCGATCTTGTTGGAAATGGTGCCGTCGGCGATGCGTTTCAGCAGCAGTGCAAATTGCACGGCGCTGACCGGGGCGTCGGCGATGTCGGTGTCTTCGCGGTTGAGCGTGGAGGCAACGTCGCCCATGAGCCAGTTGGCGGCAGGTTTGGCCTGCTCCTTGCCGGCGGCATTGACCACGGCTTCGAAGTACGAGGCCATCGCCTTCGATTGCGTCAACACGGCGGCGTCGTATTCGGGCAAGGCGTAATCGCTGACGAAACGCTCACGCATCGCGCCCGGCAATTCCGGCATTGTCGCCTTGACGCGCTCTATCCATTCTTGCGCAATGACCAGCGGCGGCAGGTCGGGATCGGGGAAGTAGCGGTAATCCTGCGCGTCTTCCTTGCTGCGCATGGAGCGCGTTTCCTTCTTGTCAGGATCGTACAGGCGCGTCTCCTGCACCACCCTGCCGCCGTCTTCGATCAGTTCGATCTGGCGGCGCACTTCGTAGTTGATCGCGTCTTCCATGAAGCGGAACGAGTTCAGGTTCTTGATCTCGCAGCGCGTGCCGAATTCCTGTTGGCCGACCGGGCGCACCGAGACGTTGGCGTCGCAGCGGAACGAGCCTTCCTGCATGTTGCCGTCGCAGATGCCGAGCCACATGACCAGCGAGTGCAACGATTTGGCATAGGCCACGGCTTCGGCGGCGCTGCGCATGTCGGGCTCGGTGACGATTTCCAGCAGTGGCGTGCCGGCGCGGTTCAGGTCGATGCCGGTCATGCCCTGGTAGTCTTCATGCAGCGACTTGCCGGCGTCTTCTTCGAGATGGGCGCGGGTCAGTTGGATCGTCTTGATTTCGGCTTTGCCGTCCTTCTCCAGCACGAAGGAAATCTTGCCGCCCTGGACCACCGGGATCTCGTATTGGCTGATCTGGTAGCCTTTCGGCAGGTCGGGATAAAAGTAATTCTTGCGTGCGAAAATCGAGCGCGGCGCAATTGTCGCGCCAATCGCCAGGCCGAACTGGATGGCGCGTTCGACCGCACCTCTGTTGAGCACCGGCAGCACGCCCGGCAGCGCCAGATCGACCGGGCTGGCCTGGGTGTTGGGAGCTGCGCCGAACCGCGTCGACGAGCCGCTGAAAATTTTGGATTCGGTTGAAAGCTGCGTGTGCGTTTCCAGACCGATGACGACTTCCCACTGCATAGTATTCCTCGCTGATTCTGTATTGTTTCTTGTCTGCGCCAGCCGGTCAGGCCGGCGCGCGCAGGTGCCAGTCGGTGGCTTGCTGGTATTGGTGGGCGACGTTGAGCAGGCGCGCCTCATCGAAATAGCTGCCGATGATTTGCAGGCCGACCGGACGTTTGCCGTTCTTTTCGCCCTGGCCGAAACCGCAGGGAATCGACATGCCTGGCAAGCCCGCCAGACTGGTCGACAGCGTGAAGATGTCGGCCAGGTAGTTGGCCACTGGATCGTCGGTCTTGTCGCCGAGATCCCATGCCACGGTCGGCGACACCGGTCCCATGATGACGTCGCATTGACGGTCCGGGCCAATCAGCGCGTTCTGGAAATCCTGCGCAATCAGGCGGCGGATTTTTTGCGCCTGCAGGTAGTAGGCATCGTAGTAGCCGTGCGACAGCACATAAGAGCCGACCAGAATACGGCGTTTCACCTCATCGCCGAAACCCTCCGCGCGCGACTTCTTGTACATGTCGGCGAGGTCCTTGTAATCGGCGGCGCGGTGGCCGTAGCGCACGCCGTCGAAACGCGACAGATTGGATGATGCTTCCGCCGGCGCGATGACGTAATACACGGGAATCGACAGCTCGGTTTTGGGCAGCGAAATCTCGACCAGCGTGGCGCCGAGTTTTTCATATTCTTTGAGCGCGGCGCGCACGGCTTGCTCGACATCGGCGGCCAGGCCGGCGCCGAAAAATTCCTTCGGTACGCCGATGCGCAGACCTTGCAAACTGTCGTTGAGCGAGCGCGTGAAATCTTCCTTGGCGCGCTCAAGGCTGGTCGAGTCGCGCGGGTCGAAACCGGTCATGGCGTTGAGCAGCAGGCCGCAGTCCTCGGCGGTCTTGGCGATCGGGCCGCCCTGGTCGAGCGACGACGCGAACGCGATCATGCCGTAGCGCGACACGCTGCCGTAAGTCGGCTTGATGCCCGTCACGCCGCACAGCGAAGCAGGCTGGCGGATCGAGCCGCCGGTGTCGGTGGCGGTGGCGGCCGGCGCCAGGCGCGCGGCGATGGCGGCGGCGGAACCGCCCGAGGAACCGCCCGGCACCGCAGTCTTGTCCCACGGATTCCTGACGGCGCCGAAGTAGGAATTCTCGTTGCCCGAACCCATCGCGAATTCGTCGCAGTTGAGTTTGCCCAATGTAACAGTGCCGGCGGCGTTGAACTGTTCCACCACGGTCGCATCAAACGGGCTTACGTAATTTTCCAGCATCTTCGAGCCGGCCGTGGTGCGCCAGTCGCGTGTGACAAAAATGTCCTTGTGCGCGATCGGGATACCGGTCAGCGGCGTAACATCGCCGGCCGCAATGCGGCGATCGGCCTGTGCAGCTTGTCCGAGCGTGAGGTCGCGGTCGACGTGCAGGAAAGCGTTGAGGTCGCTCGGGCCGATACGGTCGAGGAACAACGTGGCCAGTTCGGCCGCCGAAATTTTCTTGGCTTGCAAGAGCGTCGACAGCTCTTTGATGGTTTTGGTGTGCATGTAAAAAATGTCGTTTCAGGTTCTGTGAGACTGAGGCGCCGCAGCGTTTTGTCCGATGACGATTCGATGGCCTGGTCGATGGCTATTCGATGACTTTCGGCACCAGGTACAGGCCGTCCTGGGTCGCCGGCGCCGGTTGCTGGTAAGCTTCGCGCTGATCGGTTTCGGTCACCACGTCGTCGCGCAGGCGCAGCGACAGGTCGGCATGCAGCGCCGCGATCGGATGGCTCAGCGGTTCGATGCCTGTCGTGTCTACGGCCTTCATCTGCTCGACCAGCGAAAAGATGCTGTTGAGTTTCTCCAGGGTTTGGCCGGCTTGTTCATCTGTCAACTCGAGGCGGGACAAATTGGCAATGCGTTTCACATCGGAAAGGGCTAAAGTCATGATAGGAAGGTGTGCGCCTGGCGCAAAAACTAGTGTGTTGAAAAATCGCGTCGCCGGGATGGCAAATACGCAGGTAAATGCCTGCAAAAACGTAGAAAATTCTCTTATCAGGCAAGGATTATTGGCAGTTTTGCCTGCTGGTTTCTCCCAAATTATAAGGTAGAATGTAGGACTAATGCCTTGCGGGC
The DNA here is from genome assembly GCF_000577615.1 of Herbaspirillum sp. RV1423. Lineage (GTDB taxonomy): Bacteria > Pseudomonadota > Gammaproteobacteria > Burkholderiales > Burkholderiaceae_D > Herbaspirillum. Next base: position 86,525 of record NZ_CBXX010000015.1, read on the forward strand.
GCCGTATTTGTGTCGCCGCGGCATAAAAAGACACCCCCACTTACCAAATGCAAAGCGCGCGACTCTGGCGCATCAGGACAATTCATGTTTGGATTTTTACGCAGTTACTTCTCTAACGACCTCGCAATTGACCTTGGAACAGCAAATACACTGATTTACGTACGTGGTCAGGGCATCGTCCTTGACGAGCCTTCGGTTGTGGCGATCCGCCAGCAAGGCGGCCCCAACGGCAAGAAAACCATCCAGGCGGTCGGCAAGGAAGCAAAGCAGATGCTGGGCAAGGTCCCAGGCAACATCGAAGCCATCCGCCCGATGAAAGACGGTGTGATCGCCGACTTTACCGTCACCGAGCAGATGCTCAAGCAATTCATCCGCATGGTGCACGACTCCAAGCTGTTCCGTCCGTCCCCGCGCATCATCATCTGCGTTCCCTGCGGCTCGACCCAGGTGGAACGCCGTGCGATCCGCGAATCGGCGCTGGGCGCCGGCGCGTCGCAGGTGTACCTGATCGAAGAGCCGATGGCGGCGGCGATCGGCTCCGGCCTGCCGGTGTCGGACGCCACCGGCTCGATGGTGGTCGACATCGGCGGCGGCACCACCGAAGTCGGCATCATCTCGCTGGGCGGCATGGTGTACAAGGGTTCGGTGCGCGTCGGCGGCGACAAGTTCGATGAAGCCATCGTCAACTACATCCGCCGCAACTACGGCATGCTGATCGGCGAACAGACCGCGGAAGCGATCAAGAAGGAAATCGGTTCCGCCTTCCCGGGCTCCGAAGTCAAGGAAATGGAAGTCAAGGGCCGCAACCTGTCCGAAGGCATCCCACGCTCGTTCACCATCTCCAGCAACGAAATCCTGGAAGCGTTGACCGATCCGCTCAACAACATCGTGTCCGCCGTCAAGAATGCGCTGGAGCAGACGCCGCCCGAGCTGGGCGCCGACATTGCCGAAAAGGGCATGATGCTGACCGGCGGCGGCGCGCTGCTGCGCGACCTGGACCGCCTGTTGATGGAAGAAACCGGCTTGCCGGTGATCGTCGCAGAAGATCCGCTGACTTGCGTGGTGCGCGGTTCCGGCATGGCGCTGGATCGCATGGACAAACTGGGTTCGATTTTCTCCAACGAATAATTCCTCCGCAGGAGTCCGGTCAATTTCGAGGAACCGAAACGCGTATATGACAAAGCACAAGCAGATTTGGCCGGTGCGGCGAACCAGCAGTTCGCATGACGGCCGAATCTCGACTGCTGTGCCGCGTTGTCTTTCTGATATCGACTACAACCTTCCCGGTATCCGTCCGCTGTTCTCTGTCCAGCCCGCCGCGTGCGGGCTGTTGCGGTTTTCGGCTCACCCGGCATCGGTTTCGGCCTGACGACACATGGATATCCCACCACTCTTCAAGCAAGGCGCCTCGGCCCGCGCCCGCGCCGGCTTTTTCGCCCTGATCGCCGTGGTCATGCTGGTGGTCGATTCGCGCATGCACGCACTGTCGATGGTGCGTCAGGCGGTGGGTACGGTGCTGTACCCATTTCAGGTGGTCGCCCTGATACCGCGCGACGCCGCCTACAAGGTGGGCGACTATTTCAATTCGCTTTCCGCGCTGCAAAAGGAAAACGACGCCCTGCGCCGGCAACAGGCCATGAATGCCCAGCTATTGCAGCAGGAGCGCCAGATGGCGGCGGAAAACAGTCAATTGCGCAACCTGCTCAACATGCAGCAGCGCGTCAACAGCAAATCCGTGGTCGGCGAGATTCTGTACGACGCGCGCGACCCCTTCACTCGCAAGATCATCCTCAATCGCGGCTCGCAGCAAGGCGTGGCGACCGGCCAGCCGGTGATCGACGAGATCGGCATCGTCGGCCAGGTCACGCGCGTGTTTCCGTTCACGTCCGAAGTGACGTTGCTGACCGACAAGGACCAGGCCATCCCGGTGCAGGTATTGCGCAACGGCTTGCGCAGCGTGGCCTATGGGCGCGGCCAGTCGGGCGTGCTCGACCTGCGCTTCATGGCAGCCAACGCCGATATCCAGAAGGGCGACGCATTGGTGACCTCGGGCATTGACGGCGTGTATCCGCCCGGCTTGTCGGTGGCGACGGTGCAGCAGGTCGAGACCAAGTCGACCGACGCCTTCGCCCATATCGTTTGTCTGCCCGCCGCCGGCATCGATCGCCACAAACAGTTGCTGATACTGCTGGTCGAGCAAAACACGGCGCCGCGCCCCGACCCCGAAAGCGCCGTCGAGAAGGGCGACAAGCTCCTCAAGCGCCGCCTGCGCGATAGCGCCAAGGAGAGCGACACCGCGCCGGCCAAGGAAACGCCAAGCGAGGAGCGCAAGGGTGCGCCAGCCGCAGCAAATGCCGCAGTTGCGGCCCCGGCGGCGCCTGCGCCGGCCAGACCTGCAGCCAGCATACCCGCCTCAGTCGGCGTCGCGCCCGCCTCCAAACCGGCGGCCGTTACCGCCCAACCCGCCAGGAGCGTCGCACCATGAACGATCCGCATTACATCCTGCTTCCGGCCAGTCCGCTGTTCATCGCGTTCAGTCTGGTGGCGGCTTTCCTGCTGAACCTGCTGCCTTGGGGGCAATGGATCGGCGTACCGGATTTCGTGGCGCTGGTGCTGGTGTTCTGGGCAATCCATGAGCCGCGCAAGATCGGTATCAGCATCGCTTTCATGATGGGCCTGCTGATGGATGTCAACGAGGCGACCCTGTTGGGCGAAAACGCCCTGGCTTATACGCTGTTGTCGTATTTTTCGATCATGATCCATCGTCGGGTTTTGTGGTTCCCGGTCGGCACCCAGGCCTTGCACATCCTGCCGCTGCTGCTGCTGACGCAGGCAGTGCAACTGATCGTGCGCCTGATCGTCAGCGGTAAATTCCCGCATTGGTACTATTTCAGCGAAAGCTTTGTCTGCGCTCTCCTGTGGCCGGTAGTGACCTGGCTCTTGCTCGCGCCGCAACGACGCGCGATCAATCGCGACGATAACCGTCCGATCTAGAGCGTGTGATGACAGAGTTCAAAAACACCGAGCACGAACTGAAGCTCTTCCGGCTGCGCCTGTTCGCCGTCGCGATGCTGGTGTTGCTGTGCTTCGGTTTGCTGATGGCGCGTTTCATCTGGCTCCAGATCGTGCGCCACGACGCCTACGCCGCCCAAGCCGAGGAAAACCGCATCTCGGTGGTGCCCATCGTGCCCAACCGCGGCCTGATCCTGGACCGCAACGGCGTCGTGCTGGCGCGCAATTATTCCGCCTACACGCTGGAAATCACGCCGTCCAAAATTACCGGCAGCCTCGACGACCTGGTCGACGAATTGAGCACGCTGGTCGATATCCAGCTCAAGGACCGACGTCGTTTTCGCAAGTTGTTGGAAGAGTCCAAGAACTTTGAAAGCCTGCCGATCCGCACGCGCCTGACGGATGAAGAAGTCGCCAAGTTCACCGCGCAGCGCTATCGCTTCCCCGGCGTCGACATCCAGGCGCGCCTGTTCCGCCAATATCCTTACGGCAAGACTGCCGCGCACGTGATCGGCTACATCGGTCGCATCAGCCAGCGTGACGCCGACCGCATTTCCGACTCCGACGACGAAGCCAATTACAACGGCACTGACTATATCGGCAAGGAAGGTCTGGAGAAGAGTTACGAGACCCAACTGCACGGCACCACCGGTTACGAAGAAGTGGAAATTTCCGCCGGCGGCCGCGCCGTGCGCACGCTCTCGCGCACGCCCGCCAGCCCCGGCCAGAACCTCATCCTGTCGATCGACATCGAGTTGCAGAAAGTCATCGAAGATGCCTTCGGCGACCGCAAGGGCGCGCTGGTGGCGATTGATCCTGTGACCGGCGACATCCTCGCCTACGTGTCGCAGCCGTCCTTCGATCCCAACGTCTTCGTCGAAGGCATCGACCAGCAAACCTGGGATGAACTGAACAATTCGCCCGATCGGCCGTTGATCAACCGGCCGCTGTCAGGCACTTATCCGCCCGGTTCGACCTACAAGCCCTTCATGGCCCTGGCCGCGCTGGAGCTGGGCAAGCGCAAGCCGAGCGACGCCATCCGCGATCCCGGTTACTTCTGGCTAGGCAACCACAAGTTCCGCGACGACAAGGAAGGCGGCCACGGCATCGTCGATATGTACAAGTCCATCGTGGCGTCCTGCGACACCTACTACTACATGCTGGCCAACGACTTGGGCGTCGACGCCATCCACGATTTCATGAAGCCGTTCGGCTTCGGCCAGATCACCGGCATCGACCTCGAACACGAACGCAAGGGCCTGCTGCCCTCCACCACCTGGAAAAGCAACGCCTACCGCAAGCCGGAGCAGCGCAAGTGGTACGCCGGCGAAACTATTTCGCTGGGTATCGGCCAGGGTTACAACGCTTTCACGCCGATCCAGATGGCGCATGCCGTGGCGACGCTGGCCAACAACGGCGTGGTGATGAAGCCGCATCTGGTCAAGATGATCGAAGACGGCGTCACGCATGAGCGTACCGCCACCGTGCCAAAGGAAAGCTACCGTATTCCCTTGAAGCAGGAAAACATTGACGTCATCAAGCAGGCCATGGTCGGCGTCAACAAGGAAGGGACCGGCGCGCGCGTGTTCGCCGGCGCCGAATACACCTCGGCCGGCAAGACCGGCACCGCTCAGGTGGTGTCGATCAAGAAAAACGAGAAATACGATGCCAAACGCCTGGCCACGCATTTGCTGGATAATGCGCTCTACACCGCCTTCGCGCCGGCCGACAAGCCGCGCATCGCGATCGCGGTCATCGTCGAAAACGGCGGCTGGGGCGCTGAGGCTGCGGCGCCGCTGGCACGCAAGGCGCTCGATTTCTACCTGCTCGGCAAACGCCCAGGCGACAAGCCCAAGCCCGCCGGCAAGGGCGACGAAGCCGCAGCAGCCGCATCTGCACCGGATCCGGTCGGCAACGACATCAGGGACTAAGGGCGTGTTATGAATTATTTCCACCCCCGCGTTCGGATGAAAAGGGATGCAGAGCAAGGCGCGGTGCGTCGCGCAGGATGGTATCCTGCACAAGCGCCGCAACGCCGCAATGAACGCTTTTCGTCCGAGCCCACCGGGCAGTGCCGGGAAGGGGGCGTCTGCGGCGTTGCTCCTTCGTGCCGTAGCACCACTAAGGCGTGTCGTCGCGCCTTGTATCCAACCCGTTCCCGGCGTTGCGCGGGGGCGGAAATAATTCATAACACGCCCTGACATGAACCTGCATCGCCCGCCTCTCTGGCAAGTCATCAAACCGCACCTGGCGGTGTTCGACGGCGCGTTGTCCCTGATCATCTTCCTGATCATGTCGGTCGGCATCGTCACGCTATACTCGGCCGGGATGAATTTCCCCGGCCGCGTCGAAGATCAATTGCGCAACATCCTGATCGCCTTCATCGTGATGTGGATCGCGGCCAACATCTCGCCGCAGACCTTGCTCAGGTTCGCCGTGCCGATCTACACCATCGGCGTGACGCTGTTGATTGCGGTGGCGCTGTTCGGCATCGTCAAGAAGGGCTCGCGCCGCTGGCTCAACATCGGCGTCGTGGTGCAGCCGTCGGAAGTGATGAAGATCGCCATGCCGCTGATGCTGGCCTGGTTCTTCCAGAAGCGCGAAGGCATGATCCGCTGGCATATCTTCCTGATCGCCGGCGTGCTGCTGGCGGTGCCGGTCGGTCTGATCATCCGCCAGCCCGACCTGGGCACCGGCGTGCTGGTGCTGGCGGCCGGTTTCTATGTCATTTTCTTTGCCGGGCTGTCGTGGAAAGTCCTGACCGGCCTGGTGGTCGCCGGCGCCGCCAGTCTGCCGGTGATATGGTCGGTCCTGCACGATTACCAGCGGCAGCGCGTAATGATGCTGATCGACCCGACCTCCGATCCGCTCGGCAAGGGTTTCCATATCATTCAGTCGACTATCGCCATCGGTTCCGGCGGCGTCACCGGCAAAGGCTGGCTGATGGGAACCCAGACCCATCTCGAATTCATCCCCGAGCGCACCACCGATTTCATTTTTTCGGTATATTCGGAGGAATTCGGCCTGATCGGCAACACAATCCTGCTGGTGTTGTACCTGTTGCTGATCGGTCGCGGCCTGATGATCACCGCCAACGCGCCGACGCTGTTCACGCGCCTGCTGGGCGGCGCCATCACGATGATTTTCTTTACCTATGCCTTCGTCAATATGGGCATGGTCAGCGGCATCCTGCCGGTGGTCGGCGTACCGTTGCCGTTCATGAGCTACGGCGGCACCGCTCTTGTGACGCTTGGCCTGGGCGCCGGCATTCTGATGAGTATCCAGCGCCATCGCAAGCTGGTGCAGACCTGACAACTTTTGCGCCGTATGCGGGCGCTTTGGCAACGCATGACGGATACTCTGGTATCGTTGGGCCCTAGCCTGAGGCCTGGGCCTCAAATAATAATACAAGCTATGGGAAGACTGCCAATGCGAGATTTCTTTACCTCGATGCCGCGCCTGGTGCGCTGGCTTTCCTTGTTGGCGCCGCTGGCACTGGCCGCGTGCAGCAGCGCTCCGTCGCTCAATTCGCCGTCAGCGTCGACATCGTCGTCGAAACCGGCGGCTCGTGCCTCCAATGGCAAGCCGCTGCCGGCCCTGCCTGCGGCAGGATCGGGGCGCGGCGGTTATTACAAGGACGACGGCCCGGGCGACCAGCCGCCGGAAGGTTTGCTGGATACGCCCGATGCCGAACCGCGCATCGAACCGTACTCGAAATCGGCGCTGCGTCCCTACACGGTGTTCGGCAAGACTTACACGCCGATCAGCGATGACCGACCTTTCAAGCAGCGCGGCATCGGCAGTTGGTACGGCAAGAAATTCCACAACCAGAAGACCTCTTCCGGCGAACTCTACGACATGTACAAGATGACCGCCGCGCATCCGACCTTGCCGATTCCGTCCTATGCGCGCGTCACCAACTTGAAGACCGGCGCGCAGGTCATCGTGCGCATCAACGATCGCGGGCCGTTCCATTCGACGCGCATCATCGACCTGTCTTACACCGCCGCGCTGAAGCTGGGATATCTATCGTCCGGCAGCAGCGAGCTGGAAGTCGAGCGCCTGTTGCCTGAAGAAATCACGCGCATGGCCGAGAACAAACGCAACGGCATTCCGAATGCGCCGACGCCGGTGCTTGCCGCCGGGCCGGCGCCTGCATCGGAGCCGGTCGTGGGCAGCGTCGCGCCGCAAGGACAGGTTGTGCCGGTGGCGATGGCGAGCGCGCCTGCCGTTGTGGCGACCGGCGCATCGTCGGCTGCGGCCGGCGGCGAGGAAGCACAACCGGCGACCGCATTGCCCGGCGGCTTTTACCTGCAATTCGGCGCCTATGCCCAGGAAACCAACGCCCGCGCCGCACGCGACAGGCTCATGCAAAGCCTGAGCGGCGCCGTCGTCAAGATGGAAACCATCGTCGACAACGGCCTGTATCGTTTGTATGCCGGTCCCTACGAGAACCGTCCTGCGGCGGTGGACGCCGCGCAAACCGTCCGTCAGCGCAGCAGCGTGATGCCCTTCGTGGTCGAACGCTGATCCGTTCACTTCGCAGGAGAGCGCATGCATCCCTACCTGTCGCTGGCGATCGCCATCGTGTCCGAAGTCATCGCCACATCCGCCTTGCGCGCAGCCGATGGCTTTACGCGGTTGGTGCCGTCGATCATGGTGGTGGTCGGATACGCGCTGGCTTTCCTGTTCCTGTCGATCACGCTGAAATCGATCCCGGTAGGCATCGCCTATGCGATCTGGTCGGGCCTGGGCGTTGTGCTGATTTCGGTAGTGGCGTATTTCGTCTACGGCCAGTCGCTGGATCTGCCGGCGATCATCGGGATGACGCTGATTCTGGCAGGCGTGCTGGTGTTGAATCTCTTTTCGAAATCGACGGCGCACTAGCCGCCGTTTCCGGTATCGGCGCGACCGGGTTCAGTCGCCGTCCTTGATCTGCAAAGCGCGCTCATAGAGCGCGTTCTTCTTTTGGCCGGTGATCTGCGCCGCCAGCGTTGCTGCCTGTTTGACCGGCAACTCATCGAGCAGGATACGCAATACGCGCTCGGTTTCGGCGTCGTTGTCGTCGCCTGCCGCCGCTCCTTCGACCAACAGGACGAACTCGCCGCGCTGGCGGTTGGCGTCCTGCGCCAACCATGCCGGTGCCTGTGCCAGCGGACAACGATGGATGGTCTCGAACAGCTTTGTCAGTTCGCGCGCCAGCACGACGTGCCGTTCCGGGCCGAACGCCTGCAGCAGCGCGTCGACCGTTTCGACGATGCGATGCGGCGCTTCGTAGAAAACCAGCGTCGCCGTGTCGGCCGCCAGTTTTTGCAGCGCATGCTCGCGCTGTTTCGATTTGTTCGGCAGGAAACCGACGAAACGGAACTGGTCGTTGACCAGGCCGCTGGCGGACAATGCCGTCACCGCCGCCGATGCGCCCGGCAGGGGCACCACCGTCAGGCCCGCCGCACGCACTGCCTCGACGATGCGCGCGCCAGGATCGGACACTGCCGGCGTGCCGGCATCCGACACCAGCGCGATGCGTTGGCCCTGCTGCAGGCGCGCGATGATCTTGTCGGCGGCTTCGCGCTCGTTGTGTTCGTGTGCTGCAATCAGGGTCTGGCTGATGCCGTAGCGCGTGAGCAGGTGGCTCGTATTGCGGGTGTCCTCGCAAGCGACCGCATCGGCGATCGTCAGGACGTGCAAAGCGCGCAACGTCACGTCGCAAACATTTCCGATGGGCGTGGCCAGCACATATAATGCCGACTCAGGATAAGTCTGCTGCGCGGCCTCGCTCAGTACTGACGACGCCACGGCCGCGGTGAAGTTGGGATGACTCATTGGAGAAGAAAATGTTGGAAAAATGGGCGAAAGTCATCTTGCAGACTGTTCTGCTGAGCGGATTGTGCGCTTCCGTGCAAGCAAATACAACCGTTGCCGATGTCGGCAACGGCGCCGGCGCCGACATCGTCGTCTTGCCCGACAGTGGCCCTCCTCCCAAACGCCTGGCGCTACTGCTGCCGCTGCGTTCCAGCGTGTTCGGCGCGGCCGCCGATGCGGTGCGTACCGGCTTCCTGACCGCCTCAGAGCGCAAGAAGAGCAATCTCGTCATCACCATCATCGAAACCGGCGATTCCGTGCAAGATGTACTGAGCGCCTATAACGACGCCGCTGCCAAATACGACATCATCGTCGGTCCGCTCTCGCGCAGCGCCGTCACCGCGCTGGCACAGTCGAACAATGTGTTGAAGCCGACCATCGCGCTGGCGCAGCCCGATCTTCCCGACACGGCGGAGCAGCATCTGCCGCGCCAGATGCTGATGATGGGCCTGTCGATCGAAGACGAGGCGCGCCAGGTCGCCGCCTGGGTCGAGCGCGAAAAGACGTCCGGCAAGATCTTCGCGATTTCCACCAACATCGCCTGGCAGCGACGCGCCGCCAAGGCGTTCGTCCAGCAGGCGCGCCAGATCGGCCTGGTCGTCGAGAGCCTGGAGTTGAGCGTGCCCAATAATGCGCTGAGCGCCAGCGGCCTGGCGCAACTGGGACAGCGCATCCAGGCTGAAAAGCCGGCGCTGCTGTTCGTCGCGCTCGACGCCGCGCAAACCATCCAGTTGCGCAGCGCCATCGGCGGCGAGATCCCGCTGTACGGCACCTCGCAACTCAATCCGTTGACGCTGGCGGCGGCTACGGCAGCCATTGCCGCCGCCAATGCCGCGGGCGGGAATACCGTCAATAATGTCGTCAACAACGTTGCCAACGGCGTCGTGGGCAATCCGGTCCTCGCTGCGCCGAACGCCGCCGACAATCGCTTGCCCGAACTCGATGGCGTGCATCTGGTCGACATGCCCTGGCAGTTGCAGGCCGACCATCCGGCGGTCGCGGCTTATCCGCGCTCTGTCGCCAATGCCGACGTCAAACCGAACGCCGACCTCGAGCGCCTGTATGCGCTCGGTATCGACGCCTTCCGTGTCGCCGACCAAATCGCCTTGCTGCGCTCCGGCTTCGACATCGATGGCGTCACCGGCCAGATCAACGTCAACATGGATGCCGGCGCCACCTATTTCCAGCGCAGGGAAACCCAGGCCGTCTACCAAGACGGCATCGCGATTCCGGTTTCCAACCAGCGCTGAGCGGTGCGGCATGGCTTTCTTTGACCGGCTGCGCGGCGATCGTCCCGGGCGCACCAGTAAACAGGTCAGCGGCGACGCCGCCGAGGATGCCGCGCTGGATTTCCTGCGCCGCCAGGGCCTGCGCGAGATCGAGCGAAACTTCCGCTGCAAGGGCGGCGAGATCGACCTGATCATGCTGGAGCGCGACACCGTGGTGTTCGTCGAGGTCCGCAAGCGCAGCAAGGACAACTACGGCGGCGCGCTGGCCAGCGTCACACGGACGAAACAAAAACGCCTGATCATTGCCGCACAGGTCTTCCTGCAGCGCTATCGCATGCCGCCGGCTTGCCGGTTCGACGTGATCGGCTATGACGGCGAGCAGATGACCTGGCTGAAAAATGCCGTGGAAGCAATGCCTGAAGCATTTTGATACGCTTCTTTACCGCCAGCGGCGGGTGCAAGTGCGCAACTACACTATAATTGGCGGGCTTGTTGCCGCTGCACCCGGGGTTTGTTTCCTGCCGGCCGATGGCAGCAACCCGACGGAGCAGACCGGGGCTGTCGTTCTTCACGCATTCTTAAATACTCTCGCACCATGACCAATCAACGTATCCTTTCGCATTTCCAGGAAAGCGCCGAACTCAAGATGCACTCAGCCGCAGTGCTGGCGCAGCCGATTGAACAGGCAATTGAACTTATGTTCACAGCGCTGTCGAACGGCAACAAGATTCTTGCTTGCGGCAACGGCGGATCGGCAGCGGACTGCCAGCATTTCGCCGCCGAACTGGTGGGGCGTTTCGAACGTGAACGCCTGCCCCTGCCGGCGCTGGCGTTGACGACGGATACGTCGATCCTGACAGCGGTCGGTAACGATTACAGCTATCGGGAGATTTTTTCAAAACAGGTCCAGGCTTTCGGCCAGGCCGGCGATATCTTGCTGGCGTTTTCGACCTCGGGCAATTCCGGCAACGTGCTGGCGGCCATCGAGATCGCCCAGGAACGCGACATGCGCGTGGTGGCGCTGACCGGTAAAGGCGGCGGCGCCATCGGCAAGAAGCTGACCGACGCCGATGTGCATATCTGTGTGCCGCATGATCGCACCGCGCGCATCCAGGAAGTGCATCTGGTGACACTACATTGTATTTGCGACGGTATCGATGTCGCGCTATTTGGAGGTGATGCGAATGAATAATGTCAAGGCTGGTTGGACCAGGTTGCCGCAAGTGCTGAAATCATTGCGCCGTCCGCTGGCGGCGGTTGCTGTGGGCGGCATGCTGGCGATCAGCCTGCAAGGCTGTTTCGGCATTCTCGCCGGCGGCATGCTGGCAGGCACGTTCGCAGCGACGGACCGGCGCACGCTGGGCGCCCAGACCGAGGACAAGTCGATCGTGGTCAAGGGCGAATCCAATATTCCCGGCGTCGTGCCGGAAGGCTCGCACGTCAACGTGACCAGCTTCAACCGCAAGGTCCTGCTGACCGGCGAAGTGCCTGACGAAGCATCCAAGGCCGCCGCCGAGCGCGAGATCAAAAGCCTGCCCGGCGTCGAAGGCGTCTTCAACGAACTGGCCATCTCCGGCTCGTCCGGTTTCTCTGCCCGTTCCGGCGACGCGTTGATCACCAGCAAAGTCCTGGCCAGCCTGGTCGACGCCAAGGATCTCTATGCGAGCGCCTACAAGGTCACCACCGAACGCGGCATCGTCTATCTGATGGGGCGCGTGACCGAGCGCGAAGGCAAGCGCGGCGCGGAAATCGCCAGCGGCGTGAGCGGCGTGCAAAAGGTCGTGACGCTGTACGAATACATTTCGGAAGAAGAACTCAAGCAATACATCCACCAGCCGGCCCCGGAGCAGTCCCGGTAAAGCGGACGGCAGCGCAGTCGGAGGCCATGCCAGAACCGCCGGTGTCGCCGACCCGGCGGTTTTTTCATGGCGCGTCTATAATGAACGAATTGGAATGTTTCCCGGTGACCCGATGTTGTTGAATTGTCATCCGGCAATACTAGGAAAGAATATGGAAGCCAAAAACGCCACCCCTGCCGCTCCCGCCGCATCCGGTCGTCGCCTCGGTCTCAAGCTCGGCGGACTGGCCGTTGTCGCGGCCATCGCCGTGTTCGGCTACACTTCTCTGTCGGCGCGCAATGCCGCTCCCGACGTCACCTTCGTCAAGCTCAATGGCGAAAAGGTCGCACTCAAGGATTTGCGCGGCAAGGTTGTGATGGTCAATTTCTGGGCCACCAGTTGCACCACCTGCGTGGGCGAAATGCCGCAAATGATTTCGACCTACAACAAATTCAAGGATCAGGGCCTGGACTTCGTGGCCGTCGCCATGAGCTACGATCCGCCCAACTACGTCCTCAACTACACCGAAACGCGCAAGCTGCCCTTCAAGGTCGCGCTTGATCCGCAAGATACGCTGGCCAAAGCCTTCGGCGACGTCAAGCTGACTCCGACCACGTTCGTCATCGGCAAGGACGGCAGCATCCTCAAACGCTATGTCGGCGAGCCGCAATTCGCCGAGTTGCACCAGTTGCTGGAAAAGGCGCTGGCCGCCTGATCTATCTCATCGGCATGCAACAAGAAAAGCGCCGGCGTCATGCCGGCGTTTTCGTTTTGGTATAGGGCTGCGAGAGTTTCAGAACTGTTCCCAGCCTTCCTTGCCCGATTCGGATTTGACGGGCGCCTGCCTTAGTTTGGGCATCTGTGCCGCGGCCATTTTTTCCGGAGTCCGTCGCGGCGTGATGTCGACGGTTCGCACCGGAGGCATCGCCGCCAGGCGCGTATTGTCCAGCTTGAACACGCTGACCACCTGAGTCAGCGTATCTGCCTGGTCTTGCAACGACTGGGCTGCTGCTGCAGCTTGCTCGACCAGCGCCGCGTTCTGCTGCGTGGTCTCGTCCATTTGCGTGATCGCACGGTTGATCTGCTCGATGCCGTCGCTCTGTTCCTGGCTGGCCGAGCTGATTTCACCGACGATGTCGGTCACGCGCTTGACGCTGGCCACCACTTCGCTCATGGTCTGGCCGGCCTGTTCGACCAGCCTGCTGCCGGAGCCGACCTTTTCCACCGAATCGCCGATCAGCGCCTTGATCTCCTTTGCCGCTGCGGCGGAGCGCTGCGCGAGACCGCGCACTTCGCTGGCGACCACGGCAAAGCCTCGGCCCTGCTCGCCGGCGCGCGCTGCTTCGACAGCGGCATTGAGCGCCAGAATATTGGTCTGGAAAGCAATGCCATCGATCACGCTGATGATGTCGACAATTTTCTTCGATGAGTCATTGATGGCGCCCATGGTGTCGACCACTTGCCCCACCACGTTGCCGCCCTGGATCGCGACTTCGGACGCAGACACCGCCAATTGGTTTGCCTGGCGCGCGTTGTCGGCGTTCTGTCTGACGGTCGCGGTGAGTTCTTCCATGGCCGATGCCGTCTCTTCCAGCGCGCCGGCCTGCTGTTCGGTGCGCGACGACAGGTCGAGGTTGCCCGTGGCGATTTCGCTCGACGCCGTGGCGATGGTGTCGGTGCCGTTGCGCACCTTGCCGACAATGTTCAGCAGATTATCGTTCATCGTCTTCAAGGCCCGCAGCAGTTTGCTGGTTTCATCCTTGCCGCTGCTCTCGATGTGCGAAGTCAGGTCGCCCGCCGCCACGGTCTCGGCGATGCTGACCGCTTCGTTGAGAGGACGCGTGATGCTCAGCGTCAACAGCCAGCCGAGCACGCCCCCCAGGATCAGTTCTATCATGCCCAGGCTCAGCAGCAGCGTGCGGCCGGACCGGTAGCTGCCGTTGATCCGGTCGGCGGACCTGTCGATGACCTGGGTTTGATAGTTGGCATATTTCAGGACGCTGGCGGCGTAATCGTCCATCATCTTGATCAGGCTGGTGTTGGTCAGTCGCTTGGCCTCTTCGACATTACCGGCCGCCTTCAGCTTGAAGATATCTTCGCGGGCGTTGCGATAGCCGGTGCGCAGCTTGCCGACTTCATCGAACAATTGCTTTTCTTCCGGCGTGGCGATGGCCGCCTCCACGCGTTTCTGTATTGCGCTGATCTTCTTCGATTCATCATCGATCTGGGTTTGGAAGTACTTCTGGAATTCGGCGTCGTCGCTGCGCATGACGGCAAAAGTGCGAACGCCATTTTCCTTGATGGCGGCATGCCAGCGGCTGGCGTTGCGCTCTTTCTGCAAGGCATTCCTGACCATGTCGTCGGTGGCGTCCCCGATGCCCTGCAGGCGCCAGACGCCGATGCCGACCATCACCGCCATCAGCATCAACATTGCGATGAAACCTATGCCGAGACGTACGCCTATCCTGAAGTTCTTCATGATGGTCTCCTCTTGTTGTATCGGTTTTCATCTCGTCGCCTGAGGCGGCGCGAGCGCCTGCTTATCGTTATCGGTCCAGCGTACCACAGCGGCATTGCGCCGAAATGCCGTTTAACGCTGTTTGGCCGTGCCTCTTATGAACTATACGGCATGCAAGGCAAGGAACTTTACTGCGGCGGCGTAATGTAATCATGCAACAGTGACAACGTGCCGCTATAATCAAGCGCTTGGGAAGTACATCACGGCAATGCGCGTATCAGCCGTCTTACCTTACGACCACATGACAATGAAACCGGACGCGGCTGCGCATGCCGCGGAACTAGAAAAACTGACCCAGTCCCTGTTGCGTGAGCGCGATGCGCGCCTGCAGGCTGAAGCTGCCGCCGAGCATCGCCTGCGTCGGCTCCAGGCGCTTGAGGCAGTCACCGCCGCCGCCAATCAAGCCGATACGATGGACGAGGCGTTGCAGTTCGCCGTCGATGAAATCTGCCGCTACACCGGCTGGCCGCTGGGACACTGTTTTCACGTGCAAAAAACCGGCAAGCACACCGTCCTGACGTCCAGCGGTATCTGGCATGGCGCCAGCCGACCTGAATTCGCTGCATTTCACTGCTATTCCAGCGATCCGCAATTCCAGGCGGAACGTGATTTGCCTGGCCGTGCACTGAAAGAAGCCGCGCCCGTGTGGATCGTCAACATCGGTGCCGACCGCGATGCCGTGCGCGCGGATGTCGCCCGTGCGGCGGGCATTCGCGCGGCGATCGCCTTTCCGGTGGTGAGCGGTGGAGGGATAGTTGCTGTGCTGGAATTTTTCTCCGTGCGCATCCTGTCGCTCGACGATCACTTGCTGCGTCTGATGGACCTGATGCGCGAGATCGGCACCCGTCTCGGCCGCGTCGCCGAGCGCCAGCAAGCGCAACAGCGGCTGATCCACGAGGCATCGCACGACGCCCTGACCGGCTTGCCCAACCGCAGCCTGTTCCTGCAGCAACTGGATCTGGCGCTGAAACGCCAGTGGGACGACGACAACGCCAGGTTTGCGGTGCTGTTCATCGATATCGATCGCTTCAAGATCGTCAACGACAGCCTTGGTCATCTCGCCGGCGACCGCATGATCGTCCAGGTCGCGGCGCGCCTGAAAAACGCCTTGCGACCGGACCGCGTTGCATCGCATGAAGACAGCGTCGGCCCAAGCTACACGCTGGCGCGCATGGGCGGCGACGAGTTCACCATCTTGCTGCGCGACATCCCCGACGCCGATGAAGCGGTGCGCATCGCCGAGCGCATCCAGTCGGCCATGGCCCTGCCGTTCCTGATTCGCGACCAGGAGATCTACGCCAGCGCCAGCACCGGCATCGTCTTCGGCGACGTCGGCCACACGCTGGCCGACGAAGTCTTGCGCGACGCCGACCTCGCCATGTACCGCGCCAAGGCTACCGGCAAGAGCCACTACGAAGTATTCGATCGCAGCATGCGCAAAGGCGCCGTGAGCCGCCTCGCCATCGAGACCGCCTTGCGCCATGCATTGAAGAACAACGAATTCGTCCTGCACTACCAGCCCATCATCGAACTCCAGGCCGGCACCATCGTCGGTGTCGAGGCGCTGGTGCGCTGGCGGCGCGGACCGGACGAACTGGTCTACCCGGGCGACTTCATCGGCGTCGCCGAAGACACCGGCCTGATCCTCTACATCGGCATGTGGGTGTTGCGCGAGGCCTGCCGCCAGATGCATCTGTGGCACCGGCAATTTCCGCGCGCCAAGCCGCTCACGATCAGCGTCAACATCTCGCCGCGCCAGTTCGTGCAGCCCAACCTGGTCGACCAGATCAAGCAGATCATCGCCGACACCGGCATCGATCCGAATACCCTGCGGCTGGAAATCACCGAGAGTGTCACCATGGGCGACGTCGAGCGCACCATCAGGATCCTGTCGCAGTTGCGCGCGCTGGGCGTGCGTTTCAGCGTCGACGATTTCGGCACCGGCTACTCCTCGCTGAGCTACCTGCACCGTTTCCCGCTGGACGTACTGAAGATCGACCGTTCCTTCGTCATGCGCATGAATGAAGACCGCGAGCGCCTGCAGATCGTACAGACCATCATGACGCTGGCGCGCAACCTCGGCATCGAAGTGGTGGCAGAAGGCACCGAAACCGAAATGCAGGTCGAGCATCTGCGCAGTCTTGGTTGCGATTTCGGGCAAGGGTTTTTCTTTTCGCGCGCGCTGGCGCCGGAAACGGTCACCGATCTGCTGTACGTGCCGCATCACGTACTGGAAACCGCCTACGTCAATTCCCTGCAGTCGCTGGCGCAATGATCAGGAGCGGCGCGGCAATCGTATGAAGCGCAGCGATCCCGCCGGCAGCAGCACGCAGACGGCGGCGCTGAAAATCAGCGCAAAGCCCAGCATGTCCGGTCTGCTCGGATGCTCGTGCAACAACAGCACGGCGCCGCTGACGCCCACCACCGGCACCAGCAGCGTGCCCAGCGCGGCAGTACCTGCGGGCAATCTGGCGATGATTTCAAACCAGAGGATGTAACCGGCCGCCATGCCGAAGAAGATGTGATACGCCAATGCGCACAGCACCGGCAGGTGCAGCGCGCCCGGATGCGGCCAGCCTTCGAAAGACAGCAACCCGGCCAGCGCCGCCAGCGCGCCGATCAGCAATTGCCATGCGGCGATCGCCAGCGGTTCGGCGGCAATCTTCGCCCATTTCATGTACACCGTGCCCGCCGCCCATGTCAGCGCCGCCGCCAGCGCGTACAGGATGCCGTGCGGCAGGTTCATCAGGCCCGACATGCCGCCGCCCAGCAGCGGAGCAATCAGCACCGCCAGGCCGCCGACGCCGAGCGCCAGGCCCATGCAGCGCACGCGGTCGAGTTTCTCTCCCAGCGCGATGCGCGCAAACAGCGTCGCCCACAACGGCATCGAATACGTAATGATCGCCACGCGCGAAGTCGCCGCGCCGAGCTGGGCAAACGTCAGCAGGATATTGAACAGCGCAATGTTGAGCAGTCCGGTCATGATGACGTGTACGCGATCGCGCGGGCCGATGCGCAGGCTGCGGCCGCGCGCGAACGCCAGCGCAAACAGCGTGCACGCCGCCGCGCCGAGTCCGATGCTGCGCAAGGTCCACGGCGAGACGCCTCCCAGCGATACCTTCACTGCGGGCCAGTTCAGGCCCCACACTACGCCGAGGACAAGCAGAAGCAGCCTGGCCTTGCCGCTCTGCACGGCGGTTGGCGGCATGGCTTCGGGAGTCAGACCGGCGCCGGCGTGGCGGCGTCGAGCGGATAGATCGGGCGCCGTACGTTACGGATCGGAAACAGGTCGAAATTCGAGCTGGTCGGACCGCCGCTGTCCGAATCGCATTCCACCAGGCCCTTGCCGATCGGTACGAACACCGGCCGGCAATACATGCGCGATTTCAGGATCACGTAATTCATTGCGGCCGGATCGAGGCCGAGCGACGTGAACACACCCAGGTCGTACGGTTCGACGCGTTCTTCGGTGACGACGATTTTCGCCTTGCCGGTGTCGAACAGGACGCTCTTGCCCATGTTGATGGTCGAGCCGGTATAGATCGGCCCGGTCACGCGGAATATGCCGTCGGTGATCGCCAGCACCTTGCCGCTCAGTTGCAGCGGCGTCTTCGTGATGGCCTGCTGCGTCAGCGCGACCTTGTTGCCGACCGCCAGCGTGACACTGCTGCCGA
Organism: Herbaspirillum sp. RV1423; assembly: GCF_000577615.1. Lineage (GTDB taxonomy): Bacteria > Pseudomonadota > Gammaproteobacteria > Burkholderiales > Burkholderiaceae_D > Herbaspirillum. The sequence continues at coordinate 104,658 of NZ_CBXX010000015.1, forward strand.
CGCCCGCGGCGAGCAACTGCGCGACCGCCTCGGGATCGCTGATCGGGCCGGCGGCGATATTATCCAAACCTTCGGCCAGCGCCGCTTCGAGCACATCCATGGTGTTGCAGGTGCCGCCCGACATGACGTTGTCGCTGTGGTCGAGCAGCAGCACCGGCCCCTTGCCGGCACCTGCCGCCATCGCGCGCGCGTGCGCCAGCGACTGGCGCAGCGGCTGGCTGTCATAGACGAAATCGTCGCGTTCCTGCCAGATCTTTTTCGCAATCTCGTCGGCGACGCTCTGCGCCAGCGCCGCATCGTTGTCGGTCACCACCACCACCGACATGCCGGCATCGCGGAAGTCGGACAGCGGGAATCCGGCCAGCACCGAGGCCGCCAACACACCGGGCTGCTTTTCCGCCAGTTTGGCCTGCTCGACTGCGCGCTGCATGGCCGATGCGGAAGTATTGCTGGTCAGCGTCGCCGACAGTAGCGGCACTTGCCGCCAGCCGGTCACGGGACGCGATTTCTCCTGCAGCAGATCGACCAGCAGGCGGCCGGCGTGTTCGCCGGTTTCGTACATATCGATGTGCGGGTAGGTCTTGAAGCTGACGATGACGTCGGCGTTGTCGACTATCTTTTGCGTGACGTTGGCGTGCAGGTCGAGCGCTACGCACATGGGCACGTGCGGCGCGATCTTGCGGATGCGTTCGAGCAGCGTGCCTTCGCCGTCGTCGGCGTTCTCCGCCACCATCGCGCCGTGCAGATCGAGCATGATGGCGTCGCAGCCGTTTTCGATGGCGCGCACGATGGCGTCGGTCATCAGCGTGTAAGCGTCGGCGGCGACGGCTGCGCTCGGATTGGCCATGGCGGCCAGCGGCGTCGCGATGGTCGCCGACATGCCGTCGGCGATATCGAGAAAGGCGCCCATCGCGGTGCGCGCGCCTTTCTGGTCGCGGTAGGCGGCGTCATCCCATTGCGGCGCAAAGGCTTCGAGCGGCGTCGGGATGGGCGAGAAGGTATTGGTCTCGTGGTTGAGGCGGGCGATGACGATTTTCAGCGGCATGACAATTTTTCCTTGCGTGTTCTTTGACTAAGCGACGACTTTGGCGCTGGCCAGGATGGCGTGCAGCAGTACATTCGCGCCGGCTTCCAGATGTTCCGGTTTGGCGTCCTCGATTTCATTGTGGCTGACGCCATCCTTGCACGGTACGAAGATCATGCCGGCCGGCGCCAGGCGCGCGGCGTAGATGGCGTCGTGACCGGCGCCCGAGACCACGTCCATCGTCGCGTAGCCGAGCATCGCCGAGGCCTTGCGCACTTCGCCGACGCAGTCGGGATGGAAAGGGCAGGGCGGGAAATACGACACGCGTTCCAGGTCGATCCTCAGGCCGGTCCTCTGGCGGGTCTGTTCCAGATAGGCCAGCAATTCTTCATGCATCCGGTTGAGCGTCTCGTCGCTGACGTTGCGCAGGTCGATCGAGAATTTCACCTGCCCCGGAATCACGTTGCGGCTGTTCGGCATCACCTGCACCGAACCCACCGTGCCGCGGCCATAGGGCGCATAGCGTTTCGCAATCGCGACGACTTCCTGCATGATGTACGTCGAGACTTGCAGCGCGTCCTTGCGGATTTCCATCGGCGTCGGACCGGCATGCGATTCGAACCCGGTGACCGTGCAGTCGTACCACGACAGGCCGAGCACGGCAGGCACCACGCCGATCACGGTGTCGGCGTTTTCCAGCACCGGGCCTTGCTCGATATGCGCTTCGTAATAGGCGCCGATGGGATGATCGCCGCACTTCTGTTCGCCGATGTAACCGATGCGCGCGAGTTCGTCCCTGACGTTCTTGCCGTCGACATCGGTCGCACCGTAAGCATGTTCCAGCGTGAACGCGCCGCAGAACACGCCCGAGCCCATCATTACCGGCACGAAGCGCGAACCTTCTTCATTGGTCCAGACCGCGACCTCGATCGGCGCTTCGGTCTGGATGTTGTGCTGGTTGAGCGTGCGGATCACCTCCATGCCGGCCAGCACGCCATAGTTGCCGTCGAATTTGCCGCCGGTCGGCTGGGTGTCGATGTGCGAGCCGGTGACGACAGGCGGCAAGGCGTTGTTGCGTCCGGCGCGGCGCATGAAGATGTTGCCGATCTGGTCGACCGTCACACTCATGCCTTCCTGTTTCGCCCAGCCGCTGACGAGGTCGCGTCCCTGCTTGTCGAGGTCGGTCAGCGCCAGGCGGCAGACGCCGCCTTTCGGCGTCGCGCCGATGGCGCCGAGGTCCATCAGCGATTGCCACAGGCGCTTGCCGTCGATGCGTACATTGGTGATGCTGGTTTTCATGTCCATGATGACTCCGTCAAATTCGGTTTGTGCTGCAGCTCAGTACTTAACTTATGCCGCAACTCAGTTAGCAATATTTACGCCAAGATAACGATCCTTCGCGCTGTCGTCGGCGAGGAATTCCGCGTTGGTCGCCGTATAGGCGATACACCCCTGTTCCACGATGTAATGGCGATCGGCAAGCTGCGTGCAAACCTCCAGATTCTGTTCCACCAGGATGATCGACATGCCGGTTGCCTTGATCAGTTTGATCTGTGCGACGATCTCATCGACGATCACCGGCGCCAGTCCTTCGACCGGCTCGTCCAGCATCAGCACCTTGGGATGCGTCATCAATGCGCGCGCAATCGCCAGCATCTGTTGCTCGCCGCCGGAGAGCTGGCCGCCGCCGTTCTTGCGGCGCTCCTTCAGGCGCGGAAAGATTGTGTAGACGTCTTCCAGTCCCCACGCAGAATCCTTGCGCGCCGCCATGGTCAGGTTTTCCTCCACGGTCAGCAGCTTGAAGATGCCGCGATGTTCCGGCACCAGGCAGACGCCGCGCGCGGCGATCTTGTAGGCGGGCAGGCCGGCCACGTTGTTGCCTTCGAACATGACCTTGCCCTGGCGCGGCTGGACCACGCCGACGATGCTCTTCAGGGTCGTGCTTTTGCCGGCGCCGTTGCGGCCCAGCAGCGTGACCACTTCACCGGCCGCGACCTGCAGCGACACGCCTTGCAGGATGTGGCTCTTGCCGTAATAGCTGTGAACATCCTGTATGTCGAGGATCATGCTTTTCCTCCGGTGATCATGCTGCCCAGATAAGCGCGGCGCACGCGCTCGTCGTTGCGGATGTCCTCCGGTTTGCCTTGCGCGAGGATCTGGCCCTGCTGCATCACGGTGATGCTGTCGGAGATGTCCATGACGATATCCATGTTGTGTTCGATCAGCACCACGGTGTAGTTGTCGCGCAGGCTGTGAATCAGTTTCTTCATCTCGCCGATGTCGTCGATGCCCATGCCCGAGGTCGGCTCATCGAGGAAGATCACCTTCGGCTGACCGGCCATCGCCATGCCGACTTCGAGACGGCGCTGCTGGCCGTGCGACAGTTCGGCCGACAGGCGATCGGCGACCCCTTGCAGGCTCAGCCGCGCCAGCAATTGCTCGGCGATGTCGCAGGCCTGGCGCAACAACTCGGGACGCCGCCACGGATTGAGCGCCTGCGCCGGCCGCGTGCCTTGCGCGGCCAGCCGCAGGTTTTCGCGCACGCTCAGGTTCGGGAACAGGCTGGTCACCTGGAATGAACGCGCCAGGCCTTTGCGCACCCGTTTGTAGCCGGGCAGATGCGACACTTCTTCGCCCTCGACCAGGATGCTGCCTTCGGTGATCGGCGTGGTGCCGGTCAGCGTATGGAACAGCGTGGTCTTGCCAGCGCCGTTGGGACCGATTACCGAATGCACGGTGCCGGGCAGGATATCGAGCGTGATGTTGTTGACGGCGGTGAATTTGCCGTAGCGCTTGGTCACGTTCACCGCTTTGAGGATGGGCGAGCTCATCAGTGGGTCTCCTTGACGACATCGGGGCCGACCTTGGCGCCGGGGCGCAGGCGTTGCAGCAGCGACTGCGCGAGGCCGTACAAGCCCTTGTGCATGTACAGGCTCACACCGATCAGCAGGAAGCCCAGCAGCATCAGCCAGCGCGGCCACAGCGTCGACAGCCAGTTGCCGACCAGTACATAGAAGGATGCCCCCAGCACCGAGGCGAACAGATTGCCGGTGCCGCCGATCACGGTCATGATCAGGATAGCTTCGCTGGCGTGGTATTCGATATTCGACAGCGGCGCGACGCCGGTCATCATCGCGTGCAAGCCGCCGGCCAGGCCGGTCACCGCGCCCGAGATCACGAAGGCCGCCAGCTTCAGCAGCGTGATGTCATAACCGACCGCGGAAGCGCGCGCCTCGTTGTCGCGCACCGCCAGCAAGGTGCGGCCCAGCACCGAATCGACCACCCGTTGCAGCAGCCAGAACACCAGCACGAACAGGATCGCAACAAAGCTGTAGTACTGCCACGACGACGTGGTCGGCAACAGCGTCAGCCCGAATATCGACAGGTCGGGACGCGGAATGTCGAGCAGGCCGTTGTCGCCGCCGGTGATGTCCTTCATCGTATAGGCGAGGAAGTAGAACATCTGCGCGAACGCCAGCGTCAGCATGACGAAATAAGTGCCGCGCTGGCGAATCGAAAACCAGCCGACCAACAGCGCGATCAGTCCGCCGATGACGGCCGCGATCAATAGTGAAATCAGCAGCGGCGCCTTCAGGTGCAGCAAGGCCAGGCCGGTGGCATAACTGCCGATGCCGAAGAAAATCCCCTGGCCGAACGACATCAGGCCGGTATAGCCGAGCAGCAGATTGCAACCCAGCGCGGCCAGCGCATAGATCAATACTTCGGTCGCCAGCGTGCCGGAGCCGACGCACAACGGCAGCAGCAAGACGACGGCAATGACCAGCAGCGTGAAGCGGAAATGCACGATATGTTTCATGGCGGCCTCCTTAGCTGGCGCGGCCGAGCAGGCCATTGGGGCGCAGCAGCATGACCGCCGCCATTGCGATGTAGATCATCAGGTGCGCGCCTTCCGACCACACCGTGCTCATCACGCTTTGCACGATGCCGACCAGGATGCCGCCCACCAGCGCGCCGGAGAAACTGCCGAGGCCGCCGATCACCACCACCACGAAGGCAATGCCGAGCGCTTCCACCCCCATGAACGGTTCGACGCCGCGGATCGGCGCCGCCAGCGCGCCGGCGAGGCCGGCGGTAAACGCGCCCAGCGCGAACACCAGGCTGAAGATGCGATCGATGTTCAGACCCAGCAGCGACACCATCTCGGTCGATTCGCTGCCCGCGCGCACGATGGAGCCGAGGCGCGTGCCTTCGAGGATCCACCACAGCAGCAGCGCCATCACGGCGGTGAAAGCGATGACGAACAGGCGATATTTTGGATAGACGAAACCGCCGGCCATCACCACGCCTTGCAGCAGGTCCGGCGGCGAAATATTGTTGCCCAGCGGTCCCCAGTAAGAGATGACAGCCTCCTGCAACACCAACGCCAGGCCGACCGTAAACAGGATATGGAAGTGATGCGGCAGCGCGTAGATATGGCGCAGCACGAAGCGCTCGACCAGCCAGGCGAACGCAGCCACCACCAGCGGCGCGACCAGCAGCGACCACCAGAAATTGACGCCCATTTCGCCGAGCTGGAAGCACAGGTAAGCGCCCAGCAGGAAAAATGCGCCATGCGAAAAATTGACGAAGCGCAGCAAGCCGAACACGATGGAGAGTCCCACCGCCAGCAGGAAATACAACATGCCGATGCCGACGCCATTGGCAATTTGCAGCAGATAAATATTCATGAAACCTCGAAACGCCGATGCAAGCAGCTTGCAGTAATGTGCATAAGCGGCGCTGTACACGAATCTTGCACAGCGCCGCGCAGAAACGAACTTACGCCGGTCCGATCAACCGAGCTTGCACATGGTCTTGTCGAGCGCCAGGAAGGATTTGCCGGACGAAATGATGTCCGCATAGTCGTTCTTGTTGCGCATCTTGGCCTTGGCTTTACCCTTGAGCAGGTAGTAGTTCTTGATGACCTGGTGGTCGCCCTTGCGGATTTCCTCGGTGCCGGTCAGGCCCTCGTACTTCATGCCTTCCATCGCGGCGATGACCGCTTTGGGATCGGTGCTGTTGGCCTTGATGATGGCGTCGAGCATGATCTTGGTGCAGATGTAGGAACCGGCCAGGCTGTAGTTCGGGTCGATCTTCAGGTTGCTGTTGACCAGTTGCACGAATTCCTTGTTGAACGGCGAGTCGATCGCGTGCCAGTATTGCGCGCCGAAATACACGCCGTCGCAGATGTCGGCGCCCAGCGTTTCGAACTGTTCCAGGCCGGACGCCCAGGCCATCAGGATGGTGCAGTTGTTCTTCATGCCGAAGCTGACCGCCTGACGCAGCGTGTCCGAAGATTGCGAACCGAAGTTCAGTAGCAGAAGCACATCCGGCTTGGCCGCCATGGCGTTGGTCAGGTAGCCGCTGAATTCCTTTTCGGCCAGCGAGTGATAGCTGTTGCCGACGTGCTCGATGCCTTTTTCCTTGAAGATCGCCTTGGCTGCACTGAGCAAACCGTCGCCGAATACGTATTGCGGCGTGATGGTGTACCAGCGTTTGGCGTTCGGCATTTTTTCCAGCAGCGGACGTACGGTCTGTTCGATTGCGCCGAAGGTCGGCACCGACCAGCGGAAGGTGGCGCGATTGCAATCGCTGCCGGTGATTTCATCGGCGCCGGCGGTGGTGATGAAAATGCCGCCGCCTTTCTCGGCTTCCTTGCCCATCGCCAGCGCTTCGCCGGAGAGAATGCCGCCGGCGAAAAAGCGCGTGCCCTTTTCCATCGTTTCCTGCATCTTGCGCACGGCGGTCGCCGGTTTCCCTTCCGTATCGAGCGTGACGTAGCTGAGGTTCTTGCCGAGCACCTTGCCGTATTTTTGCAGCACCAGCTTCATGCCCATGTCGGCGTATTTGCCGTTGGCGGCGAAAGGACCGGACATCGGGACAGGACAGCCGAACTGGATCGCATCGGCTTGTGCAAAGACATCGGTGAACGACAAAGCTCCCGGTGCGGCGAGTGCGGACAGCTTGAGAAAATCACGACGATTCATCATATTCACATCTCCAAAAATGACTGCGCATTGAAAGGGTTAAATCAGGATGTTGTGACGCAAGTTCTATGCCCATGACGCCAGGAAAATCATCGCGGGATAAGAAAAAATTTACTGCATGGACGTGTCAAAATACATCGCGTTTACCGAGCTAAACGCGACGTGAAGATGGATTGTTTGCGACCTCGCGCGCATGCGTATGTGCGCCTGTCGCAACACATGATGGCGATGGATCATGATTGCTCCTCCTGGTTTAACGTCTCTGTTCGTTTTTATGTTTTTTACTGCCGCGAATAGGTGCATGACCATGTGTTGCGCAGGTCTTCATTATGTTTTTTCGCGTTACTGCATACTACGTGAATTACTTCATCGTTTCATTTTTCTTGAGATGAATTTAATGATTCCTTTCCGTAGATATCGGTGCATTTTCAACATCGTCAACATCGATTTGCACCATCAAATCCGTCTTCCGCACCAATACTTCACATCGAAAAATCGTCGCTGAAAACAGCGACGGCATGAGGTTCGCTCATGCCGTTTCTGTCCATGAAAAAATCGCTGCTTTCATCGCGCTTTCAGGTTCACTTCATTTGCGGGAAAGCGAACTCGGCGCCGGCGCTGGCGCTGTTCGGCCAACGTTGCATGACCGCTTTGGCGCGTGTATAAAAACGCACGCCTTCCGGACCGTAGACGTGATGGTCGCCGAACAGGCTGCGCTTCCAGCCGCCGAAACTGCTGAACGCCATCGGCACCGGCAGCGGCACGTTCACGCCGACCATGCCGACCTCGATCTGGCGCACGAACTCGCGCGCCACGCCGCCGTCGCGTGTGAATACCGCAACGCCATTGCCGTATTCGTGGTTGTTGATCAGTTCGACGGCGGTGGCGACATCGGGCGCGCGCAATACGCACAGCACCGGCCCGAAAATTTCTTCCTTGTAGATGGTCATCCCGGGCGTGACGTGATCGAACAGCGTGCCGCCGACGAAGAAGCCTTTTTCGCGTCCCGGCACCTTGAAGCCGCGGCCGTCGACTACCAGCGTTGCGCCTTCTTCGACGCCCTTGCCGATCAGTCCTTCGATGCGCGCCTTCGCGGCGGCGGTGACGACCGGACCCATCTCGGCGTCTTTTTCCATGCCGTCGTTGATCTTCAGGCTGCGCGTGCGTTCGGCCAGTGCGGTTACCAGTTTGTCGCCGGCATCGCCGACGGCAACGGCGACGGAGATCGCCATGCAGCGTTCGCCGGCCGAACCGTAGGCCGCGCCGATCAGCGCGTCGACCGCGACTTGCATGTCGGCGTCGGGCATCACCACCATGTGATTCTTGGCGCCGCCCAATGCCTGCACGCGTTTGCCCTTGGCGCTGCCGCGCGCGTAGATGTATTCGGCGATCGGGGTCGAGCCGACGAAGCTGATCGCCTTGACCTTGGGATGGTCGAGCAGCGCGTCGACGGTGACCTTGTCGCCCTGGATGACGTTGAATACGCCATCCGGCAGACCAGCTTGCTGCAATAGTTCCGCGATCAGCAGCGAAGCGGACGGGTCGCGTTCGGACGGCTTGAGGATGAAGCAGTTGCCGCAAGCCAGCGCGATCGGGAACATCCACATCGGCACCATCGCCGGGAAGTTGAACGGCGTGATGCCGGCCACCACACCGAGCGGCTGGCGCATCGACCAGGCGTCGATGCCGCGCGCGATCTGGTCGGTGTATTCGCCCTTGAGCATTTGCGGAATGCCGACGGCGTATTCGACCACCTCGATGCCGCGCGCGACTTCGCCTTGCGCATCGGAGAACGTCTTGCCGTGTTCGCGGGTGAGGATGGCGGCGAAGTCGTCGGCATGCTGCTGGATCAGGTTGAGAAACTTGAACAGCACGCGGGCGCGCGTCAGCGGCGGCGTGTTGGACCAGGCGGGGAAGGCCGCCGCCGCGACCGCGACGGCGTTGTCGACATCCTCCGCCGTGCCCAGCGCCACGCGCGCCACCGGGACGCCGAGCGCAGGATTGAAGACGTCGGCGTAGCGGTCGCTGTTGGTGTCGACGCGGCGTCCGCCGATGAAGTGGGTAATCTTTTCCATACTGTCGTTTTTAATTCAGAGTTTTCAAAATCGCAGCGAGCTTGCCGAACAATTCGTCGATGTGTTTCTTCTCGATGACCAGCGGCGGCGACAGCGCGATGATGTCGCCGGTCACGCGGATCAGGATGCCGTCGTCAAAGGCGCGGAGGAAGGCGTCGTAGGCGCGCGCACCCGGCTTGCCGGGAATCGACGCCAGTTCGATGCCGACGATCATGCCGATGGTGCGGATGTCGATCACATGCGGCAGGCCGCGCAGCGCATGGGCGGCCTCCTGCCAGTAATCGGCCACGCTTTGCGCGTGTTCGAGGATGCCTTCCTGCTCGAAGATGTCGAGCGACGCCAGCCCGGCGGCGCAGGCCAGCGGATGGCCGGAATAGGTGTAGCCGTGGAACAGTTCGATGCCGTCCGGGCCGTGCATGAAGGCGTCGTGGATGTGCGGTTTGACGAACACCGCGCCCATTGGCACCACGCCGTTGGTCAGGCCTTTGGCGGTCGTGAAGATGTCCGGCTCGACGCCGAAATAATCCGACGCGAACGGCGTGCCGAGGCGGCCGAAGCCGGTGATGACTTCATCGAAGATCAGCAGGATGCCGTGCTTGGTGCACAGTTCGCGCAGGCGCTTGAGGTAGCCCTTGGGCGGAATCAGCACGCCGGTCGAACCGGCCACCGGCTCGACGATCACGGCGGCGATGTTGGAGGCATCGTGCAGCGCGACCAGACGTTCCAGTTCGTCGGCCAGGTGCGCACCGTATTCCGGTTCGCCTTTGGTGAAGGCGTTCTTTTCCAGGTTGTGGGTATGCGGCAGGTGGTCGACGCCTTGCAGCAGCGCCGAGTTGAAAGTCTTGCGGTTGCCGCCGATGCCGCCGACCGACATGCCGCCGAAGCCGACGCCGTGATAGCCGCGCTCACGGCCGATCAGGCGGGTGCGGGTGGCGTCGCCGCGGACGCGGTGATAGGCCAGCGCGATCTTCAGGGCGGTGTCGACCGATTCAGAGCCGGAACCGGTGTAGAACACTTGCGAAAAACGGCCGCCGGTGTATTGCTTGAGGCGCTCGGCCAGTTCAAAGGCCATCGGGTGGCCGAGCTGGAAGGACGGCGCATAGTCCAGCGTCGCCACGGCCTTTTGCACGGCCGAGACGATCTTCGGCTGGGCGTGGCCGAGCGGTACGCACCACAGGCCGGCGGTGCCGTCGAGGATGGGATTGCCGGCGTCGTCGCGGTAGTACATGCCTTCCGCCGACACCAGCATGCGCGGGCTGGCTTTGAAGTTGCGGTTGGCGGTATAGGGCATCCAGTAAGCGGACAGCTCGGAAGCGGAGAGTGGTTTGTTCATTGCGGGCGCACCATGGGCGGTTGGTTGAATGAAGGAATCGGCGTTGGATCGATTATTGCGAGACACGGTCGGTATTGTTAGATACACTTTGGAATTAACTGAAAAACTGTATTGTTTGTTTCGACAATCTGTATTGGTGACAGTTGTCGGGGCATGACGAGGATTTGATGGCAAAAGCACAACGCGAAGCGGTTTACCTGACGTTGGAAAGAAACGGCGCAAAAGGCGGCACAAGAGTCGGCGCCAACAGGCTGGTCGAGCAGGTGGTGAACGGACTGGCGCAATTGATCGAACAGGGCGGCCTGCGTTCGGGCGAACGGCTGCCGTCGGTGCGGCAGTTTGCCGAGTCGCACGGCATCGGCGCTTCGACCGTGGTGGAAGCCTATGAGCAACTGGTGGCGCGCGGCTTGCTGATCGTGCGGCGCGGAGCCGGTTTCTTCATCGCGCCCAAGGGCGCCAATACGCCGCCGGCGATGGCCTTTACGCCGCCCGATCCGGTCATCGATTCGGCCTGGCTGTTGTCGGAAATGTTCGCCGACGAACGCGTGCCGATCAAGGCCGGCTGCGGCTGGCTGCCGGGAAAATGGCTGGACGACGAAGGCCTGCACCAGGCCGAGCGCCGCATCATCCGCTCGCCCGGCGCGCAACAGGTCGGCTACGGCCATCCTTACGGCTATGCGCCGCTGCGCCAGATCATCTGCCAGTTTCTGGCGAACTGGTCGCTGGAAGTTTCGCTGGATCAGGTGTTGACTTCGCATGGCGCCACGCAAGGGCTGGACCTGATCATTCGCACCATGGCCAAGCGCGGCGACACGGTGTTTGTCGATGACCCCGGCTATTGCAATCTGATCGCCATGCTGAAGATGGCCGACCTCAACGTGATCGGGATTCCGCGCACGCCCACCGGCGTCGATACCGAAATGCTGGAGACGCTGGCGCGCACGCACAAGCCGAAACTGTTTTTCACCACCAGCGTGCTGCACAACCCGACCGGCACCTCGTACACCCCGGCCTGCGCGATGCGCGTGCTGCAGGCGGCCGAACGGCATGGTTTCTGGGTGGTGGAGGACGATATCTTCCGCGAGCTGGGCCAGCCGACCGATCCCATGCTGGCTGCGCTCGACGGCTTGCAGCGCGTGATTTACGTCGGCAGCTATTCCAAGACCATCGCGCCGTCGCTGCGTCTCGGTTTCATCGCCTGCCAGCGCGACCTGGCGCGCCAGTTGGTGCATACCAAGATGGTGCTGAGCCTGACCAATTCCGAAATCAACGAGCGCCTGGTGCACAGCGTGCTGACCGAAGGCCATCACCGCCGCCATGTCGAAAGCCTGGCGGCGTCGCTGCTGAGCGCGCAGGCGCGCGTCAACGGCAAGCTCAGCGAGACCGGCCTGACACCGTTCACGACGCCGCGCGGCGGGATGTTCTCGTGGGCCCGGCTGGACGGTTGCACGCTCAGCGCGCGCGAGATCGCCGACCGCGCACGGCAAAAAGGCATCTGGCTGGCGCCGGGGGAATTCTTCCACCTGACGCCGCCGGAAGAGCCATGGTTCCGTTTCAATGTAGCCTATGCGGATGCCGCCGAGCTGTATGAATTTTTCCGCACGCTTTGATTGGCAACAGACCCGGGGCCATTCCATCCACCAATGTACGACAACTATCCGATGCAAACTTCCACTTCACAATACGCCAGCTCCGCCGGCATCCGCGCCGTGGTCTTCGATTTCGGCGGCGTCCTGTTCGACTGGAATCCGCAGCACCTGTACCAACAACTGATTCCCGACGCCGCCGAGCGCGAACATTTTCTGACCAACATCTGTTCGCCCGACTGGAACATCCGTCAGGATGGCGGCCGCACGTTGCAAGAGGGCACCGAATTGCTGGTGGCGCAGCATCCGCAGCATGAGCCGATGATCCGGGCCTTCTATGATCGCTGGCCGGAAATGCTGCGCGGCCCCTTGCATGATGGCGTTGAATTACTGCGCGCCCTGCATGCGAAGGACGTGCCGTTGTTCGGCCTGACCAACTGGTCGGCGGAAACCTTTCCGCACGCGCTGGCGAACTACGACTTCCTGCATATCTTCCGCGACATCGTGGTGTCGGGCGCGGAGAACTGCATCAAGCCGGACGACGTGATTTACCAGATCGCGCTGACGCGCTACGGCAAGCATCTGCCCAACCTCAAGCCGTCCGAACTGGTGTTCCTCGATGACTCCGCCAGGAACGCGGAAGCGGCGCGCCGCCTCGGCTGGCACGCGATTCATCATGTCGATTGCGCCGCGACGGTGAAGCAATTGCGGGAACTGGGTTTGCCGGTGTAAGGGGGATCAGCGGCGCGCGTATGCAATACGGGATTGTCCGGCGGGAAAAATGTTGCAGCGATCCCGGCTGGAACGCCGGAATCTGAACAGACCCTAGGGCGTGATGCTGAGCAACTTGTGCACGAGTTCCGACGACGTTGCCGCGCCGAATTTGCGCATCAGCCGCGCGCGGTGCATTTCGACGGTGCGCGGGCTGAGTTCGACTTGGCGCGCGATCAGCTTGCTGGTCTTGCCTTCCACCAGCAGCGCTGCGATTTCGCGTTCGCGCGGCGTCAGTCCCGGCGCCAGCGGACGCTTGGCGCTGACGTCTTCAAAGGTCCAGATGCCGGCCGCGTGCGGATCGCCCTGCACCAGCGACGCGCCGGTGACGTGGCACCAGAACATTTCGTCGTTGACGCGCTTCATGATGCGTTCGTCGGAGTAAAAGCCCTTTTCGTTCAAGATAGGCACCAGCCGCACGCCGGTGCGCTCGAATTCGTCGGCGGTCGGATAGAGCACCATGAAGGACTTTCCCGACAACTCGCCGGGCGCATAGCCGAACATCTTGGCCAGCGCCAGGTTGCTTTGCTGTATCACGCGATTATGCGAGACGCACATGCCGATCGGGGCATGCATGAATACTTGTTCAAAATCGACGTTATGCGAGTTGCTCATTGTTCGGTGCACGTTCTTGTGTCGTAGAAATACTGGCCGGAATCTCGAATTCTAAGGCCTGGCGGACATTTTGGGGCCTGCTGCCATTCCCAAAGGGTTCCAGGCCCCGAGTATTTTTACCGTATTGTTGGCACAGTACCTGCGTCCTATGATGCCTGCTGACATTTTGAACCTATAAGAATCGAAAGGAGACATGTGAATAAAGTCTATCCCGACGCGTCCAGCGCGTTATCCGGCATCGTCAAGGACGGTCAGACGATCGCTGTCGGCGGTTTCGGCCTGTGCGGCATACCGGAAGCGCTGATAGCGGCGCTGCGCGAGTCCGGCGTGCAGAA
>NZ_CBXX010000016.1 GCF_000577615.1 Herbaspirillum sp. RV1423
CGTCAGATTCCCGCCAATGAAATACTGTCGGCCATCCGCCAGCAAATTATTGATGCGCTAAGTCAGACCGGGCGATTTACTGTTCTTGATCGTCAATTCGACAGCGAATTGCAGAATGAGCTGAACATGATCAGCTCAGGGAAAACCGGCAATGCCGATTTCGCCAAAATGGGTCAGGCTTTAAGCGCCGATCTCGTTTGGGTGGGCGTGGTCAATGAGCTTTCCTATTCAAAGAATGTCCGCAAGCTGCAAACATCGGATCGGGAACTGGTGAGTTATTCGGGCGGGTGGTCTGTATCGCAGCGCATGATCAATCTGGCCACGCGTCAGATTCTGCAGTCGAACACGCTGCAGGGGACGCCGCCGGCTATTGCGCCGACGACGTTGGGAGCGAAATTTGACGAGAGTTCAACCCTGAAGAACATGCAGGGCGAGATCGTGAAAAAAGCAGCCGAAGCGATCCTGTTGAGAACTTTCCCGATTTCGATCGTCGAACGCGACGGCAATAATGTCGTACTGAGCCAGGGAGGACAAGCCGTTGCCGAAAACGGCCGTTACCGGATTTACCTGCAAGGCAAGGAAATCAAGGATCCCCAGACCGGCCAGTCTCTGGGCAACATGGAAAATCCATGCTGCGACGTCGTCATCAATCGCGTAACGCCGAATCTCTCTTATGGCGTGCTGGAAAATGTCACGATCGATCTTGGCAACGTGCAGAAGGGGGCGCTGCAGTTACGGGAAGCAGTTGCCGGCCCAACAGCATCGAAAGCTGTTGTTGCCGAGCAGGCATCTTCGTCGCCGGATAATGCGGCGACTGCGAAGCCGGCAGACAAGGCGGGAACCGCTGCGAAACCTCAACGCGCCGTCGCGATGAAGAAGAAGTCCGAATCGGAAGATTGGTAATCCGCAATCGATTGCCAACTGCATATTCTTTCAAGCCAGCCTAAGCCGTAATGCCGTTCAGTCAAGTCTAAAGCTCCTTGCTGCATTGCCAGTTCATCACAACCGTCGTCCTGACGAAAGTCAGGACCCAGCGTCGTACCGGATGTCGTCACGACACTGGGTCCCAGCGTGTGCTGGGACGACGAGGCTGGAAAAATAGGCTTGAGTGAATAGCATTTCAGCCTAAGCCGACCTTTTCCGTTGAAGCGTGTCGTCGGCCATTTTATGCAGAAGTCGAAGTGGAGTGGTCGCACCTTCATGGGAAACTGACCGGAAGCTCGACAGTAAAGATCGTCCCCGACTCCGGACTGGACTCCACCGAAATCTTGCCGCCATGCGCCAGGGCCACTTCGCGGGCGATAAATAGGCCCAGGCCCAGGCTGGTGCGCGGGCGTCCGTCGTTGCCGGAATCGGTCGGGAGCTGCACCAGCGGTTTGAAGATGGATTGCAGCGATGCGAAAGGGATATCGGCGCCGTAATTCTGCACGCTCACGATAATTTTGTTCTCTTCACTGCGGGCGTCAATGGTGACGGGCCGCCCGGGCGTGCAGTACTGTGCCGCGTTCAAGACCAGATTGGAGAATAACTGATGCATGCGGACGGCGTCGAAAGATCCGGTCATGTTGCCGTTTTCGCGCAGCTCAAATGTCATGGCGGGATGGCTTGCGCTGGCTTCTTCCACCACGGAGCGAAATATGTCGTGCAGGTCGGTGGGCAAGCGCAGGGTGGGCATGCCGCTACCCAATTGCGTCCTGGTGTAACCGAGCAGATCGTCGACCATGCTGTTCATCAGGCGGGCGCTGCGTTTTACCCGGGCGCCGAGTTCGACGATCTTGTCGGGATGAAGGTTGGCGCGCATCAACAGGTCTCCGGCCAGGACCATGTTGCTCAACGGCGCCCGCAGATCATGCCCGAGAATGGCCAGAAACAATTCCCGGGTGTGGTCCGCACGCGCAGAAAAAGTAAGTATCGATTCGCTTAACGCCTGGTCGATCGCTTCATTGAAGCGCACCATCTGATCTATCGTCTTTGCGGACATGCCGTTCACTTGCGGCAGCCACAGGCGTAAGACTGTGGCGCGCAAGGCACGGTATTCCGCGCTGACCTGCTGAAGGGAGAAATCGCCGGCCTGGCGCAAGGCGCCGTGTATCGATGCGGCGCTGCGCTGCGAATAGAGGCCGGGCGCGAGGCCTTGCGATTTCTGCTGCTGTTGTTCCGAGTCCTGCTGCGTCTCGATGTCGACCGCGATGGCCTGCAGGATTTCCCTGGCATGGTCGCGCAGCACCAGGTCCGGCTTCTCTCTGGATTCGCCGGACAAGGTGTGTGCGAACTCTTCCCATTCGGCGAGGATGTCCTCCATGTGCTTGGTGATGAAATAGTAGAGTTTCATGGCAAGCTTTCAGCGAGAGAGGGCGATTTCGATCCTGTGGTCGAGATGATCGTCGACCAGTTTCAGCATGACGCCCGGCAAGTCGGCGCCATCGAGTCTGATCCGGCAACTCTCGGGACGCTGTCCGGCATCGTGCGTTTGCGTGATCGCGATCCGATAACGGGTGCTGCCGTAGCGGTAGTCAATGCCGTAGCTTTCCCAATCCGGAGGAACGCAGGCGTCGATCGTCAGCCTGTCGCCTTCAATATGCAGTCCCAGCAGCGATTCGACCAGCAATCGGTACATCCAGCCGGCCGAGCCGGTGTACCAGGTCCAGCCGCCGCGACCGGTATGGGGGGGCACAGCGTAGACGTCGGCGGCAACCACATAGGGCTCGACCTTGTAGGTTGCGATTTCTTCGGCGTTCCTGGCGTGATTGACGGGATTGATCATGCGCATCAGATCCCATGCCGACTTGCGGTCGCCCATGCGAGCAAACGCCATGATCGCCCAGATCGCGGCATGCGTGTACTGGCCGCCGTTTTCGCGTACGCCGGGAACATAGCCGCGAATGTAACCAGGGTTCTGGTCGGAGCGGTCGAACGGCGGATCGAGCAACTGGATCAGCTTGTCCTTGTCGCGCACCAGGCGTTGCCTGACCGATTGCATCGCCTGTTGCGCGCGCTGCGGATCGCCGGCGCCGGAGAGCACAGCCCAGCTTTGGGAAATCGAATCGATCCGGCATTCCATGTTGGCGGCCGAACCGAGCGGACTGCCGTCGTCGAAATAGGCGCGCAGATACCAGTTGCCATCCCAGCCATGTTCTTCGATGCGTTGTTGCAGTTGCCGCGCGTTGTCGCGGCAGCTTGCGGCAAACTCCTCGTCTTGCTGCAGAACGGCGATATCGGCAAAACGCATCAGCACTTCGTAGAAGAAGAAGCTGAGCCAGACGCTTTCGCCTTTGCCTTGTTCGCCGACCTTGTCCATGCCGTCGTTCCAGTCGCAGGACCCGATCAGCGACAGTCCGTGGACGCCGAATCTCAGACCGTGGCGGATTGCGCGCACGCAATGCTGGTACAGCGTGGCATTTTCCGAAGAGCGTTGCGGCAGGTCGTAATAGGAATCTTCTTCCGCACTCACGGGCCGGCCTTCGATGAAGGAGGCCGTTTCGTGCAGCACCGCGACATCGCCGGTGGTGACGACGTAGCGATGCACTGCCAGCGGCAGCCACAGGTAATCGTCCGAGCAATGCGTGCGCACGCCGCGATCGGTCGGCGGATGCCACCAGTGCTGCACATCGCCTTCGACGAACTGATGCGCCGCGCACAGCAGCAGGTGGCTGCGCACCAGCGCCGGTTCGCTATGCACCAGCGCCATCGCATCCTGCAACTGATCGCGGAAACCGAATGCGCCGCCGGATTGATAGTAGCCGCTGCGCGCCCACATGCGGCAAGCCAGCGTCTGGTACAGCAGCCAGCCGTTGGCCAGCACGTCCAGCGCCGGCTCCGGTGTGGCGACCTGTATCGTTCCCAGCGTGCGCGCCCAGTAATCCTTCACGGCCTGCAATGCATCGCGGGCGGCGACCGTGCCGCGATGGCGCAGGATCAGCGTGCTGGCGTCGCTCTCGCGCCTGTCGTTCACGCCGAGCATGAACACCATCTCGCGCTCCTGGCCCGGATTCAGGTCGAATACCGTCTGGATCGCCGCGCACGGATCCAGGCCGGCGCCGACCTTGCCGGACAGGCGCTGCCGTTCCAGGGCGACCGGATTTTGCAGCGAGCGGTTGCGCCCGATGAATTCATGACGATCGCAGGTGACGGTCTTGCCGGACGCGTCGAGATCGAAAAATGCCATCTGATGCGGAAATTCGGTGTTGTAGTGATTGTGTGCAAACAGCGCGCCGGTGGCGGGGTCGACATCGCTGGTGACGTGCATCGCGGTTTTGGCGCGCAGATCGCCGAGCACCCATTCGATGTAGCCGGTGGCCGAAAGCTGGCGCATCCTGTCCGAATCGTTGCGCACGCGCAGCGCCACATATTTCACGGGCGCATCCAGCGCGACAAACATGGTCAGTTCGGAGAAGATGCCGTCTTCGACGTGTTCGAACACGCTGTAGCCGAAGCCGTGACGGGTCAGGTAATCGCCGCTGCCGCGCCGCGGCAACGGTGTCGGCGACCAACTGGCGCCGCTGTATTCGTCGCGCAGGTAAAACGCTTCGCCGCCGCCGTCGCCGACCGGATCGTTGGCCCAGGGCGTGAGGCGGAATTCATGGGCATTCTCGGCCCAGGTATAGGCCTGGCCGCTTTCCGACACGACGCTGCCGAAGCCGGCGTTGGCGATGACATTGCTCCATGGCGCCGGCGTGTAGCGGGCGTCGCCGGTGACGATCAGGTACTCGCGGCCGTCGGCGCTGAAGCCGCCCATGCCGTTGTACAGCAAAGGCGCCGGCGGGATGGGGGCGACCCGGACCGCTTGCGCGGCGTCAGGCGGCAGGCCGGGTTTGGGCGCCAGCAACGGCAGTCTTGCTTCGGGCGCTTCGCGGCGGTTCACCTGCTCCGCCAGCGTGCCGCTGCTGTCGCTCAGGATGACCCGCGCCACCGACTGGAACAGGATGCGGTCTTCATCCGAAATCTGGTCCAGCAAGCGGACAAAGATGCCGCCCGGCCTGTCGATCGTGTGCGCGCCCGTGACGGAGGAGATCAGATTGAGAATCTGCTCCTGCAGCACCTGGCGGTAACCGGCATGGTCTTCGTTCCAGATCACCAGGTCCACCGCCAATCCTTTCGAACGCCAGTAGGCATGGGCCTGCACCAGTTGGCGGACCAGTTCGATATTGATCATGTCGCGGATCTGTACGAGCACGATGGGAAGGTCGCCCGAAATCGCATAGCTCCATAACGCCGATTGGCCGCGCCGGTTGCGTTCGAGAATGCTGGCGTTGGCGCGCAACAAGGGATTGGCATAGATCACCGAGTTGGCCAGGCGGCCGTAAAGCTGGGCGTCGGCTTCGCTGGCGTTGAGCTGGCGCAGCACGACCTGGTTGTGGGTCCATGCCAGTTCCATCACGCGGTCGGCCAGATGGCGGTCCTGGTATTTGCCGATCAGTTCTTCGCAGATGTCGCGGTTGGCTGCGACGCCGGTCACCATGTCGATGGTGACGGATTGTTCCGCTTCCAGCGTGATGCGGCGCCGGATCGACACGATCGGGTCGAGCACCGAACCGACGCTGCCCGACAGCGGGCCGCTTCGCCGCATGGCTTGCGGCGCGGCCGTCGTGTTGCCGCGGCCGATGAACTGCATGCGGTCGGTTTCGTAGGAAGCGGGGCCGGCGTCGGCGCCGTGGACCGCCATCAGGTGGAACATCCACGGCACGCTTTCATTGACCGAGCGCGGCCGTCGGGTGCACAGCAGCGCGCCGTGCCAGGGATCGATCTCGGTCTGCACGAACAGATTGCTGAACGCGGGATGCATGGCGTCCGCGGCGGCCGGCGCCAGCACCACTTCGGCATAGCTGGTGATGTCGAGGGTGCGGGCCGAACGCGATCGGTTGGTGATCTTGGTGCGACGCAGCTCGATGTCGTCTTCGGGAGAGACGACGATCTCCGTGTGCATGTCGATGTCGCGGTCGCTGCGACGAAACTCGGCGCGGCCTTCTGAGAAAATCACTTCATAATGCGTCGGCGGCGTCAGGCTGGGCTGGTAAGCGGCAGACCAGAATCCGCCGTCTTTCACGTCGCGCACGTAGCAAAAATTGCCCCAATGGTCGCGCGTGGTGTCTTCGCGCCAACGCGTCAGCGCCAGGTCGTTCCAGCGGCTGTAGCTGCCGCCGGCGCTGGTGACCATAACGTGGTAGCGGCCGTTGGACAGCAGTTGCACTTCCGGCGTGCGCGGATCTGGACGCCGCACCACGCGGAATTGCTGGCCCTGATCGCCGGCGGCAACGCGCACGTCGGCGAGTTCCGAGGCGTTTGAATAATTGGCGCCGGCCTTGGGCACGCGCTCGTGCAGCAGCGACATGGTGGCCTGGAACAAGGGATGGGATTCGAAGCGCCGTTGCATCGGCCGGTCCAGCAACAGATAGGCCAGCGACAGGAAGCTCATGCCCTGATGGTGGGCCATGAAGGAGCGGATCACGGCATTGCCCTGGCCGCGCGGCAAACGCGACGGCGTGTAGTCGATCGCCTCATACAGGCCGTATGCGCCTTCGAAACCGGCCGCGCTCATGTCCTGCAAATTGCTGCAAGCCTGTTCCGGCGCCACCATCAAGGCCATCACCGACGCATACGGCGCAATCACCAGATCGTCGGCCAGGCCGCGCTTGAAGCCGAGTCCCGGCACGCCGAAAGTGCGATATTGATAATTCAGGCTGGCATCGAAGCTGTGATAGCCGGATTCCGACATGCCCCAGTACACGCCGCGCTGGGCGCCGTAGCTGATTTGACGTTCCACCGCCGAGCGGTAAGTCTGGTCGAGCAGGGTGCCGGCAAAGGTCGGCATGACCAGCAACGGCATCAGGTACTCGAACATCGAGCCGCTCCAGGACAGCAGGATAGGTTCGCCGCCGGCGATGGTGAGTTGCCGGCCCAGCGCAAACCAACTGTCTTGCGGCAGTTGTCCCTGAGCGATGCCGACGAACGTCGCCAGCCGCGCTTCCGACGCCAGCAAGTCATAGAAACCGGTGTCGCGGCGGCGCTCGGCGACGTTGTAACCGATTGCCAGCAAATGCGTTGCCGGGTCGTACAGGAATCGATATTCCATGCGCGCGAACTCGCCTGCCTGCCTGATCAGCATGTCGATGGCAGTCAGGCGCGACGCCGCGAGATCGCCGCCTTCTTTCATCAAGCCTTGCAAGGCGGAAAGCGCGACACGGTTTTGCTCGGTGTCCCTCATTTCCGGTGGGGACGCGAGCGCGGGAAGCTGCGCGATCCGGCGCAAAGTGAGCGGACCGTTCAACGTCGCGACCAGCGACGGCATAGTGTCATTGCAATGTCTCAGGTGGTCGGTGTGCAGCCAGGGCGCCAGCGCATGCAATTCCGCCACGGCTTCCCGGCATTGGCTCGCCAGTGCGCGTTCCCATTGGCGGATCTGGCCAAGCCGGTCAGGCTGTTTATCGGAGGGATGTATCGGTGCGGGCGCAGGCGGGAGCTGGTTCAATTGCCGGGAGAAGTCGGCGATATGGCGATTCAGCTTCTCGAGAATGCCGCAAGCGCCGCTCAAGGACTGAGGGGGCATCTGGCACGCGGCTTCCAGCTCCTGTTCGAACAACGACAATTCCAGCAGCAACGGCGACGACGCAATCGGCAACTCCTGTACCAACCCGTTCAGGATGGAGAAGGCGTCGCGAATGCCGGGAAACAATTTGGGATGCAATATCGGCGCATCCGCCAGCGCCTGCAAGCCGGGCAGCAGGGTCAGCAGATGTCCGGCCAGGTTGCCGCTGTCCACCGTCGACACGTAGGCGGGCGGCAGCGGGCGCAGGTACTGGGTGTCGTACCAATTGTAAAAATGCCCCTGGTAACGTTCCAACGCAGCCATGGTCTGGAAGGTGTTGCGGGTGCGGTCCAGCAATTGTCCGCCCGGAATGTAGCCGAAATCGTAGGCGGTCAGATTGGCCAGCAGCGACAATCCGATGTTGGTGGGCGAGGTGCGCCGCGCCAGGACTTCCACCGGCTGCTCCTGCAGATTGTCGGGCGGCAGCCAGTTGTCGGCCGGTCCGACATAGGTTTCGAAGAACAGCCATATTTTTCTCGCCAGCGAAGCCAGGTAAGCGTTTTGCGCTTCGCTCAAGCGGGCGGCGCGTCGCATGATCGGCTGGCTGATGCGGAAGACGATAAACGGCGCCAGCCACCATAGCAACATAACCGGAGCAGCCGCAGCCAGCGCGGAAGGATGGCGCAGGTCCAGGTACAGCGCGACGATCAGCGCCAGCAGGGGAGATTGCCACATCGCTGCATAGTAGGAACGCAATTGATTGCCGGCGCGGGCATTTGCTTCTCCAGAGCTGTTCCACTCCAGCAAACGCCGGTGCGAGACATGCAGCCGCCATTGCGTGCGCACGATCGCATCGAGGTGGTACCAGCTTTCATAAGGCAACAGGCTGACGGCCAGGCCGGCGTGCATCAGTTGCGTCCAGAGCGTATTGAGCGATGCCGAAACATGTTGTTGCAGCCGGATTTCGGCGGGCTTCTTCAACAGGTTGAGCAACAGCGAACAGAACACCGGAACCAGCGTCACGGCAAGCAGCGCGCCGGTCCAGAACCACGGCCGCGGCAGCAGGATCCATCCGCTCAGGGCGACAATCGTCAGCGCTGGAGCGACCAGGCTGCGGCGCAGATTGTCGAACAGTTTCCAGCGCGACAGTGCCGACAGCGGCGTTTTTTCGTAACGGATTTTCCCGCTCGATGCATCGCGGCCCGTCGGCACGTGCGGCCATAGCCACGCCGCGATTTGCCAGTCGCCGCGGATCCAGCGATGGCGGCGACTGACGTCGGCGCTGTAGCGCGACGGATACTGCTCGTACAACTGAATATCGCTGATCAGGCCGGCGCGGGCATAGCAGCCTTCCAGCAAGTCGTGGCTCAGGATGCGGTTTTCAGGCATGCGGGCCTGCAAGACATGCTCGAAGGCATCGACGTCGTAGATGCCTTTGCCGATGAACGAGCCTTCTCCGAACAGATCCTGATAGACGTCGGAAACGGTGCGGGTATAAGGATCGATCCCGGTTTCGCCGCCGCACAACAGTTCGTAGCGCGAAGCCTGTGCGCTGGGCGAGCTGACCGCGACGCGCGGTTGCAGGATGCCGTAGCCGTCGCTGATTTTTTTGTGCACGGGATCGTACAGCGGACGGTTCAGCGGATGCGCCATGGTGGCCACGAATTGCCGGGCGGCGTCGCGCGGCAATTCGGTGTCGGTATCCAGGGTGATGACGTAACGGGTATTGATCAGACCGTCGACATTGCCGACGACGGCGCAGAAAGCATCAGGACCGGCGCCGCGCAGGAAGGCATTCAGATCGCCCAGTTTGCCGCGCTTGCGTTCGTAGGCCATCCACACGGCCTCTTCTGGATTCCAGCGGCGCGGCCGATGCAACAGCAGGAAATTGTCGCCGCCGGCGCGGGGGTATTTCAGATTGAGTGCGGCCATCAATCGCGTCGCCGACTCCAGCAAGAGCCCATCTTCCGGCATGGTTTCGCTCGGCGCATCGGCGAAATCGGTCAACAGGCAAAAACGCAGGTTGACGTCCTGATTTGCCAGAAAGCGCACCTCCAATGCTTCCGCCAGGCTTTCCGTGCCCGCAGGCGTGAGCAGCAGCGTCGGCACCACCACCAGCGTACGCGACTCGGGCGGGATGCCGCCCGACATATCCATTCTCGGCAACAACCGCGGCGCAACCAGCAAGGGCGCCAGCCAGTTGACGATCGATTGCGCGAACTGGCTGGCGGGCCATGCGGCAAGAAGCCCCAATAGCGCCAGCCATAAAGGATGCCAATGATGAGCGCCGCTGCGATATGCTTCGGCAAGTACTCCCCAGGTGGCCAGCGCAGTGATCGATAGTATGGCGCCAAGGTATATCGTCACCGGAAACGTCATCGCCAGCCGCTGAACGCGTCGGCGCATCGACCAGCCGACGGCCGCTGTCGTCTGCAACTGTTCCAGTCCGGCACCGATCAGGTAGTAGCCGACATGGGCGCGGCGGTCGTCGGCGCCGTTTTGCGTCGCGGCGGCGTGCGCCAATGCAATGGCCTGGCGCGCGACCTCTGTCTCGGTAAGCACGCCCTTGCGTGCAGTTCTTTCCACCACGTGCCGGTAGCGATCGCGTGTCGCAAAGTCCATGCGCGCATAGCTATCGCCCGGATCTTCGCGCAGGATGTGGTCGACCGCGCTCATGGTCTCGACAAATTCGCGCCAGTCCATGCTGCTCAGAAACCGCAGCGAACCGATGCTGTTGCTGATGGAAACCTGATCGGCGGCCTGGCGTTGGCTTTCTTGCTGCACCAGATGTTCGATGCTGTTGCCGGTGGCGGCCAACCGTTGCGCAAGCCAGGTCAGCGGCAGCGTCAGGGTAGGACTTTGCCCTTGCAGCCGCCGCACCAGTTCGGCGACAAATGAACTTTCCAGCGGCGGATCGGAGCGCGCCATGTCGGCGACTTGCAGGATCAGGTTGCTGGGGTCCTTGTCCGCGACTTCCATCATCGCGTCGGCCCAGAAGTGCGCCAGATTGCGGTTGAGGCGCGTGGCCGACAAGCGTGCGGCCACGCGCCTCAGGTTTTCGATCAGAGCCAGCCGCAGCATGATGGGAATGGCCCATAGCTCGCCGAGATTGAGCGTCGTGGTTTGCTGGTAAGCCACGACGAAGCGGCTCAGGCTTTCAGGATCGACGCGGCCGTCGCCGTGGGCAATCGTCTCCAGGGCAATGTCATATACCCGTGGGCTGCCGGCGGAATTGCCGTGCAGCAGACGCGGCAATTCCTTGCTGTAATTTTTGGGAAGATGGCGTTTGGCGGTGCGGATCTGTTCTTCGATCAGGTAGAAATTGTCGAGCAGCCATTCGGCTGCCGGCGTGACCTGGCGGCCGGCCTTGATGGCATCGGTGAGCCGCGTGCAGGCGTTGACGATCGTCGTTTCGTTATCGGCCAGCCGCAATAACAGTTTATCCGGGCCGTAAGTCGGGCTCAGCTTGTGTGCGTTGGCCAGTACGCGGCCATGCTGTTCCATTTGCAAGGCGCTGAATAGCTCGGCGCGCAGCGGTAATTCTTCTTCGAGTTGTATTTGGTCTGGTTTCACGATCCACGTCTTTCGTCCTGCCGATACAAACGCCAGTACCTGTTGCCGATGCCGTAGGCAAGGTTGCGCGATTCGTATATGCGTATAAATACCGCTCCCATGCGCCATGCCGACGGGTTGGAAGCGGTCAATGAGAACTGCGGAAAAGCTGAATCCAGGTTTGTGTGCTCCGGGTCACACGCAGAATGGCTGGCTTCGCTGTGGGCTGGATCGTTCTCGCGGCCTGAGGCTGCGAACGATGCACAGGGAGATGATGTCGGTTATCGCTGCAGAAAGTGTGCGGTGTGCGGTCAATACGATTTCCGACAGTGTACGTTAATTTGCGATGGGTCTGTGGACGCACATGCGGATACAGACCGGCGCAGCGGTTTTCGTCTTGCCGTACGGCTACGATTGGCAGATGGTTCACGCGACGGCTTTCGTCATCGCGGATTTTCTTCGGTGAGCATATAAGGCTCCGCGAAACCAATCGGGGGAAGCGCCCCCCGATTGTCGTTCCGTAATGGCGCCATGCCTGCAAATGCGCTTTCTTAACTGATCGTCAACGGTTTTGTTCCATTGCCCGCTTTTTTGGGAAGCGTCAATTCGAGAACGCCATCCTGGTATTTTGCAACGGAGTGTTCAGCGTCAATCTCATGGGCCAATGTAAAACCGCGATACAGCCGCCCGGAAAATCGTTCGCTGCGCACAACGGTTTCGCCGTCTTTTTGTTCTTTGACCTGAGAAGTTTCTGCCGCAATCGACACCTTATTGCCGTCGATGTCGACTTTGATGTCCTCTTTCTTCATGCCGGGGACCTCGGCTTTCACCGTGTAGGCTTTTTCGGTTTCGGAAACATCCATTTTCATGGTTTGCCCGGTCTCAAATGCCTGTAACGCCGGCGCCAGGCGCAACTCCCGGAGCATGTCTTCGAATCCTCCGAAGGGTTCGAAGCGCGCGATATCGTTGAACGGAGAAAAACGCATCAAATTACCAGCCATGATTGACCTCACTTTCTATCGATGACATTCAATAGGAAGCTGTAATAACACTATCTATTAATTGCGCCGCCCTGACGCGATGTGACTTCATCGCAAAGTTAAGCATAGGCGCGTCGGCGGATGCGTCATATGATCCATATCAAATGTGGTCGTGGTCTGCACGGTTAGCATGGAACCGTAGACTTCGTTCTTGCACGCCGCGCAAGCATGGCGTTCTGGCTTTTTTTGACATGGATTCTTGTTCCGGGAAGATGATGGCGAATGTCGTAGCTATAAACGCTTGTCAGGCCGATGTCCTTGCCTTTCTCCTTGATCCGGCGACGCACGGATGGCCGGCGCGCGGGGTTTCGCACATCGAGACCAATCTGTCCGTCATCGTTCTGGCGGGAAACCTGGCCTTCAAGTTGAAACGCGCTGTGCATCTGCCGTATGTCGATTTTTCAAGCTATGCAATGCGCTTGCGCGCTTGTCAACGCGAGCTTGAACTCAATCGGCGAACCGCGCCGATGATCTATCGTGCCGTCAGGAGGATTACCAGAGAGGCTGACGGCCGTCTCGGATTCGATGGGGCAGGAGAGGGGATCGACGCGGTTGTGGAAATGCTTCGCTTCAATGAAGATGCCGAACTGGAAAGAATGGCCGAACGGGGAGAGTTGCCGACCTCGGTCCTGGCGGAATTGGGCCGGGAGATCGCGCGATTCCATGACAGCGCAGAGCTTGTATACAGAAACGACGGCAGTATGTCCGATGTCATCGATATCAATCTGGCCAGCTTCAAGACAACGAATTTCTTTGCTCCGGATATCGTGGCGAAGTTTGACGAGGGATGTCGTCGACACAATGAGCGGCATCTCGCTCTGCTGAGCCGCCGCGCGCAGGGCGGAAGCGTCAGGCATTGTCACGGCGACTTGCATTTGCGCAATATCTGCCTGATGGATGGAAGACCGGTCTTGTTCGATTGCATTGAATTCAATGACAGACTGGCGACGATTGACGTGCTCTATGACCTTGCGTTTCTCTTGACGGATTTGTGGCGTCTCGGTCTGCGGGCGCAAGCCAACCTCGTGATGAACCGCTATCTGGATGCGCGCGACGATGAGGCCGGGTTGCCGCTATTGCCCTTGTTCATGGCCTTGAGGGCGGGTATTCGCGCGCATGTTCTGGCTTCGCACATCAGCAGTACGCTTTCCCGGTCGAGTGAAACAGAATCTCGCGAAGCGCAAAGCTACATGTCCCTGGCTTTGCAGCTACTGGAACCGGCATCCGCATATGTTGTCGCAATCAGCGGGAAAAGCGGCACCGGGAAATCCACCATCGCTGCCGCCCTGGCTGATCGCATCGGGCCTGTTCCCGGGGCGCGCATCTTGTCCAGCGACCGGATTCGCAAGCGATTGTCCGGCGTCGCCGACGAAACGCGTTTGCCGGCGGCGGCCTATGCTCCGGATGTATCGGAGCATGTCTATGCGTATCAGGCGGAACATGCAACGCTGCTGGCCGCAAATGGCGCCGGCGTAGTGGCGGACGCGGTGTTCGAAAGACCGGCTGACCGTCAACGTATCGAGCGTGCGGCGAAAGAAGCGCATGCGCGGTTTTCCGCAATCCGTCTTCATG
Organism: Herbaspirillum sp. RV1423; assembly: GCF_000577615.1. Lineage (GTDB taxonomy): Bacteria > Pseudomonadota > Gammaproteobacteria > Burkholderiales > Burkholderiaceae_D > Herbaspirillum. The sequence goes on from NZ_CBXX010000016.1 coordinate 13,687, forward strand.
CCCCTGTGGCCACCCTGATCGATCGAGTCCGGGCAAGAAAAGGCGGGCCGTCCGATGCCGACGCCGCTGTGGTTCGGATGCAGGATAGAGAGGAAAGCGGCCGGAACGACTGGACGGAAGTCGACTCGTCCGGGACGCCGGAGGAGGTTTGTCATCGCGTGGCGCAGGCGATCGAAGGTGTTTGATCCATATCAAATCATCCGATGCGGATAAGAACATCATGGATGCTTCCTCGAATGACCGAACAGGAGTTCATCATGACAACAGCCGATACCGATCTTGCAATTGCCACCTATGCTCTTCACACCGAAGCTGAGAATGCGGTCAAAGAGCTTCAACTAGCCGGATTCGACATGAAAAAAATCTCGATCATCGGTCGGGATTATCGTTTGGAAGAGCACGTTGTCGGGTTTCTCAATGCCGGCGACCGCGCCAGGATATTCGGAAAATTCGGCGCCTTTTGGGGCGGTCTGGTCGGCATTCTCTTCGGATCGGCCTTGCTTTTCATTCCTGTTGTCGGCCATGTCGTCGTACTTGGTCCACTGGCCGCGATGCTTTTCAGCGGGCTGGAAGGGGCAGTCTTGGTGGGCGGCTCGAGCGCGCTGGTAGGTGCGTTGACCGCTATCGGCATCCCGAAGAATTCCGTCCTCCGCTATGAGACTGCATTGAAAGCGGATCAATTCATGCTGGTTGTGCACGGCAGCGCAGAGGATGTCCTGCACGCGAAGAGTCTCTTGAGGACTTCCGGACATTTGTCTTTCGATCATCACGCCGCACAGGATGGAAATCCGGCGGTTGCACATGCATAGCGAGCGGTCGGGATTCGCCGGACAGAAATGTATCCGCCGTTGTCATTGATATCTCATTGTCCCTAGCCAGCGATGTCAGAACCCATTATCGAAATGCATGATCTGACGCGTCGATTCGGCAGCGCTTGCGCTGTCGACGCGATCACCATGTCCATTCAGCCTGGGGAAGTTTTTGCTCTTCTCGGACGCAATGGCGCAGGCAAGACGACGGTCATCAAGATGCTTGCAACGCTCATTGAACCCAGTTCGGGTCAGGCAAAGGTCGGCGGATTCGATGTGGTCGGGCAAGCCGCGATGGTGAGGCGCATCATCGGCTACGTACCGCAAGCGCTATCCGCGGATGGCGATCTTACCGGTTATGAGAATCTGAACGTATTTGCCAAACTGTACGATATCCCCCGCGCCGAACGGGAAGCGCGCATTCATGACGCCCTGGCGTTCATGAACCTCAGCGAGGTCAGCCGGCATCTGGTGAAAACATACTCGGGCGGAATGATCCGCCGGCTGGAAATCGCGCAATCGACATTGCACCGTCCCCGCGTGTTGTTCCTTGACGAACCCACGGTCGGCCTCGACCCCGTTGCACGCATTTCGGTTTGGGAGCAGTTGGAGAAATTACAGGCGCAATTCGGCAGCGCCATCCTGTTGACAACCCACTATCTGGAAGAAGCCGAGCGTCTGTGCGATCGTGTCGCGATCATGAACAGAGGGAAGATCACTGCGATCGGCACGCCTGTGCAATTGAGCGCGGCAGTCGGTCCCGGCGCGAGCTTCGAAGAAGCGTTTGAGCATTACACGCAGGATGAAACCGGCACGCGAGGAGCATATGATGAAACCTCTCAAACACGCGATGTCATCCATCGGCTCGGCTGAGAGCAATACCGTTGACACCTCCGGCATGGCGTACACAGTCACGTCCTTTTTTGCCAAGACCTTGGCGATCACGGACATGGAGATACGCAAGCTGTTGCATGATCCTACAGAGTTGTTGACGCGCGCGGTGCAGCCGGCGCTGTGGCTGCTCATATTCGGCCAGGTAATGAGCCATGCTCATGTCATCGATACTGCCGGGTTTCCTTATCTGGATTTCCTGATGCCGGGAATTTTGGCCCAAAGCGTACTGTTCATCGCCATCTTCAATGGCATTTCCATCATATGGGAACGGGACCTGGGGATCATCCACAAGTTTCTTGCCAGCCCCACGCCACGCTCTTGCCTGGTGCTGGGAAAGGCATTGGGAGGCGGCGCCAGGGCGCTCATCCAGGTCGTCGTGGTGCTTGTTCTGGCCGCGATATTGGGGGTGAAGATGCACCTGGATGTCGTCTCCTTGGCAGGGCTGGTGGTTTGCGTCCTGTTATCCGCGGGCTTGTTCTCCAGTTTTTCACTTATCGTCGCGTGTCTGGTCAAAACCAGGGAACGTTTCATGGGTGTGGGCCAACTTCTTACCATGCCGCTGTTCTTCGCAAGCAATGCCATCTATCCGACATCGATGATGCCGCGCAGCTTGCAGATCATTTCCCATCTCAATCCGCTGACCTATCAGGTCGATGCGTTGAGAGTGTTCCTGTTGCCCGGCTATTCGCTGACCCCGCATCTGGGACTGGGACTGGATTTTCTGGTGCTGTCGCTGACACTCGTGGGGATGGTCGCATTGAGCGCCCGTTTGTATCCGACCATCGTGCGGTGAATGGCAATTCGATTGGCCAAGTCATCGTTTTTCAATAATTTCCTATCGATTGACGGTATTGGCGAGCGATAACACACGTTTTGCATAAGCTGCACGCATGTTGATTCGAGAGTCAATTCCGCGAGCAAAGGAACGGCGCGGTCCCTTGAGATTTCGCTTTGCCGGACCGGTGCGGATGGTGCCGCCGTTCGATACGGCGGTGTATTCTTCCGTCATGGACTCCTTGATAGCCGCCTCTGCGCGGGCCCTCGCCGCCGGCGATGCGCTCGGCGCCCTCAAACGCGTCGCCTTGCGCGACGACCCGCCGGCGCTGGCCTTGCGCGGCATCGCCATGGCTCAGCTCGGCGAACATCCACGCGCCCGTGAACTCTTGCGGCGCGCCGCGCGCGGCTTTGGCGCCCACGAGGAGTTGGCGCGTGCGCGTTGCGTCGTCGCCGAAGCTGAAGTGGCGCTGGCGGTGCGCGACATCGGCAGTTCGCCGCGCTCGCTGATGGCGGCCCTGGCAACGCTCGAGGCACACGCCGATCATGCCAATGCCTTGCAGGCGAGGCTCATTGCAGCGCGCAGGCTGTTGCTGCTGGGTCGTCTCGACGAAGCCGAGGCAACATTGGCGCGGCTCAGCGCGCGCGGCCTGTCGCCGTCGCTGGCGGCGGTGGCCGAGTTGACCGCGGCGGAGCTGGCCTTGCGCTCATTGCGCATCGGCCCGGCACGCGCGGCGCTCAGTCGCGCATACGAGGCAGCCAATCGCGCACGCGTGCCGGCCCTCCTTGCCGAAGTGGAGGAAGCGTTCACCGCGTTCGATCGTCCTGCGGCGCGGCGTCTCTTCGCCGACGGCGAGCAGGCGCTGCGTCTCGACGAGGTCGCGGCACTCCTGGATTCCGACGCGCTGGTGGTCGATGCCTGCCGGCGCCGCGCCGGCGTCGGCAACACCTGGCGGTCGCTGACGCGCCGGCCTGTGCTGTTCGCGTTGGCGCGGGCGCTTGCCGAGGCATGGCCGGGAGATGTCGACCGCGAAGCCTTGATCGCCTCCGCCTTCCATACCTTGCGTCCCAATGAGTCGCATCGGGCGCGCCTGCGGGTTGAAATCGGCCGCCTGCGTGCGCTCGTATCTACGCTGGCGCATGTCGAAGCCACCGCGCGCGGATTCATTCTCAGGCCGCTTGGCGATCGCGAGGTTGTCGTGCTGGCGCCGCCTATCGACGGCGATCAGGCATCGCTGGTGGCGCTGCTTTCCGACGGCGCAGCCTGGTCGACTTCGGCGTTGGCGCTCGCACTGGGGGCAAGTCAGCGCACCGTCCAGCGCGCGCTCGCCGAGCTTGAGGCTGCGGGACGGGTGCGCCCGATCGGGCAGGCGCGGACGCGCCGCTGGCTGTCGCCGCCTCTGGGGGGATTCACGACAATCTTGTTACTCCCCGTTGCGCTCGCCATGGAATAAAGTTGTCTTGCGGCGCCGATCCGAGGCGCACGGCAAGCAACCACAAGGAGCCAGCGATGACCCGTAATACCAGTAAAGACAGACCCAAGGCGACGGCGCGCGCGGCCGAGATCGTGCGCGAATACGGCCCTTTCCCCGGCGCGGATCGCGTGCATGGCGTGACGCACGACGGCCAACGCGTCTGGGCCGCCACCGGCGCCAGGTTGGTTGCCTTCGACCCCGGCAACGGAGAGCTGACGCAAACACTCGACCGCGCCTGCGACGCCGGCACCGCTTTCGACGGCACCTACCTTTATCAGATCGCCGAAGAACGCATCGACAAGATCGACCCCGCCAACGGCAATGTGGTGGCGTCGATCCCGGCGCCCGGCCACGGTTACGACTCGGGACTTGCCTGGGCTGAGGGCAGTCTGTGGGTAGGGCAGTACCGCGATCGCAAGATCCACCAGATCGATCCGGCGAGCGGCGCAATCATCCGCTCCATCGACTCCAACCGTTTCGTTACGGGCGTGACCTGGGTCGACGGCGAACTGTGGCACGGCACATGGGAAGGAGAGCAAAGCGAGATCCGCAGGATTGATCCGCAAAGCGGCACCGTCCTCGACAAGCTGGAAATACCGCACGGCACCATCGTCAGCGGTCTCGAGTCGGACGGCGCGGAGCTCTTTTACTGCGGCGGCGGCGCGAGCGGAAAGATTCGTGCCGTGCGGCGTCCGAAATAAGTCGACCTATGACTCTGCATGCCATCCGGCGCGCCAGCGCGGTCGGATCGGCAGATCCTGCAACTCTATGGCCCTTGGCGCCAAGGAGAACATCATGAACACCATCGTTACCGAAGCACCTGTCGTACACCATCCTGTCGTTTCCGGCGAGCAATGGCTGATCGAGCGCAAGACATTGCTGGCCCGCGAGAAAGAACTCATGCGACTGCATGACCAGATTGCCCGCGAACGTCGTGCCCTGTCGTGGGAACGCATCGAGAAGAACTACGTCTTCGACACGTCCGAGGGACGACGCACGCTCTCCGAGCTTTTCGACGGCCGCCGCCAACTGCTGGTGCAGCACTTCATGTTCGGCCCGGATTGGGAGCAGGGATGCCCGAGCTGTTCTTTCATGGCCGATCACAGCGACGGCATGAACATGCATCTGCCGCATCGCGATATCTCGCTGGTGGCCGTTTCGCGCGCACCGCTGGCCGATATCGAACGCTTTCGCCAACGTATGGGCTGGCAGTTCAAATGGGTATCGTCGCGCGACAGCGATTTCAACTATGACTTCGGCGTCAGCTTCACTGCGGCTGAGCAGGCCCGGGGCCAGGTCGGCTACAACTACGGCGTGCGATCCTTCCCGAGCGAGGAGGCGCCCGGCGTCAGCGTGTTCTATAAGAATGAAGCGGGAGACGTCTTCCATACCTACTCGACCTACGGCCGCGGCGTGGAGGTCATGATGGGCGCCTACCAACTGATGGATCTCACGCCACTGGGCCGCGGCGAGCGGGATGTGCCCCACAAGATGGAATGGGTGCGTCACCATGACCGCTATGAGCCGACGCCGAGCGAGAGGTCCGCAGCAGCCGGTTCATGCTGTCATTCGCACGCCTGAAGCGTGATCGCATCGGACGCGCGGGCGCATCATGTCAAGCCTGTTGCCATGGCTGGGAATCGCGGGGATCGGCGCTCTTCACGGACTGAATCCTGCGACCGGCTGGGCGTTGGCCGCCGCCTGGGGAGTGCGGTCGCGCGACCGCACGCAGGTGTTGCGGGCCTTGATGCCGATTGCGGCGGGACACGTCGCGTCGGTCGCGATCGCAGGCGCCGCCATGGCGAGCGGCCTGTCGACGGATCGCTTCATGCTGCAAGTGCTGGCGGGCGTACTGCTTGCCGTTGTTGCGGCGTACCACCTGTTGCGCCGCAAAGCCGGATGCCTCCCGACTCCGGCAGCCCATGCCGGGCTGGCGCTCAGCTCTTTCATGATGTCCACCGCACACGGTGCCGGCTTGATGCTGGCGCCGGCGCTGATTCCGCTTTGCATGGGGAATGCGCCAGTCCGCGGGACCGTTGCATCCGGCCCGCTGACGTTGGCGCTCGCGGCCGTGGGCATTCACACGGCGGCGATGCTGGCCGTCACCGGCGTGATGGCCTCTGTCGGCTGCCGCGGTTTCGTCGCGGTCGCTCGCCTGCTTCAGAGTCTCAGGCGGAAGCTGTCTTCAGATTAGCTCAAGGCGCGTCGGCCTTTCGCGATCTCTTGAGACGATATTTATTTTTCAAGCGGTGCGTGTTCCGCTTTTCGAGGCAGATAGCGCTCTGCCAGGGTCTCGTATAAAGGCGGCGAAAAAAATCGCGATATGGTGCTGGCAATCAACGCGGTAGCCATGAGCGAAATAACCAGTGCATGACCATTCACCATTTCCATGACAATGACGAATGCCGTAATCGGCGACTGCGTAACCGCGGCCAGATAGCCCACCATCGCCAATGCGATCAGCATTCCCAGCGAGGTATTGCCGAACAAGGGATGCAGCAGATTTCCGAAGCCCGCGCCGATCGACAATGAGGGGGCAAACATCCCTCCCGGCATGCCCGGCAGATATGACCCGACCATTGAGGCCATCTTTAAAAACGGATAAAAGGCTGACAATTGTTCCGTGCCGCCCAGCAGGCCTCTGGCTTCGGCATACCCGCTGCCAAACGTTCCACCTCCCGCGGCCACTCCTATGAACGCCACGACCAACCCGCAAAATGCGGCAAACCAGATCGGTTTTTCCGCGCGCATGGTCTGAAGCGGCGACGGAATCCAACGTTTCGTATTGAGTAACAGCCAGCAAAAAATCCCGCCTGCGCAGCCGGTAAGGATGGCGGTCGTGAGGACTGCCACGATCAGCTTCCCGCTGGTCTCGTCGATGACCTGTATCGTCCCGAAATAGGTATAGTTGCCATTGAGCCCCAGCGCGACGATGCCTGCAAAAATAATTGTGGTGATCACGACGCCGCTGGCGCGTTGTTCGAAACTGCGCGAGAGTTCTTCAATGGCAAACACCACGCCGGCCAGCGGCGTGTTGAACGCCGCCGCCAGGCCTGCGGCAGCGCCGGCAAGAATCAGTCGGCGCTCCATGTGCACGTTAATCGACGGATATAGCCGACGCAGATTGAACATGATCGCCGCGCCGATTTGTACCGTGGGCCCTTCGCGACCAATGGTCAAGCCCCCAAAAATCGCCACGACAGATAGCGCCAATTTTCCAAGCAATACCCGCACCGAAAGCAAACTGGTGCCGCGCTCCTCGGTATTACCGTTCAATGCTGCAATCACCTGCGGAATGCCGCTCCCTTCGGATCCCGTAAACCAGCGGCGGGTAATCCAGACGCACATTGCGCTGACGGCGGGGGTCAGCAACAAGGGGAGCCATTCATGCGCGTGTTGCAGCAAGCGAAAAGCGCTGAACGCATATTCGATGGCCTGGGCATAGAGGACGGCAACCAATCCGACCGCGATTGCGCCGGACCATAAAATGCCGTAGTCGATCCATAGACGGCGCGCTCGGCCTATGGCGTGATGATGAATGCCGGAAAGGTCCAATTTATTCTTTCGTCAAGTGCTTATCGTTAATTATCGAAGCCAATATACACGATGCGTGGGCGCATTTCAGTGCGCCGCCTTGTCGGAAAAACCCCTGGCCACAAGTGTTCAGGCGGCGAAATATCGCATCAGATGTTCGGCAAAGCTGCGAGCCGACGGCTTTGCGGCATGGGCGCACAGATCGTCGCGGGTTCGGTCTGCGCTTTGCACCGAGCGTCCCGATCCCGCAGAGCTGGCGCCTGTGCTGCAGCAATTAAGGGACAGCAACGCCTGAGTCCGACATCAATTCATCACCAAGGCCGGCATGCATCGAGGTCTTTTGCAATCGACAACGAGGTCATTCTTAACGGATTCAATTATTTGTGAGTCGTTGAAAGCATGCGTTCGACATAACGCGCAATCAAATCAATCTCAAGATTGACCTTGCTGCCGACCTTCAGATGCTTCAGCGTGGTCACCTGGATCGTATGCGGAATCAGGTTGATCGAAAAATGGCAACCGGTCGCAACATCTTCGACGCGGTTGACGGTCAGGGAGACGCCGTTGACGACGATGGAGCCTTTGTGGGCCAGGTACTTGGCGAGCGAGTTGGGAGCTTCGACGATCAGTTCCCACGATTCGCCGACCGGTTCGAACTTGCGCACGACGCCGAGGCCGTCGACATGGCCCGAGACCAGGTGGCCGCCGAGGCGTTCGGCCAGGGTCAGGGCCTTTTCCAGATTGACTTCGCCGGGCGCGTCGAGGCCGGCGGTGAGGTTGAGGCTTTCGCGCGAGACGTCGACGGTGAAGCCCGCGGCAGTCTTTTCGACGACCGTCATGCAGGCGCCGTTGAGCGCGATCGAGTCGCCCAGCGCGACGTCGTCCATCGGCAATGCGCCGGCGTCGATGTCGAGCCGCACGCCGGCATCGGCGGTGTTGCCCAAAGGTTGAACGGAAGTGATTTTGCCGACGGCGGCGACGATACCTGTAAACATGGCGGAACCCGACTTGAATGGAATGCGTTAATTGAACCGTGCAAGGATACGCAAATCTTCGCCGATTTGCTTGATCTCGTGGAAGCGCAGCGCAATTTTCCCCGCGAGATCGTCCAGCGGCGGCAGGTCGAACATGTCGCGGCCGTCGCCGAGCAGGCTGGGGGCGAGATAGAGCAGCAACTCGTCGACGCAGCCTTCGAGGATCAGCGAGGCGTTGAGTTTGGAGCCGGCTTCGATGTGGACCTCGTTGAGGTTGCGCTTGCCCAGTTCATCGATCACGCGCGGCAGGTCGACCTTGTTGTCGGCGTTGGGTAATACGATGATCTCGGCGCCCCGGTCTTCGAGCACGGCGATTTTGGCGCGGTCTTCGCTGGCGGTGAACACCCAGGTACCGCCGCCGGCAAGGATGTTGGCGGCGGGCGACAGCGTCAGTTTGCTGTCGATGACGATGCGGCGCGGCTGGCGCGGCGTGTCGACGGCGCGCACGTTCAGTTGCGGGTTGTCGTTCTTGACGGTGCCGATGCCGGTCACGATGGCGCAGGCGCGCGCGCGCCAGAAATGGCCGTCGTCGCGCGCGGCCTGGCCGGTGATCCATTGACTCTTGCCGTTATGCAGCGCGGTCTTGCCGTCGAGGCTGGCGGCGGACTTCATGCGCACCCACGGCCTGCCTTGCCGCATGCGCTTGAAAAAGCCGATGTTCATTTCATGGGCCTGTTCTTGCAGGATGCCGGAGACGACGGCAATGCCGGCGGCTTGCAATTTGTCCAGGCCCTTGCCGGCCACCAGCGGGTTGGGGTCGGTGATGGCCGAGACGACTTTGCCGATGCCGGCCTCGACCAGCGCGTCGGCGCAGGGCGGGGTGCGGCCGAAATGGCTGCAAGGTTCGAGGGTCACGTAAACGGTGGCGCCGCGCAGGTCATTGCCGCGTTGGCGGGCGTCCTGCATGGCCTGGATTTCGGCATGGTTGCCGCCGGGCGGCTGGGTGAAGCCGGCGCCGATGACGCGGCCGTCCCGCACGATGACACAGCCTACGCGCGGATTCGGCGTGGTGGTGAACATGCCTTGTTCGGCCTGTTGCAGCGCCAGCGCCATGGCTTGCTGGTCGGTTTCGATGTTGATGGCGTAAATGGACACGATGTTCTAATTGGTTGCTGACGTTGCGCTTTGCGCGAAGATGCAGGTTCTGTCGTCCGCGGGATTGCAGATGCGGGCGCGGCCGAGAAATCCAAGCCTCACCAGTCTGGTTTCCCCATCCAGCGAGAATTGCCAGGAGCCCCACTGCGGCGCCCGGTCGCTGAGATTGGTGCGGGTTCTGCCGTTGCCATTGTAAGCGATATAGGGCGCGGACTTGTCGCTGAGCGTGGTGGCGATGCGCAGGCCGGCGGCGACACGTTCGCGGCTGTAGATCAGCAGGTCGCCGGCATCGAATTGCAGGTTGCCGTCGCCGGGCTTGTTGACGAAGACGAGCCAGCCGCTCTCCCAATCGTTGCCGTCGCGCGGCGCGAGGTCGACGCGGCTGCCGCGCTGGATGGCTTCGCTGCGGGCGAGGTGAAGGGCGCCCAGGAATTCATTGGCGGTGGTGGTCAGTCGCTGGCTTTGCGTGTAGGCGCGAAAGCTCGGCATGCCGGCCGCCAGCAGGACGCCGACGATGGCAAACACGATCAGCAGTTCCGGCAGGGTGAAGCCGCGCGGCGGGCGCTCGTGCATCATGGGCGTCATGGCCGCTTCACCAGCATGCCTGGGGCGCATCGGACTGCGGCAATCCGGCGGCGGTTTTTTCTCCCCTGCTGTTCAGGGTGAGCGTGCCGCATTGCGCATCGCTGAAGTTGGCGTCCACCGACTCGCCACCCGGCGCCGCTGACAAGACGACGCAATCCTGGAGCGAGTCTCCGGGGCAGGCGACGGCGCTGATCCGGTATGCGCTGGAGGCCGCGGTTTCGCCGGAAAACCATCTGAACGAGGCGGCGCCGGCTGCATTGTCATAGGCATGGTAGCGGTTGTGCTGGGAAAAATGCCGTTCCTGCTGCTGCATGGCTTGCATCAGCGTCGCGCGCGCTTCCGCTCGTTTTGCCTTGCGTACGTGACCCTGATAAGAGGGATAGGCGAACAAAGCAAGAACGCCGACGATGCAGACGACGATCATGAGTTCGATCAGGGTGAAGCCTTGCTGGCGATGGGTCATGTTTTTGCTCCATTTGAGTTCTAGTCTTGCCAGTTGCCGATCTCGCGCCAACTGAGCCGTCGGGGAGGCGTCGCGTCGCCGTCGTGGACGGTCTGCAACACGACTTGCGTCGCGGTGCGCATGCCGAAGCCGATGGCCGTGATGCGATAGCGCAGCGCGGCTTCCGCATTTGGTTTTTGCAGCCTGAGCAATTCGACGAGGTAGCGGGGCGGTCTGGCGGGCAACGAAGCGCCGCCGTGCGGAAACGCATAGCCGGTGAACTGGCCGTAGGCTAGCGAAGGCGCAGGCGCCAGGAAATCGATCAGCCGCCATTGCGGCGTCCCGGCAGCGGGCAGGCAAAGTCCGGCCGACGCGCCGGCGGCGTGGCAGGCGCCGGCGCGGTCCGGGAAGGCATCGGTGTGGATGCGTCCGCCGGCCAGGTCGCGTTCGGCGTCGCGCAGCGCCGCTTCCGCTGCCTGGAAAGCGATCTGCCGATCGCGATCGTTGCGCGAGGATTTTTCGTTCATCAGCGTGAGTTGCGCCGCCGACACGCCCAGCATCATGACGACCAGCAGCATCAGCAAGGCGATCAGCAGCGCTGCGCCGCGCTGAGGCGGGATCGACGGCGGCATGCGCAGCTTCTTCATCTGTCCGTCATCTCCGGCGATGCAGGATTGCGTAAGTGAACGGTGGTTTCGAACACCTTGCGGATACGCCCTTGCAGGTTCGGCGCCAGTGCGGCTTCGTCGACGGCGACGCCGACATCGGCGGCGTTGCGGTAACCGGGACCGAACAATGGATGCAGCACCGGCGATCCGGCCTCACGCACGTTGCGTTCGCCGCGGATCAGCAAGGCGATCCTGACCGCAACCACCTCGTTCCAGCGCGCCGACATGCGGGCGGCGTTCAGGTAGTCGAGGCCGTCGCCATTCCTGACGCCGTACAGCACCTGAAAAGATTCGACGCCGCGCACCACCGCAGCGGCGCTCCAGCCGTCACGCTGGGTCTGGTACTTGCAACGCAGTTCGGGTTCGCCATTGCTGTCCGGCGCCACGTAGAAAATACTCCAGCCTCGCGCCTCCTCAAGGTCGGCACCGCTGTTGTCGCGGGCTGGTCCGGCGACCGCGAAACCGGCGCAGTTGAGCATGCTGCCGTCCGCCTGGCCGCGATGGCCGGAGCCGAAGAAGCGTATCGCCAGGACGTCGCTGCCGTGGGCGGCAGGGTTTGCCGACGGCGCCGAGATATCCGGCGAACGCTCGTTCAGCCGCGCGTTGTCCAGGCCATGCACGCCGGGGGACATGCTGCCCAGGTCCGCTTGCAGAAAAACGGGATCGTCGTGCGGAACGTAATTGGCTTGCCTGAGAGAGCGCGCGATCAGGTCGAGCGCATAGCGGCCGCTTTCCTGCACCTGGGCATTGTCGTTGACGGCGAGGTAACTCGACTTTGCGGCGTTCAGCAATGCGGCGGCGGCCAGCGCGACGCCCATGCCGAGCGTCATGGCGATCATCAGTTCGATCAGCGTCAGGCCCTGTTGCCGGCGACGCATTCAGGGCTCCGCGACGAGGACAAGGGACGGCAAGGTGCGCGGCTGCTGCGGCGTTTTTTCTCGCGTGGACCAGCCGAGTTTGATGACGATGGGAGCGTTGCCAGACCCGGTGCATGGCCAATGCGGCGCTTCGCCAGGGACCGGCGCACTGTCGCGGCAAACCGTCGCGCGCGCTTGCGGCAAGGCGCTGCGCAGGCGCTGTTTCCAGGCGGCGAGATCGCATGATTGGCCGGCGCATGCCGCCGACGTTGCGGCATCGCCGGCGGCATCATAGTCGAACAGATAGGTATCGCGGTCCGCCGCGGCATCGGTGCGCATCAGTTCCGCCAGTTCCATGGCCAGTTGCAGGGCGTTCGACTGAAAGCCGCTTTGCTGCGCCGTTCTCAATGCATGCAATTGCATGGCGACGACGCCGCTCGCGCCCAGCGCCAGGATCACGATGGCAACCAGCACTTCGACCAGTGTGAAGCCTTGTTCGCCGGATTTTATCGGAGTCTTGTTCACGCCGGCCTCGCTGCTCGATCATGTGAAAAGACAAGATTTTGGCCGGATTTTTATGTTTGTGAAGCTGGTCCGTGAGTACTAAGAGACAAATGCGCGAGATTTTTTAATTATTCAAAATTATTTGCTGATTTCATATGGGTATATTTCGAGTTGAATATCCCTTGTCGTATCTGATGCGTACGGAAGCAGGGCGTGGGCTGCCGGAAATGTTGAGCTTGCGCGGTTCTATGTTGCCATCGCGGATTCTTGTACCAACATTGCGCGGGGCATTCAATGGGTCGTGATTCCTGATCGTCGTCCCAGCGTCTTGAAAACGTTCGATACGACGCTGGGTCCTGACTTTCGTCAGGACGACGGTTATGGGGGGGGCTGACGAAGCGGTAATGCTGTCCAGTGAAACCTGTTTTCCCAGTCGTCGTCCCAGCGCACGCTGGGACCCAGTGTCGTGACAATGTCCGGTACGAGGCTGGGTCCTGACTTTCGTCAGGACGACGGTTATGGGGGGCTGGCGAAGCGGTAATGCTGTCCAGTGAAACCTGTTTTCCCAGTCGTCGTCCCAGCGCACGCTGGGACCCAGTGTCGTGACAATGTCCGGCACGAGGCTGGGTCCTTACTTTCGTCAGGACGATGGTTGTGAGCGACTGGCTATGCGGTAAGGAGCTTTTTCCGCTTGATTGAACGGTACTGCCGCCGATGCCGGGGCTGCGTCTTTGCGTGGACGGGCTGTCTGCCTTACACCGTGCGCGTCTCCGGATATTGCGTGACCACGTAAGCCACTGTTTCGACATTGGCCGGATTGCGGTAGCTGTGCGCATGGTCGGCGTCGAAGAAAATGGCGTCGCCGGTGCCCAGCAACCGGCGATGGTCGTTGATTTGGATTTCCAGCGTGCCGTGCGTGACGACCAGGTTCTTTTGCGTTCCCGGCACCAGCGCTTGCAGGTGTTCGGTCGACAAGGCGTCGAGTTTCAGCTCATGGAATTCGAAGCGGCGTTCTCCGGGCGGATACAGGCTGCGGCTGGAAAAGCGACCGTTGCCGCTGACCGTGCGCGGCGCATCCTGCGCCGGCAGCACCGCCAGTCCCTGCGGCGCAAAGTTGCGCAGGAAGGCCGATACCGACACTTGCAACGCCGAGGCCACGCGCTGCAAGACGCGGATGGTGGGCACGCTGCGGCCGGATTCGATCTGCGCCAGCATGGCGCGGCTCACGCCCGACTTGCGCGCCAGGCCGTCGAGCGACAAATGGCGCAGGGCGCGCAGGCGCGAGAGGTTGTCGGCCACGATGTCTTCAATATCGCCGGCCGAATCCTGCACGGCATGAAGGTGTGGCGCGGGCTCGGCGATGCGCAGTTCTGCGGTCATGGTCGGTTCTCTTCAGCGCAGGTTGACGCGCGCTTGAAAGGCGAACGGATGGAACGCCGGCCGGACCCAACTTCCCTGCATGCCTTGCCGCTGCGCGGCAATCAACTGTTGCGCCATCATGCGCGCGGCGCACTGGCGGCGACAGGTTTGCAGGTCGACAACGTCGACGGTGGCAGCGTTGGCGGCAGTTGCTGCGGCGGTATTGGTCATCGGATTCTCCATTCCATCAAGGCTTGCTACGATGAAATGGAGCTTAGCACCGACACTATATGTGCCAGAACGAATAAATATTCACATCCATATCTGAATTTAGAATGAAGAATGTGGTTCTTTCAGAAACGCCGTTTCTTCCGCCGTGGAGTCGCGCCCGAGGATGGCGTTGCGATGCGGGAAGCGGCCGAAGCGCGCGATGACGGCATGGTGCCGGTCGGCAAATTTCAGGAAATTGTCGAACACGGTCTTGCTCTGCGCGTCGGCTTGCCTGGCCAGCGCACGAAACAGTTGCACGGAATATTCCTGGTCGTCGAGGTCTTCGGAATGTTCCAGCGGCAGGTAAAAGAACACGCGTTGCAGCGGCGGCAACTGCTGGTCGAAACCCTGCGCCAGTCCGAGGTGGCAGCATTGCCGCGCCAGTTCGTCGAAGGCGAAGGCGGCCGCGGTGTCGCGATGGATGTTGCGCGGGAACTGGTCCAGCAACAGGATCAGCGCCAACATGCCTTGCGGCGTTTCGGTCCAGTCGTCGAGACGGTTCTCGCTTGCCGCCAGCAAGGTGCTTTCAAAGCGCGACTTGATGGCGCGGTCGACGGCGGCGTCCTTGCTCCACCACAATCCCGATTGCCGTCCGGCGACAACGCTTGCTTCGCCGTCTTCGCCGAACCAGTACGCAAGGATGGCGGCGATGCTTTCCGTCGCCGTCATTCCGCCAGCACGCGGATGCGCACGTCGCCCAGCGCCACGGTCTGGCCGGCGGTGATCTTGCAGGTCTTGCGCAGTTCCTGCTTGCCGTCGACCTTGACGTGGCCTTCGGCGACGATGGCCTTGCCGGCGCCGCCGCTGTCGCACAGGCCGACCAGTTTCAGGAGCTGGTTCAGCTCGACGTAAGGGCCTTGCAGTTGGAATTCCAGATGTTGCATATCCGCCTTGTAATGGGTATTGCGTAAAAAAACAGACCGCCTGAATCAGACCAGGGTTTTCTCGGCCTTGTGCAGCCACAGCGCCAGATTGTTCAGCAGGTCTTCCTGGCTGAACGAACAGCTTTCCTCGGTGAACAGGCTGCCGGTTTCCAGGCGGACCAGCAAGTCTTCCGCCACTTGTCCGTAACGCAGCGGCAAGCGCCTGAGCAGGTCGTCCTGCGCGCGCCAGGCGTTGCAGAAAGCGGCGACATTGATCGCGCCGTCGCGCAGGTCGTTGAGGGCGTCATGCAGGGTTTGCAGGCTGGGATTGCTCATGATATGGGTACTAAAGAGTCTTGGCTTCGAAAGTGTTGCAGGCGTTGACCTTGCCCTGCGCGATGCCGCGCTTGAACCAGTTTACGCGCTGCGCCGAGGTGCCGTGCGTGAACGAATCCGGCACCACTTCGCCGCGCGCCTGCCGTTGCAAGGCGTCGTCGCCGATGGCGGAGGCCGCGTTCAGCGCTTCTTCGATGTCGCCGTCTTCGATGATGTGGCGCGCTTCGTTGGCGTGATAGGCCCAGACGCCGGCGAAGCAGTCGGCCTGGAGTTCCAGGCGTACCGACAAGGCGTTGGCCTGTTTCTCGGACATGTTGCGGCGCGCCTTGTCGACCTTCGCGGAAATGCCGAGCAGGTTTTGTACGTGATGGCCGACTTCATGCGCGATCACATAGGCTTGCGCAAAGTTGCCGGAGACGTTGAAGCGTTGTTTCATCAACTGGTAAAAGCTCAGGTCGATGTAGACCTTCTGGTCGCCGGGGCAATAGAACGGACCGGTGGCGGTCTGGCCGGTGCCGCAGGCGGTCGGGGTGCGGCCCGAGAACAGGACCAGCTTGGGCCGTACATAGGTGGTGCCGTTGGCGCGGAACAGTTCGCCCCAGGTATCTTCGGTATCGGCCAGCACGGTCGACACGAAACGCGCCATCTGGTCGTTCGGCGGCGGCTTGTGCGCCGGCGCCGATTGCGGGATGGGGGCCGGTTGTCCGCCTCCGCCGCTGAGCATGTTGATCACGGTCAGCGGATTGATGCCGAGGAAATACGACGCCACCAGCGCGACGGCAATGCCGCCCAGGCCGATCGAGCGGCCGCCGCCGAAGGAAAAACCGCCGCCTCCGCCACCATCGTCGCCGCGACGGTCTTCCACGTTGTCGCTTTCGCGATTGCCTTCCCATTTCATGATGAATTCCTTGCTGCATGATTACCAATAGGCGAGATTGTAATGGAGCGGGGCGGAAAAACCTGTACAGGGAGGCGGAAAGACGTCGAGAGTGAATTTCTTTGGAGAAACGCTGTCTGGGGAAGAGCGGCTCTTCGGTCGGTCGCGCCGGTTTCGGCGGCGGCCGCGATGTGGGAATATCCGGATACGTACCCACGCACCGCCGGGTTCGCGCGTTCCGTCTGTATCATCGGCTGCAGCATAAGCACCTTAGGCAACATAAGCAGCATGCGCCGCCGCAGGGCCTTGTCATGCATACAACAGCAATTTGAACGGGAGACTCAGATGATCTTGTGGCTAATCGTTTTTGTAGCGGGCGCCCTGGCGTTAATGACGATGCGCGCCGGCGCGTGGACCTGGCTGGTGGCGGAACTGGCCTGGATCTGGATCGGCGGCATGACCGAGCAGGCCAACGCCGTCGCCTGCGTCCTGCTGGCCATCCTGCTGTGCGTGCCGACCTTGCTGGTGGCCATCAGGTCGGTGCGGCAGACGCTGATGACGCGGCCGGCATTGGACATGTTCCGCAAGATTCTGCCGAGCATGTCGGGCACCGAACGCGATGCCATTGAAGCCGGCACGGTATGGTGGGACGCCGACCTGTTTTCCGGCAAGCCCGACTGGAACAGGCTGATGCAACTTCCGCCGCCCGCGCTGACGGCGGAAGAACAATCCTTCCTCGACAACGAAGTCACGCAATTGTGCGCGATGGTCAGCGACTGGGACACCTCGGTGGCGTGGCAAGACTTGCAGCCCGAAGCCTGGCGGTTCATCAAGGACAAGGGTTTCCTCGGCATGATCATTCCCAGGCAATACGGCGGCAAGCAGTTCTCCGCCTACATGCATTCGCAGGTGATCATGAAACTGTCGTCGCGTTGCTCGGTGGCGGCGATTTCGGTGATGGTGCCGAACTCGCTCGGCCCGGCGGAACTGTTGCTGCACTACGGCACCGATGAGCAGAAAAATCATTACCTGCCGCGCCTGGCGCGCGGCGAAGAGATTCCGTGTTTCGCGCTCACGAGCCCTTATGCGGGTTCCGACGCCGCGGCGATTCCCGACATCGGCATCGTCTGCAAGGGCATGCACGAAGGCCGCGAGGTGCTGGGATTCCGCGTCACATGGAGCAAGCGCTACATCACGCTGGCGCCGGTCGCCACCGTACTCGGACTGGCTTTCCGCGCGCAGGATCCCGATCATCTGCTGGGCGGCGATGCCGAACCCGGCATCACCTGCGCCTTGATTCCGACCAGCCATCCGGGCGTGGTCACCGGCCGCCGCCACTGGCCGCTCAATGCCGTGTTCCAGAACGGCCCGACCTCGGGCGAGAATGTGTTCATTCCGCTGGACTGGGTCATCGGCGGCCAGGCGCAAGTCGGCAAGGGCTGGCGCATGCTGATGGAATGCCTGGCGGCGGGCCGGGCGATTTCGCTGCCATCGTCGAGCGTCGGCTTTTCCAAGATGGCGGTGCGCGGCACCAGCGCCTATGCCGCCATGCGCCGGCAATTCAAGATCGCCATCGGCAAGTTCGAAGGCATCCAGGAAGCGCTGGCGCGCATGGGCGGCCATCTCTACATGATGGACGCCACGCGCCGGTTGTCGTCGCTGGCAGTCGACGCCGGCGAGAAGCCGTCGGTGATTTCGGCGATCTCCAAATACCACGTCACCGAACGCGGGCGCATCGTCGTCAACGACGGGATGGACGTGATCGGCGGCAAGGGTATCTGCATGGGGCCGGGAAATTTCCTGGCGCGCGTGTACCAGCAGATTCCGATCGCCATCACGGTCGAAGGCGCCAATATCCTCACGCGCTGTCTGATCATCTTCGGCCAGGGCGCGATCCGTTGCCATCCCTATGTGCTGAAAGAGATGGCCGCGGCCAATGACGCCGACCGCGATCGCGCGCTGGAGGATTTCGACAAGGCTTTCTTCGGCCACCTCAGCTTCGTCGCCGCCAACGCCGCGCGCTCGCTCGTGTTCGGCCTCAGTGCCGGTTTGCTGGCGACGGCGCCGAACCAGGCGGCGGAAGAAACGCGCGGCTATTATCGTGCGGTGGCGCGGCTGTCGGCCTGTTTTGCCCTGCTGACCGATGTGTCGATGTTCGTGCTCGGCGGCTCGCTGAAATTCCGCGAGCGGATTTCCGGCCGCCTTGGCGACGTGCTCTCGCAGCTTTACCTGATTTCCGCCGCGCTCAAGCGTTACGAAGACGACGGTCGCCAGCATGGCGATTTGCCCTACGTGGGGTGGTCGGTACAGGACGCGTTGCATCGGGCGCAGGAAGCGATCATCGATGTGCTCGACAATTTCCCCAATCCCTTCATCGCTTTTGCGTTGCGCATCTGGATGTTCCCGCTGGGCTTGTCGTTCCGCAAACCGTCGGATCGTCTCGCCAGCGAAGTCGCGCTGGCGATGCAGACGCCCGGCGCCGCGCGCGACCGGCTGGTGGCGGACATCTATCAACCGGATGCCGACGCCGATCCGCTGGGCAGCGGCGAGCGCGCCTTCAACCTCTTGCCGAAGGTGCATGAAATCGAAACCCGTCTCAAGCAAGCGGTCAGGGACGGCACCATCCCCGCGATGCCGCAAAGCCTGCTGGAGATGCGGCGCTGGAACGCGCGCGCGATGGAGCAAGGCTTGATCAGCGCCGATGAGCGCATCGTGCTGGACGATTTTGCGCATTACGGCGACATCACGGTGCAGGTCGACGATTTCGGCGCCGACCTGGACATGCGCGAAGCATTGCAAAAGGGACAAGCGCCGGCGATTGTCCGGAGTGCCTGACGAATTCGACGCGGAGCCGGATACGCCGCAAAGTCTTATAATTGCGCCTGATATTATTCATTCGGAGCGCCTTCGCCGGGCGCCTCAACTTATTTCGCCATGACAACATCTTTGCATAGCATGTCCACCGAGAAAACCGTCGCGCCGCCATTCCGCTGGCTCAATCCCTATCGTCCGACCACCTTCCGCGTCATTGTCGGCCTCGGCATCGGCGCCATGGTCCTGCTGCTGATCAATCTGTTCACGCCGGGCGCGCTGGAAGCATCGGTCTATGTCTGGAGCCTGGCGGCGGCAGCCGTCGCCTATGTGCTGGCGGAATTCCTGCTGGTGACCGTTGTGGTCGTCGGGCCGTTTGCCGGGTTTGTGTACGGAGTGATTGCGTTTTTTTCGCGCTGAGTGCCGCGTCTCATCCTAAGTAAAAAGGCCGGTGAATGAACCGGCCTTTTTTCGTCATGGCAAGGAGAACGGACGGCAGAGGCGCAAGCGATGCCGAAATCCATATTCCCCATACAGAATAATTCATTGGAAACGCAGTCTTGCCCGGCATAACATTGCCGTCTTATCCATTTGCCGGGCATCCGGCGTTTCTACAACAAGGACCACACATGCAAACACGCAAGCTCGCCCGCGACGGCCTGACGGTTCCCGAAGTCGGCCTCGGTTGCTGGCAACTCGGCGGCGGCTGGGGCGACCACTGGGATAACGACATCGCCCAGCAAACCTTGGCGCAGGCGTATGCGACCGGCGTGCGTTTCATCGACACCGCCGACGTTTACGGCAACGGCGCCAGCGAGCGTTCGGTCGGACAGTTCCTGACGGCGCACAAGGATCTCACCGTCGCCACCAAGCTCGGACGCGGCGCGATCTACCCGGACGGATACAGCCGAGACGCCGTGCGCACGGCGACGCAGCGTTCGCTGGAACGCCTCGGCGTCGACAAGCTCGACCTGACGCAATTGCATTGCGTGCCGCCGGCGGTGCTGAAAGACGGCAAGATTTTCGACTGGATGCGCGAGTTGCGCGACGACGGGCTGATCAGCCGCTTCGGCGCCAGCGTCGAGACCGTCGAAGAAGGCTTGCTGTGCCTGGAGCAGGAAGGCATGACTTCGCTGCAAATCATCTTCAACATCTTCCGCCAGAAGCCGCTGGAAGCATTGCTGCCGAAGGCGCAAGCGAAGGGCGTCGGCATCATCGTGCGGCTGCCGCTGGCCAGCGGCCTGCTGAGCGGCAAGATGACGCGCGCCACCACCTTCAAGCCGGACGATCATCGCAACTTCAACCGCGACGGCCAGCAATTCAATGTCGGCGAAACCTTCGCCGGTATCGAGTTCGCCACCGGCGTCGACCTGGCGCAGGAGATTGCGGCGCTGGTCCCGGCCGGCATGAGCATGGCGCAGATGGCCTTGCGCTGGATACTCGATCACGATGCGGTGTCGGTGGTCATTCCCGGCGCCAGTTCGCCGGAGCAGGTCTTGTCGAACGCCGGTGCTTCGGCTTTGCCGCGCCTGCCTGAAGAGCTGCACCGGAAACTGGCCGTGCTGTATCGCGACAAGATTCACGCGGCGATTCGCGGTCCGTATTGATGCATTGATTCCGCCGCCGTATCAGCAAAAAGCCCATGTTCTTGCGAACATGGGCTTTTTCACCGGGCGGAGCAACCTCAGAGTTTGAAGACGCTGACCACTTTCACCAGGTTGTCGCCTTGCATCTGCATCGATTTCGACGCGGCAGCGGCTTCTTCCACCAGCGCGGCGTTCTGCTGCGTGACTTCATCCATTTGCGTGATGGCGAGGTTGACCTGATTGATGCCTTCGCTTTGCTCGTAACTGGCGACGGCGATTTCTTTGATTACTTCGCTGACCTTGTGGATGCTGTCGACCACTTCGCTCATGGTCTTGCCTGCCTGCTCCACCAGGTCGGAGCCGGTGCGCACTTCCTGCACCGAACCGTCGATCAGCGATTTGATTTCCTTCGCGGCGGCTGCCGAACGTTGCGCCAGGCTGCGCACTTCGCTGGCCACCACCGCAAAGCCGCGGCCTTGTTCTCCGGCGCGCGCTGCTTCCACTGCTGCATTCAGCGCGAGGATGTTGGTCTGGAAGGCGATGCCGTCGATCACGCTGATGATTTCGACAATCTTGTTTGAAGAGGCGTTGATCGAATCCATGGTTTGGACGACCTTTTGCACCACGTTGCCGCCTTCTTCCGCGACCGTCGATGCCGACACCGCCAGCTCGCTGGCGTGCTTGGCGTTGGAGGCGTTCTGTTTCACGGTCGAGGTGATTTCTTCCATGGCGGAAGCGGTTTCCTCGAGCGAGCTGGCTTGTTCCTCGGTGCGGTTGGACAGGTCCATGTTGCCGGCGGCGATTTCATCGACCGATTGCTTGATAGAGTCGGTCGCCTTGAGGATGTTGCTGACGGTATCGACCATGCGGTCGCGCGTATAGGCAATCGAGGACACCAGGCTGGCTTCGTCGCCCTTGCGCACGGCGATCGCGCCGGTCAGGTCGCCTTCGGCGATCTTGCGCGCGATCTGCGACGCTTCGCTCGGTTCGCCGCCGATGGAGCGATAGATGTTGCGCACCACCAGCATGGCGATGGCGGACATGATGGCGCCGAGGATCAGCAGCACCGCGCCGGCCTTGACCAGCGAACGGTAAAAGGCGGCCTGGATGTCGTCCTGATAAACGCTGGCGACAAGATTCCAGTTCCACGGCCCGAAGCGCTTGACGAAGCCCATCTTGGAACTGGGCTTTTCTTCATTGGGACGCGGCCACCAGTATTCAAGGAAGCCTTCGCCCGCAGGCGACGCGCCGACGTCGGCGATCATCTTGTATAGTTGGTTGCCCTTGGCATCCTTGAAGTCGTACATGTTTTTGCCATTGAGTTTGGGACTCATCGGGTGCATCACGACGACCGAATCGGCGCCCACCAAGGTGATGTAGCCGTTGCCGGTATAGCGTTGGTCGGAGACGCGGGCAATCGCTTCCTTCTTTGCATTTTCGACCGACATCTTGCCGTCGGCGGCTTGTTTGGCGAGGCCGGCCAGGACGGAGTACGACATTTCGGTGATGTCGATCAGCGCGTGCTGGCGCTCGGCAATCTGCAGCTTGCGGGTTTCATAGATGTTCCATACCGATAACGCCAGCAGCGTCACCCACGAGAAGACCAGCGGAAGCCACAGCTTCTGTTTTAAAGATAGTTTGTTCACTATGGATTCCCCTTTTCTTGACGAAGCTGCTAAGTGACGGGAAAGAATTTTCCCGGGTCATTTTTTTGATTTGACCGAACATACTGGGTCGAATCTCTGTGCGAAAATCTTAGCATGCCAATGCGTCCCCACAACACCGAATTGACGGATTACGTCTCAGTCTTTTCCTGATAGGAAAAAAGCGGTATTGCCTTTCGAAATGAAAATGAAGGCAATACCGCAAAGGGACGACTGCTCAAGAGAAACTATTTACTGCAAGGCAAGTACATCAGCCCATCTTGCCGTAGCCTCCGCCGCCTGGCGTGGTGATGACGAAAATGTCGCCCGGCTGCATCTCGGTGCTGGCCACGAAGCTGAGCTCTTCCTGGGTGCCGTCGTTGCGGATCACCATGTTGCGGCCGCACTGGCCCGGATCGCCACCCGCCGCGCCGAACGGCGGGACGATGCGATTGTTGGACAGGATCGAGGCCGTCATCGCTTCCAGGAAACGGATCTTGCGGATGCCGCCGTTGCCGCCGTGCCATTGGCCGGCGCCGCCGGAATTTTCGCGGATCTCATAGCTTTCCAGACGGACCGGATAGCGCCATTCGAGGATCTCCGGATCGGTCAGGCGCGAGTTGGTCATGTGCGTTTGCACGACGTCGGTGCCGTTGAACCCCTTGCCGGCGCCGGAGCCGCCCGAGATGGTTTCGTAGTACTGGTACTCGCCGTTGCCGAACGTGAAATTGTTCATCGTGCCCGGCGCCGACGCCAGCACGCCGAGCGCGCCGTACAGCGCATTGGTGATGCAGCTTGAGGTCTCGACATTGCCCGACACCACCGCCGCCGGATAGCGGGGGTTGAGCATCGAGCCTTCCGGGATGATCACGTTGAGCGGCTTGAGGCAACCGGCGTTTAGCGGAATCTCGTCGTCCACGAGCGTGCGGAACACATACAGCACCGCCGCCATGCAGATCGCGCTGGGGGCGTTGAAGTTGTTGTTCAACTGCGGCGAGGTGCCGGTGAAGTCGATGTCGGCGGTGCGTGCGGCGTGATTGACGCGGATCGCCACCTTGATCACCGCGCCATTGTCGAGCGGGTATTCATAGGTGCTGTCCTTGAGCAGGGTGATGACGCGGCGCACCGCTTCCTCGGCGTTGTCCTGCACGTGACCCATGTAGGCTTGCACCACTTCGAGGCCGAAGTGATCGACCATCTTCAACAATTCGTCAACGCCTTTCTGGTTGGCGGCGATCTGCGCCTGCAGGTCGGCCAGGTTCTGCGCGATGTTGCGCGCGGGGTAAGGACCGGAGCCGAGCAGGGCGACGGTTTCCTGTTCCAGGAAACGGCCGGCGCGCACCAACTGGAAGTTGTTGATCAGGATGCCTTCTTCTTCCACTACGGTGCTGTTGGCCGGCATCGAACCCGGCGTGATGCCGCCGATGTCTGAATGGTGGCCGCGCGATCCGACGTAGAACAGGATGTCGCGGCCGTTCTTGTCGAAAGCCGGCGTGATCACCGTGATGTCCGGCAGATGCGTGCCGCCGTGGTAAGGATCGTTGAGCATGAAGACATCGCCCGGCTGCATCTTGCCGGCGTTCTCACGGATGATGGTGCGGATGCTCTCGCCCATCGAACCGAGATGTACCGGGATATGGGGCGCGTTGGCGATCAGGTTGCCTTGCGCGTCGAACAGCGCGCACGAGAAGTCCAGGCGTTCCTTGATATTGACCGAGAAGGCGGTGTTTTGCAGGCGCAGGCCCATCTGTTCGGCGATGCTCATGAACAGGTTGTTGAACACTTCCAGCATCACCGGATCGGCTGTGGTGCCGATCGCCTTGCGCTGCGTGCGCGCCTGATAGCGCTGCATGACCAGATGGTTCAGCGGCGTGACTTCAGCCAGCCAGCCCGGCTCGACGATATTGGTGGCGTTCTTTTCGGCGATGATGGCGGGGCCGTGCACGACGTCGCCGGGACATATGTCTTCGCGGCGGTACAGCGCGGTGTCATGCCACTGGCCTCCCGAGAACAGTTTCACGGTTTCGCTCGACCTCAGCGCACCGTCGCGCGGCGGCAATTGCTCGGCCTTTTCCTCGCGGTCGTTGGAGACGCCGATCGCTTCCACCGAAATGGCTTCGATGATCATGGTCTTTTCCGGCATCAGGAAGGAATAGCGCTTCTTATAAGCCGACTCGAACTGGGCCACCATGCTCGCCATATCGCCGAAGGCCACCACGATCACCGAATCGGTGCCGTCGTAACGCAGGTGGGCGCGCTTGATGACGTCGATTTGCGCCGGTGTTACGCCTTGCGACAGCAGGTCCTCAGCGGCTTGCGCGGCCAGCTTGGTCAGTTCCGCGTCGAGCTTGCCGATCGAGTCGCCCGACAGGGGCAGTTCCATCGCCTGTTCGCGCATCGCGGTCTGGTCCGCCAGTCCCATGCCGTACGCCGACAGCACGCCTGCGAACGGATGCGCGAAGACGCGCGTCATGCCGAGCGCGTCGGCGACCAGGCAGGCGTGCTGGCCGCCGGCGCCGCCAAAGGTGGTCAGTGTGTAGTCGGTGACGTCATGGCCGCGCTGCACCGAGATGAACTTGATCGCGTTGGCCATGTTGCCGACGGCGATTTCGATGAAGCCTTCGGCGACTTCTTCCGGCGTGCGGCGATTGCCGGTTTCTTTATAAATACGGTCTGCCAGTTCGGTGAATTTCTGCACCACGGCGTCGCGGTCCAGCGCCTGGTCGGCGGCGGGGCCGAACACTTTGGGGAAATAGGCGGGCTGGATTTTTCCCAGCATGACGTTGCAGTCGGTGACGGCGAGTTGGCCGCCGCGGCGATAGCTGGCCGGACCGGGATTGGCGCCGGCGCTGTCCGGACCGACACGATAACGGGCGCCGTCGAAGTGCAGGATCGAGCCGCCGCCTGCCGCTACGGTATGGATGCTCATCATCGGTGCGCGCATGCGCACGCCGGCAACCTGGGTTTCGAACTCGCGCTCGAACTCGCCGGCGTAATGCGACACGTCGGTCGAGGTGCCGCCCATGTCGAAGCCGATGATCTTGTCGAAGCCGGCCGTCTCCGCCGTGCGCACCATGCCGACGATGCCGCCGGCCGGGCCGGACAGGATCGAGTCCTTGCCCTGGAAGCGATGGGCGTCGGTCAGGCCGCCGTTGCTTTGCATGAACAGCAGGCGCACGCCGTCCATTTCACCGGCGACCTGGTCGACGTAGCGACGCAGGATCGGCGACAGGTAAGCATCGACCACGGTGGTGTCGCCGCGCGAGACCAGCTTCATCATCGGGCTGACTTCATGCGACACCGAGATTTGCGTGTAGCCGATGTCGGCAGCGATCTCAGCCAGTTTTTCTTCATGCGCGGTAAAGCGATAGCCATGCATCAGCACGATGGCGACAGAGCGATAGCCTTCCTTATATAGAGCAGCGAGTTGCCGACGCACCGACGCGTCGTCCAGCGGCTGCACCACTTCGCCGTGCGCGCTCAGGCGCTCGTCGACTTCCACGACTTTCTCGAACAGCAGTTCCGGCAACACGATGTTGCGGTCGAACAGGCGCGGGCGATTTTGATACGCAATGCGCAAGGCGTCGCGAAAACCCTTGGTGATCAAGAGGACGGTGGGATCGCCCTTGCGCTCAAGCAGCGCATTGGTGGCGACGGTGGTGCCCATCTTCACGGCTTCGACTTGTTGCGGCGAGATCGCTTCGTCGGGTCTGAGTCCCAACAGTCGCTTGATGCCGGCAACGGCGGCGTCTTTATATTGCTCGGGATTTTCCGACAGCAGCTTGTGCGTCAGCAGGGTGCCGTCCGGTTGGCGCGCGACGATGTCGGTGAACGTGCCGCCACGGTCGATCCAGAATTGCCAGCGTTGTTCGCCCAGTATGGTCTGTTCTTGATTCATGGTGCATTGCCTTTCTCAAATGAACTTCCAGGTGCATTTTTGTTGATGAATTATCGATATTTTGCACATAAACCGTGCGAAACGTATCAAATGTTTATATGAGGAAACGCTGGAAAGACCAGTTAAATCCTCCTCAAAGCCTTGCTGTATCTGTATTTGCGGCTGATGCAGGGGTGAAACGTAAAATCAGGCACGCGATTTGCTAATAACTCGTTAATGATTTGGCGATCATTTATTTTTTTAAATACTAATAATTTATTGACATATTATCGATGAAACATATAGGATTCAACAAAAAAATAAAGGAGATAAAAATGGGAATAGAACCAAGTAAAAAGAGCGGAAGGCAGATCAGCGTCGACACCGCCGCCATTTTTGAGCGCGTCCTTCATGCCGGCACAAAGCCGGTATGCAACAAGGCCGTGCCCGACGAATCCTGAATTGAGAAGTCGATAGAAGTCGCAGCGCAACACCAGCAAGACCTCACGCCGTCGTGCCGGGGCAGCCTTCACAGGCGGTCGCGTCGCATCGGTATGAAGTCTTGTAGTGAAGTCCAGCCGGTTCACCGGATTGGAGTGGTTTCACACAGCCTTTGTTATTGCAGCGGAGAGGTGGCGGCAAGCAATGGCTGTTTTTGGGGAGTTCCTCGCTCAAAGCTTCATGCAGCGGGGAAGTTTGGATGTCATTCGTCAATACAACAAGGAGCGTCTCATCATGTTAGGTCTCGTCTTCAAACGTGTTTTCAAAGCCGGCCTGGCCGCGTCTTTCTGCATGGCTGCCTGGTCGGCGCATGCGCAGCAGCAGGAAATCAAGATCGGGGTGATCTATCCGCTGAGCGGCGCCGCCGCCTCGACCGGCGCCGAAATGAAAGACGCGCTGGAACTGGCTGCCGACATCATCAACAACGGCGCCAAGAGCGTGCCCAACCTGCCGTTTTCGGCCGGCGGCGGCCTGCCTAATCTGAAGGGCGCCAAGATCAAGCTGGTGTTCGCCGATTCGCAAGGCAACCCGCAAGTCGGCGCGACCGAAGCGGAACGCCTGATCACGCAAGAGAAGGTAGTGGCCGTGGTCGGCGCCTACTTCAGCAACGTCACCGCCACCACCAGCCAGGTCGCGGAACGCTACAAGGTGCCTTACCTGAATCCGGAGTCGTCGTCGGCGTCGCTGACGCAGCGCGGCTTCAAGTGGTTCTTCCGCACCACGGCGCATGACGACCTGTTCGTCACCAACTTCTATGAGTTCTTCAAGGAGCTGGAAGCCAAGAAGGGCATCAAGATCAGCAAGCTCGGCGCCTTCAACGAAAACACGCTGTGGGGCAATGAAACCACCAAGCTCGAAACCAAGCTGTCCAAGGATCGCGGCTACGACCTGGTGAAGACCATCGTCTATCCGGCCAAGAGCACCCAGCTCACTTCCGAAGTGCAGTTGCTCAAAGCCGCCGCGCCGCAGGTGGTGCTGCAGTCGTCCTACCTCGGCGATGCCATCCTGTCGATGAAGACTTATAAGGAACTGGGCTTTACGCCGGACATGATCCTGGCCAACGACGCCGGTTTCATCGACACCGAGTTCGTCAAGACGCTGGGTAAGGACGCCGACTACATTATCACGCGCGACGTCTGGTCGCTCGACTTGGCCGCCAAGAACCCGCTGATCAAGCAAGTCAACGATCTGTTCAATGCGCGCTACAAGATCAACTTCACCGGCAACTCGTCGCGCACCTTCACCGGCCTGATGACGTTGGCCGATGCGATCAACCGCGCCGGTTCGACCGATCCGGAAGCAATCCGCAAGGCGCTGTCTGAAACCAATATTCCCGGCAACAAGCTGATCATGCCGTGGAAGGGCGTCAAGTTCGACGAGCATGGCCAGAACACGTTCGGCTCCGGCATTCTGCTGCAAGTGATCAACGGCAAGTACTACACCGTGTGGCCGTTCGACATGGCCACGCGCGACATCGTATGGCCGATGCCGAAGTGGGATCAGCGCAAGTAACAAGTCATGGCAGGGAAACGGCAGGCCGGCGGCGCAATGGCGGTACATGCAGCACAGGCGGCGCGGCCTGCCGTTCGGATTCAATGTTCATCGCGGGTATTTACGGCGCGTAAATGATGCGTTTAAGGGGAAACTTATGTCTTGGGAAATTTTGGTGCAGACCCTGGCGTCCGGCTTGTTGATCGGATTGATTTATGCGCTCGTGGCAATCGGACTGACGCTGATCTTCGGCGTCATGGACATCGTCAACTTCTCGCACGGCGAGTTTTTGATGTTCGGCATGTATTCCAGTTTCTGGCTGTTTGCGCTGTATGCGCTCGATCCGATTTTCACGCTGCCGCTGACAGCTTTGTTCCTGTTCGCGCTCGGCGCCTTGTTGTACAAACTGGTGATCCGCAAGATCACCAACGCGCCGATGGTGTCGCAAATCTTCACCACCTTCGGCCTCATGATCCTGTTTCGCGGCATCGCGCAATTTTTCTGGAAGGCCGACTTCCGCACCGTCGAAAACTCGATGGTCAGTGGTCACGTGTCCATCGGCGGCATCCAGATCGGCGCACCGCAACTGACCGCCGGCATCGGCGCGATCATCGTCACCGGCGTGATCTACCTGTTCCTGACCCGTACCAGAATCGGTGCCGCGCTTGAAGCGACCGCCGCCGACAAGGAAGCGGCACAACTGATGGGCATCGACTCGCAAAAGATGTTTGCGCTGGCCTGGGGCGTCGGGGCGGCCTGCGCCGGCGTGGCGGGAGCCTTGCTGTCGACCTTCTTCCCGATCTTTCCCGAAGTCGGCGCCAACTTCATCCTGATTGCCTTCGTCGTGGTCAACCTGGGCGGCTTCGGCAGCGTGGTCGGCGCATTGATCGCCGGCGTGCTGGTCGGCCTGATCGAAGTGATGGGCGGCTTTTTCCTCGGGCCGCAATACAAGATGGCGATCGTGCTGGCGCTGTTCCTGACGGTGCTGATGTTCCGCCCGCAGGGATTGATGGGCAAGGCCTGAACCCGGCGGCCCAATTTATTCAGAGAGGAACCTCATGCTCAAAAATACTCCCGGCCTGGCGCTGACGTCCACCGCGTCCGCTCCCGGCTTCAATAAAGTGCACGGATTGCTGGTTGCGCTGCTCGTGCTGGCGCTGGCCTTGCCGCTCTATGTCACCAGTCCTTCGCATCAGAACCTGGCGATCCTGATCCTGATGGCGGCGCAGATCGGCGTGTCGTGGAACATCGTCGGCGGTTACGCCGGTCAGGTGTCGCTCGGCCATGTCGCCTTCTACGGTATCGGCGCGTATACCTCGGCGATCCTGTTCTCGGTCTACGGCATCAATCCGTGGATCGCGATGATGGCCGGCGGCGTGATCGCGGCGCTGGTCAGCCTGGTGATCGGCTGGTCCTGCTTCCGCCTCAAGGGCCATTACTTCGCGATGGCCACGATCGCCGTGGCCGAAATCATCCAGATCGTCTTCACCAACTGGGATTTCGCCGGCGCTGCGGTCGGCCTGACCATTCCGATGGGCGAGGGCGGCTGGGCCAACATGATCTTTGCCGGCAAGGAGCCGTACTACTACATCGCGCTGGCTCTGCTGCTGTTGACCCTGCTGGCCAACTTCATCGTCGAACGCAGTTTCCTCGGCTACTACTTCCGCGCCATCAAGGACGAGCCGGATGCGGCGCGCAGCCTCGGCGTCAGTCTCAGCAAGTACAAGCAGATCGCATTCGCCGTCAGCAGCTTCTTCACGGCGATGGGCGGCAGCCTGTACGCGCAGAAGGAACTGTACATCGACCCGGCGTCGGTGCTTGGCACCGGCATGTCGATCAAGATGGCGCTGGTCGCCATCCTCGGCGGCATCGGCACCCTGTTCGGTCCGCTGGTCGGCGCCGGCGTGCTGACCGCCATCGAGGAAGGCACCCGCACCATGTTCGGCGGCTCCGGTCGCGGCACCGACCTGATCATTTACGCCGCGCTGATCATCGTGATCGCGGTGTACTACCCGAACGGCATTCTCGGCTACGTAAAGAGCATGTTCGCCCGTCGCAAGGCCATCAAGGCGCAAGCGGCAAAGGAGGAAAGCAAATGAGCCTGTTACGCGTTGAAAACGTCTATAAGAAATTCGGCGGCCTGACCGCGAACCAGGATATCTCCTTCACGGTGCAGGCCGGGGAAATCGTCGGCCTGATCGGTCCCAACGGCGCCGGCAAGACCACCATGTTCAACTGCATCGCCGGCTATTCACCGCCGACCACCGGCGACATCTGGCTGGAAGACCTGAAGATTTCCGGCATGACGCCGGAGCAGTGCGCGCGCGTCGGCATCGGCCGCACTTTCCAGGTGGCGCGTACCTTCACCAGCATGACCGCGCTGGAAAACGTCATGGTCGGCGCCTTCCTTAACGAGCGCGGCGTCGGCGCGGCGCGCCGCACCGCGCAGGAGTTGCTGGACTTCGTCAATCTCGGCCGCTTCGCCGACAAGCCGGCCGGCAGCATGACCATCAGCGAACAGCGCCGCCTCGCCGTGGCGCGCGCGCTGGCGGTCAGGCCCAAGCTGTTGCTGATGGATGAAGTCATGGCCGGACTCAACCCGACCGAAGTGCGCGAGACCGTCGACGTCGTACTGAAGATCCGCGACCAGGGAATTTCCTGCCTGATCGTCGAGCATGTGCTGGAAGGCATCATGCCCATCGCCAACCAGATCGTGGTGCTCGACTACGGCAAGAAGATCGCCGACGGTTCGCCGCAGGACGTATCCAACGATCCGCATGTGATCGCCGCCTATTTGGGAGATGAATGATGCTACAGGTGAGAAATCTGCGAGCCAGCTACGACGGCGTGCTGGCCCTGTCCAAGGTCGATATCGACGTCAAGCCGGGCAGCCTGGTGGCGCTGGTGGGCGGCAACGGCAACGGCAAGTCGACCACCTTGCGCGCGATTGCCGGACTCAACAAGGTCGATGCCGGCAGCATCGTGTTCGACAACGTCGACATCGGCAAGGTGCCGGCCTTTGACCGCGTCGGCCTCGGCCTGTCGCTGGTGCCGGAAGGCCGCCGCCTGTTCGGCCGCCTGACCGTCCAGCGCAATCTGGAGCTGGGCGCCTACACACGCAGCGACAAGCATGAGATCGAGGAATCGATCGAAGACATGTACGCGACCTTCCCGATCATCAAGGAGCGCCGCCATCAGCTCGCCGGCACCATGAGCGGCGGCGAGCAGCAGATGCTGGCGATTGCGCGCGGGCTGATGGCCAGGCCGAGGCTGCTGCTGCTGGACGAACCGTCGTGGGGCATCGCACCCAAATTCGTGACCAAGGTGCTCGACACCATCCAGCAGGTCAACGCCAGGGGCGTCTCAATCCTGTTGGTCGAACAGAACTTGCACAAGGCGCTGGCAATCGCACATTACGGCTACGTCATCCAGACCGGCCGCATTGTGATGCAGGGCACCGGTAGCGAACTGCTGCACAACGAAGACATCAAGAAGGCCTATCTCGGAGGACTCTGACATGAAACTCAGCATGGCAAAAGACGACACTGTTTTATCCGCCGCCGACCTGCGCGCGATGTGCCGCAGCGGCGCATTCGACGGTCCGACCGCCGGTTACTCCGACAACCACGTGCAGGCCAACCTGATGATCGTGCCGAAAGAATATGCGTTCGACTTCCTGCTGTTCTGTCAGCGCAATCCAAAGCCCTGTCCGCTGGTGGAAGTGCTGGAAGCAGGCGTATTCGAACCGCGCAGCGCGCCGGGCGCGGACTTGCGCAGCGACTTGCCGGGCTATCGCATCTTCGAGAACGGCGCGATGACGAAGGAGGTCGCCGACATCTCCGCTTACTGGCGCGACGATCTGGTGAGTTTCCTGATCGGTTGCAGCTTCTCGTTCGAGAGCGCGCTGATCGACGGCGGCATTCCGTTGCGCCATATCGAACAGCAGCGCAATGTCGCCATGTACAAGACCAACATGCCATGCGCGCCGGCCGGACGTTTCGGCGGCAACGCAGTGGTCAGCATGCGTCCGGTCAGGAGCCGCGATGTCGCGCGCGCCGTGGAAATTACCTCCCGCCTGCCGCAGGTGCATGGCGCGCCGGTGCATATCGGCCATCCGGGACAGATCGGCATCGCCGACCTGATGCGTCCCGATTTCGGCGATGCGGTCGAGATCATGGACGACGAGTTGCCGGTGTTCTGGGCCTGCGGCGTGACGCCGCAATACGTCGCCGAGCTCAGCAAGCTGCCGTTCTGCATCACGCATGCGCCAGGCAAGATGTTCGTCACCGACCGTTTGAACGAATAGCCATGTAAGAGTCATTCAAAGCGCGCCCGCGATGCAGAGAAGGCGGCGCGCGCAGATCCCATAGCGACGGGCCCGCCCGTCATGAATCGAGGAATTTTATGTTGACGCATAAATCCCTGTTGGAAGCGTACGTCTACGCAAAAGACAAATGCTGTCCTTCGCTGATCCACGACATCTATGAACCGAATGCCGTGCTCAGCATCTCGACCTCGGCCACGGCAGTGGCATTTCCGCCGCTGGTGGTCGGCGCCGACGGCATCGCGCAGACGCTGGTGACCGACTTTGCGAAGCGTTTCACGCAATGCCGCACTTATTACGTGTGCGACGGCATCGAAAATTTCTCCACACGCGACGATCGCATCGAGCAATTGCCGTGGCTGGTGCTGATGCGCGAAGAAGCGACTTCGTCATTGCGCATTGGGCGCGGTTACTACAACTGGAACCTTGGCAAGCATCCGGAAGACCTGTGGCATGCCACCGAAATGCATATCCGCATCGACCACATGATGCTGGTCGCGGACGTCGCCGGCGACCTGCTGCAAACGCTGCAATCGTTCCTTCCTTATCCGTGGCTGCCGCCGCGGGTGCTGGATTCCTCGTTCGGCTTCATCGGGGATTGCAATTCCTCATTCGCGTTTTTAAAAGAGTTTCGCAGCAACAAGTTCGAACTGCCGCGCGAGCGGTTGACGATATAGAAATAGAGCGGGAAGAAAAGAATTGCGATGCGCAGCAGGCGGCAACGCTGCGTGTCCGGAGGTTCTCTTTGAACGCGTCGGGACAACGGCCATTGTCCCGGCGCCGCAGGAGAGCAGGCGCATGCCGGCCAGCAGGAGGGCGCGCACAACACTTGGCCGGTACGCGGTTTATTGGGTTTGATGCAATTTCATCTATCGGGGAGTTTCAATGAAACATAAAGTCTTGGCAGCAGCGGCCTTTGCCGCAGTCGGCATCCAGGCAGTACCTGCGCTCGCGCAGTCGTCGGTTACGATCTACGGTCTGATCGACACCGGCATCGTGGTCGAAAGCGGCGGCGCGGCCGGTCACGTCACCAAACTGACCAGCGGCATCAGCGGCGGTTCGCGCATCGGCTTCAAGGGCACGGAAGACCTGGGTGGCGGCATGTCCGCGCTGTTTCTGCTCGAAACCGGCTTCCAGAACGATACCGGCGCGCTGGGGCAGGGCGGTCTGTTGTTCGGTCGCCAGAGCTATGTCGGTCTGGGCGGCGGCTTCGGTACGGTGACCGCCGGTCGTCAGTACACGCCGCAATACCTGGTGCTGTCGATGGTCGATCCTTTCGGCACCGGTTATGCCGGCGACGCTGCCAACATCATGCCGAATACCGGTAATGGCGCCAGCCGCATGGACAACACCGTCAAGTATGTGACGCCCAACTTCGGCGGCGTCACCGCCGAACTGGCGTACGGCTTCGGCGAGACAGCCGGCAGCACCAATACCGGCAGCCAGATCGGCGCGGCAATCGGTTATGCCAACGGTCCGCTGAATGTCCGTCTGGGGTTTCACGGTCGTAACAACGACACCGCGACGACCGAGACCGGCAGCGCCCGCAGCACGCTCCTGGGCGCGACCTACAATTTCGGTCCGGTCAAGCTGCATGCGGCCTACGGCGTCAACAAGGGCCTCAACAGCTCGCCGCTGCGCAATACCGTCAATCCCTACGGCACCGGCGCGATCGTCGCTTCCACCGACAGCGCCGACATGCTGGTCGGCGTGACGGTACCGTTCGGCGTGTCGCATACCTTCCTCGCGTCTTATATCCGCAAGAACGACAAGACGAGGTTGAATCAGGATGCCGACCAGTTTGCGCTGGGCTATCGCTATGCGTTGTCCAAGCGCACCGACCTGTACGCGATGTATGCGCACATCAGCAACAAGAACGGTGCGCCCTATACCGTCGGCAGTTCGATTGAAGCGGGCAGCGGCAGCAGCGCCTGGAACCTTGGCATCCGCCACATGTTCTAGGCGTTTTTCCGGCTGACGGAAAGCCGGCGCGGCAAGTGGTTCCTGGAAAAACACTTGTCGCTGCCGTCTTCCGTCGACCGGGCCTGATCGCCGACGGCTTTGAGAATCGTTCGCGCTGCCTCGCACTTGGGGGAGAGCGATTCTTTCTTGAGGGGAGCCGCCGGCCAGGCGCACATACAACGACTGGCATGCATTTGCGAATGGCATGAATGAAGGGAGTGGCACATGAAGAAACTGACTCACCTCAACATAGGACAGCGTCTCGGCATCGGTTTCGGCGTCGTCATCCTGCTGATGCTGGGACTGACCGTGATCGGCGTCTACCGCCTCAATCAGATCAACGGCAACATCCGCAGCATCGCCAACGATTTCTATCCGCGCACGGTGATGGCCAATACGGTCAAGGGTGCGCTCGATGAAACCGCGCGCAGCATGCGCAATCTGCTGTTCATGAGCACCGTCGATGAAATCAAGGACGAACTGAACACCATCACGCGCGCCGGCGCGGTCATCGACGAGACGCTCAAGCGCTTCTCCGGCGAGACCAGGTCCAGCGAGGGCAAGCGCATGCTCGACGCTGTCAATACGGCGCGGGCGCAATATACGCCGGTGCTCAACAATTTCCTGGCGGCGGTCAAGGACGGCCAGGTCGAGCAGGCGCGCGATCTGATCCTGCCCGAAATCGCACCTTACCAGGCGGCGTACTTCAAGGCGCTGGACAACCTGATCGCTTTCCAGGGCCGCGGCATGGAACAGGCGGGCCAGGAAGCGGAACGCGTTTCCGGCGCGGCCAGCCTGTTGATGATCGGTATGGCGACGATCGCTTCCTTGCTGGCGGTGCTGGTCGGCTATTCGGTGATGCGGAGCATTACGCGTCCGCTGAACGCCGCGATCAACATCGCCGAGCGCGTTGCCGGCGGCGATCTGTCGGTGCGCGTGGAAAGCACAGCGCAGGATGAAACCGGCAAGTTGCTGGCAGCTTTGCAGGGCATGCGCGACGGGCTGGTCAATGCAGTCACCCAGGTGCGCGACGGCTCCGACGCGATTTCCGTCGCGGCGCGCGAGATTGCCGACGGCAACGCCAACCTGTCTTCACGCACCGAATTGCAAGCCAGCACGCTGGAGGAAACCGCCAGTTCCATGCTGGAGCTGACCGACGCCGTCAACAACAATGCGGAGAATGCGCGCCAAGCCAATCAACTGGTGCTGAACGCTTCGCAAGTCGCGATGCAGGGGGGCAATGTGGTGACTCAGGTGGTCAATACGATGAAGGAGATCAAGGACAGCTCGCGCCAGATCGTCGAGATCATCAGTGTGATCGACGGGATTGCCTTCCAGACCAATATCCTCGCATTGAATGCTGCGGTGGAGGCCGCACGCGCCGGTGAGCAAGGGCGCGGCTTCGCAGTGGTGGCGGCGGAGGTGCGCGGCCTGGCGCAGCGCAGTGCCTCGGCAGCCAAGGAGATCGCCAGCCTGATCCAGAACTCGGTCAAGAAAGTGGACGCCGGCAGCACGCTGGTCGACCAGGCCGGCAACACCATGCAGGACATCGTGCGCAGCGTCAAGCATGTGGCCGACATCATGACCGATATTTCCGCCGCCAGCGACGAGCAAAGCGCCGGCATTCGCCAAGTCAATCACGCCATCGAGCAGATCGACGACATGACCCAGCAGAATTCGGCGCTGGTGGAGCAGGCCGCCGCTGCCGCGCAAAGCATGCACGACCACTCCTTGGCATTGGGACGGGCGGTATCGATTTTCAAGACCGGCGCGCCGGAAGCCAATGCCGTCGTGGCCGAAATAACGACTATTCCGGAAGGAAACAAACGCGGCCTGCTGTCAGGGCGTAGCGGGCGTTTTTCCCGCGTCAAGCGGCTGCCCGGTTGAATTGCCTGCATCGGGTGCCGCACAATGGGTTTTAATATTTTTATGAGTGAACGGCCGCAGCCGCCACCGGTTCGGGGTGATACGCGTCGGGCGTTTCACATGAGGATTTCATATCAGGAAAGTAAACGATGCCGATCGAAAAGAAAAGCATGAAAGCCACCTTCGCCCAACCGGGAAGCGGCAAGGTGCCCATCGTATCCTCATTGCATCTGGCCTCGGGGAGAAGCAAGGAATTGAGCGAGTTCGAGTTTGGCATGATCATCGCGAGCAATGCCTTCAACCGCTGGATGGTGCGCTGCATTTCCGCCGCCGGCATGAAAGACATGACTGCCACGGACGTGCTGGTGTTGCATCACATCAATCATCGCGCGCGCGAAAAAAAGCTGGCCGACATTGCTTTCATCCTCAACATCGAGGACACGCACGTGGTCAACTATTCGCTCAAGAAGCTGCATTCGCTCGGCCTGGTCAACACTGAGCGGCGCGGCAAGGAAGTACTGTATTCCACCAATGAAGCGGGCCAGGAAATCTGCAAGCGTTACTACGATATCCGCGAACAACTGCTGGTGTCGGGCCTGACTGGAGACGAGGCCGAAAGCTTCGAACTGGAAGAACTGGCGCGCTTTCTGCGCATCCTGTCGGGGTTGTACGAACAGGCGGCGCGCTCGGCGACGTCGATGTAAAAATCGGCCGGGGACCGGGCACTCATTGCTGGCGAAAGCAGGGCGCCGGCCCCCATGCCGTTGAGTTGAGTTCAAACGCTTCTTGCCGCCTAGTCAGTCCATCACAACCGTGATCCTGACGAAAGTCAGGACCCAGCGTCGTATCGGACGTTTTCACGGCACCGGGTCCAAATAGGCCTGACTGAACGGCATTGGAGCGGCGGTCCCTGCTTTCCGGATTATTCGTAAGCGTTCGCCAGCTTGTCCGGTAGCGGTGTGTTCAGCCATTTCTTGACCAGCGCGTTGAGTTCGCCCGACTTTTTGGCCTTGGTCAGAATGTCGTTGACCTTGGCTTGCAGTGCCGGTTCGCCCTTGTTCAGGCCGATCACGCAGCGCGATTCCTGGATGGTGTATTTGAAGACCGGCTTGTGGGCCGGATCTTTTTCGCCCAGCGTGATCGCAACGAAATCGCCGGTGCCGATCAACTTGATCTGGCCCGAGACATAGGCGGAAATCAATGTGTTGTTGTCTTCATAGCGCTTGATCACCGTGCTTGCCGGCACGGTTTTGGTCAGCTCGATATCTTCAAACGTGCCGCGCGCCACGCCCACCGTCTGGTTCGCCATGTCGACCGGACCGCTGACTTTGATTTCGGGCGCGCCGAACAGGCTGTTGTTGAACGGTGCATACGGCTGCGAAAAATCCAAAACCTTGTCGCGCTCTGCATTGCGGCCCAGCGTCGAAATCACCAGTTCCACCTTGTGCGTCTGCAGGTAAGGAATACGGTTGGCGCTGGCCACCGGCACCAGTACCGCCTTGGCGCCGAGACCCTTGGCGACGAGTTGCGCCACATCGATATCGAGCCCCTGCAATTGCAGATTGGCGTTGACTGAGCCGTAAGGCTGAAAATCCTGGGGAACTGCGATGCGGACGGTGCCGGACTTGGCGATGTCGGCCAAGGCGTCGGCGTTGGCGCCGGATGCTGCGGCGGCCAGTACGATGGTGGCGCAAAGTGCCAGGAGTTTCGCGAATTTCATTTCTTCCCTCAATGTGGGTGGATGACGGAGCGCACTTCAGGTAACGGCGTGCGCGAAGAGGACAGCAATAAAAAAAACAGGGCGATGCCAGAACAGGAGAACACTGCAAACAACGATTCAAAACAGAAAAACAGAAAAACAGAAAAACAGAAAAACAGAAAAACAGAAAAACAGAAAAACAGAAAAACAGAAAAACAGAAAAACAGAAAAACAGAAAAACAGCGGCATGAATCGCAATGCCGTTAAGTTAAGTTTAAAAAGCTCCTTATCGCATAGTCAGTCCATCACAACTGTCGTCCTGACGAAAGTCAGGACCCAGCGTCGTATAGCACGTCTTCACGACATTGGATCCCAACGTGCACAGGGATGGATGACGGCTGGGAAAACAGGCTTGACTGAACGACATTACAGCATGATTCAGTATAAGCGAAATTCTTCGGAAACCCTTGTAAATACCGGGTGTTGAAACGATCCGCCATGCACCTTTTCAGTGGTGGCACGCTTCGGTCGGGTGCGTCTTCGGCAAGCGATGGAATTATTTGCATCATTTCCGGGCGTTGTAAAAAATGTCGATGGCAACGAAGGCGCAATGCCTGCCCGACCGCATGACTTTTTTTCTCTTTTCTGGCGTCGAATAAATTCCGCCGCGCTGTTGCGATGATCCCCCGCGCTGAAAATCGTGCTGCCGGAGTGGAAAGAGGGATTCGGATGACCGAACAACATGGCTCAGTCAGGCTAGCATTTCTTGGCTCTGTTCCTTGTACCGTCGTCTCCTTAAGATGCAGGCTTGTTCAATCTGCCTTGAAGGAATTTCCATGACCTGCAACGCTACTCCCCTGCGCCACGCCGACGCGCCGGAAGACCTGCGCGCCTGTTTTGCCGTGATGAAGCAATTGCGTCCGCATCTGCGGGACGAGTCGGAATTCCTCGAACGCGTGGCGCGACAGGCGGGCGACGGCTACCGTCTGCTGGCTGAGTGGGAGGACGGCAAAGCGATTGCGCTGGCCGGTTATCGCCTGCAGGAAAACCTGGTCTATGGAAAATTCCTCTACGTCGATGATC
The DNA here is from genome assembly GCF_000577615.1 of Herbaspirillum sp. RV1423. Lineage (GTDB taxonomy): Bacteria > Pseudomonadota > Gammaproteobacteria > Burkholderiales > Burkholderiaceae_D > Herbaspirillum. The sequence continues at coordinate 52,906 of NZ_CBXX010000016.1, forward strand.
TGGTCACCACCGAAGAAGCGCGCGGCCGGCAATGCGGCACGCGACTGCTGGATGCGCTGACCGCAGTCGCCGAGCGGGCCGGCTGCGTCCGGCTGGTGTTGGACACCGGCCTGGCCAATGCGCTGGCGCAGCGTTTCTATTTCCGCCAGGGCATGCTGAGCAGCGCCATGCGTTTCGGCAAGCCGGTCACCCCGCAGGTGGCCTGATCCGTTGTGCGGCACGGACGCGTTGACGCCGGAGTTGCGCGCGGCGTTCGGTTTTCCCGGCGTTTCCGCGCCGACTTTCGTCGATGCCCAGCCGCTGACGTTCGCCGAGGCCGAAGCGCGCGAAGAGGCACCGGCGCGGGCCAAGTCTGAACTGGCAGACGCGGCGCAACGCTGGTTGGATTGATCATCTGTTGAACAGGCTTCACTGAACGGCGTTATCGCCCCGGACAGTCATCGTTGATTGACGCGCCGCTGGCGGACGCCGACATCATTCGCCAAACCATCGGGAATTCCCTGATATCTTTAACAATGTCGCTGTCGTAAGCTTTCTCCATCGCGGAACATACTTAGAATGGAGCTTACAATGAGCGACAATCATAACGACATCTCCCTTGGTTATTGCATCGCCAACTACGCAGTCACCCTCGATATCCTGGCGTTGCTCGTCAAGAAGGATTACCTGACCAGGGATGACGCGCTGGAGTCGGTCCAGCGGGCGCGCAAGCTGGCTAACCTGTCCAGCGGCTATCCTGGCGAACGTGATTATATTTCGGCCGCCAAGGAGTGCATGGAATTGATCGAGCAGGTGTTCCAGGCCGATACGACCAGTCCGGCACTTGCCGGGGCACGTCAGTAAGCGGCGCAGCAGCCGCATGGCCGGATATGGCGCAGTGAATGCTGCGATTTCCATTTTGATGAGGCGGCCGCATGTTGTATGCAGCTTGATGCAACGCAAAGGAGAAACTCTCGAAGCGGGGTATGGTGTGACGCATCGGAATGCATTTGCCAGAGGAGACATCAATGCAGATTCATCGAAGCGGAACATGGTTGCATCTTTCGCGGAAAGAGGTGGGGAAAGCGTCTTTGCTGGCCTCTTTGCTGTTGTCCATTCCGGCATTTTATCTGGCGCTTAACGAGACGCTTTCGCCGTACCACGATGCCGGACGATGGCTCTATGCGGCCGTCACGATACTGATCGGCGTGCATCTCTACGTGTCGCGCCGCAAGGATGCGGGACAGCAGCGTTTCCTCATGGTCGACTTCGTGATTTTTGCCGGTGCGCTGCTCAGCGCGTGGCAGTACGATCCGGCCTGGCATGCTGTCGAGTGGCTGCTGCGTCTCGTGTATTGCGCGATCGTATTCTTGCGTCTTGCCACGTTGCTGGCGCGTCATGTGGCGCCGCACCGTTTGCTGCAAATTGCCGCGCTTGCGTTGTTCCTTCTCGCCGTCGCCGGCGAGGGCTTCTATCTGCTCGAACCGAAAGTGCAGAATTATGCCGACGGCGTGTGGCTGGCGTTTTTGACGGGGGCGACACTGGGATACGGCGACATGGTGCCGTCCACGCCGGCGTCGCGTGTTTTTGCTGTTTTCATCGTGCTGTTGGGATATGCCTTGTTTTCGGTTTTCACCGCCAGCATTTCCGCCATCCTGGTGGGGGAAGACGAAAAGCTGGTGCGCCGTGAATTGCATGCGGACACCAAGTTGCTGCGCGCCGAGATCGCGGCCCTGAGAGCAGAGCTGAAACAAGCTCTGCAATCAGGACAAGGCGGCATCGACAGAAGTGGTTGACGCTTGGGCCTGACAACCATCGATTTGCAAGTGCGAATGTATCTCGCAAATCGATTATTGACAGCCTTAGTGCGAGAACAGTACCGGTATGGTCATGCTGTTAAGGATGGTCTTAGTGACGCCGCCCAGCAGTACCTCGCGGAAGCGCGTGTGGCCGTAGCCGCCCATCACCAGCAGATCGGCGCCGGTGTCGGCGGCCAGCGAGAGCAGAGCATTGCCGACGTCCAGGTCGGTGGGTTCCTGCAGGACGTTGACCTTCACGCCGTGACGCGCCAGATACAGCGCAATGTCCGCACCGGGTTGCTGGCCATGGATATCGAATAGCGCCGAGGGGTTGAATAGCACGACGTTGACGTTGCGCGCTTTTTTCAGGAACGGCAGCGCGTTGGTGATGGCACGTGTGGCTTCCATGCTGCCGTCCCACGCGACCATGATATTGCTGCCGACGTTGTCGAATTTACCGGCATAGGGAATCGTCAATACCGGGCGCGAAGAATTGAGCAGTACATATTCAGGCAGATCGTAGACGTCGCCGGGTTCGCGTTCGGTCGGATCCGTCTGGCTGATCACGACCAAGTCGCTGTAGCGCGCCTGCAGGACCAGCGCTCCGGCCGCGTCGTCTTCCGTGAGGCGGCTTTCGACGGAGGTGACGCCGCGCTGGCGAGCGGTTTCTTCAAACTGTTTCAGGTCAAGCTGGGCGCGTTCGCGCAAGGTGTCGATGACCGATGCGATGAAGACCACGCCGTCAGGATAGATGAAGCGCGAGATGCCGGTCATGGCGGCGCCGATCAGATGTGCGTCGAAGGTGAAGGCGAGTTCCGAGGCTAATCTGATGCGCGCGGCGGCGTGCGTGGATTCATCGACGTGTACGAGTATGGTTTTGTAAGTCATGGATGCACCTTGCAGGTTTAGTGTTGTATGGAAGACCGATGCGCAACTGCCGATCAGCGCCAGTCATCAACATAGCACTGCGAAAAAGACAGCGGCTTGATGTATGTCAAGCAAAGCAACGCCGCGCTGCGAAGCCGGCCGCGGCGCAGCGCGCCGCGAATGAAAGCGTACGTAATCTTGTTCTGGATCAAGTTGGCGTTTTGTAAAAATCCAACAAAAGATGCGGGGTATGTTAATAGCTGATTTGGATCAGGTTGCCGGATGGCCGTTTTCAGTACGATGAAACTGCCAGATTTTTTACTTTCTCTTGCCTTGAAAATGTCATTCAAAAAACAAACTTCCGTCCTCGTGCTCGCCAAAGCCGTCGTGGTTTTCGCCTGTGTGCTTTTTGTCGTTCTTGCCGCATGGAATGATTGGCAAGCGCGCGAGGAGCAATTGAAGGAGGCGCAAAGCACAATCCACAATATCGCGCTGGCGCTGGCCCGGCATGCCGAGGACACTTTCAAGGAAGCCGACACGACACTGATCTTTCTGGCGGATCGGCTGGGACATGACGGCCGCAATCCCAAAGCATTGCTGAAGCTGGAAAAGCTGTTGTCGAGCCAGGTCGCCGAGCTGCCGCAGTTGCAAGCTCTGTTCGTCATCGACAGGGAAGGTAACTGGCTGATCAACTCCACCCGTCAAAACGTCGCGGTTGCAACCAGCCGCGACCGCGAATATTTCATTTATCACCGCGATCATGACGATTTGGCGCCGCATATCAGTATGCCGGTCAGGAGTCGCGCCAACGGCGAATGGATCGTTACGATTTCGCGGCGCGTCAACGCCGACGATGGCAGCTTCGACGGCGTCGTCATGGCGGCCATCCGGATTGCCTATTTCAGCAAGTTTTACGAGAGCTTCGATCTCGGCAAGGCGGGCGCCGTGATTCTTGCCAGCAACAGCGGTACGCTGCTGGTGCGGCATCCCCTGTTGAGCGACTCCATCGGTAAAAGCCTCGTGGACGCGGCGATATTCCGCGACTACGCCGCCGTCCGGTCGAGCGGCACGGCGTATATTCGCTCGTCGCAGGACGGCGTCGACAGAATCAACAGCTATCGCCATCTGGAGCGCTATCCGCTGTTCGTCTCCGCCGCGCTGTCGAAAAAGGAAGTGCTTGCGAACTGGAGGTCGGATGTTGTGTTGCACCTGACCGGTCTGGTCATTCTGCTGGCGATACTCGGTTGGCTGGGCGTTCGCTTGGTGAGGCAGATACAGTGGCGGCTCGATGCGGAAAACGAAGCGAACCGGACGCGCGAGCATGTCGAATACCTGAACCAGGCGCTGCAAAACCTGGCCATGCAGGACGGCCTCACCGGCCTGGCCAACCGCCGCTGTTTCGATGAAGAGATGAACCGGGCCTTGCGCCGGTGTGCGCGTGATCGGAGGTCGTTGGCACTGATCATGTTCGACGTGGACTTTTTCAAGCGCTACAACGATACCTACGGCCATCTTGCCGGCGATGAATGCCTGCGCCAACTGTCCGCCGTCATCAAACGCGCGCAGAAACGCCCTGGCGATCTGGCTGCGCGCTACGGCGGGGAAGAACTGGTCGTCATGTTGCCTGAATGCGATCGGGCGGATGCGGTCAGGATTGCCGAAGAAGTGCTGGCCGCCGTGTGCGACCTGCGCCTGCCGCATACGGGCAATCCGAATGGCATCGTCACGATCAGTGCAGGCGTCGCGGATATCGCCGTGGTTGGCGAAGGGGACAGCGCGGAACTGCTTATCGGCAAGGCCGACAAGGCCCTGTATCAGGCAAAAGCCGCCGGCAGAAATTGTGCTCGCCATTACGACGAGTGATTTGAGTCGCCATCAGGGTAAGGTCGCTCTGAATTGGAAGGAAGATAAAACGTCTTGACTTAGTAATTTCTAAGATATATCTTAGTAAGCATATTAACTAAGAAAGGATAATCATGTTTGGACGTTTTATCGGTGGTCATCATGGCCCCACGCATCATCGTCACGAGCGCCCGCATCATGGCGGCGGCCTGTTTGAAGAGCGCGGTCGCGGCAGGGAAGGCGGACGCGGTCCGCGCATGTTCGAGCAAGGCAGCCTGCGCCTGGTGATCCTGCATCTGCTGCGGGGCAAGCCGCGCCACGGCTATGAAGTCATCAAGGCCATCGAGCAACTGGTAGGGGGCGATTACAGCCCGAGTCCGGGCGTCATTTATCCGACGCTGACCTTGCTGGAAGAGTTGGGTTACGCTGCAGTGGAAGCGGAAAGCGGCGGCAAGAAGCTGTATTGCGTTACCGAAGCAGGCGTCGCTTTCCTCGATGAAAACAAGGAAGCGCTCGACATCATCCTGAAGCGCCTGGAAATCCATCAGCGTTCCAGCGGAACCGAAAAGCCGGAACTGCGCCGGGCAGTCCAGAATTTCAAGATGGCCTTGCACACCCGGTTGGGCAAGGGCGAACTTGACCGCGAGCAATTGCACGCGATCATCGACATCATCGACCGCGCCGCCGTCGCCATCGAGCGCACTTGATGCAGGCAGCATCAGCAAAAGGATCAGCAATGAGAGAACATCGCTATCGCATCATCGTGGAACATCTGGCGACGGCGTCGGAAGGGCAGGAGCAGCACGCGCCGCTGCGATTCGATACCGGCAACCACGACGACATCTTCGGCATCGTCGAAAAAATCCGCAGCAAGCAGCAGTTCGACGCCGATACCAGCGCGGCACTGGCGCTGGGTCTGAAGCTGTTCACGGAAGTCATGCTGAAGAACCGCAAGCATCCTCTGTTCGAAGAGATCAACCAGCCGATGCGCGATTTCATCGGCAAGCTGAAGTCGCTGCCGATGGCGCAAGGGGCGTTGCAGCAGTAAGGCGACGCAGTAAAGTGGCTCAGTGAGGCAGATTATCGGTGCTTTTATCGACTCTTTCTCAGCGTCGTTCTGGAGCGATCGTTTCGGCGTAGTCGTATAAGGCCCCGAGAATTTCCTCGCCGCGTTCGTCGACGTTTTCCGACAACTGGTCGATCTGCTCGAACAATCCGTCCAGCGTACGCGCTCCGCCTTCGCCGTCGAACAGGCGGGCGGCGCGATGTTCTTCCCAACGCTGCGCTTCTTCCGGCGAGAGGGTCTCCGGAAAATTGCGCGCGCGGTAGCGGAACAGCAATTCTTCCAGCCGCGCATCGTCGAAACTGATGCGCGCTGCGGCCAGTTGTTGCGGCGTCAACGCGCGCAATTGCGTCAATTGGCGGCGGTCGTTGTTGCCGACGAAGCCGCCGTACAAATCTTCATCCACATCCGGCGTCGCTTCCTTGGGACGCTGGAATACCTTGGCCCAGATCGCGCCCATTTCCGGCAGCGCGGCGGCGGCGGCCGCGTTTTGCAAAGCGGCGTCGATATCGAGGCCGAGTTCGGCAGCGCGCTCGGCGGCCAAGGTTTTCAGGCTGGCGATCACCATCGGCGATTTGTTCAGGTGGATGATTTTGACCGGCAGGCGCGACACGCCTTCGGGCAGGTCTTCAGTTTTGCTGAACATGCGCGTGCGGATCGCGTCGACGTCCAGTCCCGCGAGTTCGCGAGGATCGCGGCTCAGGTCCCAGGCTATCACTTCATTCTTGTTGGTCGGATGCGTGCCCAGCGGCCACATCACCGCCAGGCAGCCTTGCGCGGCGGGGAACATGCCCGACACATGCAGGAAGGGTTTCGCCACGGGCAAACCGATTTCGGCGGCGACGCGGTCTTTTTTGTGGAGCGCCAGGCAGAAGTCGAACAGGCGCGGCTGCTTTTCCTTGATCAGGCGGGCGAAGGCGATGGTCGCGCGCACGTCGGACAGGGCGTCGTGGGCGGCTTCGTGCAGCAGGCCGTTGGCTTTGCTCAGGTGTTCGAGCTTGAAACTCGGCGTGACGCCATCTTCCTTTTTAGGCCATTCGATGCCGCCGGGACGCAGCGCGTAGGTAGTGCGCACGACGTCGAGCAAGTCCCAACGCCCGCAATTGTTTTGCCATTCGCGCGCATACGGATCGATCAGGTTGCGCCAGAACATGAAGCGCGTGATCTCGTCATCGAAACGGATGGTGTTGTAGCCGACGCCGATGGTGCCCGGTTCTGACATGGCTTGCTCTATCTGCGCGGCGAACTGGTATTCGGGGATGCCGCGCTCGAGGCAGACCTGCGGCGTGATGCCGGTGATCAGGCAGGATTGCGGATCGGGCACGAAGTCGGGCGCCGGCTTGCAGTAGACCATGATCGGATCGCCGATTTCGTTGAGATCGGCGTCGGTGCGGATAGCCGCGAACTGGGCAGGGCGGTCGCGGCGCGCCTGGGCGCCGAAGGTTTCGTAGTCGTGCCAGAGGAAAGTGTGAGTGGACATCGGGATAGTGACGGTTCGGTGGTTGCTGCAAGGAGGTGCCGGCCGGGGGCGGCCATGCTTTCGCGATTTTAACCGATGGGCTGGATCTGCCCTGTCCGTCTATCGGACTATTGCGCTATTGGACCAGGCGTTGTTCGTTCTTGTCGAGGATGAGGTGCAGGTTCTTTTGCAGATCGCCCTGGTGCATGCCGGTGCTGTTGCCGTTGTTGCCGCCGTACTCGATATTGTCGATCACCCAGCCGCGCGCGTCGCGGGTCAGCGCGATGCGGTCGACGGTCTTGACAGGCGATTGCAGCTTGGCGTCGCTATAAATCAGTTCGACCGAACAGACGCCGTTGCTGTCACTGACTTCACAGCCCAGCAAGCGATAAGTCGAGGCGCCTTTGGGATGGGTGGTGAACAGATCGCCGTCGACCAGCGGCGGCGTCTGGCTATCGGTCTGGGCCAAGTGGGCCTCTTCTGCGACCGAGACGTCCTTGAGCAGGTCGAACAGCCGCACTGAGAAGAAATGGCGGAACGTGATCAGTTCTTTGAGCGACAGCGCGCCGCTGGGGTGACTCGACTGATGGGTCTGATAGAAACTGTTGACCAGATCCTTGGCTTCCTGCTCGCGGCTGGCGCTGCACGCGGCCGCCACGAGGGCGACAGCAAGAATCATTATTTTGCCGAATTGCTTCACGACTTTTTCTCCCCGGCGTTTATTTTATCGCTGTATTGTCATTTCGTTATTTTTCCGTGCATTTGCTGCCGGGAAACGTATGCGCATGATAAATCAAACCGTACCGTTTGCGCGAGTGCGCACCTGCCGCCGTACCGCAAGAACGGTACGTCGCCTTGCATGGAAGTTATCGGAAGAAGGATGGCATTTCTTCAGTGTGCGCTGCAGAAATGCCTGAGGCGGGGTTCAGTTGTACTCGTTGACGATGCTGCTCAGCGTATCACTCAGATATTCCCGTTGCGAGGACTGGCCGCTGCCGAGGAATTCGATGTCGTCGATGCGCCACTGGTTGTTTTCCTTGACCAGCAACAGTTTGTCCTTCCACTTTTCGTCGTCGCCGCCATTGCCGCCGGCATGGGTGAACCTGACGTGGCAGGAGGCACGGTTGTCTTCGCTCTCGCAACTGTCCAGCTTGAACGATGTCGCGCCCTCGAACAGCGACGTGAACAGGTCGCCGTCGATCAGCGGCGGTACCGGCTCGGTGGCGGCGGCATGGTATTTGGCCTCGGTTTCCGATGCCTGGCTCAGCAGCTTGAACAGTGCCTGCGAAACAAACGGCTGCAATTGCTTGAGTTCATCGGCGCCGGGGATGCCGGGGCTATGCGTCTTCAGGTGTTGCTGGTAAAAACCGGAAATCACTTGCTCCTGCGAACGCGTGTCGTCCGGCGGTTCGCCGCAGGCAGCCGCGAAGGCGACCGTGGAGAGCGCGGCGAGGCGGGTAAAAATTTTCATTCGGTCCGGTCCGGGTAAATCGATGTTGCGTATTTCATTGCGAATCTGACCCGGCGTTGCGATAAAAGCGGCGCTGTCGGGCTTCGGTTGGCGGGTGCGCCACGTGTTTCCTTATCATGCAAGTTGCATTGCGGCATCGTCATTGCAGCAGAATCGCTTGCTGCAATGACCGGATGATGACAAGACGATGTCGACATCACTTTGCCGATTCGGTCAGCAACGCGAAATGTTCGACGTGCGGCGCGCCGGCGAAGAAGGGGCCGACGATGCCGCGCCATTCGGTAAAGGCTGGCGATTCGCGGAAGTCGACGGTATGGTTCTCTAGCGTGGCCCAGTGCACCATCAGCAGATAGCGCTCTGGCGCTTCGATGCCTTTTTGCACCTTGTGGCCGAGATAGCCTTTGGCCTTGGAAATGGTTTGCGCGATGCCGCGCTGGATGGCTTCGTCGAATTCAGCCTGTTTGCCCGGTTGGATGCGGATGTCGGCAAGTTCCAGAATCATTGTTGTCTCCGTTTGATAAGGGGAAGCGGGGCTTGATTATCACATTTTCCCGGCGGCATCGCGTGACCCTGCTCAATCGACCGCATGAAAAGACCTCAAGCAAAAGCTGTACTTTGCCTCGCGGGCGGCTATGCTGAGGTTAACTAAGCCGGCAACCGCCGTCAGCGGCGGCGGTTTTGTTCTTGACGAGGAGACGATCATGTTAGGCAGGCAAAGGCTTTACTTCATGCTGCCGGATATTCCCAGTGCGCGCAGCATGCTCGATGAATTATTGCTGGCGCGCATCGAGATTCGGCGCATGCATTTCTGGGCGCGCGACGGCGAGTTGCCAGACGACATGCCGGACGCGAATTTTTTCCACAAGACCGATCTTACGCACGGCGCCGAAATGGGATTGCTGGCCGGCGGGCTGATCGGGCTGCTGGGAGGCATCTGGCTGATGGTGTTTCCGCCCGACTGGGTCCAGCTCAACATGTTGACCGTGCTGGTCACAACGGTCGTTGGCGCGGTGCTGGGTAGCTGGATGTCGGGGATGGCGGCTGCGGCGATTCCCAATTCGCGGCTGAAAAATTTTCATGAAGACATTGCACGCGGCAAGGTGTTGCTGTTGGTTGACGTGCCGTTCAAGCGGATTGAAGAGATCGAGGATCTGGTTGCCAGCCGCCATCCCGAAGCCATGTTCGGCGGCGTTGAACCGCATATCCCGGTATTCCCGTGACAAGTCGGTCCGCCGTCAATAAACGCACCGCCGGCCGGTGCGTTTTTTTATGCACGAGACGGACTGAAAACGAGGCCAAATTGGGGCGGCCGGGCGTTAGTTGCGGGAAATCTGCACCGCGACAAAGCAGGCATTCAGGAGCGCGTAAATTTTTTATCTTTTTCGGCGATTTCCGGCCTGCGGGCAATTGTCATTTGCACGTCGCCTCAATACACTAGCTCCCGGTCATTCAATAACAAGGCGCATCACGGATTCCGGTTGATGCGCCATATAACACTCGGAAGGAAATTCATGGCGGGCTCCTATTTCCCACAATGGCGCGTGCGCAGCAGCACGTCGGATGGACAAGGGCAGGTTATTGCAACCGATGAACGGCTGCCGATGCCGCAGACGGTCGCCATGGGCGTGCAGCACGTGGTGGCGATGTTCGGTTCGACCGTGCTGGCGCCGTTGCTGATGGGCTTCGATCCCAATCTTGCGATCCTGATGTCGGGCGTCGGCACCTTGCTGTTTTTCGTTCTGGTCGGTGGACGGGTGCCGAGCTATCTCGGTTCCAGCTTCGCTTTCATCGGCCTGGTCATCGCCGTCACGGGCTATGCCGGACATGGCCCGAACGCCAACCTCGGCGTGGCGCTGGGCGGCATCGTTGCCTGCGGCGTGGTGTATACATTGATCGGTTTCCTGGTCAGCGCCATCGGCACGCGCTGGATCGAGAGCCTGATGCCGCCGGTGGTCACCGGCGCGGTGGTTGCGGTGATCGGCCTGAACCTGGCGCCGATCGCGGTCAAAGGCGTGACGGGCAACAACTTCGATGCCTGGATGGCGCTCGGCACGGTGCTGTGCGTGGGATTGGTGGCGGTGTTCACGCGCGGCATGCTGCAGCGCCTGCTGATTCTGATCGGCTTGCTGCTGGCGTATGTGATTTACGCCATCCTGACCAACGGCGCCGGCCTCGGCAAGCCGATCGATTTCAGCGGCGTTGCCAATGCGGCATGGTTCGGCATCCCGACTTTCGCGTCGCCGGTATTCAGGATGGATGCGATGGCCTTGCTGGCGCCGATCGCCGTCATCCTGGTGGCGGAGAATCTCGGACACATCAAGGCGGTCAGCGCCATGACCGGCCAGAATCTCGACAAGTACATGGGCCGCGCCTTCATCGGCGACGGCCTGGCGACGATCCTGTCGGGCAGCATGGGCGGCACCGGCGTGACGACCTATGCGGAAAACATCGGCGTCATGGCAGTCACCAAGATCTATTCGACGCTGGTGTTCGTGGTGGCGGCGGTGATCGCGATCGTGCTGGGATTTTCTCCGAAGTTCGGCGCGGTCATCCTGACGATCCCCGGCGCGGTGCTGGGCGGCGTGTCGATTGTAGTGTTCGGCCTGATCACCGTTTCGGGCGCGCGCATCTGGGTCGAGAACAAGGTCGACTTCTCCGACAACACCAACCTGATTGTGGCGGCTGCGACGCTGGTGCTGGGCGCCGGCGACTTCACGCTGAGACTGGGCGGTTTTGCGCTGGGCGGCATCGGCACCGCCACTTTCGGCGCGATCATTTTGTATGCCCTGCTGAAAAAGCGCGGATGAAATCCTGTCGAAATAAAAACGCGGCCACCCGGGCCTGATGTCTTTCGGTTAAGCCTGTTTTCCCAACGGTCGTCCCGGCGTGCGCTGGGCCCCAGTGTCGTGAAGACGTCCGATACGACGCTGGGTCCTGACTTTCGTCAGGACGACAGTTGTGATGGACTGACAAGCTTTTAAACTTGACTGAACGGCATCAGGCCCGGGTAGCCGCGTTTTTTATGCAAAATTTAACCGATATATTCTTCCGGATTTGTCAAATTTCCATTGAGCAATTTTTGCGAACTTACTATACTCGTGCGTGGCAATTGCTCGGCATCGGCAACAGACTCGGGAAGGGGACTGTGATGCACATGGAGAGTTGCCAGTCTGCCGACCGCGGCTTATTACTCAAACAACAGGAAAATGCCGTATGAAGATATCCCTGAAACACTCCCTGGCGCTGTTGTGCATCGCGGCGCCATTGCTGGCGGGTTGCGACGCGATGGCAGGAAAGAAGGATTATGCCTATTTCCGCCAACATCTGGATGAAGCGAAATCGGTTGCCGACCAATGTCAGTTGAACGGCACCTCGGGCATGTCCAAGGCGCAAATCGCGCAATGCGACGCCGCGCGCGACGCCTACTCCAACCGCAATTACGCTTATTGATCGCCGTCCGGCCGGGGCAACAGGGGCAGGGATGACGTACCGCCCGCCGGGTTTGTCACAAAATTGTCAAAGTCGGCCGGTAAAATCCAGCATTTCCATGTTGACTGCGCTGCGCCATGCATAATCCCCCGGACACGCCTCAGGCCTTGCATCTGCTGTACGAGCCTGCGGGGTTCATTTGCGCGTTCCGTTTCGACGATGGCCACGCCACCCAACTGAAGTGGCATGAAGTCCTTGCCAACAAGATTCCTTTTCCGTCGTTCACCTGGCTGCACGTCAAGACGGCAGACGTCAAGGTGCGCCACTGGATGGAAACCAGTGACGATATTCCCGAACACATCAGCGAATTCCTGCTCAGCAGCGATACGCATCCCTGCCTGCATACCACCGCCAACGGCTTCTACGGCACGCTGGCCGACATCAAGATGGAGATCGGCGACACCGGCACCGAAAAGGGCGCGCTGCATTTTTTCCTCGACAGCAACCGCCTGCTGACGCTGCGCACCCAGCCGCTATGTTCGACCAACATGCTGCGCCAGAAGGTGCTCGACGGCGCTTCGTTCGACAATACGATGGATCTGTTTGCCGAATTGCTACGCTGCCTGGCCGATGGTTTTGATGCGCGCGTGGCGCAACTCAACGACAAGGTCGACGACATCGAAGAGTCGGTGCTGTCGGATCGCCGTCCGGAAGACCGCAGCGAACTCAGCGCGATCCGCCGCCAACTGGCCGAACTGCGCCGCCACATCACGCCTGAGCGTCGGCTGTTGAGCCAGCTTAACCGCCTGCGTCCGGCATGGGTGCCGACGGCCGCGCTGGAAGATCTGGATCACGCGCTGGATGAATTGAACGAATTGCACCTGACCCTGGAGGCGCTGTACGAACGCGCCAAGCTGCTGCAGGAAGAAATTGCGTCGCAGATGTCCGAGCAGATGAACCGCAACCTGATGGCCTTGTCCATTCTCACTGCTTTGCTGATGCCGGCGACGCTGGTGTCGGGTATTTTCGGCATGAATGTGGCCGGCTTGCCGGGTCTGCACGACGAGGCCTCGTTCATGATGGTGATGTGGGTGATGGGCGGACTCGGCGTCGCTACCGTGGGCTTGCTGAAATGGTTGAAGATATGGTGATGCCGCATGTTCCCGCGCAATAAAGAGCGCGGAAAAAACGCCCGGCATTTACCGGGCGTTTTTCATTGGCGGTCAGGGACGCAAGATCAATATGTGCCGATGTAATCGCTCTTGCCGATCTCTACGCCATTGTGGCGGAAGATGTCGTAAGCGGTGGTCACATGGAAGAAAAAGTGCTGCAGGCCGTAGTGCAGCAGATAGGCCTCGCCTGTGAAGCGCTTCTCTTTCGGCGTGCCGGGACGCAGCACGATTTCGCGGTTCTCGGCGCCTTCGAACTGTTCCGGCTTGAGGCCGTCGATGAATGCCAGCGTTTTGTCCAGGCGCGCCTGCAGATCGGCGAAGCCGGCTTCGTTGTCTTCGTAAGGAGGAACGTCGACGTTGGCCAGACGCGCCGGCACACCCTTGGCGAAATCGGCGGCGATCTGCACCTGGCGGGTCAGGTTGAGCATGTCGGGAAACAGGCGCGCTTTGAGGAAAGCATCGGCATCGATGTTCTTGGCGGTTGCATGCGCTTCGGCTTTTTTGAGGATGTCCTTGAGGCTGTTGAGCGCCTGTTTGAAGACAGGCACCGAAGCGGCGTAAAAAGAGATGGTCATGTGTTTCCTTTGGTGGGAGTGGTTGGCACGCGTTGGCGCGCGCCTGGTTATTGTTGGTATTCGATTTCCAGCGGACGGAATTTGGAGTACAGCCACAATCCGCAGGCGAACAGCGTGCCGAGGAAGCCGGTGAAAATCAGCGCCAGCATGATGCCGACGAAGGGCGAGGCGATCAGGCCCATCAGGCCGGTCAGGTGCTGGCCGTTCCAGACGATGGTCTCGGCCCCGAAGAAGGCGAACAAGCCCATCAGTACAGACAGCGGCACCATCGAAAAGCCGGAGGCGATGGCCAGTATCTTGTAGACCGTGCCGAACGAGAAGCGCTTGATTTTCAGTGTTTCAAACATCATTGACTCGCATGAAAAATGCCGGCGGTGGGCCGGCGCATAAGTTGATCGAAATAATTATTTTGCGACCCAACTGTCTTTCAGGGTCACGGCGCGATTGAATACCGGTTTGCCTGCCGTGGAATCGACCCGGTCGGCGACGAAATAGCCGTGGCGCTCGAACTGGTAGATCGCGCCGGGTTCGGCGGTCCTGAGCGTCGGTTCCAGGTAGGCGGTGATGACTTCCTTCGAGTGCGGATTCAGGGCCAGCTTGAAATCCTTGCCGCCGGCGTCCGGATGCGGGTCGGTGAAGAGGCGGTCGTATAGGCGCACTTCGGCTTCCAGCGCATGATCGGCGCTGACCCAGTGCAGGTTGCCCTTGACCTTGTAGTTGGCGCTGCCCGGCGTGCCGCTCTTGCTGTCTTCAAAATAATTGCAATGGACGGCGATGACGTTGCCGTTTTCATCCTTGTCGCAGCCGGTGCATTCCACCACATAGCCGTAGCGCAGGCGCACCTTGTTGCCGGGGAAGAGGCGGAAGTAGCCCTTGGTCGGCGTTTCCATGAAATCTTCCTGCTCGATCCACAGATTCCTGGTGATCGGGAAACGGCGATGCTCGCTGTCGTGCAGCGGATGCGCAGGCGGGTAAACCGGTGCGCTGCATTCGACGCTCTGGCCTTCCGGGAAATTGTCGATGATCAGCTTGAGCGGGCGCAGCACGGCGACCGCGCGCGGCGCTTTCGGGTCGAGGTCGTCGCGCAGCGCGCCTTCGAGGATGCTGTAGTCGATCCAGCTATTGTTCTTGGAGGCGCCGGTGCGGTCGCACATCAGGCGGATCGCTTCGGGCGTGTAGCCGCGGCGGCGGAGGCCGACGATGGTCGGCATGCGCGGATCGTCCCAGCCGTCGACGATGTTTTCATCGACCAGTTGCTTGAGCTTGCGCTTGCTGGTGATGATGTAGGTCAGGTTGAGGCGCGCGAATTCGTATTGATGCGGCAACGGTTTTTTGAAGAAGCCTTCTTCGGCCAGGCGTTCCAGCACCCAGTCGTAGAACGGGCGCTGATCTTCGAATTCCAGTGTGCAGATCGAGTGGCTGATGCTTTCCAGCGCGTCTTCGATCGGGTGCGCGTAGCTGTACATCGGATAGACGCACCACTTGTCGCCGGTGTTGTGGTGGGTGGCGTGGCGGATGCGATAGATGGCCGGATCGCGCAGGTTCATATTGGGGCTGGCCATGTCGATTTTGGCGCGCAGGATCAGGCTACCGTCGGCATGTTTGCCGTCGCGCATTTCCTCGAACAGGCGCAGCGATTCTTCCACCGGGCGGTTGCGCCACGGCGAATCGGTGCCGGGTTCGGTCAGCGTGCCGCGGGTTTCGCGCATCTGGTCGGCGTTCTGTTCATCGACGTAGGCCAGGCCCTTGCGGATCAGCGCCTGCGCGCCGGCGTACATGACGTCGAAATAATTGCTGGCGTAGTACAGGTGCTGCTTGCCGTCATGGTTCCAGTCGAAGCCCAGCCATTTGACCGAGTCGATGATGGTGTCGACGTATTCCTGGTCTTCCTTCTCCGGATTGGTGTCGTCGAAGCGCAGGTGGCAGCGGCCGTTGTAGTCGCGCGCCAGGCCGAAATTGAGGCAGATCGACTTGGCGTGGCCGATGTGCAGGTAGCCGTTGGGCTCGGGCGGAAAGCGGGTCACCACCTGCGGCAGGGGTTGGCCCTGGCTGTCGCTGCGTTCCGCATAGGCGCCGGAAACGAGGTCGGCTTCAATGATGCCGCGCAGGAAATTGGTGGAGGGTGCTGGAGGATGACCGTTTTTCAGTTCGTTGCTCATGGATGTTTTGTGGGAAGGCTTATCTAGGTATAGACCGGCATTTTACCGCAGCACGCCGGTTTTGACGGGGTTTCCAGGCGCCCGGCAACGCCGTTTGCATGCCGATCCCCGGAAATAATTGATTACACCTGATACGGCCGCGCATTACCTGCCGGTTTTCTTTGCTGGCAAGCTGTGTTCCATCGTCAAGTCCAGGGAGGACATCATGAAAAAGCTGCTTAAACTCGTCGCCGCAGGCGTGCTGGTCGCTACCGCTTTGTCGGCCTGCGTCGTGGTGCCGGCCGGTCCGCCGCACGGCTATTACAGGCATGGACCTTATTACGGCGGTCCTTACTATCGATAGGGTGGCTATCCCTGCCGCCATCCTGCCGTAACGCATTTCGACCGGTCCATGCGGCATTCCGTCGCATTATCCTTGATCGTGTCGCTGCGCCGGTGGAGACTGGAATCCTGTTTTCACGCTTCGGAGGGATTTCATGTCTGTCGGCTTGCTCAAGACCCTGCATGTACTGGGCGTCGTTCTGTTTCTCGGCAATATCATCGTCACTGCATTCTGGAAAGTCATGGCCGATCGCACCCGCGACCTGGCGGTGATCCGTTTTGCCATGCGCGTCACCAACTGGGCGGATGTGTTCTTCACTTTCGGCGGCATCGTGCTGCTGGCCATCGCCGGTCAGGCCATGGCGGCGCAAACCGGCATGTTGCAATTGTCCTGGCTGCACTGGGCTTATGGTCTGTTTGCGGCGACCGGGGTGCTGTGGGTGGGCATCTTGCTCCCGGTGCAAGTGGCGCAGGCGCGTCTGCTGGCACCGTTGCAGCGCGATTCGGAGATCCCGTCGCGCTACTGGCGCCTGTCGCTGCTGTGGGGCGCTGCGGGTTCTGCGGCGACGCTGCTGCCGCTGGCAATCGTCTGGCTGATGACGGCCAAGCCGTCGCTGTAATTGGAGCTTATTTCATCAATAGGTGCGAGATGCGTTCTACATTTGCCGGAACAAGTGCGCGAACAGGCGACTGACGGCAAGCATCTCCGGCCGCGTGCGCAGTTTCAGCGACAGTTTCCCGGCCTCGTCGCGTTGCGCCGCCTGGACTTGGCCGATCTGCACGACGGTGCCTCGGTGGATTTGCCAGAAGCGTCCGGGATCGAGCTGCGGGATCAGTTCCTTGAGGCTGGTGCGGATCAGCGATTCGCCGTCCGCGGTGACGACGTTGACGTATTTGTCGGTGGCTTCGAAATAAATCACATCCTCAACGGGAATCAGCCTGATCTGGTTGCCGACGGCGGCGCGGATCATGCGCAAGGGTTCCCGGGCCGGTGCGGCCGGCGGCGCCAGGCCGCGCAGTTGCGCCAGTGCCTGTTCCAGTTCCCGGTTGCTGTCGGCGCTCTTGACCAGCCTGGCTTGCAGGCGACCGATGGTCACCATCAGGCGTTCGTCGTTGGCGGGCTTGAGCACATAGTCGATGGCGGCGTGTTCGAAGGCCTGGATGGCGTAGTCGTCGTAGGCGGTGACAAAGACCAGTAATGGGAAGGGCTGGTTTTCCGGCCAGTCGTCCGCCAGCTCGCGCGCCGCCTCCAGGCCGCTCTGACCGGGCATCTTGATGTCCAGGAAGAGGATATCCGGCTGCAGCGCCAGCGCCTGCTCGACCGCTGCCATGCCGTTGGCGGCGATGCCGGCGATTTCCAGGCCGGGCCACAGGCGTCGCAGATTGCCGGACAGCGCCCCAGCAAGCAAGGCTTCGTCTTCGGCGATCAGGGCGCGGGCGGCGGGCGGGGTGGTCATTTGTAGAGATGGGTGTCGAGCGCATCCATCGGAATCGTGATCTGTGCGACGGTGCCCTCGGGAATGTTGTGGGTCAGCGTCAGTTCCGCCAGCGGTCCATACAGCGCATCGAGTCGCGCGCGGATGTTTTCCAGGCCGAGATGGCTGCTGTCGGGGCGATTGTAGCTGGCCGATGTGTTCAGGCCCATGCCGGTGTCGAACACGCTGATCACCAGCAGGCCCTGATGCAGGATTACGCGCACGGTGCAGTCGCCGCCTTCGACCTTGGGCTCGAGGCCGTGGCGGATGGCGTTTTCGACCAGCGGCTGCAGCAGCATCGGCGCGATCCGGATGCGCCGCAATTCGTCCGGCAGTTGCAGGCTATAGGTCAGGCGCAGGCCCATGCGCAGCGACATCAGGCCGAGATAGGCCTTGGTCAGCTCGAACTCCTGTTCCAGCGTGGTCTGGTCGCTGCGCGAGGTCGACAGCGTGGCGCGCAGATAATGGATCAACTGGTCGAGCATCTGCTGGGCGCGCAATGGCTCGCTGGAGATCAGGGTTTGCAGCGTGGCCAGCGTGTTGAAGAGCATGTGCGGTTCGATCTGCGCTTGCAGCATTTGCAATTGCGCCTGCACGGCCTGTTTTTCGATGACGACGTTGCGCGCTTCGAGCGCCGCCATTTTTTCCCGGTTCCAGTAGAACAGGGTGCCGCCGACGCAGGCCAGCAAGGTCAGGACGATGACGCCGATGATGTTGTTGGTCTGGCTCAGCGTCAAGACTTCCGCCGGGCGGCCCAGCAGATAGGTGGCGATCAGGTTGCCGATGAAAAACGACAGCGGCGCCAGCAGCGCCAGCATCAGCAGGAAGCCGCCCTTCCTCGGTTCGTCCTTGCCCCACACGATAATGCGGCCGCCGTTGATCAGCAGCATCGCGGTGGTGCCGATGCACATGGCGAACACCAGGTTTTCGGTGAAGTCGGAACCTATGCGCATGAGGTAAGTCACCACCACTGCGCACAGCAGGTTGATGATCAGCGTGGGCACCAGGCTGCGGGGCAGGTCCAGGGCGATGAGGCGTAAGCGTGAAGCGTTGGTGGTCATGAACGTGCGAAAAATACATGTAAGCCGTGGAATAGTAACCCGATTCCCGAACCGGATAGCGTTCGGCCGGGGTATGGCCGCATCGTGACCCGGCGCGTCGCGGCCGCAAAGCATATTGCGATGAAACGTCGGATCATGGCGCTGAAACGCTGTCATCCCACACCCGGCCAGCTTAGAATGTCGGCACCAAATTCATGCAGGGAGAAAAAACATGTGGCCTTATCCGAAAGTGGCGGCGCATCGCGGCGGCGGTACACTGGCGCCGGAAAACACGCTGGCGGCATTCCGCTGCGGCATGGAGCACGGCTTCCGGGCGGTGGAATTCGACGTGATGCTGACTAAGGACGAGCAACCCATCCTGATGCACGATGCCTCGTTCGGACGTACGCTGCCGGGCGAAGGGAAGATCGCCGAACACACGCTGGCCGACTTGCAGAAGCTCGATGCCGGCGGCTGGCATAGCCCGCAATATGCGGGCGAACCGGTCTGCACGCTGGCGCAGGCGCTGGAATTCTGCCGCGCCAACGGCATCTGGATGAACATCGAGATCAAGCCGGCCGGCGATGCCTATGCGGTACGCACCGGCGAAGTGGCTGGCCAGGCGGTCGGGGCTTTCTTCGCTGCTGAAATCGCGGCGCATGTACCGGGACGGAACGACCGCAGCCTGCCACTGTTTTCGTCGTTTTCCTTCGATGCGCTGATGGCGGCAAAACGCGCTGCGCCGGGCATTCCGCGCGGCTTCCTGATGGACATGATTACCGCCGACTGGGAGGCGCGGCTGCAGGCGCTCGGCGCGGTGGCGTTGCACACCAATCACAAGAATCTGACGCCGGAACTGGCGCAGGCGGTCAAACGAGCCGGATATGGTTTATTCTGCTACACCGTCAACGAACCGACCCGCGCGCAAGAGATTCTGGCCTGGGGCGTCGACGGCTTTTGCACCGACCGCGTCGACCTGATCGGACAGGCATAGGTAAAGAATCATCGCATCGGCATTGAAGTCTCCACACAATAACAGTCAACAGGAAAGCAAGGAATCATGAAAACCAAGGGCATGCGCCGCATGCTGCTGGCCGCGGCCGCCATCGCTATCGCCGTCACCTCCAACGCCATCGCGCAACAGGGAAATACGCAGCACAAATACACCGACGACGCCATCGTGCGCGATCTCAAGGCCGGCAAGCTGACCGTGCGCGAAGCGCAGATCTTGCAGGGGCGGAGCGACCCTGCTGCGGTGAAAGCCAAAACCACGGTTCAGCCGGCGCATGGCGCCAGGCCGGCAAAGGCAGGCAAGGCTCCGGTGCAAAAGAAAAACAAGGCGCCCGTCAGGCACCTGACCGGTCCGCACGATAAGAACAAAGACAAGAACAAAGGCAAGAACAAGCCCAAGGCGGCCCGCAAGGCCGGTACGCATCACGCCGCCGCAGCGCACGGGCAAGCGGCCCGAAGCGATAAATCTGCCACCGGAAAGCCGTCGCCGATACGCAAAACTGCGGTGAAATACATCAGGTAATTCCTGAATGAATTTCTCGCTCCCGGCGATTAAACTGTGTCAACGCAAATCGAAATCCCGGCGTTAAAACACGGACAAGTCGCATGTCAGAGCGGATTCTCCGAAATGACCAGGGGCGTGACAACTCATCGTCAGCGAGCTTGTAAAGAACCAAACTTAAGAGGAAAAGATGAAACTGAACAAATTATTGGCAGCCGTACTCGTCGCCGCTTTTGCCATGCCTGTCCTGGCCCAGAACACACCCGCTCCTGCCGCTCCGGCAGCAGAAGCTCCGGCAGCCAAGGCCACACACGCCAAGCATCACAAGAAACATAAAAAGCACAAGAAGCACAAGAAACACGCCAAGAAGAGCAACAGCAAGCTGTATCAGGGCGCCTGATTTACCGGAGGAGATTTTGGCCGCGCAAGCCGTGATGGAGATAGGTCGAAGGGATTCGAGACCGGTCTGATTCAGATTGCAGGTTGACATCGCCATTAACCCGTTGGGAGCGATCCGAACGGGTTTTTTTGCGTCCGGGTCTTATTTCTCCTGTGTTGATGGGCGGCAAGCTGCCGGAGGGCCCTTGCCGACCGTGATTGCAGCAGGGCTTATCACGTATAATCACGCGTTTGCAATCTCTTTTCCTGCAACGTCATTCTTGCACCGTTTTCTTTATAGTCCTCGAACATGAACTCAGCCGAAATCCGCGACAAGTTTCTGAAATTCTTTGAATCCAAGGGACACACCATTGTCCGTTCGTCCAGCCTGGTGCCGGGCAACGATCCCACCCTGTTGTTTACCAACTCCGGCATGGTCCAGTTCAAGGACGTGTTCCTGGGCACCGACAAGCGCAACTACGTGCGCGCCACTTCCGTGCAGCGCTGCCTGCGCGCCGGCGGCAAGCATAACGACCTGGAAAACGTCGGCTACACCGCGCGCCACCATACCTTCTTCGAGATGCTGGGCAACTGGTCCTTCGGCGATTATTTCAAGCGCGAGTCGCTGACATGGGCGTGGGAACTGCTGACCAAAGTGTACGGCCTACCTGCCGAAAAGCTGTGGGCTACCGTCTATGAAACCGACGATGAAGCCTACGACATCTGGGTCAACGAAATCGGTCTGCCGAAAGAGCGCGTAGTGCGCATTGGCGACAACAAGGGCGCGCCTTATGCTTCCGACAACTTCTGGCAAATGGCCGATACCGGCCCTTGCGGTCCTTGCTCGGAAATCTTTTACGACCACGGTCCCGACGTCTGGGGCGGTCCTCCGGGTAGTCCGGAAGCCGACGGCGACCGTTACATCGAAATCTGGAACAACGTGTTCATGCAGTTCGACCGCCAGATCGATCCGAAAACCGGCGAAGCCACGCTGACGCCGCTGCCGGCGCCTTGCGTCGATACCGGCATGGGTCTGGAGCGCCTGGCTGCGATCCTGCAGCACGTGCACAGCAACTATGAAATCGATTTGTTCCAGCACCTGATCAAGGCCGCTGCGCGCGAAACCAACACCAGCGATCTGGAGAACAATTCGCTCAAGGTCATCGCCGACCATATCCGCGCGACCTCCTTCCTGATTGTCGACGGCGTGATTCCCGGCAACGAAGGCCGCGGCTATGTGCTGCGCCGTATCATTCGCCGCGCGCTGCGTCACGGCCACAAGCTGGGCCAGACCCAGCCGTTCTTCTACAAGCTGGTCAAGGACCTGGTGGCCGAAATGGGCGCCGCCTACCCGGAACTGCCGGAAGCCGCCTCGCGCGTCGAACAGGTGCTCAAGCAGGAAGAAGAACGTTTCGGCGAAACGTTGGAACACGGTATGAAGATACTCGAAGCCGCGCTGGCCAAGAACGCCGCCAAGCTCGACGGCGAGACCGCCTTCACGCTGTACGACACCTACGGCTTCCCGCTCGATCTGACCGCGGACATCTGCCGCGAGCGCAACGTCGAGCTGGATGAGGCTGGTTTCGCGACCGCCATGGAACGCCAGAAATCGACGGCCCGCGCCGCCGGTAAATTCAAAATGGCGGCCGGTATCGAATACAGCGGCGACAAGACCAGATTCGTCGGCTATGACGCGCTGACGCAGCAAGCCAAGGTCACCGCGCTCTATGTGGACGGTAGCGCCGTCAACAAGATCGAAGCAGGCCAGGACGCCATCGTGGTGCTCGACACCACGCCGTTCTACGCCGAATCGGGCGGTCAGGCCGGCGATGCCGGTGCGTTGGAAGCCTCGAATGCGCTGTTTACCGTAACCGACACGCAAAAGATCCAGCCGGAAGTGTTCGGCCATCACGGCTCGCTGATCAAGGGCGCGCTGGCGGTGGGCGACACCGTTGAAGCCAAGGTCGATGCCGAGTTGCGCGCGCAGACCATGCGCAACCACTCGGCCACCCACCTGATGCACAAGGCGCTGCGCGAAGTGCTGGGCAGCCACGTGGCGCAAAAAGGTTCGCTGGTCGATGCCGACAAGACGCGTTTCGACTTCAGCCACAACGCGCCGATGACGGCCGATGAAATCCGCCGCGTCGAAGAAATCGTCAATCGCGAAATCCTCGCCAACGCCGCCACCGAAGCCAGGGTGATGGGCTTCGACGACGCCGTCGCTGCCGGTGCGATGGCCTTGTTCGGCGAGAAATACGGCGACGAAGTGCGCGTGCTGTCGATCGGCTCGTCACGCGAATTGTGCGGCGGCACCCACGTTTCGCGCACCGGCGATATCGGCCTGTTCAAGATCGTTGCCGAAGGCGGCGTCGCAGCGGGCATCCGCCGCGTCGAAGCGGTGACAGGCGAAGGCGCGCTGGCGCTGGTGCAGGCGCTGAGCAATCGCGTCAACGAAGCCGCTGCAGCCCTGAAGGCGCAGCCGGAAGAACTGACGCAACGCATCGCGCAAGTGCAGGATCACGTCAAGGCGCTGGAGAAGGAATTGGCTGCGCTGAAGTCCAGGCTGGCGTCCAATCAGGGCGACGAATTGCTGACGCAGGCGGTCGACGTCAACGGCATCAAGGTGCTGGCGGCCATGCTGGAAGGCGCCGATGTCGCGACGCTGCGCGAAACAATGGACAAGCTCAAGGACAAGCTGAAGACCGCCGCCATCGTGCTGGCCGCAGTCAAGGACGGCAAGGTCAGCCTGATCGCCGGCGTCACTGCCGACGCAACTTCCAAGGTAAAGGCAGGCGAACTGGTCAATTTTGTCGCCCAGCAGGTTGGCGGCAAGGGTGGCGGACGTCCCGACATGGCGCAGGCGGGTGGTACCGATCCGAGCGGCCTGCCGCAGGCGCTGCAAGGCGTGGCGGCCTGGGTTGGCGCCAAAGTCTGAGCGTTGCCGTGAGCGACTTCAAATTTTGTCCCGTCTGCGCCGCGTCGCTCGTGACGCGCGCCGACGAAGGCGAGGCGGGCAAGCTTAGGCTTGCCTGCCCCGACGGCCACTGGACGCACTGGGACAACCCGTTGCCGGTGCTGGCGGGGCTGGTGGAGATCGAGGGCAAGATGTTGCTCGCCCGCAATGCGGCGTGGGCGGAAGGCCGTTTCGCGCTGATCACCGGCTTCATGGAGCGCGACGAAACGCCGGAGCAGGGCATCGCGCGCGAAATCAAGGAAGAAACCAATCTCGATGCCAACCAGATCACCCTGATCGGCGTTTACGAGTTTATGCGCAAGAATGAACTGATCATTGCGTATCACGTAAAGGCATCGGGCGAGATCAGGCTGTCTCCTGAATTGCTGGAGTATCGCCTGGTGGCGCCGCCGGATTTACGGCCTTGGCCCGCAGGAACGGGATACGCGGTGGCGGACTGGATGCGGCGTCATAACCTGGCTGTCCAGTTCGTTGAATTTGCCGGCTCATCCACGCCATTAGTTTCTACTGCACAACATTAGTGCGCTAAATACAACAGAGTATGTTGCGACGCACCAAGGCGGGTCGGGTTGGAGTAGAATTCTTGAACGATCACTAGGAATTTTAGATTCACAGTATGGTTATTGAATTTCACAGAGAGCTGGATGCACGTGGTCTGAATTGCCCGCTGCCGATACTGAAAACCAAGAAGGCGTTGGCGGATATGGCAAGCGGCCAGATTTTGCGCGTGACGGCGACCGATACCGGTTCGGTGCGCGACTTCCAGGCTTTCGCCAAACAGACCGGCAACGATTTGCTCTCTCAGTCGCAAGAGAATCAGGAATTCATTTTTTTCATGAAGCGTAAATAATTTACGTTGCCCTGATGGCGACGGATTTCCGGATACAAAAACGCCCGCATATGCGGGCGTTTTTCATTGGCGTGCCGGATGCGCGGAGAGGCTCAGTGGAACGCGTTGCCGATCTCGGGATGAAAGCTCTCGGCGCGCGCGATCGGCCAGTATTTCTGGTAGACCTGATAACGGTAGTTGCCGGTGAGGAGGTCGCCCGGTTCCAGGTATTTCAGCATTTCCGAGAGCAACTGGATTTCGTGGTCGTTGATGCGGTGGACAATATGGAACGGCCGCAGCGCCGAGGTATGCGGCAAGCCCGCTGCCTGTACCAGTTCTTGCAGAGCATGCAGCGTGCTTTGGTGGAAGCGGTGGACGCGTTCTGCTTTGTCCGGCACCACCAGTGCCCGGGCGCGCGTCGCGTTTTGCGTAGCGACGCCGGTCGGACAGCGGTCGGTGTGGCAGCTTTGCGACTGGATGCAGCCTAGCGCGAACATGAAGCCGCGCGCTGAGTTGCACCAGTCGGCGCCGAGCGCCAGCGTGCGGGCGACGTCGAAGGCGGTGATGATTTTGCCGCTGGCGCCGATCTTGACGCGATCGCGCATGCCGATGCCGACCAGCGTGTTGTGCACCATCAGCAAGCCTTCCTGCATCGGCATGCCGACGTGGTCGGTGAACTCCAGCGGTGCTGCACCGGTGCCGCCTTCGGCACCGTCGACGGTGATGAAGTCGGGCACGATCTGTGTTTCCACCATGGCCTTGGCGATGCCGAAGAATTCCCATGGATGACCGACGCACAGCTTGATGCCGGTGGGTTTGCCGCCCGACAGCGTGCGCAGTTTTTCAACGAATTGCAGCAGGCCGATCGGCGTCGAGAACGAAGAATGCACCGCCGGTGAAATGCAATCGACGCCCATAGGAATGCCGCGCGTGGCGGAAATCTCGGGCGTGATCTTGGCTGCCGGCAACACGCCTCCGTGGCCGGGCTTGGCGCCTTGCGACAGCTTTACTTCGATCATTTTCACTTGCGTCGATTTGGCCTGTTCGGCGAATTTGTCTTCGTCGAAGCTGCCGTCGGGATGGCGGCAACCGAAGTAGCCCGACGCGACTTGCCACACCAGGTCGCCGCCGAATTCGCGATGATAGGCCGAGATCGAACCCTCGCCGGTATCGTGCGCAAAATTGCCTTTCTTTGCGCCTTGGTTCAACGCGCGAATTGCATTGGCCGAGAGCGAGCCGAAACTCATCGCCGAGACATTGAACACTGACATCGAATACGGTTGTGCGCGATTCTCGCCGACAGTAACGCGGAAGTCGTGGCTGGCCAGTTTGGTCGGCGACATCGAATGACCGATCCATTCATAGCCGGCCAGTTTGACGTCGAGTTCAGTGCCGAAAGGGCGGCTGTCGATGTCGGCTTTGGCGCGTTGGTACACTACGCTGCGTTTCTTGCGGGTGAAGGGCGCGCCGTCGTTTTCGCCTTCGAAGAAATACTGGCGAAGTTCCGGGCGGATGGCTTCGAACATGAAGCGGAAGTGGCCGATCAGCGGATAATTGCGCAACACCGCATGGCGACGCTGGATGAGATCATGTACGCCGACAATGCTCAGGAGCAGCGGCACGGCGCCCCACCACCAGCTCACCAGGTGGTCGTTCGCCAGTACCGCGAGCGCCAGCGTCAGGAACAGAACGCACCAAAATACCAGATAACGATTGGCCAACATACCAGCATCCTTTTGTTGTTTGTCAGGAGGTGTTGCGATTCTACTGCGGCTGTTTCGCCGGCATGGGACGAAAAGAATGGCTTTTATTGCAATTTCGGATATTTAGTCATTGCACCTTGCCGGTGCGAGATGCGGACGGTATTCTTGCCATCCGTCTTCCATGGGTTTCTCTGTGGATACACATACCCGTGGGTTTGTATCAGGCGCGGTCTGGCGGGCTGTATAGTCGAATGGCATCGTTATTGCTTATCGTGATCAAAAAAGAATCTATCGCTACGCAGACGCCATGTAGTCCGTTGCAGCTCCGTTGTTGTCCCATTTCATTTCTCTTTTCCGTTGGTGCCGTTGGATATTGATTGCGTAACTCATTTATGAAAATCGTCGCTTCCTCCATTCCGCCGGATCATGCTGCCGCTATCACTTCCATCGCCAGGCCGCCACGGTTGCTTGAGACCTTGCTGGCCAATCTGGATGGCATGGTATATCGCTGCCGCGACGATGAGGAATGGACCATGGAGTTCGTCAGCGAGGGCTGCCTGGAGCTGACGGGTTACCAACCGGAAGACTTGCTTTTCAATCACCGCGTTTCCTACGAAAACATCACGCATCCGGACGACCGCGACATGGTGCGCCAGACCATCAATGCCTGCCTCGCCGGCAAGCGTCGTTTCGAGCTGGAGTACCGCATTGTCCGCGCCGACGGCGAAGTGCGATGGGTGTGGGAGCGTGGTGTGGGCATCTATAGCGCTGCGGGCGCGCTCGATGCACTGGAGGGCTTTGTGCAGGACGTGACGGCGCGCAAAGAGGCTGATCAGGCCTTGCTGGAAGCCGAACGGCGCTACCGCAGCATTTTCGAGAATGCCATCGAGGGCGTGTTCCAGTCGACGCCGGATGGCGGTTACATCGCGGTCAATCCGGCGCTGGCGCGGATTTACGGATACCGGTCGCCGGAAGACCTGATCGTCAGCCTGCGCGATATCAAGCATCAACTGTACGTCGAACCGGAGCGCCGCACCGAGTTCATGCGCATGATGGCCGAGTTCGGCTCGGTGTCGAATTTCGAATCGCGCGTCTACCGGCGCGACGGCGAGATCATCTGGATTTCGGAGAACGCGCGCGCCGTCTATGACGACGCCGGCACGCTGATGTTCTACGAAGGCACCGTGGAGGCAATCACCGAACGCAAGCTGTATGAAGCCGAAATCCGCCATCAGGCCACGCACGATGCGCTGACCGGTCTGCCCAACCGCACCATGCTGCATAACCACTTGCAGCGTGCCGTGCAGAGCTTGCGGCAGAAGGGGGCTTTGACGGCGGTGGTGTTCGTCGATCTGGACCAGTTCAAGTTCATCAACGACAGTCTCGGCCATCAGGTCGGCGACGAATTGCTCAAGACCGTGGCGCAGCGCCTGGTGTCCTGTGTACGCGAAACCGACATGGTGGCGCGCCAGGGCGGCGACGAATTCGTGCTGGTGCTGCAAAACCAGCCTGATGAAAGCAACATTACCGAAGTCCTGCAGCGCATCCTCGCCGCGGTGGCGAAGCCGTGGGTGGTGGGCGACCGCGAATTCCACATCACCTGCAGCATCGGCGTGAGCCGTTGCCCGACCGATGGCCGCGATGTCGAAACCTTGCTCAAGAACGCCGACTCGGCCATGTACAAGGCCAAGGAACTCGGACGCAACAACTTCCAGTACTTCGCCGGCTGGATGGATGCGCAGGTCAGCAACCGGTTGGAAATGCTGGTCAGTTTGCGGCGCGCGCTGGATCGCGAGGAATTCAGGCTGTACTACCAGCCCAAGATCAGTCTGGCGAGCGGCCGCATCATCGGCGCCGAAGCGTTGATCCGCTGGATCACGCCGGATCAGGGCATGGTGCCGCCGGACCGCTTTATCCCGTTTGCCGAAGACGCCGGCCTGATCGTGCCGATCGGCGAATGGGTATTGCATACCGCCTGCGCGCAGAACAAGGCCTGGCAGGATGCTGGCCTGTCGCCGATTCCGGTTGCCGTCAACCTGTCGCCGCGCCAGCTCGACCAGAATCTGCCCGAGTTCGTGCGGCAGGTGCTGGCCGACAGCGGCCTGGCCGCTGCCTGGCTTGAACTGGAGATTACTGAAAACGTCGTCATGAAGGATGCGGAAAAGACCGTGGCGACCCTGAATGCGCTCAAGCGCTTGGGTTTGCAGGTCTCGGTGGACGACTTCGGCACTGGCTATTCCAGCCTGAGCTACCTGCGCCGCTTCCCGGTGGACGCGTTGAAGATCGATAAGTCCTTCGTGCGCGACATCGCCAGCGATGCCGACAGCGCGGCGATCGTCAAGGCCGTGATCTCGCTGGGCCATATCCTCAACCTGCGCGTGATCGCCGAAGGCGTGGAGGATCAGGAACAGTACAACTTCCTGCTGGAAAACGGTTGCGACGAGGTGCAGGGCTATTTCCTCGGCAAGCCGATGCCGGTGGAGGATTTTACGCGTCGGCTGGAGCAGGAGAGGCAAGCCATGAGCTGATCCGCCGATGTCGGTGTCGGTGTTGCCGGTGCGCTTGTTTCATCGGCGGTGTGTTGCAAATAGTGTCAGGCGTCTGCAACGAAGCGACATTCCGCCGGGGCTTTGTGCTACACTCCGCGCAGTATATTTTGCATTTTGCCTGCGGCCACCCGAAAACTCAGTCCGGCGCCGCTTGCAAGGTCAAAAGTTGAAATGGTGCGAGAATCTGGGAACTCAAGATTCTGTGTTCGCAACCAAGCCTTATTTTCCCGCTCATCTTCAACCTCCTATAAATCGAGCGCCGGGAAGCAGCACCAACAGCATTAAAGCAGCATATTCAGGTTCGACAACCTGGCGGCATCGTTGGCGCTGTGATGAAACTCAACCCGTGCAGCCAGGCTTCGTATAGTTCGTATATCCGTATCAGTCAGCCGCTAAACTTTTGTTAAACAAGTCGCACACGAGTCGTACATGAATACTATTGAGGCCAAGAAAGTCCTCGAAACAGCATTGCTATGTGCCCACGAGCCATTATCAATCAACGATCTGAAGAAGCTCTATGTCTCAGGCGACGGTGCCGAGAGCGAAATAACTGCGGACTTCATCCGGCAGATGCTGGATGAACTGCGCGAAGACTGGACGGACAAGGGTGTTGAAGTTGTCAGTTTGTCGACAGGATGGCGTTTCCAAAGCCGGGCTGAAATGAAGGTCTATCTGGATCGCCTGAATCCCGAAAAGCCGCCGAAATATACGCGCGCCACGCTGGAAACCCTGGCCATCATCGCCTATCGCCAACCGGTCACGCGCGGCGACATTGAAGAAATTCGCGGTGTGACGGTCAGCTCGCAGACGGTCAAGCTGCTGGAAGATCGTGGCTGGATTGAGGCCATCGGCCATCGCGACGTGCCGGGGCGCCCGGCGTTGTTTGCGACGACCAAACGTTTCCTCGACGACCTCGGCCTCACTTCGCTGGATCAGTTGCCGCCGTTGAAGACCGTCACCAAGGAAGGCGTGGTCGATCCGGGGGCATTGCTGGAATTGCAGGCACTGGAGACGGAAATGCAGGCCAGCCTGGTCGCCGAAGAAGGCGAATCTGCTGATGTGCAAGCCGGGCCGGGCTCGGAAGAAGTTGTCGAGCCGGTGCAGGTTGCCGGGCTCACTGAAGTTGCGGCGGCGGTTGCCGATGCCGTCGCGGAAGAAGTCCCAAGGGAAGAAATCGAGAATGACGCGGATGCCATTGCACCAAGTGTCGCCAATCATGAAGAAGCGCAGGAGGAAAATCCTGCTTCTGCTGACGAAACTCACACCAAAGACCCTGTCTCCGGTCACGCAAGTGATGCCGCGCCCGGTCTGAATAACCACGATTCAAATAATGAAACCATCTAGTTCCAATGATGAGCAGCAGGTAGACCTGTTTGGCGCTGCTGCCGACAACGCCGATACCGCCGCAGTTAAGCCGGTCCGCAAGCGCACCAAAAAGGTAGCGGCGGAAGACGCCGTTGCCGACGCTGCGCCGGTCGAGAAAGCGCCTGCAAAACCTCGTGCGAAGAAAGCAGTCGCCGAGAAAGCGCCTGCCGAAAAAAATGCAAGCGTTGAAACGGTCGCTGTCGAAGAGGCGCCTGCGCCGAAGAAGCGCGCACCGAGGGCCAAAAAGCCCGAGGCTGAAATTGCAGTCGCTCCGGCAACTGCGCCCGAACCGGTTGCGCCGGAAGCGCCCAAGGTCATCGTCACCATCGGTGAAGAAGTCACCGCTGCCCCGGTGCTGCTGGATGCCCCCGCAGACAACGCGCGCACCAAGCCTGCGCGGCGCGGTGTGCGCGGTCCGCGAGCCTTGCGCAACAATCGTGCAGCCCAACGCGCTGCGGAAACCGCCGACGCCGCGCAGCCGAATGCGGTTGCTGCCGATGTGCAGGCCGCTGCGCCGAATGCACCGATTCCGGTGGCCGATCAGGCCATGGCGGAATCGCGTCGCGACGGTCAGGGCCAGGATCGCAATCGCCAGCAAAAGGGTAAGAAGCCGTTCGCCAAGGGCGGAAAGCCGAAGGCGCCGCAACTGGGTTTGCGCGCGCATGACGCCGGCGACGATGTATTTTCGTTCGTCACTTCGGATGCTTACGACAAGGAAGATGGCGCTCGCGGCGGCGCGCGCGGAGCACATCAGTTGCGCGGCAAGAACGGCCGTCGCGATTTGACTTCGGAAGATGACGCGCCCAAGCTGCACAAGGTGCTGGCCGATTCCGGACTCGGTTCGCGTCGCGACATGGAAGAACTGATCGTGGCCGGCCGGGTGTCGGTCAACGGCGAGCCGGCTCACATCGGCCAGCGCATCCTGCCGACCGACCAGGTCCGTATCAACGGCAAGCTGCTGCAACGCAAGGTCAGCAAGAAGCCGCCGCGCGTGCTGGTATATCACAAACCGGCGGGCGAAATCGTCAGCAACAATGATCCCGAAGGCCGTCCCTCGGTGTTTGACCGTTTGCCGACCATGAAAGCCGCCAAGTGGCTGGCAGTCGGCCGCCTCGACTTCAATACCGAAGGTCTGCTGTTGTTTACAACCTCCGGCGACCTTGCCAACCGACTGATGCACCCACGCTACAACATTGAGCGCGAATATGCTGTGCGCACGCTCGGCGAACTCGAAGAGGGCATGCGCCAGAAGCTGTTGCATGGCGTTGAGTTGGACGACGGCATGGCGCAGTTTTCCAAGATCGCCGACGGTGGAGGTGAGGGCGTCAACAAGTGGTACCGCGTGACCATTGGCGAAGGCCGTAACCGTGAAGTGCGCCGCATGTTCGAAGCAATTGGTCTGACCGTGTCGCGCCTGATCCGCACCCGCTACGGCGCCATGACACTGCCGCAAGGTCTGAAACGCGGTCGCTGGGAAGAGCTGGAAGAAAACGCCGTGCGCAACCTGCTGGCAGCCTGCGGTCTGGAAAAACAGGGGGGGCAGGAGGCTCCTTCCGGTAAAGGCAAGAGTAATGGCAACGGCAATGGCAACAGCCAGCCGCGCAGCAACGCCAACGCCAACCCGATGCAGCCGCGCGGCCCGCGCCGCGACCAGCCTTCCTGGCAAGGTCAGGGGCAAGGCCAAGGCGGCGGACGTCCGCAGAACAAGAGCCGTCAGCCGGATCCCTTGCAGACGGCATTGGGTTTCCCGGATGCCGGCCAGCGCCGCCACAATCGTCCGCAACGCAGTGGCGGCGGTTTGATGGGGCAGGGCATGGGCGCGGGTGGCTTGCCGCGTCGCCGACGCGGATAAGTCTTTGATTGCTCGGGAGTTTCCTTGGTGAAATATCGGGCTTTTTGCAGTATGTCGGGCAATCTTGAATTGCCCGACATACCGTAATCGGTTATAATACGCAAGTTAACGGGGTGTTTTCACGGCTATAACGCGTTGTGAATCTGCTTGCAGTTGAATAAACGATAAGAACGATGGGCAGATGCCCATTTTTTTTTTGCTGAACAAATTGACGCGCTTGCGTCAAAAGAATAGAAGCGCGGAGAGATTTCCTTGCAATTGCTGGATCTGATTGAAACCACCCTGTCGGGGATGGGCTACGAACTGGTCGACTTCGAGAAAGCGGCGCGCGGCTTGTTGCGCGTGTTCATCGATTTTCCGTTCGAAGACGCCGGCAAGGGGCCGATCACGGTCGAGGATTGCGAGAAGGTCACGCATCAGTTGCTGCACGTATTTACAGTCGAAAACGTCGATTACGAGCGGCTGGAAGTCTCCTCTCCCGGGCTGGATCGTCCGCTGAAGAAGCTCAGCGACTACCTGCGCTTTGCGGATCAGGAAGCGGTCGTCAAGTTGCGCATGCCGATGCCGGGCGCAGCCAACCGCAAGTCGTTCCAAGGCATCTTGCGGGCGCCTGAAGGCGAGAACTTAAAACTGGAATTTGAAGCAAACGATGGGTCGGCAGCGGTGTTGGACTTTACGCTCGCCGATGTGGATAAGGCACGCCTAGTGCCGAAAGTGGATTTTAGGAGTCGCAAAGCATGAGTCGCGAAGTTTTATTATTGGTCGATGCGCTGGCGCGCGAAAAGAACGTCGATAAGGAAGTGGTCTTCGGAGCACTGGAGCACGCGCTCGCGCAGGCTACCAAGAAACGCTACGAAGGCGAGGTCGATATCCGCGTGTCGATCGACCGTGAAAGCGGCGAATTCGAATCGTTCCGCCGCTGGCACGTGGTGCCCGACGAAGCCGGTCTGCAGTTGCCCGACCAGGAAGTGCTGCATTTCGAAGCCAAGGAACAAATCCCCGACATCGCCGTTGACGAATACATCGAAGAACCGATCGAATCCGTCGAGTTCGGCCGCCGTTTTGCGCAAGACACCAAGCAAGTGGTTCTGCAACGCATCCGCGACGCCGAGCGCGAACAGATCCTGGCTGATTTCCTGGAGCGCGGCGATTCGCTGGTGACCGGCACGATCAAGCGCATGGAGCGCGGCGACGCCATCGTCGAGTCCGGCAAGATCGAAGCCCGCCTGCCGCGCGACCAGACGATTCCCAAGGAAAACCTGCGCATCGGCGATCGCGTCCGCGCCTACATCCTTCGCATCGACCGCAATGCCCGCGGCCCGCAAGTGATCTTGTCGCGTACTGCGCCTGAATTCATCATGAAGCTGTTCGAACTGGAAGTTCCGGAAATCGAACAAGGTTCGCTGGAAATCAAGTCGGCTGCACGCGATCCCGGCGTGCGCGCCAAGATCGCCGTGTTTACCAGCGACAAGCGCATCGATCCTATCGGCACCTGTGTCGGCATGCGCGGTTCGCGCGTGCAGGCCGTGACCGGCGAGCTGGGCGGTGAGCGCGTCGATATCGTGCTGTGGTCGGAAGATCCGGCGCAATTCGTCATCGGCGCACTGGCCCCGGCCAACGTCTCGTCGATTGTCGTGGATGAAGAAAAGCACGCCATGGACGTCGTCGTGGACGAAGAAAACCTGGCGATCGCCATCGGCCGCGGTGGTCAGAACGTGCGTCTGGCGGCGGAACTGACCGGTTGGCAGATCAACATCATGACGGCCGAAGAATCGGCGGACAAATCGGCGCAGGAAACTGCCGCGACCCGTATCCTGTTCATGGAAAAGCTGGACGTCGATCAGGAAGTCGCCGACATCCTGGTGGAAGAAGGTTTCGCCAGCCTGGAAGAAATCGCCTACGTGCCGATCAACGAAATGCTCGAGATCGAATCCTTCGACGAAGAAACCGTCAACGAGTTGCGCAATCGCGCACGCGATGCGCTGGTGACCGAAGCGATCGCTTCCGAAGAGGGCCTGGAAGGCATGGACGAGGAACTGATCAATTTCGAAGGAATGGATCGTGTCGTTGCCGGCAAGCTCGGCCTGGCGGGCATCAAGACTGTGCCCGCTTTTGCTGCATTGGCCTATGACGAGTTTGGCGCCATCCTGGCCCTGTCGGCCGAACGTGCGCGCCAACTGATTGAGAATGAATTTGAAGATGTGACCGACGATGAAATGAAGCTCATCGATGCTAAATACGACGAGCGTGCCAAGGCATTGCAAGCCAAAGCATGGGCCACCGTGGAAGCCAAGCAATAAGCATCCGGGACCACATCATCGCCGAGCCACATAGAAAAGAGGACTGAATGGCAAGTAACAACGTAGCCCAATTTGCCACCGAGCTGAAAATGCCGGCGGATTTGCTACTGACCCAGCTGCGATCTGCCGGAGTTGATAAAAGCTCCGAGTCCGATCCTTTGTCGAAAGAAGACAAGGACCGTCTCCTGGAGCATTTGCGCCGCGTGCGCGGAGCAGCTCCGGACGGCGAGAAGAAGAAAATCACGCTGACCCGCAAGGAAACGACCGAAATCAAGCAGGCCGATTCCACCGGCAAGTCGCGCACGATCCAGGTGGAAGTGCGCAAGAAGCGCACCTTCATCAAGCGCGACGAACCGATTGCCGAAGAAGTGTCAGCCAAGCCGGCTCCAGCAGTTGTGCTGGATTCGGCTGAAACCGAGCGCCGTGCTGAAGAAGCGCGCCGTCAGGCGGAGCTGATCGCGCGTCAGGAATCCGATCTGCGCGAGAAGCAGGAACGTCTGGCTCAGCTTGAGGCAGAGCGCGTCGCCCAGGCCAAGGCAGCGGAACTGGAAGCACAAAAAGCTGAACAGGAAGCCAAGCAAGCTGCGGAAGAGGAAGCCAGGCAAGCCGCTGCCGAAGCGTCCGGAACGGCCAAGTCGAGCGCCAGCCCGGTTGCTCCTGCAGCAAAAACGGCAGAAGATGCCGCCGCCGAAGAGAAGAAGCGCGCGGTAGCGGAGGACGCCAAGAAGAAGGCTGCATTGGCAGCAAAGGAAGCCACCGAACGCGTGGCTGCGACCGAACGCGCCCGCAAGGCGGTGGAAGACGAAGTCGCCCAGATCAAAGCCATGATGAATGCGCCGCGCAAGGCAGTGAAGGCTCCCGAGCCTGCACCTGCCGCTGCCGTGACGAAGACGTCCGAAGGCACTTTGCACAAGCCTGCCGACAAGAAGCCTGGCGAGAAAAAAGACGACAAGAAGGCGCCGGTCGCCGTCGACAAGAAGTCGATCAAGTCGGCCAATGTCTCGTCGACCTGGCAGGAAGACGCCGCCAAGAAGCGCGGTACCGGCATGAAGACCCGCGGCAACACCGGCACCGGCGGTCGCGACGGCTGGCGTGCTGGTCCCAAGGGCCGCCGCAATGCGCATCACGAAGAACACGAAAGCAATTTCCAGGCGCCAACCGAAGCGATTGTCAAGGACGTCCATGTCCCTGAAACGATCACCGTCGCCGAGATCGCGCACAAGATGTCCGTCAAGGCTTCCGAAGTCATCAAGCATCTGATGAAACTGGGCCAGATGGTCACCATCAACCAGGTGCTGGATCAGGAAACCGCGATGATCGTCGTGGAAGAAATGGGCCATCGTGCGCATCCTGCCAAGCTGGACGATCCGGAAGCCTTGCTGGAAGAAGGTGCTGTGCATGTCGACGCGGAATTGCTGCCGCGCGCCCCTGTCGTCACCGTCATGGGTCACGTCGACCACGGCAAGACCTCGCTGCTGGATTACATCCGCCGCACCAAGGTCGCCTCGGGCGAAGCCGGCGGTATTACTCAGCACATTGGCGCATACCACGTGGAAACCCCGCGCGGCATGATCACCTTCCTTGATACCCCGGGCCACGAAGCGTTTACCGCAATGCGTGCCCGCGGCGCCAAGGCAACCGATATCGTCATCCTGGTGGTGGCGGCCGACGACGGCGTGATGCCGCAAACCAAAGAAGCGATCGCTCACGCGAAAGCCGGCGGCGTGCCGCTGGTGGTGGCAATCAACAAGATCGACAAGCCGGGTGCCAATCTGGACCGCGTCAAGCAGGAACTGATTGCCGAGGAAGTCGTGCCGGAAGAATACGGCGGCGAATCGCCGTTCATTGCGGTGTCGGCCAAGACCGGCGAAGGCATCGACTCGCTGCTGGAAAACGTCCTGTTGCAAGCCGAAGTGCTGGAACTGAAAGCGCCGATCGACGTCCCGGCCAAGGGTCTGGTCATCGAAGCAAAGCTCGACAAGGGCCGCGGTCCTGTCGCAACGATCCTGGTGCAATCGGGTACGCTCAAGCGCGGCGACGTCGTGCTGGCGGGTTCGGCTTATGGCCGTGTGCGTGCGATGCTGGACGAAAGCGGCAAGAGCATCGCCGAAGCGGGCCCGTCCATCCCTGTCGAAATTCAGGGCCTGACCGAAGTACCGAGCGCCGGCGAAGAAGTGCTGGTCATGACGGATGAACGCAAGGCGCGCGAAATCGGCCTGTTCCGTCAAGGCAAGTTCCGCGACGTCAAGCTGGCCAAGCAGCAGGCCGCGAAACTGGAAAACATGTTCGACCAGATGGCCGAAGGCGAGGTCAAGAACCTGCCGATGATCATCAAGACCGACGTGCAAGGTTCGCAGGAAGCGCTGGTCCAGTCGCTGCAGAAGCTGTCCAACGCCGAAGTGCGCGTGCAGGTCGTGCATGCGGCGGTCGGCGGTATTTCCGAAAACGACGTCAACCTCGCGGTGGCATCGAAGGCTGTCATCATCGGCTTCAACACCCGTGCGGATGCATCGGCACGCAAACTGGCCGAAGCCAACGGCGTGGACATCCGCTACTACAACATCATTTACGATGCCGTGGATGAAGTGAAGGCCGCGATGTCGGGCATGCTGGCGCCGGAGAAGCGCGAACAGGCTCTGGGTCTGGTCGAGATTCGCCAGGTGTTCCATGTCAGCAAGGTCGGTTCGATCGCCGGCTGCTACGTGCTCGAAGGTCTGGTCAAACGCGGTTCTTCGGTCCGCCTGCTGCGCAACAACGTGGTGGTGTGGACGGGCGAACTGGATTCGCTCAAGCGCTTCAAGGACGACGTCAAGGAAGTCAAGTCGGGCTTCGAGTGCGGTCTGTCGTTGAAGAACTACAACGACATCCAGGAAGGCGATCAATTGGAGATTTTCGAAGTGCAGGAAGTCGCGCGTACTTTGTAATTCGTCCAGTCGTCACGAGGGCGGGTGTCTGCAGCAGCATAGCGCAGCAAACACCCGCCTTGTTTCATTAGATTTCAGCATCGAGTTGCAGTATCGATATTTATGCCGTCCCGCCATGGCGAGTCGGCCGAGGTCAGTTTCCCAGCATGGTAAAACACAGCAAATCCATTCCCGGACGTGGCTTGCGCGTCGCCGACCAGATCCAGCGCGATCTCTCGGAAATCATCGCATTCGAGTTGAAAGACCCGCGTGTGGGAATGATCACGATCACGGAAGTGCAAGTGACGCCGGACTATGCGCATGCCAAGATTTTTTTTACGACCCTGAAGGACGACAAGCAGGCGATTCAGGATACGCTGACCGGCCTCTCCAAAGCATCCGGATTCTTGCGTGGACAACTGGGCCGTCGCCTGACGATCCACACCTTGCCCGATTTGCATTTCGTGCACGACAATTCGACTGCGCGCGGCATTGAAATGTCGCGTCTGATCGACGAGGCCAATGCCACTCGCGCCAAGGATGCCGACGAAAACTGAGTGTTGCGCGACCTGAAGTCGCTGCCATCTCCTCTTTCTCCGCATCGTTTCAAGAGATCCCCCGGATACCGCAACCATGGAGCAATCATCGCCTCAACCATCCCGGCCGGCCAAGGCGCCGCGCGTGCCTGTGCACGGCGTGTTGCTGCTGGACAAACCGGTCGGCTGGTCCAGCAACGATGCGCTGATCAAGGCCAAGCGCCTGCTCAACGCGCTGAAGGCGGGCCACACTGGTACGCTTGATCCGTTCGCGACCGGTTTGTTGCCGTTGTGTTTCGGCGAGGCGACCAAGTTCTCGCAGGACTTGCTGGAGGCCGACAAGGCGTATGAAGCCGTAGTTCACCTCGGCATCGTCACCAACACGGGCGATACCGAAGGTGTGGTACTGAGCACCAAGGCAGTTGACGTGACGCCGGCGCAGATCGAAGGCGTGCTGCAGACGTTCCGAGGCGAAATTGCCCAGGTGCCGCCGATGCATTCCGCGCTCAAGCGCGACGGCAAGCCGCTGTACGAATATGCGCGGGCAGGCATCACGCTGGAGCGCGAGGCGCGCCGGGTGACGATTCATCAGCTTGAATTGCTGGGATATGACGCGCCTTATCTGCGTATCCGCGTGGTGTGCAGCAAGGGCACCTATATCCGCGTGCTGGGCGAAGACATCGGTGCTGCGCTCGGTTGCGGCGCACATTTGCAGCAATTGCGGCGCACCGGCGTCGGCACGCTGACATTAGACGGCAGCGTCACGTTGGATCAGTTCATGGCGCTGGAAGACAGCCAGCGCAAGCAAGCGCTGCTGCCGGTCGACGGCTTGCTGACGACATTTCCGGCAGTGATGCTGAACGACGCGCTGACGCAGCGCTTCCTGTACGGCCAGCGCCTGGCGCTGGGCAAGGAAGGCATGGTATTGCCCGCGGACTCAGGCCGGGCAAGGGTTTATCAGGAAAGCAACGGGCGCCTGCTGGGCACCGGGCTCATGCAGGAATTCGGCATACTGGCGCCGGAAAGGCTGATTTCGACATTGTCGGACTAGCGTAATCATTGCCGTACTCGCCAGTGATAATGAGTACAGCAACTCTTTGAAATTAATAGGCTTTTTAAAGTTCGTGCGTCGCAACATGCTATAATGCGCGCCTTTTACGGGCTGTTGCCAGGCCCTTCGGATTCGGCAGACCAACTCAATTCAATCATGTCAAACAATAAACGCGCTATTCGCAACATCGCCATCATCGCCCACGTTGACCATGGCAAAACCACCCTCGTCGACCAACTGCTGCGTCAGTCGGGTACTTTCCGCGACAACCAGCAGGTCGACGCCCGCGTGATGGATTCGAACGATATCGAAAAAGAACGCGGCATCACGATTCTGTCGAAGAACTGCGCCGTGGAATACAAGGGCACGCACATCAACATCGTCGACACCCCGGGCCACGCCGACTTCGGCGGCGAAGTGGAGCGCGTGCTGTCGATGGTCGACAGCGTGCTGCTGCTGGTGGATGCGCAAGAAGGTCCGATGCCGCAAACGCGTTTCGTGACGCGCAAGGCGCTGGCGCTGGGTCTGAAGCCCATCGTCGTGGTCAACAAGATCGACCGTGAAAACGCCGATCCGCAAAAGGCAGTCAACGCCACGTTCGAACTGTTCGACAAGCTCGGCGCAACCGATGAGCAACTGGATTTCCCTATCGTTTATGCGTCGGGCTTCAAAGGCTACGCAGGTCTGGAGGACACCGTTCGCGAAGGCAACATGGAGCCATTGTTCGACGCCATTCTGGAACACGTTCCTGCGCGCGAAGACGACCCGGACGGTCCGTTGCAGTTGCAGATCACTTCGCTGGAATACTCGTCCTACGTCGGCAAGATCGGTGTTGGCCGGATCCTGCGCGGCCGCGTCAAGGCCCTGCAAGACGTGGTCTGGATGAACGGTCCCGACGACAAGCCGACCAAGGCGCGCATCAACCAGGTGCTGACCTTCCGCGGTCTGGATCGCGTGCTGGTCGACGAAGCGCTGGCCGGCGACATCGTGCTGATCAACGGCATCGAAGAAATCGCCATCGGTTCCACCATCTGTGCGCCGGACGCGCCGGAAGGCCTGCCGATGCTCAAGATCGACGAACCTACCCTGACCATGAACTTCATGGTCAACAACTCGCCGCTGGCAGGTCGCGAAGGCAAGTTCGTCACCACCCGTCAGATCAAGGATCGTCTGGACCGCGAACTGAAAGCCAACATGGCGCTGCGCGTGGTGCAGGCGGAAAACGACGACTCGACCTATGAAGTGTCGGGCCGCGGCGAATTGCACCTGACCATCCTGATTGAAAACATGCGTCGCGAAGGCTACGAGTTGGCCGTCTCGCGTCCACGTGTGGTGTTCAAGATGGTCGACGGCGTGCGTCACGAGCCGTATGAAAACCTGACCGTGGACGTCGAAGAAACCAGCCAGGGCGGCGTCATGGAAGAGCTGGGCCGTCGCCGCGGCGATCTGCAAAACATGGAACCGGACGGCAAAGGACGCGTCCGTCTGGAATATCGCATTCCTGCACGCGGCCTGATCGGCTTCCAGGGCGAGTTCATGACGCTCACGCGCGGCACCGGCCTGATGAGCCATGTGTTCGACGAATACGCGCCGGTGGACAACAGCAAGGGCGAACTCGGCGGCCGTCGCAACGGCGTGCTGATTTCGCAAGACGACGGCGCAGCCGTTGCCTATGCGATCTGGAAATTGCAGGATCGCGGCCGTATGTTCGTCAGCCACAACGACCCAGTCTACGAAGGCATGATCATCGGCATCCACTCGCGCGACAACGATCTGGTCGTGAACCCGATCAAGGGCAAGCAATTGACCAACGTGCGTTCGTCGGGTACCGATGAAGCCGTGCGCCTGGTGCCGCCGATTGAAATGTCGCTGGAATATGCGGTGGAATTCATCGACGACGACGAGTTGGTCGAAGTGACGCCGAAGAGCATTCGCCTGCGCAAGCGTTTCCTGAAGGAACACGAGCGCAAGAAGGCGTCGCGCGAGGCTTGATCGTCGGCGAGAGGGTGGAGGCGAGAGAGTGGTTGTGCTGATATTGGATTTGTGAATACCTGATATCAGCATAAAAAAGCGGACGAGTATGATGCGGTGCGATATAGTTACACCTGTCTCCTCCAATTTCCTCCTAAAGAATTGGATTTAAACCCGCAGCCGCAAGGTGAGCGGGTTTTTTTTACCTGAGATTTCTTCACGATTCCTGCTCTGCAAGCACCTTCGCGCGGTAATGGCGGAATCAATAGTGCAAAAATTGGAACGTCGTTTTCATACGTTAAGTCGCTGGGCACTGAAATTGTGCATTGCGAAATGACTAATGCTGGTTTGTGGTGCAGAATCACCCCCGTAGTATAAAAATCCTATCTCTCAAGAGGATAGAGGGGACACCGGCCCGCAACGTGCAAACGTTGCGGGCTTTCTATTTGTGTCGAGCGGTTTTGAGGCTTTCCGGTTTGCTTATAGGAAGCAGGCAAGGGGGCAGGAAAGCTCATTTTGGATAGGAATATGTCTTACGGACCGAGAACAATCAGCGTAGCGCCCATGATGGACTGGACCGACCGGCACTGCCGGATGTTCCATCGCCAGATCACGCGCCATACTTGGCTGTATACCGAAATGGTCACCACCGGCGCCTTGCTGCACGGCGACGTGCCGCGCCACCTCGATTTCAACGCGGAAGAACATCCGGTCGCCTTGCAGCTTGGCGGCAGCGAGCCCGAGGACTTGGCCAAAAGCGCCAGGTTGGGCGAACAATGGGGGTACGACGAGATCAACCTGAACTGCGGCTGTCCATCCGAGCGCGTACAGAAGGGCGCGTTCGGCGCCTGCCTGATGGGCGAGCCTGCGCTGGTCGCCGATTGCGTCAAGGCCATGCGCGATGCCGTGTCGATTGACGTGACCGTCAAGCACCGCATCGGCATTGACGACGTCGAGTCTTACGACTTCGTGCGCGACTTTGTCGGCACCATCGCCGATGCCGGTTGCAGAACCTTCATCGTGCATGCGCGTAACGCCATCCTTAAAGGTCTGAGTCCGAAGGAAAATCGCGAGATTCCACCGCTCAAGTACGACTTTGCCTATCGCCTGAAGCAGGATTTCCCTGCACTGGAAATCCTCATCAACGGCGGCATCAAGACTATCGCGGAGATCGATGCTCACCTGCAGCACGTCGATGGCGTCATGCTGGGCCGTGAGGCGTATCACAATCCTTTCCTGATGGCCGGCTTCGACGCACGCTACTACGGCGAGCTGGACGGTGGCCTGCAGCCCACGCGCAATGATGTCATCGTCGCCATGACGGAGTACGCGCGCGTCCAGTTGGCCTTGCACGGCGACGGCGGCAAGGGCTTGCGTCTGAACAGCATTACCCGTCACATGCTGGGCCTGATGGCCGGCATGCCGGGCGCGCGGGCATTCCGCCAGACTCTGTCGGATTCCAAACGTCTGGCGCTGGGCGATCCGGCGTTATTGATGGAAGCCTTGTCGCACACGCAACTGGTCACGCTGGAATAGGACTATTTGCCCTTATTGCCGCCGGATCGGTTCTGGATGCAGGCAATGAGACATTAAACCGGCCGCAAATCCTTTAAAATACGGGGCTACTGAGGGAAATTTTTTATGCCTATCGCAACAACAGAAGAAATCGTCGCCGAACTGCGCGCAGGACGCATGGTCATTCTGGTCGACGAAGAAGATCGTGAAAATGAAGGCGATCTGGTGCTGGCCACCGATTTTGTCACGCCCGAAGCCATCAACTTCATGGTCAAGCACGCGCGCGGCCTGGTCTGCCTGACGCTGACCGAAGAACATTGCGATCGTCTCGACCTGTCGATGATGTCGACCCGCAACGGTACGCAGTTCGGCACCAATTTCACCGTGTCGATCGAAGCCGCCGAAGGCGTCACTACAGGTATCTCCGCCGCGGATCGCGCGCGCACCATCCAGGTTGCCGCCGCCAAGAATGCGACCTCGGCCGACATCGTTCAGCCTGGTCATATTTTCCCGCTGCGCGCTCAAAAGGGCGGCGTGCTGATGCGTGCTGGCCATACCGAAGCCGGTTGCGACCTGACCCAGATGGCGGGGCTGACGCCGGCCGCCGTGATCTGCGAAATCCTCAAGGACGACGGCACCATGGCGCGCCTGCCGGACCTGCTGGAGTTTGCCGAAGAACACAAGCTGAAGATCGGCACCATTGCCGACCTGATCCATTACCGCAGCCAGCACGAAAGCATCATCGAGCGCATCGCCGAGCGCGAGATGCATACCGTGCACGGCTCCTTTAAGGCAATCGCCTACCGCGACACGCCAAGCGGCGGCGCCCATCTGGCCTTGGTGCATGGCGACATCCGCCCGGGCGAAGATACCCTGGTGCGCGTGCATCAGCCAGTATCGATTCTCGATCTGCTGGAAACAGAGGCAACCACGCACTCATGGAACATGGCCTCGGCCATGGCCGCGATCAAGGCAGCACAAAGCGGCGTCGTGGTGCTGCTCAATTGCGAGGAATCGGCCGACCAGATGTTTGCCAAGTTCGCCGCGCTCAACAACGTGCAGTCGGCCAAGCCGACTCGTGCCGAACGCATGGACCTGCGTACCTATGGTATCGGCGCGCAGATTCTTAAAAACCTTGGCGTGTGCCGCATGCAATTGCTGGCGAGCCCGCGCAAGATGCCGTCGATGACCGGTTTCAATCTCGAAGTCACCGGCTATCGCGCCAGGCCGGACGCCTGATTACGCCGCCGGCGCAAGACGATTGCATCAGTAGTTGCATCATCGCGGTTGCACTGTCGCCGGCGTTATCGCGGCACTATTACTATCAATAGAAACGCAAGTTTGCGTATAAGGAAAAGCCATGACTATAGGTACTTACGAATCGGATCTGAATGGCGAAGGCTTGCGTATCGGCATCGTGCAGGCGCGTTTCAACGAAGACGTCTGCCACGGCCTGCTGGCGTCGTGCCTGGCGGAGCTCAAGCATTTGGGCGTGCAGGATGAAGATATCCTCCACGTCAGCGTGCCCGGCGCGCTGGAAATTCCTCTGGCGCTGCAAAAGATGGCCGAGACCGACCAGTTCGACGCATTGATCGCGCTGGGTGCTGTCATTCGCGGCGAGACCTATCACTTCGAACTGGTTTCCAACGAATCGGGCGCGGGCATTAC
The DNA here is from genome assembly GCF_000577615.1 of Herbaspirillum sp. RV1423. Classification (GTDB taxonomy): domain Bacteria; phylum Pseudomonadota; class Gammaproteobacteria; order Burkholderiales; family Burkholderiaceae_D; genus Herbaspirillum. Next base: position 96,664 of record NZ_CBXX010000016.1, read on the forward strand.
GCGCGTCGGTCTGGATGCCGGCATCCCGATCGCCAATGCCGTGCTGACCACCGAGAACGACGAGCAGGCCGAAGCGCGCATGGAAATCAAAGGCGCCGACGCGGCGCGCGTCGCCGTCGAGATGGCCAATCTGGCGCTGGCGCTGGACGAATTGGCGCAAGTCGCCGACGAGGAATAAGACTGGACCGCATCCCATGCCATCCGCGCCGTTGCCATCGGCGGCGCGGGACGGCGCGATCCTGATTCGATGTTGTATTGACCCGGTTTCATCATTTTCACCATGACCAATAAAACCCAACACGCCAACCCGAGCAAGAACCGCACGCCGCGTCACCGCGCCCGCGAGTTTGCGCTGCAGGGCCTGTATCAGTGGCTGCTCAACAATGAAGACGCCGGCGCCATCGAAGCGCACATCCGCGAAGCGCACGGTTTCGACAAGGCCGACGCCGAGCATTTCGACGTGCTGCTGTACGGCGCCATCAAGCAAGCCGTCGACCTGCGCATCGACCTGGCGCCGCTGATCGACCGTCCCATCACCGAACTGTCGCCGGTGGAGCACGCTGCGCTGCTGATCGGCGCGTTCGAGCTGAAGAACAATATCGAGATCCCTTACAAGGTCGTCATCAACGAAGCTGTCGAACTGACCAAGTCCTTCGGCGGCATCGACGGCCACAAGTACGTCAACGGCGTACTCGACCGTTTCGCCGCCAAGGCGCGCGAAGTAGAAGTGGGCGCCGGCCGTCGCTGAATTCGTTGTTGCTTTGTCGTTGCCTGATGCCGGTGCTGCACGCCATATCGCAGCACGGCGCTCTTCCGCTTTTCTGCACAATTCCATGAGCTTTCACGATCTCGCCTCCCGTTTGCAAAACATCGCGCCGTTCCATGTGATGGAACTGGCCAAGATGGCCGCTGCCCTGGAACAACAAGGCCGTCACATCATCCACATGGGCATCGGCGAACCCGACTTCACCGCTGCGCCTGCAGTTGTTGCTGCAGCGACACAAGCGATGCTCGACGGCAAGATGCAATACACCTCGGCAACAGGTTTGCCGGCCTTGCGAGACGCGATTTCAGCGCATTATCGGCGTGTCTACGGGCTCGATATCCAACCGTCTCGCATTATGGTCACAGCGGGCGCCTCAGCGGCCTTGTTGCTGGCCTGCGCCGCACTGGTGGAAAAAGGTGCGGAAGTATTGATGCCGGATCCCTCCTATCCCTGCAACCGCCATTTCGTCGCGGCCTTCGAAGGCCGGGCCAGATTGATCGAAAGCGGACCGGAACATCGCTTCCAGTTGTCGGCAGACATGGTCAGGGAGCATTGGTCTGCGGCAACCAAAGGCGTGTTGCTGGCATCGCCGTCGAATCCGACCGGCACTTCGATCCTGCCGGACGAACTCAAGCGCATCGTCGACATTGTGCGCGAGAAGAAAGGCTTCACCATCGTCGACGAAATCTACCAAGGCCTGTCGTACGAAGGCGCGCCTTTTTCGGCGCTGTCGCTGGGCGAAGACGTCATTGTCATCAACAGCTTTTCCAAATATTTCAACATGACCGGCTGGCGTCTCGGCTGGCTGGTGTTGCCGGAGAGTCTGGTGCCGCAGGTGGAAAAGCTGGCGCAGAACCTGTTCATCTGCGCATCGTCGATCGCGCAGCATGCCGGCATCGCTTGTTTTGCGCCGGAGTCGATTGCGCTGCATGAAGAACGCAAGGCCGAATTCAGGCGCCGTCGCGATTACATCGTGCCGCAACTTGAGCGCCTCGGTTTCAAAGTGCCGGTGAAACCGGATGGCGCCTTCTATGTCTATGCCGATTGCAGCGCGCTCAGCGACGATGCCGACCAGTTCACCATCGACATGCTCAACAAGGCCGGCGTGGTGCTGGTGCCCGGGTTGGACTTCGGGCCGGCGACGGCGCATCGCTACATTCGTTTATCGTACGCGACGTCAATGGAAAATCTGCAGGAGGCGGTGCGGCGCCTGGACAAGTATCTGGCCGAGCGCAAGGCGGCGTGAACTGCACCATCTTTGCAGCGCAAATAAAAAAGGAGCCGTCGGCTCCTTTTTTAATGCTCGCTTGCGCGGAAGAAATTGCCGTGCTGATTACAGGGCGGCGATTTCTTCGGTAGCAGTCGCGCCTTGATTCTTCTGGGCTGCGGCAGCCATGTCGCCGACAGCGGTCGGCTTGGCTTGCGCCGACTCCGGTGCAGCGGGGCGAGGCGGTTGCGGCTTGACTAACGCAGTAGTGAAGATCGAGATGTTCTTGCCGACAGCAACTTGCTTCAGGTTCTGGTATTCGGACAGGACTTTCAGGCCATAGCCGCCGTCGTTCTCCATGTCGGCGGCGCCGACATAGCTCTTCAGGCCGGCTTCCACCGAGCCGCCGCGGGTTACGTATTCCTTCAGGATCAGCGAACCGACCTTGATGTTCGCGACCGGATTGAGCGCCGCCTTGACGCCGCCCAGTTCCTGGAACTTGTCGTGATGGATCTTGGACATGACTTGCATCAGGCCTTGCGCGCCCATCGGGCTTTCCGCGAACGGATTGAAACGCGATTCGATTGCCATCACTGCCAGGATCAGCAGCGGATCGAGCTTGATCTCGCGTGCCGTCAGGTAAGCGGCGGACACCAGCATATCGGTCGCATCGCCAGCCACACGGTAACGCTTGGACAGCCAGTCGGTCACCAGTTTCTGCTGGCGAGGCGTGCCCAGTATCTTGCGATCTTCATCGGTCAACGACCCAATGGCGGCGGCAGTTGCAGGCTGTGCCGCGTTGAGGGCCGGCGCGGGCATATCCATCAAATTGGTCAGCGGTGGCGCTTCGTGAACGACTTCTTCGACCTGGCCGTCCGAGAATGGCGACATGGCGATGATCTTGTCTGCGAAATCCGGGTTGAAAAACATCAAGCCCAGCATGAACAGAGCAGCGATGCCGACCAGAGTCAGGGCATAGTGCGCCGCAGTAAAAAAGCGACCAATTCTGCTTGGAATGGACTTCGCCCATTGTGCAGATTGATCAACCATCTCTGAGGCGGAGCTCGGCTGCGCCTCTATAGGTTGGTTTAACATTGAACCTCCTGAATGTTGCAACTTACATAGAGCAAAGCCGGCCAAGAGTGAAAAACCGGATCACCACTACATGCATCACAATCAAAACACTGCCGTCGCCAAGCGTTACGGCAAGCTACGTGTTGTTTGCTGTTACTGCAGGGCCGGCGGCTCCTGTGCAGCGCAATACAACCATGTTCGGGGGAGAAGGCTGACGCCTTTTGATAACACTCCTTAAAATGCCAGTGGGACCCCGTTCCCGTGAAACCTTGCGAGCTGATTCGGGTTCCTAACCCGGCTCCTTTGATCAAGGTGCGCGAATTGTAGAAGCCACTTTATATCAAGTCAATACTATTAAAGCGATTTAATATAACTTTTAAGTCTTATTTTTGGAGGGGTATACCGCCAAAAATCAATAAAATCAACCGTTTGCCCGGGCTATCTCACCTAAGGGCTGTGCTACAGAAAACCAGCGAAAAAAAATGAAATATTCAGATTTACGCGATTTTATTTCGCAACTGCAACATTCCGGAGAATTAAAACGCATTCCGGTACCCGTTTCGCCCTATCTGGAAATGACCGAGATTTGCGACCGCACCTTGCGTGCCTCTGGACCGGCACTGATTTTCGACAGAGTCGCGGGGAAAAATATCCCGGTCCTTGCCAACCTTTTCGGCACGCCGCGCCGCGTGGCGCTCGGCATGGGGGCGGAAGATGTCGGCGAATTAAGACGCATCGGCCATCTGTTGGCGAAACTGAAAGAACCGGAGCCGCCCAAAGGGTTCAAGGACGTCATGGGCCTGGGTGCGCTGGTCAAGTCGTTGTGGGACATGGCGCCCAAGGAACTGCGTGCGGCGCCGTGCCAGGATATCGTATGGGAAGGCAACGACGTCGACCTCGACCGCTTGCCCATCCAGCATTGTTGGCCGGGCGACGTTGCGCCTCTTATTACATGGGGCCTGGTAATTACCAAAGGTCCGAACAAGAAGCGCCAGAATCTCGGCATCTACCGCCAGCAGGTCATCGGCCGCAACAAGGTCATCATGCGCTGGCTGGCGCATCGTGGCGGCGCTCTCGACTTCCGCGAACACTGCATCGCCAACCCGGGCAAGCCTTATCCGGTCGCAGTCGCGCTCGGCGCCGATCCCGCTACTATATTAGGCGCGGTGACGCCGGTGCCCGACAGCCTGTCCGAATACCAGTTCGCGGGCCTGCTGCGCGGCAGCCGCACCGAGCTGGTCAAGGCCATCGGCAGCGAGCTGCGCGTGCCAGCCTCGGCCGAGATCGTGCTGGAAGGGCACATCTATCCCGACGAATCGCATCAGTCCGGGTACGAGCACGCGCTCGAAGGTCCGTACGGCGACCACACCGGTTATTACAATGAGCAGGACTGGTTCCCGGTCTTCACGATCGATCGCATCACCATGCGGCGCGATCCGATTTACCACTCAACGTATACAGGCAAACCGCCGGACGAACCGGCCGTGCTTGGCGTGGCGCTCAATGAAGTGTTCATCCCGCTCTTGCAGAAGCAATTCAATGAAATCACCGACTTCTATCTGCCGCCCGAAGGTTGCAGTTATCGCATGGCGGTGGTGCAGATGAAGAAGTCCTACGCCGGCCACGCCAAGCGCGTGATGTTCGGCGTCTGGAGTTTCCTGCGTCAGTTCATGTATACCAAGTTCATCGTGGTGGTCGACGAAGACGTCGACATCCGCGACTGGAAAGAAGTGATCTGGGCCATCACCACGCGCGTCGATCCCGTGCGCGACACTGTCATGGTCGACAACACGCCGATCGACTACCTCGACTTCGCGTCGCCGGTCAGCGGACTCGGCAGCAAGATGGGCATCGACGCCACCAACAAGTGGCCGGGCGAGACCAGCCGCGAGTGGGGTACGACGATTGCGATGACCGATGCCGTCAAGCAGCGTATCGACAGCATCTGGCAAGAGCTGGGAATATAAGACGGGAAAATCCAAGGCGCGCCGCGATCCCGCGGTCGCCGCCATTTCTCCATTTGCAGCGAACAGCGCTCGCGCCGGCGGCGCAGATGAGGTACAATTCGAGCCGGCGGGCCCCTGCGCATTGTGGCATGGTCAACCTGGTCAGGTCGGGAACGAAGCAGCCACAGCCATTTCCTGCAAGTGCCGCAGACAAGGCTCGCCTCTTCCTCTGAACTTCAGAAGTTTCTTCGGCAATCATCGGCGACGCGCCAATCCAGATTGCAAATCCATCGGTAATAAAAAGAATCGTCAGGCGATCTTGCCGCCGACAGTGAAACCTATCGTCGTCATGCCGCCCCTGCTGGTTGCAAACGCTGTGCCGCCATGCATCAGCGCAACCGCTTTGACGATCGCCAGGCCCAGGCCGTGGCCATGCACGCCGTTGAAGTCGCGGCGCGCCGTATCGACGCGGTAGAAGCGGTCGAACAGGCGCGGCAGGTGGCGCGATTCGATCGGTTCGCCGGGATTCGATACCGCGACTTGCACATCCTTGTTCTTTGCATCGATGGATATCGTAATGCGCGCGCCGGTCGGCGAATGCTGGATGGCATTTTGCAGCAGGTTGGTCAGCGCGCGGCGGAACAAGGCCGTTTCGATCAGCGAGCTGGCTTCGGTGTCGCCGGTCACTTCCACGCTCATCTGCATCTCGTCGAGCACGAATTCGAAGAACTCGATGGTCTTTTGCACTTCATCGACGATGACCGTATGCACCAGGCTGGTGGCGGCTTCGCCCTGGTCGCAGCGGGCCAGGAACAGCATGTCGTTGATGATCGAGCGCAGGCGGTCCAGTTCCTCCAGGTTCGATTGCAGCACCGATTCGAATTCCGGCGCGCTGCGTTCGCGCGACAAGGCTACTTGCGTCTCGCCGATCAGGTTGGCCAGCGGGGTGCGCAATTCATGCGCGACGTCGGCGTTGAAGGCCTCCAACTGTTTGTAGGCGTTTTCCATGCGGTCCAGCGCGCCGTTGAACGCCTGCGCCAGATCCGACAACTCGTCCGGCAGTGCCGATACGGCGAGGCGTTCCGACAGGGTTTTCGGACTGATGGTCTGGGCCTGGTTCGACATTTTCTTCAGCGGTTGCAGACCGGCGCGGGCAATCCAGTAACCGAACAGGATCACCAGGAAAACGCCTGCCAGCGACAAGCCGATCATGGCGGCGACAAAGGTGCGCAGGGTCTCGAAATAGGGTTCGGTATCGACGCCGACGGTTAGCCGGATGGCCGGCCGGTCGAGATAGGCCGGCAGCACCTTGGTCAGCGTATGCATCGGAAATTCCTTGCCCTTGATGCGCAGGCGGCCGATGTTGTTGGGGTCGTAATCGAAGTCGTGCAACTCGGCCAGGTCCTTGCCGTAGCTGAACTGCGGATCGTCGCTGAATACCCAGAAACGCACCTTGCCGTCGGCCGGCGTCAGCGTGTCGAGCTTGACCTGCACGCGCGCCCAGCGATCGACGGTGCCAACGCGCGACACCATGTATTCGATGTCGTTGAAGGTGGTCACGAGGCCATCGCGTTCATGGCGCAGCAGTTCGTTCTTGACGACCGCGTACAACACGCCGCCGATCAGCGAAAAAATAATCAGCGCCGAAGCGGCGAACATCATCACCAGGCGCGTAATGATGGAATGCCTCATCCGTCTTCCTCGTCATGCGTTTCCACCTGAGAGGCGCGCTGCTCAAGCACATACCCCATGCCGCGTATCGTATGTAGCAGTTTCTGCTCGAACGGCGCATCGATCTTGGCGCGCAGGCGCTTGATGGCGACTTCGACGACATTCGTGTTGCTGTCGAAATTCATGTCCCACACCAGCTCGGCGATGGCGGTCTTCGACAGGATTTCTCCCTGGCGCCGCGCCATGATGGCGAGCAGGGCGAACTCCTTGGCGGTCAGGTCGATGCGAACGTTGTTGCGATAGGCTTTGCGGCTCAGCAAATCGATCTGCAGGTCGCCGATGCGCAACTGCGCCGGTTCCTGCGCGCGTCCGCGCCGGGTCAGCGCTTGCAGGCGCGCCAGCAGTTCCAGGAAAGAAAAGGGTTTGATCAGGTAGTCGTCGGCACCGTCGTGCAGGCCCTTGATGCGGTCTTCCACGCGGTCGCGCGCCGTCAGCATGATTACCGGCGTCTGCTTGATGGTGCGCAGCGAGCGCAGTACCGAAAATCCATCCAGACCGGGTAGCATGACATCCAGCACGATCACGTCGTAATCATGCTGGATCGCCAGATGCTGGCCGTCGATGCCGTTGGCGGCCAGATCGACGGTGCAGCCCTGCTCGGTCAATCCCTTGCAGAGGTAGTCCGCCATCTTGTGCTCGTCTTCGACGATCAGAATTTTCATGCATTCTCCTCCGATGCTGCGTCAATACTTGTTTTAGCCGTCAGTGGGATTCTATTACAGGCGCCGTGACGCCCTTTTTTGCAGCCTTGCGCGCTGCGCGGGCTTCCTTCTTGTTCATGTACCAGTAATGCGCGCGATCCAGATACAGATACACCACCGGCGTGGTGAACAGCGTCAGCGCTTGCGACAGCACCAGGCCGCCGACCATCGCGTAACCGAGCGGACGGCGCAGTTCGGAACCGGCGCCGTGGCCCAGCATCAGCGGCAGACCGGACAGCAATGCGCACATGGTGGTCATCATGATCGGACGGAAGCGCAGCAGGCAGGCCTGATAGATTGCTTCTTCCGGTTTCATGCCCTGTTGCCGTTCGGCGGTCAGCGCGAAGTCGATCATCATGATGCCGTTCTTCTTGACGATGCCGATCAGCAAGATGATGCCGATCAGCGCGATCACGCTGAGGTCATAGCCGCCCGCCATCAGGATCAGCAATGCACCCACGCCGGCCGACGGCAGCGTCGACAGGATCGTCAGCGGATGGATGTAGCTCTCATACAGCAGGCCCAGCACGATATACACCGCGATCAGCGCCGCCGCGATCAGGTAAGGCTGCGACGACAGCGAATCGCCGAACGCCTTGGCCGTACCCTGGAAAGCGCCGGTCAGCGTGGTCGGCACGCCCATTTCGGACTGCGCCAGGTTGATGGCGTCAACCGCCTGGCCCAGCGCCACGCCCGGCGCCAGGTTGAAGGAGATCGTCACCGCCGGGAACTGGCTCTGGTGGCTGATCGACAGGTAAGCGGTCTTGGTGGTGTCGATCTTGATGAAGGTCGACAGCGGCACTTGCTGACCGGTGATCGGCGAAGTCAGGTAAAGCTTGTTGAACAGCGCCGGATCCCGTTGCAGTTCAGGCGTGACTTCCAGCACGACGTGATAGCTGTTGATCTGCGTGAAGTATTGGGCCACCTGGCGCTGGCCGATGGCGTCGTAGATCGTGGCGTCGATGAGCGCCGGCGAAATGCCGAAGCTGGAGGCGCGCGCACGATCGATGGTGATGGTCGCCGTCGCGGCGGCGTTCTGCTGGTCGGAAGCGACGTCGGTCAGTTGCTTCATGCTGCGCAGGCGATCGACCACTTTCGGCGCCCAGGTATTGAGTTCGTCCAGGTTGGAATCGGTCAGCGTGTACTGGTACTGCGTACGCGACAGGCGGCCGCCGACGTTGATGTCCTGGCTGGCCTGCATGAACAGGTTCACCCCCTGGATTTTGGCAACTTGCGGTCGCAGGCGCGCGATGATTTCCCCGGCATCGGCGGTACGGCCCTGGTCCTTGGGCTTGAGCGCAATGAAGAAATTGCCGGTGTTGAACGTGGTCGAGCCTGCGCTCATGGCGAATCCGGTCACGTCCGGATCCTTGCGCACCACTTCCGCCACCTGCAGCAGACGGCGTTGCATGGCCTGCGACGAAATGTCCTGCGACGATTCGGCAAAGCCGACGATCACGCCATTGTCCTGTTGCGGGAAAAAGCCCTTGGGAATGATGATGAACAACACTACCGTGACGGCCACGGTGCCGAGGAAGGTCAGCAGCGTGATGAACTGATGGCGCAGCACAATGTCCAGGCCGCGCTTGTAGCCGCTCAGCAGGATGTCGAAGAAGCGCTCGAACAACTGATACATCTTGCCGTGCCGTTCGGCATGGCTGTTCTTGAGGAAGCGCGAGCACAGCATCGGCGTGAGCGTCAGCGAAATGATCACCGACACGCCGATGGTCAGCGTCACGGTCACCGCGAATTCGCGGAACAGGCGGCCGACGATGCCGCCCATCAGCAACAGCGGAATGAACACCGCCACCAGCGATACCGAGATCGAGATGATGGTGAATCCGATTTCGCTCGAACCCTTGAGCGCGGCTTCCATCGGCGACATGCCTTCTTCGACGTAGCGGTAAATGTTTTCCAGCATCACGATCGCATCGTCGACCACGAAGCCGACCGCGATCGTCAGCGCCATCAGCGACAGGTTGTCGAGACTGTAGCCGACCAGATACATGACTGCCGCCGTGCCCATCAGCGCCAGCGGCACGGTGATGCTGGGGATCAGCGTCGCCGCGATGTTGCGCAGGAACACGAAGATCACCATCACCACCAGCGCAATGGTCAGGATCAGCGTGAACTCGACATCCTCCACCGACGCGCGGATGGTCTGGGTACGGTCGATCAGCGTATTGACGTGCACGCTGGACGGAATGGCGGCGCGCAGGCGCGGCATCGCCGCCTTGATGCGGCCGACCGTCTCGATCACGTTGGCGCCAGGCTGCTTGGTGATCGCCAGCACGATCGACCTGCCGTTGGTCAGCGTGCTGTCGGGTGCGGCGGCGGCGGCGCCGGCGAAGGCCCAGGCGGCGATCTTGTTGTTTTCCGGGCCGTCGACGGCGACGCCGATGTCGCGCACGCGGATCGGTGCGCCGTTCTTGTAAGCCAGCACCATGTCGTTCCACGGCTCGGCGCTCAGCAACTGGTCGTTGGTGTAGACGGTGAAGCTCTGGTGCGTGCCGTCGACCGTGCCCTTGGGCTGGTTGACGGTGGTCGTGGCGATGACGCCACGGATGTCTTCCAGGCTAAGACCCATGGTGGCGAGCTTGGCCGGATCGACCTGGATGCGCACGGCCGGCTTTTGCTGGCCGTTGACGTTGACCAGGCCGACGCCGGAAATTTGCGAAATCTGCTGGGCCAGGATGTTGTCGGCGTAGTCATTGACCTGCGTCAGCGGCAGGGCGTCCGATTGCACCGACATGATCATGATCGGCGAGTCGGCCGGGTTGACCTTGCGAAACGTCGGCGGGTTGGGCAGGTTGGCCGGCAATTGTCCGGTCGCTGCATTGATCGCGGCCTGCACGTCCAGCGCAGCGGCGTCGATGTTGCGGTTGAGGTCGAACTGCAGCGTGATCTGGGTGCTGCCCAGCGCGCTTTGCGAAGTCATCTGCGACAGCCCCGCGATCAGCGAGAACTGGCGCTCCAGCGGCTGCGCCACGTTGGACGCCATGGTTTCCGGACTGCCGCCGGGCAGGCTGGCGGAGACCTGGATGGTCGGGAAGTCGACCTGCGGCAACGGTGCCACCGGCAACAGCGGCCAGACGGCAATGCCGACCAGCAGGATGGCCAGCGCCAGCAGCGTGGTGCCTATCGGGCGCTTGATGAAGGTTGCGGAAACGCTCACTTTGCGGATCCTTTCACGGCAGGGGCGGCGGCGCCGGCTTTGTTCTCAACGATGCGGCTGCCCGGCTTCAGCTTGTACTGGCCGTCGAGCACCACGCGTTGCGACTGCTCCAGTCCCTTGGCAATGACGGCTATGCCATCCTGGATGCGAGCAACCTTCACCGGCTGGATCGCTGCGGTTTCATCAGCCTTGACGATGTAGACATAGGTGCCGTTCTGATTGCGCTGGATTGCCGCCGCCGGCAAGGTCAGCGCCATGGCGTGGTCGTCCATCTGCAGGTTGACGTTGACGTATTGTCCGGGCCACAGCGTGTGCCGCGGATTGGCGAAGCGCGCCTTCAACTGCACCGTGCCGCTGGTGGTGTCGATCTGGTTGTTGAGCAGGATCAACTGGCCCGTCGCCAGCGGGTCGTCATTGTTGGTGCGGGCGAAAGCGGTGACTTTCAGGGACTTCCGGTTGTCCAGTTGCGCGCGGTTGATGGCCGGCACGGCGTCTTCCGGCAGCGTGAACAGTACGGTGATCGGATCGATCTGGTTGATCACCACCAGGCCGTTGGCGTCGGCGGCATGGACGATGTTGCCCGGATCGACCAGGCGCGCGCCCACGCGTCCGCTGATCGGCGCGTTGATGGTGGTGTAGCCGAGCTGGACCTTGGCGTAGCTGATCTGCGCCTCATCCGTCTTGACCGCGGCTTCGAGCTGGGCGACCAGCGCCTTTTGCGTATCCAGTTGCTGTTGCGTGGCGGCGTCCTGCTGGCGTAGCGTGGTGTAGCGCTGCAGGTCGATCTTTGCGTTGATCAGTTGGGCCTGGTCCTTGGCTTGCTGCGCCTGGGTCTGTTCCAGTTGCGCCCGCAATGCGCGCGGATCGATCTGGGCCAGCAACTGGCCAGCCTTGACGTCCTGGCCTTCGATGAAGCCGACCTTGTCGAGCTGGCCGTCGATGCGTGCCTTGACCGTCACGCTGGCGTTGGCAGTTACGGTGCCGACGCCGGACAGGTATAGCGGAATATCGCGCTCTTGCACCTGCACCGTGGTGACGGACACTGCCGGACTTTGGGATGCTTGCGGATTGGGCGCTGCCACGGCATCGGTGCGATGCATCAGCGACCAGGCTGCGCCGCCCAGGACGACGATGACGGCAGCGGAAATCAACAGGGTGGAACGTTTGGGGATCATGGAAGTAGTCATGCTTTCACTCGCGAAATTGTTTTTCTTGGTTGGCTTTGGTCGGCGCGACAGGATTGTCGGCGTTGGCGTCAGTGGAAGAAGCCGCCGCCACCTGATTGAGTTCGCCGGCATTCCAGCCGCCGCCGGTGGCCTTGACCAGCGCCACGCTGGCGACCAGTTGGCGGCCAAGCAATTGCACCGCGGCGCGCTGGTTGGTCAGCGACGCCGCTTGCGTGGTCACGACCGACAGATAGGTTGTGGTGCCGGCCTGGTACTGGCTCAGCGCCAGGCGTTCGGACAGTTGCGCAGCCTTGACGGCCTGGTCCTGCACCAGGCTTTCCTGATCCAGCACGCGCAAGGTGGAGAGATTGTCTTCCACTTCCTGCAGGCCGCCCAGCACGGTTTGCTTGTACGTCGCCACGGCAGCGTCGAAAGCGGCGGTAGCCTGATCGTTGCGGGCGCTGCGGGCGCCGCCGTCGAACAGGGTCGCCGCCAGCGCGCTGCCGAGCGACCAGACGCGGCTCGGCGTGTCGAACAACTGGGAGAATGAGACGCCGCTGTAGCCGCCGCTTGCACTCAGCGTCAACGTCGGGAAATAAGCGGCGCGGGCCACGCCGATGTTGGCGTTGGCCGCCGCCGCCAGGCGTTCCGCATTGGCGATGTCGGGGCGGCGTTCCAGCAGATCGGAAGGCAGGCCGGTCGGAATCGGCGGCATGCTGGCTTGCAGCGCGCTGCTGTCGACGTTCAGGGGCGGCAGGCTGAATGCCGCCGGCGCCTTGCCGAGCAGGATGGCGATGGCGTGTTCCAACTGGTTGCGCGTGGCGTCGAGATCGATCAACTGGGCCTGGGCCGAGCGCAACTGGGTTTCCGCCTGGGCGACGTCGGAACGCAGCGCGACGCCGGCGTCATATTGATGTTGCGTCAGTTGCAGCGAACGCGTATAAGCAGCGACGGTGCGTGCAAACAAATCCTTTTGCAGGTCGGTCACGCGCAGTTGCAGGTAGTCCTGCGCCAGCGTCGCCTGGATGCTCAGGCGCGCGGCGGCAAGACTGGCCGCGCTGGCCTGGCTGGACGCGTCGCCGGCTTCCACCGAGCGCCGCACGTGGCCCCAGATGTCGGCTTCCCATGAAGCGTTCAGACCGATGCTGTAGGTATCGGCAAGTTTGCTGCCGGCCGTGCTGCTGTTGGTCTGCGCCCGGCCAGCGCCGGCCGACGCGCCTACCGTTGGCCACAGGCTGGCGCGCGCGATGGCGGCGGTCGCCTGCGCCTGGCGATATTGCGCCTCGGCCAGGCGGATGTTCTGGTTAGCCTGGTTGGCTTGCTCGATCAGGCCGTTGAGCACGCTGTCGCGGTAGGCTTCCCACCAGCGATGGCTGCTGTCGATCTGGCCGGGTTCGGCATTTTTCCACGGCCCCTGTTCCTTGTAGGCCGTGGGCAAGTCCATTTGCGGGCGGACATAATCGGGGCCGACTGCGCAGCCGCCGAGCAGGACAGCGGCGGCCAAAGCGACGGCGGACAACAGTGGAACTGGCTGGAATGCAGGGTTGGGTGGCGATTTGGTGGTCGCTGTCATGAAAGGTTTCGGAGGCATGGTCGGACGTGCATTGGGCTGGTGATCAAATGGAAGTGCCGATGGGCATGAGTGCAGCATACCTGTCGGCATATTTCTACAACATTACTGTAAGGGGACGGGGTCAACCGGAGGCTGACGGAAATATGACATTTCTGTCAGGTTGGTTTTGTGTGCCGTTCCGGCGACCTGGCCGGTGATGGGCCGGGAAGAGTTGATCGAAAAAAAAGCAGAAACTGCCTGAAGAGGACGGTCGGAACAACACAAAACATACAACGGCTAAGGCAAATTCTCCCTCAGCATCACACTAATCCTCACCGCCTCCACCCCCGCCAGCGCCTCTCTCCTCTCGCGCAAATTCGCAAATATCCGCACACAATTCATGATCATGTTCTGCGGATGCTGCGTGAGAATCGCATCCATCGTCCCGTCAATCAGCAGCCCGCGCGTATCCGGCGTCAATCCATGCCCGATGAACACCACCTTCTGCTCACGTCCGCTTTCCCTGAGCGCACGGCCCACACCGTCCGAAGCACCGCCGATGTTGTACATGCCGACCAGATCCGGATACTGCTCAAGCAGCGTGCGCGCCTGCTTGTAATTGGTGTCGGCATCGTCATGCCCTTCGCGTAAGCCGACCACCTGCAAATACGGAAACATCTCTTCCAGCACATGCAGGAAGCCCATCTCGCGTTCTTCGTGGCCGCGATAACTCAGGCTGCCGGCGATCATCGCCACCTTCATCGGCTTGGCCTTGCCGCCGCTGTTGCCATTGCCGAGGAAGCGGCCCAGCAGGTAACCCGCGGTGCGTCCGGCTGCGCGGTTGTCCATGCCGACGTAAGCGGCCCGGCGTGAATTCGACAGGTCCGAAATCAGCGTCACCACCGGGATGCCTTCTGTCACCAGCGTGTTGACCGCTTCGCGGACCAATGGATGCTCGAGCGCCATGAAGGCCACGCCGTCGGCCTGGCGGCCGTAGTGCAGCAACCGCCTGGCCAGCACGCTGGGGTTGAAGCCTTCGATGTGATGGCATTTGCATTTCACGTTGAACGGCGCCAACTGCTCTTCCGAAAACGCAATGTAATCGCCCAGCATCTGCATGAAGCGATTGCTTTGCGGCGGCAGCAGGAACACCAGCCGCATCGGCTTGGGTTGCATCGCCTTGTAAAGATCGGCTTCCGGCAGATAGTCGAGCGCAGCGGCTGCCTTCAAGACCTTTTGCATGGTCGCCGCGCGCACGCCGGGACGCTGGTTGAGCACCCGGTCGACCGTGGCGGTGGAAACGCCGGCGGCGCGCGCGATATCGCTCACGCGGGCGCGTCCGCTTTCGTTGGCGCCATCGGCCGGCGCGCGGGAATCAGGAAAAGATGCCATGTCGGAATATTTTTTAATTACATCAAAAACCATCATGAATCGGCTTTGACCATAGCAAGTGCAAGGCCTATTCTCTGCAAAAAGCAATCAAGATAAATCAAATAACATCAAGAATATACAAGGAGACGGCAGGAACGGAAAACCTTTTCTCGATGCGCCGTCCACCGTCCGCATGTCATCAACGACCTATAAAAATCCAGGAGATACGTAATGCACGCCATGACCCGCCGCCGTTTTTTGAAGACCGCTTCCGTCGCCTCGGCTGCTGCCGCGACCGGACTCTACGCAGGTTCGGTCAGCGCCGCCGCTGAATTTACGCTGAAGTACGCCAATAACCTGCCCATGACGCACCCGATGAACGTGCGCGCCAAGGAAATGGCTGCCAAGATCGCCGCCGAATCCAAAGGCCGCGTCGACTTGCAGGTCTATCCCAACGGCCAGCTCGGCACCGATACCGACATGCTGTCGCAGGTGCGTGCAGGCGCCATCGATTTCTTCACCATCTCGCCGGAAGTGCTTGGCACGCTGGTGTCGGCCGGCCAGATCAGCGGCGTCGGCTTCGCCTTCAGGGATTACAGCCAGGTCTGGGCGGCGATGGACGGCGACCTCGGCGCCTATGTACGCAAGCAGATCGCTGCGACGACCTCGCTGTTCGCCTTCGAGCGCTGCTGGGACAACGGCTATCGCCAGGTCACCACCAGCACGCGTCCGATCACCAAACCGGAAGACTTCAAGGGCATGAAGCTGCGCGTGCCGCCGAGCCCGCTGGCGACCTCGCTGTTCCGCGCATTCGACGCAGCGCCGACCAGCATCAACTTCGCCGAGGTGTATTCCGCGCTGCAGACCAAGATCGCCGAAGGCCAGGAGAACCCGCTGGCAGTGATTTCGACGGTCAAGTTCTACGAAGTGCAGAAGTACTGCTCGATGACCAATCACGTGTGGAGCGGCTTCTGGTTCATGGGCAACAAGAAGTCGTTTGAACGGATGCCAAAAGACCTGCAAGAGATCGTCGCGCGCAATATCAACGAAGCCGGCATGAAGCAGCGCGTCGACGTCAAGGCGCTTAACGAATCACTGGTGGCCGAGATGAAGGGTAAGGGCATGCAGTTCAACGACACGGATAACGAAGCCTTCCGCACCAAGTTGCGTAGCGCCGGTTTCTATACCGAATGGCACAAGAAGTTTGGTCCCGAGGCGTGGGCGCTGCTGGAAAAGTACACCGGGAAACTGGCCTAAATGGATGCCGCAATGAACTACGCGGCACCGTTGCCGCACAATCCGCTGGCGCGTCTGCTGGCGGGCGTCAATCGCAGCGTCATGCATGTGGTCGGCGCGGTGGCGGCGGCGCTGGTGGTGGTGGAAACGGCGGTGCTGCTGACCGGCGTGTTCTACCGCTACGCGCTGCACGATCCGCTGATCTGGTCGGATGAACTGGCCTCGACCCTGTTCATCTGGCTGTCGATGCTGGGTGCGGTGCTGGCGCTGGATCGCGGCGAGCACATGCGGCTGACCGCCATTGTCAACAAGCTCTCCGACAAATGGCGCATCTGGCTGGAAACCGTGGCGGCGCTGATCGTCTGCATCTTCGTGCTGATGATCATCCATCCGGCCGTCGACCATGCCTCGGAGCAAATGGCGATCACCACGCCGGCACTGGAAATCCCCGACGGCCTGCGCGCCGCCGCCTTGCCGGTCGGCGCGATCCTGATGTTCCTGGCAGCCA
>NZ_CBXX010000017.1 GCF_000577615.1 Herbaspirillum sp. RV1423
CCATCCTGCTGATCGAACACGACGTCAAACTCATGATGGGGCTGTGCAACCGCTTGACGGTGCTGGACTACGGCAAGCCGATCGCCGAAGGAGTGCCGGCCGACGTGCAAAAGAACCCGGCGGTGATCGAGGCGTATCTGGGCGCCAGCCACTAAATCGCGATCCGTCGTCCCGACCCAAGCCGGGACCCAGCGTGCGCTGGAACGACACCCTAATTGATGAAGCGAGTTCAAGAAACCACCATGACAACGAACATCTTAAAAATCGACGACCTCAGCGTGGCCTATGGCGGCATCCAGGCGGTCAAGGGCGCGAGCCTGGAAGTCAACGAAGGCGAACTGGTGACCCTGATCGGGGCCAACGGCGCCGGCAAGACCACCACCCTGAAAGCCATCACCGGCACCTTGCCCAACTGCAAGGTGCAAGGCCACATCAGCTACCTGGGCCAGGCCCTGAAGGGGCAGAGCTCGTTCCACCTGGTGCAGCAAAAGCTGGCGATGGTGCCGGAAGGGCGGGGCGTCTTTACGCGCATGAGCATTCATGAAAACCTGCTCATGGGGGCCTACACCAGCGACGACAAGGCGCAGATCCAGCAAGACATCGAACACTGGTTCACGGTGTTTCCGCGGTTGAAGGAGCGGGCCAGCCAGATGGCGGGGACCCTGTCGGGCGGGGAGCAGCAGATGCTGGCGATGGCGCGGGCCCTGATGAGCCACCCGAAGCTGCTGTTGCTGGATGAACCGTCGATGGGTTTGTCGCCGATCATGGTGGAGAAGATCTTCGAGGTGATCCGCACGGTGTCGGCGCAGGGGATCACGATCCTGCTGG
Organism: Herbaspirillum sp. RV1423; assembly: GCF_000577615.1. Taxonomy (GTDB): domain Bacteria; phylum Pseudomonadota; class Gammaproteobacteria; order Burkholderiales; family Burkholderiaceae_D; genus Herbaspirillum. Next base: position 829 of record NZ_CBXX010000017.1, read on the forward strand.
TGGAGCAGAACGCCAAGCTGGCGCTGGAGGCGGCGCATCGCGGCTATGTGATGGAGTCGGGCTTGATCACCATGACCGGCAATGCCAGGGAGATGCTTAATGATCCGCGCGTCAAGGCGGCTTATCTGGGCGAGGGGTAGAGGGGGAATGCGCAAGTCTGGTGTAGCATGGGCTAGTATTTCCGCTGTTTTGCAGATTCAAATCCATCATAAAGGACATTGAAATGAGCGATACCCCGATCACCATTCTTGGCATTTCCGGCAGTCTGCGCGCAGGTTCTTACAATACCGCAGCCCTGCACGCGGCAGCCGAGTTGCTGCCGACCGGCGTGCGCCTGATACAGGCTGATATCTCTGATATTCCGCTTTACAACGACGATGTGCGCGCCAAGGGATGGCCACCTTCCGTCGAGCGCCTTCGCAAACAGATCGCCGAAGCCGACGCCATCCTGTTTTCGACACCCGAGTACAACTATTCGATTCCCGGTTTGCTGAAAAACGCCATCGACTGGGCTTCGCGTCCGCCGGAACAGCCGTTCGCCGGCAAGGCTGCGGCGATCATGGGAGCCAGTCCGGGCGCCATCGGCACCGCACGCGCGCAATATCACTTGCGCCAGATCGGCGTCTTCCTCGATCTCAAATTTCTCAACAAGCCGGAAGTCATGATAGGCGGCGCCGGCGACCGCTTCGACGCCAGCGGCAAGCTCACGCACGAGCCGACGCGCGAGTTCATCAAGACCTTGCTGACGGCGTTGCAGGAACTGGCGTTGCAACTCAAACAGTACAAGAAGTAGCCATATGGAGCTCGAAGAAAAAGCGGCCCGCAGGCCGCTTTTTCTATTGCGTCGGAAGTAAAGGCTTATGCTGCTTTCCTGGCCCGTACCTGATCGCGCAATGCGTGGACACGATCGTGGTTAACTATCACACCTTGGTACTGGCGTTCGATGATCAGGCGCACATCGCTCGGCAAGTCTTCCGCCAACGCTTTGCGATACGCATCGACGGCGGCATCTTCTCCACGTTCGCATTCGTTCAGGATGACCTCATCGTCCTTGCCCATGATCGCCGTCCTCAGGTTCAGCCACTGGCGGTGCAAGGCGCCGCTGACGCTGCTGTGGGTAACAGGATCGCCGCCAAGCGCGCGCACCATATTCTGCAATTCCAGCACGGTCTGGCCGCAGGCCTGCGAGCGTTCCAGGAATTGATTCTTGTAGTAGACCTGGCGCTCGGAAGCATCTTCGGCGCAGACGCGGAAACCTTCTTCGCCATCCCGGGAAATCTGAATCAGATCGTTCAGCGTGTCTATCAGTCTGTCGTTTTTCATCATGTGCCTTTCAGTGGAATTGAGGAAAAAAGAAAATGTTTTTCTTTTTCTTCTCATGCATCAGTGCACGCTCAGTGAGCAAAAAGATAGATCAGCACCAGCGCGAATGCCGGAACGCCGAGTATCCAGGCAAGGAAATATTTACCCATGACTTGCTTCTCCAAAATAAGGTAGGTCAACAAGGTGACCGGGTAGACGCGCATGCGGGTGCAATCTGCGGGCCTTTTGCCATCAGGTAATGGCATCGAACCACTACCCGATGTTTTCATCGTAGCGGCAGCAGCACGGCGCTTCCATCAGACTTATGCCGAACTTGTTGTAGGAGGGGAAGGGAAGAAGTCCGTAAGGAGCGCCATCGTGACCCATTGAAAGCCTTTGCCGGAGCGGCTTCTCATCTTGTCCTACAAGACAATTGGCGGGCGTCCTATACCTCTTTCCTGAGTGCATTGTTACGATACGTTTCAATGCTTCATCCCTGCCCGAATCAACAAGGAGCGCGCCATGAACAAAGATCAATTGCTTGGAAACATGAAGATATTCCTGGGGCGCCTGCATGAAAACCTGGCGCGCCTGACCGGCAGTCAGATGCGCCACCGCGATGCGCTGCAATTGCAGGAAGCCGGCAAGGTACAGCGCACATTGGGGGAGGCGCGCCGGATCATCAAGCGTTCAATCAAGCAGCAGATGTCGGTTTGACACGGCAGCGATGCAACAGGAACAGGAGCAACCATGTTGAACAAGCGAAATCTCTTGCTGGCGCTGGGATTGTCCGGCGCGGCCGTCATCGCGGTCCTGAACGTCTGCGCCAATCGCTTGCAGAACAAGGATGCGCGCCTCCAGCGCAAAGCGCTGCAACGTTGGGAAGGCGAGGGCGGCAATGTCGTGGCGCCGACCATGCCGACGGTCGCCGTCAAGGACGACTTGTCCCAGGACGCCACGCCTTGACCCTTAACTTAACGTTTGACGTGCATTGGCAGTTAGCGCCCTTGTCCTACAAGGCAATCAGCAGCAGTCCTATCGCTGTCGCAGCGGGCTGTCGGTATCGTTAAACCCCAAACAGAGACAACGCGGTTCGTTTCATCACACAAAAATACCGAAACGGGTGCAACCATGGAAAAACGGGTGATTTGCTGGTTATTGGGCATGCCCATGCTGATGCTGCTTATCCTTCAGTACCTCCTGTATTGAGCAGGTATTGACGCGGCCAACGAACAAGGAAGGAAAGAGAAAAATGCACGAAGAAAAATTACGAACCGTCCGCAGCGACGTACAGGCGCTGCTGCAGGAAGCGCAGGAACTGTTCACCGAGGCGGCTGTGGCGACCGGCAAGAAGGCGGAAGACCTGCGCGCCCAGGGAGAGGAAGTCCTGGACCGCGCCTTCATCAAGGCACAGAGCATCCAATCCTATGTGGTCCAGGCCGGCAAGGAAATCGTCGCCTCGACCGACGATTATGTGCAATCCAATCCCTGGCGCGCCATCGTCATCTCCACCGGTATCGGCTTGCTGATCGGCCTGTGCGCGTCGCGCAGTTGCGGACGATGAGAGTGCCGAATCTCCTATCTCCAGCCATATAGCCAACGGATAAAAGAGGAACATGATCATGCAAAGCAAACCATCGACGGTTCGTCGCATTGCAGACAAGCCGTTTCATATCGACCGAGAGCAGGTGCGCGAGGCAGCAAAGAAATTGAGCGACGGCGCCGTTACGCAGGGCTACAAGGGCAACCGCGAGGAAGTCGTGTCCATGCTCAACGATGCGCTGGCGACCGAACTGGTCTGCGTGCTGCGCTATAAACGCCACTATTTCACTGCGTCGGGGTTGGAGAATGAGCCTATCAAGGCCGAGTTTCTGCAACACGCGATGGAAGAAGAGGGACACGCCAACCAGATCGCCGAACGTATCGTCCAGCTCAACGGCGAACCGGACTTCAATCCGCGTCGGCTTTCCGAGCGCAGCCATGCGGACTATGACGATTCGAGCGACATCAAATCGATGATCCGCGCCAATCTGCTGGCCGAGCGTATTGCCATCGAAGCCTACCGCCAGATGATAGAACGCATCGGCGACGATGATCCGACCACGCGTCATCTGCTCATTTCCATCATGGCGAAGGAAGAGGAACACGCCAACGACATGAGCGACCTGCTGGATTGACTGCGCCAGTTCGGCGCGTAGCCGCAATTTTTTGAAGAGCGCAACAAGGATTGGCGCACTGATTGCGCCGCTTCCATTGCTGCATGGATGACGGGGTGCGCCATGGGCGATCCCCTTTTTTTAAACCAAGGGAGTTTCAATGAAAAAATTCATCGCCACCTGCATTTTCGCCTCCGCCGCTCTGGGCGCACACGGCATGGCCGGTGCGGCCGATGCCGTCAAGGCTCAATACAAGGCAGATGTTGCAGCGGCCGATGCGGATTACAAGGCCGCCAAGGCCAAGTGCAAGCCGCTCAAGGGCAATGAGCAGGATGTGTGCCGGAAGGAAGCAAAGGCGGCCCACGAAACAGCGGTGGCCGATGCCAAGGCCAAGCGCAAAACCACCGATGCCCGCAAGGACGCTTCCAAGACTTCCAATGACGCCGAATACCAGGTCGCCAAGGAAAAATGCGACGCCCTGAGCGGCGCGGAAAAGGATCGGTGCCAGACAGCAGCAAAATCTCAATACGGCAAGTAATTGCCTCCATGTATCTGTAGCTGCAAGGTCATGGAGAGGTAGCGATGCTTCTCCATAAAAACAATCGTAAGCAATCTGTCGTCGAATTTACCAACAAGGAGATCATCATGACTTTATCTTTGACCAAACGTTTTATGGGCCTTTTCCTCGCGCTGATGATGGTATCGCTGGTCGGCTGCGCTTCCGGGCCGAACAAGGAAGGCACCGGCGAATATGTCGATGACGCCGTCATCACCACCAAAGTGAAATCCGCCATCTTCCAGGAACCCAACCTGAAGTCGGCCGAGATCAATGTGGAAACCTACAAGGGCGTGGTCCAACTGAGCGGTTTTGTCAGTTCTGCAACGGCTTCGAGCCGCGCCACCGAATTGGCGCGCGGCGTCCAGGGTGTAAAGTCGGTCAAGAATGACCTGCGCCTGAAATAACGCAGCAAGGGCGGCGGTTGCGGCCGTCGCCCGAAAGGCGTCCGAATGGAAATCGGGAATCGTATTAATGTATAGTTAGCCGCGGAAGGCATCCGGAACTCCGGATCACTCGAACAGATGACAAGAAGGCTGTAGAAAAACAGACAGGAAATAACGCAGTTCGACTGCATTTGTCCGATCAAAAAAGAGATGCAGCATTGTTTTGGTGCTCGTAAAAAACTATGACAAAAATATTGGTAGTCGATGATCACGCAGTCGTGCGCGCCGGAGTCCAGCATTTCATTGCGGACATTCCGAATATGGAAGTCGGCGGCGAAGCCAGTACTGCGGAAGAAGCGATCCGCCTGGTGCGTACTCAGGAGTGGGATATTGTCCTGCTCGATATTGCGATGCCGGACAAGAGCGGCGTCGAAGTGCTGAAACAGATCAAGCGCGAGAAGCCGGCCTTGCCGGTCCTGATGCTGAGCATGCATCCTGAAAGCCGCTATGCGGTACAGGTATTGCGCAGCGGCGCCAGCGGATATGTGCAGAAGGAAGCGCTCGCGACCGACCTGGTCAGCGCCATCAACACCATCCTGCGCGGTCACAAATATATCAGTTACGGCGTGGCGGAGTTGCTGACAACGGATCCGGTGGATTCCGAAAAGCCGCTCCACGAGACGCTGTCGCAGCGCGAATACGAAATTTTTTACAAGCTCGGCCAGGGACAGGGCGTGACGCAGATTGCCGACGAACTGTGCCTGAGCGTAAAAACGGTCAGCACCTATCGCTCGCGCGTGCTGCAGAAGATGAATATGGCGAACAATGCAGACATCATTTATTACGCCATCAAGAACAATCTGATTGATTGATTGGCGGTTGCCGGGCGGCGCCCGGCAGGCGAGCACGGGTAGTGCCTGAGAAGGCGGCAACATGCCGATTCATTCGTGGCGTTTTGGATAGTTATCATGGAACATGTGCGGCAGGAATTAGCGAAGATGAGGGAAGATGCACCGGATGTGCCGTTGAAGATATTTCTCGTCGAAGATTCGGCGGACGTGCGCGACCTTATCATGGAGAGCCTGGCTGAAATCCCCGGCGTCGTGCTGGCCGGCTATTCGGACACGGAGCAGGATGCCATGGCGCGGTTGGAGAACGAAAACTATGACGTATTGATCCTCGACATCCAGCTCAGGCAGGGCAACGGCATGAACCTTCTGCAGGGGCTTGCGCGCTCCGGCAATCGCCGCCATGACGAACTCAAGATCATTTTCAGCAACCATGTCAGCTCGACTTACCGCCGTGTCGGTTTGCAGTACGGCGTGCAGTTCTTCTTTGACAAGTCTTCCGAATTCACCAAATTGCGCAGCCTGATCGAAAAGCTCGGCGGCAGAGGGGTCTTCCCAAAAAATGGCCCACCGCCAGGCCTTGCTCCGGCATAAGCTGTCGCCGTCTGCAACGCGGCCCTGAGATTCGCACAATGCGCCGGCGCAGTTCAATATAATGTGACTGCATGCGGTTGCGCGCCTGTTTGCGCAGTCAACGAAAAAATCAGGGATCCCAGCACATGCAAATGACGGCAGTACGAAACGATATCGGCGAGAGTTCTTCGTTGGAACATTACGTCGCCACGCAAGCGAATTTCGCCAGCATCGTTACTGCCGCAATGGGCTTGGGGACCATCATCGTGTTGTTCGGCGTCGTGGTGCTGATCAGTTGTTATGCACAAGACGATTACCGCAAGATACTTTCCGACCTGATCGCCGTGCAGGGCAGCACGGCGGCCGGTTTCATTCTTGCGGGAGTAACGCTGTACATACATTGCGTCAACGTCGGCAGGACCAGCCGCAAGCTGACTGTCGCCGCTCGTCTCACCGCCATGCTGCTGTTGCTGCTGGCCGCCGGTTTCTTGCTGCAGAACTTGTTCGGCGTGACGTTGCCGTCTGCCGCACTGCCGATTTTTTCGGCGACCGCCAGCGCGTTCGGCGCAGAGATCCATCCTCTGGCTGCGAGCTGTTTTCTCCTGATTGCATTCATCTTGCTGTTGCATGACCTGCGCATCCGCGGCGGCCATTATCCGGCCGAATATCTGGCTTTCGTGCTGATCGGACTGAGCGCCATTCCGCTGGTGGGTTATCTGTACGGCATCAGCAAATTGACCTTCCTGCGTTATTCCGCCGGTGTTCCGGTGTTGTCGGCGCTGGCATTCCTGTTGATGGGGGCGGCGCTGCTCATGGCGCGGCCGTCGCATCGGCTGATGTCCATCATCATCAGTCATGCGCCGGGAGGCAATATACTGCGCCGGCTGTTGCCGTCCATGCTGCTCCTGATCCTGATCCTCAATCTTCTTGTGGCCAAAGGCGCGGAACGCGGCCTGTATTCCGATCAGTTGATGCTGCCTTTTCTGACGCTCATCGACGGCGCCCTGGTCGTGTTCGCCTTCTGGCGTTTCGCCGGCAAGCTCGATCGCGAATATGGCGCGCGCATGCAAAGCGCCGCCAAGCTGGCCGAGACCAATTCGTTGCTGACCGCCGTCAGCGACAGCACGCGCGAACCGATTTTCGTCAAGAATCGCCAGGGCTTGCTGATCTTTGCCAATCCGGCCTTGCTGCAGCAGGTCGGCAAGACCTGGGAGGAGGCGATGTACCGCTCCAACCACGAATTGTTCCTGCCAGAAGACGTTGGCCAGATCGACGAGGATGACCGTCGCGTCATGGCGAGCGGCCTGCCGGAGACCATCGAGCAGACCTTGCATCTGCAGCATGGCGTGTTCACTTACCAATCCACGCGCGTGCCCTGGTTCGACAAGGCAGGCAATGTGCTTGGCGTGATCGGCATCAGCACTGACATTTCGGAACGCAAGCGCGCGGAAGATTCCCTGCGCGAACGCGAGACCCAACTGGAAAAAACCGTGATAGAACGCACCGCTTTGCTGCGCGAACTCACCAATCACCTGGAAACGGTGCGGGAAGAAGAAAAACGGGCGATCGCCCGCGAACTGCACGACAACATGGGAGCCTCGCTGACGGCGCTGAGCATGCATCTGGAGAGCGTCTACAAGATATTCCCCGACAACGACAGATGGCAGGAACGCAAGCCGCGCATGCAGGGATTGATGAATTCCCTGGTCAGCACCACGCGGCGCATACAGACGGAATTGCGTCCCAACATGCTCGATCTGTTCGGCCTCAAGGCGGCGATCACCGAGCAGCTCGACGAGCTTGCCGAGCGTACCGGCATGGCCTGCAAGGCCAGCCTGCCGGATGAAGACGTCGCCATTGGCCACGAGATGGAAATCGCCATCTACCGCATGCTGCAGGAGATGCTCAACAATGTCACCAAGCATGCCAAGGCAAGCAGGGTCGATGTCATCCTCGATGTCGACGAAGAGCAGGTGTCGCTCACGGTGCGCGACAACGGCGTCGGCATTCCGCAGGAACGCCAGGACAACAACAAGACGTACGGCTTGCGCGGGCTGCGCGAACGCGCCACGTTCTTCGGCGGCAATGTGGCGATCCGTTCCGTGCCTGGCGCAGGCGCGACCATCACCATCCGCTTGCCGCTGTCGCCTGCGACCGCAGCCTGATGTCCGACTCTGCCCCCTCGACCGCATCCGTTTCCGCTGACTGACTCCCTGTTTGCGCCTTGTCCTACGCTGCAAAGCGGGGCTGTCTTATGGTCGCTCGATCTCCTCCTCGTTAAGATGAATTATCGCGTTTTCGCTTGCGGAAACACGTGCAGTTGACTGTCCGAGACGACCGGTAGCTGCTCTCTCAACTTTCAGGAGCGATCATGAATAAAGATCAAGTTCAAGGCAAGGCAAAAGAGGTAGCGGGCAAGGTTCAGCAAAAGGCCGGAGAAATAGTCGGCAGCAAGAGCCAGCAAGTCAAGGGCGTTGCAAAACAAATGGACGGCAATGTCCAGAAAAGCTATGGCGATGCCAAGGAAACCCTGAAGGATCGCTGATCCGCAGATGAATAATGGGAGCCTGGGCTCCCATTTTTCCTTTCCCGAACATTGTTCCGTGTAGGAATTGTCTTACGGCAGAATCGGAAAAGCACGGCTGTCGAGCGGTACCTGATTTTGTCATGATGGGGCGGTACTTGGAACGTATTCCATCAATACAGGAACGTTTACTTGCTTATCAATTGAACATTCCCGCGTCGTGATGCGCACGGCATGCAGAGGGAGGGATCATGAAAAAAATATGTATCGTCGCTTCGATCGTATTGGCCGGCGCACTGGCGTGTTCTGCCGCCGTCGCCGACAGCGGGACAGCCTACGTTTCCCAAGCTGCAGCAAAGGGTAAGACGGGCGCGGGAAAATCGATAGTGGGAGCAATACGGGACAAGAAAAAATTCCTTTACCTCGACATGGTGCAGAGAAAACGTCCTGACGCCATCCGCAATGCCGTCATTGTGTACGAGCACATGCGGCCGAAAAAACGCGCATGCAATCCCGACGACGCGACAAGTGTAAGCGAATGTTTGCGCAGCCCGGCAGCGTGAAACTCTCCCAGCGGGCAAGGTCTAAAAAATATCTGCTCCTGATCGGGGCACGCGAAGAAATTGACTTGCTGCATTCGCAGCATCAACCATTTTTTAAAAAGGTGTCGTTATGAAAAAAATACATAAAACCGTGGTGACTTCGATCACTGTCTGTGCCCTGACGGTCCTGAGCGGTTGCAGCGGCATGTCGCAACGAGACAAGAATACGGCCATCGGCGCGGGTGTCGGCGCCGTGGGCGGCGCAGTCCTGACCGGCGGCAGCGGCATCGGTACCGCTGGCGGCGCGGCGGTCGGCGGCGTGATCGGTAATCAGATCGGCAAATAAGCGCGTCTGTCTCTGCGTCTGTGTCTGTCCGATGCAGCCAGAAGCAAAGGGGACCCAGGCGGTCCCCTTTGCTTTGTCCGCATTGCTTGTGCATGAGTCTGGTCGACGGACTCGATGCCTTGAGCACGGGCAGCGATGGTAAGGTGCCGCCCTATTCTGCGGCGGTTCTGGCCTTGAGGATGCGTTTTGCACGCGCCAGGTCGCTACGCATATGGTCGCGCGCTTCCTTGCGGCAGGCGCGGGCTGCACCGCCCTTGAGCGGTTTGCATTCCTGCAGTGCCTGGGCGCCGGCGGCGCGGGCTTCCTTCACCAGGTTCTGATAGTGCAGTTTTGCAGTGTCGTCGCTTTGATACCAGCGCTGTGGATCTTCTTTGGAAACGTCTTCTTCCGCGGCAAAGGCCGATGCATGGGCGGCAATGCCGACAGCCACCAAGAGCGGCAGTACAAGGCGTTTTTGGCGATTTTTTCTCATCATTGCGGGCTCCCATTCGATAGAAATGACAAGCGGCGCTGCACCTTGGTGATGCAACGCCGCTCATCATATCCTGTTTGCCGCCCGACGCGGCAGGAAAACCCGCCTCCTCTACAGTCGTCCCAGCAGTATCAGGACCAGCAGGATGACGACAACGACGCCGGCGATGCCGCTGGGGCCATAACCCCACGACCGGCTATGCGGCCAGGTCGGCAGGGCGCCGAGGAGGATCAGGATAAGGATAATCAGAAGTATGGTGCCGAGGGTCATGTTGTTCTCCTTGTTGTGCTGCGGGCATTGCAACGGTCGTCAACGCCATGCATCCCGCCGGGGCGTTGAACGCATGGCGCCGATGTCTGGAAACGCACTTTCGTTCTCCTGCGTGAATCGGAGATGACGCATGGATGTTAGCAGTCGTCATGGCCGGCGTAGATAGGCGTGCGCCTCGATTTCCTGTAAGAAAAGACGATTGCCGGAGTAGGGCATCCGGCATATTCTCGACGCTTGTGGGGCGTGGCTTCTGGTTTGATTTTTGCTTGCCGGATGTTGACTGATGTGTCGGAAATGCATCCCGGCGGTGCATTTGCAAATACCTCACAAAGTGATGGAAAGTGTCCTGCATTTCCAAATGGGTTACTATTCGCCCGGCTGCATCATGGAAATATTCGGGTGAACGTGCAGTCTCTCAGGCCCGTAACGAGTTCAGAATCGAATCACGATGTCCAGGCGAACATTGGAACCCCACATGCGCAATCTACGCATCGTCGTCGTCAACACCATTATCGACCATGCCGATGAGAGCGACGCTGTGCTGCAAGAGCAAGCCGAGCGCGGCAAGGCCTTGCGCATTGGTTTGCTGGAAGCGGGTTACGACATCGTCGCTTCGTTGCCGGCCGACCTCTATCTGCCTGAACGCATCGCCCAGTTGCAGCCCGACATGATCATCATCGACGCCGAGTCGGATGCGCGCGACGTGCTGGAGCACATCGTCATCGCCACGCGCGATGAACGCCGTCCCATCGTCATGTTTACCGAAGACGACGACACCAGTAGCATGGAAGCCGCCATGGAAGCTGGCGTCACCGCCTACATCGTGGCCGGCCTGCAGGCCGAGCGCATCAAGCCTGTGCTCGACGTTGCACTGGCGCGTTTCCGCCAGGAGCAGAAGCTGCGCGCCGAGCTGTCCGACACCAAGCACAAGCTGGCCGAGCGTAAGGTCATCGAGCGCGCCAAGGGGCTGCTGATGGCCAGGCACAAGCTTTCCGAAGACGAGGCTTACCAAAAGCTGCGCAGCATGGCCATGAACAAAAACCTCAAACTTTCCGAAATCGCCCAGCGCCTGCTGGATGTCGAAGACTTGCTCGGCTGACATTTTTCCGTCACAGCACACGGCATCTGCACCGCCAAATTGGTGCGTAGCACAAAGGCGGTGCGTCTGCGCTGCCGCTTTCTCCCTTGTTCCAGATATCTTTCCGAGGTCGCCGGAGACCTGTTTTTTCCTCTGGCGATGCGGCTTTTCAGGCTTTTCAAGCCGGCTTGGCATGTTCTTTGCTGAATGGTGGACATAGCGCAAGATTTGCGCAATGAACGATTCGGCCAATGGCGGTCGGATCATCCAAGACAAAGGCGTCTTTCGACATGACTCAGTGCATGCCGAAGGGACGCCTTTTTTATTTGCCGCTGAATAATGGGGAACGCGATGGAATTCAAAGAGCAACAATCGAACAAAGCCGTGGAAGCTGTCTGTGAAGTGGATTTCAAGCGTCGTCAATTGATTCAGACTGCAGGACTTGCAACGGGAGCGAGCATGTTGGGACTAGCCACGGGAGGCGCCTGGGCCGCCGGTTCGGACAAGCCGGAGAAGGAAGAAGTCAAGATCGGTTTTATTCCGCTGACCGATTGCGCTTCGGTGGTGATGGCCTCGGTGCTGGGCTTCGACAAAAAATACGGCATCAAAATCGTGCCCAGCAAGGAAGCTTCCTGGGCCGGCGTGCGCGACAAGCTGACCAACGGTGAGCTCGATGCGGCGCATGTCCTGTACGGGCTGATCTATGGCGTGCAGATGGGTATCGGCGGCCAGAAGAAAGACATGGCCGTGCTGATGAATCTCAACAATAACGGCCAGGCCATCACGCTGTCGAAGAAGATTGCCGACAAGGGCGGCGTCGACGGCCCGTCGCTGGCCAAGCTGATGCAAACCGACAAGCGAGAGTACACTTTCGCCCAGACTTTCCCGACCGGCACCCACGCCATGTGGCTGTATTACTGGCTGGCCGCCAACGGCATCAACCCGATGAAGGACGCCAAGGTCATCACCGTCCCGCCGCCGCAAATGGTCGCCAATATGCGCGTCGGCAACATGGACGGTTTCTGCGTCGGCGAACCGTGGGGCCATCGCGCCATCGTCGACGGCGTCGGCATCACCGCGACCACCACGCAGGATATCTGGAAGGACCATCCGGAAAAAGTCCTCGGCACCTCGCTCGACTTCGTCAAAAAATATCCGAACACCTGTCGCGCCATGATGGCGGCGATCCTCGATGCCAGCAAATGGATCGATGCATCGCTGGCCAACAAGAACAAGATGGCCGAAGTCATTGCCGACAAATCCTATGTCAACACCAGCAAGGATGTCATCGATCAACGCATCATGGGCCGCTATCAGAACGGCCTCGGCAAGACATGGGACGATCCGAACTACATGAAGTTCTACGGCGACGGCGCGGTCAACTTCCCTTACCTGTCGGACGGCATGTGGTTCATGACCCAACATCGCCGTTGGGGTTTGCTCAAGGATGATCCGGACTATCTGGCCGTGGCCAAGGCGGTCAATCAGATCGACTTGTACAAGGAAGCGGCAACCATGACGAAGACCAGCATTCCGAAGGATCCGATGCGCACTTCCAAGCTGATGGACGGCGCCGTCTGGGACGGCAAGAATCCGAAAGCCTATGCGGCATCGTTCAAGATCAAGGCCTGAGACAGTCGGCAGCAGCCCCAAGTGAAGGAATCGATATGAGCGCAGTCATGGAAACGACGATGAATGAGAATCTCAAGCCGGCGACGGCGACTACTACTGTTGCCGCCACTACTGCCGCCGCGCCTGTTCCGCCAAAGGTAAAGCAGGCGCGGAGAAAATTGCCGCTGGCCGGCTGGCTGATGAATGTGTTGCCGCCGCTGGCCGGCATCGCTTTCCTGGTGCTGGTATGGCAGATCATTGCGGCAAAGAACAGCAGTTTCCCGACGCCGCTGGTGACGTTCCAGGAAGCGCTGAAGCTGTTTTCCGATCCGTTCTACCGCACCGGTCCCAACGACCAGGGCATCGGCTGGAACGTGCTGGCGTCGCTGCAGCGCGTGGCGATCGGCTTCGGCCTGGCCGCGCTGGTCGGCATCCCGCTGGGCTTCATGATCGGCCGCATCCGCTTCCTGGCGGGCATGTTCGGTCCCATCATCAGCCTGCTGAAACCAGTGTCGCCATTGGCCTGGCTGCCGATCGGCCTGCTCGTGTTCAAGTCGGCCAACCCGGCGGCGATCTGGTCGATCTTCATCTGCTCGATCTGGCCCATGATCATCAACACCGCCGTCGGCGTGCAGCGCGTGCCGCAGGACTACATGAACGTGGCGCGCGTGCTGAACCTGTCCGAGTGGAAGATCCTCACCAAGATTCTGTTTCCATCGGTATTGCCTTACATGCTGACCGGCGTGCGCCTGGCCATCGGCACCGCGTGGCTGGTGATCGTGGCTGCGGAAATGCTCACCGGCGGCGTCGGTATCGGCTTCTGGGTCTGGGACGAATGGAACAACCTGAACGTGCCGCACATCATCATCGCGATCGTGGTGATCGGCGTGGTCGGCCTGATCCTCGAACAACTGCTGGTGGCGCTGGCCAAGGCCTTCACTTACGAGCAGGTCAGCAACTGAGTTCGATTTCAACCGAAACGACTTAACGCCTAACGAAGCAACCAGGGGGATTCTGATGGACATGCACAACAAGTTTATCGACATCAATGGCGTCGAAATGGTGTTCCACACCAAGAAGGGGGCTTTCCATGCGCTGCACGACATCAACCTGAGCGTGCAAAAGGGCGAGTTCATCACCCTGATCGGCCACTCCGGCTGCGGCAAGTCGACGCTGCTCAACCTGATTGCCGGTCTGCTCAAGCCGAGCGAAGGGCTGCTGCTGTGCGCCAATCGCGAAATCGCAGGGCCGTCGCCGGAACGCTCGGTGGTGTTCCAGAATCATTCGCTGCTGCCCTGGCTGACTTGCTACGAAAACATTTACCTCGGCGTGGAGCGCGTGTTCGGCGGCGCAGAAAGCCGCATCCAGTTGCGCGAACGCACCCGCGCGGCGCTGGCGCTGGTCGGCCTGACGGCGGCCGAAACCAAGCGTCCCAACGAAATTTCCGGCGGCATGAAACAACGCGTCGGCATCGCTCGCGCACTGGCCATGGAGCCCAAAGTCTTGCTGATGGACGAACCGTTCGGCGCGCTCGATGCGCTCACCCGCGCGCACCTGCAGGACGAGTTGCTGAAGATCGTCGCCAAGACCGGATCGACCGTCGTCATGGTCACGCATGACGTCGACGAAGCGGTGTTGCTGTCGGACCGCATCGTCATGATGACCAACGGTCCCGCGGCAACCATCGGCGAGATTCTCGACGTCGGGCTGGCCCGTCCGCGCGAGCGCGTGGCGCTGGCGCAGGATGCGCAATATGCCGGATACCGTACCGCGGTGCTCGAATTTCTTTACCGCAAACAGGCGCATCCGGCCAAAGAAGCGGCGTAAGGAAATCTTCCAGACTCAAGCGAAAGGAACACCATGGCGTCCGGGCACATCATGCTGCTGCAGAATGGCAAGACCGGCAAGGACGAAACCGCCGACGACACCAGGCCCTTGTCGGGCGAAGTGTTCGGTGCGCTGATCAATCTGTCGGGACGGCGTCGTTTCACGTCGCAGCGCCTGGTGCTGTATGCGGTGCTGGCTTCGCAACGCCACGAAGGCGCCGTGAAGATCGCGCGCGAAGCGCTGGGTCTGTTCCGCGGCGCGCACGCGGGACTGGTCAAGGGTTCCGACATCTTGCCCGGGATTTTTTGCGAAGAACTGCGCGAAGCCTATTTCGGCAAGCTCGACGGCGACGCGCAGATCGTCTATTTCATCGACCTGGCCGAACGCACGCTCAACGCCATCGAAGACGGCCTGCGCGATGCGCCGGCATTGCTCGAAGAACTGGTGCGCATCACCACGCCGTTATTGGGCATCCTGAACCAGATCACCACTGTGTACGAAGAGCAATCCAAGCGCCATGCCGTACTCATGAAGAAGCAATTGCGCGGCATCATGACCGACATCGAGACCATCGCCAAGCAGGCCAAGATGGTGTCTTTCAACGCTCGCATCGTGGCGGCGCGCGCCGGGCAGGCCGGCAAGGAATTCTCCGTGGTGGCCGGCGTGCTGTCGAACATCACCACCGAAATTGACGATCTCGTGCGGGTGGCGTTGAGCGGTGCCACAGCCTAGCGTTCGTTGCAGCCTGTATTACCACCTGAGGTTCGTCAATAAGGGAAAATTGAAAACTCTGTTCTAATTGAGGCAACTCAAAACAACACGGACAGGGAAGGGCAATGAAAAAGCTCAGCGAGCAGCGTCTCGTCTATTTCTTTGAAGCGGTCCAGTGCGGCAGCGTACGCGCGGCGGCCGACAAGCTCGATATCGCACCGTCGGCGGTGAGCCGCCAGATCGCGCTGCTCGAACAGGAAATCGCCATCCCTGTCATGGAACGGCACCGGCGCGGCGTGGTGCCGACCGAGGCGGGGCAGTTGCTGATCGATTACTACCGTGAGCAGGGCGCCCACCAGGCCGACCTGTTGTCCAAACTGCAAGGCTTGCGCGGCCTCAAGCGCGGCCATGTCAGCATCGTCATCGGCGAGGGTTTCGTGAGCGATTTCATGAGCCGGCCGATGGCCTATTTCTGCGAACGCCATCCGCAGATTTCCGTATCGCTGGATCTGGCCGGCACCAACGACGTGCTGCGCCTGGTGGCCGAAGATATTGCGGAAATCGGCCTGGTCTACAACCCGCCGACCGATCCCAAGATCGTCTCGCGCGCAGTGCAGCGGCAGCCGATGCTGGCCGTGGTCAGCACCGGCTCGCCGCTGCGCAACAGCAAGTCCTGCACCTTGCAGGAACTCAGCGAATATCCGATCGGGCTGATGCATTCCTCTTACGGCACGCGGCAATTGCTGGCATTGGCCGAGTATGCCGCGAAGGTCAAGCTCAATCCGGCGCTGACCACCAATTCCATCAATGTGCTCAAGCATTTCGTCAAATCGGGACTGGGCGTGACCCTGTTGCCGCGCTTTGCGGTGTCGACCGAACTGGCGGCGGGAGAGCTGTTCGCGATACCGCTCGAAGACGATGTGCTGACGCAGGCCGAAGTGCATCTGGTCACGCGTGTCGGCCGCAAGCTGTCGGTGGCGGCGAACCGTTTTGTGTCGTATGCGAGTTCGCTGATGCAGGCCTTTCAGGTCACCAGTTGATTCGCCGCGCATTTCCTGCGTTCTCTTAAATAGAACAAAGTCTGCTTTTCGATGTAATTGACGCTCGTTCACGCCGCTTGCACACTGGACCCGTCTGATTATTTTCAACGAGGAGCGGCATGAAGCATATCGGTGTGGCGGGTTTGGGCAATATGGGGCGCGGCATGGCGTTGTCGCTGCAGCGCGGCGGTTTTACGGTGTCGGGTTACGATCCGGCGGCGGTTGCGACCGAGGGCATCGCGCGCGAGGGCGTCGGGATCGTTGCGTCGGTGGCGGCGTTGGCGGCGGCCGTCGATGTGCTGATCCTGTCCTTGCCGACCTCGGATGTCGTCGAGGCCGTGGTGTTCGGCGCCGACGGTTTGCTGGCAGGCGCGAAACCGGGTTTGCTGGTCGTCGACACCACCACCGCCGATCCCGACAGTACGCGCAAAGTCGCGGCAGCCCTGGCGGACAAGGGCGTGCGCTTCATCGATGCGCCGGTCAGCGGCGGTCCCAAGGGCGCGGCGACAGGTTCCATGACCATGGTGCTGGGCGGCGCTGCAGAAGACATTGCTGCCGTGACGCCGGTGCTCGAAGCCATGAGCGCCAAGCGCATTCACGTCGGCCCGGTCGGCGCCGGCCACGTCACCAAGCTGCTCAACAACCTGATGTGCGGCGCGCACCTGATCGTCGCCGGCGAAGCGGCGCGCATCGCCGCCGCCGCCGGACTCGATCCGCAACAGATCTTCGAAGGCATCAATGCCGGCTCCGGCCGCAGCGGCGTCACCCAGGCCAATTATCCGACCTGGATTTCCAACGACGCCTTCAACTCTGGATTCACGATGAAGCTCATGCGCAAGGATTTGCGCCTGGCGATGGGTTTGCTGGCGGATCTGGGCATGTCCGCGCCGCTGTCCGGCGAAGTCGGCCGCTTGTGGGCCGCCAGCAGCGCGACCTTGGCCGATGGCGAGGATTTCAATCGCATCGTGCAATTCATTGAAAAATAAATCACCGAACATCGTCAGGAGCGTTATATGAAATTGAATGAAGCGGAACAATTGTTGGCGGCGTTTGCGCCGTTTTTTCAGGGCGCCGGATTTGTCGGCTCTTACGTCGGCGGCAAACTGGTGCAAGGCAGCGGCGACCTCATCGCCTTGCAGAACCCGGCCACCGGCGCGGCGACATTGAGCTACCGCGACGCCGGCGCCGAGATCGTGCAGCAGGCTGCCGAGGCCGCACTGGCGGCGCAGGTGGAATGGTGCAAGCTGACGCACGCGGCGCGCGGCCGCATCGTCTTCGCCATCGGGCAGAAAATCCGCGGCAACGCCGAAGCCCTGGCGCAACTGGAATCGCTCAGCGCCGGCAAGCCGATCCGCGATTGCCGCGGCGAAGTCGGCAAGGTCGCCGAGATGTTCGAGTACTACGCCGGCTGGAGCGACAAGTTCTACGGCGATGTGATTCCGGTGCCGAGTTCGCATCTCAACTACACGCGTCGCGAGCCGGTCGGCACGGTGCTGCAGATCACGCCGTGGAATGCGCCCATTTTCACCTGCGGCTGGCAGGTGGCGCCGGCGATCGCGATGGGCAACGCAGTGTTGCTGAAGCCTTCCGAACTGACGCCGTTCACCTCGCTGGCGGTGGCTGCGCTGGCCGAACAGGCCGGCGTGCCCAAGGGGCTGATCAACGTGCTGGCCGGTTACGGCCATACCGTCGGCCAAGCCGCCATCGATCATCGCACCATTAAAAAGGTGGTGTTCGTCGGTTCGCCGCAGACCGGCAAGAAGATCGCCGAAGCCGCCGCGCGCCGCCTGTTGCCATGCGTGCTGGAACTGGGCGGCAAGTCCGCCAATATCGTGTTTGAGGATGCCGACCTGAAGCGCGCCTGCCTCGGCGCGCAGGCGGCGATCTTTTCGTCGGCGGGACAGAGTTGCGTGGCCGGTTCGCGTTTGCTGGTCCAGCGCACCGTCTATCAGGAATTCGTCGCCATGCTGGCCAACGGCGCCGGCAGGATCAAGGTCGGTCAGCCGTCGGATGCGCAAACCGAAGTCGGTCCGATTTCCAATCGCAAGCAATATGAACACGTGCGCAGCATGATCGCCGACGGGCTGCGCGGCGGCGCGCGGCTGGCGACGGCGGAGCAGGACTTTGCCGAGCCGGGCTTTTTCATCAGACCGACCGTGCTGGCCGATGTCCGCAACGACATGGACGTGGCGCGCCGGGAAATTTTTGGCCCGGTGGTGGTGGTGATCCCCTTCGACACTGAGGAAGAGGCGGTGGGCATCGCCAACGACAGCGATTTCGGCCTGGCCGGGGCGGTGTGGACCAACGACGTCGCCCGCGCGCACCGCGTAGCGGCCGGCGTCAATGCCGGCACTTTCTGGATCAACGGCTACAAGACCATCAATGTCGCTTCACCGTTCGGTGGCTACGGGCAAAGCGGTTATGGCCGTTCCAGCGGCGTCGAGGCGCTGTATGAATACACGCAAACCAAGAGCGTGTGGGTGGAAACGGCCAAGGAACCGGTCGCGACTTTCGGTTACGTTTAAGCTGGAAAAGAGTGAGGAAAAGGGCGGCAGCCCTTTTCCTGCGATGAGAACGTTTGCATTTTTCATTGCGAAGGAACGGCGCGCAAGGCATTATTGACGCCGGGCAATAAGATCGCGGGAAAACCGCAAATAAATCGTTGTACAAGGAATAGACGCACCAGGGAGGGCCGCTCGACATGGCGGCTTGTTCATCGTCCTCATACAACACAGGACTCAAGATCCGGAGGGAAACATGCAAGCAGCATCCGCCACACCAGCACCTGTCATCCAGCCTGGCCTGTCCAGTTGGAAGTTATACGTTTATGCAATCGTGATCCTGGTGGTCGCTGAACTGATCGGTTCGGTGGCCTTCAAGGTGGGACCGGGAAAAGTTGTACTCCTGCCGATGGTCTGGGCGCTGATCATGGGGGCGGTCATCGGCAGCCTGCAATCCAGAATGGGACCGCTGGCGCTGACCCAGCCGTTGCAGTTCCGGGCGGCGGCGATCCTGCAGCCCGCTTTGCTGCTGTTCGTCGCCAAGCTGGGCCTGATGGTCGGCAGTTCGCTGCCCAAGATCATCGGCGCCGGCTGGGCGCTGGTATTCCAGGAGTTCGGCCACTTCGTCGGCACCATTCTGATTGGCTTGCCGCTGGCGCTGCTGCTGGGCATCAAGCGCGAGGCGATCGGCGCGACGTTTTCGGTGGGGCGCGAACCTAGCCTGGCGATCATTGGCGAGCGCTACGGCATGAACTCGCCGGAAGGGCGCGGCGTGCTTGCCGAATACATTACCGGCACCTTGTTCGGCGCGGTGTTCATCGCCATCTTCGCCGGCTTCATCACCAGCCTGAACATTTTTCATCCGGTTGCGCTGGCGATGGGGGCGGGCGTCGGTTCCGGCAGCATGATGGCGGCCGCAGCCGGCGCGATCGCGGCGCAGCAGACGCCGGAGATGGCCAAGGACGTGGCGACCTTTGCCGCTGCCAGCAACCTGATCACGACCACCATCGGCACCTATTTCACGCTGTTCATTTCGCTGCCGCTGGCGGTGTGGGGCTACCGCGTGCTGGAACCGATCATCGGCCGCACGACCGCATCGTCGACCATGCCGGACGACAACCTGCTGGCGCAGACGCACCATGAAGTCGCCGACCTCAACCTGGCCGGCCGCGTCGGCGCCTGGGTCTTTGCGGGCGTGCTGACCATCATCGCCAACTGGATCGCCTACAAGGTGGCGCCGCTGGAATCGGTGGGCTGCATCGTGATCATGATTGCCGCGGTGTTCGTCGGCGACCTGCTGTGCAACCTGACCGGCAAGAAGATCCCGGCGGTGTGCTGGGTCACGCTGGTGGCGATGTTCCTGACCTCGCCGGCCTGTCCGTGGGCGGAAGCCGTCGCGGCGATCACCGGCAAGATCAACTTCCTGGCGGTGATCACGCCGATGCTGACTTTCGCCGGCCTGTCGATTGCCAAGGATATTCCGGCGTTCCGCAAGCTGGGCTGGCGCATCGTGCTGGTGTCGTTTGCGGCGAACGCGGGGACCTTCATCGGCGCTACGCTGATCGCGGAATTCTTTCACTGACCTCCACTGATTGTTGGCGCAGGCACAATGCAAAACGGCCGGTGCATCAGCACCGGCCGTTTTCTTTTCTTGCTTCTGAATTCACTGCGCCTTGTAGGCCGCCCATGCCACCAGCAGCCACGACGCCAGGAAAGCCAGGCCGCCGATCGGCGTGATCGCGCCGAGGAAGCGGATGCCGCTCAGCGCCAGGAAGTACAGGCTGCCGCTAAAAATCACGATGCCGATGAACATCGCGCTGCCCGCCCAGCCAAGAACGGCCGGACCGAATTTCGGGATCAGCAGGGCTACCGCGAACATGCCCAGCGCATGCACCATCTGGTAGATGACGGCGGTCTGCCAGATCGCCAGCATGTCGGGATCGAGGATCTGCTTCAGGCCGTGTGCACCGAAGGCGCCGGCAGCGACGGCAATGAACATGTTGAGGCCGGCCAGGATGACGAGAAGACGTTCGCTCATGAGTGATTTCCGAAAAAAGAAGTGCGGCTATTCTAATGGTTTTGCCGCGACCGCTCGACAACGGGCGCGGGCCCGCCCTGTCCGCACCGGATCAGACGCCGAATATCGGCATCAGGCGCATGATGGCGTCGCGCCATTCGCGCGGTTCCGGCTGGCCGTTGGATTTCTTGCTGAGGAAGCTGGCGATGTGCGCGCCCTGGCGGTTGAACAGTTCCAGCGATGTGATGATGCCGTCGGTGGTCGGTTTTTTCGCGACCCAGACCGAATCGATATGGTCTTCGCGCAGTTGCATGCGGAAACCGGAGTTCATGATCTTCAGGCGTGAATCCTTGATGCGGATGTTCTTGATCTTGCCGTAATAAGCCTGCACGATGCCGGCGTTGCCGACCTGCGCCATGATCGACGTGCCGAACTCGGTCATGCGCTGCAGGATGACGCGCGCGGAATCGTTGGCGACCTGGTAGGCGAAGGCCTTGCCGGCAAGACGCAGCTTGCGCAGGCGCTGCCGATCGAATGCTTCCTGACGTTGGATGAAGTCGTCGTGATTATGGGTGTGGGCCCACTCCGCGCGCAAGGCGTCGACATCGATCTGCTTGACGTCGGCGCTGTCGCCGTCGTCCTGCGGCAGGACCAGATGCAGCGGGGACACCTGTTCGGCCGCCGCATGATCGCTGACCAATTGCCTGAAGGACGCAATGTCGCCGTTTTCACCCAGCACAATCTTGTGCAGCATGCTGCCGTAGCGGTCGAAGAACTGCAGGCTGTATTGCTTGCCGCCGCTGCAGGCGTCGTGTTCTTCCAGTGCGTAGCCGTGTTCCCATTGCGGATAGAAAATGCGCAGGTGCATGGCTTCGGCAGGCGCGAATTCAATCTCGTTCTTGACGTACAGCGCGCCGCTGACATTGTCCTTCTCGAGCAGAGCTGAGGAGTTGCGCGTGACTTCGGTGAGGTCGCCGAGTTCGGTCAGACGGTTCAGCAACGGTGCGAATTCGCCTTGCAGCCGCGTGGCGTGCGGGTGCAGGGCTACGCGTTGGACGTCGGTCAGGTTGGGCAGTTGTTGATCGTCGAGAGGACGCAGACGCATCATGATCTTTCCTTCTTCGTTTCCGGCTGCGGGTGGATATTCCCTAAGCTGCGGATTGGTTTGTATCCTGTCCCGCCAGCCGGTTCTTCCGCTTGCCCGTATGCTTGATTCCGTCCCATATGGGGGCGGGTTGCCAATATGCAAGTTGCCGATTGCGCGGCGAAGATAGGGGAAACCGTCGCCGGGAATCGTACGAGACTTTTCAAATGAGAACAATTCTCATCAATTATTGTGCATGCACGAGGAAATAGCAAGGACGGTTAATCTTTTTTACAGAATATTGAGAGGGAGTCTTTGTGACCGGGATGTTGAAAATGTGTCATTGTGTAATTCAACTGGCGAGCGATGTTGCGCTGCGATAGAGTGATAACCGTCTCCTCCAGTTCTCCTCATGAATTGGATTCAGCCCCGGCCTGCGAAGGTCGGGGCTTTTTTTATCCCGGCAATTCGGCGCATCGAACGAAAAGGCAGCATATGCATTGTGCGGCCTTCTGGACGCTATTGCGCCGTGCCTTGAGTGTGCTTATTCAAGACGGCTTGAAATCCTGCGCTACTTGAGCGCGGCTTCAAATTTTTCAAACGCTCCCAGAATCGTTTTTTCCAACTCGTCGTTATCCCATGGTTTGACAAGAAATTTATAAATCGCACCCTGGTTGATGGCGTGGGTGACACTGTTGAGGCTGGCATGGCCGGTCAGCATGATCCGTACGGTGTTCGGATACATAAATCTCACTTTTTCCAGGAGTTCCGTCCCGAGGACGTCCGGCATCTGCTGATCTGTCAGGACTACTCCGATCTGATGGTTGGCAAGAATATCGAAAGCCTCGGCTGCATTGTTTGCCGTGAATATCTGATAGCCGGAACGGCTGAGCACGCGCTTGATCGCCGCCAGGATGTTCACTTCATCGTCGACCACAAGCAAAGAACGTGCATAGGGACTGCGCCTTATGCTGTCCAGGGGCAAGGAAATGTCGCGTTCAAGGAGAGATATACAGTCCTTGGCCGGGAGCGGAACGCTGAAATAATATCCCTGGATCTTGTCGCATCCCTCCGCATGCAGTATTTTCAGTTGGTTGGCGGTTTCGACGCCCTCAGCGACGACCTCCAGATGCAGGCTTTTGGCGATGGCGATGATAGACCTGCAAATGGCAAGATCGTGTGGATCGTCAACCAGATCGCGGACAAAAGATTTGTCAATTTTGAGCCGGCCGACAGGAAACCGTTTCAGATAGCTGAGGTTGGAGTAACCGGTACCGAAGTCGTCGATGGATAGCGTGACGCCGAGTTTGCGCAAGTGAACCATGATCGCAATACTTTTTTCGGGATCGTCCATGGAGACGCTTTCCGTCAGTTCCAGTTCGAGATATTGCGGATCCATTTGGGACTCTGAAAGGATCTGGCCAATCAGGCCCTTCAGATTCTTTTCAGTGAATTGCATTGCCGACAGGTTCACGGCAATGGTCACCGGATTGAATCCCTTCCGCTCCCATTCCTTGCATTGCAGGCAGGCTGCCCGCAAGACCCATTCTCCCACAGCGAGAATGAGGTCCGACTCTTCCGCGAGCGAAACAAACTCTGCCGGCATCAGCAGTCCGTGTTCAGGATGATTCCATCGGACCAGGGCCTCAAATCCGGTGATTTTTCCGTTCTTCAAAGACACCTGCGGCTGATAGTGCAAGACCAGTTCATCTTGTCGTATCGCTTCACGTAGCTGATTGCTCAGCACATGGCGTTTGGCGATCTCCTGATTGAGTCCCGGTGAATGGAATTGATAGTGGTCATGTATCTTTTCTTGTGCCCGATGCAAGGCGATTTCTGCAAAATGCGATAGGGTCTCACTCGTTTTTCCGTCGTTGGGGTAGATGGAAATTCCAATTTTTGGCTGGAGATGAATGCTTTGCTGTCCGGGAATCGAATAGGAGTTTTCCAATATCTGGATCAGTTCCTGGACGATAAGATCAATCTCGCTTTTCCTGACTTCTTCCAGCAAGACGGCGAATACGCCCTCTGAGTGTTGGGTGACGGTCGCTTGCTCCGAAGGTTTCCAGGATTGCAGGCGCTGCGCCACTGCGATTGTCAATGCGATGCCGGCCTGGGCGCCGAAAGCATCGCGGATTTTTGCGAGACCGTTTAACTCGACCAGCAGCAGAGCCACCAATCCTCCGTGGGATTCATGACGACGTATGGCTTGCTCAAGACGGTCCCTCAATACGGCGCGATTCGGCAATCCGGTGATATGGTCGAAATGGCTGAGATGATAAATTTTTTCTTCTGCCTCGCGCCATTCCGTAATGTCGATTCCGCTGAGGATAAAGATGGTTTTGAAGTGGCGATTCTCAAGAACGTTGAGAGAGCAGAGAACCGAACGGACTTGGCCGTCATGCGTCAGCCATTGGCTTGGATATTGCATCGGGAATGCGGATTTATCCTGCTGGCATCGTTCCCTTTCGCTTTGCGCCTGTGTCGGAGTGAAAAATATGTCCCAGAAACATAACCCCAGGACATTTTCGCTGGCATACCCTGTGGACTTCTCCCCGGCCTGATTGAATCGGAGAATGCGTCCTTCGGCGTCAAGCATGACCCCTATTGCCCCCGCGGTATCAAAGACGGTGGAAAGCAAGTTGCTTTCCGCGGACAATATTTCTTCCGTTCTTCTGCGGATGGAGCGTTCGTGTGATTCCTGCAGCGCCCGACGTACAGACGATGGCAAGCGGGCAATATTGTTTTTTAGAACATAATCGTAGGCGCCGAACCGCAGCGCCTGGATGGCCAGTTCTTCGCCGATGGTGCCGGAGACAAAAATGAAAGGGATGGCGGGAGCTTTCTCCTTGGCTATTTGAAGCGCGGTCATGCCATCAAAGCTGGGGAGCGAAAAGTCGCACAAGATCACATCGGCATGGCGGCCGATCGCTTCTAAAAAGGCCGCCTCCGTGTCCACCCGCTCCAGCGTTGAGCTCAGGCCGGAACGCTCAAGCATCTCATGCACAAGCGCCGCATCTTCTACGACGTCTTCGACAAAGATAATGCGGAGGTTTTCTTCCGAGTAAGAAGGATGCTCTGAAAAGGCCGCTTCTTTATACATGGACTTCCTGCCGAAGAAAGAATGGTCGGACGCATATTGCTGCCAGCAGCGGACCCGCTTGCGGCGGGTTTGTTCGTTTCATGTTATTCCGATAAGAACCTAAAGACAATCCATGCCCGTGCGGTCGCCTCATTCGGCAAGTGGATCAAATTGAATTGCCTGCGAAGGTCTTTGCTGATAATAATACGACCATATGGACCAGCTTCATCGAAGTGTGCATAAGAGCAAGAGTCGGAAAAGAATGAAACGATAAATATCGACCCCGATTTTGTTACCGCGTATCTGTAAGGCCATACCCTATAGATCATGACTCAACAATTTGAAACCTTCGAATCGAACTCGCCGGTCGCGCAGCCGATGGAAATTACGCAAAGGTTTGAGTATCTGATCGCCAATACTCCTGCGATTATATACAGCAGTGTGCCTTCCGGTGATTTCAAGATGACGTTCGTCAGCGAAAACGCTTCGAGGGTATTGGGATATGCGCCGCAGGAGATGGTTGACGATCCCAATTTCTGGTTCGATCATATCCACCCCGATGATGCGCCGAACATCTTTTCCAGCCTGGCCTTGTTGTTTGTGGAGGGGGAGCGGGCCTATGAGTATCGTTTCCTGACAAAAGACAAGCGCTATTTATGGATGCATGACAGCCTGCGCTTGATTCGGGATGAAAATAACAACCCGATCGAAGTCATTGGCTCGTTGACCAATATCACCGAGCGAAAATTGATGGAGGAAGCCCTGCATCGCACCGGAGAAGAGCAGCGCAGCCTGATAGAGAAACTGAAGGAGGCCCAGGCCCAGTTGCTGCAGTCTGAAAAGATGGCGTCCATTGGTCAATTGGCGGCGGGCGTGGCGCACGAGATCAATAACCCCGTCGGATTCGTCAGTTCCAATATGAAGTCGCTGCAGACGTATGTCGACAAGCTGCTTCTGGTCGTGAGTCGTCAGGAGCAATTATTGCAGGGAGACGAACTCGGCGAGGACTTGAAAAAGCAGGCGAAGCAATTGAGCGTCGAGGCCGATCTGGCCTATTTGCGAGACGACGTTGTCGACCTGATCGCCGAATCGCTGGACGGCCTCAAGCGGGTCAAGGATATCGTGCAATCGCTAAAGGATTTTTCGCATGTCGGCGAGAGCGATTGGCAAATGGTAGACATCGCGAAGGGCCTGGAAAGTACGATCACCATCGCCAACAATGAATTGAAATACAAGGCGGTCATTGAAAGGCATCACGGCGAGCTTCCATTGGTAAAAGGTCTTGCGTCACAGTTGAATCAGGTATTCATGAATCTCTTGGTCAATGCGGCCCATTCCATTGCCGAAAGAGGAACTATCACCATCCGTACGGAATGCAGGGATGAGTGGGTGTACATCAGTGTCCAGGATACGGGGTGCGGCATACCGGCTGAGAATCTGTCGCGGATTTTTGAGCCATTTTTTACGACCAAGCCTGTCGGCAGCGGCACCGGCTTGGGTTTGTCCTTGTCATACGGGATCGTCCAGAAGCATGGCGGTCGTATCGAGGTGCAAAGCGAGGTCGGCGTCGGTACTTGTTTTACGGTGTGCCTGCCCGTCAATCAACCGCACGTCAATATAGGTTGAATCAGAGAAAATAATTGCGATCAGATAACACAGAGGGCCTCACGAATGTCGAATATCGTCACTGCATCAGAACAATCTCATGTGGAAAAAGCAGCGCCGCCTTCCGTCATACTGCTGGTTGATGACGAAGCGAGCATCCTGTCGTCTCTCAAGCGCGTGCTCAGGCCCAAAGGCTATACCCTCATTACTGCCGAGAGCGGCGCCGAGGGATTGAGGCTGCTGGAGGAGCATGCTGTCGATCTGATTATCTCGGACATGCGCATGCCGGAAATGACAGGCGCGCAGTTTCTCGGGAAAGCGAAAGAGCGATATCCGGAGATCACGCGCATCTTGTTGACCGGATATTCCGAGATTACGTCAACGGTATCCGCCATCAACGAAGGAGGCATTTACCACTATCTGCAAAAGCCCTGGGACGAACAGGATCTTCTGCTGACGATACAGCGCGCACTTGAACAGCAGCATCTGAAAAGGGAAGCGGCGCGGCTCAACGAAGTGGTGCGAAAGCAGAATGAAGAGCTGCTGACATTCAATGCCCGGCTTGAAAAGCAGGTACAGGCGCGCACCGAGGAAATCCGCCAGACGGTCATGTTTCTGGAAAACAGCCAGGCGGAAATCAAGCTGAATTTCCTGACGATGCTGAAAGTCTTCTCAAACATGATCGAATTGCGATCCGGCATGCTGGGTGGACAATCCGATCGCGTCAGTGCTCTGTGCCGGAGAATCGGCAAAAAATTCAAATTGACGGATGCGGAGATACAGGATCTGGCGATTGCCGGCCTGCTGCATGCGATCGGCAAAATCGGACTGCCCGACGACCTGATTCGCAAACCGCAGGAAAAGATGTCCGGCGAGGAGTCGCGGGCTTTTATGGCGCATCCCGTCAAGGGGCATATGGTATTGACGCCCGTAGCGGCGTTCAACCACGTAGGGGATCTGATCCTGTACCAATATGAACGCTACGACGGGCGCGGCATGCCGGATGGCATCGCCGGCGACAGCATTCCCCTGGGTTCTCGCATTCTTGCCGTCGCGCGCGATTTTGAAGCATTGCGTTCCGGCGCGATTGCGACCTTGCCGCTGCCGCTGGATAAGTCGATTCAGGTGATTAAATCGCAAAGCGGACATCGCTACGACCCGATTGTGGTCGAGAACTTTGTCGAACTCGTCAATGACGGCGACTCGCTGCTTGCGGAACGGTCGCGCGATATCAAGTCCCGGGACCTTGAGGTCGGTATGCAATTAGCCGAGGATCTGCGTACGCAGGAGGGCGTCCTTCTTATTGTCCGTGATTCGCTGATTACAGAAAGCAATATTCACCAGATCCGCAAGTTTGAACAATTGGAAGACACCGCTTTACAGATATCGGTCAAAGTGCTGGAAAAAGATGCTTAATACATATGCTTAATGTGCATGTTTAATGCGGGAGTGGGAAAACATGTCGGAAGAACCGGTTTCTGAGTGTCCTCAACGTACCTTGCTGCTGGTCGATGATGAAGCCAATATTTTGTCGGCCTTGAAACGCCTGCTGCGTCAGGACAAGTACGACATCGTGACCGCAAATAACGGCCAGGAAGCATTGGAGGTTTTAAAAGAACGATTGGTAGATGTCATCATCACCGATCAACGCATGCCAGGCATGACGGGAGTGGAGTTTCTGCGTCTTGCGAAGGAATCTTATCCGGACACTATCCGTATCGTATTAAGCGGTTATACAGAGCTGCAATCCGTCACCGATGCCGTCAATGAAGGGGCGGTTTACAAATTCCTGACCAAGCCGTGGGATGATGTTCAACTGCGCGGCCATGTTGCGGAGGCATTCAGGCGCAAAGAAATGGCGGATGAGAATTTGCGTCTTCATCAGCAATTGCAGGTCGCCAATCTTGCCTTGGAAGCGACCAACCGGGAACTGGACAAGCTCTTGCGAGAAAAAGAAGAACGTATTGAAACGGATGAAGTGAGCCTCCAGATTACGCACGAGATTCTGGAGCATGTCAGCACGCCGATTCTGGGTATCGATGACGAAAAAAATATCGTGTTCGTCAACGCCGCAGCACAAGCATTGTTCGGGAGTTCGCATATGATGCTCGGCATGAAGATGGCGCGCGACACACCGGATCTGGAGCGGGCGTGGAACCGGACAAGTACGGAGATCGACATTAACGATGAGCGATATAAGGTGCTGACTCATCCTATGGGACGAAACTCCCGTTCTAGGGGGAAACTCATGACACTTATCAAGATAACCACTCCTTAAGATTTTATGGCTGCCAACGACTCCACAAAAGAAGTGCTTCTGGATGCCGCCTTGCCGGGAATGATGTTGGCCGAGGCTGTCCTGGATAAAGCCGGTGCGCGCCTGATATCACCAGGTGTGGAACTCACAGCCAAGTCGATCGAGGCATTAAGGCAACGCGGAGTAAGGCATGTCCGCGTGGAGCGGCCAGCGACGGATGAAGAGCAGAGCCGGTCCTTGGTACAGGCGTTGCAAAGACTGGATGTGCTGTTCCAGACCAGTCAGGATAGCGCGCCAAACCAGTTATTGCTAGACTGCTTGCGCTCTTACCGGACAAGGAGAGCGCAATGAGTCCGTTGACCAGTGAAGAAATCACCGACGCCGTACTCCAGCTTCCGTCGTTGCCGAATATTGTCATTGAGCTCATCAATGCATTGGATAACAGCGATGTGGATACGAACACGCTGGCGCAAAAGATATCGCATGACCAAGCGCTTACCGCCAAGGTATTGGGGTTGGCCAATTCGTCGTTCTATGGCATGCAAAGTAAAGTGGGATCGATTCCGCACGCGGTCGCCGTATTGGGATTTAACAGCGTGCGCTCGCTGGTTACCGCTGCTGCGGTGGTCGAAACCTTCTCGGCCGGAAAATCGCAGGGATTGGACTACGCAGAGTTCTGGAAGCACTCCATTGCCACGGCCCTGGCTGCCAAGGCGATCGCCAAATGTCTCGGCCTCAATCAGGATTCGGCTTTCATCGCAGGGCTGTTGCACAACATAGGCCGTCTGGTCCTGGCGACTTATTCGCCCATGCGTTATCAGGAAGTTTTGAGCTGGCGCTCAGTACATGACGGCGACCTGATTGCGGCGGAAGTACATATACTGGGCATCGATCACAAGACTGCAGGGAGAGC
The DNA here is from genome assembly GCF_000577615.1 of Herbaspirillum sp. RV1423. Lineage (GTDB taxonomy): Bacteria > Pseudomonadota > Gammaproteobacteria > Burkholderiales > Burkholderiaceae_D > Herbaspirillum. The sequence continues at coordinate 30,530 of NZ_CBXX010000017.1, forward strand.
GGTTCTCCAGCACTGGAAGTTTCCTTCCTCGATCGTCGATACGTTGAACGCTGCAAGCGAAACGAATCCTCATGAACATCATCGGGCTGCGTCGCTGGTGGCGGTTGCCGACGCCATCGCTTATGGACTGGACCTGAGCGGAGGAGAGCATGATCGCGTACCGGGCATTTCGCAAATGGAATGGGATTTGCTGGGACTGCAGGAGACTGCCTTGATGGAAATTTTCGAGGCGACCGAAATGCAATTTGAAGAAGCCTGCATGATCTTGGTGGCGACCGCCAAGGTCTGATCGGATCGAGTCTATCCGGAGGAAGACGCCGTGTCATTTGTCAGCCCGCAAAACGCAGTATCCGAACCGCAAATATCCGAGTTCTTTGATGGTTGTCCGGTACCGGCATTTGCTATCGACAGCAATCATGTCATCACGCATTGGAACAAGGCTTGCGAGCATATTCTCGGCGTCCCGGCTTCGCAAATGGTCGGCACCAAGAATCAATGGAAGCCGTTCTATCTCTACGAACGTCCTGTTCTTGCCGATCTCATCGTCGCCGGCTCCCTCGAGAATGTCGTTGGCACGTACTATCACGACGATGACAAATTTCGTAGTTCCGCCGTCATTCCCGGCGCCGTAGAAGCCGAGAAATTCTTCCCCCACCTTGGGCCGGGCGGACGATGGCTGTATTTTTCCGCCGCACCGTTGCGTGCAATTTCCGGAGAGATTGTCGGCGCTATTGAAGTTCTGCAAGATGTCACTGCACAGAAGTCCGCGGAACTGGACCTGAGAAGAATGCATCAGGAACTGGAATTGCAGGTGGTAAGGCGTACACATGAACTCGCCGCGGCGAATGAAAAAATGGAAGAGGATCTCCGTCGCCGCACGGCGGCGGAGACTGAACTGGTTCGGCGAAACGCAGAGCTGACCGATGTGAACCGTAAATTATCGATGACGCGGGAACAGCTCATGCAGTCAGACAAGTTGGCGTCGATAGGGCAGCTTGCGGCGGGAGTCGCTCACGAGATCAACAATCCCATCGGCTATATTTTTTCCAATTTCAGCACCCTTGAAACCTATATCGACTCTCTGCTGAGAATTCTCGATGCGTATGAAAAAGCCGAAAGCAACCGCGATTCGGCAGAGGCGGCCAACGAATTGAGCACGGTGAAGAAAGAGATCGAGATCGACTATCTGAAAGAAGACATTCCGGCCTTGATGAGCGAATCCCGGGAAGGTATCACACGCGTCAGAAAGATCGTTCAGGACTTGAAGGATTTCTCCCGGACCGATACCGCATTGGAATGGCAATGGGCCAACCTGCATCATGGCATAGACTCCACCTTGAATATTGTGAATAACGAGATCAAATACAAAGCGGACGTCGTCAAGAATTATGGAAATTTGCCGGACGTCGAATGCTTGCCAAGCCAGATCAACCAGGTTGTCATGAATCTGGTCGTGAATGCGGCGCACGCAATCGAAAAAGGGCGCGGCACGATATCGATCACGACCAGCTTGGTGGGCAAAGAGGTCCAGATCGAGATAGGAGATACGGGGGCCGGGATTGCGCCTGAGAATGTCTCGCGAATATTCGATCCATTCTTTACGACCAAGCCCATCGGGCAAGGAACGGGGCTAGGCTTGTCCTTATCGTATGGGATCATGCAGAAACATCATGGAAGCATCAGCGTCAGCAGCGTGCTCGGACAAGGGACGACGTTTACGCTGCGCTTGCCTGTCAAACACGAGACTCAGGAGGAGGCTTAGACCGTCTGGGTCTCAGATCATCGAGGGAAGCTGATGCGCGCGACATTACTTGTATCGTCTGGCTGCTTCACGCTTGAGATTCGGGGGAATCAGTTTGCTATGGCAGCCTGGATCTACTCAATACGTCAGGGCGCGGCTAGGACTCGCCGATACGCTGCCGCCATTTCAAACAAGTACGGCCTGAACAGGTCGACGCATGGACAGCGGCATCGCAGGCCCGCGGCCGAATCGCACAACCAGATCCGGCCGCTGGTTGCCGAGGTCGAACGCTGAGGCGAAGTGGGGGCGGATCGCCCCGACCTCGATGGGCTGATTTAGGTGGGCGTTGCGCAGGCCGAGCGCGGTGGCCTGCAGCGCAAAGCGCTCGTAGCAGCGGCCTGCCTCGATCCAGTGCGCCTTGTCGTTCGCTTCGGACACAAACACGGCAATGCCTGAGGAGTTGCGGATCTGCCTGGCGTAGCGCTCGTTCTCGGAACTGGCTTTGTAGAACAGGCCCATCAGCAGACTTCCCAGCCAATGCGGCATGCCTGGATAGCCGGTTGATCCGGAGAGGAGGCCGTCGCCTGTGCGTTCCGCCTCGGCAGCGCTGAAGCGGATCCAGGTTTTCAGTTCCGCGACGAATGCTGTGTCGGCCATCTGTGCGGTGTTCGCCGCCACCACGTACTCCAACACCTTTTCGATGGCTGCGCGCTCGGTCAGTAGCATCAGCCGCACGCCATTGCCGGTTCCTGCTCGCAGAAGGAGCCGAAGTTCTTCGTTCGAAATCGGTTTGCCGTCGTAGTCGCTGCGGGTGCATTGGCGTTCGGTAATGGCCTGGAACAGCGGCGTAACCGAGGCCCTCGTGGTTTTCAGGTCCACGGTAATGTCGCCCAGGCCAGCAGGGTCAAAGTGGACTTCGGCCTGCAGGCCGACAGAGAGCGCGGCATGAACCAGGTTCTCGATGGCGCAGCCGAGAGAGACGTAGAGATGGTGGTCGTCGGGATCGACGACCTGGCAGCGCCGCGATAGATCCGGGGCGATCACGATGGCCTGGTCCTGTAGGCGGAAAGTCCAGCATTGCGTGTTGTGGCTGGATGGCGCGAGCGTGGCGTAGCGCACCAGTTCCCGCATCAGAAGGGCACGGTCACCGTCGCCTGCAAGCGGGCGGCGCAGGGCGCGCGCGACGTCTTGCTCGTTCGCACCCGATGAACATGCGACCAACGCCGGCGAGAGGGCGCTGCAAGCGACGGCACCCAGAACGACTTTTCTGCGCATCAGCATGGCGGCTTCTCCTGGCGTTGGCACGCGGCATTCCGAAAGCAGCGAGGCGACGATCCGCTTCTGATCTGACGGCTTCTCATTCGTGATAGGCATGGCGAGGTCCTCGATTTGTCTTTGGGGTCATTTGCAGTGCCATACGATCAGGCAACAAGGGCCTCTTCGCGGTGTTGAGGGTGGCATTTTGTGCGGCAGTCTTGTCCGGCTATCTCAGACACCTCCTATCGACGTAACCCGCAAGTGGCTTTCTTTCTTGCCGGCCATGCAGCGCGATCACACCATGGAATCATCGTAACCGCCGCTGTCGCTACTGTCGGCAAGGTCAATGTTGCTGAGGTCCGCAAAGGCATCGCTGGATGCTGCTTCATTGCTGCTGTCGTCGCGGGCCTGGGCACGATCCTTGTCGGAATCGCCGCCGTAGTAGTTGTTGACGGTGGTGTTTTCGACGTTTTCCACCGGTGCGCTCAATCCATTCTGATGCATCAATCCGGAGCCGCTGCCGCCATTCATCAAATGTTCGATTCCTTGGAACAAGAAAGCGCCACCGGCCACGCCGGCTGCAGTAGCCGCGACGGTACTCAGAGTGCTTCCCAGGCCGCCACCGAAAAAACCCGAGGAGGGAGTCGGCGTGGCTGGATATTGCGGAGCCGCCTGTACGGGTGCAGGCGCCGGTGTATAGCCGGATGCATAAGCAGGGAATGGGGCGGGACGTGCAGCCGCCGCAGGCGCATTGCCCCAGGCATTGCTGTCGAGAAAACCACGCGCCGGGGCTGCGCCTGACTGGAAGGCTTGCAACTGGCTTTGCAACGACGCTATCTGCGCCTTGGACGCCGTGAGTGCCTGTTCCATCAACAGCGCTCGTTGTACCAGCAGGTAAGCTGCATCCGGCTGTTGCGCAACAGCCGCCGCGATCATCGCATCGGCTTGCGGGTCTTTGCCGATACCACGTACCTGCGTCAGTTGATTGAGAAAATCTTGCAGCGCTTGCGTTTCTTGAGGACTCATGATGCTGGCTCCCTGCTTGTGCAATATAGACATGAAAATGTTAAGCCGCCTTCAGACGGCCAGGAGCTTATTATGCGCGTGATATCCCCATGCGTTTGTGACGGCAATTGCAAAGTTCGAAACAGCTTGTAACATGGCCGAGGCGTGGCAGAGAAATGAAATGAGCCAGCGCGGCTATCAGCGGCACGTCGTTTCGGATAGAAAGGTGTCATTCAATCAGGATGCACTTGACTTGATGTCCTGATTGAGCAGGCAGAACATTAAGTGGATCCTCGCTATTGCTTTACGTATCAGGCTAGCCGGATTGCGTGGGAGCCATCGAACTCAGCGTGGCATACAGCGCTGGCGAAAATGGGAATTCAAGATTTCCGGTTTTATGATTTACGTCACACATGGACATCGTGACATCGTCAGGCAGGAACGTCTCGCGATGAACTGAAAGAATTTGGTGGCTGGAAATTTTCCCAGATGGTGGACCGTTACGCGCGATGCAGCAGCAAGAATCGCCTGTGGAAGGCACGACAAAAAAGCTGTCGCGTTTTGTCGTGTTCAAAAAACGAAAGGGTCTAGATTTTCATCTAGACCCTTGGTATTTCTGGTAGGCCGTGCGGGACTCGAACCTGCGACCAACGGATTAAAAGTCCGCTGCTCTACCAACTGAGCTAACGACCCGAAAGACCGCTATTATATGCAAAATCGATCAATCGTGTCAAACAGGTAGGAAAACTATTTCAACGTCGCCAATTTTTCTTTTCCCGTTTGCGCTGCCGGACTTTCCGGGTACTTCGCAATCAGCGCATCCCAGGCTTTCTTTGCCGCCGCCTTGTCCTTGAGCTCCACGTAAGAACTGCCGATGTTGAGCATCGCGTCCGCTACCTTGGGGCTGTCGGGATAGTTTTTGACCACCACTTGCTGAGCCGCGATCGCTCCCTTATAGTCGCGTTGCGCATACAGGGAATTGCCTACCCAGTATTGTGCCGACGGCGCATAACCGGATTGCGGATAGCGTTTCAGGAAGTCGTTGAAGGCTGCACCGGCACCCTTGTAGTCGCCGCCTTTGAACATGTTCAGGGCGGCGTCATAGGTTTTTTGCTCATTCAGGTCGACGCTGGCTTCCTTGCCGTCGATGGTGACTTTTTGCGGTTCCAGTTTGCGCAGGCGGGCATCGAGGTCGACGTAAAAGTCTTTCTGGCGCTGTTGCGTGTTGGCCAGTTCGTTGCTGAGGACTTCGACCTGGCCGCGCAGCTTGGCGATTTCCTGGCGCAATTGGTCGCCTTGGTCGGACAGGCTCAGCGCACTGTTCTTGTCCGATTTATTGGCGACGTCCTTTTGCAGGGCATCGACTTTGTTGCGCAGGTCGAGGATGGCCTTGCGCGCTTCGTCGTCGTCAAACAAGCCTGCATGCGCCGTCATCGGCAGGCTGGCGACAGCGGCCAGCACGGCCGCTGCGGAAACCGACTTGAGCGCGGTTTTCAGGGAAGTGCGCATAGGTCTTATTGGTAAGCGATGTCGGCGCGGCGATTTTCAGCCCATGCCGCTTCGTCGTTGCCCAGGGCCTTCGGCTTTTCCTTGCCGAAGGAAACGGCTTCGAGCTGCGCATCAGACACGCCCAGCAGGACTAACGCCTTGCGCACGGCTTCGGCGCGCTTCTGACCCAGCGCCAGATTGTACTCGGTGCCGCCGCGATCATCGGTGTTGCCCTGGATGATGACCTTGCGATCCTTGTGCGAGGTCAGGTACTTGGCGTGCGCTTCGACTACCGAACGGAATTCGTCCTTGACGGTGTAGCTGTCATAGTCGAAATAGATGCTGCGCTTGGAGAGGATGCCTTGCGGATCGTTCAGCGGATCAGCGTTGGTGTTGACGGTGTTGACGGCGCGTGGATCGACGCCGTCGGTCGCGCCTGTGGTGGAACGGCTTTCAACCGGTGCATTCTTGTCGTCCAGTTTGGTGGACGAGCATGCCGCCAGCAGCATGGCTGCGGAAAGAACGATTGCGAAAGAACTGAATGTGCGCATCTGATACTCCTTGTCGTGAATGAATGTGAATAATCTTTATTTCATGAACGGTCCCCAGGTCGGCTCCCTGACATCGCCGATCTGGGTTGTTAAGCGCTGTTTGATCCGGCCATCGACGGAAACGATGGCCAGCGATCCGCGACGGCCCGATTCCGTCGCGTACATGATGTATTTGCCGTTAGGCGCAAAGCTGGGCGACTCATCTTTGACGGTGTCGGACAGGCGTTGTTCCTGGCCATTGGTCAGATCCATCGCATACAACTGGAATTTGCCTTCGCGGCGGGAAATATACGCCAAAGTCTTGCCGTCCGGGGAAATTCTCGGGCTGATGTTGTAGCTGCCGCTGAATGTCACGCGCTGGGCGTCGCCGCCATTCGGGCTGACTTTGTAGATTTGCGGGCCGCCGCTGCGGTCGCTGGTGAAGTAGATGGCATTGCCGTCTGGAGAGAAGCGCGGCTCGGTGTCGATGCCGGCGGTATTGGTTAGGCGGCGCAGGCCGCTGCCGTCGGCGTTGATGATGTAGACCTGAGTCAGGCCGTCGCGCGTCAACGCCACCGCCAGGCGCGAACCGTCGGGCGACCAGGCCGGGGCCGAGTTGCTGCCCTTGAAGTTGGCCACCAGCGTGCGCTGACGCGTCACCAGGTTCTGGATGTAGATGACCGGTTTCTTGGCTTCGAAGGAAACATAAGCCACCTTGCCGCCGTCAGGCGACCAGGCTGGCGAGATGATCGGCTCGTTGGAGCGCAGCGCGACCTGCACGCCTTCGCCGTCGGCGTCGGCGACTTCAAGGCGGTATTCCTTGCCGGAGCGTGTCACGTAGGCGATGCGGGTGGAGAAGATGCCGGGGATGCCGGTCAGTTTTTCGTAGATGTCGTCGGCGATCTTGTGCGCGGTCAGGCGGATCAGTTGAGGCTGGCTGGCGAACGACAGCGCCGACAATTGGCTGGCCTTGATCGTGTCGAACAGGCGATAGCGCACATCGAAGCGGCCGTCGGCCAGGCGCTGCACGCTGCCCACGGCCAGTGCATTGGCGCCGCGGTTCTTCCAGTCGCCGTAGTTGATGGCGGAGGCATCGGACAGCGCGTCGTTGTTGTCGATCAGTTTGAAGACGCCGCTGCGCGTCAGATCGGCCTTGACGATGGACGTGATCTGTTGTGGCGCACCTTCTTCACCCGGGAAGGAGGCAATGGCAACCGGGATCTGGCTGGCGCCGACGCCGGAAATTTCAAAACGCAATTCCGCGTGCGAGGCAGGCGCAATGGCAATACCCACGGTGGTCAGAGCAATGCCGGCCAGGCGGCGAAAACTGAGCGGTAAGTTACGCGAGTGTCTCATCATCGGTTACTGATCTTTCGGTAAATGGGTGAAAGTGAAGCTGTTCGGCACCCTGCCGTCCTTGTCGGGAGGGAAAGGTTGCGATTTGTTAATCGCTTGTAGGACAGCTTCGTCAAAACCCGGAATGCCGGATGTTCTGTTCTTGCGGATGCTGCGCACCATGCCGTCCGGCAGCAGTTCGACAGTGTATTCTACCGCCGGGTTCGCACTTAACTCGCCGGGCACATCGAAGATGGTGTTGGAGCGGATCTTCGCGCCCAGCTTCCTGCCGTAATCGGCCGCGCCGCGCGGACCTTGCGATTGGGCCGCGGTGCCGGTGCCGCCGCTGGCGCTGGTGGCTTGGCCCATCATGCGTTTCAGGTCATCCTGGCGACGCTGTTCGGCAGCCTTGTTGTCGGCGGCTTGCTGTTTCTGTTTCTTCTCGGCAGCCAGTTTGTCTGCTTCGACTTTCTTCTTGGCTTCGGCATCTTCCTTCTGCTTGGCGAGCTTCTTGTCGGCTTCCAGCTTCTCTTGTTTTTCCTTCTTCAGGAGGCGGTCTTCTTTTTCGCGTTCGAGCTTGGCTTCTTTTTCCTTCTCTTCACGCGCTTTCTTTTCTGCCTCCTTGCGCTTCTTTTCCTTCTCTTTTTCCAGTGCAATATCGGGCTTCACTACAGGAGGTTCTTCGACCTTCGGTGGGGGTGACGGCGGCTTGACTGGTTCAGGTGTCGGCTGCGGAGTCGGTTTCGGCGGTTCAGGCTCTGGTTCGGGTTGAGGCAGCGGAGCGGCTTCCTTGACATTCGGATCCCATATTTCCGCTTCGACGGTCAGCGGCGTCTGGCTCTGCCAGTTGATGCCGAACCAGAGGAAGCCCAGCAAGGCCAGGTGGACCACCACCGCCAGCGCAATGGCGCGCCAGCGGCCCGGTTGTCTCGGTACTTGATAAGGAGCGCTCATATTACTTCGTTGCCAGTCCCACTCGGGTGATGCCCAGCTTCTTGGCTGAGGCGATGACCTGGATCACTTCGTCGTATTTGATGTCTTTGTCGGCGGAAATCATCACCGGCATCTCCGGGCTGTCCGCATGGAGCGCCTGCAGCTTTTGCGTCAGGTCGGGGCGGCTGGAGGCTGTCTGTGTTTCGCCGCGCTTGGGACCGTTGACCTTGATGGTGGCCTTGGCGTCGGGCTTCAATGCGATTTCGATGTATTCGTTGGGTGGCACGGTCGACTTGCCGGCGGTCGGCAGGTTGATGACGCTCGGGTCGTTGACCGGCGCGGCCACCATGAAAATGATCAGCAGCACCAGCATGACGTCGATGTAGGGAACGACGTTGATTTCAGACTTGAACTTGCGGGTGCGTCCCCCGCGCATGGTTGGGCCTGCCATTAGCGTGCCTGACGTTGCAAGATGTTGGAGAACTCTTCGATGAAGCTTTCGAAGCGGATCGCCAGGCGGTCGATGTCATGCGAATAGCGGTTGTAGGCAACCACTGCAGGGATCGCGGCGAACAGGCCGATGGCGGTGGCGATCAGCGCTTCGGCAATGCCGGGGGCAACCGCCGCCAGCGTCGCCTGTTGTACGTTGGCGAGGCCGCGGAAGGCGTTCATGATGCCCCACACGGTGCCGAACAGGCCGACGTAGGGCGATACGGAACCGACGGACGCGAGGAAGGCCAGGTGCGATTCCAGCGCATCCATTTCGCGCTGGTAAGCGGCGCGCATGGCGCGCCGGGCGCCGTCCAGCAAGCCGCTGGAGTCGATTGCCGCGCCTTTGCCGACTTGCGCCTTGGCTTTGTTGAATTCGCCCATGCCGGCCTGGAAGATGCGTTCCAGGGCGCCGCCGTGGCCGCTGCCCTTGCGACGGTTGGACAGCGTGTCCTGGTATAGCGCGATCAGGTTGCCGCCGGACCAGAACGAGCGCTCGAATTCTTCGGTCTGGATGCGTGCGCTGCGAATCGTGAACATCTTGCGAAAGATGTAAGTCCAACTGAAAACGGACGCCGACAGCAAGAGCAACATGACAAATTGCACAATGACGGATGCATTGGTGATCAGGGTGAAGAAGGATAGATCTTGAGTGACGTTCATGGGGGAGAGGAGTCGGGGTTCAGTCGGAGATGTTCAATTGTACGTGCAAAATTTTTCAATTAGCTGACGGCAGGCATGAAGAGCATGTTGCAGCGGTCGCGTAGATCATCGATTGGCAGTCGGTCATGGTTGGATCGCGTATGAATTCCCCTTGAGGCGGGCCAGCATTTCTCCAGGAATGGCCTGGGGGCGGAAGCTCGCCGCGTCGACGCAGACGATGACGATGTGGCCGCGCGCCAGCAATGTTTGTTCTATTCCCTGAGTGCGCCAGGCTTCCTGGATGAAAGTCATCGACGCGTTGCGGAACTGTTCGACCACGACGGTCAGTTTCAGTTCATCGTCCAGCCGCGCGGGTGCAAAGTAATCCACGGCGGTGCTCTTGACCACGAAGATCAGCCCTGCGGATTCGGTCAGCGTTTGTTGGGAGTAACCCAGCGCGCGCAGCCATTCGGTGCGCGCGCGCTCAAAGAACTTGAGATAGTTGGCGTAAAACACGACGCCGCCGGTATCGGTGTCTTCGTAGTAGACCCGGACCGGCCAGGTAAAGGCGTCGTTGCCGACGCCGTTGCTGCTGCTATTTTTTTTATCGGATGAATCTGACATTACGGCGTTTTTTACTGGACCCGTTTGATGTTCAACGGTCCGAAACCTTGGCAAGTTGGCATCAGTTCGATGTAATTAATGTTGACGTGCGCCGGCAGGGTGGCGACCCAGTATGCTGCTTCGGCGATGTCTGCTGCTGTGAGCGGGGTGGTGCCTTCATAGACCTTGGCTGCGGCGCTGTCGTTGCCTTTGAAACGTACGTTGGAGAATTCGGTGCCGCCGCACAGGCCGGGTGCGAGGTTGGTGGCGCGCACGCCGGTGCCCACCAGGTCGGCGCGCAGGTTCAGCGTGAACTGGTCGACGAAGGCCTTGGTGGCACCGTAAACATTGCCGCCTGGATACGGATAGGCGCCGGCAATGGAGCCGAGGTTGATGATGAGACCGCTGCCGCGCTTGACCATGCTCGGCAGGATATGGTGCGTCATGGTCACCAGGCCTTTGACGTTGGTGTCGATCATGGTTTCCCAGTCTTCCAGCGCGACCTGATGCGCCGGTTCCAGCCCGAGCGCGAGGCCGGCGTTGTTGATCAATACGTCGATCTCCTGCCAGCCTTGCGGCAGACTGGCCAGTGCGGAACCGATGGAATTTTTGTCAGTGACGTCCAGCACCAGCGGCAGCACCTTGTCGCCGAATTCGGCGGCCAGCGCTTCAAGGCGATCCTTGCGGCGGCCTGCGGCGATCACTTTATGACCATTTTGCACAAATTTGCGCGCCATTTCGGCGCCGAAACCGGCTGTTGCACCTGTAATCAAAACGATCATCTGTATTCTCCCTATTTGCGTCGGATTATGCATTTCTGCATCCATAACCCGAAATTGTAGCCCAAAGCGCCGCTGAGCGAGATGCAACGCTTGCACTTGACCGGGTGGAGGCAAATCTTGCCGAATCCGGAGCCTTCACTTACAATGCGCAAACCATTTCGTCTCACGTGACTGGCGAAAAGTCCGGACCCCGTTCCGGCACAAGATGGATATCCATCGGGAAGCGTGAGATTTCATTAGCCGTGCGCCTGGGCAGCCCTGAATGGAACGTAGATTGAGGCTGCCTGCAATTCCCTATTTATCATCGGCCCTCATCGATTTGGAAGTCACTTCAAGTCGGCATTGCCTATTGTGCTTATTATCTTTGGGCGGCACCGGCTGATGTGCTTCAGGCGCACCCTTATCCATTGGAGAAATCATGTTTGCAAAGAATCACACTATCGCGAATGTCGACCCCGAACTGTGGTCCATCATCCAGAAGGAAAACGTCCGTCAGCAGGAGCATATTGAACTGATCGCTTCTGAAAATTACACTTCGCCTGCCGTTATGGAAGCGCAAGGTACGCAACTGACCAACAAATACGCCGAAGGCTATCCTGGCAAGCGTTACTACGGCGGTTGCGAGTTCGTCGACATGGCCGAACAACTGGCAATCGATCGCCTGAAGCAGTTGTTCGGCGCCGAAGCCGCCAACGTGCAGCCGAACTCGGGTTCGCAAGCCAATCAAGGCGTGTTCTTCGCCATGCTGAAACCCGGCGACACCATCATGGGAATGTCGCTCGCCGAAGGCGGTCACCTGACGCACGGCATGGCGTTGAACATGTCCGGCAAGTGGTTCAATGTCGTCTCCTACGGTCTGAACGACAAGGAAGAAATCGACTACGAAGCCATGGAGCGTCTGGCGCGCGAAAAGAAGCCCAAGCTGATCATCGCCGGCGCTTCCGCCTACGCACTGCGCATCGACTTCGAACGTTTTGCAAAGATCGCCAAGGAAATCGGCGCCTACTTCATGGTCGACATGGCGCACTACGCCGGCCTGATCGCCGCAGGCGTTTATCCTAACCCCGTGCCGCACGCCGACTTCGTCACATCGACCACGCACAAATCGCTGCGCGGTCCGCGCGGCGGCGTGATCCTGATGAAGGCCGAGCATGAGAAGGCCATCAACTCCGCAATCTTCCCGGGCATCCAGGGCGGTCCGCTGATGCACGTCATTGCCGGCAAGGCCGTGGCGTTCAAGGAAGCGCTGTCGCCGGAATTCAAGGTCTATCAGGAACAAGTCGTCAAGAATGCCGACGCACTGGCCAAGACCCTGATCGAGCGCGGCCTGCGTATCGTATCGGGCCGCACCGAATCGCATGTGATGCTGGTCGACCTGCGCGCCAAGAAGATCACCGGCAAGGAAGCCGAAGCTATCCTCGGCGCCGCGCACATGACCTGCAACAAGAATGCCATCCCGAACGATCCCGAGAAGCCATTCGTGACTTCCGGTATCCGTCTGGGTAGCCCGGCGATGACCACGCGCGGCTTCAAGGAAGCGGAAGCCATCAAGGTCGGTAACCTGATCGCCGACGTGCTGGACAATCCGCATGACGCGGCGACCATCGAACGCGTCAAGGGGGAAGTCAAGAAGCTGACCGACGCTTTCCCGGTTTACGCCGCGTAATGCGACAAGCAGTTCAGTAAAGTAGTTGTCTCATCCTGCGGCTTTCGCTGTTGCGAAGGCCGCAGGCGCAGTAAGATGGTCTCCGGTATCAACCCTGTGGTCTGCTTCTACTTGCCTCTATGAAATGTCCCTTCTGCAATCATGACGACACGCCGGTGTTGGACACGCGCGTCTCGGAAGAGGGCGATGCGATTCGTCGCCGTCGTCGTTGTGCCAATTGCGACAAACGTTTTACGACGTACGAGCGCATTGAGCTGACGATGCCGGTCATCGTCAAGAAGAATGGCAGCCGCAGCGAATTCGATTCTTCCAAATTGCGCGCCAGTCTCATGCTGGCGCTGCGCAAGCGTCCGGTGTCGGCCGAAGCCGTCGACGCCGCGATCCAGAGCATTCAGGAAAAACTATTGTCCAGCGGCGCCCGCGAAGTGGTGTCGGGGCAGGTCGGCGAACTCGTCATGCGCGAACTCAAGCGCCTCGACAAGATCGCCTACATCCGTTTTGCATCGGTCTACAAGAGCTTCGAAGACGTCACCGAATTCCAGGACGCGATCGCCGAAGTCGGCCATGAGCGCAAGGCCGCAGCGAAAAAGCGCAACGACTGAATACGGGTCCGGTTGCCTTGTCTGCGGCTTCTGTGGCGCCCTATTCTCTTCACGGCATTGCTCAATCATAATCAGCAAGGCATAAAAAAAGCGACTGTATTTCTACAGTCGCTTTAGTGTTCAGTCCCGCCTGTGCCGCTATACCGGCATCCCGAACCAAACGGTTCAAGGTGGCTACGGTTAGTTCAATTTCGGGTTCATCGGACTAGCGACGCTCACGCCCATCAAACAAATTCCCGCAACCTATGCTCATAAATGGTTCAAGGAATATATGGTATTCGCGAACACGGCAGGAGACTTAAGTCTACTCTATTCGCCATCCTTGTCAAAGCCTTTGCGTAAAAATTCGAAGGTATTTTCGCTCAGGACGCGAAGTGGATTTTCATGCGCCCGACCGATGACGATAGCGCGCTGCGAATGAGTTTCCCGCAGACCAATTTTTGAAAACGGCAGAGCTGGGAAAAGTGGTGCAGGAGCAGACTTAAAACAATTTCTCTTGCGGCGCCAGCGCTTCATCCAGAACGGTATGCATGGCAGCAATGCTTTGCTTCCATTCTGCTACCGTCAGTCCCGCAAACGGACCGTCGCCCGGCTGCGTCGACAACAGCTCGGCCGCAATGCCGAGCGCCGCCATTACGGCGATGCGATCGTTGCCCTTGATCTTGCCTGCGTCGCGGATCGCGCACATTTTTTCATCAAGATAAGCGACGGCTTGCCGCAGCGTGGCTTCTTCGTCTTCCTTGCATACCAGCGTGTAGGAATGGCCCATGATGGAAACGTTAAGCTGCATCACGCGGTCTCCTCTTCATTGAGCGCCGGTGTTGCCGTCGGCAGTTTTTCCAGCAAGGCGGCCACACGTTGATGGGCTTCCTCCATGCGTCGCGACAAATCCGCGTTCTCGTTGGTCAGCGCGGAGACGTTAAGACGCAGGTCGGCGTTTTCGCGGCGCAATGACTGAGTCAGGGCGGCAAGTTGCGCGACTTTCTCTGAGAGTTGGTGGAATTCGGAGCTCATGGCCTCAGGTGTAGTGCAAAAGATGTGCGCCATTATATTCTGTTGGCGACGTCCGGCACGACAAATAGCGAATCGGTTGCAGACGGTTACAGAATTGACGCTAGATTGTCGCAAAGACTGCTGTGCGTCTATTGCCAGAAAATCAATTTCTTTGCGGGAGAATTCAGCCGTCGCGATGTCGTTCCTGTCGGTCGGCAATATCGTTCCACAAATGCATGGCGACGTAAGCCCGCCAGGGACGCCATGCTTCCGCCCGGATCCGTTGTTGCGCCGGTTTGAGCAAGGCGGGGTTGCGTTCGGTGATGGTTTGCATGAGCACCAGATCGGTCGCAGGCCATGCGTCCGGATCGCGCCAGGCACGCATGGCGACATACTCGACGGTCCATGGCCCAATCCCGGGCAGTGCAATCAACGCTTTGCGCAAAGCCGCGACATCAGCGTCGGGAGCATCGACCGGGACTTCGCCCGCAGCAACCGCCCTGGCGAATCCTTGCAGAGAGGCGATGCGTTTTCCCGGCATGCCGATAGCCGTGAGATCTGCCGAAGCTAACGCATATGGCGATGGAAACCGCCACGAGGTCGCTTCATGCGCGTGACCTTCCATATGTTCCCCGGCGCGTTGCACCAGGCGTCCGACGACGGTGGTCGCGGCCTTCACGCTGACCTGTTGGCCGACGATGGTGCGCACGACCAGTTCGAAAGCCGACCACGCGCCGGGCACCCGCAAGCCGGGCGCATTCCTGACCAGCGGCGCCAGCCACGGATCGGCGGACAGATGTGCGCGTATCGCCTCCGGTTCGGCATGCAAGTCGAACATCCTGCGTAAAGGTGCAATCAACGCGTCGGCATGGCGACTCACATCGCCGGCGAATACGGCAACCAGGCAATCGTTCTTCGGATGACGCGAGATGGCCAGCGTTCCGCAGTCGCCGTTCCAATCGATCGCGCGCAGGTAGGTGCCGTTTTCGACTGCTTCCACGCCTGCGGTAGCGCGTCCGTCGAAGAAGCGCAGCAAGCGTGCCCAGTCGAATGGCGGCTGGAACGGAAGTTCTCTGGTCGCGGTGAGAGCGTGTGTTTTCACTTGCATGTCCATGCGCTGGGCGGAGGCATCAAAAGCTCGATCATATATCGCTTCCATCGCTGTAAAATCGACTCCATTCAAGAATCGGTTTGCCGATCCTGCAACGCCAGCGGGTTGCAAGCAGGTTCTCGCAATGAAAGGACGGTAAATGGAATATCTCTGCAAAGTGATCGATTCGCCTACGGGTAAGCTGACGATGGTTGCAAGGAATTCGAAACTGGTCGCCATTCTGTGGGAAAAGGAGCGGCCCAATCGGGTGCGGCTCGGGCCGATGACGGAAGATGCGAACCACCCTGTCCTCGTCGAAACGGCGAAGCAACTGGCGGATTACTTCGCCGGCAAACGTAGGAGTTTCGATGTACTCATGGAGTTTTCCGGCACCGATTTTCAGAAGAAAGTCTGGTCGGCGTTGCTGACCATTCCTTTCGGCGAAACGCGCACCTACGGCGATATCGCCCGGCAAATCGGCAATGAAAAAGCGATCCGCGCCGTCGGTGCCGCCAACGGTAGAAACCCGATCTCGATCATTGCGCCTTGTCATCGCGTCATCGGCGCCACGGGCGAACTGACCGGCTTCGCTGGCGGCTTGCATGCGAAAAAGTTGCTGCTGGCGCTGGAAGGCCATGACGTCGGCGCCAATGGACAGACAGTCGCAAGCATCGCTCTGCGCAGCACAGCGACGCGTAGTCCGGGAGACATGCGCCAGGCCCCCTTATTTTGAGATCGCTGTTTTGTGCCCCGGCGACATGCTCAAGGCCGTCGTCGGTCCATTTCGCCCAATGTGATGATCGTCATCTGGGTGCGATGGCAATTGCATTGCAGATGCAAGCCGGTGTGCTCGTTTCTGCGGGCCACATCCTGGATCGCCGTGACTCTTCCATGCTCAAGCATGGTCACCGGCAGCGCCATTCGTTCAACAAAACACGTCAGAACGAAGATGGCCCGAGAGTCATGAAAGAAGAATTTCTTCTGTCTTCAAATTGAATTATTTCCGTATTTTGTGATACATTTCCGTGTGGAAATAAATGGTGATGGTCGCAGCCACCCGGAATTCCGGGTGCCAAGGTTATCGGCATTCATAAGCTATAAATACAGAGGCCATGTTTCTGGAACGGTGCATCAATGAAAGAACAATGGCCCCGTATCAGTCGAACACGCGACCGAACCATGCAAATGGCCGGAAGGCAGATGCAAAAGACTGCCCGATGGATAGTCTCAAGCCGTTGAGCAACCGGCTCTGAAATGCAGTTGTTCCCCCGCGCAGATCCAATTTTAATCGTTACAACATGTTGCTCGGCAGTCCTGCGCGTTTTGCGCCCAGAGGAATTATTCGATGAGTAAGCGTATAAGCATAACGGACATACAACTCGGAGAGCCATTGGCTTGGGATGTATACGATTCCGCCGACAATTTATTGTTGCGTAAAGGATTCGTGATCCAGAACGAGTTGCAGATAGAAGCGCTCGTCAGGCGAGGATTGTATGTCGCTGCAGACTTTTCCTTGCGCTCGAACCATACACCGATGGTCGAGGCGCCGTCGGCGCTGCGATTGATCAATGACGCCAACAGGCGACTAGCCCGCCTGCTCTATAACGTCCACAACGAAACTGATCTTGAAACCAAGATTGCGGATATCGTTGCGATGATCACGCGTGCGGTCGACGTCAACGAAAACGTCGCGTTGGCCACCATTCTGCTCAATCGCTCGGCGGGCATCTATTCAGTACGGCACTGCATCGACAGCGCCATCGTCTGCCTGCTGATCATTCGCGAAATGGCAATACCGAAGCAGGAGGTGGCCAATATCCTGGCGGCAGCCGTCACCATGAACGTCGGCATGTTGCGCCATCAGGAACAATTGCAATCGCGGGCCAGCCATTTGACCGAAGAAGACAGGACCATCATCAGAAACCATCCGCAAATAGGGATGCGTTTGTTGAAGCAGGCGGGCGTGAAAAATGAGACTTGGCTGAGGCATGTCCTGATGCACCATGAATGCGAGGATGGAAACGGTTATCCATTCGGCATCCTGGGCGCCGATATCCCGGTGGGGACCAAGATCATTTCGATTGCGGATCGCTATTGCGCGAAAATTTCTCCTCGCGCTTACCGCAAGGCCTTGTTTCCGAACGCCGCGCTGCGCAAGGTTCTGCTGGAAGAAAAACAAACCATAGATCAATCGCTGGCAACGCCGGTCATGCGGGCGCTGGGTATCTATCCGCCGGGCACGTTTGTGAAACTGATCAACGGAGAGACGGGCATCGTGACAAGAAAGGGCCAATCGACCACGACGCCCATCGTCCATTCATTGATCGGGCCGCGCAATGCAGCGCTGGCGTTTCCCATCCAGCGAGACACTTCATTGCCGCTTTATGCCGTGCGGGATCTGGTCTGCGAGTCAAAAGCAGCGATCAATATTTCCATGCAACAACTCTGGGGTGAGGAGGCCAGCCTGTGAATTTGATCATCGTCCCAGGATCGTTTGCAGCGGTTCATCGTCTATAGCCAGGACCCAAAAGAAATAAAAATGAGGAATTTCCTTAACGACAAAAATGTTACAAATAGTGCAATATATGGTTTTCACTCGGGGAAAACCATGGACGACGCGACAATATTTGCCAGGGAAATTTCCTATGTCAGCGCGACGATTGCCGAATTCGAACGATTGCTTGCGACGGAACTGCCGTTGGCGGAACGTGAGCGCATTGAGCAATCACTTAAAAATCTCTACGCAACCCGGGAAGAGTTGCGCGACGGTCTTGAGCAGTTATTGAGCATCAGGACGCGCCGCTCGGAGAAGGAATAGGGCGGTAGATTTGAGCGGCGCCGCCCGTTCAAAACCGGACGCGGCGTCGATCTCTTGGTTCCATGCCAATACAAGGGCCACTCACAACGGTGTAATGCCGTTCCGTTAAGTTTCAAAAGCTTGTCAGCCCATCACAACTGTCGTATTGACGAAAGTCAGGGCCCAGTGTCGTGTCGGACGTCGTCACGACACTGGGCCCCAGCGTGCGCTGGGGCGACGGCTGGAAAAACAGGCTTAACCGAACGGCATTACCCTCACGGGATGACCCTTGTGTTGGCGAGGATGACGGTCATCGTCATTTCCAGTGTTTCGCAAATAGCCGGTCCGGCAATGGCGCCAAGGCATCTGAAATTCAGTCGATGGCGCTTTGCGCAAAATGAAGATGTCATGGTTTTGTCGGCGGCAGTCCGGTTAGCCATGCGACCACCTCGCTCGACAAATTGTCGCCGGCCACGCCGAAGGCAATGACGACTTGGGAGATCTGCGTGCCGGTCGCTCGTTGGACGGCCTCGAAGCTGCGCGCGGCGACGATGCGTCGTGTGGTGCTGTCGATCAGTTGCGCATCGAAGACGATATGCACGACAGGCAAGTCATTGTCGTATTCGCTTTGAAATGCGCGCAAGGTTCCGCCAAGCTCCTGATCCACTCGCACATTACTGTCGTCGCTGCTCAGATAACGGATATGGCCGTCGGCGGCAAAGGCCTGCAGCAGCCGGTTGCGCAACAGGACAGGTGCGGGATCGCTCCAGCGCACCGCGCCGTAAGATTGCACCAGATTTGCTTTCGGCAAGACCAGAATGCGGTCGCTGTCGATCACCCGGCTGCTTTGCGGCGTGACCACACGTAGCGAACGCATGCTGCCGGTTGCTGCGCCGCTGTTGCCGGTCGTGGCGGGTAACTGATACACCGCCAATGGCTCGGCATTGGGCAAAATGGAACACCCGCTAGCCATCGCCAGTGCCATCATGGACGCCAATGCGACAAGACGTCGGCGCGTGAACAGGCTCGCCATGGCAGGCGAAAGAAGAAGGCTGTGACTCATGGGTGGAACTCCTGAATTTTTTCGCTGCCCAGCAGATAGGCGCCGGGGTTGTCTTCCAGCTTGCGGCTGATAGCGCGTACCGAGGCCAGCGTGGCACGCAATTCGCTGACTGCGGGGCCGAGCTCGGCCACGCCTTGTATGCCGCTGTTGAGGACTTGCTTGTTATCGTCCAGCAGACGCTCGATCTGCGCGCTGCTGGCTGCCAGCGAAGCCATCGCTTGCTGTGCATTGTTCAGCGCATTGCTGCCCTGGTTGGTCAGCAGTTTATTGGCTTGGGTCATGGCACCGTTGGCCTGGCGCGCGGCGCTCGCCACTTCTTGCGACAGATCGCCCAGCGCTTCTCGCTGAGCAGCCAGCGCATCGGTGATGCGTTCCACATGGGCCAGGGTTTGCGTGAGGTTGTCGGTATTTTCCGGCGACAGGGCGCGTTTGGCGTTGAGCAATACATCATTGACATTGGTCATCAGATCGCCGCCATTGGCCAGCAGCGTATTGAGAGGCGAAGGTGTGGCGATGATCACCGGATCTTCGTCGTTGACGCTGACCAGTTTCGGGCTTTGCGGAGTACCGTTGGTGAGCTGGATCACCGAAGTGCCGGTGATGCCGGTCAGGTTCAGAATGGCTCCCGTGTCTTGTTTGATAGGGATATTGCCCTCGACGCGGATGCGCGCCAGCACTTTGCGCGGGTCTTGCGGGTCCAGCGTCAGTTTGACGACATCGCCCACCTTGATTCCGCTGTACTGGACCGCGCTGCCGCGCGTCAGGCCGCTGACGGCTTCATTGAATACCACGGTGTAATAATTGATGTCGCGGTCGGAATGCGATTTATTGAGCCAGAGACAAAACACGAGAGCGGCGGCGCTGATGAGCACCGTAAATAAACCGATCAAGACATGATGGGCGCGAGTTTCCATAATCAGTGTTGCTCCTGCAAAGAGTGTGCCGCATTGCCGGCAGCGCGTCCGCGCGGCCCCAGAAAGTAATCGCGCACCCACGGATTGTCGGTGGCGGCGACGGTAGCGATATCGGCGGCCACCAGCACGCGTTTGTCGGCCAGTACGGCAACCCGGTCGCAGATTGCATAAAGGGTGTCGAGATCGTGCGTGACCAGAAATACCGTCAGGCCCAGCGCATCGCGTAAGGTCAGGATCAGGCGGTCGAAGGCTGCCGCGCCGATGGGGTCCAATCCCGCCGTCGGTTCATCGAGGAACAAGATATCAGGATCCAGCGCCAGCGCCCGGGCCAACGCGGCGCGCTTGATCATCCCGCCCGACAAGGTCGCCGGCAGCTTGTTGCCGGCATCGGCCGGCAAACCCGCAAGCGCCAGTTTGACCTTGGCCAGATGCTCGGCTTCAGCACGTTCGAGATTGCCGTATTCGATCAGCGGCAGTGCAATATTTTCTAATACGCTGAGCGAAGAAAACAAGGCGCCGCGCTGGAACAGCACGCCAAAACGCCGTTCGAACACGGAGCGACGTTGCGGTGGCAGCGCCGACAAATCCTCGCCGAAGACGCGCACGGTGCCGGCCGCAGGATGTTGCAAGCCGACGATGCTGCGCAAGAGGACCGACTTCCCCGTGCCGGAACCGCCGACCACGCCGAGAATTTCGCCCCGCCGCACTTGCAGGTTAAGCTTGTCGTGCACGGTCTGACTGCCGAAGCGATTGGTCAGGCCGGCGACGTCGATGATCACTTCGGGCGTCGCTACCATCCCATCTCCATGTAAAACAGAGCGGCCAGTGCATCGATGACAATCACCAGGAAAATCGATTGCACCACGCTGGAGGTGGTGTGCGAACCTACGGATTGGGCGCTGCCGCTGACCTTGAAGCCTTCCAGGCAGCCGATCAGCGCGATGACGAAGGCAAATATCGGCGCTTTCGCGATCCCCACCAGGAAATGCCGGACACTGACATCTTGCTGCAACAGGGACAGGAACATCGCAGGACTGATTTGCAGGCTCAGTGCACACACCAGGGCGCCGCCCAGCATGCCGGAGAGCATGGCGATAAAGGTCAGCGCCGGCATGGCCACCAGCAGCGCCAACAGGCGCGGCAACACGAGCAAGGCCATGGGGTCCAGGCCGAGGGCGCGGATGGCGTCGATTTCTTCATTTGCCTTCATCGAGCCGATTTGCGCGGTGAAGGCGCTGGCTGTGCGTCCAGCCATCAGGATGGCGGTCAGCAGCACGCCGAATTCGCGCAGGAAGGAAAACGCCACCAGGTCCACGGTATAGATGCTGGCGCCGAAGTCAGCCAGCACGGTCGCTCCCAGAAACGCCACCACTGCCCCCACCATGAAGGTGAGCAAGGCCACGATAGGCACGGCATTGAGACAGGTCTGTTCGATTTGCGCGACGACTGCCGTGAGCCGCCAGCGCGAGGGATGCACGAGACTGGTCGCTAACGCTTGCAGGCAGAGCCCGGTGAAGCCGAGCAGCGCAATGGCATTGGCATACAAATCTAGCATGGTGCTGCCGATGCCGGCCAGCACATCGCCGGTACAGGAAGTGGCAGCGGGTGTCGGCGTCTCCGGCTGATTCAGCGCCTGCGCTACGGTCGCCAGCAGCGAACGCCAGGCCGGCGTCAGTTCGTCGCCATGCTGCGCGACTTGCTGCGCACGCGCAACGCCGATCAGTTCCACCAACAAGGCGGCGCCTGCCGTATCGAGCGCAGTCAGCCCGGAAAAACTGAGCAGCTCGGCGCCATTGGTCTGCATCGCCGTCATTTGCGTTTGCAGGCGGCGATAGTTGGCCAGCGTCCAGTCGCCCTGCATGCGCAGCAACGGCGCGCCGGCGGCTTGTTCCAAAGAGACGCTCGCAGCGACGCGTTCAGGCGCGGTCAGCGACAAAGGCGTCTCCGTAGCGAGAGAGAAGGGGTGTCAGATTTTTGTGCGCCATTGGCATCTGTTCTGCGGTCAAGGGACTGTTCGACAAGGAATGCGATGAAATGATATCGGGAAAATTGTCATGCAAATCAAGAAAGTCGGCTCGCTGTTCCCGTTTTCTCGCGTTCCGATTTTACGCCGCGCTTGTCGTGCTGTATATCGGTGCGACAGTCGATGTGGGTGGGGTGGTGAGTGCGAATTGGAAGGGGGCGTCAGAGCGTGAGAATATGGCGTCGTGTGTCGCAACCACTTGCGTTGCGCGTAATCTGGAGGCAAAAAAGACCACGAAAAACACCGGATATCAATGTCTTACGTGGTCTTTGATGGTCTTTCGTACTACGGTGTATTGGTGGAGCCGGCGGGAATCGAACCCGCGTCCGCAAGCACTCTACAGACAGTTCTACATACTTAGCGCTGCCATTTGATTTAACCCGAACGACGCGGACGCGCACGCTTCGTTAAGGCGAGTCACCTTAAGTTTAACTTCAAATCAAGTGACCCGATTCAAAGCGATTCTCTGTAAATGACTCTACTGCTGTTGCCAGCCCACCCCAGAGACGAGATGGTGTAGAGCTAACCGCGATTAAGCGGCTAGTGCGTACGAGTTATCGTTAGCAGTTATTTAATTTCTGATTGGATTTACGAGGTAGTCAGGCCTCGGTATGCCCTGCTCTGCTTTGCAACCCACGTCGAAACCAAGTCGGCCCCATGCAGATCTGCATTATAACTCAGTGTGGAGGCGGACCATCGGTTTATCAAGGGTTGTCAGGCGTTGCCGCGTTATTGTTGCAGGCTCAGGTCGACGCGGCTGGTCTGGCCCTTGTCCTTGATGCCGTCGGCATTGAGTTTGGGGGCGATCAGAAAAATGCGGTCAGCCGAGATGATACTTTGGTCCTGCAGGTAGTTGCGCACCAGATCGGCGCGGCGCTGGGCCAGGTTGCGCAGGTCGTCCTGGGTAATCTCGGTGTTGTCGACGATCAACTTTTGCATTTCTTCCGGCGGCAGCGACTTCGCGAAGCCGATCACGTTGCGCGGCTTCTTGAATTTCTCGTCCTTGTAGACCTTTTCCATATATTTGGCGCGATCGGCATCGCTGAGTTCGGTGTCCTTGGCTGAGGGCTGGCCTTCTTTCTCGATGATGTCCTTGCGCTTGAGGGCGCGCATCTTGCGATTGAGGATTTCCTTGCGCAGGCCGGCGTCGTCCACGGCGGGATCGGCGCGCCCCATGACGTCGATCTTGAGGGCTGGACGCTGGTGCAGGGCGTAGCCGAGGGTGTCGAGTTTCTTTCTGATATCGGGGGTGATTTCGGATGAGCCCGGTTCGAATTCGATATAGCTGAGTTCAGCGTTGCTGTCGCTGCCGAACATGGAACTGATCAGCGCGAACGGCGAGGTGACGGCCTTGACGATCAGGTTCACGAAGACGCGCATGATGATGCCGCCGATCGAGAATTGCGGATCGGACAGCGAACCGGAAATCGGCAGGTTGAGGTTGATGTTGCCGTCGCGGTCCTTGAGCAGCGACACCGCCAGCATCACGGGCAGTTTGGTGACGTTGGGGCCGTCGACGTGGTCGCCGAAGGTCAGTTGTTCGATGCGCACGTCGTTTTGCGCCACCAGCTTGTCATTCTCTATTTTGTATTGCACGTCCATCGACAGCTTGCCCTTGGTGATCGGGTAGCCGGCATATTTGGCTGAATAGGGTGTCAGGCGCGGCAGTTGCACGCCGTTGGCGCTGGCCTTGATGTCGAGGAACATTGGCTTGAACAGCGGATTGAGCGTGCCGGAAATCTGCAACGGCGCGTCATTGTCGATCTTGCCGCGCAGGTCGATGGTGGCGGGTTGCGGCTTGTCGGATGCAATGCTGCCGATGCTGCCGCTCATGCCGGTCATGTTGGCGGTGTAATTGGGTTTGACGAAGTTGTCGGTGAAGTTGATGTTGCCGCGTTGCAGGATGGTCTGGCCGATGCGGATCACCGGTGCATTGGGATCCGGCGCGGCAGGCGTGACCGGCGCAGTCGAGGTGGTGGTTTTGGCGACGGTGGTGGACGGTTTGCCGTCGCTCGCTTCAGGAGCGGTGACGGAACTGTGCGGCTGATCCTTGGAAACGATGATGTCTTGCAGATTGAGCTTGCCCTGATCGGACAGGATGGTGCGGGCGTAGAAATCGGACAGGGAAATTTTCTCCAGCGTGACCAGCGGTTTTCCGCCGACCCTGGCTTGGATGCCTTGCAGGTTCAATGTCCGCCAGCGCAGGAAGTCGGTCGAGGTCAGCTTGTCGAGGACGCGGAAATTGTTGAGATTGGCCGAGCCGTTGTATTGCAGCGCTAGCGTCTGTTTGTTGATCGGGGGCGTCACTGCCAGTTTGCCTTTGATGCCGAGCGTGCCGCTGGTCAGCGTGACGTTCAGGTAATCGGTGAAATAGGTCTGGAACGGTGCGATCGGCAGGTCTTGCGCGTCGAGCGTGAGGTCGATGGTTTTCAATTGCGGCGCAGCCTGGCCGTTGACGGAGAGTTTGCCGTTCTTGTTGAGCCTCGCCTGTAGCGAGAATTTTGTGGTCTGATCGAGTTGGCTGGAGATGTTGTCGATTTTCAGGTTGATGCCCTCGGCGCGCAGTTTTTGTGCTGGCGATGTGCCGCTGTCTTCATAGGCGATGGCGCTATCGGTGATCGACAGGCTGTGCAGTCTGGCTTGCCAGGGGGCGGGCGTCGCGTTCCCGGTTGACGTTTTTGCAGGAATGGCGGCATGGGCCTCCTTGGCGGGTTCGCCGCCGGTTGCCGGTTTTCCGGGAGGCACAAGCAGGTCTTGCAGGTTCAGTGCACCCTTGGCGTCGCGCCGCAGGTCGCCATTGAGACCGACGATGCGAAAGGCATCGGCCTCTGCTTTACGGCCTTGCAGATCGATGCCGGCGTTGTCGAGGGCAATCGTTTTGGCGCCGATGACGCCCGTCGCCGATTTTGTCTTGGGCGTCACTTTGAGATTGGCGATTTCCACACCCAGTTTGCCCAGTTTGACCTGGCCTGCGGCGATTTGTATGTCGGTCTGGCCGGAGATCTGGCCGCTGAACAATCCGTTAAGGGAGCGGTTGAGGTAGTTCTGGTATCCGCTTAGCTGGATGGATTTCAACGTCGCTTTTCCGCTGAGGTCGCCTTTGAGCGGGGTGAGTTCACCAGTGAAGCCGATATCTCCCTTGCCGTTTTCGGTGAGGGACAGGGCGACCTTGGCCGGCTTTGCGTCAGGAAGCGTCGAGAGGTCTTCGGCGTCGATAGTGATTTTGCCGAACTCGACGAGCTGGCGCGGCGAAGCGTTGGCGTCGTCCGTCCATTTCACGCTGCCGTCGCGCACGATTAGTTTGCGAACGGTGATGGTTGGCGCTGGACCGGAGGGGGCAGGCTGCGAATCGGCTTTCGCCTCGGGTTTGCCGGTTGCCGATGCTGGGGGCTTTTTAGCCGGTGAAGTGGATCTTGCGTCGGCGCTGTTTTTGCCGATGCGGGTCCAGTTGATTTCACCTTTCGCGTTCATATCGGCCCAGATCTGGGGCTTGTCGATAGCAAGCTGGTCGATGACGCCGCTGAATTTGAGGAGATCGAGTTTGCCGATCTTGGCCGAAATGGAGCCTGCCTTGAGCAACTGTGCCGCGTTCTTTTCCTGCACCGAAATATCGGCGAGTGTGAGATCGCCGTCCAGGCCAATTTGCGGCTTGTCTTTGTCACGGCTGAAGGTCAGGTCAAGTTGCGTCGATAACATGGCGCTTTCCAGCTTGACCGGCAGCGCTACGGGAGAGAAGGGGAGATAGCTGGCCACGTCCAGTTTATCGATGTCGATCGCCAGCGTGGTGTCGAGCGAACTGGCAAAGGGTTTGCTGCGGCCTTTGAGCGTAAACGGCGTGCCGTTGACGGTCATCGACAGCACCGGTTGTACGAAGGTATCGACGTTGCGCGGTAGGTTAGAGACGAAGGGGACGCCGATGTTCAGCGCACGGATGTCGATGGTCTTGCCTGTGACTTTGTCGTTGAACAGAATGGCGCCGTTTTGCAGTTGCAGGTTGGCCAGCGAGAAGAACGTTTCGCCTTCGCTCTTGGGCATGGCGAGAATGCGGTCAATGATGTCGGAGAAGTTGTAGCGGCCGATGCCTTCGTTGCTCAGGCGCACCACATGGACTTTGGGTTCGATCAGTTTGACTTCGTCGAGAATGGCGGCCAGACGCAGCAGCGAGGTGGACGAGGCGTTGACGACCAGTTCCTTGGCGCTGAAGGCGGCGGTTTGCTGGTCCGGCTCATACAGCGTGACGTCATGTACGCGCAGCGCAAGGATGAAAGGATTGAAACTGAGATCGCCGATGCTGAGCTTGCGGCCGATCCTTTCCTGGGTCTGGTCGACGGCTATTTTCTTGACTAGCGGAGGCAGCGCGAGCCAACTGATCAACGCAAGCAGGAGCAGGACGCCGATAGTGTATGCGGACCAGCGCAAGGTGCGTATTTGCCAGGCGGGACGGGGATGATTCGCCATGATCGTTTCCTCGTGAGGACGGTCGCTGATGCCGTTGGTGGGCAAGCGCCTTCGTTTAATTGTGTAATGCCGGTACCGGTTACGGATGCCGGCCGTGATGCAATGATGAACTGATCAGATCCAGAAGTTGCAACGGAGCGTGCAGCAAGGCATCGGCCTCCCAGGACGCCGGCTCCACATGCCCGCAGTAGCCCCAGGCGGCGGCGATGGTCGGCATGCCGGCGGCGCGCCCGGCCTGGATGTCGCGCAGATCGTCGCCGACGTACCAGCATTCGTCGGCCGCCAGTTGCAGCCGGCTCGCGGCTTCGAACAACGGCGCCGGATGCGGCTTGGTGTGCGCAGTGGTATCGCCGGAAATTACACATCCCGCATGGCCGAGGCCAATTTGCGGCACTAGCGGATCGGTGAAGCGGGATGCCTTGTTGGTCACGATGCCCCAGGCGAGGCCGCGCTCTTGAAGTCGCTTGAGCAAGTCGGGAATGCCGTCGAACAATCTGCTTTTGACAACCAGTCTGGATGCGTAATTGTTGAGAAAGCTGACCCGCAGCTCTTCATAGCCGGCGTCATCCGGCTTGACGCCGAAGGCGGCGCCGATCAGGCCGCGCGCGCCGGCGGAGGCCATCGGGCGCAATTGTTCATAGGCGGCCGGCTCCAAGCCGCGCTCAGTGCGCAACTGATTGACGGCTTCGGCGAGGTCCGGTGCGGTATCGGCAAGGGTGCCGTCGAGATCGAACAGGATGGCGCGCGGTGTTTTCAAAGACATTATCGGCACGGTGATGGCGGTTATTTCAGCAGTTATCTCAACAAGCGCAGCCGGCTGGCCCGCTTCGTCGTTCGGATTCACAGCGGCTTGCGACAAGCCACCATGTAATTGACGCTGGTGTCCTGGTTGATCGAATACAGTTTGGTCAGGGGATTGTAGGACAAGCCCTTGATGCCTTCGAGTTCAAGACCGGCTTCGCGAATGAAACGCGCCAGTTCTGCCGGCGTAATGAATTTGGCGTAATCGTGGGTGCCCTTGGGTAGCAAGCGCAGCAGGTATTCGGCGCCGATGATGGCGAACAGGTAGGCTTTGGGATTGCGGTTGAGCGTGGAAAAGAAGACATGACCGCCCGGTTTTGCCAACGTTGCGCAGGCGCGCACAATGGAGGCTGGGTCGGGAACGTGTTCCAGCATTTCCATGCAGGTCACGGTATCGAATTGCCCCGGTTCACGTACCGCCAGTTCTTCTGCGGCAATTTTTTCGTAACGGACCTGGACGCCGGACTCCATGCCGTGCAGGTCGGCGACCTTGAGCGCTTTTTCGGAGAGGTCGATGCCTGTCACCTTGGCGCCTTTGTGCGCCATCGATTCGGCGAGGATGCCGCCGCCGCAGCCGACGTCGACGACGTTCTTTCCAGGCAATGCGGCACGCGCATTGATCCACTCCAGGCGGAGCGGATTGATTTCGTGCAAGGGGCGAAATTCGGAAGTGGGATCCCACCAACGATGGGCGAGGTCGCTAAATTTTTGCAATTCTAGAGGATCGGCATTCATAGGGTGAATGATAGCCGAAGCTGCTCGATTGCTGTCCGGCGCAAACCAAATTTCCATAAAAAAACCCCGCCGGAGCGGGGTTTGATTCGATTGAAAATCGATTACTTGTTGCGAGTGCCAACAACTTCGATTTCAACGCGGCGGTTCTTGGCACGGCCGGCTGCAGTCTTGTTGTCTGCAACTGGTTGCGATTTGCCCTTGCCTTCAGTGTAGACGCGGTTGGCTTCGACACCCTTGGAAACCAAATATGCCTTGACCGATTCAGCGCGGCGGACGGACAGTTTTTGGTTGTAAGCAACCGAACCAACGGAGTCAGTGTGACCGACAGCGATGATGACTTCCAGGTTCAGGCCCTTCAGGTTAGCAACCAACTCGTCCAGTTTAGCCTTACCAGCAGGCTTCAGGACAGCCTTGTCGAAGTCGAAGAACGCGTCAGCAGCGTAGGTGACTTTTTCCGATGTCGGCGCTGCAGGAGCTACCGCTGCAGGAGCTGCAGGAGCTGCTGCGGCAGCGGCGACTGGGGCAGGAGCTTCTTCGCATGCGCCGTTAACGAACGCAGTTTGCCAGCACAGACCGAAGCCGCTGCGAGCGACTGTTTCGTTGCTGCTTTGCAGGTACAGGCTGTTGGGACGAACCTTAATGTCCTTGATTTCCTGTGCTGTCGCAGACAGAGCGATGGCTGCGGACGCAGCAGCGAAGACGAGTTTTGCTAATTTGTTCATGTTTCTCCTCTCGGGTGAGATATCCGCAGATAAACTGCGCTACAAAATTACGACATCAAAAAAACGAATAATATCATGTGTTCAGGTCGTCACATGCCCCTTTGCGGGGGACCATGCAAAGAACTTAGTCGCCATTCTGCCACAGGCTGGTGCAATCGGCGAACGTTGCCAAATAGTCCAATCAACGTTTTTGATACTCTGTTGTTTTTTGGTAACAAGCTGTTTAACTTTGCAAACCGGCGGCCAGACTTGCAGGGAAAACTGATTTTTTGCTAAAAAACCTTATTATTCATGCCCTTGCACTTGAATAACCACACGGCGATCAGGTGATAGACAGTTTATCAATTTCCTTGTGGGAAGAGCTTCCGGGCAGTTGGTGATCGGTTCGCTGCTGCCGGCGCCGATGGCCTGGATCGGTGCGGAGATGTTTTTGCTCCTTAGAAAGGAAAGGCGGCCACAGCTTCTGCCCGTCTGACCGAGAGATCCTGATTCTCTTTCTGGGAGCCAAGGCGATCGGTATGGCCGATGACAACTATATCGCCGATTTTCCCGCACGCAAGAATTTTGTCGATAACATTTTCGCTGATGGCTTGCCGCGCTGCCCGGCTGAGATCGTCCTTGCCAGGCCTGAAAGTCTGGCTGGCGCCAAGTGTGACGCTAAAGCTGCAGCCGGGATCGTTCGTTGGCGCCATCGCTGCATTCGTAGTCACGGTCGCCGGATTGCTTACCAGTGCCGGGGCTGTCGGATTGGCAATGGGGAGCGTCAGTTCGCCATCGCAGCCGCCGAGGGAGTCGCCCGGCGTCCAGTAACCGGTGCGCCAGCATAGGCCATATTGGCTGCGTGTCACCTTGCCTTGGCTGTCTTGCCCGTACGCTGAAGTCGAGGAGGCGGTGATGTCGATACTGCTTTGCGCATGGGCACCGCAGGCGGCGCTGCAAAAAAGGATGGTGAGAAATTGACGGTACATAATTTTGGTGAGTTGGGCTTCGGCGAAAAGCGGGCGCTGAGATACGGATTTCGCTTTGAAGAAGAATCTGTCCGGACTTCTCTTCTCGCTGCTTTTTATCAGAGGCTCGCATTTTAATCACATTATGGCTGTTGTCGGCGGTTGTTTGTGTTCGCCGCGACATATTGCCGCAGAGCTAAAAGCCGCGATACCAAGGGTTGGCGTGCTAGAATGATCGTTTGTAGTCGCTGCCCGCAACGAACAGGTTCCGGGCCTGATTTAACAACCAAAATCAATATCTCCCGACTTGCCAATGGATCAATTCGCCAAAGAAACCATCCCCATTTCCCTTGAAGAAGAGATGCGCAAGAGCTACCTCGATTACGCGATGAGCGTGATTGTCGGACGTGCTCTGCCGGACGTGCGTGACGGCCTCAAGCCGGTACATCGACGCGTGCTGTTTGCGATGCATGAGATGAACAACGTCTGGAACCGTCCGTTCGTGAAATGCGCGCGCGTGGTCGGTGAAGTCATGGGTAAATATCACCCGCACGGCGACGCATCGATTTACGACACGCTGGTGCGTATGGCGCAGGACTTTTCTCTGCGTTACATGCTGGTGGACGGGCAGGGCAATTTCGGCTCCATCGACGGCGACGGCGCTGCGGCGATGCGTTATACCGAGTGCCGCCTGGACAAGATCGCCAACGAGTTGCTGGCCGACATCGAGAAGGAAACCGTCGATTTCGACCCCAACTACGACGGCAAGGAAAAAGAACCGTCGGTGCTGCCGACTCGCATCCCGAACCTGCTGATCAATGGTTCGTCTGGTATCGCGGTAGGCATGGCGACCAACATTCCTCCGCACAACATCACCGAAGTCATCAACGGTGCGCTGCATGTGCTGGCTAATCCGGATTGTACGGTTGACGAGCTGATTGAACTGATCCCGGCGCCGGATTTCCCGACCGGCGGCATCATTTATGGCGTGTCCGGCGTGCGCGATGGTTACCGCACCGGCCGCGGGCGTGTGGTGATGCGCGCCAAGACGCATTTTGAAGAATTCGGCCGCGAAGGTCGCACCGCGATCATCGTCGATGAACTGCCTTACCAGGTCAACAAAAAAGCCTTGCTGGAACGCATCGCCGAACTGGTGCGCGACAAGAAGCTGGACGGCATTTCCGACCTGCGCGACGAGTCCGACAAGTCGGGCATGCGCGTGGTAATCGAGTTGAAGCGCGGAGAAGTGCCGGAAGTGGTGCTCAACAACCTGTACAAGCAAACGCAACTGCAAGACACCTTCGGCATGAACATGGTGGCGCTGGTCGACCGTCAGCCCAAACTGCTGAACCTCAAGCAGATGCTGGAATGCTTCCTGTCTCACCGCCGCGAAGTGGTCACGCGCCGCACGATTTTCGAATTGCGCAAGGCGCGCGAACGCGGCCACGTGCTGGAGGGCCTGGCGGTTGCGTTGGCCAATATCGACGATTTCATCGCCATCATCCGCGCGGCGCCGACGCCGCCGATCGCGAAGTCCGAACTGATGGCGCGCGCCTGGGACTCATCCATGGTGCGCGAAATGCTGGCGCGTACCGGTGCTGAAAACACTGGCGGCATCGAGGCTTTCCGTCCGGAAAACCTGCCGACGCATTACGGCATCCAGCCCGACGGCCTGTACAAGCTGTCCGACGACCAGGCGCAGGAAATCCTGCAAATGCGCCTGCAACGCCTGACCGGCCTGGAGCAGGACAAGATCGTCAACGAGTACAAGGAAGTGATGGAACAGATCGCCGATCTGCTGGACATCCTGTCCAAGCCGGCGCGCGTCACCGCCATCATCATCGACGAACTGACCGCTGCCAGGAACGACTTCGGCATCGGCGCCAAGGACGAGCGCCGCTCGACCATCGAGCTCAACGCCACCGATCTCGGCACCGAAGACCTGATTACGCCGCAAGATCTGGTCGTGACCCTGTCGCACACCGGCTACATGAAGTCGCAACCGGTATCCGAATACCGCGCGCAAAAACGCGGCGGCCGCGGCAAGCAGGCCATGGCGACCAAGGACGACGACTGGATCGATCAATTGTTCATCGCCAACACGCACGATTACATCCTGTGCTTCTCCAATCGCGGTCGCCTGTACTGGCTGAAGGTGTGGGAAGTGCCGCAAGGTTCGCGCAATTCGCGCGGCAAGCCTATCGTCAACATGTTCCCGCTGCAGGACGGCGAAAAGATCACCGTGGTCTTGCCGCTGTCGGGCGAGAACCGCACGTTCCCCGAAGACCGCTACGTCTTCATGTCGACCAGCCTCGGCACCGTCAAGAAGACGCCGCTGTCGGACTTCAGCAATCCGCGCAAGGCCGGCATCATCGCGGTGGACCTCGATGAAGGCGACTTCCTGATCGGCGCCGCGCTGACCGACGGCCAACACGACGTCATGTTGTTCTCGGACGCCGGCAAGGCAGTGCGTTTCGATGAAAACGACGTGCGTCCGATGGGCCGTACGGCGCGCGGCGTGCGCGGCATGAACCTGGAAGACGGCCAGCAAGTTATCGCGCTGCTGGTTGCCGAGAATGAGCAGCAATCGGTTCTGACCGCGACCGAGAACGGCTTCGGCAAACGTACGCCGATCACCGAATATACGCGCCACGGTCGCGGCACCAAGGGCATGATTGCCATCCAGACCAGCGAGCGCAACGGCAAGGTGGTTGCAGCCACGCTGGTGGAAACCAGCGATGAAATCATGCTGATCACCACCGGCGGCGTGCTGATTCGCACCCGCGTCGCGGAAATCCGCGAAATGGGCCGGGCAACGCAAGGTGTGACGCTGATTGCGGTGGAAGACGGCACCAAGCTGAGCGGTCTGCAGCGCGTGGTCGAATCCGATGCCGAGGAAGACAAGGCGGACGAGGGCGTCGATGATGCTGCTGCGGAATCGGGCGCAAATGATGCAGTTGCCGGCGAAGGCGACGCAACTGCGGAATAATATGAAGAGACCGGCCCCGGGGCTGGTCGCTTCCTTTGTCTCTTATTCAGATCATGATCTACAATTTTTCCGCTGGTCCGGCCGTATTGCCGAAAGAAGTGCTGCAGCAAGCTGCCGACGAAATGCTGGACTGGCACGGTAGCGGCATGTCCGTGATGGAAATGAGCCATCGCGGCAAGGAATACATGTCGATCATCGAAGCAGCCCTGCGCGACATGCGCGAGCTGTTTGCGGTCCCCTCCAATTACAAGATCCTGTTCTTGCAAGGCGGTGCGATCGCCGAGAACGCCATCATTCCGATGAACCTCGCCGGTCTGCGCGGCCATGGCGCGGGTGTGGCCGACTACGTCAATACCGGTTCCTGGTCGACCAAGTCGATCAAGGAGGCGCGGCGTTATTGCGAGGTCAATGTGGCGGCATCCTCCGAAGCGGAAAAATTCGCCCGCATCCCGCCGCGCGAAACCTGGAAGCTCTCCCGCAACGCTGCTTATGTCCATCTCTGCACCAACGAAACCATCGACGGCGTTGAGTACCACTTCACGCCCGATGTTGCTGCCGATACCGACAATGCACCGATCGTCGCGGACATGTCATCGCATATCCTCTCGCGTGTGGTCGACGTCTCAAAGTACGGCGTCATCTACGGCGGCGCGCAAAAAAATATCGGCCCGGCCGGCGTCACCATCGTTATCGTGCGTGAAGACCTGCTCGGCCACGCTTTGCCGATCTGTCCCTCAGCCTTCGACTGGAAGATCGTCGCCGACAACGACTCCATGTACAACACGCCGCCGACCTATGCGATCTACATCGCCGGCCTGGTGTTCCAGTGGCTCAAGCGCCAGGGCGGCGTGCCGGAAATGGAGCGCCGCAATATCGCCAAGGCCAATCTGCTGTATGGCTATCTGGACAGCACGGAGTTTTATACGACACGAATAGCCAAGGAATGCCGCTCGCGCATGAACGCGCCGTTTTTCCTGCATGACGAAACATTGAACGAGGCATTCCTGGTCGGCGCCAAAGAACGCGGTCTGCTGCAACTGAAGGGGCATAAGTCGGTCGGCGGCATGCGCGCATCGATCTACAACGCGATGCCGATAGAAGGTGTTCAGGCGTTGGTGGATTACCTCCGCGAGTTCGAGCGAACACACGGCTAAGGGGGCACGGCAAAGCAAATCCTGCGGGCGTACTGTCTGCGACGCTGTGCCCGGTCAGCTTTGCTTTGCACCAGCCTCTCGATGAGACGAATGCGTAATACGAAAGACCACTATGAGTGAAGACAAACTCTTGCCCTTGCGTCAGAAGATCGACGCCATCGATGCACAAATCCTCGATTTGCTGAACCAGCGTGCGCGGGTTGCGCAGGAAGTCGGTCACGTCAAGGCCGAGACCGATGCACCGGTGTTCCGTCCCGAACGCGAAGCGCAGGTGCTGCGCAAGGCTGCGGAACGCAATCCGGGTCCGCTGCTCGGCACCGATATCCAGACCATTTTCCGTGAAGTCATGTCGGCCTGCCGTGCGTTGGAAAAGCGTGTCGTGGTCGCCTATCTCGGCCCCGAAGGCACCTTCAGCGAACAGGCCGTGTACCAGCAATTCGGACATGCGGTGGAAGGTTTGCCGTGCGTTTCCATCGATGAAGTGTTTCGCGACGCCGAAGCCGGCACCGCCGATTTCGGTGTGGTGCCGATTGAGAATTCTTCCGAAGGCGTGATCAACCGCACGCTCGACCTGTTGCTGCAAACCACGTTGCGCATCAGCGGCGAGATTTCCATTCCGGTGCATCACAGCCTGATGACCAAAGTCGGCGGCATGCAAGGCGTGACGCGCATCTGCGCCCATTCGCAGGCGCTGGCGCAGTGCAACGCCTGGCTCAATCAGAATTATCCGGGCATCGAGCGCCAGGCCGTGGCGTCCAATGCCGAAGCGGCGCGCATGGCTGGCGAAGATATGACCGTTGCCGCCATCGCCGGCGAGATCGCCGGACAAAAGTACAACCTGCAAACCGTCAACGCCCACATCCAGGACGATCCGCACAACCGGACGCGCTTCGCCGTTATCGGCCGCCTGCAAACTGCACCGTCCGGCCGCGACCAGACTTCCATCGTGCTGTCGGTGCCGAACAAGGCCGGGGCGGTCTACAACTTGCTGGCGCCATTGGCCAGGCATGGCGTGTCGATGACGCGTTTCGAATCGCGTCCGGCGCGCATGGGCGCGTGGGAATACTATTTTTACGTCGACCTGGAAGGTCACGAGCAAGACGAGAAAGTCGCCAAGGCGCTGGCCGAGCTGAAAGACAATGCCGCGTTCTTCAAGCTGCTCGGTTCTTACCCCTTTACTGTATAAATCACTCGAAGGTTCATCATGTCCATACAATTTGGTCCGGAATATGTGCGCGCGCTCGCGCCGTACCAGGCAGGCAAGCCGATCGCCGAAGTCGCACGCGAATTCGGTCTCGAAGAAAGCAAGATCATCAAGCTGGCATCCAACGAAAATCCGATGGGCATGCCGGAGTCGGCCAGGCTGGCGATGCAGAAGGCGGTTGCCGACATCGGCCGTTACCCGGATGCCAACGGCTTCGACCTGAAGGCTGCGATCAGCGCCAAATACGGCGTGCCGCAAGACTGGATCACGCTGGGCAACGGCAGCAACGACATCCTGGAACTGGCGGCGCATGCTTTCGTGCAGCCGAATCAATCGGTGGTGTATGCGCAATACGGCTTCCTGGTGTATGCGCTTGCCACGCAAGCGGTCGGCGCACGCGCGATCGAAGTCAAGGCAAAAGACTTCGGTCATGACCTGCAGGCCATGGCGGCGGCAATCGCCGACGACACGCGCCTGATCTATATCGCCAATCCGAACAATCCGACCGGCACCTTCCTGCCGCCCGCGGAACTGGAAGCTTTCCTGAAGATCGTGCCGCAACATGTTGTCGTGGTCATCGACGAAGCCTACAACGAATACCTGTCGGCCGATTTGCAATACGAGTCGACCGAGTGGGTACGCACTTTCCCGAATCTGATCGTCTCGCGCACCATGTCCAAGGCCTACGGGCTGGCCGGCTTGCGCGTCGGTTTCGCAATTGCGCAACCGGGCGTGACCGATTTGCTCAACCGTATCCGCCAGCCGTTCAATGTCAATTCGCTGGCGCAGGCTGCCGCCGTCGCTGCGCTTACCGATAAGGATTTCCTGCAAAAAAGCGCCGAAATCAATGCACAGGGATACAAGCAATTGGTCAAGGCTTTTGACGAACTCGGTCTGAAGTACGTGCCGTCCTACGGCAACTTCGTGCTGGTCAAGGTCGGCGACGATGACGGTGCCGGCGCGCGCGTGAATCTGGCCTTGCTGAAAAAGGGCGTCATCGTGCGTCCGGTCGGCAATTACGGTCTGCCGCAATGGCTGCGAGTCACCATCGGCCTGCCGGAAGAAAATACCGCCTTCATCGCGGCACTGAAAACGGTATTGGGCTGAGGCTGAAACAGTGAAAAAAATCGTTGTCTTTGGTGTTGGCCTGATTGGCGGTTCATTTGCGCTGGCGCTGAAAAAAGCCGGTGTAGTTGAGCGCGTGGTCGGTGTCGGTCGCACTGAAACCTCGCTGCTGCGAGCGAAAGAGCTTGGCATCATCGATGAGGCCAGCACATCGGTAGCCGATGCGGTACGGGGCGCGGACCTGATCTTGCTGGCCGCGCCTGTCGCACAGACCGGCGCGATCCTGGCAAGCATCGCACCGCATTTGCAACCCGGGACGGTGGTGACGGATGCCGGCAGCACCAAAGCCGACGTGGTGGTGGCCGCGCGTGAGACCTTGGGCGACAAGATTGCGCAGTTCGTACCGGGACACCCGATCGCCGGACGCGAGCAGAATGGTCCGGGCGCGGCGGTGGCCGATTTGTATATCGGCAAGAAGGTTGTCATCACCGCCCTGGCGGAAAATACGGAATCGGACATCGAACGCGTGGCGCAAGCCTGGCAGGCCTGCGGCGCGCTCATCCATCGTCTCAGTCCGCAGGAGCATGACGCCGTGTTCGCTTCGGTCAGTCACTTGCCGCATTTGCTGGCCTATGCGCTGGTCGACGACATCGCGTCCAAGCCGCATGCGCCGGTCCTGTTTCAATATGCGGCCAGCGGGTTTCGCGATTTCACGCGCATTGCCGGCTCGTCGCCGGAAATGTGGCGCGATATTTCCATGGCCAATCGCGCAGCCTTGCTGCACGAGCTGGACGCCTATCTGGTGCAATTGATCCGCATGCGCAAGATGCTGGTCGAGCGCGACAGCGACGGCCTGGAAAAAATTTATGCCAATGCCCAGCAGGCGCGGCACAATTGGACTGTCGCAATCGAAACCGCCGAACGGCAGAGCAAAGAGGGCGGGGATTGAGCAGAAGATTGCAGGTCCGACGCACGCGCGCAGTTAACCCTTGGAACGATTATCCCCGATGAAGCAAGCTTCTTATCCCCGCTATATTGATCTGCATCCCGTTGCGCATGTGCAGGGTACGGTAAAACTGCCCGGTTCAAAGAGCATCTCCAACCGCATCCTGCTGTTGGCGGCGTTGTCGCGCGGCACTACCAAGATCATGGACCTGCTGGCCTCGGACGATACGCTGGTGATGCTGATGGCCTTGCAGCAGCTCGGCGTCAAATGGGAGCAGGTCGACGGCACCCAGGATTACG
This sequence comes from Herbaspirillum sp. RV1423, assembly GCF_000577615.1. GTDB lineage: Bacteria > Pseudomonadota > Gammaproteobacteria > Burkholderiales > Burkholderiaceae_D > Herbaspirillum. The sequence continues at coordinate 67,803 of NZ_CBXX010000017.1, forward strand.
TCGTGCACGGCGTTGACGGCGTGCTCCCGGTGCACCAGGCCGACCTGTTCATGGGCAATGCGGGCACTGCGATCCGTCCGCTGACGGCGGCGCTGGCGGTGCTCGGCGGCGATTACACCCTGCACGGCGTGCCGCGCATGCATGAGCGGCCGATCGGCGATCTGGTCGATGCGCTCAACGATGTCGGCATGCGCATCGACTACACAGGCACCCCCGGTTATCCGCCGCTGCATATCCGGCGCGGCATGCTCAGCGCCCATCGCATGAAAGTGCGCGGCAATGTATCGAGCCAGTTCCTGACGGCCTTGCTGATGGCGGCGCCGTTGATGGCGAAGAATGAGCCGATGACGATCGAAGTGGTCGGGGAACTGATTTCCAAACCCTACATCGAAATCACGCTGAACCTGATGCGCCGCTTCGGCGTCGAGGTCCAGCGCGACGGCTGGCAATCCTTCACTCTGACGGCAGGCCAGCATTACCAGAGTCCGGGAGCGATCCACGTGGAAGGCGATGCGTCCTCGGCCTCGTATTTCCTGGCAGCCGGTGCCATCGCCGGCGGGCCGATCCGTGTCGAAGGCGTCGGCAAGGAGAGTATCCAAGGCGATGTGCGTTTCGTCGAGGCGCTGCGGCAGATGGGCGTCACGATCACCATGGGCGACAACTGGATAGAAGCATCGTCGAATGGCGTGCTGAAAGCGATCGATACCGATTTCAACCACATCCCGGATGCGGCCATGACGATCGCGGTTGCCGCCCTGTATGCCGATGGCACCAGCGTATTGCGCAATATCGCCAGTTGGCGCGTCAAGGAAACCGACCGCCTCGCCGCCATGGCGACCGAGTTGCGCAAGCTGGGGGCAACCGTCGAGGAAGGTGTGGATTATCTCAGCGTGACGCCGCCGCAACACCTGACGCCGGCCACGATCGACACCTACGACGACCATCGCATGGCGATGTGTTTCTCGCTGGCATCGCTGGACGGCGCCGCGCGGCAGGGTACGTGCGTACGCATCAACGATCCGAAATGCGTGGCCAAGACTTTTCCGGATTACTTCCGGGTGTTCCAGCATATTGCCGAACAGACACTGATTTGATTGATTAAAACGGGGATTCCAATGAACGCGGCGAATATTCCCGTCATTACCATCGACGGCCCGACTGCTTCGGGTAAGGGGACGGTGGCGCAAAAGGTGGCTCGGGAGCTGGGCTTCCATTATCTTGATTCGGGTGCCTTGTACCGCCTCACGGCGCTGTCGGCGATGCGCCGTGGCGTCGCCATGAATGACGAACACGGACTGGCCAAGAGCGCCGAACATTTGAATTGCCATTTCGACGGCGGCCACATCTATCTCGCCAACGAGGATGTGACTCAGTCCATTCGGGCTGAGGAAGTGGGCAACACCGCGTCGAAAATTGCTGTTTTGTCAACGGTGCGGCATGCCTTGTACGCCTTGCAATTAAGCTTTCGCAAGGCGCCGGGGCTGGTTGCGGACGGTCGCGACATGGGAACGGTGATCTTTCCGCATGCGTCCTTGAAGGTGTTTTTGACAGCAAGTGTGGAAGCCAGGGCGCAAAGACGCTATAAGCAATTGATTGACAAGGGTTTTTCTGCTAACATAGACGACCTTTCGAAGGATTTGCGGGAGCGTGATGCGCGAGACATGAACCGCGCATCGGCACCGCTGAAGCCGGCGGAAGGGGCATATCTACTGGATACTTCCGACATGACGGCCGAAGAGGCGGTGAAGCAGGTGCTCAGGTGGTACGCAGCCTTATAGGTGCATTTGCTTTTGTTTCACTGTTGTTTCTGTAGCGCCATTGGTGCTCGCCGGATGCAAAGTCTGGCGAGTGTTGATAAACCTAAACCCATTATTTATCGCCGTTTGCATTCATCGTCAGCCGTTTGATTCATGCGACCGCGACCGGATATTGGCCAACACCTTTCTTAATTCTATGTCTACCACTACTGTCCTGGCTCCTGGAGCCGCTGGCGCTGATGCATTTGCAGCGCTGTTTGAAGAATCGCTGTCCCGTCAAGACATGCGTTCTGGTGAAGTCATTTCGGCTGAAGTCGTCCGTCTCGACCATAACTTTGTTATCGTCAACGCCGGCCTGAAGTCCGAAGCCTTCATTCCTATCGAAGAATTCAAAAATGACAACGGCGAACTCGAAGTCAACGTCGGCGATTTCATCTCCGTCGCGATCGAATCGCTGGAAAACGGTTTCGGCGACACTATCCTGTCGCGCGACAAGGCCAAGCGTCTGGCATCGTGGCTCTCGCTCGAAAAAGCGATGGAGTCCGGCGAGATCGTCGTTGGTACTGTCAATGGCAAGGTCAAGGGCGGCCTGACCGTTTTGACCAACGGCATTCGCGCCTTCCTGCCGGGTTCGCTGGTGGATACGCGTCCGGTCAAGGATACAACGCCTTTCGAAGGCAAGACCCTGGAATTCAAGGTCATCAAGCTGGATCGCAAGCGCAACAACGTCGTGTTGTCGCGTCGCGCCGTCATCGAAGCATCGATGGGCGAAGAGCGTCAAAAGCTGATGGAAACCCTGAAAGAAGGCACCGTGGTTACCGGCGTCGTCAAGAACATCACCGACTACGGCGCATTCGTGGATCTGGGCGGCATTGACGGCCTGCTGCACATTACCGACCTGGCATGGCGTCGTGTGCGTCATCCATCGGAAGTGCTCACAGTCGGTCAGGAGATCACTGCCAAGGTCCTCAAGTACGATCAAGAGAAGAACCGTGTTTCGCTGGGCGTCAAGCAACTGGGCGACGATCCGTGGACAGGCCTGTCCCGTCGTTATCCGCAAGGCACACGCCTGTTCGGTAAAGTCACCAACCTCACCGACTACGGCGCGTTCGTCGAAGTCGAACAAGGTATCGAAGGTCTGGTGCACGTTTCCGAAATGGACTGGACCAACAAGAACGTCGCGCCTAACAAGGTTGTTCAACTGGGCGACGAAGTGGAAGTCATGGTCCTGGAAATCGATGAAGAGCGTCGCCGTATCAGCCTGGGCATGAAGCAATGCAAGCCGAACCCATGGGACGACTTCGCAATCAGCCACAAGAAGGGCGACAAGGTCAAGGGCGCCATCAAGTCGATCACTGACTTCGGTGTGTTTATCGGCCTGACCGGCAATATCGATGGTCTGGTTCACCTGTCCGACCTGTCCTGGACTGAAACCGGCGAAGAAGCTGTTCGCCGCTTCAAGAAGGGCGACGAGCTGGAGGCTGTTGTCCTGGCGATCGACGTCGAGCGTGAGCGCGTTTCCCTGGGCGTCAAGCAACTGGAAGGCGATCCGTTCAACAACTTTGCTGCAATGAACGACAAGGGCGCGCTGGTGACCGGCACCGTCAAGTCGGTCGAGCCTAAGGGCGCAGTGATCCAGTTGTCCGAAGAAGTCGAAGGCTACCTGCGTGCATCCGAAATCTCGCGCGATCGCGTTGAAGATGCCGGTACGCACCTGAAGGTCGGCGACAGCGTTGAAGCGCTGGTCATCAACATCGACCGCAAGGCACGCAGCATCCAATTGTCGATCAAGGCAAAGGACAACGCCGAGACTCAGGAAGCAATGCAAAAGATCTCTTCGGACTCCAATGCCGCTTCCGGTACCACCAGCTTGGGTGCATTGCTGAAGGCAAAGCTCGACAACAAGAACTGATTAGTCGAGCACAATGACCAAGTCTGAGCTGATCGCTCGCCTGGCTGAGCGTTATCCGCAACTTGTCGCCAAGGATGCGGATTACGCGGTCAAAACCATCCTTGATGCAATGGTCGACGCACTTGCGACCGGCCAGCGCATCGAGATTCGTGGTTTTGGCAGTTTTGCGTTAAATCGCAGGCCGCCTCGCATCGGTCGCAATCCCAAGTCGGGCGATAAAGTGATGGTGCCGGAAAAGCGCGTGCCCCACTTCAAGCCCGGCAAGGAATTGCGCGAGCGCGTTGACGCCATGGTGGGGCAACCCATCAAGGAAGACTAAGTCGACGCTTCTGCCGCTGAGCCGGCGAAGCAGTTGAGCGCGGGAAGTGTAAATAGCGCTTAACAAAATGAACGGCATCTTTGGATGCCGTTTTTTTTCACGTACAATTTCACATCTGCCGTACTTTCCGCGCGAGCAGAAGAGCCGTATCTTGTCGCCATGCCCGCAGGGCTGGCCAATACAACGAAAAGGATTAGCGCCATGAAGATAATTTCAAGATTGATAGCGGCCATCCTCTTTATTCTTTTCTTTTTCTTTGCGCTGAAAAACACGCAGGAAATCACGCTGCATTTCTTCCTCGGCTATGAACGCACCGACCCGCTGGTGCTGGTCTTGCTGGTGTGCTTTGTCGGCGGCGCCATTCTCGGCGTGCTGGCGATGACGCCGATCGTGTTCCGTCACCGCCGCGAAGTATCGAAACACAAGAAAGCCGTCACCGTACTGCAAAAAGAGCGCGAAGCCCAGCAATTGGCCCAGACCCAACCGCCGCAGCCGGATAGCGTCGTTCCCCCGCAGCATCTCATCTGAAACGGCTTTGTATGGAATTTGAATTCTGGTGGCTGTTGGGCATTCCGGTTTTTTTTGGCCTGGGATGGATTGCGGCGCGCGTCGACATCAATCAATTGTTGTCCGAATCGCGCACCTTGCCGCGCGGTTATTTCAAAGGCTTGAATTTCCTGCTGAACGAACAGCCGGACAAGGCGATCGATGCATTCATCGAAATCGTCAAGCTGGATCCGGAAACGGCCGACCTGCATTTCGCATTGGGCAATTTGTTCCGACGTCGCGGTGAAACCGAACGCGCCATCCGGGTTCACCAGAATTTGCTGGCGCGTCCCGATTTGCCGGCAGATCACAAGGCGCATGCGCAGTACGAGCTGGGGCAGGACTATCTCAAGGCGGGCTTGCTGGATCGTGCGGAAGAGACCTTCCATTTGCTCAACGATACCCAGTACGGCGCTCAGGCTGGCCGTGCCCTGCTCGAAATTTATCAGCGCGAGAAGGAATGGGTGCGCGCCATCAAGGCGGCGGAAACCCTGCAGGCATCTGGTGCTGGCGGACGGCAAAAGGAAATCGCCCAGTTCTATTGCGAGCTGGCCGAGGATGAACTCGTGCACACCAATCCCGACGCAGCCATGAGCATGCTGGAAAAAGCCCTGGCTGCCGATCGCAAAAGCGTGCGCGCCACCATGTTGCTGGGCGACGTGTGCCTGGCCAAGGGCGATGTCGAGGCAGCTTTGCTGGCCTGGCGCCGCGTCGAGCATCAGAGCGTCCCGCATGCGGCGCTGGTGGCGCAGCGCCTGCTCGACGGGTATCAGACCGTCGGCCGCATGAAGGAAGGGCTGAACCTGCTGCGTTCCTATCTGGCGGAAGCGCCATCGATCGATTTGCTGGAAGTAGTCTTCAAGGCGGTGCTGGAACTGGAAGGCGTCGAAGCCGCCAACCAGTTGGTCAGCGATGAGCTGCGCCGGACGCCGACCTTGCTGGGCCTGGACAAATTCCTGGAGGCGCGCATGCTCAACGCATCGCCGGAAATTCGTCCGGAATTATCGATAGTGAAGACTTTGGTGCATAGCTATACGCAAAAGCTGGCGAGATATCAATGTACGCATTGCGGATTCAAGGCGCGCCAGTTCTACTGGCATTGCCCCGGCTGCAATCATTGGGAAACCTATCCACCGCGACGCACTGAAGAGTTGAATGTAATGAACTAAAGTACGCATGCATTTTTTGTAGGGATTTTATGAAAATTACCATCATTGGCACCGGTTATGTCGGTCTCGTCACCGGCGCCTGTCTGGCAGAACTGGGTAACAACGTGTTCTGCCTCGACGTCGATCAGAACAAGGTCGATATCCTCAACAACGGCGGCGTTCCCATCCATGAACCGGGTCTGGAAGACGTGGTGGCGCGTAATCGCGCTGCCGGCCGCCTGACGTTTTCGACCGACGTTGCCGCCAGCGTGGCGCATGGCGACGTCCAGTTCATCGCCGTCGGCACGCCGCCCGACGAAGACGGCTCGGCCGACTTGCAATATGTATTGGCGGCAGCGCGCAACATCGGCAAGCACATGACCGGCTTCAAGGTGATCGTCGACAAGTCGACCGTCCCGGTCGGCACCGCCGGCAAAGTGCAGGCCGCGATTGCACAGGAGTTGCAGCTACGCGGCATCGCGGAAAAGGACGCTGCATTTTCGGTAGTGTCGAATCCCGAATTCCTCAAGGAAGGCGCTGCGGTGGAAGACTTCATGCGGCCCGACCGCATCGTCATCGGTCACGACAATACGCCGGAAGGTCTGAAGGCTTATGCGGCGATGAAGAAACTCTACGCGCCGTTCAACCGAAATCACGAACGCACTTATTGGATGGATGTGCGTTCCGCCGAATTCACCAAATACGCCGCCAACGCCATGCTGGCCACGCGTATTTCCTTCATGAACGAACTGGCCAACCTGGCCGATAAGGTTGGCGCCGATATCGAAGCCGTGCGTCACGGCATCGGTTCCGATCCGCGCATCGGCCACAGCTTCCTGTATGCCGGTTGCGGTTATGGCGGCTCCTGTTTTCCCAAGGACGTCCAGGCGCTGGAGCGCACGGCGCGCGATTACGGCCAGGAGCTGCATATCCTGCGCGCCGTCGAACAGGTCAACAACAATCAGAAGCATGTGCTTGGCAAGAAAGTTGTCGCCCGTTTCGGCGAGGATCTGCACGGCAAGCATTTTGCCATTTGGGGGTTGGCCTTCAAGCCCAATACCGACGACATGCGCGAAGCCTCGTCGCGCGTCTTGCTGAGCGAGCTGATCGAACGCGGCGCCACGGTGGCGGTGTACGATCCGGTCGCCATGAAAGAAGCCAGGCGCGTAGTGGCGCTGGATTTCAGCGGGCAGGACGAAGCGCTGGGCCGCATTCGCTTCAGCGAAAGTCCGATGGACGCCTTGCAAGGCGCCGATGCGCTGGCGATCGTCACCGAGTGGAAGGCTTTCCGCAGCCCCGATTTCGACCAGCTCAAAAGCAAGCTGAAAACGCCGGTCATTTTTGACGGACGCAACCTGTTCGAACCGCAAGTCATGGCGGATGCCGGTATCGAATACCACGGCATCGGCCGTTCCATCCTGACCAAAGGCTAAATCGATGTCGATCGCAAATTCTTCCGGCAATCCCCGTATCCTGATCGTCGGCGACGTCATGCTGGACCGTTACTGGTTCGGCGAAGTCAATCGTATTTCGCCGGAAGCACCGGTGCCCATCGTGCGCGTCGAGCGGCGCGAAGAGCGTCTGGGCGGCGCGGCCAACGTGGCGCGCAACGCCGCCACGCTCGGCGCGCAAACCGGCTTGCTGGGCGTGATAGGCCAGGACGAGGCCGGCACTGTGGTCGAGGAGTTGCTGACGGAACTCGGCATTGACAGCTACCTCAATCGCGACCAGGCCATTTCGACCATCATCAAGCTGCGCGTGATCGGCCGCCAGCAGCAACTGGTGCGTGTGGACTTCGAAGACGCGCCCACCGATACCGTCTTGCGCGACAAGCTGACGCAATTCAATGCCTTGGTCGGCAACTACGATGTGATCATCCTGTCCGATTACGCCAAGGGCAGCCTGGTCAATGTCGCTGACATGATCGGCGTTGCCAAAAAACTTGGCAAACGCATTCTGGTGGATCCCAAGGGCGACGATTTCTCGCGTTATAAAGGCGCTTCCATCCTGACGCCCAACCGCTCCGAACTGATACGCATCGTCGGCAACTGGAAGTCGGAAGAAGAACTCACCGCCAAAGCCCAGAACCTGCGTCAATCGCTCAATCTGGAGGCCTTGCTGCTGACGCGTTCGGAAGAGGGAATGACGTTGTACCTGGAGAACCAGGTCGTCAATTTCCCGGCCGTGGCGCGTGAAGTGTTCGATGTCTCCGGCGCCGGCGACACCGTGATCGCCACGCTCGCGGTCATGCTCGGCAATGGCATTGCACTGGCGGATGCAGTCCGCATTGCCAATCTGGCCGGCGGCATCGTGGTGGGCAAGCTGGGCACCGCAACGGTGACGCGCGAAGAGCTCGCTCTCTAATTAATTTGACTTTTAAATCATTTCTTTTCGTCAACTATTGTTCCTAGGCATCGTTAAATCCGTTAGCCCGCTGATGTTTGCCAGCAGAAATTGGATTTAACGATCATTTGATCATCTCTCGAAAGGAACAATCAATATGTTGAAGAAACTCATTGCCGCAGTTTTTGTATTCATCATCGGGACGGGTCTGGCGTTCGCCCAGGTTGACGTCAACAAGGCCGATCAGGCTGCGCTGGACGGCATCAAGGGCATCGGCCCGGCAATGTCCAAGCGTATCCTCGACGAACGCAAGAAAGGTGAATTCAAGGACTGGGCCGACTTCGAGTCGCGCGTCAAGGGCGTGGGCGAAAAGAGCGCGGTGAAGTTGTCGGATGGAGGCCTGACCGTGAACGGGCAGGCGCGCAGCAAATCCGCAACGTCGCCCAAGGAAGCGGTGAAGGGCTTTGGGAAAAAAGCCAAGGAACAGGATGCCCAGGACAAACCGTCCGGCGCCAAAGGCTGACGGAGCAGTGTTTCCGCAGCGTTGAACGAACCCCGCTTCATGCGGGGTTTTTCATTTGCACGGGCGGATTGTTTGCGCAACCCGGCTTGCGGAGAGGCATGATCGGCATTACAGTCACAAACAGATAACGATCAACAAAAAACCTTGACTGTCGTCCTGACGAAAGTCAGGACTCAGCGTCGCATCGGACGTTTCACGACACCGGGTCCTAACGTGCGCCAGGGACGACGGCTGGGTAAATAGGCTTCACTGAACGGCATTAGGGAAGGCGGAGGGAGCTTATTTCCCGGCAGGATGGGGCTTCAGGCTGCGAGACGAACCTGCGGATGGACGGAGTCAACCAACAACTGGGCGCAGAGACCTATGAAAATCGCGGATATTCCTGCTGACGAGCAGTTGCGCATCGGCGAGCTGCATGCGCTGCATATTCTGGACACGCTGCCGGAAGAGCGCTTCGACCGGCTGACAAGGCTGGCGCGTCGCCTGTTTTCGGTGCCGGTGGCAGTGGTCAGCCTGGTCGACAGCAAACGCCAGTGGTCCAAGGCGCATACCGGCATGGATACTTGCGAGATGGCGCGCGATATATCTTTTTGCGGGCATGCCATTTTGCGCGACGAAGTCATGGTCGTACCCGATGCGCTGGAGGATGTGCGCTTCAAGGACAATCCTCTGGTGCTGGGCGATCCCCATATCCGTTTTTATGCCGGTTGTCCCATCAGAGGCCCGCGTGGATACAAGCTCGGCACGCTTTGCCTGATCGACAGTGTTCCGCGCCGCTTCGATGCTGAAGACCGGGCATTGCTCAGCGACCTTGCGCGCATGGTCGAGCAGGAGATGGCGGCCGTACATCTGGCCACCATGGACGAACTCACCAAGTTGTCCAATCGCCGCGGTTTCGAGGCGTTGTCGCAGCACGCCATGACCATGTGCAAGCGTCTGGGCAAACCGGCTTCGCTGCTGTACTTCGACCTCGATCTGTTCAAGCAGATCAATGACCGTTTCGGACATGCGGAGGGCGACCGCGCGCTGGTCGGCTTCAGCAGCATCCTGGCGGCCAGTTTTCGCGAATCGGACGTGATCGGACGTCTTGGCGGCGACGAGTTTGGGGTCTTCCTGACCAACTCAGCCGCCTCGGAAACAGAAACGGTGTTGGCCCATCTCGAGCAGGCTGTGCGCGATTACAATCGAATCAATGAGCGCGGCTACGATGTGCTTTACAGCGTCGGCGCCATCGAATACGACCCCGCCGCACATGATACGATTGCGGATCTGATGAACAGCGCCGATGCGCTGATGTACCGGCAGAAGAAGCGTCGCCGCGAAGCGCCGTGATTCTTTTTTGCGTGAAACAAGGCCGGGCCGTGTCCCGGTTCCCGATAACAAAGTGATAGATTTGATGACCCATTTGCAGCCAGTAATTCTTTCGGGTGGCTCCGGCACACGTTTGTGGCCATTCTCCCGTGAACAGCATCCCAAGCAATTGCTTCCCCTGGTCGGCGTCGACACCATGCTGCAGGCCACGGCTCTGCGCGTGCAGGGCAGCCGCGACTACGCCCTGATCGAGGCGCCGATCGTCGTCTGTAATGAAGAGTACCGTTTCATCACCGCCGAACAATTGCGCGCAGTCGGCAAGGCCAGCAAGCACATCGTGCTTGAGCCGGTGGGTCGCAATACCGCTCCCGCGTTGACGCTTGCCGCCTTGCTGGCAGCACAGGACAACAATGATCCGGTACTGCTGGTCATGCCGGCCGATCATGTGATCCGCGATGTTGGCGCATTCCAGGAAGCGATCCGGAAGGCGGTACCGCATGCCGCTGCCGGCGCCATGGTGACTTTCGGCATCGTCGCCGATCGCCCCGAGACCGGCTATGGCTACATCCAGCGCGGCCAGGCAGTTGAAGATGCGCACGCGATTGCGCGCTTCGTCGAAAAGCCCGATGCCGCTACCGCCCAGCGTTATCTGGACTCCGGCGAGTACTTGTGGAACAGCGGCCTGTTTATGATGCGCGCCAGCGTCTGGCTGCGCGCGATCGATCATTTCCAGCCGGCGATGGCGCAGGCTTGCCGTGCAGCTTTCGAGGCATGTCCATCCGACTCCATCGACTATGCAGTCATGGAAAAACTGGCCGATGCGCCTGCCCTCGGCATCGAGGGCCGCATCATCCCCTTGGCCGCGGGCTGGTCCGACGTCGGCGCCTGGGACGCGTTGTGGCAGGTCTCCGAAAAAGACGGCGCCGGCAACGTCACTCGCGGCGACGTCATGCTGGAGCAGGCCTCGGACAACCTGGTGTTTGCTCAAGGACGCCTGGTCGCCTGCGTCGGCATCGACAATATGGTCATCGTCGAAACGCCGGATGCCGTCCTGGTCGCCGACAAGGACAAGATGCAGGACGTCAAGAACATCGTCTCCCGGCTCAAGGCGCAGCAGCGCTGCGAAGCGCTGACGCACCGCAAGATTCACCGCCCCTGGGGCTGGTACGATTCCATCGATGCCGGAGAACGTTTCCAGGTCAAGCGCATTGTCGTCAATCCCGGCGCGTCGCTGAGCCTGCAAATGCATCACCATCGCGCCGAGCACTGGATCATCGTCAAGGGCACGGCGCGCATCACGCGCGGCGAAGATGTGTTCCTGCTGTCGGAGAACCAGTCGACCTATATTCCATTGGGTGTGAAGCACCGGCTGGAAAACCCCGGCAAATTCCCGCTGGAAATGATAGAAGTGCAATCCGGCAGCTATCTCGGCGAAGACGACATCGTGCGTTTCGACGATACTTACGGCCGCAAATAAAACCGGCGTTATCCGACGGCGGGGAGGCCAATCCGGTCAAATCGCCGATAGTCGGTTAAGACGGCCGCGAAATAGAATAAAATGCCCGTCTGAACCAACGCCGGTACCTTAACGTTTATGTCCTACCAAGTCCTCGCCCGCAAATACCGCCCCCGCAGCTTCGATACGCTGGTCGGGCAGGAGCACGTCGTGCGGGCGCTGACGCATGCGCTGGAGCAGCAGAGGCTGCACCATGCCTACCTGTTCACCGGCACGCGCGGCGTCGGCAAGACCACGCTGTCACGTATCCTCGCCAAGTCGCTGAACTGCCAGGGCGCCGACGGCAACGGCGGCATCACCGCCCAGCCTTGCGGCGTGTGCGAAGCCTGCGTGGCCATCGATGCGGGCCGCTTTGTCGATTACATCGAAATGGACGCTGCTTCCAACCGCGGCGTCGATGAAATGGCGCAGTTGCTGGAGCAGGCGGTTTACGCGCCGTCCAATGCGCGTTTCAAGGTCTACATGATCGACGAAGTCCACATGCTGACCAACCACGCCTTCAACTCCATGCTGAAGACGCTGGAAGAACCGCCGGAACACGTCAAGTTCATTCTGGCGACCACCGATCCGCAAAAGATTCCCGTGACCGTGCTGTCGCGCTGCCTGCAGTTCAACCTCAAGCAGATGCCGCCGGGCCACATCATCAGCCACCTGGACAATATCCTCGGCCAGGAAAACATCGAATTCGAAGCGCCTGCGCTGCGTCTGCTGGCGCAAGGCGCGCACGGCTCAATGCGCGACGCGCTGTCGCTGACCGACCAGGCGATCGCCTATGCCGCCGGTAAGGTGACGCTGGAAGCGGTGCAGGGCATGCTCGGCGCGCTCGACCAGTCTTACCTGATCCGCGTACTGGACGCGCTGGCGGCGCAAGATGGCGCCGCCCTGCTGGCAGTCGCCGACGAAATGGCCACGCGCAGCCTGTCGTACAACGCCGCCTTGCAGGATCTGGCGACGCTGCTGCACCAGATTGCATTGGCGCAGACGGTGCCGGCCGCGCTGGCCGAAGACCTGCCGCAACGCGAAGACATCGTCCGGCTGGCGTCCCAGTTCAACGCGGAAGAAGCCCAACTGTTTTATCAGATCGCCGTGCATGGCCGCAACGAACTCGGCTTGGCGCCCGACGAATATGCCGGTTTCAGCATGACCTTGCTGCGCATGTTGGCGTTCCGTCCGGTGGCTGCCGGCGCCGCCAGTTCCGGTGCCGGCAGTGCTCCATCCGCGCCCGTGACGCGCCCGGTATCGGCTGCTGCCCGACCCAATCCGGCTGCAGCGCCCTTGAGCGCCGCGCCGCAAGTCGCCACCGCCAGCACGCCGGTTCCGCGTCCGGCGCCGCCGCCTTCGGCCGGGCCGGCCAATTCGGCCCGCGCCGCTGCGCTTGAGGCTGCTCGCGCTGCTTCGGGCAAGAGCGCGCCGCGACCGGCGGTTGCGCCTGCGCCGACACAGGTTCCGCCTGCCGCGGCTCAGATTCAGGCTGCCGCGCCGGCAGCGATGGCCGATGAAGCGCCGCCGCCTTGGGATGAAGAGCCGGCAAACGCCGCCGCTCAAAAAAAAACTGAACAGCAGCCGACCGGCGACGCCGTAAGCAATTCGGCAACTGCGCGAGACGATGCCATCGTCGTCGCCCCTGCGCCCGCCAGCGCTGTGACGCCCGCCATGGCGGCCCAGACCGCCCAGGTCATCGCCAGCCTCGGCTGGGACGGCAACTGGCCGCAGCTTGCCGCCGATCTGCCGTTGCGCGGCATGGTGCAGCAGATGGCGCAGCAGAGCGAACTGATTCGGTGCGAAAATAGCGGCAATACGGTGTGTTTCTATTTGCGTATCCCGGTTGAAACCTTGCGCGCCGCCGGCAACGTCGAGAAACTGACCGCCGTCCTGAGCGAACGTTTCAACAAAAGCATCCGGGTGGAAACCGAGATCGGCGCCGTCGCCCTTACCGCCAACGCCAAGGCCGAAGCGGACCGTGCCGAACGGCAGCGTGACGCCGAGCTGACGATGCGAAACGACCCTTTTGTGCAAGTCATGATGCGCGAATTCGGCGCTTCTATCGTGCCGGGCTCGATCCGGCCGTTGTGATGTGTCCGTCGGCATTCGCGGCAATGTGCCATTTCCGCCACGGCTGATGCAAGATAAATCAATTTAGTTATCAAGGAGTAGGACCATGATGAAAGGCCAACTGGCAGGCTTGATGAAGCAGGCTCAAGCGATGCAGGACAACATGAAGAAGATGCAGGAGCAGCTTGCATTGATTGAAGTCGAAGGACAGTCCGGTGCAGGACTGGTCAAAGTCGTGATGACCTGCAAGAATGACGTCAAGCGCGTCTCCATCGATCCGTCGCTGCTGGCGGACGACAAGGACATGCTGGAAGACCTCGTCGCTGCCGCCTTCAACGATGCAGTGCGCAAGGCCGAAGCGACGTCGCAAGAAAAAATGTCCGGCATGACCGCCGGCATGCCGCTGCCGCCAGGCTTCAAACTGCCGTTCTGAACGATGCCGGTCCGATGCACTGGACCAGTATTGCGATAATGTAGTGCTGCTTTCTGAAGGAGGCATCATGTTCGTCATCTCGATTACCTATACCAAGTCTGCGGGCGAAATCGACGCCTTGCTGACCGCGCATAAGCAATTCCTGAACGAACAATATGCCGAAGGCGTGTTCCTGATGTCGGGGCGCAAGGTGCCGCGCAGCGGCGGCATCATCATCGCCGATGCCGCCGATCGCGCCGAAGTCGAAGCGATCATCGAGACGGATCCCTTCTACATCGGCGGCGTCGCGGAGTATGAAATCACCGAGTTTGTTCCATCCATGACGGCCGAAGCGCTTTCCGTTTTCCGGCATACCTCAGACAGAAATTGAAAACCCCCTCCAGTCTTACCCTGCTCACGGAATCCCTGCGCACGCTTCCAGGCATCGGTCCCAAATCGGCGCAGCGCATGGCCTATCACCTGCTGCAGCACGACCGCGACGGCGCCTTGCAACTGAGCCGCGCATTGGCTCAGGCTGCCGAGACCATTCGCCATTGCGCGCTCTGCAATACATTCACGGAACAGGTCATTTGCGACACCTGCCAGGACGGCGAGCGCGACACGACGATTCTATGCGTGGTCGAGACGCCGAGCGATCAACTGATGATCGAGCAGACGCTGACGTTCAAGGGTTTGTACTTCGTACTGATGGGGCGCCTGTCGCCGCTGGACGGAATCGGCCCCAAAGACATCCATCTGGAAAAGCTGATCACGCGCGCCACCGACGGCGTTGTTGCCGAAGTGGTGCTCGCCACCAATTTCACCAATGAAGGCGAGGCCACCGCGCACTACATCAGCGAGACGCTCAAGGCCCGCGGCCTCAAGGTCAGCCGTCTGGCGCGCGGCGTGCCGGTCGGCGGCGAACTGGAATACGTGGATGCGGGAACGATCGCCCGTGCGATGCTGGACCGCAGGACAACTTGATTCAGGGAGGGATAACCTTGAAGTGAGTCATATCCATATGCAATCCAATGTTTATCCATTGTCTGCGCTAGCGTTATCCCTCGCCTTATCCATGCCGGCGCATGGCGCCGACCGGTTCATCCACTTCGGAGATGCGGCCGTCATCGAATCGGCGGCAAAATATGGCGGGTATCGCTACACCTTCGACTTTGTCGCGACGAAAGATAACTTATCCTGGTCGTCCGGCAAAAGCGTGAAGGCGAAGCTGAAATGTAGTGACGAAGGCGCACAATTTTATATTCCTCATCGCGCCTTGCCATTCATGAGGGCCGGTGGCGGCAGTTATTTCGTGGTGCGCGGTCCGTATGGGGTGGAAGGCGTGCGCAATGCAGATTTTTGCGCAACCCTGGCGGCAGTCAGACAAGGCGCACTCAAGCAGGCAACTTTACGGTTGCACACGCTTCCCGGGCACTGGCGCCTGAATGCCAAAAACCAACTGCTTGAGGCGCAAGGCGGCAGCAACAATCTATTTATGGACAAATACGAAGTGACGAAAACGAAGTAGGAAGACGTTCGCACTGCCCGCTTCGATATTCTTGCTATTCATCACCATGATAAAAAACGAAAATTCAGGCCCACTGGCCGGCATCAAGGTACTCGAGCTCGGCACATTGATCGCCGGCCCGTTTTGCTCGCGCATGCTGGCCGAGTTCGGCGCCGACGTCATCAAGGTCGAAGCGCCCGAAGCAGGCGATCCGCTGCGCCAGTGGCGCGTGCTCAAGGACGGCACTTCGCTGTGGTGGTCGGTGCAGGCGCGCAACAAGAAGAGCCTGACGCTGAACATGAAGGACCCGCGCGCCCAGGACATCGCGCGCCGGCTGGCGCTGGACGCCGACATCATCATCGAGAACTACCGTCCCGGCGTGCTGGAAAAGTGGAACCTTGGCTACGAAGACCTCAGACAACGTAATCCCGCCACCATCATGGTGCGTCTGTCCGGCTACGGCCAGACCGGTCCGCTCAGGGACTTGCCGGGGTTCGGCGCCATTGGCGAATCGATGGGCGGCATCCGCTACGTATCCGGCCATCCCGATCGGCCGCCGGTGCGTATCGGCATTTCCATCGGCGACTCGATCGCGGCCCTGCACGGCGTCATCGGCGCGATGATGGCGTTGCGCCATCGCGATGTCACCGGCGGCCGCTGGAACGGCAAGGACGGCGAATTGCGCGTGGCGGGGCAGGGCCAGATGGTCGACGTCGCCCTGTATGAATCCGTGTTCAACATGATGGAATCGCTGGTGCCGGAATACGACCACGCCGGCGTCGTGCGCGAACGCACCGGCGGCGCCTTGCCGGGCATCGTGCCTTCCAACACATACACCACCGGCGACGGCAAGAACATCGTCATCGCCGGCAACGGCGACGCCATTTTCAAACGCCTGATGATCGCCATCGGCCGCGACGACATGGCCAACGATCCGCAACTGGCGCGCAACGACGGCCGTGTGCCGCATACGGACACCATCGATCGCGCGATCCAGGCCTGGTGCGACACCAGGACGATCGACGAAGCGCTTGGCATCCTGCAAGCGGCCGACGTACCGGTCGGCAAAATCTACTCGGTGCGCGACATGATGACCGATCCGCAATTCCTCGCCCGCAACATGTTCGAGCAGCATGCTTTCGCCGACGGCACGCCGGTCAAATTGCCGGCCGTGACGCCGAAATTGTCGGAAACCCCGGGCGGCACCAAATGGCTCGGTCCCGAGCTCGGCCAGCATAACGCTGAAATCTTGCGTTCGCTGGGGTATGATGACGCACAAATTGCGCAGTTGCGGCAAGACAAGGTTATTTGAAGGCAGTGAAAAACTGCCGCTGATATTGATATAGCAAAAAATTCATTGGAGGAGACGACATGAAGTTCAACCTGAAGCAATTCGCCATCGCGCTGGCGCTGTTCCTCGCGGGCTACCTGACATTCAACAGCAACCTGTTCGCACAGGCGCTGGAAAAGCCGAAAGTCTCCATCGCCGTCGGCGGCAAGAACCTGTTTTATTACCTGCCATTGACGGTTGCCGAACAGCTCGGCTACTTCAAGGATGAAGGCCTGCAAGTCGAAATCTCCGACTTCGCCGGCGGCGCCAAGGCCTTGCAAGCATTAGTGGGCGGCAGTGCGGACGTGGTGTCCGGCGCCTACGAGCACACCATCAACATGCAGGCCAAGAACCAGCCTATCGTCGCCTTCGTGCTGCAAGGCCGTGCGCCGCAAATCGTGCTGGCCGCCAACAACAAGACCATGCCGAACTACAAAAGCATCGCCGACTTGAAGGGCAAGAAGATCGGCGTCACCGCTCCCGGCTCGTCCACCAGCATCATGGCCAGTTTCGTCCTGGCCAAGGCCGGCCTGAAGCCGACCGACGTTTCCTTCATCGGCGTCGGCGCGGCTGTAGGCGCGTTGTCGGCCATCCGTTCCGGCCAGATTGATGCGATCGCCAACCTCGATCCGGTCATTTCCATGCTGGAGCAGAAGAACGAGATCAAGATCATCGCCGATACCCGTACGCTGAAAGACACCAACGACGTCTTCGGCGGACCGATGCCGGCGGCGACCCTGTATGCGTCGGAAGCCTTCGTCAAGAAATATCCCAACACCACCCAGGCGCTGACCAACGCCATGGTGCGCGCACTGAAGTGGATCCAGAAGGCCGGTCCTTCCGACATCATCAAGGCCGTACCGGAAAGCTACCTGCTGGGCGACCGCGCGCTGTATATCGCCGCCTTCCTGAAAGTGCGCGAAGCGATTTCGCCGGACGGCCTGTTCCCGGCCAATGGTCCGGCCACCGCGCTGAAGACCTTGCAGGCCTTCGAGCCTGACCTGGCCAGCAAGAAGATCGATCTCGACAGAACCTATACCAACGAGTTCGCCAAAAAGGCCAACCTCAAGTACAAGTAAGCCCATGTCGGCCCGGGAATCGGTCCCGGCAGGCAGTTCGCGGGCGCCTTCGGGTGCCCGCCTGCAATTTAGCGGCACGGGATTTTTTGTTTCATCCGGACTTCACGATGCATTTCAACAACGCCAACGGACTTCGCTTTGCCGGAGCTCTATCGATATGACGCCAGCCCTTTTTCTCGACGACATTACCTGCACCTTTGTTTCCAAGGACGACCGCACCCAGCGTTACACCGCCGTCGCCAATACCACGCTGGCGATTGCGCCGGGGGAGTTCGTTTCCGTGGTCGGACCGACCGGCTGCGGCAAGTCGACCTTGCTCAACGTCGGCGCCGGTTTGCTGCAACCGTCTTCGGGCAGCATCAAGGTATTCGGCGAAGAGCTTGCCGGCATCAACAAGCGCGCCGGTTACATGTTCCAGGCCGAAGCGCTGATGCCGTGGCGCAGCGCGCTGGAAAACGTCGTCGCCGGACTGCAATACCGCGGCGTCGATGACCGCGAGGCGAAAGAACTCGGCGAGCAATGGCTGGCGCGCGTCGGCCTCAAAGGCTTCGGCGACCGCTATCCGCACCAGTTGTCCGGCGGCATGCGCAAGCGCGTCGCGCTGGCGCAGACGCTCATCATGGATCCGGACATCATCCTGATGGACGAACCGTTTTCGGCGCTCGATATCCAGACGCGCCAATTGATGGAAAACGAAGTGCTCGATCTGTGGAACGCCAAGAAAAAAGCCGTGCTCTTCATCACCCACGACCTCGACGAAGCCATCGCCATGTCGGACCGCGTGGTGGTGTTGTCGGCCGGTCCGGCCACGCATCCCATCGGCGAGTTCACGATCGACCTGCCGCGTCCGCGCGACGTCGCCGAAATTCGCACGCATCCCCGCTTCGTCGAGCTGCACCAGCAAATCTGGTCGGTCCTGCGCGACGAAGTGCTCAAGGGATATCAACAACAAAAGACGGCGGCTTAGGGCGCAAAAGGTACGAAAAAATCATGTGGAAACTCCTCAAACCAAGTCATAAAAATCTGCGCTTCTGGCAATTGCTGGTGCTGGTCGTCGTGCTGGCGGTCTGGCACATCGCCACGCGCAACGAGCAGACTGCCTTTTTCTTCGGCGAACCGCTCAAAGTCGCGGTGCGCATCTGGCAATGGTTCACCGTCGGCAGCGGCTCGCTGGAAGTAGGCTTCGGCGACACCACGTTCTTCACGCTGAACTTCCCGGCGGAAATCTATTCGCACTTGCTGATCACGCTGACCGAAACCGTGCTGGCATTCGGCATCGGCACCGTGCTGGGCCTGGGTATCGGTTTGTGGCTGGCGCTGTCGCCGGTGGCTTCGGCCATCCTCGATCCTTACGTCAAGGCCGCCAATTCGATGCCGCGTGTGATCCTGGCGCCGATCTTCGCCATGTGGTTCGGTCTGGGCATCTGGTCCAAGGTTGCGCTGGCGGTGACGCTGGTCTTCTTCATCGTGTTCTTCAACGTTTATCAGGGCGTCAAGGAAGTCAGCCCGGTGGTGCTGGCCAACGCGCGCATGCTCGGCGCCAACGCGCGCCAGTTGCTGCGCACGGTCTACCTGCCGTCGGCGACATCATGGGTGTTTTCCAGTCTGCATACCTCCATCGGCCTGGCCTTCGTCGGCGCCGTGGTCGGCGAATACCTGGGCTCGGCGCGCGGCGTCGGCTACCTGATCCTGCAGGCGGAGGGCAGCTTCGACATCAATACCGTGTTCGCCGGGATTGTGGTGCTGACGGCGTTTGCGCTGGTGCTGGATGTGGCGGTCGGCGTAATCGAAAAACGCCTCATGAAGTGGCAGCCGAAATCGGGCGAGACCGAGAAGCTGTAATCGCAGAGACGATTCCAATAAAAAAGAGGCGAATGATTTCGCCTCTTTTTTCATGCATAGCCTGTGATTTCACAGGTGGATAAAGCTCACCGCAGCGCGTCGACGATCTTTTCCAGCTTGACGGCATCGGCGCAGAACTGGCGGATGCCTTCGGACAGCTTTTCAGTCGCCATGGCGTCGTCGTTGAGCGACAGGCGGAAGGTCTTTTCGTCGAGCGTGATTTTCTTCAGGTCGGCCGATTGCGCGGCTTCCTTGCTCAGTTTGCGTTCCACCGGCATATCGCTTTCGGCCAGTTTTTGCAGCAGGTCGGGGCTGATGGTCAGCAGGTCGCAGCCGGCCAGCTCGACGATCTGCGAGGTATTGCGAAAGCTCGCGCCCATGACTTCGGTGGCGTAGCCGAACTTGCGATAGTAGGTGTAGATGCTGCGCACCGATTGCACGCCCGGATCGTCGGCGCCGGCGTATTCCTGTCCGGTCGATTTCTTGTACCAGTCGTAGATGCGGCCGACGAACGGCGAGATCAACTGTACTTTGGCTTCGGCGCAGGCAATTGCTTGCGGCAGCGAGAACAGCAATGTCAGGTTGCAATGGATGCCTTCCCTTTCCAGCACTTGCGCGGCGCGAATGCCTTCCCAGGTCGAGGCGATCTTGATCAGGATGCGCTCGCGCCCGATGCCGGCGTCTTCATACAGCTTGATCAGCGCACGGCCCTTGGCGATGGTGCCTTCGGTGTCGAAGGACAGGCGCGCATCGGTTTCGGTCGAGACGCGGCCGGGGATGAGCTTGAGGATTTCCAGGCCGAACGCCACCAGCACGCGGTCGATGATGCCGTCGGTGCTCAGCGCAGCGTGCTCGCGCACGATTTTTTCCAGCAGCGGCTTGTATTCATCCTTTTGCACCGCTTTCAGGATCAGCGACGGATTGGTGGTCGCATCTTGCGGTGCGAATGCCTTCATCGCCTGGAAGTCGCCGGTGTCGGCCACGATGGTGGTGTATTGCTTGAGTTGGTCTAGCTGTGTCATGGCAATCAATCTCGATGTAATGAACCAAACGACATTCTACGTAAGTTTTTTCGCACTACCGTTTTTTCGGCAGCGGCGCGCCGACGGCGTTCAAGGATTCCAGATACGCGCCGAGCGGATGGTAGAAGTCGGTTTTGCCATGCGGCGGTTTCTCGGGGCCGTAGCGCGTGTTGTCGCGTTGCAGGACGCGGTACCAGCCGCCGCGTTCCCGGTCGATCAGGTGCTGCATGCTGTATTGCCAGAGCTGGTCGTAGACTTCCCAGTACAAAGCTTCGCCGGTGCGTTGCGCCAGCAGGGCCGCGGTCGCCAGCGATTCGGCCTGCACCCAGAAATATTTGTCGCCGTCGCAGACGCTATGGTCGGGCGCGATGCCGTAGTAGAGGCCGCCGTGGTCGTCGTCCCATGCCACCGGAATCGTCGCGTCGAACAATGCGCGGGCGCGCGGCGCGAGCCAGCCGGCGTCGTCCTGCAGATGTTCCGCATGGCGCTCAAGGATCAGCAGCAATTTTGCCCATTCGGTCATGTGGCCCGGCTGGTAGCCCCAGGGCCGGAACATGTTGGTGTTGTCGTGGCGGTTGTATTCCCAGTCGATCTTCCAGTCGGCGCTGTAATGTTCCCAGATCCAGCCGTTGGCCAGCGCCGCCTGGCGTACCGTGATGTTGCGTGCGAGCTGTTCGGCGCGGTGCAGGTAGCGCGGCTCGCCGGTGGCCTCGAAGGCGGCCAGCAGGGCTTCGCAACTGTGCATGTTGGCGTTCTGGCCACGATAGGATGACACCACGCCTTCCGGCGTGGCCTCGTCGGCATAGAGGCCGTGCTGCTCGGACCAGAACAGTTTTTCCATATGGTTGAAGGTCGCATCGATGTGCGCACGCGCTTCATCGACGCCGATGCCGTAGGCGTGCGCATAGGCCAGCAACACAAAGGCCAGGCCGTAGCAATGCTGGGTGCGGTCGACCGGCACGCCGTTGTCGAGCACCCAGGCATAACCGCCGTAGCTCGGTTGCCAATGCTGCTCTTGCAGGAACTTCAGGCCGTGGCGCACGGCGTCGCGATGTTCTTCCTTGCCGTTGAAGCGATAGGCCAGCGCATGGCAAAACACCATGCGCGTGCTGTTGACCAGATGGCGGCTGTTGTCGTAGACGCTGCCGTCGTCGTTGAGGTAATGGAAAAAACCGCCGGCGGGATCGTAGGCATGTTGCGTGAAAAAGCCGATGTCGCGTTGCAGCCGTTCATGCAGGAAAGCCGGATCGCGGAAAGAGGTTGTTTGTCTCGTTGTCGAATTCATGGATAAAGCTCGGCGTTAAAAAATGATCAGCTTGAAACTCAGTTTAAAACTCAGCTTAACAATTAGCGGAAGAACGAATCGAACTGCATGTCGAATTTTTGCAGGGACTTCTGGGCGTTCTGCATCTTCTTGCGGAATTCCGGGCCGCGCCGCAACGCCAAGCCGACCGCGAGGATGTCGATCACCACCAGATGCGCCAGGCGCGCCGAGATCGGCGTGTAGGGATCGATGTTGAAGCTGAGGTCGATCGGCACCAGCACGGTCGCCAGCTCGGCCAGCGGCGTGCCGCTCGGTCCCAGTACGATGATGTCGGCGCCGCCCTTGCGCGCCAGTTGCACGCTGCGCAGCAACGCCGCATTGCCGCCGCGCTGCGAGATCGCCACCACGGCGTCGCCGGGCTGGAGCAGTGAAGCGGCAATGCTGTGGATATGCGGGTCGGAATAGGCCACGGTCGGCACGCCGGAGCGGAAGAACTTATGCTGGGCGTCGTTGGCGACGATGCCGGAAGTGCCTTGGCCGTAGAACTCGATCTTGCTGGCGCGCGCCAGCACGTCGAGCGCCAGTTGGATGGCGTCGGGGTTGAGATGGTTGCGCAGATCCAGCAACGTATTGATCGAGCGGCTGCAGATCTTGTTGACCAGATCGACCGCCAGATCGTCCTGCCCCAGCGATTCGTTCGCCCCCGGCAAGGCCAGCGCCAGGCTTTGCGCCAGCTTCAGCTTGAAATCGTGCCAGCCTTCGTAACCGATGGCGCGGCAAAAGCGGATCACGGTCGGCTCCGACACCTCGGCGTTCTTGGCCAGCGCGGTCAGGTTTTCCTGCAGCGCCAGTTGCGGATTGGCCAGGATCGCGGCCGCCACCTTCTTCTCCGACTTGGAGAGCGAGTTGATGTGCGTGCGGATGGAGTCGAGTAGCATGGACATGGACGTTTGTTCGGCCTCTCATGTGAATGCCGACGCTCAATAACCTCCAGCGGCGACAAGATATAAATTTAAACTTCCGGCAAGGCTTCTTCACGCCATTGCAAGCCGTCGCGGCCGATCAGCGCGCTTGCCGCCGCCGGTCCCCAGGTGCCTGCGCTGTAGGGGATAGGATCGCTTTCTTCCTGCTCCCAGTGGGTCAGGATCGGTTCCACCCATTCCCACGCCGCTTCCAGTTCGTCGCTGCGCATGAACAGCGTCAACTGGCCGCGCAGCACGTCGAGCAGCAGCCGTTCATAGGCTTCCATGCGCGGGGTTTTGAATTTTTCGCGGAAATCCAGTTCCAGTTCGACCGGCTTCAGGCGCATGCCGTCGCCTGGCGTCTTGGCCATCAGGTTCATGTGCAGGCCCTCGTCGGGTTGCAGGCGGATCACCAGGCAGTTCGGCGTGTTGCTGCTGTTCTGCGCGAAGATCGAATGCGGCACGCTCTTGAAGCGCACCACGATTTCCGCCAACTGGTCGGCCATGCGCTTGCCGGTGCGCAGGTAGAACGGCACGCCGGCCCAGCGCCAAGTGTCGATCTCGGCCTTGACCGCGACGAAGGTCTCGGTGCGCGAATCGGGATTGGCGTCTTCTTCCTTGCGGTAGCCCGGCACGGCGACGCCGTTGACGTGGCCGGCGCGGTACTGGCCGCGCACCACGTTCATCGCCAGCGTGCTCGGCGTGAAACGTTTGAGCGAACGCAGCACTTTCAGTTTTTCATCGCGCACGGAATCGGCCGAGTTCGATACCGGCGGTTCCATCGCGACGATGCACAGCAATTGCAGCAGGTGATTTTGCAGCATGTCGCGCAGCGCGCCGGAAGTGTCGTAGTAGTCGAAGCGGCCGCCGACGCCGAGTTCTTCGGCGATGGTGATCTGCACATCGGAAATCCATTCGCGGCGCCACAGCGGTTCGAACAGGACATTGCCGAAGCGCAGCGCCAGCAGGTTTTGCACCGCCTCTTTGCCGAGATAGTGGTCGATCCGGAAGATCTGCGATTCGCTGAAATAGCGCCCGACCTGGGCGTTGATGTCCTTGGCGCTTGCGAGGTCGTGGCCGAGCGGTTTTTCCAGCACCACGCGCGCATTCGGCGTGGCCAGGCCGGCTTGCGACAGGTTGTCGCAGATCATCGAGAACAGCGTCGGCGGCGTCGCCAGGTAAAACACGCGCGAGATCGCCGGATCGTCGCGCAGGGCCGCCACCAGGTTCTGGTAAGTCGCGGGCTCCTTGGCGTTTAGCGACACATACTGGATGCGACCGCAAAAGCGCTGCCAGACGCCGACATCCATGGTCGCGCTGCTGACGTGCGGCTTGGAATTCTGTTCGACGATCTGCAGGAAGTCTTCATTGCTCTTTTGATCGCGGCCGATGCAGATGATGCGCGCGGTCGGCAGCAGGTCGCGGGCGCGATCGCGGGCATACAGGGCCGGCAGCAGCTTGCGCATCGCCAGGTCGCCGGTGCCGCCGAATAAAACCAGGTCAAAATCGGAAATAGCCATAGCAGTCTTCTTGTCTCGGTCGATCGTTCAGGAGTGTCGGTCAGTTCTTGGTCTTGGACAGCGCTTGTTTCGCCAGCGCGATCAAGGCATTGGTCGAGCAGTCATGGCGCGCCGGCACCGCCTCGCCGGACAGCTCCGACTGGATGGTCTTGGCCAGCACCTTGCCCAGCTCCACGCCCCATTGGTCGAAGCTGTTGACGCCCCAGATCGTGCCTTGCACGAAGGTCTTGTGTTCATACAGCGCGATCAACGCGCCGAGCGTGGCGGGCGTCAGGGCATCGAGCAGCAGCGTGTTGCTCGGACGATTGCCGTTGAAGGTCTTGTGCGGCAGCAGGAAATCGATTTCGTCTTCGTCGACGCCTTGTTTCCTGAGGTCGTCGCGCACTTCCTCGGCCTGTTTGCCGCGCATGAAGGCTTCCGACTGCGCGAAGCAGTTCGCCAGCAACACGGCATGATGGCCGGGCAGATCGTGCGTCGGTTCGAGCACAGCGATGAAATCGATCGGCGTGATGTCGGTGCCCTGGTGCAGCAGTTGGAAGAACGCGTGCTGGCCGTTGGTGCCGACGTCGCCCCAGATGAACGGGCAGGTCGCCACGCCGACCTCGGTGCCGTCGCGCGTGATGCGTTTGCCGTTGCTTTCCATCTCGAGTTGTTGCAGGTAAGCCGGAAAGTGGCGCAGGTCATGATGGTAAGGCGCGATCGACAGCGATTCGCTGTTGAAACAGTTGCGGTTCCAGATGCCGATCAGCGCCTGGATCACCGGCATGTTCCGTTCCAGCGGCGCTTCGCAGAAATGCTTGTCCATCGCATGGGCGCCGGCCAGCAAGTCGCTGAAATGCCTGAAACCGATCGCCAGCGCAATCGACAGTCCGATCGACGACCACATCGAATAGCGGCCGCCGACCCAGTCCCAGAACGGGAACATGTTGTCGGTATCGATGCCGAAAGCGCGCACGGCTTCGGTGTTGGTCGACACCGCGACGAAATGTTTCGCCAAATCCTGTTCGCCGGCGCGCTGCAGGAACCAGTCGCGCGCAGACCTGGCGTTCATCATGGTTTCCTGCGTGGTGAAGGTCTTGGAGGCAACGATGAACAGTGTTGTCTCGGCATCAACTTGTTGCAGGACGTCATCCAGGTCGTGACCGTCGACATTGGAAACGAAGTGCATCTTCAGCCGCGGATGCGCATAGGTGCGCAATGCGGTACAGGCCATTTGCGGCCCCAGATGCGAGCCGCCGATGCCAATGTTGACGATGTCGGTGATCGGCCGGCCGCTACGTCCCAGCCAGCGGCCGTCGCGCACGCGTTCGACGAAGCCGTGGAGACGATCCAGAACGGCATGAACGTCCTCATTGATGTGCTGTCCATCAACTTGCAGGCTTTGGCCGCGCGGTGCGCGCAGGGCGGTATGCAGGACGGCGCGGTGTTCGGTGAAATTGATTTTCTCGCCGCTGAACATGGCGGTGCGCCGTGCTTCCACGTCGCGTTCGCGCGCCAGCTCGAACAGCAACTTGAGCGTAGTATTGTCGACACGGTTCTTGGAGTAATCGAACAGGATGCCGGCGGCTTTCACCGTCATGTGGTCGAAACGACTGGCGTCCGTGGCGAACAGGTCGCGCATGTGCCGGTCGCGGACATCGGCATGGTGAGACAAAAGTGCCTGGAAGGCTGTGGTCGCTGTGAGTGCTGTGTACGGCATGTTCTGCAATCTTGGCTGGTGGTGGCTGAGTCCGGAAGAATCTTGACTATACATGATTTGCTACTTTTATGGTAATTTCACTACAATATTAATCGTCGCTTCATGTCGGTAATTGCATTTGTAATAGTGCTGTCATAGACCGAGGGAGAAATAAAATTCGGTTTTTGCTTGACGGTCATGTAGATAAAACAAATCGGAAGAGGGAGTTTTATTTAATATTTTGTAGTAAAATTACATTCGTCAACGCTATCAGGAACCCAACATGTCTCTCAACGCTACCTTAGCCAGCGTCACGCGACGCATCGCCGAACGTAGTCGGCCTTACCGAACAGCTTACCTTACCCGCCTCGATGCCGCGCGTCACGAGGGAGTGCAGCGCGGCGCGCTGTCGTGTACCAACCTGGCGCATGGCTTTGCAGCCTTTCCCGCCAACGACAAGCTCAAACTGAAGCAGGACCGCGCATCTTCCGTCGCCATCGTCTCCTCCTACAATGATATGTTGTCGGCGCACCAACCTTTTGAACGCTTTCCGCAAATCATTCGCGAGGCCATCCGCGAAGACGGCGGCGTGGCGCAATTCGCCGGCGGCGTTCCCGCCATGTGCGACGGCATCACGCAAGGCCAGACCGGCATGGAACTGTCGCTGTTCTCACGCGACGCCATCGCCATGGGCACCGCGGTGGCGCTGTCGCACAACATGTTCGATGCGGCGCTGTACCTGGGCGTGTGCGACAAGATCGTGCCGGGCCTGTTGATCGGCGTTTTGCATTTCGGCCACATCCCGGGGGTGTTTGTTCCCGCCGGTCCGATGACCAGCGGCATGACCAATAGCGAAAAGGTCAAGATCCGCCAGCTTTACGCGGAAGGCAAGATCGGCCGCGCCGAACTGCTGGAGGCCGAGGCGAAGTCCTATCACGACGCCGGCACCTGCACCTTCTACGGCACCGCCAACAGCAACCAGATGCTGATGGAAGCCATGGGCCTGCACTTGCCGGGCGCCGCCTTCATCACGCCGAATACGCCGATGCGCGACGCGCTGACCGCCGCCGCCGCCAAACAGGCGCTGAAAATCACCGCGCAAGGCCCGCAATACACGCCGGTCGGCCGCCTGGTCGATGAAAAATCCATCGTCAACGCCATCGTCGCCCTGCTGGCGACCGGCGGCTCCACCAACCATACGCTGCACCTCGTCGCCATCGCCAAGGCGGCCGGCCTGGTGATCGACTGGGACGACTTCTCCAAGCTGTCATCCGTCGTGCCGCTAGTCACGCGCATCTATCCGAACGGCACCGCCGACGTCAATCACTTCCACGCCGCCGGCGGTACCGGGTTTGTACTGCGCGAGCTGCTCGACGCCGGGTTGATGCACGACGACGTCATGACCATTCTCGGTCAGGGTTTGCGTGCGCACTGCACCGAGCCGTTGCTGGAAGACGGCAAGGTCACCTGGAAAGCAACGCCGAAGGACAGCGGCGACGAGACCGTGCTGCGCCCCGCAACCAATCCATTCTCCGCCGACGGCGGCCTCAAGCTGCTGCAAGGCAACCTGGGCCGTTCGGTCATCAAGGTGTCGGCAGTCAAGCCGGAGCATCGCGCGGTACAGGCGCCGGCCATCGTATTCCATTCGCAGGCAGCCTTCATGAAAGCCTTCAAGGCAGGCGAACTCGACAAGGATTTCATCGCCGTGCTGACGTTCCAGGGACCGCGCGCCAACGGCATGCCGGAACTGCATGCGTTGACGCCGGCGCTGGGCATCCTGCAGGACAAGGGGCGCCATGTGGCACTGGTGACCGATGGCCGCATGTCGGGCGCATCGGGCAAGGTGCCGGCGGCGATCCACGTCACGCCGGAAGTGCTGGCAGGCGGTCCTTTGGGTTTTGTGCGCACAGGCGATATGATTCGTCTGGACGCCGAAGCCGGCATCCTGGAAGCCCTGGTACCAGCGTCCGAATGGGCCTCGCGCACTACGGAAACGGCAGACCTGTCGGGCAACCAGACCGGCATGGGCCGCGAATTGTTCAGCGTGTTCCGTGCGTCGGTCAGCGCGGCGGAAGAGGGCGGCACCAGTTTCGGGCTGCCACCAATCCTAGAAAATGAGAAAGCGACAGTATGAAAAGCATCCTGGAAATCATGCGTACTTCGGCGGTCATCCCCGTGATCGCCATCGACAAGCTGGAACACGCCGTGCCGCTGGCCAAGGCGCTGGTTGCCGGCGGCATCCGCGTGCTCGAAGTGACGTTGCGCACCGAGCATGGCCTGCCGGCGATCCGTGCGATTGCGGAGCAGGTGCCTGACGCCATCGTCGGCGTCGGCACGTTGACCAGTCCGGAAGAATTCGTCGCCTCGCGCGATGCAGGCGCCGTGTTCGGCGTGTCGCCGGGATTGACGTCGGCGCTGATCGCCGCCGCCAAATCCAGCGGCCTGCCTTTGCTGCCGGGCGTAATGACGCCGTCGGAAGTGATGGCGGCGCGCGAAGCCGGTTTCCGTCAGTTGAAGTTGTTCCCGGCAGTGCCGGCGGGCGGCGTCGGCATGTTGAACGCGATTGCCGGTCCGCTCGCCGATGTGACTTTCTGCCCGACCGGCGGCATCTCGCAAGAGACCGCCTCGCAATTCCTGGCATGCAAGAACGTTGCCTGCGTTGGCGGTTCGTGGCTCACGCCGAAGAACGCCATCGAGATCGGCGACTGGAACAAAATTACTGCATTGGCCAAGGCTGCCAGCGCCTTGCGTCCTTAGTCCTTTTCAGCGTGACCCGGGTGCCGCCGAGGCAGTACCTCTGAAAATGCACAATGCCCTTGCTAATTGCAGCAAGGGCATTGTCGTTTCCGCAGCAGGAATTTGCTTTCCTTCACGGCTGCATCTACAGCCAATTCGTCAGACCGGCGAAACGACTGCACTCTTCTTCCGGTAAGCCACGATCAGCAGCACGACGCCTAGCACAATCATCGGCACCGACAACATCTGTCCCGCCGAAATCGTTATCCCGCCGAATGTCACGTTGTAATCCGGCGTGCGGAAATACTCGGTAAAAAAGCGCGCGCAACCATACAGCAGCGAGAACAGGCCGGCCACCGCCATGCGTGGGCGGGGCTTGCGGGCGAAGAACCACAGAATGATGAACAGCAATATGCCATCAACCAGCATCTGGTAGATTGGCGACGGATGGCGCGGCAGGTTGTCGACATTGGGCCAGATCATCGCCCACGGCAGCGACGGATCGGCAAGCCGGCCCGGCAGTTCGGCATTGATGAAATTGCCGAGGCGGCCGGCGGCGTAACCGAGCGGCACCATCGGTGCGATGAAGTCCATGATGTCCATCAGATGGCGACCGCGCTTGCGGCCCCACAGGTACATCGCGATCAGCACGCCGAGGAAGCCGCCGTGGAAGGACATGCCGCCTTTCCACACCGCGATGATGTCGGCCGGATTGGCGAAGTAATAGCTCGGGTTGTAGAACAGCACTTCGCCGAGGCGCCCGCCGATCACCACGCCCAGCACGCCGTAGAACAGCATATCGTCGAGATCCTCCTTCTTCCAGCCGGCGGCGGCGATATGCGGCTGCCTGATACGCAGGCGGCCCAGTGCGATGAACTGCGCAAACGCCAGCAGATACATCAGGCCGTACCAGTGCACCTGCAGCGGGCCGATGGAAAAGGCGATCGGATTGGGCATCGGATGTATCAGCATGAATCAACTCTTTCAGAACGGATGTTGGTAATCGGGTGCAGCGCTGTGTCGGTTCACGCCGCCGGCGGCGCCGCCACCATGTCGAGAAACGCACGCAGCACCGGCGACGCGCTGTCGCGCCGCCATGCCAGTCCGGTTTCGATCAGCGGCACCTTGCCGGTCAGCGGACGGTAATCGACGCCGGGGCGCTGCAGATTAGACACGGATTGTGGCACAAGTGCCATACCCATGCCAGCCGACACCAGGCCGACGATGGTTTGCATCTGGATGGCTTCCTGACCAATGTGCGGCGTCACGCCGGCGTCGCGGAAGCAGCTCAGGATGGTGTCGTGGAAGGCCGGTGAAATGCGGCGCGGGAAAATGATCAGCGGCAGTTCGCGCACGGTCTTGAGTGCAATGGCGTTTTTACCGCGCACGATGCCGGCGGGGATCGCCGCCACCAGCGGTTCCGACAGCACCGGATGGTAGTCGAGCACCGCCAGGGATTTGTCGGGCAACGGCGGCAGCAGCAGGCCGGCGTCGATCTTGCCCTGCATCAGGTCTTCCAGTTGCACGTCGGTGGTGGCCTCGCGCAGGTCGATCCGCACTTGCGGATAGCGCGCCCGGAATTGTTGCAGCAGCGGCGGCAAAATACTGTAATCCGCGGTCGAAATGAACGATAGTGAAAGCAGGCCGGACGCGCCGGTGGCGGCACGCCGCGCCAGGTCGGGCAGGGCGCTCGCCTGCTGCAGGATGCGTTGCGCTTCCGGCAACAACGCCTGGCCCGCCGGCGTCAGCGCCACGCTGCGCTTGGTGCGCGCGAACAGCGGCGTGCCGAGCATTTCTTCCAGCGCCTGGATGGTTTGCGACAGCGGTGGCTGCGTCATGTGCAGCCGGACTGCGGCGCGGCCGAAATGTTTTTCTTCGGCAACAGCGACGAAATAGCGCAGTTGGCGCAACTCCAGGCGGGACTCTGTATTCATGAAGTCTGTAATATGCAATTCATATTAGTAGGTAGTGAATCATATATTTGACACAAGGCATCGCGCAAGGCAATCTAGCGCCCAGCCAGAACCCGTTCCCGCCTGTCCGGGCGGGTTCACGCCAGCGTCGCTCCTGGCCTGAACCAAGGGTTCCGATCTGATCAACCAGGAGACACGCATGTCATTCAACCGCCGCTCAAAAAACATTACGCAAGGTATTTCGCGTAGCCCGAACCGCTCGATGTATTACGCATTGGGTTACGAAAAGGAAGACTTCGACAAGCCGATGATCGGCATCGCCAACGGCCATTCCACCATCACTCCCTGTAACTCCGGCCTGCAGAAACTGGCCGATGTCGCCGTCGCCGCCATCAAGCAGGCCGGCGCCAATCCGCAAGTGTTCGGTACGCCGACCATTTCCGACGGCATGTCGATGGGTACCGAAGGCATGAAGTATTCGCTGATCTCGCGCGAAGTCATCGCCGATTGCATCGAGACCGCAGTCAACGGCCAATGGATGGATGGCGTGGTGGTGGTCGGCGGTTGCGACAAGAACATGCCGGGCGGCATGATCGCGCTGGCACGCACCAACGTGCCGGGCATCTACGTCTACGGCGGCACCATCAAGCCCGGCAACTGGAAAGGCAAGGACCTGACCATCGTGTCGGCATTCGAAGCCGTCGGCGAATTCTCCGCCGGCCGCATGTCGCAGGAAGATTTCGACGGCATCGAGCGCAATGCCTGTCCGTCGTCCGGTTCCTGCGGCGGCATGTACACTGCCAACACCATGTCCTCATCGTTCGAAGCGATGGGCATGGCATTGTTCTATTCCTCGACCATGGCCAACCCCGACGACGAAAAGACCGGCTCTGCAGCCGAGTCCGCCCGCGTGCTGGTCGAAGCCGTGAAGAAAGACCTCAAGCCGCGCGACATCATCAACCGCAAGTCGATCGAAAACGCCGTGAGCCTGATCATGGCCACCGGCGGCTCCACCAATGCCGTGCTGCACTACCTGGCGATTGCCCACGCCGCTGAAGTCGAATGGACCATCGACGACTTCGAGCGCGTGCGTCAGAAGGTGCCGGTCATCTGCGACCTGAAACCGTCCGGCAAATACGTCGCGACAGACCTGCACAAAGCCGGCGGCATCCCTGCCGTGCTCAAGGTATTGTTGAAGGCCGGCCTGCTGCATGGCGACTGCATCACCATCACCGGCCGCACCCTCGCCGAAGAGCTGGAAAACGTCCCCGACCTGCGCGCCGACCAGGACGTCATCCACAGCATCGACAAGGCCCTGTACAAACAAGGCCATCTGGCGATCCTGAAAGGCAACCTGGCGCCGGAAGGCTGCGTCGCCAAGATCACCGGCCTCAAGAATCCGGTCATCACCGGCCCGGCCCGCGTGTTCGACGACGAATACAGCGCCATGGACGCCATCCTGGCCGACAAGATCAAGCCGGGCGACGTCCTCGTAATGCGCTACCTGGGACCGAAGGGCGGCCCGGGCATGCCGGAAATGCTGGCGCCGACTTCCGCGCTGATCGGCAAGGGCCTGGGAGAATCGGTCGGCCTCATCACCGACGGCCGCTTCTCGGGCGGCACCTGGGGCATGGTGGTCGGCCATGTGGCGCCGGAGGCGTTTGTCGGCGGCACCATCGGTCTGGTCCATGAAGGCGATTCGGTCACCATCGACGCCCATCGGCAACTGATCCAGCTCAATGTGCCCGAGGACGAAATCGCTCGTCGCCGCGCCGAGTGGAAGCAGCCTGCGCCGCGCTACACCCGCGGCGTCCTGTCGAAATATGCAGCGCTCGCGTCGACGGCAAGCAAGGGCGCTGTGACCGGTTGATTGTCTGATCCGGAATCAGCGCAAAACAGTCGGGAAAGCCGGAGCGATCCGGCTTTTTTCATGGTCTTTCCATAGGGGAAATGCATCTCGTTTTTATCTGTGGCATGCAAGCCGAAAAACATGATGTTTATATGCGCTGGCGCATAGAGCGGATATTGCAAAGAGTTGTAGAATATGCGGAACTTCCTGGAGGGTAATAATGAAATCGTTTTTATTCATCGCATCAGTTGTACTGGCGTCAGGTATCTCCACTCAGGCGTTTGCCCAGGCGACGCCTGCGGATCTGGCCAAGGCC
This sequence comes from Herbaspirillum sp. RV1423, assembly GCF_000577615.1. Classification (GTDB taxonomy): domain Bacteria; phylum Pseudomonadota; class Gammaproteobacteria; order Burkholderiales; family Burkholderiaceae_D; genus Herbaspirillum. The sequence goes on from NZ_CBXX010000017.1 coordinate 100,660, forward strand.
AAGAATTGCCTGGCCTGCCACTCGGTTCAGACCAAGATCGTCGGTCCTGCATACAAGGATGTGGCGGCGAAATACAAGGGGCAGAAAGACGCCGAAGACAAGCTGACCCAAAAAGTATTGAAGGGCGGTTCCGGCGTGTGGGGCGCCATTCCGATGCCGGCCAATCCGCAAGTAACGGAAGCCGAAGCGCGCACGCTGGTGAAGTGGGTGTTGAGCCAGAAGTGATGCGAATGCCGGTGCAGTTCAGGAAAGCGCTCTTCGGAGCGCTTTTTTATTGCCCGTCGCCGGCACCCGACGGCGCCGACGACAGGCAATAAAAAACGCGCCTGACTTGCATCAGGCGCGTTCTTCGGACTGCGTCAGGACAGCTTACTTGACCACGGCCAGCAGGGTGCGTTCACCCTTCTTGTAGGTGTACAGGGTCAGCGAACCGTTCTTGATGTCGCCCTTGGCGTCGAAAGCGATGGTGCCGGTCACGCCCTTGTGGCTGATCTTGGCCAGTTCAGGCAGATACTTGGCCGGATCGGCCGAGTTTGCCTTCTTCATCGCATCGGCGACAGTCATCGTTGCATCATAAGCGTAAGCAGCGTTGTAGACCACATCGATGCCGAACTTCTTCTTGTAGGCTGCGCGGAAGTCGTCCATGCCTTTCTTGCCGGACTCGTCCACACCGCCTGCTTCAGCACAGACCACCTGATCGTCGATCAGGCCGTCGCCGGCCAGACCCGGCAGGGAGCCGGTGCAGATGCCGTCGCCGCCCATGAACTTGGCATTGATGCCGAGCTGTTTCATCTGACGCAGCATCGGGCCGCCGACCGCGTCCATGCCGCCGAAGAACACGACTTCAGGATTCTTGGACTTGATCGATGTCAGGATGGCGTTGAAGTCGGTCGCCTTGTCGTTGGTGAATTGCTTGCCGACGATGGTGGCGCCTGCGCCTTGTGCGCCCTTGGCGAATTCTTCAGCAACGCCCTGGCCGTATGCGGTACGGTCGTCGATCACGGCGATGTTCTTGGTCTTCAGCGTCTTTACAGCGTATTTACCCAGCACAGCGCCCAATTGCGCATCGTTGGCGACCACGCGGAAGGCAGTCTTGAAGCCTTGTTGGGTATACTTCGGATTGGTGGCCGACGGCGACACTTGCGGAATGCCGGCGTCGTTATAGATCTTGGAAGCAGGGATCGTCGTGCCGGAATTCAGGTGGCCGATGACCGCAGCGACCTTCTGGTCGACCAGCTTGGTCGCAACGGCAGTTGCCTGTTTCGGATCGGAAGCATCGTCTTCACCGATCAGTTCGAATTTGACTTTCTTGCCGCCGATGGTGAAACCCTTGGCGTTCAATTCGTCGATCGCCATGCGGGCGCCGTTTTCATTGTCCTTGCCCATGTGAGCATTGGGGCCGGAGAGAGGGCCGACGTGAGCGATCTTGACGACTTCCTGCGAATAAGCTGCGCCGGCGAAAGCCAGTGCGATTGCGCCAGTTAATGGAATGATTGTGCTCTTGAGTTTCATAAATTCCCTCTGTAGATTGAAATAAACTACGCTTACCCGAACTAACACTCGACCGCTGAAAACCAAGTCGGCTCGCATCTTCCATGATGCTGTTTCGAAGCGGCCGGTTATCCCGATTTTGCAACAGTCTATTTTTTTGCTTATTCAGAGACGTTTCGCAGACATAAAACACACTGTACTATTCAACGTCGGGTTCCGAATAATGCAGACGGTACAACATAAGAAACAGCTTGCAAAGACTTTTTAACGGCTTGATCAAAAAAAATTGAACTTTCGTTTTTATGCCCAAATACCATACGCTTGACAAGGTTGATCGCAAGCTTCTGAACTTGCTCCAAAAGGACAATCAGATTCCGACTCGTATCCTGGCGGAGAAATTGCATATCTCGCAACCGACCTGCCTGCGCCGTATCCGTGAGCTGCGAGACGCCGGCATCATCAACGCCGAAGTGGCGATGGTCGACCCCTTTGCGCTGGGTTACGGCATGCTGGCTTTCCTTGAAATCTCGCTCAACAACCAGTCCGACGAGCACATGCAGGAGTTCGAACAACGCATGGCCAAGGAAGCCGAAGTGATGCAATGCTATTTCGTGTCGGGCGAATATGATTATTTTCTGGCCGTGCATGTGATCGATATGGATGCGTATTATCAATTCGTGCGCCGCGTCATTTCCGGCTCCGGCAATGTCCGCCACTTCCAGTCGCGTTTCCCGATGAAGCGCGCCAAGTTCGCCACACGGATCGCGTTTGACGAAAAGGCTGCCGAGGTGCAAGTGCGTGTGCCGGAGTAGGGCGCAGCAACGAGAAAGTCTATTAGCACTTTCTGTGCCTGCGCCGACATTTGCCTTCGTTCCGATTCTGCCGAGCATTCGCCGCCCGCGTCGGTATTGGCTATCCCCAAGATCATAAAATTTGCAGATGCCTTGCCGTCTGTGCTAACTTTGCGCCTGCCAGCGACGATACGGTGCAGCAACTTTAGTCCTTGCACCAAATCCAGTCGTCGCGTCCTTCCATTCTTCGTACCGGAGCATTGCCGCGCAGACGGCCGGCGCCGTGCGTCCAGCCAGGGCCGGCCCCGGGGCATTTGCCGCAGGCTTGCCAGTCATCGTCAACCGTGCCGCCCGTCGGCACGCCAGCCAAGGGGAATATAAGGCATGCATGCTGTTGAACTGTTTATCCAGGACCTTGCCGTCATCATGCTCATCGCCGGCGTCGTCACCGTCGTGTTCAACCGCTTCAAACAGCCGGTGGTGCTCGGCTACATCGTGGCCGGCGTCATCATCGGGCCGCATACGCCGCCGTTCAACCTGATTCAGGACGACAAGACCGTCCACATCCTGTCAGAGCTGGGCGTGATCTTCCTGCTGTTTTCGCTGGGGCTGGAATTCAGCCTCAAAAAGCTCGCCAAGGTCGGCGCCACCGCCGTGGTCGCCGCGGTCGCCGAAATCGTCCTGATGATCTGGATCGGCTACGAAATCGGCATCTATTTCGGCTGGAAGACCATGGACGCGGTATTCCTCGGCGCCATGCTGGCCGTCTCGTCCACCACCATCATCGTCAAGGCGCTCAACGAACTGGGCATGAAGCAGGAAAAGTTCGCCCAGATCATCTTCGGCATCCTGATCGTCGAGGACATCCTCGCCATTGGCATGATCGCCTTGCTGTCGGGCGTTGCCACCAGCGGTTCGGTCGATTCCGGCGAAGTACTCAACACCGTCGGCAAACTGCTGCTCTTCATGGTGGTCTCGCTGGTGGTCGGCATCCTGATCGTGCCGCGTCTGCTCAACTACGTGGCGCGCTTCAAGAGCAACGAGATGCTGCTGGTGACCGTGCTCGGCATCCTGTTCGGCTTCTGCCTGCTGGTCATGAAGCTTGAATACAGCGTCGCCCTCGGCGCCTTCCTGGTCGGCGCGGTGATGGCAGAGTCGCGCCAGATCCATCGCATCGAACGCCTGATCGAATCGATCCGGGACATGTTCAGCGCCATCTTCTTCGTCGCCATCGGCTTGCTGTTTGACCCCAACGTGCTCGCCAAATACTGGCTACCCATCATGGTGATCACGTTGGCGGTGGTGTTCGGCAAGTTGTTCAGTTGCGGCATCGGCACCTTCCTCGCCGGCCACGGCGGCCGCACACCGATGCGCGTGGGCATGGGGCTGGCGCAGATCGGCGAGTTCTCGTTCATCATCGCCGCGCTCGGCGTGAGCCTCAAGGTCACCAGCGACTTCCTGTATCCGATCGTGGTGGCGGTGTCGGCGGTGACCGCGCTGCTTACACCCTACCTGATCAAGGCGGCCGACCCCCTGTCGGCCAGGGCGGTGGACCTGGTGCCGAAGAGAATCTCCGACATCCTCGGCATGTACTCCAACTGGCTGGAAAGCCTGCAGCCGCAGGGCGAGAAGGCGGAAATCAGCAAGATCATCCGCCGCATCCTGTTCCAGGTGCTGGTCAACATCGCGCTGGTGGTGGCGATTTTCCTGTGCGGCGCATTCTTCGTCGACAGTCTCGGCGGCTGGCTATCCGCCTGGATCGACGACGAGCAGGTGCGCAAAGCCGTGATCTGGGGCTGCGCTCTGGTATTATCCCTGCCTTTCCTGATCGCGACCTACCGCAAGCTGCAGGCGCTGGCCATGCTGCTGGCCGAAGTCGGGGTCAGGCCGGAATTCGCCGGGGCGTACACATCGAGCGTGCGGCGCGTCATTTCCGAAGTCATTCCGGTGATGACGATTGTCGGTATCATGTTGCTGATCTTCGTGCTGAGCGCCAGCATCTTGCCGCCGCTCAACTTGCTGGCTGTGGTCCTGCTGGGCGCGGCCGGGCTGCTGTGGCTGTTGTGGAGCAGGCTGGTCAAGCTGCACTCCCGGCTGCAGATCGCCCTGTTCGAAACTCTCGACGAACCGCCGGAAGATTCGCATTAAATTCGCAGCGGATTCGCTGTAACCTTCTTTTCATCTGCCATGACTCAAGACGAACTTAAACAAGCAGTAGCGCGCGCCGCCATCGACTATGTGGTCGACGGCGAAATCATCGGCGTCGGCACCGGCTCAACCGCCAACTTCTTCATCGACGAACTGGCGAAGATCAAGGATCGCATCAAGGGCGCGGTCGCCTCGTCGGAAGCGACCGCCCAACGCCTGCGCGGGCACGGCATCAAGGTGTTCGACCTGAACGACGTGGAAACCATGCCTGTTTACATCGACGGCGCCGACGAGATCAACGCCAGGGGCGCCATGATCAAGGGCGGCGGCGCGGCGTTGACGCGCGAGAAGATCGTCGCCTCGGTCGCGCGGAAATTCGTCTGCATTGCCGACGGTTCCAAACTGGTCGACGTGCTGGGCAAGTTTCCGCTGCCGGTGGAAGTGATCCCGATGGCGGTCAGCGTCGTGGCGCGCAAACTGTCGGCGCTCGGCTGCGAAGCCAGGCTGCGCATGAAGGACGGCAAGCCGCTCGTGACCGACAACGGCTGCAACATCCTCGATGCGGTAGGCCTGAGCATCACGGAACCGGCCGAGACCGAAGCGACGATCAACAATATCGTCGGCGTGGTGACGGTGGGTTTGTTTGCCCGTCAGGGCGCAGATGTCTGCCTGCTGGGAACGCCTGACGGCGTGAAGAAGCTGGAGTTTTGATGACGTGGTCGCAGACTAGAAAAACGACCGTCATCGGGCAATGACGTTCAGTTGAGTTTAAAAAATTCCTTACCGCATAGTCAGCCCGTCACAACCGTCGTCCTGACGAAAGTCAGGAGCCAGTGTCGTTATCGGATGTCTTTACGACACTGGGTCTCGGCGTGCGCCGGGACGACGGCGGGGAAAAGGGGCTTCGCTGAACGGCATTGCCGCATCGTCAATCCACCGCAACCGTCGTCCTGACGAAAGTCAGGACCCAGTGTCGTACCGGACGTCGTCACGACACTGGCTCCCGGCGTGCGCCGGGACGACGGTAGGGAAAATACGCTTCATTGAACGGCATTTTCCTATCGTCGGCGGTTTTCATGCTTGTTTCCTATTGCGGTTTTGCCTTGCTTTCATCCCGTGCAATCACCACGCTCATCTTCTCCGGCACGATTCTCCTGCGCATCGCCTCGTTGACCTGATCCAGCGTCAGCACCGCAATGCGCCGGTCAAGCTGCGCCGCCCACGCATACGTGCGATCGAGATCGAGCAGGTCGACCCAGCCGTTGCTGACCGTATCGTCCTGCGCGCGCGCCTGCTCGCGTTGCTGGCGGATGCCGGATTTGGCGCGCTCAAGTTCTTCCTGCGTGAAGCCTTCCCTGACCAGACGTTGCAATTCTTCGCGGATCGCTGCGTCGACCTTGTCGAGGTTCTGCGGTGCGGCAATGGCGCCGATGCCGAACTGGGCGGCATTGCTGAGCGCGCTGACCGACAGCGACGAGCTGATGCCGTAGGACAATCCTTCGCGCTGGCGCACACGATCGGCCAGACGCGATTTCATGCTGGCGCCGCCGATCAGGTAGTTGGCTACGACCAACGCCGCATAGTCGGGATCTTCGTCGCGCATGTCCAGGCCGAGCCGGGCCAGGTAAGTGCCGTTTTCCTTGTCGGGCGTGTCGATCAACTCACGGGCCGGGGCAATCTCCGCATAGTCGCGCAGCACGCGCTGGTAGGGCGCGGCGCTGTTCCAGTTGCCGAGGGTCTGCTGGATGACGCGGGCGGCGCCATCGGCATCGAAATCGCCGACAATGGCGACTTCGCCCGACGACGCGCCATAGAAATCGCGATGGAATGCCTTGACGTCATCCAGAGACAAGGCCTGTACTTCCGCGATCCGCTGCTCCAGCGAGCGCGCGGCGCGCCAGTCGCCCGCGGGATAATGATCGAAGTGTCTGGCCAGCGCGTCTTGCGCGCGCGCAGTCGGATCGTTGCGCGACGACTCCAGGCCGACCAGCGTCTGCTTGCGCAATTGCTCGAATTCGGCGGCGTCGAAACGCGGATGCTGCAGGATATCGGCCATCAACCGCAAGGCCGCCTCCAGGTTATCGCGCGTGGTCTGGAAGCCGTACACGCTGCCGCTGATCTTGAGACGCGCAAACTCATCCGCCAACTGTTCGCGCGTCATCGACAGGCTGCCGCGGGTGAGCATCTGGCCGGTCATCGCCGACACCGTGTTCTTGCCGAACAGGCTTTGCGCATCGCCCCATTGCAACCTGATCCGGACCGACACCGTCTGGCCGCGCGTCTTCTTCGGCAGCAACGCCAGTTTCAGTCCACCCACGCGCAGGTGCGTGGTGCGCAGGTCGAGATTGTCGGGAGACGCGTCGAACGCCTCGCCGGTGGCGATGGCGGCGCGCGGCCGGTAGGACTGCAGCACGCTTTCCACCGTCGGCGCGGCGGGAATCTCGCTGCGCTGCGGTTGGTCTTCGGGAACGAACAGGCCGACCGTGCGGTTGTCGCGGCGGAAGTATTTCGCCGCCGCTGCCGCGACTTGCTGCGAAGTCATCCTGTCGATCTGATCGCGCCCGGCGAACAGCAGGCGCCAGTCGCCCAGCGCCAGCACGTTGGACAGCGCCAGCCCGATGCGCTGATGGTCGCTCAACAGCTTTTCGTAGGCATTGGCGTTGGCGACGCGCACGCGCGCCATTTCGGCCTCCGTCGGCGGCGTTGCGGAAAACGATTCGATGGCCTCGATCAACGCCTGCCGCACCGGCTCCAGCGGTTCGCCTTTCTTGACGACGGCGCCGATGATTTGCAGTCCCGGCGCATAGCCGCCGAGCTGGTACTGCATCACCGCGCTGGCCTTGCCGCTTTCCACCAGCAGTTTGTGCAGGCGGCCGTTGGGCGTATCCGCGAGGATATCGGCAGCCACGCCCACCGCATCGGAATCGTCATGCAGACCAGCCGGAATCTTGTAGCCGACGTACACCAGTTGCACGTCGCCGCTGCGGCGGATGGTGAACTGGCGTTCGCCGTCCTGGGTCGGCTCCACCGTCCAGAACGACGGCAGCGTGCGCGACGGCTTCGCCATCCTGCCGAAACTGCGGTCGACCCAGGCCAGCACCCTGGTCGGATCGAACTTGCCGGCCACCAACAGCACGGCGTTGTCGGGCTGGTAATAAGTACGATAGAACGCCTGCAGGTTCTCGATCCTGACGTGCTCGATGTCGCTGCGGTTGCCGATGGTCGCCTTGCCGTAGTTGTGCCAGTCGAAGGCCACGCTCTGCATACGCTTCATCATCACCGAAGCGGGCGAGTTTTCGCCGCTTTCAAATTCATTGCGCACCACCGTCATTTCACTGTCGAGGTCCTTCTGCGCGATGAAGGAATTGCGCATGCGATCGGCCTCCATCGAGATGGCCCATTGCAGGTTGTCGTCGCCGGCAGGGAAGAACTCGAAATAATTGGTGCGGTCCAGCGAAGTGGTGCCGTTGAAGCTCATGCCGCGCTTGCTGAACTCCTGCGGGATCGCGCCATGCTGCGGCGTGCCCTTGAACATCAGATGCTCAAGCAGATGCGCCATGCCGGTTTCGCCGTAGTTTTCCTGGCGCGAGCCGACCAGATAAGTCATGTTGACGGTCACGGTCGGCTTGCTGGCGTCGGGCATCAGTAGCAGCTTGAAACCGTTGTCGAAACGGTATTCCGTGATGCCTTCGGCGGACGGACCCTGGTTGACGCCGGCAGGCAGCATCGGCGGCGTATCCGCCAATGCTGCGCCGACGTGGACGGTCAGGATTAAGGAGAGGAGCAGGCGAGCAAAAGAGGCGGGGCGGACCAGGGGCATGTTTGTCTATGAGAGTGATCGGATCGGGGATGCAAATGCCGGAACAAGCGCAGAAAAATCTGCGCCGGCGTGGCGGGCGGCGCAATGGCTGAAGCGTATTCTACGGAATGTCGCTCCGGCCTGCCACGGTGAACGACAGGCAGGCAGCGGTGCGCGTCATGGCGGGTTCATCATCGCCGCGAGTCCGATGGCCTGCTCGGACCTGGCTGCGGTTCGGCCGGAGGGGCTTCAATGCTGCGAGGATTCGGGGGCGCTTCAATGCTGCGAGGATTCGGAGGTGCTTCAATACCAAGAGGATTGGATCGTGATTCGTTCGCATTCAATCGCAACTGTGCACCGCTACGCTGATCCGTGATCGTGATTTCTCCCCTGGCCCGTATATCGGCAGTCGCCCCATCCAGTCCCCTGAGTCGTACGTTCGCCAGGTTTTGGTGAGGATGCACAGACACACTATCGACCACAGGCAGATTGACAGATGGTCCTCCAATTGCCCGGTGATTGCTTCCAGAAGCACTGCGCAGCGCTTGCGAATCGGATCCGGATCCGGAAGGCGAACTGACCGGCATGCGCACTTGCACGGCCACACGGCCTGCGGCAGCAGGGCGCGCGACCGCGCTGCCCATATCGGCCGTGCCGCCCCCACCGACCATCCGGTCCGGGTTATCCGCGTAAGCAACGATAGTGACCGGTCCCGGAGCGGGCGCACCTGGTACGAGACCGAACGCATTAGCTGTAAAGCGGTCTGCACCTTGGGGGGAGTTCACGGTCGCGATCACCTCCCTTGACAGTTCGTCTGCGAACCGCAACGCTCTCTGGCTTCCTGTGACGGGTAATAATCCTAATGCGTCATTCAGCCGGGCAGTCGATGTGGCTCCGCCTGAAAGTGATAAGTTTGGCAATGCGTTGTCTGCAAATGAAGACACGGCAGCGGCGACAGACCGCGTAGGTCCAGGCGAGGGCGATGATTCAATTACCGTCATCGGCTGAGACGTCGATCCAGCGGCAGCGATTGTTGGCGTTGACGTCGATCCGGCGCTGGTGATTGCAGGCGTTGGCGTTGACTCGGCATCAGCGATTGCCGGTGCCGGCGGCTGGTTCTGGATTTGCCGGCGCGGCGGCGGCGCCATCAATTCGCGCAGGGACGCTTCTTGCTCCCGGCTCTCGATCTTCCGAACCTCGATATCATGGTGCGACCGTGTAGTGTAATCGGCCAGGTCTCGACGCGCCGTCTCGCGCGCCGCCGCGCGTTTTTCGGCATGCTGCTGGCGCGCCATGGCATTTTGCTTGCTATGCCGACTCTCCAAACGCGCTCTCGATTCCGCCTTCTTCTTCTCTTGAGCATGTTCTATCTGAGTCGCTATATTGCGCCACGCTTGCCGGGCTTCTTGCCGTCTGCGTTCCTGGTTCGCCTGTTCTTTTGCACGCTCTTCGGCGCGCGCACGGCTATATTCGTTGCCGTACTGTAGCGCGGTCGATAGCCGTGCCGGCATGGGTGGCGGCGGCTCACCCCGTTCTTTAGCTTGTCGCCACTGTTCATCGTATTGATGCTTGATGTCCATAAACTCATCTTCGCTTCGCCTTCTTCGTTCGTCGTCCCATGCTAACCGGCGCTTGCGATCTTCCTCTTCCTCAGGGAATTCATACAGGCCCGCTTGTCCCAATGTTTTTTTGACGGCACTTCCCACTCTCTTCATCCATTTTGGTACGCCCTTGCGTTTGTTATCCTGAGTGTCGGGGGCAGAGGATGCGTCCGATGATCTCCTTGATGGCGAAGACCCTGCCTGAGGTGTCGTCCCGCCCGGCCTTGGCGCATCCTCCGGGATATCGTCGAAACCGGGCATGCCGCCGACATCGGAACCATATGCGGAATCATTCCGGGAAGAACGCGTGCCGCCGGAACCGGAGCTGAATGCCGAATCATTTCTGGAGGTGCGGGCGGGGCCGGAAAAAGAGAGATTGCCCAGTTGATCAATCATTTCGTCAATGCCGGACTCGGCGTCATCCGAATCCGATTGCGCGGCTCTCGGCGCGGAGTCATCAGTTTGACCTGGGTTCTCGGTCTGCCCAGTCAATAGCGGCCGGTTGCTCCCCCAATTCTCTATCCCTCGCAGATTGCTCTTTGGGTCTCCCGATACCACGTACACATCCGGATCCAAAGGCCCGCGCGGCGGATTGTCCGCGTTTTCCTCATCGGGCTCATCGTCAAGCGCGGGCGGCGATGAATTGAGCAGGGACAAATCGAACGACGACATCCCTGGCGTTGGCGGAAGTACGGACGGCGGCGAACCAAACAAAGATTCATCAAACGACGATAGCCCCGGTGTCGGGGGCTGAGGGGGCGTCGATGGGTCCAATTGAGGCAAATTGGGCGGCGGAGCCGTCGACGTTGATGGGAGAGGGGGATTGGACCGACCTGAGGATATGTTTGGATGGAGGTTTCGCCTATGCTTGAGATAACTCTCTCGTCGTGTGTACCATATGCCGCAGTCTTCGCACGTATGGCGTTTTGCTTCGTCGTGACTCAGTTCATGGGCATTACGTGCCTCTCGATGCCCAAATGATTCATTGCAATATTGGCAGCCATAGGGTTTATCGCGCGCATGAATACGCTCATGCCGATTACGCGCAGACACGTCCCGAAACGAGTCGTCGCAGTGTTCGACTCGACACGCATAGGGCTTCGCGCCCGTGTGAGTGCGTTTGTGTACGGTCAGATTACCTGAATGGGGAAACGCTTTGCCACAGACGTCGCACTTATAGGGTTTTTCGCCTGTGTGTGCGCGCCCATGTATGGTCAACGTCTGTCTTGTCTTGAATACCTTATTGCAAATACTGCACATATGCGTTCCTGGCCGGAACAAATCATCGGACGCAATGGAATCCAAATCGTTGTCGCGTCTCGGCCCGGGTGACGGAGGTGCGAGAAACGGATCGAAGTCTGCGCCGCTCCGACTTCGTCTGGTCGAAGAGGCAGCGGCAGGTGGAGCGGGTGGAAAACGGAAGTCGCTTGCGCCAGGCCTTGAAGGCGGTTTTGGATCAGGCTGATCTGCGGATTTTTTTCGATGGGTGTTCTGCTGATGGCTGAGCATGCTAGCCTTTCGCGTAAACGATTTATCGCAGCCATCATGTCCGCAAAAAAAGAACTTGCCGCCCGTATGAGTACGCAAATGGTTATTCATGCTCCTCTTTGAGGTGAATATCTCACCGCACGCTCCGCATGCGAAAAACTTAGGCGGTTTGGGCTTAGGAAACTGTTCTCTAGCCGGAAACCCCGACCCGGTCGACGAGGGGACCGCCCCCGCCGAAGCGTGCGGAGTCCCGAAAGAACTTCTTGCTGGTCTCGACGGCAAGGTTGCCTGAGTTCTCGCTCTGGACTCACGATCCGCGCCAGTGGACATCGTTCCCCGGGAGCTTCCCGGTTGAGCGGACCAGAAACCCGGGCTGTCAAGAAATCGGTTAAATGCACCTGAAGCATTGCCAGAAGATCCTGCCGGGTGAGGCTGCTGTGACGCGGAAGGTCTGGGCGTCTCATCGAGAACGTTCATTGCCCGTCTGAGAGCAGCCCCCACGTCAGCCGTTCCTGAGGTAGCCGGTTCTCCCGTTACATCAGCGTCGGCATCCTCAGACTGGGGGGATTGGCGATTGTTCCGCTGATGTTGTTGTGGCGCCGAAGTCCGCTTCATCTCATATTCCAAAAGGTTGTTGTACAAAATCACGCTACATTCGATACGCGTGGCGCCGGTGGAGAGTCATCACCTCCGCGACCCTGACGGATTGTCCGGCCCCTGCTGCGGTCCAGCCGGCGGCGCGCCGAGTCCGGGTCGAGTCGGCGGCGCTACGAGGCGGGGGGGATTCGACGGGGCCCCCATTGGGATCACATGCACCTCCCTGCCGCTCACCTCGCCGCGTATCGTGACCTCGCGCCCCACCACTTCACCTCGCGAATTGCCCCCTCCCAGGAACTCCAGGCCCACTCCGCGCGGACTGGACAGCACCCGATTCAACACCGCCAGATCCCTGGACGGCGGCGCATCCGACGAGGCATGCGCGTCAGGAGCGATATACGACACCCCTGATCCTGAAGGCTGATTGA
>NZ_CBXX010000018.1 GCF_000577615.1 Herbaspirillum sp. RV1423
GCGAGACGCAGGCACCCTTCATTCCTGTTACTGTCGTCCCGGCGAACGCCGGGACCCAGCGTCGTCAAAACGACCACACGGCGCTGGGTCCTGACTTGCGTCAGGACGACGGTGATGTGGAATTTGCAATGAAGGACTGAACGACGTCAGGCGCGCAGCCGGCTTTCCGCACCGGCGAGACGCAGGCACCCTTCATTCCTGTTACTGTCGTCCCGGCGAACGCCGGGACCCAGCGTCGTCAAAACGACCACACGGCGCTGGGTCCTGACTTGCGTCAGGACGACGGTGATGTGGAATTTGCAATGAAGGATTCAACGGTATCCGGCGCGAAGCTGGCTTTCCGCACCGGCGAGACACAGGTGCCATTCATTCCTGTTGCAGTCGTCCCGGCGAACGCCGGGACCCAGAATCGTGAAAACGACCATGCGACGCTGGGTCCTGACTTGCGTCAGGACGACGGTTATGTGGAATTTGGAATGCAGGACTCAACGGTATCCGGCGCGCAGCCGGCTTTCCATGCCGGCGAAGCGCCTCGGACGAAGCACCTCAGATCGCCATGCGCTTGACCTTGTGGAACAGGCGATTGAAGTAAATCAGGCTGTCTTTTTCTTCGCTGACATGGATGTCGCTCAGTTCGACGAACATGACGGAATGCGAGCCGACTTCCTTGAACTCCTTGATGCGCCCCTGCAAGGTCACCAGCGCGCCGGCCAGCACCGGCTGCCGCAGCGGCCCTTCTTCCCAGATATCCCACGAAAACCGTTCCTCCATCGCCACCTTGGTGGCGCCGGAAAAATGCATGGCCAGTTGCTCCTGCTCGTCGCTCAGCACGTTGACGCACAGGTACTGGTTTTCCTTGAACACGTCGTGCATGGCGCTGCCGCGATTGATGCACACCAGGACGGTCGGCGGCGCATCGGTCACCGAGCAGACTGCGCTGGCGGTGATGCCGCAGCGGCCGCCGCTGCCGTTGGTGGTGATGATGCTGACCGCTGCCGGCAGATGCGCCATGGCGTTGCGAAACGCGATCTGTTCCTGGCTCAAGGTATTGCCGCTGGTAACGCCTCTGGCGCTCATGCTCTGCTCCCGATTGACTGCTCGATTGCGCGTCGGGAACCGCACCGGCCGGATTCGGTGCAAGCTGCCCGAAGTTCGTCCATCGCGTGCCCCATCGCGGTTAATGGATCACCAGAGTAAAACAATTGCATGCCGCAAACAATTCGGCCGACTACCAGACTTCAGGGGGAATCCAGCTAAGGGCCTAGGTAGTTTTACCTATAGTCCCTTGCACCGGCTATGGAGAAATTTTCCACAACCCGCACAGCCTGGCGGCACATCAACGTGGACACCTGTCCGGGCCTGATTTTTGCTTGATACAAGGAGACGATTCATGACCTGCACCCGGGCGATTGCCGCTATTCGCTGCCATCGCCGCGTTGCTAATTTTTTGAAGGCATGCCGATGGATACCAGTACCCCCGTGGTTTACATTGTCGACGACGATGATGCCGTTCGCACATCGCTCGCATGGCTGCTCAGCTCGGTCAACATCCGCACCGAATGTTTCGACGGCCCGGAGGCATTCCTGAAAGCCTACGACGCCAACAGCCAGGGTTGCCTGATCCTGGATGTGCGCATGCCGGAGATCAGCGGCTTCCAGTTGCAGGAACGCCTGAATGAAATCGGTGCGGATATCCCGGTCATTTTCGTTTCCGGCCACGGCGACATTCCCATGTCGGTGCGCGCCTTGCGCAACGGCGCCGTCGATTTCCTCGAAAAGCCGTACAACTCCCAGCAGATGCTGGAACGCATCCAGGTCACGCTGAAAACCGTGGCCGGCAACCGCCACGCGCGCGAGCGCCGCCTGCAATTGCAGGCCCGGCTCAAGACGCTGACCTCGCGCGAGCGCGAAATCCTCGACAAGGTCATCCTCGGCGCCTCCAGCAAGATCATCGCGCGCGACCTCAACATCAGCGTCAAGACCGTCGACGTTCATCGCGCCAGCATCAAGGACAAGCTGGGATGCCAGAGCACGGCGTCGCTGGTGCGCGATGTGCTGCTGGATCTGGGACAGGATTTTCTCAAGGCTGCCTGAGGTCCCTCCTCCTGCACTTCCCGAAGAGCCGCCGCAAGTTCCATGCGGCTCTTGGCGCATTCCAGTGAAATCCTGATGCACGGCGGTGGATTGTTTTCTCCGTAGCAAAAAAAACCCGGACGCAATCACGCTCAGTCCTTCCAGCCGCGGATGCCGCCACGCACGCATCACACCACGGCGGGCCGGACCAGCGGCGATACGCGCAAAGTGTCCCTGATCAGTTCCAGCGCATGCTGGATATCGTCCCGGGTGGCGATGCCGCCGATGCAGACCCGGACCGCTTCCGGCGGTTCGTTGGAGACGGCGAAGGCATCGCTGGCCACCACGCCGATGCCCGATGATTTCATCTGCGCGGCGAAGGCGGCGGCCGTCCATTCCTTCGGCAAACCGATCCACAGATGGAATGCCTCCGGCTGCGAGACATAGCTATGCTCGGGCAAGATGCGGGCAGCCATCTTCTGGCGCAGCATCGACTCCTTGCGGATGCCGGCCAGCGCCAGATCGGCTGCGCCGTCGCGTATCCAGCGCGTGGCCAGCGCCGAGGTGATCGGCGACGCCATCACCGTGGTGGCGCGCAACGACGATGCCAGCCTGGCGGCATATTGCGCGTCGGGCGCGACCATGTAGGCGATGCGCAAGCCGGCGCCGACGCTTTTGGACAGTCCCGTCATGTAGAAAGTCAGTTCGGGACCGATGGCGGCGATCGCCGGCGGCGCCGCGCGCGGCAGGAAGCCGTAGGCGTCGTCCTCGATGATCGCCACCTCGTAGTGCCGGGCGATTTCCACCAGCGCCTGGCGCCGCGACAAGGACGTGGTGCAGGTGGTCGGGTTCAGCAACGTCGGATTGCAATACAGGGCTTTGGGCGCGTACTGGGCGCAGGCGCCGGCGAAGGCCACGGCATCGATTCCTTCCGTATCCATCGGCAGTCCGACCAGCTTGATTCCCAGTTGTCCCGCCAGCGCGCGCAAGCCGGGATAGGTCACGTCTTCGCAGCACAGCACGCCGCCGGGGCCGACCTGCATGGTGAGGATGGCCAGCAAGGCGCATTGCGCGCCCGGCACCACCAGAATCCGTTCCGGCTCGATATTGAGTCCGCGCCGGCGCAGCCACAGCGCGCCGGCTTCGCGATCCTCCATCGATCCGCCGAAATCCTGATAGCGCATCAGGTCGCGCAGCCTGCCGTTGACGTGCGCCCAGCCGGCCTGCATGAGTTCCAGCAACTCCGCCGACTCCGGTTCGGGCGGCATGTTCATGGACATGTCGACGTTGGGACGGCCTTCCGTGACGCGCGGGATTCGCGGACGGCGCTTGCCGCACACGAAGGTGCCGCGGCCGACCACGGAATCGACCAGGCCGCGCCGATGCGCCTCGCTGTAGGCGCGCGCCACCGTCGTGAAATCCAGGTGCAGGGCTTCGGCCAGTTTGCGCTGCGGCGGCAGGCGCTGTTCGGCCATCAGATGCCCGGTCGCGATGTCTTCAGCGATGGCGTTGGCGATGGCGAGGTATACCGGTCCGCTCCCTTTCTTCAGTTTCGGCGTCCATATAGTGGCGTTCTTGAGCATCGCGAATCCTTTCATTGAATGCCTCGGCATGTCGTCATTGAATGCAAATCCCATTCCATGCAATCGCCCTCGCCGGTTCCTCTTCTCGCCTTCCTTTTGCACCGTTTACCGCCCTTTCCGAGCATCTCCGCGCACCAATAAAAAACACGCCGCCACATGCAATTGCATGGATTTGTCGGCGATTGTATGGACGCATTGTATGGACCGGCCATTTTTTGCCGAAAGCCTTTCCCCGCCTGACTCTGCGGCGAACAAGAAAACATGCGGGAGATGCCGTCGCGTCATCGGATTGATCGGATTTTTCTGCATTCAATTTGATGCATTCCATCAATTGCATGGCACGCCCGATGCATTCAATCGGGATGTCGCGGCGCGTTGCCGGACCGACTAGCCAGATCGGCGATGTCCTCATATCAACAACATTCTTTCAAGGAGTTCCACCATGCCAGCAGTGACCAAAGCCGCGCACGCCCCGGGCGATTTCTTCGTCGATTACGAAGAGAAGGTATTCGAAGACGTCAAGGCCCAGCAGGGCGAGAAAGCGTTGGTGACTTTTCATACCGTGGCATTCGAAGGATCGATCGGCTTCGTCAATCTCCTGCAGGCCACGCGTCTCAAGCGCAAGGGTTTTGAAACCTCCATCCTGCTGTACGGTCCCGGCGTCACGCTCGGCGTGCAGCGCGGCTTCCCGACGCTGGGCGACGAAGCGTTTCCCGGCCACCAGAACTTCAACAAGCAGATCGCCAAGTTCATGGAAGAAGGCGGCAAGGTCTACGCCTGCCGCTTCGCGCTGCAGGCGCTGTACGGCCACGGCGAACCGTCGCTGATCCCGGGCATTCGTCCGATCAATCCGCTCGATGTGCTGGACCTGGTGTTGCTGCATCGTCGCGACAACGCCTTCATCCTCGACACCTGGACGCTATAAGCGGAAAGGGCGGACCATGACATTCAAAAAGAAAACGGTGCGTGCGGCGGCGGTCCAGATCGCGCCGGATCTCGACAGCGCGGACGGCACCCTCGGCAAGGTCTGCCAGGCCATCGCCGACGCCGCGGCCAGGGGCGCGGAGCTGGTGGTCTTTCCCGAGACCTTCGTGCCCTACTATCCGTATTTCTCCTTCGTCAGGCCGCCCTTCGCCTCCGGGCCCGAGCACCTGCTGCTGTACGAGCGCGCCGTGGTCGTTCCCGGCGCGGTCACCCAGGCGGTGGCGGCCGCAGCCCGCAGCCACGGCGTGGTGGTGGTGCTGGGCGTGAACGAACGCGATCACGGCACGCTGTACAACACGCAACTGGTGTTCGACGCCGACGGCGAACTGGTGCTGAAGCGCCGCAAGATCACGCCGACCTATCACGAACGCATGATCTGGGGACAAGGCGACGGCAGCGGCCTGAAAGTGGTCGACACCGCCGTCGGCAGGCTGGGCGCCCTGGCTTGCTGGGAACATTACAACCCGCTGGCCCGCTATGCCCTGATGGCCCAGCATGAAGAAATCCATTGCGCGCAGTTTCCCGGATCGATGGTCGGGCAGATCTTTGCCGACCAGATGGAAGTGACCATCCGCCACCACGCGCTGGAATCCGGCTGCTTCGTGGTCAATGCAACCGGCTGGCTGACCGACGCGCAAATCGCCGCGATCACCGCCAATCCGAACGAACAGAAGGCGCTGCGCGGCGGCTGCTGCACCGCCATCGTCTCGCCGGAAGGCAAGCTGCTGGCCGAGCCGTTGCGCAGCGGCGAAGGCATCCTGGTGGCCGACCTCGACATGGAACTGGTCACCAAGCGCAAACGCATGATGGACTCGGTCGGACACTATGCGCGCCCCGAACTGCTGCACCTGATCGTCGACGACCGCGCTGCCGTGCCGGTGTCGCCGCTGTTTCCGGCCGCCGCGCCCGCTTCTTTCAACGCATCCCACGCAACACCACCCTTGACGAGGTCGAACCATGCAGACAAACACAGCCCCGAACCAACAGTTGATCACGGAACTGCAATCCTTCGGGCTGCGCCTTAGCGATCCGAACGCGGGCGTGGCCAGCCGCCGCGGCGGCGCCGGTCCCTCCGATCACAAGGCCGTCACCGTCGACGGACATACCGTGATGATCCCGGTGCATACCGCCAGTTCGTGGTCATCGCCTTACGTCGCCGCGCCGCCGGGACGCGACGGCACCAGCAAGATCGTGCGCGACGGCGTGGAAGTGGGCGTGATCTCGTTTCCGCGCCAGCCGCGCTTCTACAAGATGCAGACCTTCGACGGCATTCCCTACAACAAGATCGCCACCCTGCATGGCGCCGACGTGCTGGCGACCACCGTCCTGCAAAGCTGCATCCGTTACGAGAGCCGTCGCAAGTCGTGCCAGTTCTGCGCCATCGGCCAGTCGCTGGCCGCCGGCCGCACCATCCTGCGCAAGACGCCGGAACAGCTCGCGGAAGTCGCCCGCGCTGCCGTCCTGCTGGACGGCGTCAAGCACATGGTGATGACCACCGGCACGCCCAACGCAACCGATCGCGGCGCGCAGATCCTGTGCGAAAGCGCATTCGCGGTGAAAGCCGCGGTCAACCTGCCGATCCAGGGACAGTGCGAGCCGCCGGACGACGACGCCTGGTTCCAGCGCATGCGCGACGCCGGCATCGACACATTGGGCATGCATCTGGAAGCCGTCACGCCGGAGGTGCGCGCGCGCATCATGCCCGGCAAGGCCAGCGTGTCCGTGGAACGCTATTTCTCGGCGTTCGAAGCCGCAGTGCGCGTGTTCGGCCACGGCCAGGTCAGCACTTACATCCTGGCCGGTCTGGGCGACACCCAGGAAGCCATCCTCGCCACCAGCAGCAAGCTGATCGACATCGGCGTCTATCCGTTCGTGGTGCCGTTCGTGCCGATTTCCGGCACGCCGCTGGAAGACCATCCGGCGCCGAGCGCCTCCTACATGCGCGAGCTGCTGACGCCGCTGTCGGCCATGCTGGAAGCCGGCGGATTGCGTTCCGGCGACATCAAGGCCGGTTGCGGCAAGTGCGGCGCCTGCTCCTCGCTGTCCACCTACGAGAAGAGGCCGTCATGAACCAGGTCGCCGACAACATCGCAGCAGTCGTGCAAGACGGACAGGCGCACATCGCCCGGCATGTCCGCATCAAGCTGGCGCTGACGCCGTGGGAGCGCGAAGCATGCCGGCGGCTGCGGCGCGAGGTATTTTGCGCCGAGCAGGGCATCTTTCAGGATGACGACGCCGACGCCATCGACGCCGTCGCCATGCCGATCGCCGCATTGCTGGAGGCCGACGACGGCAGCCGCGAAGTCGTCGGCACGGTACGCATCCATGCATCGGAAGCCGGCGTCTGGCATGGCTCGCGCCTGGCCGTGGCGCAGCATGCGCGACGCATCGGTTCGGTCGGCAGCGGCCTGATCAAACTCGCCGTCGGCACCGCGCATGCGCACGGCTGCCATACCTTCCTGGCGCAGGTGCAGAGTCAGAACGTGCCGCTGTTTCGCCGGCTGCACTGGGACAGCCTGTCGGAAATCGAGGTCCACGGCCGCGCCCATCATCTGATGCAGGCCGATCTCGGCTTCTACCCGCCGATCAGCGACGGCGAGGTCGGTTTCGTCCTGGAAAGGGGCCGCTCATGACTTGCGCCCGCCCGCTCCCCGATCTGGCCGCCGAGCTGGCGCCGTCGGCGCTGGAACAACTCGCGGAAACGCTGCGCCAGTCGCGCGGCATCGCCCACAAGCGCGACATCGGCGAAGTCATGCAGACCGTGCATCCCTCGCTGCCGACGATCGTCAACGGACAGACCATCGCCATCGGCGACGACTGCGCTGCCATTCCCGACGGCGACGGCTATCTGCTGTTCGCGATCGAGGGTTTCATCAACGAATTCGTCGAGAAACAACCCTGGTTCGCCGGCTACTGCGGCGTGATGGTCAACGTCAGCGACATCTACGCCATGGGCGGACGGCCCGTGGCCGTGGTGGATGCGCTGTGGAGCCGCGGCGGCAACGCCGCGCAGCCGGTGCTCGAAGGCCTGATGAAAGGCGCCGAGGTCTACGGCGTGCCGCTCGTCGGCGGCCACAGCAATCGCCGCAACGACCGCGAGCAATTGTCGGTGGCGATCGTCGGCCGCGCCAGACGCCTGCTGACCAGCTTCGACGCGCTGCCCGGCGACAACCTGGTTGCCGCCGTCGACTTGCGCGGCCGTTTCGAGGAACCGTACTCCTATTGGAACGCCAGCACCGGCGCGGCGGCGCAACGCCTGCGCGGCGATCTGGAACTGCTGCCGTCGATTGCCGAGGACGGCTTGTCCGCCGCCGGCAAGGACATCAGCATGGCCGGCATCGTCGGCACCGCGCTGATGCTGCTGGAATGTTCCGGTGTCGGTGCGACCATCGACCTGGATGCGATCCCGCGTCCCGCGGGCGTCGACTTCGCGCGCTGGCTGGGCGCGTTTCCCAGTTACGGCTTCCTGCTCAGCGTGAGCGATGCGGCATTGCCGGAGGTGCTGCAACGCTTCGCCGCGCGCGATATCGCCTGCGCCGCCATCGGGCGCATCGACGACACACGCCAGGTCCATCTGCGCAATCGCACGGCCAGCGTGCCGTTCTGGGACCTGAACCACGAATCCCTGATCGGCTGCGCCCCGACGAAACCGCGAAAAACAGGAGCCTGAGATGAGCCGCCTGTCCTTGCCCTCATCCGCGCCGTTGCCTCCACCGCTACCGCTCAGCATTGCGATGCTGACGCATTCGATCAATCCGCGCGGCGGCGTCGTGCATTCCCTGCAACTGAGCGAAAGCCTGCAGGCGGCCGGCAACGAAGTCACGCTGTTCGCACCCGATCCGCACGGACAAGGCTTGTTCCGCCGGCCGCGTTGCGGCTTCACGGCCATCCCCGGCGCGCAGAAAACCGACAGCGTGGCCGACATGGTCGGCCGGCGCATCGACGCCTACCTCCAGCATTTCTTGCGCGACGACACGCCGCGCTACGACATCTACCATGCGCAGGATTCGATCAGCGCCAACGCGCTCGCCACTTTGACGGAGCGCGGCGTCATCCCCGGTTTCGTGCGCACGGTGCATCATCTGGACCAGTTCGACGATGCGCAATTGCAGCAGTGGCAGGAGCGCGGCTTCCGCCAGGCCGACCGGCTGCTGTGCGTGAGCAAGCTGTGGCAAGACAAGCTGCGGCATGAACACGGCGTCGCCGCCGACATCGTCAACAACGGCGTCGACCTGGAACGCTATCAGCCGCACGCCGCGGCGCGCGATGCCGACCTGAGGGAAGAACTCGGCCTGGCCGAAGGTCCGGTCTTCCTGGCGGTGGGCGGCGTCGAACCGAGGAAGAACACCAACGGCATCCTGCAGGGATTCCTGCGCGTGCGCCGGGTCTTTCCCTCGGCGCAGCTCGTCATTGCCGGCGGCGCCAGCCTGCTCGACCATCGCCGCTACCGGCAACAGTTCGATGCATTGCTCCTGGCCGGCGGCATCGAAACCGGTCCGGGCAAACCGATCATGATTCTCGGCCAGGTGGCCGACGCCGACATGCCCTCGCTGTTTCGCTGCGCCGATGCGCTGGTGTTCCCTTCGCTCAAGGAAGGCTTCGGGCTGGTGGTGCTGGAAGCCATGGCCTGCGGCGTACCGGTCGTGGTGTCGCGCATCGCGCCTTTTACCGAATACCTGCGCGGCGGCAGTTGCGCCTGGGTCGATCCGGAAGATCCGGCCTCGATCGCCGCCGGCATGGCGCACGCCTGCGACCCGGCGGTGCGCGCGCAGTTGCGCGAGGCCGGCGCCGACATCTGCAGGCAGTTCTCATGGCCGCATTCCGCCGGCCTCCACCTTCACATCTATCGCGCCCATCTGGCGCAATCCAGGGAGATTTCTTATGCCTGAAATGCATTTCAGCGTGCGCTGGCCCGACAACAGCGTCACCGATTGTTATTCGCCGTCATTGGTGATCAAGGAATACCTCGAGGTCGGCAAGACCTATCCGCTCGACGACTTCGTCGCACGCAGCGCGACCGCCCTCCATATCGGCAGCGAACGCGTGCGGCAAAAGTTCGGCTACGCCTGCTCGTCGGCGCTGGACCAGTTGCAGCGCATCGAAGCAACCGCCAGCCGCTTCCAGGACGTCGCCGATGCGCAGGTAAGCATCGAGGGCTTCCGTCCCTGACGCCTCCTGGCGCCGATCGCCCATTCAATCACATCGTCATTTCATACAAGGAGTCGCCATGAACCTCTTAACAACGCAAGATCCCGACCGTCACTACGCCGTGCTCATCATCGGCGGCGGCCAGGCCGGCCTGTCGATCAGCTATTACCTGAAGCAGGAAGGCATCGATCATCTGGTGCTTGAAAAAAACCGCATCGGCCACGCCTGGCGCAACGAGCGCTGGGACACGTTCTGCCTGGTGACGCCGAACTGGCAATGCACGCTGCCCGGCTTCCCGTATAACGGCGACGATCCTTACGGTTTCATGAAAAAGGATGACATCGTCGCCTACATCGACGCCTTCGTCGCCAGCTTCCAGCCGCCGGTGCAGGAAGGCGTCGCCGTCACCCGCCTGCATCGCGACGCCGACGGTGTCTATCGGTTGGAAACCACGCAAGGCAATTACAGCGCCGATCAGGTGGTGATCGCGGTGGGCGGCTATCACTTGCCGGTCGTGCCGCGCGTGGCGGAGAAACTGCCGGCCGGCATCGTGCAGATCCACTCCAGCGACTATCTCAATCCGCAATCCCTGCCAGCCGGCGAAGTGCTGGTGGTCGGCACCGGCCAGTCCGGCTGCCAGATCGCCGAAGACCTGCACCTGGCGGGACGCCGCGTCCATTTGTGCGTCGGCGATGCGCCGCGCGTGGCGCGCACCTATCGCGGCAAGGATGTGGTCGAATGGCTGGACAAGATGAAGTATTACGACTTGCCGGTCGACCGCCATCCGCTGGGCACCGGCGTGCGCGAGAAAACCAATCACTACGTCACCGGCCGCGACGGCGGGCGCGATATCGACCTGCGCAAGTTTGCGCTGGAAGGCATGCAACTGTACGGCCGCTTCGAGGGCCTTGACGATGGCGTCGCCAGCTTCGGCCCCGGGCTGGCGGGTTATCTGGACGGTGCCGATGCGGTTTCCGAAAGCATCAAGGACAGCATCGACAAGTTCATCGAGGCCAACGGCATCGCGGCGCCCACGGAAGCGCGCTATGTGCCGGTGTGGCAGCCCCCGGCCGACATCCCGTCGAGCCTCGACCTGCAAGGCAGCAACATCTCCGCCGTGGTCTGGTGCGTGGGCTTCCGCACCGACTTCAGTTGGATCGAGGAAGCCATCTTCGACGGCCGCGGCTATCCCGGCCACGAGCGCGGCGTGACCGGCGCACCCGGCCTGTATTTCCTCGGCCTGCCGTGGCAGTACACATGGGGATCGGGCCGGTTTTCCGGCATTGCGCGCGATGCGCAATACCTGTCCGAACACATTGTTGCGCATCGCGGACGGCGGCAGGATGCCGTCGGATCGGCGCGGACGACGATGTCGCCATCGATGTCGCAGGCGGCCTGAGTTTTTGTGACGCCGGGATCCATCATGTCCACTTACCGCACGCTGCTGCAAACCGCGCTCGACAATCCGCACGATTTCTGGCGCGAGCAATCGCGCCGCATCGCATGGCGGCGCGATTGCTCCGCCGTCCTGGAAGGCAGCGATCCGCCCTCCGCGACATGGTTTGCCGGCGGATTGACCAATCTCTGCCACAACGCGGTCGACCGGCATCTGGCGGCGCGCGGCGATCAGGCGGC
Organism: Herbaspirillum sp. RV1423; assembly: GCF_000577615.1. Classification (GTDB taxonomy): domain Bacteria; phylum Pseudomonadota; class Gammaproteobacteria; order Burkholderiales; family Burkholderiaceae_D; genus Herbaspirillum. The sequence goes on from NZ_CBXX010000018.1 coordinate 11,424, forward strand.
GCTGATTTTCGTCTCCGCCGAAACCGGTGCGGAACGGATCCTCTCGTATCGCGAACTGCATCGCGAGGTCAACGCCATGGCGGCGGTGTTCCTGAAGATGGGCGTGCGGACCGGCGACCGCGTCCTGATCTATCTGCCGATGATCGCCGAAGCGGCGATCGCCATGCTGGCCTGCGCGCGCATCGGCGCGATCCATGCGGTGGTGTTCGGCGGCTTCGCGGCCGCCAGCCTGGCGGTGCGCATCGACGACGCGCAACCGGCGCTGGCGATATGCGCCGATGCAGGATTCCAGAACGGCCAGCTCGTCAATTACAAGCAGTTGATGGACGAGGCGCTGGCGAAAAGCCGGCACGCGCCGGCCCGGCTGCTGCTGGTCGACCGCTGCCTGTCGCCTTGCGACATGACGGCCGGCCGCGACTTCCGCTATGCCGATGAACGCCTGCGGCAAGACCAGGCGGATGTTCCCTGCGTCTGGCTGGATTCCGGCGCGCCGTCGTACATCCTGTACACCTCCGGCACCACCGGCAAACCCAAGGGCGTGCAGCGCGACACCGGCGGGCATGCCGTGGCGCTGGCGACATCGATGGAACTGCTGTTCCATGCGCGCGCCGGCGACGTCATGTTCACCACTTCCGATCTCGGCTGGGTCGTCGGCCATAGCTACGGCCTCTATGCGCCATTGCTGGCGGGCCTGACCAGCGTGCTGATGGAGGGCTCGCCGGTGCGGCCCGATCCCGGCATCTGGTGGCGGCTGGTGAAGAAATACAAGGTGAACCTGATGCTCTCGTCGGCGACGGCCATGCGCTTGCTGAAGCGGCATGGCATGCCTGGCGCCGAACCGGCGCAACTCGCCTCGCTCAGGGCCTTGTTCCTGGCCGGCGAACCGCTGGACGAAGCCACCGCGCAAGGCATCGAGCGCAAGCTCGGCGTCCCGGTGATCGATCACTACTGGCAAACCGAAACCGGCTCGCCCATGATCGGCTTGCCGCCAGGAGATCCGCAAACCGCTCCGCGCACCGGATCGCCAGGCATCGCCGCCGCCGGCTACCGGCTTTGCATCGTCGACGAAGAGACCGGCGCGCCCTGCCCGCCCGGCAAGAAGGGACTGCTGGTCGCCGAAGGCGTGTTGCCGCCCGGCTGCCTGAGCACCTTGTGGCGCAAGGATGAAGAGTATCGCCGCCTCTACTGGAGCAGGCATGGCGCGCAGTGGCGCTATTCCACCTTCGACTGGGCGGTGGCCGATGAGGACGGCTACATCCGCATGCTGGGACGCGCCGACGACGTCATCAACGTCGCCGGCAAGCGCATCGGCACGCGCGAGATCGAGGAAATCCTGCTCGACGACGAGGCCGTCGCGGAAATCGCCGTGGTCGGCATGCCGCACGATCTGCGCGGCCAGATTCCGGTGGCGTTTGCGGTATTGAAGGAAGGCGGCGATACCGATACCGGACTCAGGGACGCCGAACGTCGCCTGATCAAGGCCGTCGGCGATTCGCTCGGTGCGCTTGCCAGGCCGCGGCGCATCGTATTCGTCGACGGCTTGCCGCGCACCCGCTCGGGCAAGGTCATGCGCCGCGTGATTCAGGACGTCATCGCATCCCGCTCAGTGCAGCATCTGGATGCGCCCGACCTGCAAGGGATCATCGCCGACCTGGCCAGCGCGTTTCACGGCGCCGCCGCAGAGCGGACCGCTCTGGAGACTTAGCACCGGCCGTCAACGTAACGACGCAGCAACGCCGTCACTTGTAAACGATGACGGGGACGGTGCTGTGGATGAGGATTTTTTGCGTCTGGCTGCCAAGCAGGATGCGGTTCAGGCCGCTCCTGCCGTGCGAGGCCAGGAATATCCCGTCGCAAGCATAGGTCTCCACGGCATGAACGATCGCACTCCAGGGGTTGGCGTTCTCCGCCGTGTGGACTTCACAGGGTACGCCGGCGCGCTCGGCCAGGTCGCGGATGATCCCGACATTGTCTTGCGCCTGCTGGCGAATCGACTCGGACAGCAGCGTGAAGTCTTCGCGCCGGCTGATCAGCGTAAATGAAGAATAAGGAAGGACCTCCGCCACCGACAGACCGACGATATGGCTGCCGTTGTCCGCGGCGAATTCGATCGCCGCCCTCACCGCGCGATTGGACAGGTCCGAACCGTCCGTCGGCACCAGTATCTTTTTGAACATGTTTTCCTCTGCTGGAGATGGAGTGAGCGTCTATCCTACGCCCGGAGCAGGTTCTATCCTTGATCGATATCAAATGATGTGCAAGGCGCACAGCGCCCGGCGGTCAGCACGTCCCATCGCTGTCGAGAAACCGGCCAACACGCGGCTTTTTGATTTGCGTCATGGTCTGCGCTGACCGCTTCTCCATAATGAATCCTGTCGTTCAAACCGGGAGGTCAATCATGAATATGCTCATGGAAACGGATGAAGCCGCACGCTGGCAGGATTGCCTGACGGTCGCGATAGGAATATCACTGGTCGTCTCTCCATTCGTGATGCAGTATCCCGGGCAAGCCATTTCGCAAAATGCCTTTCTCGTCGGCGCGGCAATTGCCGCCGTCTCCATCGTCGCCATCCTGATGCCGGGACTGTGGGAGGAAGCACTGTTGTTGATGCTGGGATGCTGGCTGGCGGCCTCGCCGTGGATACTCGACTTCACCAAGGATCGCGATGCGGCGCTGCTAGCGGTAATTGCAGGGGGCGCAGTCCTGCTCTGCGCCCTGTGGTCCATGAAGAATGAAGATCGCTCCAGAACCAGGGCGGCAAGCTGATCCAGGCCTTGCAGGACGTCACTTGCCTGGACCCAGGCGTTGTTGCAGACAAGACAAGTCGGGTTGAACGCCAAGGCGCACGCATGGTGAGCAAGCGGTATCGTTGGCCGCCTGCTCTTGGGCGGTCTTGGCCTTCTCTTCGGTCTTTTTCTTCCATCCGAAAATGGGTTCTGGAACTCATTTCATCAATAGGCGTGGGATGCGTTCTAGCAACCGGGGTCCCACAATGGCCAGTAAGAAAACTTGGCGCTGGGCTTCCACGGCTTGCCGGCTTGCAACGTGGTGGATAGAAATAACTGCAGATAGACGCCGCCACTGCGGGATTGGGACTGGAGCAGCAAATCCGGCTTGCCGTCGCTATCTATATCACCTACCCACACCAGAAATTGATTGACGTCGAATTGGACTTCTGGTCCCTGGACATAGTCATCGGGAAGAGAAATCAGGGTGCGTTCAATTGTTCCCATTGCCATTTTCCAGATCACTCCGGATTCTGGCTCACAGGCAGGACACTTGCGAATCGCCTTTTCTACCCGGTGCCCACTGATGTGCAAATTCGTTCCATTGACGTTGATGGTTCGGCTCCATCTGGGGGGTGTGAAGACGGGTTGATTTTGCCCATCGTCCCTGTAGCGGAAAGGCTGGAAATACCAGGTTTTCACAGGACCTTCCTTGAGACCGGGTATTCCGCGTACGAACGCCAGTGCTCTATTTATATCCGCGCGTTGCACGTAGCCATCCTGCTGCTCATCGTAGTCATACATGTCCACCTTGGCAGCCTGATTACTCAACCTGGCTAACCGCAGCTTGCATTTTTTTGCAGCGCAAACCAAAGCAAAATATTTTCCTGGGGGCGCTGCCAGATTTTTGTAGCGGTCGGCGAATTCCAAGCCATCCCTGGTGGCATAGGCCAATGTCGGGCGGGCGGACACTTGGCCAGCGCAGATTGCCACGATGACGAAGACGATCTTTGAAAGAAATTTCATTTGAACTCCTGATCACTTTCCTGAACCCAAGCGTTCTTGCAGATAGGCCAGATTGAACACCAAGGCGCGTGCGGCGACACGATGGATGCTGTGGGTAGCGACATCCACGCTGTCGGGATCGGTGACGGGCGCGCGCGTGGTGGGCAAAGGAGCGGTGTCGTTGGCCGCCTGTTCCTGCCCGGCGTTGTCGGGAGTAACACTGTCGGGCGCGGTCAATTGCGCCATATACGCCAGCATGCGGGCGATGCCGGCTTTGGCTGCGCTGGTGTTGTTGGCCTCCAGGGCGGGGATCAGGAGCTTGAATTCGCGCTGGAGTTGCTCAAAAAGGGCGGGGGCCAGCATGGTCCGGCTGTAATCATCATCCCGGTACCACTTATCCTCGATTTCGCTCCACAACTGACGTGTGACAGCAGTAGCGTTGAAAGGCTCGTCAATAGGAAAGACCGGTGCGAGAACGGGCAGCCATCGTCCGTCCGAACGCGCAATGGCTGCAATTTCAGCCTTTAGCTTGGGATCGTCGGTGTCGATGTTGTAGCTGCCGGGGAATTGGTCATTGTTGGAGAAGCCCTGCAATTTGGCGATGCGCACGCTGGGTAATTCGGGACGTGCAAAGGCGAAGCTGTCGGACCAGGCGTTGGGCGGCATGCCGTAGATCCGTTTATCTTTAGGAATGGCGTTGTCGGCAAGCGCCAGCCAGCCATAGCCTGCGCTACCATCGCTTTGTTTAAGAGAAGGACGCCAGGTGGAGGGGCTTTGCAAATATCGTTTTCCCGCACCAACGACGAATTTGGCATTGGCTCGTGAGCGCTTACGCCAAGCATCCATAGCCGCCTCGTCCTGCACTGTATTTCCGGTTCTCTTGGGGTAGGATTCATCTGGCGGAACGACAAAAACCTGTAAAGGCACGCAACAAATCCAGAAATAGTCAATGGGTTGTACCGCACGCGGACCATTGGCGAGCCGATAGCGATAGACGAACTGTTGCGCGGCCTGATCCCGATCAATCGTGCTGCGCGCCAAGAGATCGATTTTGTTTTGCAATACATAGCGGAAAGAAGTGACCTCCTCCGATTCGGGATCGAACTCGTGGACTTCCCATACATCCTGTCCGGGAAGTTGCGTGATGGTGCTTTTAACTGATTCGGGGGACGAGGTTTCTTGCGCCAATACACATTGGCACAGACACATCAGAATTAAAGTCCGCAAGATGGCATGGGGCATGGCGTCATCCTTTCTTTGGTTTCGCTGGTTTGGGTTTATCTGCTTCGTCTCGACAATTTGCGGGGCGCCCTGTTGGATCGGCGCCGATCAGGTAGACATGAAAATGCTCAGCCTTGCCGCGATGCCAGAGAATTTTGGTATTGGGTAAACGCTTGCTCAGCGCCTCGGAGTCTTCGGGATCTTTAGACGTGCTGCACAGGCCCCTATAAACCCCCGCCTTGGTATCCACTGCAATCGTCTTCGAATGCAGGTCTACCGCCGTGCCCGCGCTATGGTCAAAATGAGAAGGCAGCCAGTCGCCATCGATATCAAAGAGTCCCCCCCAAGGCAGTCCGGCATCGTTGACGCGCACGATTCCCCACTTGGCCTCGCTCATGGCTTCAATTAATTTTTCGAGGTTTTGTGCGGCTGCCTTGCTTAGGTAATGCCGTTGTGCATGCTTCTCCGCCGCGCCAGCGCCATCCTCTCTGGCAATGGCCGAATCCGGCACGTACCTTTCCAAATCCAGCACCTTGACATTGATTGTCGCCGTTTGCTCGCCACAAGCATCCCGAACACATTCGGCCTTGATGCGGTGCACGCCCGCCAGCTCGGAAGCAGAAAAGATCAGTTTGACCTGGCCTGCCCCATCCGTCGTTGCCGGCGCGACGACCTCGCCGCGTTCGTCCGTAATACGTTGCTTGCCGACAAAAAGGTCGGCCAAGGGAGGTCGCTTGCCGTGTTTGGCTTTGGTATGGCCACCGGAATCCTCCTCCACGGTGTGCGTGATTTTGATCGATTGGCCTGCGAGCGGCTTGTCATCGGCACCAACGACTGTGACGACAACGTAGCCTTGCCAGGGCAAGAGCTTGCTCGGGTTAGGCGCAGGCGGTGACAGTCTCGGGGTTATTTTTTGTTCTCCGTTTTTGTCCTTCTTCTTTTGTTGCCTGGTTCGGGTAAAAGAAGCATCGATACCCTCCGGCTTAAGCTCCGACGGCACGCTCATGCGAATGGCTTTGGGCTTGATCCGTTGGCACCACTGTTGCTGTCGATCATCCATCACCATCGCATAGCCGGCCTCACAGGATTTGACGCACTGGCCCTGTTCTGCCCTGGGACGGGGCGGCTCGGGTGGCGATGCCAGTTGCTGGCCATGCGCGTCGAGCCGGGCGGGCGGCGGAAATCCATTGTCCGGCGGACCGCCGTTGTCCGCACCGCCGGCCGCGCGGGCCGGGGCCAGGCCGGAGCGGCCATCGCCGTTGTTCGACGAGGTCGTATCCGACCTGGGAGGGTGACAGCGGTCGGGCGTAAGCGCGTAACGTTCGCCCCGGTCTTGAGCTTGCGCTTGTACTTGCACGGCTTGTGCTGCGATCGCCCAGATCAGCGCGCATAGCAACGTCTTCATATGATGTCCCATGAAGTTTTCCTAAATTAGCGGCTTGCCTGGTCCTGCATGCGAATGGTGTATTCCGAGATGGACAGCATCAGGTTGGGCTTGGAGAGCAGCGTCTTGCGATCGACCACGAGCCGCCACGTGCCGCCATCGGGCTTGCGAAAGAAGGCGACGACGCCCAGATATTGCGTCTCCTGGGATAAGGGCATGCTCAGGTGCGTTCCGGTGTTGGGGCTGACGATCTGGCTGTCCGCCGACAGCGCGTCATAGGCCAGGACTTCCTTGTCCTGATGATGAAGAGCGTCATAGGACGCTCTGTCAAAAGCTTCCCGCCTTCTCAACTGGTAGACGCGTATCACGACCGAGAGAGGTTTGCCGGTCCCGTTGGGATTGGCGGTGTTGTCAGTGACGATGCCGATGTGCAGCGTGTCTTGTTTTTTGGGGAAGATGGTCCGATAGGCGTTGCCGGCGGCGTCGGACAGGGTTTGCATAGTGCTGCAACCGGTCAGCAGAGTGGTGAGATGAAGCGCAACAAGGCATCGAAGCAACATGAGTTCTCCAGGAACATGGCAGGGGAAGTAATCCGGCCTGGGCAGCTATTTGGGGGGCTCAGTTGAACATTTACCTTGTGTGAAATCAAGGTAGATAAGGAGGACTGCGGAAATTTTCACAAACCGCAAAGAAAATTCGATTCACCTATAAACATAAGACGAACGGAGGCTGTGAGCTTGGCCATGTTTTCGAGCGTGTCTGATTTTCTGCTCTGCCGGTCGCATTCAATATCGGAGATTCAAATACGCTTCATCCGACATTCAAGCGCGCTTTACCCTTACCGACGAGGCAATTGCCTCCGTCTCCGTCGCCGCCATCCTGATACCGGGGTTGTGGGAGTAAGCCTTGTTGTCGATGCCGGGATGCTGGCAGGAACATACGCCGCAGGTCAGGAGTTGCCGACAAGACAGCAAATGAAGCCCTTCGTGGACATGTTGCTCAGACAAAACTTGATCTGGAACAGGAAACTCGAAATTTGAATGAAAAATAAGCTGATGCAATCAGGACAGGCGCTCTAGAATGAGTTCCGCACTTAAACGTTTCCCCTGTTCGGAGGGCATCATGAACCAACTTGTACAATTGCAGCCGCCTCTCGCCATCAGCAATCTGTCGCCAAGAAGTTGCTCCGGATGCAGCATGCATCAGATCTGCCTGCCGATGGGGCTCGATGAATGCGACACCCAACGCCTGGACAAGATCATCGGACGACGGAAGATTGCGCGCGACACTCACCTCTATCGCATCGGCGACCGCTTCACCTCGCTGTATGCCGTGCGTGTCGGCCATTTCAAAAGCTACCAGGAAAATCTCGCGGGCGACCGCCAAATCACCGGTTTTCAGATGACCGGCGAACTGCTTGGCATGGATGCGATCAGCAGCCAGCGCTACCAATGCGATGCCGTCGCGCTGGACGACAGCGAAGTCTGCGAAATTCCGTTCTTCATGCTGGAAAATTTATTCACGCAGATGCCCACGCTGCTGCGCCACTTCCATCGCGTCATGAGCCAGGAAATCACCAGCGAACAACGCGTGATCATGATTCTCGGGAACATGCGCGCCGAACAACGCTTCGCTGCGTTCCTGGTGAACCTGTCGGTGCGCTATGCAACGCGCGGCTATTCGCCGACGCGCTTTCAATTGCGCATGACGCGGGAAGACATCGGCAACTATCTCGGCCTCACCATCGAAAGCATCAGCCGGATGATTGCCAAAATGCGCAAGGACGGACTGATCGAGGTGCAGCAGCGCAACGTCGAGGTGCTTGACCTGGCGAGCCTGACGAAACTGGCGGCAGGAGTGGACGCCGACGAAGCGCCCGTCCATCACTGAAACGCCAGGCCGGAAGTCCGGCCTTTCATCATGAGAAATCCAGCACTACGCGCGACGGCACATCCCCGCGCTGCAGGCGCTCGAAGACGTCATTGATCGCGGACAAGGGTTGCAATTCGATATCGGCCTTGACCTTGCCGGCGGCGGCGAACGCCAACGCTTCCGCCATGTCCTGGCGCGTGCCGACGAATGAACCCCGGATCGTGATGCAATTGGCGACGACGTCGAACAGCGGCGTCGGGAATTCTCCCGGCGGCAAACCGACCAGAACGCAAGTGCCGCGCTTGCGCGTCATCGCGACGCCCTGATGGAATGCTCCCAGCGAAGGCGCCGTGATCAGGACGCCATGCGCGCCGCCTCCGGTGGCCGCTCTCATCTTCTCGATGGCGTCGGAATTTCTGGCGTTGACGAGCACTTCCGCGCCCAAGCGCCGGGCATGCTCCAGCTTGTTGTCGTCAATGTCGATGGCGCATATGCGCAGTCCCATCGCTTTTCCGTATTGCACGGCCAGATGTCCCAGGCCGCCGATGCCGGATACCGCCAGCCATTCTCCCGGCTTCGCCTTGGTTTCCTTGATTCCCTTGTAGGAGGTGACGCCGGCGCAAATGATCGGCGCCGCTGCGCTTGCCGCCAGACCTGCGGGGATATGCGCGACGTACTTCGGATCGGCCAGGATGTATTGGGCAAAGCCGCCGTTCTTGGTATAGCCGCCGAACTCCGCCGAGGCGCACACCGTCTCCCACGCCGCCAGGCAGTGCTCGCAGTGGCCGCACGCCGAATACAACCAGGGAACGCCGACGCGCTCGCCCAGCGTCACTTCGGTGACGCCCGGTCCGATCGCCGCCACCAGGCCGATGCCTTCATGCCCGGGCACAAAGGGCAAGGAAGGTTTGACCGGCCAGTCGCCATGCGCGGCATGCAGATCCGTATGGCATACCCCGCATGCTTCCGTTTTCACCAATATCTGGCCGGGTCCGGGAATCGGTAATGGAATGTCCCGGATCACCAGCGGCTGGCCGAAATGCTCGACCACTGCTGCTTGCATTGTGTTTGCCATGAATGACTCTCTTCAAAGATGAAATGCAGGATGAAAATATACGGCTGCGAAAAACAACTACACCACCACCAGTTTGTCGACCACGCGGGTAACGCCAGGTGTGCCGGCTGCGGCTTTGAGAGCCTCGCGTCGCTCCTCCAGAGAGGAAACGGAACCGTTGAGCGTGACCTGATCGCCGACGACGATGACTTCGATGGCCCTGACCTCCTCATGCGCCCGGCGCTGCAATGCCGCCTCGATATGCACCTTGATGTCGTGCGTCGTCGCCGCCGGCTTCACCGCGATCTGGTTGCTGATGCCGACGACGCCCAGCAGGCTGCGCAGCGCATCTTCCGCGGCCCTGCGCTGATACTGGTATTCGACGTCGCCGCTGAGCGTGATCCAGCCGTCCTCGACCATGACCTTGATGCGATCCTTCGGCACCAGCGTATTCCATTCCAGTCCCTGGATTGCCGTCCTGGCGATATCGGCGTCGGTGCGCTGACTCGATCCAGGCAGGATGACATCGATCTCGATGGCCACGCCTTTCACGCCTGCGACACGCTGCACGGCCTTCTCGGCGGCATATTTTTCCGCATAGCTGTTCAGGTTGCCGGTCAGGGTGACGATGCCGTTGCGCACCTCGACGCCGATTTCCGTATCGTCGACAGCGGACTCCCACGCCAATTCTTCCATGACGTCTTTTTTCAGTTGTTGGTCGGTTTTCATAGAATCTCCTGTTGATGGTGATGTTCAGTCGAATGAGCATGGCTTGACCATGCGATCTATTGCTTACTTGAAAACGAGGACGGGGATGGTGCTGTGCGCCAGCACCTTTTGCGTTTCGCTGCCGAGCAACAGCTTGTCCAGTCCTTTTCGCCCGTACGAGGCCATGACGATGGCATCGCAATGGAATTGCGTCGCGCACTTCAGAATCTCTTCGTAGGGATGCGTTCCCTTCACCGTATGGACCTCGCAGGGGACGCCGGCTTTCTTGGCATACTCCGCAATGACGTTGACGTTCTGGACCGATTGCTTGTAGACCTCTTCTTCAAGCGCGTTCAGATCGTAGGTGATGAGTACCGGTGTAACCAGATTGGAGAAAACCTCGGCTACGCACAAACCCACGATCTTGCTGCCGTAGGAAGCGGCAAAATCGACGGTTGCGGCAATTGTTTTTCTGGAAAGCTCCGATCCGTCCGTCGCCAGTAATATCGTCTTGAACATAGGGGCCTCCGCCAAAGTTGGTGTAATTGAGGCTATCCTATTCCCCAAGCCCTGCCGACCGTTTGACCTGGATCAAAAGCCCCCGAACCAGCGTTCATTTGGAATGATCGCCGTCCTAACGCGAGCGTATTTGATATAGGTCAATCGCTCTCCCGCAACCGCGCCTAGCATGGGGACCAGAACTCATTTCAGCAATCGGAATTGTCAGGAGCGATGCCATGCCGTACAGATCCATCTTGGTCCACGTCAGCAGTTCCCACGACCTTGAACAACGCGTGAAAGTGGCGGCCCGGCTGGCTTCCCGCGACCACGCGACGGTAATCGGCCTGGCGGTGACGGGCATATCGCGGTTCCTGTCCGGTTTGCCGGGCGAACCGGGATCTGCGCTGCTATCCCCGACGCCGCCCGCAGATGGCGGACATCACGACAAGCTGCGGCAGGAAATGACGATGGCGCTGGAACGCTTTGAAGTGCTCGCCCAGGAATATGGCGTGAAGACCCGGCAGGGCCTGCTGGTCGACGACGATGCCGCCACCGCGTTGAGCAACTACGGCAATGCCGCGGACCTCATCATTCTCGGCCGCAAGGAACTGACGCACGTCGAAAAAAAGGAAGAAAGCGATTTTGTCGAATATGTCACGCTCAATGCAGAGACCCCCGTCTTTACCGTCAACCAGAAGCCGTTCTTGTGGAAACACGCATTGATCGCCTGGAACAGTAGCGGCGCAGCGGCGCGCGCGGCGCGCAACGCCGTGCCGATCCTGCAGGACATGGGGCAGGTCAGCGTGGTCATTTTCGGCAGCGGCGCTGCGCCGGGCTCGGCGCTGACCGCATCCGAACATGATCTGAAAGAATGCCTGTCGTCCCTGCCCAAGAACGTCACCGTCATTCATCGTCCCGCCGTCGACAACATCGGGCAGGCATTGTTGACGCTGGTTGACGAAATCGATGCCGATTTGCTGGTGATGGGCTGCGTGGCGCATCCGCGATGGCGCGGCGCCTTGCTGGGCGGCACCACGGGCGTGGTGCTGGCGAACGCGGCGATTTCCCTCTTCATGTCGCGCTGACCGGCGGGGTTGCCCTGCCTGCTTTCCGCGTCTTAAATCCGATGGCTTGATCTGCGTCAAGTCGATTTGCGCAGGCATTGCTACGCTAGAGCCTATTCATTATCTCCGCGAGAGTTGCCCATGCGTGACAAACCTTCCTTCGGCCAACATGGATTTGAACGTCTGGCCAGCGCCTGGCTGGCGCCGTTGACATACGACTATCCTGAACGCAGCAACGAATTCTCCCGGCTGGACCTCATGAGCGATGCCTGGCTCGGTCGCCTGACCGGCAACATCTCTCCCGCGGCCTTGACCAACGCCTATGCCGACTGGTTGATGCATCTGGCATTGTCGCCGTCCAAACGCGCCGTCCTGCTGGAAAAGGCATGGAAAAACTGCTGGCGCTGGACGATGTACTCCCTCAATTGCGCGTGCAAGGATGACCAGTCGCCTTCGGCGCTGTGCATTACGCCATTGCCGCAAGACCGCCGCTTCAGCGATCCGGCCTGGCAGGCATGGCCGTTCAATGCCATCTCCCAGGGCTTCCTGTTGCAACAGCAATGGTGGCATCGTGCGACGACGGGCGTGCGCGGCCTGTCGCAGCATCATGAGGACGTGGTGACGTTTACGGTGCGTCAGATCCTGGACATGCTGGCGCCGTCCAATTTTCTGTTGACCAACCCGGTGGTGCAGCAGGCCACTCTGGACAACGGCGGCGGCAACCTGATCCAGGGCTGGCTCAACGCCGCGGCAGACTGGCGCCGCAGCGTCGCCGGCAGCCAGCCCGGCTCCGACGACAAGTTCGTCGTCGGCAAGGACGTCGCCGTCACGCCGGGGAAGGTCGTCTTCCACAACAAGCTGATTGAACTGATCCAATACAGTCCGTCGACCAAGACGACCTACGCCCGGCCGCTGCTGTTCGTGCCGGCGTGGATCATGAAATATTACATACTGGACCTGTCGCCGCAGAATTCCCTCGTGAAATACCTGGTGGACCTCGGTTATACCGTCTTCATGGTTTCATGGAAGAATCCGCACGCCGAAGACCGCGAGCTGTCGATGGAAGACTATCGACGGCTTGGCGTCATGGAGGCAATCGACGCGGTCACCGCGCTGACCGGGGCGCCGCAGATCAACGCCGTCGGCTATTGCCTGGGCGGCACCCTGCTGTCGATTGCGGCGGCGACGATGGCGCGCGACGGCGATGACCGGCTTGCCAGCGTGAGCCTGTTTGCGGCGCAGGTGGATTTCCAGGAACCCGGCGAGCTGTCGCTGTTCATCGACGAGAGCCAGGTCAGTTTCCTGGAAGCCGTCATGTGGGAACAAGGATATCTCGATACCAAGCAGATGGCCGGCGCATTCCAGCTCTTGCGTTCCAACGATCTGATCTGGTCGCGCCGGCTCAACCAATACCTGCTCGGCCTGCCCGAACAGCAGAACGATCTGATGGCCTGGAATGCCGACGCCACGCGCATGCCGTATCGCATGCATTCCGAATACCTGCGCCAGCTTTTCCTGCACAACGATCTGGCCGAAGGACGCTATCTGACCGATGGAAAACCCATCAGCCTGGGCGACATCCACGTTCCCGTCTTTGCGGTCGGCACGGTGACCGACCACGTGGCGCCGTGGCGTTCGGTATTCAAGATTCACCGGCTGTCGGACACCAAGGTGACATTCCTGCTCACTTCCGGCGGCCACAACGCCGGGGTCGTGTCGCCTCCCGGTCATCCGCATCGCAGCTACCAGATCGCGACCCACTCCGACAGGGAACCTGCCATCGATGCCGATACCTGGCAGCAGACCGTCGCGCACCATGAAGGCTCATGGTGGCCGGCTTGGGAAGCCTGGCTGCGCGGACGTTCCGGCAAGCGGGTGGCGCCGCCGTCGATGCCGGCGCACAAGAGCGCGGCGCCCGGCAAGTACGTGTTGCAGCCCTGAAGCGAAAGACAGCCGCGATGTTCGGTTTTCGCAAAGAAGCCGTCGCGGCCGCCATGCCGTCCGTACACGATGCCGGCGCCAAGCCGCCCCTTGCTCCCGAGCGCGCGGCGGAACTGGAGATGCGCGGCATCGCCGTATTGACGCCGGAGGCCGCATTGCAACGGCAAAACGCCTCTCTGCTCGGCCTGTCGGCGGATGAAGCGGCAGACAGGCTGCGCAACTGCGGTCCCAACATCATCGCATCCGAAGCCCGGCACGGCGGCTGGCGGCGCTTCATGCAATTGCTCGCCAGTCCCCTGTCGCTGATGCTGCTGGTACTGGCGAGCGTCAATTTTGCGATTGGCGAAGCATGGGGCGCACTCATGATCAGCGTCATGGTGATCCTGTCTTCGCTCTTGTCGTTCGTGCAGGAACATCGCTCGGACCGAGCCGCCCAGCGGCTGCGCTCGATGGTGGCGACCACCGCCACCGTGCTGCGCGCCGGCCGCGAGAAATCGGAAATCCCCTTGTCCGCGCTGGTCCCCGGCGATATCGTTTTCCTCTCGGCCGGCGACATTGCGCCTGCCGATGTACGGATTCTCTCCGCCAGGAACCTCTTCATCAGCCAGGCGGCGCTGACCGGAGAGTCGCTGCCGGTCGAGAAAACGCCCACGGCCCTCGCTGGCGCCGATGCCGACGCCGGCGCCTTCGCCGATCTCTCCAACCTGGCCTTCATGGGCACCAATGTCGTCAGCGGCACGGCGACCGCCGTGGTGATCGCCACGGGCAAGCGCACCGCGTTCGGCCATATTGCCGCCGACCTTCTCAAGAAACGCGAACTGACCAGCTTCGATCTGGGCATCAACCGGTACATCCGCCTGATCATGCGCGTCATGCTGGTAATGGTGCCGCTGGTGTTCCTGGTCAACGGCGCAACCAAGGGCGACTGGCTCGAAGCGCTGCTGTTCGCCGTCGCCGTCGCGGTGGGACTGGCGCCGGAGATGCTGCCGATGATCATCACCATCAACCTGGCCAAAGGCGCGCTGGCGATGTCGGAGAAAAAAGTCATCGTCAAGCGGCTCAACGCCATCCAGAACTTCGGCGCCATGGATATCCTGTGCACCGACAAGACCGGCACGCTGACGCAGGACAAGATCATCCTCGAGAAGCACGTCGACATCAACGGCGCCGACTCGCAAAAGGTGGTCGAGTACGCCTACCTGAACAGCTATTTCCAGACCGGCCTGAAGAATCTGCTCGACGTCGCCATCCTGGCCTATGCCGATGTGCACGAAAAGATCGAGCCGGACCGGCATTTCCGCAAGCTCGACGAGCTGCCGTTCGACTTCGAACGGCGCCGCATGTCGGTCATCGTGCAGCAGGCCGACGGCGCACGGCTGCTCATCTGCAAAGGCGCGGTGGAAGAAATACTCAGTATTTGCACGCATGCGGAACACGACGGCGTGCCTGCGCCGCTGGCCCCCCGACACGGCGCCGCGCTCAATGAAACGGTGGACGACCTGAACGAAGACGGCTTCCGCGTGATCGCCGTGGCCTATCGGCAACTGCCGCCGGCAGACGGTCCGGGCGAACAAACCTTTTCCACTGCCGATGAATCGGCGCTGACGCTGGTCGGCTATATCGCCTTTCTCGATCCGCCCAAGGATAGCGCCGTCGAGGCGATCAAGGCGCTGCACCATTACGGCGTCACGGTCAAGGTGTTGAGCGGCGACAACGGCGCCGTCGTGCACAACGTCTGCCGCCATGTCGGCCTGTCCGGCGAACGTGTTGTCCTCGGCGACGACATCGACGCGCTGGACGACAAGGCGCTTGGCGAGCTGGCCGAACAGACGAGCATGTTCGCCAAGCTCAATCCGCGACAAAAGGCGCGCGTGATCCGCTGCCTGCAGCAACGCCGCCACGTGGTCGGCTATCTCGGCGACGGCATCAACGACGGTGCGGCACTGAAGAGCGCAGATGTCGGCATCTCGGTCGATAGCGCGGTCGACATCGCCAAGGAGTCGGCCGACATCATCCTCATGCGCAAGAGCCTGATGGTGCTGAAGGAAGGCGTCATCGAAGGACGCAAGGTGTTCGGCAACATCGCCAAGTACATCAAAATGAGTTCCAGCTCCAACTTCGGCAATATGCTCAGCGTGCTGGGCGCCAGCGCCATCCTGCCGTTCCTGCCGATGGCGCCGGTCCAGATCCTGCTCAACAACCTGCTCTACGACTTTTCCCAGACCGCGATTGCCACCGATCACGTCGACAAGGACTACCTCAAACAGCCGCGCCGCTGGGAAATCGTCGATATCGGACGCTTCATGCTGGTGCTCGGGCCGGTAAGTTCCCTGTTCGACTATGTCACGTTCGCCACGCTGTGGTACGCCTTCGGCGCCGGAGAGCACCCGCTGCTGTTCCAGTCTGGCTGGTTTGTGGAATCGCTGCTATCGCAGACGCTGGTCGTGCATGTCATCCGCACCGGCAAGATACCCTTCATCCAGAGCAAGCCCAGTTTGCCGCTGTTGGTGACCACGGCGGCGATCTGCCTGCTGGCATTCTGGCTGCCGGCATCGCCCATGGCCCCCGCGCTGGGCCTGAGCGCGCTGCCGTTTTCGCTGAACGCCGCCATTTTGGCCATCGTTGCGTGCTACCTGCTGGCCACGCAACTGTTGAAATCCTGGTTGATCCTGCGTTTTGGCCTGAAATGACATTTTGTGCACTGCGGAACATTTGATTGAAATCAAGGTGCGCCTTGCATATTGCCCGTAGACTGCTGCGCAGGGCATTCACCAACGCGGGAGCGAACGTGGTTTCAAAAGCAGCATCGGCAGCGGTGGGAAAAAAATACATAACAGGCCGGCATTTGGCCGTCCTCGTCATGAGCCTGCAACTGACGGCTTGCGTTTCCTTGGCGCCGACCTATACGCGCCCGGCGTTGCCGGTTTCCGCAACCTATGCCGAAAACGATGCAGGCGAGCCGTACGAGGCCGCAACGGCAGGATGGCGCGGCTATTTTCAGGATGCGGGCCTGCAATCGCTGATCGCGCTGGCGCTGCGCAACAACCGCGACATGCAGGTCGCCGTGGCGCGGGTCGACGAGGCGCGCGCCGCCTACGGCATTGAACGCGCGGCCGAATTTCCGTCGATCGGCGCGCAAGCCGAAGTCGATCGTTCACGCGTGCCGGCCGATCTCAACCTGACAGGAAAACCGCTGGTGGGCAGCCAATACCAGGTCGGCCTGGGCATGGCCAGTTGGGAACTCGATTTCTGGGGCCGCGTGCGCAGCCTGAAGGATGCCGCGCTGGAAAACTATCTCGCCACCGATGCGGCGCGGCGCGCAGTCGGCATCGACCTTGTTGCACAAGTGGCAATCTCTTACCTGACGTTGTCCGAACTGAACGAACGGCTGTTCCTCGCCGGCCAGACGCTCGCCAGCCGCGTGGAAAGTTATCGCATCTTTTCACGCCGCGTTGACGTCGGCTCGACCTCGCGCCTCGACCTCAGCCAGGTGGAAGTGCTGCTGACCCAGGCCCAGGCGCTGGTGGCGCAACTGGAGCAAGATCGTGCAACGCAGGTGCATCGGTTGACCTTGCTGGCCGGCAGTACACTGCCGACTGCAATATTGCAGCAGCGGCTGTCGGCAGTCGACATGCCGGCCGGTCCGCGCGCGGGCCTGCCGTCGGACCTGCTGACCAACCGTCCCGACATCGTCGCCGCGGAACACAGGCTCAAGGCGGCGCATGCCAACATCGGCGCAGCGCGCGCGGCATTTTTCCCGCGTATCGCCCTGACCGGCTCGATCGGCACCGCCAGCGCCGAACTGGATGGCTTGTTCGG
This sequence comes from Herbaspirillum sp. RV1423, assembly GCF_000577615.1. Lineage (GTDB taxonomy): Bacteria > Pseudomonadota > Gammaproteobacteria > Burkholderiales > Burkholderiaceae_D > Herbaspirillum. Next base: position 28,720 of record NZ_CBXX010000018.1, read on the forward strand.
TTCCGGCAGCCGCGCCTGGGCATTTTCGCCATCGCTTTCCCTGCCGCTGTTCGACGGCGGCCTGCGCCGCAACAACCTCAGCCTGTCCGAAGCGCGTCGGGACATCGCCGTATCCACCTATGAAAAAACCGTTCAAAGCGCCTTTCGCGATGTCTCGGACGCCTTGTCCGCACACCGCTGGCTGACCCGCCAGGTGGAAATCGCCCAGGCGACGCTGGCGGCCCAGTCGGAACGCGCGCGCCTGTCGGTGCTGCGCTACAACAACGGTGCGGCGGCGTTCCTGGAAGTGCTCGATGCGCAGCGCGACCTGCTGACCGCACAACAGCAACTGGTACAACTGCAACGCGCCGTCGCCACCAGCAGCGTCAGCCTGTATGCCGCCATCGGCGGCGGTGCGGAAGACGACGGCCTCGACAACAAGACCACTTCGGATAACCCATCATGAGCATCTCCCCGTCCCGCAAACTGATTCTGTCCTGCCTGGCGCTGGCGTTGCTGGCAGCGGCCTGGTACGGCTGGCAGCGCTTGCGCGCTGACGGTCCGGGCGACAATTTCGCCAGCGGCAACGGCCGGATCGAAGCCACGGAAATCGACGTCGCCGCGAAACTGGGCGGACGGATCGAGGACATTCTGGTCAACGAAGGCGACTTCGTCAGTGCCGGCCAGCCGCTTGCGCACATGCAGATCCAGACGCTCGAAGCGCAGCGCGACGAGGCGGTTGCGCGGCAGCAGCAATCCGTATCGGCGGTCGCCAGCGCGCAGGCGCAGGTGGCGGTGCGCGAAAGCGACTGGCAGGCTACCGAGGCGCAGGTGGCGCAACGCGAGAGCGAACTCGATGCCGCGCGGCGGCGTCTGGCGCGCTCGGAAACGCTGGTGCTGGAAGGGGCATCGTCGATCCAGGAAGTCGACGACGACCGCGCGCGCGTGCGCGGCATGCAGGCCGCGCTGGTGGCGGCCCAGGCCCAATCCAGGGCGGCAATGGCGGCAATCAATGCGGCGCGTACCCAGGTCGTCGGCGCCGACGCCACGGTGACCGCCGCCATCGCCACCGTCGCCCGCATCAAGGCGGACATCGACGACAGCGTGCTGAATGCGCCGCGCAGCGGCCGCGTGCAATACCGCGTGGCCCAGCCCGGGGAAGTGCTCGGCGCCGGCGGCAAGGTGCTCAACCTGGTCGATCTGAGCGACGTCTACATGACGTTTTTCGTGCCCGAGACAGTCGCCGGCAAGCTGGCCATCGGCAGCGACGTGCGGCTGATCCTGGATGCCGCGCCCCAATACGTAATCCCGGCCAAGATATCGTTCGTTTCCAGCACGGCGCAGTTCACGCCCAAGACGGTCGAAACGGCCAGCGAACGCCAGAAACTGATGTTTCGCGTGAAGGCCCAGATCGCTCCCGATCTCCTGGCGAAACACCTGAAACTGGTCAAGACCGGTTTGCCCGGCGTCGCCTGGGTCAAGCTCGGCGCGCAACCCGACTGGCCGCCTGAACTGGCAGTGAAGGTACCACAGTGAATCCCGACAGCGGCAACGCTGAAGCGCCGGCGCCCGTCGCCCGCCTGACAGGCGTCAGCCTGTTGCTGGGCAAGACACAGGCGCTCGCCGACATCAACCTCGCGATTCCGGCCAGACAGATGGTCGGGCTGATCGGTCCCGACGGCGTGGGCAAATCCAGCCTGTTGTCCCTGCTGGCCGGCGCGCGCCGGCTCCAGCAGGGACAGGTCGACGTGCTCGGCGGCAGCATGGCCGACAAGCGTCACCGAGAAGACACCTGCCCACGCATCGCCTACATGCCGCAAGGCTTGGGAAAGAATCTTTATCCCACGCTGTCGGTCGAGGAAAACCTGCAGTTTTTCGGACGGCTGTTCGGACACGACGCCGCCACGCGCCGCCGCCGCATCGATGAACTGACCGGCAGCACCGGACTGAAGCCCTTCCTGTCGCGCCCGGCCGGCAAGCTGTCGGGCGGCATGAAGCAAAAACTCGGCTTGTGCTGCGCGCTGATCCACGATCCCGATCTGTTGATCCTCGACGAACCGACCACCGGCGTCGATCCGCTGTCGCGCGCGCAATTCTGGGAACTGATCGAGCGCATCCGCGCCGAACGCGAGGGTATGAGCGTCATCGTCGCCACGGCCTATATGGAAGAAGCCGACCGCTTCGACTGGCTGGTGGCGATGGACGACGGCAAGGTGCTGGCCACCGGCACGCCGCGCGAATTGCGCGAACGCGTCGGCGCCGCCTCGCTGGAAACCGCCTTCATCGCCTTGCTGCCGGAGCAGAAACGACGCAATCACCGCGCCGTCGTGGTGCCGCCGTTGCAGGCTTCGGAGAAAGATGAAATCGCCATTGAAGCCAAGGGACTGACGATGCGCTTCGGCGATTTCGTCGCCGTCGACCATGTCGATTTCCGCATACGGCGCGGCGAGATCTTCGGTTTCCTCGGCTCCAACGGTTGCGGCAAGTCGACCACGATGAAAATGCTGACCGGCCTGATTCCCGCCAGCGAAGGCCAGGCCTGGCTGTTCGGCCATGAAGTCGACAGCAGCGACATTGCCACGCGGCGCCGGGTCGGCTACATGTCGCAGTCCTTTTCGCTGTACGGCGAGCTGTCGGTGCGGCAAAACCTGGTGTTGCACGCCCGCCTGTTCCAGGTGCCGGCAGACGATATCCCTGCGCGCGTGACGGAAATGGCGGAGCGATTCGGTCTGGTCGCGGTTCTCGACGAATTGCCTGAACGGCTTCCACTGGGCGTGCGCCAGCGTCTTTCGCTGGCGGTGGCGATGGTGCATCGGCCGGAATTGCTGATCCTCGACGAGCCGACGTCAGGCGTCGATCCGGTGGCGCGCGACATGTTCTGGCAATTGATGATCGATCTGGCGCGCAACGATCATGTGACGATCTTCATCTCCACGCATTTCATGAACGAAGCCGAGCGCTGCGACCGGATTTCGCTGATGCATGCCGGGCGCGTCCTGGTGAGCGCCAGTCCGGACGAACTGGTGCGGCAACGCGGCTCGGCGACATTGGAACAGGCCTTCATCAGCTATCTGAAGGAAGCCGACGGCGATCAGCAATCCGACCAGCCGGCAGCCGTCGGGGATCCACCCGTCGTCGCCGGCGAGCCTGCGCGCACGAGACGTTTCGGTTTCCACTTCGGCCGGGCCTACAGTTATGCCTTGCGCGAAACGCTGGAGCTGCAACGCGACCCGGTGCGCGCGACGCTGGCCCTGCTGGGCACGGCGATCCTCATGTTCATCATCGGCTACGGCATCAGCCTGGATGTCGAGAATCTCTCCTACGCCGTGCTCGACCGCGATCAGACGGCGCTGAGCCAGAGCTATGCGCTGAACCTGTCCGGCTCGCGCTACTTCATCGAAAAGGCGCCGATCGTCGATTACGGCGATCTCGACCGCCGCATGCGCGACGGCGAGCTGTCGCTGGCCATCGAGATCCCGCCGGGATTCGGCCGCGACCTGGAACGCGGCGCCTCGGCGCAGATTGGCGCCTGGGTCGACGGTTCCATGCCCATGCGCGCCGAAACGATACGCGGCTATGTGCAGGCGATGCACCAGATGTGGCTGGTCGACATGTCGACGCGCCGGCTTGGCGTGCGTCCGGTCTCGGCCAGCTCGGTCGAGACGCGCTATCGCTACAATCCCGACGTCAAAAGCCTGCCGGCCATGGTGCCAGCCGTCATTCCGATGCTGCTGATGATGATCCCGGCGATGCTGACGGCGCTGTCGATCGTGCGTGAAAAGGAATTGGGATCGATCATCAATCTTTATGTGACGCCGGTCACGCGCAGCGAATTCCTGCTCGGGAAGCAGTTTCCCTACGTGGTGCTGGGCATGCTCAACTTCCTGCTGCTGGCCTTGCTGGCGGTGACCGTGTTCGACGTGCCGATCAAGGGGAGTTTCGCGGCGCTGTCGCTGGCGGCGCTGATCTTCGTCATCTGTTCCACGGGTTTCGGCCTGCTGGCGTCGACATTTACGAACAGCCAGATCGCGGCCATCTTCGTCACGATGATCGGCACCATCATTCCTTGCGTGCAATTTGCCGGCCTGCTCAATCCGGTGTCGTCGCTGGAAGGCGTCGGCGCGCTGATCGGACGGGTCTATCCGGCATCGCATTTCCTCACCATCAGCCGCGGCATCTTCAACAAGGCGCTCGACCTGTCCGGCCTGTGGCCGTCGTTCCAGGCGCTGCTGATCGCCGTACCAGTGATCCTCGGCCTGTCGGTGATGCTGCTGAAAAAGCAGGAGGGTTGATATGACAACCGCCCTGTCCCTGCGCTCCCTTGCCAACATCGCCCGCCTCGGCGTCAAGGAATTGTGGAGCCTGGCGCGCGACCCGATCATGCTGGTATTGATCGTCTACACCTTCACCGTATCGATCTATGTCGCCGCCACCGCCATGCCGGATAGCCTGCATCATGCCGCCATCGCCATCGTTGACGAAGACGGCTCACCCCTGTCGGCGCGCATCGCCGCCAGCTTTTATCCGCCTTATTTCAAGACGCCGGACATGATCTCGCTGAACCAGATGGATGTCGGCATGGACAACGGCAATTACACATTCGTGCTCGACATCCCTCCCGATTTCCAGCGCGACGTCCTGGCGGGCCGTTCGCCGACGGCGCAGCTCAATGTCGACGCCACGCGCATGAGCCAGGCGTTCACCGGCAACGCCTACATCCTCGACATCATCAACGCGGAGGTCACCGAATTCCTGCAGCGCTACCGCGGCGCGGCGCCCTTGCCCGTGGAACTGGTGCTGCACACCCGCTTCAACCCCAACCTCGAACGCGCGTGGTTCGGCGCGCTGATGGAGATCATCAACAACGTCACCATGCTGTCCATCATCCTGACCGGCGCCGCGCTGATCCGGGAACGCGAACACGGCACCATCGAGCATCTGCTGGTGATGCCGGTGACGCCGATGGAGATCATGCTGGCCAAGATCTGGTCGATGGGCCTGGTGGTCCTGATCGCCGCGGCGGCGGCATTGCTGTTCATCGTCCAGGGCGCGTTGCAAGTGCCGATAGAAGGGTCGATAGGACTGTTCCTGCTGGTGGCGGCCCTGCACCTGTTCGCCACGACTTCGATGGGTATTTTCCTGGCGACGCTGGCGCGTTCGATGCCGCAGTTCGGCATGTTGCTGGTGCTGGTCCTGCTGCCGCTGCAATTGCTGTCGGGCGGTTCGACGCCGCGCGAGAGCATGCCGGTGCTGGTGCAGGACCTGATGCTGGCGGCGCCGACCACGCATTTCGTTTCCGCCGCCCAGGGAATCCTGTACCGCGGCGCCGGAATTACTGTCGTCTGGCCGCAGATGCTGACCATCCTGGTGATCGGCGCGCTGTTGTTTTTTGCTTCGTTGACGCGTTTCCGCAAGACCATCAGCCAGATGGCCTGAAGTGCGCGGCATTGGCGTTTTCGTTTTATGGAATCGGGAGAAGTCTATGGACACCAACGATCTGGCACTCGTGCAAAATCGCGTCTTCGATGAAATCGCCATCGGCGACGAAGCCGTCGTCGAGCGCACGCTGACCGCGGAAGATATCCAACTGTTCGCCATCTTGTCGGGCGACATCAATCCGCAATACCTGGATGCCGCATTCGCCTCTTCCACCAGTTTTCACGGCGTGATCGCCCACGGCATGCTGGGCGGCGCGTTCATCTCTGCGTTGCTCGGCACCCGCCTGCCGGGACCGGGCACCGTTTATCTGGGACAAACGCTGAGGTTCCTCGCCCCGGCGCGCATCGGCGACACGCTGACCGTGCGCGTGCGCATCGCCGAACGCGACGAAGCCAGCAAGCGGCTGACCCTGGCCTGTTCCTGCGTCAACCAGGGCGGCGTCACCGTGGTCGAGGGCCAGGCCGAGGTGATCGCGCCCACGGAACGCATTTCGATGCCGCGCAGCACCTTGCCCGAGGTCAGGCTGACCGCCGGCGACAACGGCTTGCTGCGGCTGCTGCAACATGTGCGGCCGATGGGCGCGGTGACGACCGCGGTTGTGCATCCTTGCGATGCATTGAGTCTGTCGGCGGCGCTGGATGCGCATGCGGCCGGGCTGATCGATCCCATCCTGGTCGCCCCGCGCGCCAAACTGGAAATGGTTGCCGCCGACGCCGGCCTGGATATCTCCGCGCTGCGCATCGACGACGTGCCGCACAGCCACGCGGCCGCGGCGCATGCGGTCGCCCTGGTCGCCGACGGCGAGGCGGCTGCACTCATGAAAGGCAGCCTGCATACCGACGAACTGATGTCGGCCGTGCTGGCGAAGCCGGAACTGCGCACCGGCCGGCGCCTGAGCCATTGCTTCCTGATGCAGACGCCGGCCTATCCGCGTCCCTTCATCATTACCGACGCGGCCGTCAATATCGCGCCGACGCTGGACGAAAAAGCCGACATCGTGCGCAACGCCATCGGCCTGGCCCAGGCAATCGGCGTGGCGCAACCGCGCGTGGCGATCCTGGCGGCGGTGGAAACCGTCAATCCGCACATGCCCGCCACGCTCGACGCGGCGGCCCTGTGCAAGATGGCCGACCGCGGCCAGATCACCGGCGCGATACTGGACGGCCCGCTGGCGTTCGACAACGCCATTTCGGCGGCAGCGGCGCGCATCAAGGGCATTACCTCGGAGGTAGCCGGCCGCGCGGATATCCTGGTCGTGCCCGACCTTGAAAGCGGCAACATGCTGGCCAAGCAACTGGAATATCTGGGTGGCGCCGCCAGCGCCGGCATCGTGCTCGGCGCCACGGTGCCGATCATCCTGACCAGCCGCGCCGATTCGCGCGAATCGCGGATCGCCTCCTGCGCCCTGGCGTTGCTGCTGACCGACCGGGAAAGAAAGACCGCAAAGAGGACGACATCATGAGCAAACTGATCCTGGTTCTTAATTGCGGTTCGTCGAGCATCAAGTTCGCGCTGTTCGACACGGCGTCGCCGGCGCAACGCGTGCCGCTGTGGAGCGGCAAGGCCGACGGCATCACCGGCGAGGCGCCGACGTTCGAGACTTCCGACGCCACCGTCGAGGCCTTGCCGGTCGATGCCGAACAGCCTTACCACGCCGCCCTGCTGCACATCCGGCAGCGCACCATTGAGCGCATCGGCGACGGCGAACTGGTCGCGGTGGTGCATCGTGTCGTGCATGGCGGCGCCAAATATTTTTCCCCGGTGCGGGTCGACCTGCAGGTGCTGGCCGACCTGCGCAGCTATATCCCGCTGGCGCCCCTGCATCAGCCGTTCGCGCTGGAAGCTGTCGAGAGCCTCTTGGCCGACCGTCCCGAACTGCCGCAGATCGCCTGCTTCGACACCGCCTTCCACCACACCCTGCCGCGCGTCGAACAGATGCTGCCGCTGCCCTATTCCGCCTGGGAACGCGGCGTGCGGCGCTATGGTTTCCACGGCCTGTCGTATGAATACATGTCCATCGCGCTGGCCGAACGCCACGGCGACGCGGCGCGCGGCCGCACCGTCGTGGCGCATCTGGGCAGCGGCGCCAGCCTGTGCGGCATGCTAGGCTTGAGCAGCGTGGCGACGACGATGGGATTTTCCGCGCTGGACGGCCTGATGATGGGCACGCGTTGCGGCGCGCTGGACCCTGGCGCCTTGCTGTATCTCATGGAAACGGAAAAACTGTCGCTGCCGCAGTTGGGCCATCTGCTGTATCACGAGTCGGGCCTGCTCGGTATTTCCGGCACATCTTCGGACCCGCGTGCACTGCTGCTGACGGAAAGCGGCGACGCGCGCGCGCACGATGCGCTGGCGCTCTATGTCCGCAGGATCGTGCGCGAAATCGGCGCGTTGGCGGCGGTGCTGGGCGGCCTCGACATGCTGGTGTTCACCGCCGGCATCGGCGAGCATAATGCCGAAATCCGCACCCGGGTCTGCGATGGCCTGCAGTTCCTGAATCTGAAGCTGGACGCGCAGGCGAACCTGGCGCACGCCGCCACGATCTCTGCGCCGCCGAGCCGCGTCGCGGTGGCGGTCGAAGCCACCAATGAAGAATGGATGGCGGCCCGCCATGCGTATTCCCTCTTGCCGGAGCTGGCGGCAGGCCACTGAAGCAGACCTTCCCCGATCACTTTTTCATCAAGGAGCAATATCATGTACAAACATATTCTGGTTCCTCTCGATGGCAGCACGACTGCCGAACAGGCCGTCCATGAAGCTTGCAGCCTTGCCCAATTGTGCAAGGCGCAGGTGCGTCTGCTGCACGTGCTGGACATGGCGACATACAGCAACGGCTTCGAGCAGCCGGAGGTCTACATCAGCACCATCAGGCCGCTCGCGCTTCAGGAGGCAGAAGAAATGCTGGCGCGCCATCGCGCGATGCTGGAGGCGAAAGGCATCGACGTCGACACCGAAATAAGGGAAAGCCTGGGCGCCCGCGTCGCCGACATCATCGTCGAGCGCGCCGTTGCGACGGAAGCGGACCTGATCGTGATCGGCACGCATGGACGGCGCGGGATGCGGCGTTTTGTGATGGGAAGCGACGCCGAGCAGGTCGCGCGCACATCGCCGGTGCCGGTGTTGCTGGTGAAGTATCGCGTTCCGATCAAACCGGCGAGCGAAGCATAGAAGCAAGCGTAGAAGGACGAATGATAAAACGCTGCCGGCATCGACGATACATTTTCGTCAATGCCGGCAGCGCCATTTGGAGACGGTTGGCAGCGTTTGGCAACTCTTGCTGCGCTTATTTGCGGGAGCGCGGTTTTGCCGGGGCAGCTTCTTTTGCACCGCCCGCATGGGCCAGATCGGCATCCATGGACTCCATCGCATGCAGCGCATTCGCGGTCCATTGCGTATAGCCTTTGCTGGCCTGGTCGACCATGGTGCGGATGAAGGCCATCGCCGACTCGCCGCCATTCTGCACGCCGGTGCCGCCGCCTGTCGCCGCAGTATTCTTTTGCAACAGACCCGCGGCACGCTGCTGGGCAATCTTTGCAAATTCTCCTTGCAGGTCGAGCATGATCTTGGTCATCTGCTGGCCGTAAGCAGTGGCGTTTTCGATGTCGTTCTTGAGATGGCCGATATCCAGCCATGCAGGCATGCTTTTTTGATCGGTGTGATCGGCGTTGGCCAGTTTTTCGGTCTTTGCGGTCCAGCTTTCCATCGCCTGCTTCAGCGCATAGAGGTTCAGGTCGGCGATCCTGAGCGTGACGTCGAAGGCATTGGCCGTGACGGCATTGTACAAACGCAATTCGGAATTGATCAGGCTATTGACGTCGTATGGAACCTGCATCGTGGGAAATGAGAACATGGGACACTCCTTTGGTTGGTGATCGTTTGCGCTACGGTCGGTTGCGTTCCTTTTGGCTCGCACTCATGCCTATTGAAATGAGTTCTAATCATGCTCGACCGGCTGCGCGCCTGCCAGGTTGAGCGCCTTCACGAGCGCCGCATCCATCTTGACCAGATGTCCCAAGAACCATTGGGGCAGCATGGCGAGGACCTGGCGCGGCAGTACATAGTCGCCGCTCATGGCCTTTGGCACCACATGATGCAAGGTGCTGAGAAGTTCGGCGTGGTCTTCGCGATGCGCACGCAAATCCGCATAACCGATCTTTTCCATCAATTCTTCCTCTTCGCGGAAATCGGTTTCCAGCAAATCGACAATGCGCTGCAAGCTCGCCGCGAATTCATGGTCGGGAACCTGCATGATGTCGGTGAGCTCCTGGATCAATGCCTTGTGCGCATTGTCCATCTCGGCAATGCCCAGAGACAGTGCCGGCGACCAGGTAAGTTGTTCCATCGTTGACTCCTTCATTGAATCCGGCGGCGTCACGCCATGAACTGTCCGCCGTTGACGTCGAAAGTTGCGCCCGTGATGTAACCGGCGTCGTCGCCGGCCAAAAACAGCGCCAGCCTAGCGACATCCTGCCCGGAGCCCAGGCGTCCGACCGGGATCGTGGCGACAATCTTGTCCAGCACGTCTTTCGGCACGGCAGCCACCATTTCCGTATCGCAATATCCAGGCGCAATTGCGTTAACGGTGATGTTCTTGCGCGCGCTTTCCAAGGCCAACGATTTGGTGAAGCCCAGTATCCCGGCCTTGGCGGCGGCATAGTTGGTCTGGCCCAGTTGTCCGCGCTGGCCGTTGACCGAACTGATATTGATGATGCGGCCGAACTGGCGTTCGCGCATGCCGTCGATGACGTTGCGGCACATGTTGAAAACCGAACCGAGGTTGGTGCCGACGACCGCCTGCCATTGCTCCGACGTCATGCGATGCAGCATGGCGTCGCTGGTGATCCCTGCATTGTTGACCAGAATGTCGATCGGCCCGATTTCGCTCTCGACTTTCTGGACGCCCTCATGGCATGCGGCGTAATCGGCAACGTCCCAGCGAAAAACCGGAATGCCGGTGGCTTCCCTGTACACTTGCGCAGCGTTGGCGTTGTTATGATAGACCGCGGCAACGGTGTATCCCGCCGATTGCAAGGCGAGCGCAATCGCCGCGCCCAATCCTCTGGTGCCGCCTGTGACCAATGCGACTTTTTTCATAAATGTCTGCCCTCAAAAAAAATGCATACGAAAGAAACTATCTCCATATGTGAAATGTAGTACGAAGCCTGTACAGACATTTGATCCACATCAAAGGGCCGCAATTCGCGAAAAAGAATTGGGTTGCTCGCCAGCCGCACTCGCAATTTCGCCAGGCAGCGGCAACCGACATGGCGTTGAAAAACACCGACGGCATCTCGGATAATTATTTTTGTGACAACACCATCAGATGCCGGCTTTACACCCGGCGCAGGTCAATTCGGCCCGCCATTGCATTACAATGTGCGGTTTCTCCGATTTGCGGCCTGACCGCGTCCTTGCGGGCGAAATCAGGCCCGCCAAGGACTGCCTGGATGGTTGTATTCACCTCTGTCGCCGTGTTTCTGTTCTCCGCCATTGCGTTGGTGGCGGCGAGCGGCTTTTCGCTGGGTGCGGCCATGCTGGTGTTCGGAAGTCTGGTCTTGTTGCACCGGCGTCCCGCATCGTTCCGGCTGGAGCGGCCGGATTACCTGCTGATCGCCGCGCTGTGCGTGTATTTCCTGATCAACGCCACCGCCAACCTCGTACATGCCGCGCCGGCCCGCGAATATGACGCGCCGCTGCGTTTTGCGCTGGCCATTCCGGCGCTGTTGCTGCTGATCGCCTACCCGCCCCGGGCAGCGGCGTTCTGGTCCGGCCTGACGCTGGGCGCGATCGGCGCCGGGCTGTTCGCCGGCTGGCAGTTTTTCGTCGGCGGCGATATGCGCGCCGGCGGCACCACCAATCCGATTCAATACGGCAATATCAGCATGGTCCTCGGCGTATTGTGCCTGTGCGGCCTGTCCTGGGCCGCAAACCGGAGCCATCGCCTTGCGTGGATGGCAACGCTCTGCGCCGGCGCCATGCTCGGCATCGCCGGTTCGCTGTTTACCGGCAGCCGCGGCAGTTGGCTGGCGCTGCCGGTTTGCCTGTCTATCCTCGCCATCCATCATGGCGGCGTTCTCGGCAAGCGCCTGTTGCGCGGCGGCGCCATCGCCGTCTGCGCCGTGTTCGCCGTGCTGTGGGCCGTGCCGCAATCGGGGCTGAAACTGCGCACTCAGTCCGCAGTTGTCGAAGCGAGTGACTACCTCGCCAACGGCAACGCCGATTCATCCGTCGGCGCACGCCTTGAAATGTGGCGCACCGGCGTCGCCATGCTGCCAGGACACTGGCTGGCCGGCTGGGGCAAACAGGGCATGTTCGACCGCAAGGCCGAACTGGTCCGTCAGGGACTGGCCGCGCCGTCCATCGAGGAACACACCCACCTGCATAACGAATACCTGGACGCGCTGGTCAAGCGCGGCCTGCCCGGCTTGCTGGCGGTGCTGCTGCTCTACCTGGCGCCGTTGGCCCTGTTTGCGCGCCGCCTGAAGCATGGCGACGGCGCGGTGCGCGGCTACGCGCTGGGCGGCACGCTGCTGGCGGCAAGTTATCTGACGTTCGGCCTGACGCAGGCGTTCTTGACACACAATAACGGCGTTATGATTTTTGCCTTCATGACGGTCATCCTCTGGGCCGGTTTGCGCGCTCGGGAACGGCTGGCCGCGGCATGATCGCCCATTGCATTTTCATTTGCAGCAATCAGTAAGGAACAACATGTTTTTGTCGTCCAATATGAAAAGGCTCGCGGCCTTGCACTGGCCTTACCGGAAACGCCTGGCGCTGGCGTTCGTGGCCATGATCGTCACCGCGGCGACCGAACCGGTGGTGCCTTACATCTTTCAGGTGCTGCTGGACAAGGGCTTCGTCGGCAAGCCGACCTTCTCGCTGTGGCTGGTGCCGGCGGCAGTGATCGGCATCTTCTTCATCCGCGGCATCGCCACGTTCACCAGCTCGTACATGATGACCTGGGTCTCGACGCGCATCCTCAATGAACTGCGCCGCCAGATGTTTGCGCGCATGCTGGACCTGCCGATCAATTTCTATGCGACCAATACGGTCGGCAAGGTGATCAATTCGATGATGTTCGAAGTGCAACAGATCATCGACATGGTTACCAAGGTGTTCATCTCCATCGTACGCTCGGCGCTGACGGTGCTGGGCCTGCTGGCCTGGCTGCTGTACCTGAACTGGGTGCTGACCATCGTCACGCTGGTGCTGCTGCCGCTGGTGACCGTCGTCGTGCGCACCACCGGCAAGCGCCTGAAAAAGCTCAACCGCGATTCGCTCGCGGTCAATGCCGAACTGACCCAGGTCATCGAAGAAACCACCCGCGCCCAGCAAGTGATCAAGATCTTCGGCGGCCAGGAATACGAAAAAAGCCGCTTCCACGAGCGCGCCGAAAACCTGCGCCGTTACACCATGCGCATGACGACCGCGTTTTCCGCCACGGTGCCGATCACGCAACTGATGACCGCCTGCGCGGTGGCGATCGTGATCGTGATGGCCCTGATCCAGTCGGGCAACGGCCAGATCACCGTGGGCGGCTTCGTGTCCTTCCTCACCGCGATGCTGATGCTGCTGGCGCCGCTCAAGCAACTGGCCGAAATCAACGGCCCGTTGCAACGCGGCATGGCGGCGGCGGAAGAGGTCTATCTCCTGATCGACAAGCCCGTCGAACGCACCGGCGGCGAAACGCTGGCCACGCGCAGTTCCGGCAAGCTCGAACTGGTCGATGTCGACTTCTCGTATCCCGGCCACAGCCAGTTGGCGCTGCAGAAAATCAACCTGAGCGTGCAGCCGGGCGAGACCATCGCCTTCGTCGGCATGTCGGGCGGCGGCAAGTCGACGCTGGTCAGCCTGATCCCCGGTTTCTATTCCGCCACCGGCGGCAAGATCCTGCTGGACGGCAAGCCGATTGAATCGATTTCGCTGACCAGCCTGCGCCGGCAGATCGCCATGGTCAGCCAGAACACCGTGCTGTTCGACGACACGCTGGCGGCCAACATCGCCTACGGCGACGCCAGGCCCGATCCCGAACGCGTGCGCGCCGCCGTGGTTGCCGCGCACCTGACCGATGTCGTCGAAGGCATGCCGGAAGGACTGGAAACCCGCATCGGCGACAACGGCTCGCGCCTGTCGGGCGGCCAGCGCCAGCGCGTGGCGATCGCCCGCGCGATCTACAAGGATGCGCCCATCTTGATCCTCGACGAAGCCACGTCGGCACTCGACACGGAATCCGAACGCGCCGTGCAGGCCGCGCTGGACCGTCTGATGGAAGGCCGCACCACCTTCGTGATCGCGCACCGCCTGTCGACCATCGAGCGCGCCGACCGCATCGTGGTGCTGTCGCACGGCCAGATCGTCGAAGTCGGCAGCCATCAGCAACTGCTGGCCAACGAAAGCGTGTACGCCAATCTCTACCGTTTGCAATTTTCGCAACAAGCCGACTGACGTCGTCGGAACAACGATCATCACCGTCAACCATGCCAGAAACACTGATACCGCCAGCGCTGCTGAAGAAGTCGGACAAGATCCTGTTCATCGCCCACCTGGCGCTGGGTGACTTCACCTACCTGCAGAATTTCTTCCAGGCTTTCGCTCGCGCCAATCCGCAGTTGAAAGTCCATCTGTGGGTCGATGAAGTCCGTCGCACCAGCGACGCCGCGCAATGGAAATATCTGGAAAAGTACGCGCTGTACGACTGGGTCGCGGCTTGCCCGTTCTTCGACAAGATCTACACCCGCACCTACAGTCCGGCGCTATACCAGCAATCGATCCTCGAAGCGCGGCAGGAGCACTATCCCATCGTGGTCTCGCTGGCGACGCTGCGGCCGCACCTGTATGCCGGCCTGGCGCGCAGCATCAGCCCGGACGGACTGGTGATCGGCATGAAGAAGCGCGTGAAGTTCTACCAGCCGCATCATCAACTGGCCTATCGCAAGCTCGACGCATCGATCCCGCCGTACAGCGTCGACCGCAGCAATCCGCAGCACATCAGCGACGTGTATGCGCACTGGTTCCATCAGCTCAGCGGACTTGAGGTGAGCGCGGCGGAACGCTTTCCGTTCGTCGATATTCCGCCGCAATGGCGGCAGTACGCGCAAGACAAACTGGCTGCCTGGGGCTTCGCGTCTGCTGACGGCAAGCAAGGCAAGCTGGTTTTCATCAATTCTTACGCCAAGACCAAAAAGCGCTGCTGGCTGCTGGAACATGTCGCCGAACTGATCATCGCCATGAAGAAGCAGGACGCCTGGCGCGACAGCAGCTTCATCGTCAATGCCGTCCCGCAGGAACTGGCGCATGCGCGCCAGATCATCGGCAACTACAAGCTGGAACGCACCGAACTGTTCAGCGCCGAAGAGAATTTCTTCCAGTTGCCGGCCATCCTGGAACAATGCGATCTGATCGTTTCGGTGGAAACCGCGGTCATGCACCTGGCCAATGCGGTGCATGTGCCGGTGATCGCGCTGATGCGCCAGAAGAATCCGGAATGGGTGCCGATCGACCGCGCCAACAGCACCGTCATCACCGCCCCCAATCGCCGCGACTGGGTCAAAGCCGTCACCGTCGAACAAGTCATGAAAGCCATCCAATGAATCAGCCACTGAACCAGCCAGCGAGTCAGCAAATCGCGCCCGTGGGCAGCAACGGCAAGCCATCCTTCCATATCGCCTTTTGCGTCGACAATAATTACTTCCGCGCGATGGGCGGCACCATCGCGTCCATCATCGACAACAATCCGGGCCAGCATTTCACATTCCATGTGCTGGCCTTTGAAGTGTCCGACGACCACCAGCGCCGCCTGAAGCAGCTTGAGCAAATGTACCCGGTCAGCACGCAACTGCATTTGCTCGACCTGGCGTCGTTCAAGCAGTTTTCGCATTTCATCGGCCACTCGCACTACTCGCTGTCGATTTTCACGCGGCTGGTGATCCCGACCGTGCTGCAGGGCCAGACCGACCGCGTGCTGTATCTCGACGCCGACATCCTGTGCGTCAACAAGCTCGACGAACTGATCGACATGGACATCAGCGACGACATCGCCGTGGTGGTGCCGGATGCGCCGGTCACCCTACAGCGCCGCGTCGCCGCGCTCGGCCTGAAGCACAACGAATACTTCAACGGCGGCGTGATCTTCATCAACATCGACAAGTGGATATCCGAGGACATCACGAAGCAGACGCTGGACGCGCTGCTCGACAGCAAGACCGACATGCGCTTCAACGACCAGGACGCGCTCAACATCGTGCTCAACGGCCGCGCGCGCTACATCTCGCCGCGCTGGAATTACCTGTACGACCTGATCCACGACCTCAACGTCAACAAATTCGCCCTGCGTCCGGTCGGCAAGGCCGTGTTCATCCACTTCGCCGGTGCCGTCAAACCCTGGACCGACTGGAGCGGCCACGATGCGCGCCAGCTATTCCGCAAATACCTGATGCTATCGCCTTGGGCCGACATGCCGCTCGACCCGGAACCGAAGAACAGCAAGGAAATGCGCATGCATTCGCGCTTCATGTATCGCCAGGGACGGCCGCTGGAAAGTCTGAAGTGGTATATCCGGTATCTGCGCAAGCGCGCGGGCAAGTAATCCGTCACGGACCTCGCAACAATCGTCAATCGAATATCAGATATGCCTGTCACCAGCTCTCACATTCTCATCAGCCGCCAGGACAACATCGGCGACGTCGTCCTGACGCTGCCGATGGCGGCCCGCCTGAAACAACTCAATCCGGGCGTCAGGATCACCCTGCTCTGCCGCGCCTATGCCGCGGAAGTTGTCCGCTATTGCGACGACATCGATGAGGTCGTCGAGATCGAAAAAATCGGCGACGACCTGGTCGGCTACCTCAAGAACTCGGACATCGACACAGTGATCCTGGCCCAGCCCGACCGACCGCTCGCCGTCGCCGCATTCCGCGCCGGCATCCGCCATCGCATCGGCAACGCGCGCCAGAAGCTTTATCAATTGTTTTATTGCAATCGCCGCGTGCGTTTCAGCAAGGGACTATCGGAAAACCACGAGGCTCAGATCAATTTCGAGTTTCTTCGTCCCTACGGCGACGTCCGCGTCCCGGACCGCGCCGACATTCCAGATTTGTATCACTTCAGCATTCCGGAAGACCCTACCAGTTCAGCCTTGTTGAAACCGTATGCCTTCAACCTGATCCTGCACACCAAGTCCAACGGCCACGGCAGGGAATGGCCGGTCGAATATTATCTGGCGCTGGCGCAGCAACTGGCCGCGCAACCCGATGTGCATGTCTGGCTGACCGGCAGCGCCAAGGAAGGCGAATGGCTGGAGCAGAACACCGGAGAACTGGTCGGCCTGCCCAACGTCAGCAATATCTGCGGCACCCAGACGTTGGCGCAGTTGACGAGCTTCATCAAACAGGCGGACGCCCTGATCGCCAGCGGCACTGGCCCGCTGCATCTGTCTGCCGCCATTGGCCAGCGCACGCTCGGCCTGTTTCCGCCGACACGCCCGATGCATCCCGGCCGCTGGGCCGCAATCGGCAAACGGGCCGTCAATCTTTGCGTGTCGGAGGAAAGTTGCGTCGGTTGCAGCAAGACCGAGCAACTCACTTGTGATTGCATGCGGGCGATTACGCCTGATGCGGTGATGGAAGTGGTGCAGGGATGGATTGAGGAAAAAGCCGCAGGCCCTCGCATTCAAGCGAGGGCGTAATTTACCAAGTCATCTGCGCGGGATCAGGCAAAGCGGCAATCACTTGTTCCAGATCGATTTGCTGCACCCAATGGTCGCGCTGTTCCGTCATCACAACGCGGCTATTTTGCCTGTCAATGGGTACCCACTCTGGCGTCAACTGCCGCATCAATGCAACGACGGGAACATGAACCGCGTTGGCAAGATGCATCACGGCTGTCTCGACCGAAATGATCAAGTCGCACTGTTCCAGTACAGCGGGCAATTGAAAAAAATTGTCGCGGGCGCTGAATAGGAATACGTTCGAAAGAATTTTCTGACGCGCCATGATTGCCTCGGTTTCATCCCATTTTTCAGGAACCGTATTGACGATGAAATCATTGTCGCGCCATTGATTCATCTGTCTCATCGCTTCGACCAGGCTCAGCGCCTTCTCCACCGGCCAAGAACGCTCATCCTGTTTGGAAAATGCATTCACGAATATGACACGGTTCCGGCGCCGGGCCTTATCGACGATCCCCCACTGCTGCAGATGATGCAGCGCATCGGTACGCCATCTATCGGGAATATCCATTTGCGGGAACCGTTCCTCCGCCCCTATCCTCAAGCCGAACAGCCGCTGAAACCATGATGCATAGATATCGCTGACATGCGTCGCCCCCTCTGGATGATCGACAAGACGCACATCGATGTTTTCGAAGACATGTCGTTTGACGATATCGTAAGATTTGTAGCGTTTGGCGATCGCGGCGGTCACGGCGTCCGGATTCAACTTGCGCACCAACCGTGCATAGAACGTGCGGCGAGACAATCCAAACGACACCACGATAGGATAATTTTGCTGTTTCGCTTCACGCAACGAGCGCGCAAACACAAACGGGCTATAAGTTTCCTTATAGACTTTATGAAAACAAGGACTGACGTCCAGCCAATCGAACAACGAATATTTTCTGAGGGCTGCCCATTGCCTGAAATCCCAGGTACGCCTGAGTTCATCAACCCAAAGGTCGATCTGAATATGTGGATAGGTTTGCTGGAAAGCTCTGAAGCAACTTTCCATATAGGTGAAGTCGCCCAAGGCAAGATGCGCAACAAAAAGAATTTTGTCGGCTTTGCGCAAAGTGTCCTGAGAAATCAACTGATCGGTCATGGCCTGCCTATGCCCGACGCAAGCAGACGCTCGATTGAAGAATATGCATGAACAGCCTCCCTGAAGCCGACAATACTACACATCGCACAACTCTTCTTTCCTCCGAATGATGAATGCCAAAAAGATAGCGATAGACATCGCGTAGAAAATATCGCAAATACGCCACATGAACATGACGTCGACCAATCCGAACACCAGATATCCCAAACAAAGGCCAAGCCCCATGGCGGCGGTCGCTTTTACCTGACGATCCTGATGCCGGAGTTCCCTGAGGAAGTAATAAATAGGAACCAGATAGATCGCCAGAATGCCCAAAAGGCCAAATATGCCGAGCGTCGCCATGTTGAACAACACTTCATTGTGGGAATGAGGATAGGTCGCAGCCTCTGGAGTGATAATTTCTCGTTCTGACAAGCTCGCCAAGGCCTTCGGGAAATTGTCTTGCCCAACGCCGAACCATGGATTTTTTTTAAACAGAATCCATGATGCATTCCACAATTGAAAACGCGTTCCGATAGACGTATCGAGATTCTTCTTTTCTGCATAAAGATGAATGTCACTTACGGCCTGATCGAACCGTGAACGAACTATATTTGTCGTGCTGAAAGCGGCAACCATAAACACGGCAATTAGCGCAGACCAAAGCATCGCTTTAAGCATGCTCACCTGCTTAAAGAGCGTTATACAAGCAAGCACAACAAGAACAGGAATGGCAATCCAGGCTCCCCTGGTTTGAGAAATATAGATGTTGTAAAGTCCGACCAATCCTGTGGCAGCCAACGGAATTGCCTTGAAAACCTGGAAATGACGTGACCAAACAATTGACAGAAGAGCAAATACGGCCAGCAGCAAGGCTAATTGCGAATACGCAATAATGGGCACAAAATCAATTACACCCTCACGATAATGTCCAAAATCTGTCGCAATACATAATTTGATCGTTGCAAGTACGGTGCCGATAACAAAAGTCCAGCGCAGACTTTTAAGGTAACCAATAGGCATCAGTAATGCTGCCCAAGTGAGAACGCCGAGCAGGGCCAGTCTCGACGCATTGTCATAGGAACGTATCTGCACCGTCCCCTGATTAATTTCATGTGCCAGAATAGCAATCGCCATACCGGCGACGGATACATAAAGCCACTTATATTGCCCCCACCATCGCCCCAGCATCGGACCATTTTTTCTTATGGTCCAAGCGTGCGTCAACGCCAGCAACATCAATAGATAGAAACTTATGTTTCCGATTTTGCTTGATACGAGAGCGAAACAGAAAAAGGAAGAAAAAGCGATCCAAGCAATCCCTGCGGACAAGGGTATTCGTTTCATTATTGTCTTCATTCAATACTCAACCACAACCGCTTCCTGCCCAAACGACTCCCGCAGCGACAACTGCAAGCCGTCGCTCGGCACCACGCGCCATGCATCTCCCAGCATGACTTCGCAGCCGACGCCGGACCGGACGTATTTCATCACGAATGGTAGCCCCTGCTCCTGACGATAGGATGACAGCGTGTCGCGCAGGTACGCCGGGTCGACGCTTTTGTTCAGCGACACCACCATGCGCTGGCCGTACTGAATGCGGGCGGCGCCGATGTCCATGACTTTTTCCGCGGAGATACGCAGGCCGCCGGAGAAGCGGTCTTCCGATACCTTGCCCTGCACGATCAGCAGTTCGTCTTCCTTGAAGATGCTCTTGTTGGGTTCGAACAGTTCGTTGTACACCGTGACGTCGACTACGCCGGTGCCGTCGTCGAGTGTGGCGATCAGCAGCTTGCCGCGCTGGGTCATCTGCACACGGATGGCGACGATGATGCCCGCCAGCGAACGCGGATCGCGCGACGGCTCCAGGTTTGAAATCTTGGTGCGCACGAACTGGCGCACTTCCTTTTCATAAGCGTCGAACAGGTGGCCGGACAAGTAGAAACCGAGAGCGGCCTTTTCCTCCGTCAGCCGCTGCTTGTCGGTCCAGTGGCGCACCTGCACGTATTCCAGCGGCGCTTCGAGATCGCTGTCGTCGCCGCCGAACAAGCTTACCTGGTTGGCCGATGCTTCGGCTTGTTCGGCATTTTCCCAGGCCAGGCCGACCGAGGCTTGCAGCACCGCGCGGTCTTCACCGAAGCAATCGAAGGCGCCGGCGCGGATCAGCGAATCGATGGTGCGGCGGTTGATCTGGCGCTTGTCGACGCGTTTGGCGAAGTCGAACAAATCCTTGAACGGACCATCCTGGCGCGCGGCGATGATCGCCTCGATCGCGCTCTGGCCGGAGCCTTTGACCGCGCCCAGGCCGTAGCGGATGTGCACGGCCTTCTTGCCCGGTTCGCCGACCGGCGTGAAACGGTAATCCGACAGGTTGATGTCGGGCGGCAGCAGGGTCAGGCCGCACACGTCGAGCGCGTCTTCGACCAGAATCTTGATCTTGTCGGTGTCGTCCAGCGCGAGCGACAAGTTGGCTGCCATGAACGCGGCGGGGTGATGCGCCTTGAGGTAGGCGGTGTGATACGAGAGCAGCGCGTAGGCGGCGGCGTGCGATTTGTTGAAGCCGTAGCCCGCGAACTTTTCCATCAAGTCGAAGATTTCGTCGGCCTTCTCCTGCGACAGGCCGTCCTTGGCGGCGCCTTCGCGGAAGATCTGGCGATGCTCCGCCATTTCTTCCGCTTTCTTCTTGCCCATCGCGCGGCGCAGCAAGTCGGCGCCGCCGAGCGAGTAGCCGCCCACGACCTGCGCCATCTGCATCACCTGCTCCTGATACACCATGATGCCGTAGGTTTCGGACAGGATGCCTTCGGTGCGCGGGTCGGGGTAGTCGAATTTCTCGCCGTGCTTGCGTTTGCAGAAATCGGGAATCAGGTCCATCGGACCTGGACGGTATAGCGCCACCAGCGCGATGATGTCTTCGAAGCGGTCGGGCCGCGCATCCTTGAGCATGCCTTGCATGCCGCGGCTTTCCAACTGGAACACGGCGACCGTCTTGGCCTTGGTCAGCAGTTCGTAGGAAGCACGGTCGTTGAGCGGCAGCCTGGCGAGGTCGAAATCGGCCATCTCCGGGTCGAGCTGCTTGATGTAGCGCACGGCGCGGTCGAGGATGGTCAGCGTGGTGAGGCCCAAGAAGTCGAACTTGACCAGGCCCACGGCTTCGACGTCGTCCTTGTCGTATTGCGACACCACGCCGGCGTCGCCGCCCTGGGTATAGAGCGGGCAGAAGTCGGTCAGCTTGCCCGGCGCGATCAGCACGCCGCCGGCATGCATGCCGATGTTGCGGGCGATGCCTTCGACCTGCTGGGCCAGATTGAGGAGCTGCTTGACCTCTTCCTCGTTTTCCAGGCGCTCCTTGAGCAACGGTTCTTCTTCGATGGCGTCGGCGATCGTCACCAGTTTGCCCGGCTTGAACGGGATCAGCTTGGATACGCCGTCGCAAAAGTTGTAGCCGAGGTCGAGCACGCGGCCGACGTCGCGCACCGCGCCCTTGGCCGCCATGGTGCCGAAGGTGGCGATCTGCGAGACCGCATCCTTGCCGTAGCGGTCTTTCACGTATTGGATGACGCGGTCGCGCCCTTCCTGGCAAAAGTCGATATCGAAGTCGGGCATCGATACCCGCTCGGGATTGAGGAAGCGTTCGAACAGCAGGTTGTATGCGAGCGGGTCGAGGTCGGTGATGAGCAGCGAATACGCCACCAGCGAACCCGCGCCGGAACCGCGTCCCGGACCGACCGGCACGCCATTGTTCTTGGCCCACTGGATGAAGTCGGCGACGATCAGGAAGTAACCCGGGAAGCCCATCTTGATGATGGTGTCGGTTTCGAACTTGAGGCGTGCCTCGTAGCGCGGCCGTTCTTTCTCGCGCCGGGTTTCATCGGGGAACAGGTGATGCAGGCGCCCTTCCAGTCCATTCTTGGCTTCGGCCACGAGGAAGTCGTCGATGGTCATGCCGTCCGGCGTCGGGAAATCGGGCAGCTTGGGCTTGCCCAGCGTCAGCGTCAGGTTACAGCGCTTGGCGATCTCGACGGTATTCTGCACGGCGCCCGGCAAATCGGCGAACAGTGCTGCCATCTCCGCCTGGGTCTTGAAGTTTTGCTGTTCGTTGAAGCGGCGCACGCGGCGCGCGTTTGCCAGGATCTCGCCTTCGGCGATGCAGGTGCGCGCTTCGTGGGCGATGAATTCTTCCTGCGACAGGAACTGGATCGGATGCGTCGCCGCCACCGGCAATTGCAAACGTGCCGCCAGGGCCACCGCCTGGCGCACCTGGACTTCCATGTTGGGCTGGTTGGCGCGCTGGATTTCGATATAGAACGCGCCGGGGAAAATCTCGCTCCAGCGCTGGGCGCAACGTTCAGCCGCGGCAATGTTGCCATTTTCGATGGCGGTGCCGACGTCGCCGAAATGCGCGCCCGACAAGGCGATCAGGCCGTTGCCGCCGTCTTCGTGGCGCAACTGTTCCAGCCATTCCGGACGCAATTCGGCGCGGCCGCGATGCAGGTTGGTGAGCCAGGCCCGGCTGAGCAGGTCGCACAGTTGCAGGTAACCGTGATGGTTCTTGACCAGCAGCAGCAGGCGCGAAGGCTTGTCGCGGTCGTCGTCGTTGGAAATCCAGACATCGCACCCGGCAATCGGCTTGACGCCCTTGCCGCGCGCGCCTTTATAGAATTTGACCATGCCGAACAGATTGGCCAGGTCGGTAATCGCCAGCGCCGCCTGGCCGTCTTTGGCGGCTGCTTTGACGACATCGTCGATGCGGACCAGACCGTCGACGATGGAATATTCGGAATGGAGTCGAAGATGAACAAATTGCGGTGTAGTCATAGCCCGATATTTTACCGTGCTATGACAAGGGTCTTTTGTGGAATTTGCAGACGAGCCGCCTGCCGCACGCTTCGCCCCGGATCGACATGCCAAACGACCTGATTTTGATCTGCATCATAGTTGGCGCAAATTGTCGGCGAACGGTTCGCGAGAAGTTTATAATGCTGTCAATTCAAAGACTTAGGCAATAGCACCATGCAACAAACCGAGAATTCTTACGTCAATATCGCTGCTTACAAGTTCATCACTTTCAATGACACCGTAGAAAAACGGCCTGTGTTCTTGGAGTTTTGTCAAAAACACAATTTGCGCGGCACCGTCATCCTGAGCCCGGAAGGCATCAATTTGTTTCTGGCCGGAAAACGCGCGGCAATCGATGCTTTCCTGACATGGCTGCGCGCCGACGCCCGGTTTGCGGATATCGAAGTCAAGGAAAGCTATTCCGAGCATCAGCCGTTCAACCGCATGCTGGTCAAGCTGAAGGCCGAGATCATCACCATGAAGCATCCGCTGATCAAGCCCGAAGAAGGCCGCGCGCCTTTCGTCGAAGCAACGACGCTCAAGCGCTGGCTGGACCAGGGACACGACGACGCCGGCCGTCCGGTGGTCATGGTCGATACGCGCAATGCCTTTGAAGTCGACGTCGGCACGTTCGAGAACACCATCGATTACCGCATCAGCAAGTTCACCGAATTCCCGCAAGTCATCGCCGACCACAAGGACGAGCTCAACGACAAGACCGTGGTCACCTTCTGCACCGGCGGCATCCGCTGCGAAAAGGCGGCGATCCACATGCAGAACATCGGCTACGACAGCGTCTACCAGCTCGAAGGCGGCATCCTCAAGTACTTCGAGGAAGTCGGCGGCGCGCACTACCAGGGCGACTGTTTCGTCTTCGATTACCGCACCGCGCTCAATCCGCAATTGCAGGAAACCGCGACCGCGCAATGCTTCGCCTGCCGCGCCGTGGTGACGCCGCGCGAGCAATTGTCGCCGGCTTACGTCCCGGGCAAATCCTGTCCGCACTGCGCGCCGGAGCTGGCGACTGCTGCGGCCGCTGCGCCGGTCGCAGGCGCCGCAGCCTGATCCGGTTCGTCCGGCCAAACAAAAAAACCACCGTCGTCCGGTGGTTTTTTTGCATGGGGAGGGTGAAACGACTGCACGGGGAGAAACCGATCTGACTTACTTCCTGAACTGGGCCGCGGTTTCCGCAACGCGCTTGCCGAACAGCTTGGCGGTCTCCAGATCGCCCGGCAGCGGGCCTTCTTCCGGCGACGAATCCGACGGGCTTTGCGCCATCAGGCCGGAGAACGAACCGACGAAGTTGATATCGTTGCGCTGCGCCGCCTTGGAGTTGGCAGGCATCATGCCGGTGCCGACCCAGATCATGCTGTGCTGCATGCCCAGCGTGAACAGATAGTGCAGGGTCGACAGCTTGTCGCCGTTCATGGTCGCCGAATTGGTGAAGGCGGCGCCGATCTTGTCTTTCCATTGTTGCGTGAACCACGGCTTGGAGCTGGCGTCGGCAAATTTCTTGAATTGCCAGGACACGGTGCCCATATAGGTCGGCGAACCGAAAATGATGGCGTCGGCGGCTGCCAGCGTAGCCCAGTCGGCGTCGGCGATGTTGCCTTCGGCGTTGATGGCGATGAGCTCGACGGATGCGCCGGCGGCGGATGCAGCGCCGGCCTGGACGGCTTCGGCCTGCTTCTTGGTATGGCCGTAGCCGGAGTGATAAACGATGGCGACTTTGCTCATGTTGGTTTCCTTGTTGGATGGGATGGACTGACGGGAAAACGCGCGAACGCTTGCTGCATCGGGGAGGATAGCGCTCTTGCCTCCGCCGCGCGCCGCGTTCACACAAATTTTCTGGTGCCGGACTACACTATATCGCCTCAATCGGGATGGAATAAGCCCACGGATTTAAACATATCGTTCAGAAAATTTAAACAATCGCGCCCGACCTCCATGAACCTGACGCTGGAATCCTTGCAAATACTGGACATAATCGACCGCAAGGACAGTTTCGCCGCTGCCGCGGTGGTGCAATTGTCGCAACCGGAAATCCAGCGCTCGCTGCTGAACACCGCCCCGACATGACGACACATTACATCGGCCGGTTCGCCCCCTCCCCCTCCGGTCCGCTGCATGCCGGTTCGCTGGCGGCGGCGATGGCCAGTTACCTCGACGCACGCACACACGGCGGACGCTGGCTGCTGCGCATCGAAGACATCGACGAGGCGCGCACCGTCGCCGGTGCGGCGCAGGACATCGAGACCGCGCTGCACACGCTGGGCATGCGCTGGGATGGCCCGGTGCTGGTGCAAAGCCATCGCCGACAGCATTACCGCGATGCCTGCGACAAGCTCGGCGATCATGTCTATCCCTGCGGCTGCACACGCAAGGAAATCGCCGATTCGCGGCTGGGCGTGGCCGCCGACGGCGCCGCCATCTATCCCGGCACCTGCCGCAACGGACTGGCGCCGGGCAAGACTGCGGGCGCGTTGCGCGTGCGCGTTCCCGATCCTGGGCAGGAAATGGAACAAATCGGTTTCATGGATCGCTGGCTGGGTTGGCAAAGCCAGCATCTGGCCAGCGAAGTGGGCGATTTCGTGCTCAAACGCGCCGACGGCTTCTGGGCCTATCAACTGGCAGTGGTGGTCGACGATGCCGAGCAGGGCGTGACGCACATCGTGCGCGGCGCCGATCTGCTGGATTCGACGGCGCGCCAGATTTACCTGCAGCACTTGCTCGGCTATCCGACGCCGACTTATCTGCATGTGCCGCTGGTGCGCCATACGGACGGCGAAAAGCTATCGAAGCAGAATGGCGCGCAGGCGCTGGATCTGGCGCATCCGTTGCATGAATTGCACAAGGCGGCGGCGTTTCTGGGTCTGGAAATGAAAACGGCGACCGATGTCGCCGCATTCTGGGAACAGGCGCTGCCTGCATGGCGGCGCCGGTTGGAGGGTCTCAGGGCCGGTTCGCCTTAACGCCTTAGCGTTTGGGCACACCGCCCAGCAATGCCGCCACTTTGTGTTTCGGCGGCTTGCTACTCGCAGGCTTGACTGCGGCCTCGAGCGGCGCAGGCGCGGCTGCCGGCTCGTAAGGCTTGAGGAACCATGGATCGACCTTTTCCTTGCGCGACGATGCGCCGCTGCCGGTGCGACCGTAGGACTGGGTATCGCGGCGTACGCTGGAGCGTTCGCCATCGCGCTCGCCACGGCTGCTGCGCTCACCGCCGCGTTCGCCACGTTCGCTGCTGCGTTCTACACGTTCTCCACGCTCGCCGCGCTGGCGCGGCACGAAGCCAGCCAGTTCGGAACGCACAAACTTCATCTTGATCAACTTTTCGATGTCGACCAGCAAACGCTCGTCCTTGTCGGAGTAGAGCGAGATCGCATCGCCCGACGCGCCCGCGCGGCCGGTGCGGCCGATGCGATGGACATAATCTTCAGCGTTGTATGGCAGATCGACGTTGATCACGCACGGCAGGTCGGTGATGTCCAGCCCGCGCGCGGCGACGTCGGTCGCCACCAGCACTTCGATCTGACCCTGCTTGAAGGCTTCCAGCGCGGCCATGCGCTCGCCCTGCGATTTGTCGCCGTGGATCGCGGAGGCGTTGACGCCGTCGTTTTCCAGTTGGCGCGCCAGTTTGGAGGCGCCGATCTTGGTGTTGGAAAACACAATCACCTGCTTCAACTGACGTTCGCGGATGATATGGGCGACGGCTTCGCTCTTGGCGTCTTCGTTGACCTTATAGATCGTCTGCGTCACGCGCTCGGCGGTGGCGTTGCTGCGCGCCACTTCGATGGTGACCGGGTTGTTCTGGAAACTCGCGGCCAGCTTCTTGATTTCCGGCGAGAAGGTCGCGGAAAACATCAGGTTCTGGCGCTGCTTGGGCAGCAGGTTGATGATGCGTTGCAGGTCCGGCAGGAAGCCCATGTCGAGCATGCGGTCGGCTTCGTCCATGACCAGGATCTGGGTCTGCGACAGGTTGACGGTCTTTTGCTGGACGTGGTCGAGCAAGCGGCCCGGCGTGGCGATGACGATCTCGACGCCGGCGCGCAGGGTGGCGGTTTGCGGCGCCATGTCGACGCCGCCGAACACCACGGTCGAGCGCAGCGGCGTGAAGCGCGAATAGGCCTTGACGTTTTCGGCGACCTGGTCGGCCAGCTCGCGCGTGGGCGTCAGGATCAGTGCGCGCACCGGATGGCGCGCCGGCGACATGCTGGCGCTGGCATGCGCCAGCAACAACTGGATGATCGGCAATGAAAAGCCGGCGGTCTTGCCGGTGCCGGTCTGCGCCGCGCCCATGACGTCGCGCCCCTGCAGCACGACCGGAATCGCCTGCACCTGGATCGGCGTCGGATGCGTGTACCCCTGCGCCGACAGCGCTTTCAGGATATCGGGAGACAGGCCGAAGTCCTCGAAGCGGACGGCAGTCGTTTCTGGTGTTGCGGTTTCGGGCAATTGCTCAGGCATGGTCAGGGGGGTGTCCTCAGGCAAACCCCGCGTGAGTCGACACAATGTTCTGCATGGCAGATTGCGGCTGACACATTCGCGAAGAAGCGCTGTTGCTTTCAGTAATAACGGATGTTTGACATATCGCGCGACGCCGATCATGCAAGAAACCATGCAAGAAGAACAGGAGGCTCGCGTCAGGAAATTGCCGGCAGGAAATCGCCCGGCAAACCGCTATTATACGCCGCCCGGCCATTTGACTTCATGACAGTTTAATGTCGCCGGGCGCGGCGATGACAAAACGACAATAAAGCCGTTATGCCGCTCCGGGAGGCGGAGCGGCGCCCTCATAGGGAAAAATCAGGCAATCGTGACGTTCAGATCGACCAGGCCGTCCACGTGGCCGTGCAGCTTGTCGCCCCTCACCACCGCGCCGACGCCTTCCGGCGTGCCGGTATAGATCAGGTCGCCGGGAAACAGCTCGACCAGTCCGGACAGATAGGAAATGGTCTCCGCCACGTTCCAGATCAGGTCCGACAAATCGCCCTGCTGACGCACCTCGCCGTTGACCTTGAGCCAGATCGCACCCTTGTCGGGATGGCCGATCTGCGACACCGGCAGCAGCGGCGCGCACGGCGCGGAATGGTCGAAACCCTTGCCCATGTCCCACGGACGCGCCAGTTTCTTGGCTTCGCCCTGCAGGTCGCGGCGCGTCATGTCGAGGCCGACGGCATAGCCGAACACCAGGTCCAGCGCCTGGTCCGCCGGCACGTCGCGGCCGCCCTTGCCCAGCGCGACGACCAATTCGATCTCGTGCTGATAATCGTTGGTCTTGCTCGGATACGGCACGGCGCTGTCGGTCGGCACGATCGTGTCGGTCGGCTTCATGAAGAAAAACGGCGGTTCACGATTGGGATCGTGACCCATTTCGCGTGCGTGGGCGGCGTAATTGCGGCCGACGCAATAGATGCGGCGCACCGGGAACGGATCGCCGCCGACGACCGGTACGGTGGTGATGGCGGGAACGGGTATGGCGTAGGACATGCTGGAACTCCGGCTGTATGAGTATTGTGGATACTGTTGAATGTGCGTTCGGGCCATGGGAGTGTAAAAGAAAAAACCCGCCCGTGCAGGCGGCCCGCGGGAAATTCCGACATGACAGAGGATTTTTTGTGTAGCATCGTCAGACTTGACGCTTTCTCACGATCCCGCACCTCGACACCAGCTTATGCGCCCCAATCAACAAAATCCTGCCGTTGCCGCACAAATCCAGCAAGCAGTCGCCCTGCACCAACGCGGCGACCTCGACGGCGCCGAAACTCTCTACAAAAAAGTGTTGGCCAAGACACCTCGCCATTTTCAGGCTTTGTATCTGCTGGGCATGCTGGAACTGCATCGCGACAATCGTCCGGCGGCGCTTGAGCTGATCGATGGCGCGCTGAAAATCAACCCGACCCATGTCGACGCGCAATTCGACCGCGCCACCATATTGGAAGACATGGAACGCGACGCCGAAGCGCTGCGCGGCTACGACCTGGTGTTGGCGCTGAAACCCGATTTCGCCGACGCGCTGTTCCGGCGCGGCAATGTGCTGCGCAAGATGGAGCGCCTGATGGAGGCGCTGGATTGCTACAAGCGCGTGCTGGCGAGCAAACCCGACCACGCCGAAGCCTGGTTCAAGCAGGGAAATACCTTGCACGACCTCGACCGCATCGACGAAGCCCTGGCATCGTACGAACGCGCCGTCGCCGTCGCGCCGGAATATCCGGAAGCGCTATTCAACCTCGGCAATACGCAAAAGGACCTGGATCTTTTCGAAGATGCCCTGGCCACCTACGAAAAAGCCCTGGCAATCGAACCGGACTTCGCGGAAGCCATCGCCAACCACGCTTATGTCCTGTATGCGCTCAATCGCCTCGACCAGGCGCTGGCAGGCTACGACCGCGCTCTGGCGCTGATGCCGGAAGACACCGGAACGCTGTTCAACCGCGGTTCGACGCTGGAAGACATGCAGCGCTACGGCGAAGCGATCGAGAGCTATGCCAAAGCCCAGGAAATCGACCCGGATTTCGTCTCCGCGCACTGGAACGAAAGCCTGTGCCGACTGCGCCTGGGCGACTTCGACGCCGGCTGGCCCAAGTATGAACAGCGCTGGGAAACCGAACAGTTGCAGGAACATCGCCGCCGCTTCTCGCAACCGCTATGGCTGGGCAAGGAGTCGCTGCTGGGCAAGACCATCCTGCTGCATGCGGAACAAGGCTTCGGCGACACGCTGCAATTCGCCCGCTACGTCCCGTTGATCGTCGCCCGGGGCGCGCGCGTGATCCTGGAAGTGCAGGCGCCGCTGAAAACCCTGATGGCGCAGATCAAGGGCGTCAGTACCGTCATCCGCGCCGGCGAACCGCTGCCGCCATTCGATTTCCATTGCCCATTGATCAGCCTGCCGCTGGCCTGCTCAACCATTTCCGTGCAAGACATCCCGACCCAGCGATACCTGTGGGCGGATGCCGCCAAATCGGCCGACTGGCAAAGCCGTCTCGGCCCGAAAAACAAGTTGCGCGTCGGCCTGGTCTGGTCGGGCAATCCGCGCGCCGACAACCCGGCGGCGCGCCGTCTCGACGCCCTGCGCTCGATGCCGTTCGCAACGCTGGCGCCGCTGGTGGAAAACGACGCGGTGGAGTTCCATTCGCTGCAAGTGGGAGACAATGCCGTCTCGCAATTGAAAACCCATCCGCTCGGCCGCCTGGTTGCGGATCATGCGCGCGACCTCCGCGATTTCGCCGACACCGCCGCCCTGATCGACAATCTCGACCTGGTGATCTCGGTGGACACCGCCGTGGCCCATCTGGCCGGCTCGCTGGGCAAGCCGGTCTGGCTGCTCAATCGATACAACACCTGCTGGCGCTGGCTGCTGGAGCGCACCGACTCGCCGTGGTATCCGAGCATGCGGATCTTCCGCCAAGACAAACTCGGCGACTGGAGCAATGTCATCAGCGATGTACAGAACGCACTGCGTCAAACCGTACAACACTAATGCAGCACTAAACCGAAACGCCCGACGATGTATCGCCGGGCGTTTTTCATTCCGCTTGCAATGCCTTGCCAGACTTATCCGGCAAAACGCACCTCCTGCAAGCCGCGCAAGCCGTCCAGCTCGACCGCGAACAATCCTCCCGCCGCGGGTTCCTCCTGACGCTGACGCGCATTCATGCCCTCGTGCGCGGTCGTCACATACAAGGTATTCAGGCCGACGCCGCCAAAAGCCGGACAACTCGGTTGCGACACCGGCACCGCAACGATGCGATCCATCAGCCCGTCGGGCGCGTAGCGCACCACGCGCGCGCCGCCCCATTGCGCGTTCCAGAGATAACCCTGGCTGTCGATGGCCGAACCGTCCGGACTGCCTTTTTCGTCGTGCAGATCGACGAACAGGCGCTGCGCGCCGATCGCGCCGGTGACCGGATCGTAGTCGCAGCACATGATCTGCTCCTGCATGGTGTCGCAGTAATACATGCGCAAGCCGTCCGGACTGAAACAGATGCTGTTGGAAATCGCCACGCCGGGCAGAGGCAGGCGCTCCAGGCTGAGGTCCTGATTGAGGCGGTAGAAACTGCCGATCGGCGCGCGCCCACTGTCCTCGTTGAGGGTGCCGAACACGAAACGTCCCTGGCGATCGCAGCGACCATCGTTCAAGCGCGTGCCCGACAAATCCTCTTCGACGTTGCAGATCGGCGTGAGCTCGCCGCTATCCAGATCGCAAAACGCCAGACGCGAAGCGAGGCCGATCAGCAGGCGATTGGTTTGCGCGGTCAGCGCGAACACCGACAAGCGTTCCGGCATGTCCCAACTGCGCGTGATGCGCGTACCCGGATGATGGTTCCAGAGTCTGCCGCCCTGAATATCGGTCCAGAATACCGACTGCGTCCTGTCGCACCAGATCGCGCATTCGCCGAGTTCATGTCTGCCGTCAACGATCAGGCTTGCTTGCATGGGTTGTCATCTCCGTGATGGGTTTCCTGGAACTTTAAACAAAAAAGGAACGCACTTGTCCTTTTCCGGTGCCGACGGCCCGTCAATGCTAAGGATTATTGACATGCATTTCCAGTGAAATATTTGCCTGATCCGATACCCGATTTGATATCATCGCCAGATATAAAAAAGAGGTGGAGACAAATGAAAAACAGCGACCCCAACTGGTTCCTGCGCGCGCGCCTGAAAACGCGGCAATTGCTGCTGCTGATCGCCCTCGACGACGAACGCAACATCCATCGCGCCGCCGGCGAACTCAACATGACGCAACCGGCCGCATCCAAACAATTGAAAGACCTGGAAGACACGCTGGGCGTCACGCTGTTCGACCGGCTGCCGCGCGGCATGCGGCCGACCATCTATGGCGAGGCGATGATCCGCCATTCGCGCATGGCCCTGACCAGCCTGTCGAAGGCGCACGAAGACATCGTCGCGCTCAAGTCCGGCCTGTCCGGCCAGGTCGATGTCGGCGTCATCCTGTCGCCCGGCTTGTCGCTGATTCCCCCGGCGATTGCCCGCGTCAAGGAACATTCGCCGATGCTGCGCATCGGCGTCGAAGTCGAAAGCAGCAACATCCTGCTGGCGCGCCTGCTGCATGGCGAGCTCGACTTCCTGGTGGCGCGCATCCTCGACGAAGAAAATAGCCGCAACCTGCACTACGAAGAACTGTCGGACGAACCGATCTGCGCCGTCGCACGCGTCGGCCATCCTTTGCATGCCGCCAAAAACCTGACGCTGCAAGACATCGTCGACCAACCCTGGATCATGGCGCCCAAGGGCAGCATCCTGCGCAGCCGCTGCGACCTGATGTTCCGCAAGAACGGCCTGACGCCGCCGGCCAACGTGGTCGACACCACCGCGATCCTGGTCATCACCAGCCTGCTGCAGCAAACCGATTTCCTGTACGCGATGCCGACCGAAGTCGCGCGCTATTACGCCCAGGCGCGCCTGATGGACCTGCTGCCGATCGAACTGCCGTGCAAGATGGACGGTTTCGGCATCATCACGCGCCGCGATCACCTGCTGTCGCCGGGGGCGGTGATCCTGCAGGAGGCGATTCGGGATGTGGCGAAGACGATTTATTGAACAGGGAAAAGTGCAGCCGTAAAAAGAGCGAGACAAAAGCCTCGCTCTTTTTTATTCCTTCAATAACGTCACTGAGATTGTTCAGAAGCACCGCTGGCAAGGCGCCCCGACGCAGACAGTGCGCAAGTACAGCAAGGCGGGGCAACGCCGCCAGCGGTGCTTCTGAACAATCTCAGGCCCAGCCGGCGTCTACGATGAATTCCTGCGCTGTGCACATCACGCTTTCGTCCGACGCCAGGAACAGCACCATGCGCGCCAGATGCCACGGCAGCAGCTCGCCTTGCAGGCATTGATTGCGCTTGATGTCTTCCTTGCCCTTTTCGTCCAGCCAGAGTTCTTTCTGGCGCTCGGTCATGACCCAGCCCGGCGTCACGGTATTGACGCGGATGTTGTGCGCACCGAGGTCGCGCGCCAGGCCGCGCGTCAGGCCCAGCACGGACGCCTTGGCGGTGGTGTAGGCCGGAAAGCCGCCGCCCGAGGTGTGCCAACTGATCGAGCTGAAGTTGATGATGGAGCCGGCCTTTTTCCTGATCATGCCGGGCGCCACCGATTGCACCGCAAAGAATGCCGGACGTTGGTTGATGGCGATGCGCTCGTCCCAATATGCCTGCGTCACCTCTTCCAGTTTGTGCCGTTCATCGTTGGCGGCGTTGTTGACCAGTACGTCGAAATCGCCGATCTCGCCGGCAAGGCCGGCAATCGTGCCTTGCAGGGAAGCGATGTCGCGCAGGTCGCAATAACGGAACGACGGCGCCGTGAAACCGGCGTCGGCGATCTTCTTGCACAAGGCTTCGCTGGCGTCCTTGGCAATGTCGACGAACGCGACCACTGCACCCTGCTCGGCCAGCGCGCTGACGATCGCCGCACCGATGCCGGTGCCGCCGCCGGTGACGAATACGCGCTTGCCCTTGAGGCTGGGGTAGCTCGCCAGTTGATATGTTGCAGACATGTTTTCTCCAGAAATTAAATTGCGCCTCAGAGGACGTGTACCTGCGGATGCGGGACGTCGTCCAGGCTCAGGCGATTGCGCAGCGCCGGACCGAAGGCAGCGACGTCGATCTCGAAAGTCTCGCCCGGCGCGACGGTGATGTTGTCCGAGCAGCTCAGCGTCGCGGTGCCGAAGAAGTGGATATGCACGTCGCCGGGACGACGGAACAGCGGATATTTGAAGTGATGGTATTCAAGATTGGACACGGTATGCGACATGTTGTCTTCGCCGCTGACGAACGGCTTTTCCCAACGCACCTTGCCGTCTTGCGCGCGGATGCGCGACATGCCCTGCACGTGCGCCGGCAGTTCGCCCACCAGCAGCGCCGGACCGACCGAGCACGCGCGCAGCTTGGAGTGCGCCAGGAACAGGTAATTCTGGCGTTCGGTCACGTGGTCGGAGAACTCGTTTCCGATGGCGAAACCGAGACGATAAGGCTGGCCGTCGTCGCCGATGATATAGAGGCCGGCGATCTCCGGTTCCTCGCCGCCGTCGAGCGCGAAGTGCGGCATCGCCAGCGGTTCTTCGGCAGCGCGCACGATGGAGCCGTCGCCCTTGTAGAACCATTCCGGCTGCACGCCGATCGCGCCGGCCGCAGGCTTGCCGCCTTCCAGGCCCATACGGAACATCTTCATGCTGTCGGTCAGGTTGTCGCCGGCGCCGTCGAGTTTCTTGTGCATGGCGTCGCGGCCATCGGCGCTGCCCAGGTGCGTCAGGCCGGTGCCGGTGACGTAACAGTGTGCCGTGTCCTCATGATCGAGCGGCGCCAGCAGGCCGCCGCTCGCCGCGACTTGCGCATAGTCGAGCACGGTCGAGCCGAGCGCGGCAGCAGCGAAATCCTGCAAGGAACTCTTCTTTGCAATGGCGGCGCGCGCCAATGCATAGGTGCTGCGATAGCCGTCGACGACGCGGATCTTCTTGCCGTCGTCTTCGAGACTGCCGACCAGGCGGCTGCCGTCGGCTTGTTTGAATTGCACCAGCAACATGTCTGTACCCCTTGATTTAAATTCTTAGAACGTCTTCACGATCTTAATGCGAATGCTTGGGAACGGCGGCGCCGCGGCAGCCGACCAGGAAATCGAAATCGCAGCCCTCATCGGCCTGCAGCACGCGGTCGATGTACAAGGACTGGTAACCGCCCTGCATCGCCGGCGTGCCCTGAGCCAGTTTTTCGGCGCGCGCGGCCTGGCGTTGCGCCATCTCCGCGTCGCTGATGTCGAGATGCAAGCGTCCGGCGGCGCAATCCAGTTCGATCCAGTCGCCATCCTGCACGATGCCCAGCGGGCCGCCGGCAGCGGCTTCCGGCGCCACGTGCAAGACCACCGTGCCATATGCCGTGCCGCTCATGCGCGCGTCGGAAATGCGCACCATGTCTTTGACGCCTTGCGCCAGCAGCTTGGGCGGCAGGCCCATGTTGCCGACTTCGGCCATGCCCGGGTAACCCTTGGGGCCGCAATTCTTCATCACCAGCACCGAGCTGGCGTCGACATCCAGATCGGGATCGACAATGCGTTCCTTGTAATGCGCGAAATCTTCGAACACCACGGCGCGGCCGCGATGCTTCATCAATTCAGGCGACGCCGCCGACGGCTTCAACACGGCGCCGCGCGGCGACAGATTGCCGCGCAGGATGCAGATGCCGCCGTCGTCGATCAACGGTTTGTCGAGCGGACGGATCACTTCGTCGTTGTACAGCGGCGCGTCCTGGTTGTTTTCCCACAGCGTCTTGCCGTTGACCGTCAGCGCCCCCTTGTGCGGGATCAGATCGGCTTCGCCCAGGCGGCGCAACACCGCCGGCAGGCCGCCGGCGTAGTAGAACTCTTCCATCAGGAAGCGGCCCGACGGCTGCAGGTCGACGATGGTCGGCGTGCCGCGCCCGATGCGGGTCCAGTCTTCCAGTTCCAGGTCGACGCCGATGCGGCCGGCAATCGCCTTGAGGTGAATCACGGCATTGGTGGAACCGCCGATGGCGGCGTTGACGCGGATGGCGTTTTCAAACGCTGCGCGCGTCAATATTTTCGACAGGCGCAGATCTTCCCACACCATGTCGACGATGCGCATGCCCGACATATGCGCCAGCACGTAGCGGCGCGCATCGACCGCCGGGATCGCGGCATTGTGCGGCAGGGAGGTGCCCAGCGCTTCGGCCATGCAGGCCATGGTCGAAGCCGTTCCCATGGTGTTGCAGGTGCCGGCCGAACGCGACATGCCGGCTTCCGCCGACATGAATTCATGGATGGAAATCTTGCCCGCCTTGACTTGCTCGCTGAGCTGCCAGACCACGGTGCCGGAACCGATATCCTTGCCTTCGTGTTTGCCGTTGAGCATCGGGCCGCCGGTGACGACGATGGCCGGCACGTCGCAACTGGCCGCGCCCATCAGCAATGCCGGCGTGGTCTTGTCGCAGCCGACCAGCAGCACTACCGCGTCGAGCGGATTGCCGCGGATCGATTCCTCGACATCCATGCTGGCCAGATTGCGTGTGAGCATCGCCGTCGGACGCAGGTTGGATTCGCCGTTGGAGAACACCGGAAACTCGACCGGGAAACCGCCCGCCTCGATGATGCCGCGCCTGACATGTTCGGCGATCTTGCGGAAGTGCGCATTGCAAGGCGTCAGTTCCGACCAGGTGTTGCAGATGCCGATGACCGGCTTGCCCTGGAACTCATGATCGGGAATGCCCTGGTTCTTCATCCAACTGCGGTACATGAAACCGTTCTTGTCGGCCGTGCCGAACCATGCCGCCGAACGCAGCGTACGCTTCTTGTCGATAGTCATTTATTCATCCATTGGAAACTGGTCCTGTGCCGTCATCCTGACGAAAGTCAGGACCCAGCGTCGTATTGACCGTACTCACGACGCTGGGTCCCAGCGTTCGCCGGGACGACGAGAGGAAGGGTTTTAGGCTTCACTGAACGAAATTACTCGTCCCCTCTTGCAAAACTTCTTGCTATTTATTTTTGTTGTACACGTCGAAGAACACCGCCGCCAGCAACACCAGGCCCTTGATCACCTGCTGGTAATCGATGCCGATGCCCATGATGGACATGCCGTTGTTCATCACGCCCATGACGAAGGCGCCGATAACCGCCCCCATGACCTTGCCGACACCGCCCGATGCCGAGGCGCCGCCGATGAAGCAGGCTGCGATCACGTCCAGCTCGAAGCCGGTGCCAGCTTTCGGCGTCGCGGTATTGAGGCGCGCGGCGAAGATCAGGCCGGCCAGCGCCGCCAGCATGCCCATGTTGACGAAGGTATAGAAGCTCACGCGTTCGGTCTTGATGCCGGACAGCTTGGCCGCTTTTTCATTGCCGCCGACGGCATACACGCGGCGGCCGATGGTGGTGCGGTTGGTGATGAAGGTGTAGATCACCATCAGCGCGAACATGATGATCAGCACGTTCGGCATGCCCTTGTAGGACGCCATCAGGTAGCTGAAGGCGATGATTGCCGCGGCGAACAGGATGTTCTTGAGCAGGAAAAACACCGCCGGCTCCTCTTCCATGCCGTGCTTGACCTGTTTGGCGCGGCCGTGGACTTTCACCGCCAGCAAAATCGCCGCCGCCGCCACGCCGACCAGCAGCGAAGTCATGCGCACGCTGCCCGTATCCGCAAAGAATTCAGGAATGAACCCGGAACTGAGCAACTGGAAGTCGCGCGGGAAAGGCCCCACCGATTGTCCTTCAAGCAACGCCAGCGTCATCCCCTTGAACACCAGCATGCCGGCCAGCGTGACGATGAACGACGGGATGCGGAAGAATGCCACCCAATAGCCTTGGGCCGCACCGATCAATGCGCCGGCAATCAGGCAAATGATGGTGGCCAGGATGAAGTTCATTTGGTAATTGACCATCAGCACCGCCGCCAGCGCGCCGATGAAACCGACCACCGACCCCACCGACAAATCGATGTGTCCGGCCACGATCACCATCAGCATGCCCAGCGCCATGATCACCACATAGCTGTTTTGCAGCACCAGGTTGGTCAGGTTGAGCGGCCGCATCAGCGTGCCGTCGGTCATGACCTGGAAGAAGGCCATGATCGCCACCAGCGACAGCAGCATGCCGTATTCGCGCATGTTGTTCTTGAGGAAGCCGGCATATTCCTTCTTCACTTCAGGAATCGCCTCCACCGTAGGTTTCTTGCTCATTTCAATATTCTCCATTCGTGGGGCTCATTTCATAAATATTTGTGAGATGCGTTCTTACTGGAAATGGCGCTGGCAAGGCGTGCGACGCGTCGCGTAGCGGCGCTACGCGGCCAGCGCCATTTCCAGTAAGAACCCGGAGGGAACGAACTATTTGGGCGTATTGCCGCGTTGCGCCGCTTGCCAAGGGACCCACCCTTGGCTGCGCGACGCGCCTTGCACTACATCCCAAACAGTCTCGTTCGCACTCGCAAATATTCATGAATTGAGCCCCTTAATCCTCTCGTTCCTTACGATGGAACGCATGATTTTCTCCTGCGACGCCTCCGCCGCATCGAACTGGCCGACGAACTGTCCTTCGTTCATGACATAGATCCGGTCGCACATGCCGAGCAGTTCCGGCATTTCCGACGAGATCATGATGATGCATTTGCCTTCCGCCGCCAGTTGGTTGATCAGGGAATAGATCTCGAACTTGGCGCCGACGTCGATGCCGCGCGTCGGTTCGTCCAGGATCAGCACTTCCGGGTTGGAGAACAGCCATTTGCTGAGCACCACCTTCTGCTGGTTGCCGCCGGACAGATTGACGACCTTTTGCAGCACGCTGGAACAGCGAATGCGCATCTTGCTGCGGAACTCCGCGGCCACCTTGAATTCGCGCGCCTCGTCGATCACCGTGTTGTCGGCTATCGCGCCGAGATTGGCCAGCGAGATGTTTTTCTTGATGTCGTCTTCAAGCACCAGGCCGTCGCCCTTGCGGTCTTCCGTCACGTAGGCGATGCCGTGGTTGATGGCTTTCTGGATCGTGCCGACGTCGATCTTCTTGCCGTGCAGATGGACTTCGCCGCTGATCCTGGTGCCGTAGGCGCGGCCGAAAATGCTCTTGGCCAGCTCGGTGCGACCGGCGCCCATCAGGCCGGCAATGCCGACAATCTCGCCCTTGCGCACGTACAGGTCGATGTCCTTGATGACCACGCGTTCCGGGTGGATCGGGTGATGCACGCGCCATTGCCTGACCTCGAAAATGGTCTCGCCGATCTGCGGCGTACGCTTGGGATAGCGATCCGCCATCTCGCGTCCGACCATGTTCTGGATGATGCGGTCTTCGCTGATGGCTTCCTTGCGGCAGTCGAAGGTGTCGACCGTAGCGCCGTCGCGCAGCACCGTGATCGAATCGGCCACCTTGGAAATCTCGTTGAGCTTGTGCGAAATCAGGATCGATGAAATACCCTGCGCCTTAAGTTCCAGCAACAGTTCAAGCAAGGCGTCGCTGTCGCTTTCGTTGAGGCTGGCGGTCGGTTCGTCGAGGATCAGCAGCTTGACCTCCTTCGACAGCGCCTTGGCGATCTCGATCAGTTGCTGCTTGCCGACGCCGAGATTGGTGATCAGCGTCGACGGCGGATCCTTGAGGCCGACCTTGGCCAGCAACCCCTTGGCCTTGGCGTAGGACAGTTCCCAGTCGATCACGCCGCCGGTGGCTTGCTCATTGCCCAGGAACAGGTTTTCGGTGATCGACAGCAGCGGCACCAATGCCAGCTCCTGGTGGATGATGATGATGCCGACGCTTTCGCTGTCGACAATATCCTTGAATGCGCGGGTCTGGCCCTGGTAGATGATGTCGCCGGCATAACTGCCGTGCGGATAGACGCCGCTCAGGACCTTCATCAGGGTGGATTTTCCGGCGCCGTTTTCGCCGACCACGGCGTGGATTTCACCGGTGCGGACAACCAGGTTGACATTGTTGAGCGCCTTGACGCCCGGGAACGTCTTTTCAATTCCGCGCATTTCCAGAATTGTATTCATCTGTTCTAGCCTCTTCTTTTACGCCGGCCTGCCGTCATGGGTGGGGTGACACGGGCCGGTTTTCCCGGCGCCGCCGATACGGATCGGCATTGTCCGGAAACACCAACCCCGCGCGCGCAGCGCGGGGCTGTCTTGTACTCTTGCATCGCGCCCGGCCATCAAGCCGCCGGGCGACACAAACCCGGCGAACTTACCTGACTTGCGCTTCGGTGTAGTAACCGCTGCCGACCAGGACTTCCTTCCAGTTGCCGGCGTCGACGCTGACCGGCTTGAGCAGATAGGAAGGCACCACCTTCACGCCGTTGTTGTAGGTCTTGGTATCGTTGATGGTCGGAGCCTTGCCCGACAGCACGGCGTCGACCATCGACACGGTGACCTTGGCCAGTTCACGCGTGTCCTTGAAGATGGTCGAGCGTTGCTCGCCGCGGATGATGGACTTGACCGAAGGGATTTCCGCGTCCTGGCCGGTCACGACCGGCATCGGCAGCTTGGGCGTACCGTAGCCGACACCCTTGAGCGACGACAGGATGCCGATGCTGATGCCGTCATACGGCGACAGCACCGCATCGACATGCGCGTTGCTGTAGTAGGCGCTCAACAGATTGTCCATGCGGGCTTGCGCAGTAGCGCCATCCCAGCGCAACGTTGCCACCTTGTCCATGCCCATCTGCTTGCTGCGCACGACCAGTTTGCCGCTGTCGATGTACGGCTTGAGCACCGACATGGCGCCGTTGTAGAAGAAGAAGGCATTGTTGTCGTCAGCCGAACCGCCGAACAGTTCGATGTTGAACGGCCCCTTGCCGCCCTTGAGGTCCAGCGCCTTTTCGATGTAGGCGGCTTGCAGCACGCCGACCTGGTAGTTGTCGAAAGTCGCGTAGTAGTCGACGTTCTTGGAGCCGCGGATCAGGCGGTCATAGGCGATGACCTTGATGCCCTTGTCGGCGGCTTTTTGAAGTACATCGGACAATGTAGTACCGTCAATCGCGGCAATGACCAGCACCTTGACGCCCTTGGTCACCATGTTCTCGATCTGCGCCAGTTGATTCGGGATGTCGTCTTCCGCGTATTGCAGGTCGGTCTGGTAACCCTTTTCCTTGAATACCTTCACCATGTTGTTGCCGTCGGCAATCCAGCGCGCCGAGGATTTGGTCGGCATCGAGATCCCGATCAGCCCCTTGGTCTGGGCGCTGACCTGCGCGCTCACAGCCATCAGACCCATGCTCAGGCCAAGCGTCAGCCCGGCCAATACCGATTTGAGTTTCATGCTTCTTGTCTCCTAAGTTGTTTGTTGTTGTACTGGAACTCATTTCATAAATAACCGCGAGTGCTGACATTTATGAAATGAGTTCCATCAATGCAAAAGTGCGGGGGGAACGCCTTATTCTGCAAGGCATCTACGATAATCATTAAACCAATACATTTCTAATGATTTTTTTCATGAAACCCATATTGTTTTCAACATCAGTTTTGCGCAAACGGCGCCATTCGCGTCTGCCGCATCTTCCTTTTACGCTGCCTGCACGGACGGTTTGACGGCGGCGCCGACGCCACCCGCATCCACCGCCTTGGCGGCGCCCGCCGACATGAGCCGCTGCGCCAGGCAAAAAACGAACAGCAGCACGCCGATCACGATCTTGGTCCACCACGAACTGAGCGTGCCGTCGAACGCGATCAGCGTCTGGATCACGCCGAGGATCAGCACGCCGGTCAGCGTCCCGGCCACGTAGCCGTAACCGCCGGTCAGCAGCGTGCCGCCGATGACCACTGCGGCGATGGCGTCGAGTTCGGTGCCTTGCGCATGCAGGCCGTAACCGGACAACATGTAGAAAGAGAACAATACACCCGCCAGCGCCGCGCAGAAACCACTGAATGCATAAATCGCGACCTTGGTGCGACCCACCGGCAAACCCATCAGCAGCGCCGACTGCTCGTTGCCGCCGATCGCGTAGACCGCACGACCGAAACGCGTGTAATGCGCGATGTAAATCGCCAGCAGCAGCATCAGCACTGCAATCACCACGCTGGGCGAGATGAAGGCCCCGCCGAACTCCAGCCGCGTCTGCGACATCGCGACATACAGCGGATCGTCGATGGTGATGGAATTGATGCTGATCAGATAACACAGGCCGCGCGCCAGGAACATCCCGGCCAGCGTGACAATGAACGGCTGCAGCTTGAAGAAATGGATCAGCACGCCCATCGCCGCACCGAACAGACCGCCCAGCGCCAGCACGCAAACGATCACCACCAGCGGATGCCAATGCCACGATTGCAGCAGATAGGCCGAAATCATCGTCGTCAGCGCCAGCACCGAACCGACCGACAGATCGATGCCGCCGGACAGGATCACAAATGTCATGCCGATGCCGATTGCCAGCAGGAAGGCATTGTCGATCAGCAGGTTGAGCACCACCTGCACCGCAAAGAAACCATCGTAGGCGACCGAACCCAACGCAAACAGCACCACCAGCAAGGCGACGGTGACCAGCGAGGTGAAATACGGCAGCGCCAGCAGAGAACGAAAATTCTTCATGATTTTTCCTGAATTTAGCTCCGGTTGCCCGACTTGAACAGGCGCAGACGGCGGAACTCCGGCGACTGCGACAGGCAGGCCAGGAACACCACCACCGACTTGACCACCATATTGACTTCCGGCGGTACACCCAATGAGTAGATCGTGTACGTCAGCGCCTGGATGATCAGCGCGCCGATCACACTGCCGACCAGGCTGAACTTGCCCCCCGCCAGCGAAGTGCCACCCAGCGTCACCGCCAGGATGGCGTCCAGCTCCAGCAGCAGGCCGGCGTTGTTGGCGTCGGCGCTCTTGATGTTGGCGCTGATCATCAACCCGGCCAGGCCGGCGCACAGGCTGCAAAAGATGTAGACGAAAAAGATCAGCGCCGCGGTGCGGACGCCGGCCAGGCGCGACGCCACCGGATTGATGCCGACCGACTGGATGAACAGGCCCAGCGCGGTCTTGCGCATCAGCAGCGCGAGCAGGACGAACATCCCGGCGACGATGAACAGCGAGAACGGCAAGCCCCACAGATAGCCGCTGCCGAGATAGAAAAACGGCTTGTAGTACACCGTGATGATCTGGCCGTCGGTCAGCAACTGCGCCAGGCCGCGTCCCGCGACCATCAGGATCAGCGTGGCGATGATCGGCTGCAACCCGAGCGTCGCCACCAGCAGGCCGTTCCAGGCGCCGCACAACAGCGCCGCGCCGAGCGCCGCCGCCAGCGCCCAGCCCATCGGGATGTTGCTGACGTATTCCGGCACGCCGTTGTTGACGACCATGGTGCCGCCGATCAGCATGGCTGCGATCGTGCCCGAAATCGCCACCACCGCGCCCACCGAAATGTCGATGCCGCGCGTGGCGATCACCAGCGTCATGCCGAGCGCCGCCAGCATCAGCGGCGCGGCGCGGTTGACGATGTCGATCACGCTGCCGTACAGATGGCCGTCCTTGAGTTCGATGCGGAAGAAGCCGGGGATCATGAAAAAATCGATCAGCAGCAACACCGCCAGCGCCGCCAGCGGACGGCCCAGCGGATGATGCACGGCGCGCCGCAACCATTGCGCTGCCGGCGTATTGCCGGATTCATTGTGCTTGGAAACCAGATTGGAATTCATCGATGCGCTCACGCTGACTCTCCTGCAATCACCTCCAGCACCGACGCGTCGTCGAGCTCGCCGCGCAGGTACTCGCCGCAGCCGCGGCGATCGCGCAGCACCAGCATGCGGTCGCTGCAACGCAGCACTTCGGGAATTTCGGAAGAGATGAAAAGAATGGACATGCCCTTGCGGCACAAGGCCATGACGTAGTCCATGATCTCCTGTTTGGCGCGCACGTCGATGCCGCGCGTCGGTTCGTCCAGGATCAGCATGTCGGGATCGATCGCCAGCCAACGCGCCAGCAAGGCTTTTTGCTGGTTGCCGCCGGACAGCAGGCCGATCGGGGTGTCGATGTCGGCGGTCTTGATGCCCAGCCATTTTACGTAGTCGGCCGCAATCTGCTGCTGGCGCTTGCGCGGAATCACGTGCAACAGACCGTCGCGCGCCTGCAAGGCGAGGATGATATTTTCGCGCACCGACAGGTCGAGAATGGCGCCCTCCTTCTTGCGGTCTTCGGAACAGAAGCCGATGCCTGCGGCGATGGCGTCGCGCGGCGTCGAAAACTTTACTGCCTTGCCCTTGATGCTGAGTTCGCCGCTGTCGGCCTTGTCGGCGCCGAACAGCAGGCGCGCGGTCTCGGTGCGTCCTGAACCGAGCAGGCCGCACAAGCCGAATACTTCGCCGGCGCGCAGATCGAGATCCTGCGGCGCCAGCGCGCCCTTGCGGCCGAGGCCGCGCGCCTGCAGGAAGATGCCGCCGCCATTGACGGCCGGCGCGGTGTCGGCATGCTCGGCCAGCGCATGATCCGCCATCACGTCCGCGGCGGCGGTGGCATCGACCGGCGTGCCGACCATCTTGTTGACGAGATCGAGGCGCGACAATTCGCTGGCGGCGTATTCGCCTTCGCGCACGCCGTTGCGCAACACCGTGATGCGGTCGG
Source organism: Herbaspirillum sp. RV1423 (assembly GCF_000577615.1). Classification (GTDB taxonomy): domain Bacteria; phylum Pseudomonadota; class Gammaproteobacteria; order Burkholderiales; family Burkholderiaceae_D; genus Herbaspirillum. The sequence goes on from NZ_CBXX010000018.1 coordinate 72,819, forward strand.
ATATCTCGTAAGTCTGATCGAGGAAATGCGTGACGAACAGAATCGCCATGCCTTCGTCGCGCAGGCTGCGCAAGACCTTGAACAGCAACTGCACTTCGGCCTCGTCGAGGCTGGAGGTCGGCTCGTCGAGGATCAGCACGCGGGCCGACACGCTCACGGCGCGCGAGATCGCCACCATCTGCTGGATCGCCAGCGGATACGCGGACAATTGTTTTTGCACATCGATGTGCAGGTCAAGCCGGGCCAGCAATTTGGTCGCGCGGCGATGCATGGCGGCCCAGTCGATGGGACCGACGCCGCTCCATTTTCGCGGATAACGGCCGATGAAAATGTTCTCGGCCACCGTCAGATTCGGACACAGGTTGACTTCCTGATACACAGTGCTGATGCCGAGCTGTTGCGCTTCCAGCGTCGAACCAGGCTGGATGGCGCGGCCGCCCAACCGAATGTGGCCGCTATCGGGCGTATAGACGCCGGTCAGCACCTTGATCAGCGTGGATTTGCCGGCGCCGTTCTGGCCCATGAGCGTGTGGACCTCGCCCGGATACAGGCGCAGGCCGACGTCGGCCAATGCCTTGACGCCGGTGAATGATTTATGGATGCCGATGAGTTCGAGCGCCGGTTCGGCGCGGCCGGTTGCGTTGGACATGGCGTTTCCGCAAGTGAAAAGACGGCGGGCCGAAGCCCGCCGCACAAAGCCTGTTGAACAGATCCGCTACAGCGCCGCAGCGGCATTGCGGCGGATCTTCCAAGGCCCAGGGGTTACTTCAGAACAGAGGAGAAACAACACCGGGAAATCGCTTTCCCGGCGATACGATCGTCCCCCGGCATGGTTCGCATGCGTGTCAGGGGCCGATCAGTATTTGCGGTTAGGGAATTCCTTGGCCGCGACTTCGGCCGGGAATACGCCTTCTACAGTCGTGATGCGCTTCGGCACTTCCTTGCCGGCCTTCACGTCCTTGGCGATAGCCATCAACTGCGGCCCCAGCAGCGGACTGCATTCGACCGTGACGTTGAGCTTGCCGGCCATCATGGCTTCAAACGCACCCTTCACGCCGTCGATGGAAATCACCAGGATGTCCTTGCCCGGTTTCAGGCCGGCTTCTTCGATGGCCTGGATGGCGCCGATGGCCATGTCGTCGTTATGCGCATACAACACGTTGATCTTCTTGCCTTCGGCCTTGAGGAAGGCTTCCATGACTTCCTTGCCCTTGGCGCGCGTGAAGTCGCCGGTCTGCGAGCGGATAATCTTCAGGTTCGGATTGGCCTTGATTTCCTGCTCGAAACCGGCCTTGCGGTCGATTGCCGGCGCGGAACCGACCGTGCCTTGCAGCTCGACGATGTTGATGTCGCCGGCCGGCATCGTCTTGGCCCGCTCCAGCAGCCAGCGCGCGGCGCGGCGGCCCTCTTCGACGAAATCGGAACCGATGAAGGTGACGTACAGCGACTTGTCGGCCACGTTGACGGCGCGGTCCGTCAGGATCACCGGGATCTTGGCGGCCTTGGCTTCGAGCAGCACGGTGTCCCAGCCCGATTCGACCACCGGCGAGAAGGCGATCACGTCGACCTTTTGCGCAATGAAGGAACGGATGGCCTTGACCTGGTTCTCCTGCTTCTGCTGCGCATCGGCGAACTTCAGGTTGACGCCGGCCTTCTTGGCGGCGTCCTTGATCGAGGCGGTATTGGCGGTGCGCCATTCGCTTTCGGCGCCGACTTGCGAGAAGCCGATCGTCAGCGGTTTGTCGGCAGCCATGGCGCCGGACAGAACGCTCCAGCCCAAGGTCATGCCAACGGCGGCGCCCAGCAGGGTTCTGCGTGTCATTTTCATTGCGTTGTCTCCGATTATGTTTATCAACGATCTGTTTTTATTGGTGTACGGCGCCATCGTGGGGCGGATACGCCGTCATTTTGCGTGTTCGCATGCACCTGGCGTGCAGCGAAATGTGCCGATCCATATTAGGAGAGCGAGAAATATCTATCCAATGAATTTTTAACGACTTCCGATACCGAAACAGGCATGGCGGTTTAGCAGACTACATTGACGATGGAATGCCGAGTCGCAGATCGTTTTTGATATCAATGTTCATAAATTTTTCATTATTCCGTATCGGTAGCCGATGTTAGGATCGGCCCTGTTTTTGCTGGACCTGTCAGAACCTGAGCGAATCTGTCGCGAGAGGCCATCAGCCGGTATCGACCGGAGCGCAGGAACCGGAATGTACGGAAGTACACGAGGATTCCGAGCACCGTACGATGACGGATCATGGCCTCGCGGTAGGACCTGAACGGGTTCCCGGCAAACCGAAGGCGGAGCAGACCGTACAGCATCCCGTCGCCAACTATCGAGACGCCATGACCCATTCCGCCCTTGCGCAGCCAGCGATCCAGGCTGCGACCTTACAACCCGGACATCAACGCCCGAGCGTGCCGCCTGCGCCGCGCGCCTCCGTGCAACTGTTCGCGCGCTTCGAAGCAAGCGGGCTCGGGACCTGAACCGGACCATGACGCAGGCAACTTCCACTTCTTCCGCCAGCGGCCTGATCGCACTCGACTGGGGCACCTCATCGCTGCGCGCCTACCGCTTCGACGCCGACGGCCGCGTGACCGACAAGCGTGCGCTGCCCTGGGGGGTCATGAACCTGCCGCCGGCGGAAAACGACTCTGACACATCCGCCGACGCCGGTTTCCGCCGTGCGCTGCAAGCCGCCTGCGGCGACTGGCTGCGCGATTTCCCGGACACGCCGCTGATCGCCGCCGGCATGGTCGGCAGCAAACAGGGCTGGCGTGAAGCCCCCTATCTCGACGTGCCGCTGGGCATAGACGACATCGGCCAGACGCTGACCGCGGTCGACACCGGACTCGGCGTGCAGTTGCATATCGTTCCCGGCCTGCTGCAATGCTCGACGCTGCCCAACGTGATCCGCGGCGAAGAGACCCAGGTCGCCGGCATCCTCGACCAGTTGCAGGTCGACGACATCCTGATCGGCCTGCCTGGCACGCATTCGAAATGGGTGCATGTGCGCGACAGGCGCATCGCGCATTTCGACACGTTCATGACCGGTGAAATGTACGCGGTACTGTGCAACCACACCATCCTCGGCCGCACCATGCAGCGCGACGGCGAGGCAGACGCCGCCGGCGACGAGGCATTCCTGCGCGGTGCGGTCGTAGCGAAAACCACCGACGGCTGCGCCGGTTTGCTGTCGAACATCTTCAGCAGCCGCACGCTGGGCCTGACCGGCGAGCTGTCTCCCTGCGCGCAGGCGCATTACCTCTCGGGCCTGCTGATCGGCCACGAAATCGCCGCCTTGCCGGCGCTGACGAACAACGTCCTGCAGCAACGCATCGCCTTGATCGGCGACGATTTCCTGTGCAACCGCTACCGCCAGGTGCTGGCGCTGTACGGCGTCAAACAGGTGGAAATCGCTGCCGCCGCCACCGAACACGGCATGTGGAAACTGGCCCTGCATGCCGGGCTGATCGCTCCATCCTCCCCATGAAGAAAGCCGCATCATGCTGAAAAACCTGTTCCAACACGCACTGCAGCACTGCGGCCTGATCGCCATCCTGCGCGGCGTTCGTCCCGATGAAGTCGAAGCCGTCGGCAAGGCGCTGTACGAAGCGGGCTTCCGCATCATCGAAGTGCCGCTCAATTCGCCCGAGCCGCTGCAGAGTATCGCCACGCTGCGCCGCACGCTGCCTGCGGATTGCGTGATCGGCGCAGGAACGGTGCTCAGTCCCGGGCAGGTTGCCCAGGTCAAGGCGGCCGGCGGCGAACTGATCGTGATGCCGCACAGCGACGCCCGCGTCATTGCCGCCGCCAGGGAAGCCGGGCTGTGCTGCGCGCCGGGCGTAGCCACGGTGACGGAGGCATTTGCGGCGCTGGCCGCCGGCGCCGACGTGCTGAAGATGTTCCCGGCCGAGCAGCTCGGACCGCATGTCGTCAAAGCCTGGCGCGCCGTGATCCCCGCTGCGGTGGCGTTGCTGCCGGTAGGCGGCATCATGCCCAGCAGCGTGTCGGTGTTCATCAACGCCGGCGCTTCCGGCTTCGGCCTTGGCTCCGCGCTGTACCAACCCGGCATGACGGCGGCGACGGTCGGCGAAAACGCCAAGGCCTTCGTCAGCGCCTGGCAGACCCGCAACGGCGACTCGACGCCGACCTCAAGACCCCCGCAGTCGCCGGCTGTCCTTTAACCTCAACCAGCCTCGCCGCAAGCCGAGGCGCCATTTTCCAGAGACTTCAGAAACGGATATCGCCCCGATGAAAATCACCAAACTGACCACCTTTATCGTTCCGCCGCGCTGGTGCTTCCTCAAGATCGAAACCGATGAAGGCATCGTCGGTTGGGGCGAACCCGTGGTCGAAGGCCGCGCGCACAGCGTCGCCGCCGCCGTCGACGAGCTTGCCGACTACCTGATCGGCAAGGACCCGCGCAATATCGAAGACCACTGGACCATCCTGTATCGCGGCGGCTTCTATCGCGGCGGCGCGATCCACATGAGCGCGCTGGCCGGCATCGACCAGGCGCTGTGGGACATCAAGGGCAAGGCACTCGGCGTGCCGGTCAGCCAGTTGCTCGGCGGCCAGTTGCGCGACAGCATCCGCGTGTACTCGTGGATCGGCGGCGATCGTCCCGCCGACACCGCCAGGGCCGCCAGGGATACGGTCGCGCGCGGCTTCACCGCCGTGAAGATGAACGGCACCGAAGAACTGCAATTCATCGACACCTATGACAAGGTGGAAGCCACGCTGGCCAACGTCGCCGCCGTGCGTGACGCCGTCGGCCCCAACATCGGCATCGGCGTCGACTTCCACGGCCGGGTGCACAAACCGATGGCCAAGGTGCTGGTCAAGGAACTGGAACCGTACAAGCTGATGTTCATCGAAGAACCGGTGCTCAGCGAAAACTACGAAGCGCTCAAGGAAATCGCCCATCTCACCGCCACGCCGATTGCGCTGGGCGAGCGCCTGTACTCGCGCTGGGACTTCAAGCGCATCCTCAGCGAAGGCTACGTCGACATCATCCAGCCCGACGTCTCGCACGCCGGCGGCATCACCGAAACGCGCAAGATCGCCACCATGGCCGAAGCCTACGACGTCGCGCTGGCGCTGCACTGCCCGCTCGGCCCGATCGCGCTGGCGGCCTGCCTGCAGGTCGACGCCGTGTCGTACAACGCCTTCATCCAGGAACAGAGCCTGGGCATCCATTACAACAAGAGCAACGACCTGCTCGACTATGTCGTCGACGCGGACGTGTTCAGCTACAAGGACGGTTACGTGGCGATCCCGCAAGGTCCGGGACTGGGCATCGAGATCAATGAGGAATATGTCAAGCAACGCGCCGAGGTTGGACATCGCTGGCGCAATCCGGTCTGGCGGCATAAGGACGGCAGCTTTGCGGAGTGGTGAGCCGGCAGCCGCCTGAAGAAATTGTCGTGCCCCGTATTGAACATCGTCGCGCCCATGGAACAGTGTAGCGGCCTTTAGCGGAACGACATCTCACAAGAAATAACTTGTCAGTACCCAGTCAACCTGGTGCGATGCCAGTGCCATAGGCAAGCGTTCATGCTTAAGCAGCATCCTGTTGACCAAACCGGGCAGCCAGCGATAAGGAACAGGCTCCATCAGATTGAGCGTGGGTGCGGGACGGTCAGGGCAAAGCAACTTGCGGTAGGTCTCGCCATTCCAGTGCGTGTGGTAGTAGCCGCCCTGGCGGCAGGTCTGGCCGCTGCAGACAACGGTGCCAAGCGGCAGGCGATGTTCGGTCGCCGACACCGTTGGCAAGGGCATCGCGTCCATCGCACCCGGACGCACGCGGATCGTGCGCGAGACGGCATCCCACAGGGCGACGGCTTCGCCTTCGGTGAGAGAGGCCTTGATGATTTCATCTCTTGGCACATCTTGAGGGAAAGCGCCGTTATCCATGTCCAATATCAGCAAGGGTGTCTGTGCGCTACCGACAATTGAGTTCGCTTCCAAAGCAAAGCGATGCCCCATGACTTTGGAATTGGTAATGCCTGTTAACAGCCACTCTTCTGCTGATGTCAATCCTGGGAGATCGATCTTTCCTTTGCGAATGGTATGTCCGTCCCGAGTCTTAACTGCTTTTTCGATCTGAGAACCACGTTGCAGCAAGGTAGTTTTTTCTCGAATATTGGAATTGGTCTCTAGATCAAAACTCACATCCCGTTTGTCACGCAAATAAAACGACATCGACACCTCTTCCTCATCGGAGGCCTCGCTCTTGATGAATCCACCCGTGAGACACACACCCGGTTCCTTTGGAATCTCTCCGTTCGACAGACCTCGAAAGTCGTGTAACAAACTCATCATATCGCCGAGTCTGGAAGGAACCCGGTTGCCCATTTCCTTGGCGCGCGGTTTATCTTTGACGATTGATCTTGTGTAATCCCATGTTTTTGTTTCCAACTTGATGCGATAACCCTTGTTCCATTTATAGGCTTCAAGAGTTCTTCCCATATCCCCGGAATATTCGTCATCCAAATGGATGAAGTGCCAAATCCCTTTCTTCCGCATCTGTTCTGTACTGGAATTCATCGGGTGATACTCGTTGTCGCCGAATAAAAACTGATAGCCATGTATGTGCTTCATTGCTTTGAGTTCGGCATCTCTTTTATGCATGCCATCCAAAAACGCCTGCTGCGACATCGGTTCTATCTTGACATCGACATCGTTCAATTTTGCATGGCCATAGATATCCACGTCAGCCGGTAAATCGATCAGGTAGCGACCCACACACTGGGTCTTCATATTGGTGGTCAGTTGGGTCACAGTGCGTTGCTCCTGTTCGGTCAAGGGTTTCGGTTGGCAGGCGCTGAGCGTCAGCGTCAGGCCAAGTGCAATAATGGATTTTAAAAATAGGGGTGAATTCATCGCGGGCATTCTCCATCGATCTCGTAGCGCAAGGGCGGTTTGACATGCTGGGCGATCTTGACGATGGACCACAGGGTGAAGAGGCGTTGTGCTTCGTGCTTGTATGCGCCCTCGTGATCCACGCCTTGGTAGCCGACGCAGACGCGCACTTTGCCTTGCAGCGCGCGACCGGAACGAACCGGCACGGTGCCGTCGCCGTTCTCGTTGGCTTCTGTCAGTTTGAATCCGGTCGGCATGGCGGTGCCGCCGCTTTGTTGCAGCAGCAGTTGTTCGCCTTGTCCGTGGTCTTGCAGCACGCGACCGCTCTTGACGTCGTCAATCGGCGCGGCCGTGCCCAACATGCGGGCCGCATGGGAGAGTTTGCGCTCCCAGGTGACATCCCCCCAGGCGCTGTGCGCCTTGTCGTCGCCGTAGAAGGCGTAGGTGATGGGATGAAATCGATTGGCAATATCTTGATGAAACGGCTTTACTTTTTCATCAATTAGTTTTCCAAAAGCGTCCCAATCCTTATCCAAAGTCGGCTTCGTCTTTTGCTCATCCAGTGGATTAATCAGCTTGTCATCAATGAGCCCCCACCATTTGCCGCGCACGGTATAGATTTCATCATAAGGATCGTTGCCCTGCGGCAGACTGATCCGTTGCTCGCCATCCCTGATCTTGAGCCAGCCGTTGCCGTACTCAGCACTAGGCAAGAGTTGCAGCGGTCCCGGCGCTTGCGCGAAGACGGCTGTGACTTCGGCTGCGTCGTCGCCCACGACAATGCCGGCGCTGCCTTCCACGCCGGATTTCACGCGCTTGTAGGCCGTGGCCGCACCAGTCGTCGGCATCACGCCATGCACCACACCAAGCACCTTGTCGCGCTGGTTGAGCACCTCGCTGTAATGTCGCGCCACCAGCCCGCCCATGCTGTGCGTGACGAGGATGACGTTTTTGCAGGTATAGGTTTTGTCGTAATACCGGATGAATTCGTCGATCTTCGCTTGCAGGCGCTTGGCCGAATCGGCGTTCGATTGCAGCCAGTTGTAGCCCACCGCATGCACCGGAAACTGATAGCGATAGGACAGCCCAACTTCGTCGAAGGTCAGCGGCTCAATGCCGGGCACGTGGGCGACCAGTTCTTTCATCAGGCGCGGGCGCAGGCCGCTGCTGGCGTATTCCAACCCGGTCTTCGTATAATCGGCGTCGTTGAGGCTCTCTTCCAGCCACTTGAGCCAAGGGCCGTAACTCAGGTGCGACACTTCGCCCCAGCCGCGCCGGAGCAGTTCGTCGTCGATTTCTTTCTGCGTCGGCGTCGGGTGAGTGTGGAAGACGCTGCGCGGGGCGGCGCCTGATGGCAAGTCGCCTGTGCGGTAGAGTTCGGTTTTATTGGGATCAAGAAGTGATTTCCGTTTTTTTGCATCTCTTAATCCCCAATCAGCAAGAACCCTTTGAGTGCTGTTGACCACCCATACTGGTTCGCTTTTCGAAGTTCGTGTCGCTATCGACTGCAAATTCGACCCCATCACCCCCGGCACAAAGATCACCGGAATGATTCGGTCCGGCACCTTGTGGCACATGGCGATGCTGTCGTCGGGCGGCGAGGTCACAGAGTGGTATTCGACGACGCCGCTCTTGAGAATGCGCGGTGGAATGATGCGTTTGATAGTAGCCATGATTGATGATGTCCCGTTTATTTTTGAGGAGGAATGCACAAGCGTAATGGATCGATGGAGAGGCTTTTTTGCAGTGTTGTTTGTCCGTTGCGGTCGGTGACACCATCAACGCCGCCGTGATTGCCGATGATCGTTTTTGTCGCCTGACGGATTGTCGATTGTTGGCTAAATCCCCAACGCACGCCGAATTGCTCGTCGAACTTGGCCTGCGTCCAGGTGTTCATTTGCCGCATCAGGCTGGTCG